>CALUHR010000001.1 GCA_944320495.1 Candidatus Methanomethylophilaceae archaeon
GGTTCTTCGCCGATCTGAGGGATGCCCTCGGTGTCGAAATCGATCTCGTATGTCAGGAATCCCTCCGTGATGACTTCAGCAGGGAGGTCCTCAGGGACAGGAGGCTGCTCTATGAGGCGTGACATCGGAATCCTCCGTGACATCGTGAAGTACTGTGACATGTGAACGAGATCGTCGAGATGTTCGGCTCGGACGAGGAGGACTTCTTGGACAACAAGGTGTACCAGACCTCCACCGCGTTCTCCATCCTGCAGATCGGAGAGCTCGTCAAGAGGCTCTCGCCGGAACTCAGGGATGAGTTCGGCGAGGTGACCTGGAGCAAGATCGCCGGCATGCGCGACATGTTCGCGCACCAGTATCACAACGTGATCCCGGAACTGCAGTGGAAGACGATTACCGAAAGGGTCCCTGCGCTTAGAGAGGCATGCCTGGAGATCATCGAGGTGCTCGAGTCCAGACATGAAGAAGACTGATTCATGCTATCGCCTCCGTTTCTCTTCCAAATGCCTCCCTCTGTCTCCTGAGGAAGTATTCGTCTGGCTCCTCGAAGGGTCCGGCCATGACCAGGTCGTCGTCCATCGGGAGTCCGAGGTCGAGGGTGCACAGGGTCAGCGGGCACATCCTGGAGAAGTCCACTATCGTCAGGTGCTCGTCTCTGAGCCTGGACTTGAACGATTGGAAGATGTTCCTGACGAGATCGAAGTCCTCCGCGAAGACCACGACAGGATCGTCTCTGATGTATCTGATGTACGAGCCGGTGCAGTCGTGGTATCCGTCGAAGGTCCTGAGGATCCTGTGGCATTCCCTGCAGACGCGGATCTTGTACTGACGGTAGATTCCGAGGGTGCGGATGTTCCTCTTAGACACACCGCCCCAGTACCTGATCCTGAATTCCACCGCGAGGGCTCTCATGGTCCACTGCTCCCAGTCGACCCCGGAGAGGTCCCCGACCATCCTTCCCTTGCCTTCGCCCGTTCTCGTTGTAATCCTTCTCAGTGTAGGATGCACCTGGGGACTGGAGTCCGGGGACGAGCATGTCGAGGACCTTCAGGTCCCAGTCGATGTCGTCGGGGTCCTTCTCGGCCATGCCGAGGCCCATGTGCGTCGTGAGGTAGGCGGCGGTGTGCCTGATGCTCCTGATCCTCTCGCGGGCGTGGACCTTCTTGATGAGCCAACCGGGATTGGATTTCCTGAATGCTGTGGTGTCGATGCGGCCGTAGCAGAGGATGTGGAAGTGCGGGGAGAACTCCCACTCCGATTCTTTCTGACGCCAGGGATGGAATATCGTGACTCCGGCTGTGGCACCGAACGCGACCATGGAGTCGTCGACATGCCTGCAGAGGTCGTCGAACTCGGGCTTGGTCTGGCAGAGCCTCTTGATCAGTTTCTGCGGAGGTGAGACCACCCAGTGGTCGATGTCACCCACGTGAATCCCTTTCTTCTCGCTGAGGACTATGTACGAAAGGAGCTGCTTCTCTATCTGGACGCCCCTCTTGAGAGCGGTGTCGTTCATGCACTTCGGACATCTGAGGCTCCAGCAATGCCTGCGCTTGCCCTTGCAGTGGTGCTCGGGACCGTCGGGACATGCGGAGTACACGATGCCACCTGTAGGGGAGCGAATGAATCCGCATCCCTTCCTGTCGGGACGCGAGATGTCGGGGACCGGGCAGGGGTGACTCTCACAAAGGATTTCTCCGACAGATGGACGGTGAGTTCCAGTCTTTCGGCGAACGACACTCGACCCCTGTCCGTTTCTATGCAGGTCGGGGAGGCCTGACATTTCCTCGGATCTGCAAGATTGGCGTGTATAGTTAGCAAAGACTCGGCACGATTCACCATGTGATATGCAATAAAAGAGAACGCCACCGGAGTCGCAGTCATAGTCGTGGCGGTCTTTCCGCCTCTCGGAGCGGTCGGTCATCCCGGCGCGGGCATCACAGCTGTCCGGAGAGCATCCACGAGACCGAGGTGCTCACCCTCTGCAGCAGGGTGCGCGAATCGTACATCCCTATCGTGTACTCGGTGCATCTCTCGAGGTCCCTCAGGAACGCCGCGTCCATCTCCGCCCCGAGCTCCTCGGAGTAGATCATTGCGTTGCCCTCGAAGTTCAGCGACATGCTGCGGTCGTCGAAGTTCGCGGAGCCCACGGAGCACAGCCTCCCGTCGGCCACGACGGATTTGGAGTGGACGAACCCGTCATGGTACTCGTAGACCCTCACGCCGCTACGCATGACCTCGTAGGCGTACTTCCTGTTGGACCAGTACACGAACGGGTGGTCGCCGACGTCCGGGATGATCACCCTCACGTCCACGCCCCTCATGGCCGCCGCTCTGAGGGCCATGAGGCAGGCCTGGTTGGGATCGAAGTACGGCGTGTGGATGTACAGGGTCCTCTCGGCGTTCTCGACCATCATCAGGTACTGGAAGGCGATGGGGTTGTCCCTCCCGACGTCGGGCCCGCCCATGACGGCCTGCACGGGCGTGTTTCCCATCCCGCACGCCTTCGCATAGTATTTGGGGTCCGCCGTCAGGTCCTCCTTGCACGCATACTTCCAGTCGGACGAGAACCTGAAGCTCAGGGCATTGGTCGCGGACCCCTCGATGCGGACGGCCGTGTCCCTCCAGTGTCCGAACTCCCCCTTCCCTAGGTACTCCTCGCCTATGTTGAAGCCGCCTATGTACGAGATCCCCCCGTCTATGACGGCGATCTTCCTGTGGTTCCTGTTGTTCTTCTTGGGGCTCAGAAGGCAGACCGCCGCGGAGTGGAACACCGCGACCTTCCCTCCCGCCTCCCTCAGGGCCCTCTTGCCCGATGCGCCGGTGTTGAACCCCAGGGCGTCCACCATCAGTCTGACCTCCACGCCCTCCGCGGCCTTCTGTGCCAGGAGGGACACGATCTCGTCGCCGAGGGGGTCCTTGCGTATTATGTAATATTCCAGGTGCACGAACCTCCTGGCGTTGCGGATGTCCTCCTTAAGGGAGTCGAACTTCTCGTTCCCGTCGGTGAAGAGGCGGACGTCGTTGTCGGAGGTGACGATGCCCGCGCCCGCGCGGTAGAGGGCATCGTCCAATCCCGCACATCCCTCCGGGACACCGGAGGGAGATCCGCTCACGTACTCCGGCGGTATTCCCGACCTCTCCACCGATCTGAAGGCGTGCTTGGCGTAGAACGTCTGGCCGAAGAACAGGTACAGGACGAATCCGAAGACCGGTATGACCAGGAGGATGACCACCCAGAGAAGGGTCTTGGACGGGTCTCCGCGCTCGAGGAACAGCATCGAGACCAGGAGCACCAGGTCGCTCAGGTAGATCAGTGGGACTATGTTGTCCAGGATGGTTTCCAGCACGGGTGCCCATCACATCCTCGATATATCCAGATTGGGTCCGCCGGATGCATGGGAGGGCCCTCCGGACCGCCGTTCCCCCCGTCGCCCAGATGGGTCCAGGATGCGCAGGATGGCGATGACCGCCGTAACGGACATCAATATGATGTTCCGATGCTTCATCGGGGTTCGACTGGTTGCACAGAAAAACGCCGGACGGGCCCTGGAGGCGATTCGGATGGACGGGGTGAGGGCGGTCAACAGGTTCGCGTTCATGCTGTCGGTCCTGATCACCGGGGCTATCGCAGGGGCGTTCGTCTGGCTGGTCCTCTTCGCGATGGACGCCGGCCTAGACATCATCTGGGATCGTCTGGCCTCGTGGTTCGGCAGGTTCTATCCGATACCGGTATGCATCGTCGGAGGCATCGTCATCGGGCTGTTCGCCAGAAGGTATGGTGACTATCCAGAGGACCTCCGCACCGTGATGGCCAAGGTGAAGCGCGACGGGCGCTACGACTACGACAAGATTGGCAGGATGTCCGTCGCCGCCGTACTGCCGCTCGTATTCGGCGGCTCCGTCGGACCGGAGGCCGGGCTAACGGGGGTCATAGCGGGCCTGTGCTCCTGGGCGGCGGACAGGATGAGGCGCTTCGGTTCCGATCTCCGCGAGCTGACGGAGGCAGGCGTCACAGCCACGATGTCCGCGCTCTTCGGCGCCCCTCTGTACGGATTCGCGGAGGGGATGAGCGACCGCCCGTCAGAAGCCCATGAGATGTCGAAGTGGATGCGCGCGACAGTATACATCATAGCCATCGCAGGCGCGCTCGGCGCCCTCGTGCTGCTGAACCGCTTCGTGGGGGGCGGGATGCCACTGCCGCATTACGAATGGGATTCCGTCGAGGCCGAGGAGCTGCTGTGGTTCGTGCCGATGATGCTCGTGGGCGCCCTGGCAGGATGGATGTTCCGCGTCCTGGATTCGTCCATGCATCTTCTCTCGGGGAGGATGGGCCGCAGGCCGGTGCTCAAACCGGTGATCGCCGGCACCGTCCTGGGCATCATCGGGGTCATCCTCCCGTTCACCATGTTCTCCGGTGAGGCCCAGGCGGAGGAGCTGGACGCCGTTTGGGCGGGGACGGGCGCGCTGGTGCTGCTGGCCACGGGGTTCGTTAAGATCGCCGTCACAGCGATGTGCGTCAACATGGGCTGGCGCGGGGGGCACTTCTTCCCCGTGATATTCGCAGGGATATCCATCGGATACGGCATGTCCCTTCTGACGGGGACGGACCCGGTGTTCTGCCTCTGCGTGGTCACCGCGGCGCTCGTCGGAGGGGTGATGCGCAAGCCCGTGATGGCCCTGCTTATGCTGTTCCTGTGCTTCCCCCTACTAGCGGCTATACCGATGCTGGTCGCCGCGTTCGTCGGGTCCCGCATACCGTTGCCGGGATGGGCATCGGATCATGATGGGGAAACGGACAGCTCGTGATCCCGCGGTACGGGGCCAATCATCCCGGGGAACCTCGCGGATGTCAATCCGGATCATCCATCCGGGAGCGGCTCTCCCACTTCGGGCATCGTCCGTCCGTGTTCGTATATATGATATTTGTTGAATCGCGACGGTGGCGCCGTCCCGTTTTGTTGATTGCCGCATCTTTCTGCAGATGATGGGGCTGATGGCGGTACATAACCGACTGTTTTTATTGTTGGATACATACTCCAATTGGTTTTTTTTATATCGGAAACATCGGTCATTCTTCATGACGGTCCGAATCCGTCTGGATGGGATGGCATGAGAAAGCAGTTCGTGTGTCTGGCCGTGATATGCGTGATCGCTGTCGCGGCTTTCGTCAGCATCTCGATTTATCGCGAGGACGTGAGATCCGACCTCGTACCGCTGAACGATTCCCTGGATGGGGGACTCTTCGGGAAGGTGGGGGCAACCATAGACGGCGAACCCTACGAGATTGCGGAGCTGTACTCGCAGATCAGTCCGGTCTACAGCGACGGGGATCATACCTACTGCGAACTCCTGATGATCGTCAACTCGAACGCCGAGGGGCGTCCGAGCTTCACGCTCTACTACAGCTATTTCAGCGACTCTAATTCGCTCGTCCCAGAGGGTGCCCAGGCGTTGGCCGATGAGGGGTCATACCAGGTGTTCGAGTACACGGACGATCCCAGTGGGGACATCATCAGGTTCTACGTCTCCGACGAACGGATCCAGACCGTGGATGTGGTCGGTTCTTCGGTGCTGAAGGTCGGCGACGGGTTCAAGCCGCTGGACTACGACATGAGCGTCGATTACGGCGGTACCGTCACCAGCGTCAACCGTGTGATGGAGATGGACCCCACCCCCACGAAGGTCTACAGGATCGAGGGTCATGAGAACGGGGAGCGTCTCGAAGGTACGATAACGGTGAGATCCATCTCGTCGACGATCTTCCATGGGTACATCAACGAGTACGCCGAGGTCAGCATAGAGATCGAGGGTACCGAGCTTCCCGGATTCATCACGACGTTCTACTCCAGCCTGGGGGTGGACGGGTCGTTCTACAACAGCAATGCCAGTCTGGACATCTACAGGGATGGGGTGTACGTGGAATCCGATTCGTCGGTCACTGTCGATGTCGACGACGGATGGGAAGTCGTCATGGAGGGCGTCGTCACGTACTACCAGCTCGACGAGAACCTCGGGATCGTCTCGGAGCGCACGATCGAGTTCGGATACGAGGTGATATGACATGCAGGGGATTCTCGAGGTGGAGGACGTCGTCAAGACGTTCCGGGGCCATGCCGCGGTGGACCATGCCTCCTTCTCCGTAGGGAAGGGCAGCTTCACCGCCCTGCTAGGGCCGAACGGATCGGGCAAGAGCACGACCCTCAAGATGTGCACCAACCTGTTGCAGCCCGATTCGGGCAGGATACTGATAGACGGGATCGATGTCTTCGAGGACACGGTGGCCGCGCTGTCGGGAGCCGGCTGCGTGATAGAGACCCCAGTGGTCTACCCGGATGTCAGTGGCAGGAGTTACCTGGAGCATCTGGGAAGGCTCTCGGGGATGTCCTCCGAGACCGCATCATCGGAGGCCGAGCGCGTCCTGGGGATAGTGGGGATGTCCGATCGCTGTGACAGGAAGGTCGGATCCTACTCAAAGGGGATGCGGCAGAGGATCGTACTGGCCCAGTCTCTGATTGGCGATCCGTCGCTGATGATGATGGACGAGCCGACCTCTGGGCTGGACCCGCAGGGCAGCATGGAGTTCGGGGAGATCCTCAGACGTCTCAATCGCGAGGGCAAGACCATCCTGATGAGCTCGCACATGCTCCATGAGGTGGAGGGGCTGTGCGACAGCGTCGTGGTCATCGACCGCGGCAGGACGGTGGCCCAGGGCAGGATATCGGACATCACCAGGCTGTCCAGGATCACCGTCTCCGTGGTAGGCGAGGTGTCCGATGCCGCGCTGAGGTCTGTCTCCGAGATGGAGGACGTCCTAGAGGCTTCCAAGATCGATGGGGGCCTGACGCTCAGGCTGGACGGAGGTGCCGACAGGCAGGCCGAACTGGTCAGGGACATGGTCTCCATGGGGCTTCGCGTGTACGCCGTAAGGAAGGAGGATCCGCTGGAGGAGGCGTTCATGCACATCACCGGAGGTGACGGCGAATGAACGCCGTCGGATCCATGAGGCAGGTCCTCGAGGTAACCCGTTTCGAGACGCTCAGGAAGGTTAAGAGCTGGAGACTTCTGTTCCCCTTGATATGCGCCGTCGCCGTATGTGCCCTGGCATTCGGCAACGGGAGCGGCGAGATGAGGGGCTATGCGGGCACGGAGTCCGCGTTGGCACTGCTCAGACCGTTCCTGGCATCCGCGCCCCTGATCGCGGCGATAGCCGCGACCGTGCTCTGCACGGAGACCCTCTCGGAGGAGTTCGAGAGGGGTTCCGGATACATCACGTTCACCAAGCCGGTCCGCAGGGAGACGGTCTTCGCTGGCAAGTTCCTATCGGGGTTCCTGGTGTCCCTGATCGTATTGGCAGTCTATTACGCCCTGACGTTCGCGATATGCGCCGCGTTGGCCGGCGAGGTGCCCGCAAGGGCGCTGGCGGCCGTCCCGCTGGCGGTGCTGTACCTGTTCGCGGTAACCGGGGTATGCATGCTCTTCAGCGCACTGGCACCCAAGGGCAGCATGGCGATGATGGCCGCCTTCCTGCTGATGGTGGTCCTGCAGATCTTCATGCAGAACGTGTCGTTCTCCACCGAGCCCTGGTACAGCCTGGGATACGAATGCGGGATCCTGGGCGACTATCCTCTTGGGAACCAGACCGAGTTCGATGTCGATGTGTTCGGCAACGCGAGGGCGGAAGACTATGTGCCAGACGTGAGCATCGCCTGCGTCGTCATGGCCGTGTACGCGCTCATCTCCACTGCGCTCGCCGTGACGGTGTTCAGGTACAGGAACATGAGATCCCGATGAGATCCCGGACAGGGGGAGGGGGACGACTCCGGGCCGGCACCCCCTTCCCAAGAATGTTGTCGAGGGGGCTCAAGCCGCCCCCTCAGTGCTCAGGAGTTGAACCTCATGGTCCTGAGGAGCTCCCTTGCGGCCTCCACGGGGAACCCCTCCGGGGGATCCGTCACGAACGCCTCGAGCATCCTCCTGACCTCACCGCTCTGGGGGAGCAGGAACCCCGTCTCGCGGATGAGGTCCTCGCCCATCAGGCGGTCCGATCTGCGTACCGCGGACATGAGCGTCCTGAGGCCTGCGTCGTCCGTCGTCTCCGCCACGTTCCTGGCGATGGCCTCCTGAACGGCCTTGCTCCTGGAGATCCCTCTCACGGCGTCGACGACCTTGGCGTCCTTGGGCTGCTGGTGCGGGTAGTCTAGGGGTATCATGCAGATGGCGGAGTTGGGACAGGACCTGGCGCAGTCTCCGCATCCGATGCATTTCTTGAAGTCGATCTGCCCGGTCTCGGTGTCCGTGGCCCCGGTGGGGCAGACGTAGAGGCACATGCAGTCCTTGGTGCAGATCCTGAGGTTCCTGGAGGCGATCATCCTCGGCATCTCAGGCACCTCCCTGGATCCTGAGGATCATGTGCCCGGGGACCTTGCAGACGGGGCAGACCTCCGGAGGGTCGTCCCCGATGTAGATGAACCCGCAGATGTCGCAGACGTAGACCCCGGTGTGCTCCAGGAACGACGGGTCCTTCCTGTACCTCTCGAGCAGGGTCCTCATGATGAGGGTGGCCTTCTCGCTCCAGGTGAGCACCCTCAGGGCGCCCCTGTCCGACATGAGGGCGGCCGTCCCCTTGGCGTCGTTATAGGCCATGAGGTCGGCGTTGATCATCCTGAGGAGGGTGTCGATCCCCTCGTTGTCCTCGGTCACGGTCCTGGATTCGAAGTAGTCAGCGATCTGTCCGAACAGCTCGGCCTCGCGGGTGAGCTGCTGCACCCCGCATCCCCTCTTCAGGTTGGAGCAGAGGGCGCTCAGCTGTCCGGGCGTGAGCTCGCGGAGCTCGTCGGTCTCCCATCCGGATATCTCCGGGGCGGGGGCCTGGGCGGTGGGCGCGGCCTCCTGGACCGTCGGGGAGGATGGGGACTCCTCCTCGTCCATGGGTTCGAAGCCCTCTTTGCCCTCGCCGCAGACGGGGCAGCACCAGTCATCGGGGAGGTCGGAGAACTTAACTCCCTCCTTCTCCTCGTCGTAGATGTATCCGCAGACGCCGCATCTGTATCTCATGGACGTGCCAGCGCATCGGCCCTTTTTATATTCGGATGCCTCCGGATGGGGATTGTGAAGGTCCGTTCAGACCCGGCGCAGAGGATGCTCGCCGATCCCTGGATGCCAGCCTCCTCCCCGTCGAGTAGGCGTTCTCCAGGTCCTTCGGGAACTGCGTCCTCCTGACCTCGGCCTTGTGCTCCGCATCGAACCCTGCCGCCCTGTACTTCGAATAGTCGTCGAACTGCAGGGTGTCGCAGCAATGATGGTGCTCCACCGTCCCTCCGAGCTTCATCAAAGGGAGCATGGTCCGCTCGTAGAGCTCGTCGTATCCGCGGTAGTCGGATGGGAGGTTCATCGTGAAGAAGAACGCGACGTCGGTGCGCTTGGGGTGTATTACCCGGGTCGCGTCGTCATAGGTCATCGTGACATATCCCAGACGCTCGAGGAAGTTCCTCATCATCCCGGTGACGTCACCGAAGTAGATCGGGGAGCCCAGCAGGAGGACGTCCGCATCGAGTGCCCCCTCGAGCACCGGTGTCAGACCGTCCCTGTGATAGCATCTGCAGTAGTCCGCGTTCCTCCTGCGACAGGCGAAGCAGCTGACGCAACCGGAGAAGTCCAGGTCCGCGAGATGGACCATCTCAGTATCCGCGCCCACGGATGCGGCGCCCTCGAGGGCCCTCTCCAGGAGCATATCGGTGTTCCAGCCCTTCCTCGGGCTTCCGTTGACGGCCATGACTTTCATAGCATCACATCGGTGGCAGCTCTTCCCCATCTCGTATGCCTGCAGCATGAACGGAGTGCCAACCACGGTCCCCTTCTCGAAGACTCCGGTGGCCTCGACGGTCCCGCCTTCGACGGAACCCTCCAGGCATTCCGCCAGGCCGCGCATGCAGTCGATGGCGCAGGAGGTGACATGGTCGTGGGTCTCGGCCCCGGCGGCGATGTAGTAGAACGTCTTGCCGCTGACGGCCTTCCAGCGGGCGTTGAACCTGTCGATGAGGGCCTTCAGCTGGGCGTCCACCGAGTAGAAGTACACCGGGCTGGCCAGCACGATTATGTCGGCGGCCTCCATCTTGGATATGATCTCGGGGACGTCGTCCCTGATGCAGCACTCTCCCCTGCCGTCCTTGCAGTGGTAGCAGGCGGTGCAGAAACCTATCCTCCTGTTCCTGAGGTTGATCTTCTCCACGTCATTGCCCGACTCAACTGCTCCGCGTACGAACTCGTCGCAGAGGAGGTCCGTGTTGCCTCCTTTGCGCGGGGACGCCGAAATCACAACTATCCTCTTGGACATGCCTGGTTCCTCTTGGTGTCCCGTATCGTCGGATGAGGGGATATCGGTTGCTGTGACTGCCGTCATGTCGCAGAATCTCGAACATACGCCTCGGTGATAGATGCGGGAGGATGCAAGGCGGATGGATATCCGCCTCATCCTGAGAAGGTGTGTTGGTGTTTGATGACCCGGACCCTGTGGAAGGTCCGGGTCGGAGGGCCTCACTCCTCGGGAGGGGCCCTCTTGTCCATGACTCTGCACTCGTCGGCCATGTGGCCCTTGACGCTGACGACGCTGAACTCGACGTCGTCCGCCATGACCCTGTCCCCGGTCGCCGGGGGCCTGCCGAGCCTGTGCATCAGGAATCCGGAGAGGGTGTTCTCCTCGTATCCCTCGACGCTGAAGTCCCTCCCGAGGGCATCCATCAGATCATAGACGCTGGTGGCGCCGTTCACGGTGAAGGACCCGTCGGTGTTGGCGACGATGTCCTGGTGGATCTCGTCGCTCTCGTCCCAGATCTCTCCGACGAGTGCCTCGAGGACGTCCTCCAGGGTGATGATGCCTATGGTCCCGCCGTACGAGTCCAGGACGACCGCCATGTGGGTCTTGGTCCTCTGGAAGTCGTTGAGCAGGTCGGATGCCCTGGTGGACTCCGGGACGTACTTGACCGTGGTCATGAGGTCCGTCACGCCGCAGGGCATGCCCTTGCGCTTGGCGGTGAAGTACCTCTTGGCGGAGACCATGCCCACGATGTCGTCGATGGTGCCGTTGTACACGGGGTATCTGGAGAACTCCGTCTCCGTGACGAGGTCCGCGAGCTTCTCCGAGTCGGCATCCTTCGCGATGGCCACGATCTCGGTCCTGGGGACGCAGAGGTCGCCGACCATGACGTCGTCGAACCTTATGGCGGACTTGATGAGCTCGCTCTCGCGGTCCTTCAGGACGCCGTCGTCCTCGCACTCGTCGATGAGGACCTCCAGCTCCTCGTCGCTCATGGCGGTGTTCTCGTCCTCGCCGATGGCCTTGGTGAGCTTGGTGAACAGCCAGGACACCGGGGAGAGGGCGCGAATCAGACCGTTGAACATGTTGGCGGTCTTGATGCACCACTTCTCGGGGCTCTTCTTGGCCACGGACTTGGGGATGATCTCGCAGAACGTCAGGGAGACCAGCGTCATCACGACGATGTTCACCAGGCTTCCCAGGTCGCCGAACAGCGCGACGAACATGACCGTGGCGACGGTGCTCGAGGCGATGTTGACCACGTTCACACCGATTAGGTTGGTGGTGAGGAACTTGTCATAGTCCTCCAGCATCGTCAGCGCCTTCTCGGCCTTGGCGTTCCCATCGTTCGCCATCTTCTTGAGCCTGACACGGTTGGCGCCGGTGAAGGCCGTCTCCGTCAGGGAGAAGAAAGCGGAACAGATGACCAGTACAATGATGATTGAGGCGTAGATTATGGTCAGGCTGTCCATATCCACGCACCGTTATTGTCGGAATCAGATTCTGACATATGTTGTCGGTGGATTATCTATCGTTCCAACTATATGAATGTGTCTGATGACAGACACAGGGGGCTCGTATTCAGTCCGAATGTGCGATATCGCTCATGTTCCCGTCCCCGAGCCTCCCGCGGAGCACCGAGAGGACGTACAGTCCGAACATCGCGACGATGCAGGTCCCGATGACCTCCCCCACGGTCACGCTCCACCAGATCCCGGTCAGGGTGGATCCTATCAGCACGCACACCGGGATACGGATGAAGTTGCGGAGGGAGGAGGCGAGCAGCGCCCACAGCCCCCTGCCGATGGACTGGAACATGCTGGATGTGAGGATCCCTATCGAGCAGAACGGCATCATCAGCAGTCCGATTCTGACGAAGCGGGTCATCTCCTCGGACAGGGCCACGGTGTCTCCGGAATACGTGAACAGGTAGACGAGCCAGGGGGCTGCGACCATGGCGACGGCGGCCAGGCACGCCATAGCCAGGACGCTGTACTTCAGGCCGTACATGTACGTCGCCCTGATCTTCCTGTAGTTGCCCTGCCCGTACGCGGCCGCGCTTATGGGGACCAGGGCGGAACCGAAGGATATGGACAGGATCATGACCAGGTCGAGTATCCTCCAGCCGGTCGTGTAGGTCGCCACTCCGTTGATGGGGTCCACGGCCTCGATCAGGATGTTCATTATCAGGGTGGAGATGGAGACGAGGATCATCTCGACGGATGCGGGTATGCCGACGCGGAGTATGTCCCAGTCGATGGCCCTGTCGAAGCGGAACCCCCTGAACGAGATCTTCACATAGGTGTCGCGGTGCATGTAGATGTAGACGGCCAGGAGGGACGCGACGACCATGCACAGGGCGCTGGCCACGGCGGCTCCCATGACGCCCATTCCGAGGCCGTAGATGAGCAGAGGGTCCATTACCATGTGGACGGCGACGCCGGCGATCTGGATGAGCATGGACATCTTCGCAGCGCCCTCGGACCTCAGCAGCGCGCTGAAGATGAAGCTCAGGAGATAGATCGGCGAGCAGACCATTATTGGGACGCCGTAGGCGAGGACCTCGTCGATGTACACGCCGGCACCGGCGGCCTCGAAGATCCCCTCCGGGAAGAGGGCGAAGACGATCGCGATGACGATTCCCACGAGCACCCCGATCACGAGCGTCTGGGATGCTACGCGTCCGGCACCCTCCCTGTCCCCTATGCCGATGCGGCGCGCGATGGCCTGTGAAGCACCCACGCCGAGACCGTTCCCTATGCCGATGAGGATGAAGAAGAACGGGAACACCACGCCCGTGGCAGCGAGCGCGGCGGTCCCGACCCCGGACACCCATATGGCGTCGACGAGGTTGTTCAGGGACTGGACGAGCATGCCTATCGCTATGGGTACGACCATGGCGATGAGCGCCCTCTTCGGGTCGCCCAGGATGTTCCCCGTGTCCCTCGCTGGCTCGGTGTCGGTCATGAACCGGCCGTTGCGAGGTATGATTTTAAG
This sequence comes from Candidatus Methanomethylophilaceae archaeon, assembly GCA_944320495.1. Taxonomy (GTDB): domain Archaea; phylum Thermoplasmatota; class Thermoplasmata; order Methanomassiliicoccales; family Methanomethylophilaceae; genus Methanoprimaticola. The sequence goes on from CALUHR010000001.1 coordinate 13,310, forward strand.
CTTATGGGTCTGAGGATGGTCCGGCAGGAGCCGCGGGTCACTCGATGAGGTTCCTGATCCAGTCCTTCTCCTCCTCGGTGACCTCGCCGTCGACGGCGCACACCATGAGGCAGAGGAGGACGATGTCGTCCTTGAGCTCGGGGCTGACCCTCCCGATGACGTCGATCATCTGGTCCATGGCCCTCTTGTAGTCCTTGGGCTTGTCCAGACCCTCGTCGTAGAACAGCCTCTGGGCGTCCTCGAAGGTCGTCTCCCTCTGCAGGATGAGGTCCAGGGACGGCTTCAGGAAGAGGTACTCCTTCTCCGTAAGTTCCCCGTCCGCCGCGACCGCGCAGAGTATGAAGTCCGCGAAAACGGAGACCCCGCTCAGACTGTCCTCCGTGATGCCGATCAGCGCCTTGATGACGTCCGCGGACTTCTGGTTGACGATGTCGTTGAACGTGTCGTTGTCCATGTCCTCGAGTACCTGGCACAGGGCGTCGAAGTTGCTCATGCTGACGGCGGAGATGTTTCATATTTAATATCTGTCCAAACGAAGCTTCGGTCTGCCACTAAGTGTCACGGAACCGCAGACCTCTTATCCGTGATGCCGTTCGGACGTCCATGGCAGTCGCTCTCCGCATCATCAGGCTCACCCAGAGGATAGACGAGGGTGACTACGACGCTTATCTCCAGCTGAAAGCCCTGGCTAAGACCGATCCCGACGCCAGGCGCGTCCTCAAGACCGTCCGCGAACCCGCTAAGCCCGCATCCCGCACCGTTAAGGTCGCGCCGCAGCCCAAGGCGGATACACCTAAGCAGGTCGAGGAGAAGGCCAAGGGCGGCGACCAGGTCGCCATCGCGCAGCTCAGGAAGCGCGCCGAGTACGAGGACTCGGCCGCACAGAGCGCTCTGGGCATCGCCCTCATGAAGACGGATGCAGAGGAGGCGTGCAAATGGCTCATCCGCTCCTGGAAGGTACAGGAGTCCATGGACGCCCTCAGGAGGATGGCCGCATCCGGCGATGCGAAGGCCGCGGCCTTCGTGGAGGAGCATGCCGGCGACACCCCTTCGCCCAGGGCGAGGCGCGTGGCGGCGGAGGACCAGCCCGTAAGGGACGAGCTGGGCTACTACAAGCCGCCGACCCGTCACACGAAGCCGAGGATCGGCGACGTCTACCGCCTGAACGACGCGAAGCTCCAGACCGGGCAGAAGAACAGCATGGTGCTTATCAAGGAGATGAAGGGCGACTTCGTCACCACGTGGACGGTCACCCGCGAGCCCGGGAGGCACAAGGCCGTACTGCTGCTGGACCCGTCACTGGCGGGATTCGCCAGCCCCAAAGTGTACGTCCTCACAGACGTGGACCGCGTCTTCAGGAAGGACAGCCTCGCGGAGTACCGCGGGAGCATCAGCCCGAGGGACGTGAAGCAGTTCAACCTCTCGGCCTGAAAGGGATCCCCGTCCTTCCGCTTCCTCTCGGAGGACGATCGGTCTGATTGAATAGGTCCCCGTCGGGACCGTCGTAGAATCATCAGGTGGGAGGGGAGGAGGCCCCCTCCCGGGGTTTTGGATCAGTAGGAGACGCCCTGCCAGAGCATGGCGTTGGCGACCTTCTCGAATCCGGCGATGTTGGCTCCGGCGACGAGGTTGCCCTCCATGCCGTACCTCTTGGCGGCCTCGGAGGCCTCCTTGTAGATGGTCTGCATGATGCCCTTCAGCTTGGAGTCGACCTCCTCGAAGGACCAGGAGAGCCTGGCGCTGTTCTGGCACATCTCCAGGGCGGAGGTGGCCACACCGCCGGCGTTGGCGGCCTTGGCGGGTCCGAAGAGGACGCCCGCGTCCTGGAAGGCGGCGACGGCCTCGGGGGTGCTGGGCATGTTGGCTCCCTCGGCGACGGCGAAGCATCCGTTCTTGATCAGGGCCTTCGCGGACTCGCCGTCCAGCTCGTTCTGGGTCGCGCAGGGCAGGGCGATGTCGCAGGGGATGGTCCAGATGCCTCTGCATCCCTCGGTGTAGGTGGCGGAGGGGACGTAGTCGAGGTAGGTCTTGATCCTGGCCCTCTTGATCTCCTTGATCTCCTGGATGACCTTGTAGTCGATTCCGTTGGGGTCGTAGATGTATCCGTTGGAATCGGAAAGGGCGATGACCTTGGCGCCGAGCTGGGTGGCCTTCTGGGTGGCGTAGATGGCGACGTTTCCGGATCCGGAGATGACGACCTTCTTGCCCTCGAAGGACTTGCCGGCGGCCTTCAGCATCTCGTCGGTAAAGTAGCACAGGCCGTATCCGGTGGCCTCGGTCCTGGCGAGGGATCCGCCCGAGCCGATGGCCTTTCCGGTCAGGACGCCGGTGAACTCGTTGTTGAGCCTCTTGTACTGGCCGAACATGTAGCCGATCTCCCTTCCGCCGACTCCGATGTCTCCAGCGGGGACGTCGGTGTCGGGGCCGATGTGCCTCTGGAGCTCGGTCATGAAGGACTGGCAGAAGCGCATGATCTCGCCCTCGGACTTGCCCTTGGGGTCGAAATCGGATCCTCCCTTTCCTCCGCCTATTGGCAGGGTGGTGAGGCTGTTTTTGAAGATCTGCTCGAATCCGAGGAACTTGAGGATGGAGAGGTTGACGGAGGGGTGGAGCCTCAGTCCGCCCTTGTAGGGGCCGATGGCGGAGTTGAACTGCACACGGTATCCGCGGTTGACCTGGACCTTTCCGCTGTCGTCGACCCAGGGGACCCTGAACATGATGACCCTCTCAGGCTCGACGAGCCTCTCGATGATTCCGTTGGCCTGGATCTCAGGCCTGGCCTCGACGACCGGCTCGAGGGACTCGAGGACCTCGGCAACAGCCTGGAGGAACTCCTTCTGCTCGGGGTTGCGCTGCTGGAGCCCCTCGTAGACGCTCTTCAGATACTCGTTTTTGATTGCCATTTGATTCACCTTTGGACCTATGTCCGAAGCGATTCGATGATTATTCTTCATCTATATAATACAAGCTTCGGTTCAAAACCGATATATTCGACATACATCTATTTAATTCTATACAATCAAAACATATATGCTAGGAATATTCTGAATTATAGATGTTTGAACATTTACAAAATGGCAAGCTTCCTGCTCGGATGAGCATCACTGGATGATAATCCGATCCACATGAGCATAACGTAGGGGATGTACGATACAAATGTCTGAAAGGACTCTGGGAAGGTCGGGGGCTCCCGCCACTGTCGGACCTTGTTGGCCTTGATGGCGCCTTCGGCCATGTCGAACTGCAGGTCGGCCATCATGAGGAGGTAGTCACGCCTCTCTTGCCGCAGGGGACCACACCGTAAGTGCGGGGGCCATCACTGGAATCGTGGATCTCGTGGCATCCCTGATGTTTTTACGTCCCGCGGTTCCCAGGTGGTGGAGAAAGGATCGAAACGGTTTCGGACGGGGGCGGGATGTCCGCCCCCGCCGTAATCAGTTGACCAGGTTGTGGAACTCCTTCATGCTCCTGACGCTGAGCTTCTCGGAGCGGGCGACCTTGATCGATCCCACCGCCATCTCCGCGCCGGGCACGGTGGTGACGTACGGGATCTCCAGCTCGACCGCGAGCCTGCGCATGGTGTATCCGTCGCGGACGGCGCCGGACTTGAGCGAGGGGGTGTTGATGATCAGGTTGATGTCGCCGTCCCTCATCAGTCCGACCGCGTTGGGCTTCTGGTTCTCGTCGAGCCTGAACACGGGGACGGTCTCCACGCCGTGCTCCCTCAGGAACGTGGACGTCCCCTTGGTGGCGTATATGGTGAATCCCATCTCCTTGAGGTCCCTGGCCACCTGGACGATCCTGGGCTTGTCCTGGTCGTTGACGGTGATGTAGACGCCGCCCTCGGTCGGGAGCTTGTTGCCCGCGGCCACCTGGGCCTTGTAGCAGGCCGTGTGGAAGTCCTCGTCGATTCCCATGACCTCCCCGGTGGACTTCATCTCCGGCGTGAGGATGGAGTCGACGCCGGGCAGCTTGAGGAACGGGAAGACGGACTCCTTGACGGCGTAGTGGTCGATGGACCTGTATCCCTTGAGGCCGAAGTCCTTCAGGGTCTTGCCGAGCATGACCTTGACGCCCACCTTGGCGAGCGGTATTCCGGTGGCCTTGGAGATGAAGGGGACGGTCCTGGACGCGCGGGGGTTGGCCTCGATCATGTAGATCTCGTCGTCCTTCACCGCGAGCTGGAGGTTCATCAGTCCCTTGATGTGCAGGGCGAGGGCGACCTTGTCCGCGATGGCGACGATCTCCTCGATCACCTTGGGCTTCAGGGTGAACGGCGGGAGGACCATGGTGGCGTCCCCGGAGTGGCATCCGGCGTACTCCACGTGCTCCATGATGCCGCCGACGTACACGTCGGTGCCGTCGCAGACGCAGTCCACGTCGATCTCGGTGGCCTCGGTGAGGTACTTGTCGATGAGGATCGGGTGGTTCCTGGAGACCTTCACGGCGGTGTCGACGTAGGTCTTCAGCTCCTCGGTGGAGTAGACGATCTCCATCGCCCTGCCTCCGAGGACGTAGGACGGGCGCACGAGGACGGGGTATCCGATGTCCTCGGCGATGGCCTTGGCCTCCTCGAAGGAATACCCGGTCCCGGACTTCGGCTGCTTGATGCCGAGCTCGTCCATGAGCTTGGAGAACCTGCGGCGGTCCTCGGCGACGTCCATGTCGTCGGGGGTGGTGCCCAGGATCCTCGTCTTCGTGCCCTTCAGGGACCTCTCCAGGTCCACGGCGAGGTTGACGGAGGTCTGTCCGCCGTACTGGCAGATGACGCCGTCGGCGTCCTCGGACTCGATGACGTTCAGCACGTCCTCCAGGGTCAGGGGCTCGAAGTAGAGCCTGTCGGAGATGTCGTAGTCGGTGGAAACGGTCTCGGGGTTGTTGTTGATGATGACGGCGTCGACCCCCTCCTCCTGCAGCGCCATGACTCCGTGGACGCAGCAGTAGTCGAACTCGATCCCCTGTCCGATCCTGATGGGTCCGCCTCCGACGATGACGACCTTCTTCTTGCCCTCCTCGGGCTTGGCCTCGGACCTGTGGCCGTAGGTTGAGTAGAAGTAGGGGGTCTGCGCCTCGAACTCGGCGGCGCAAGTGTCGACCATCTTGTAGACGGGGACGATGTCCTCGGACTTGCGCATGGCGCGCACGTCCTGCTGGTGGATGCCGCAGATGTCCGCGATGGTCTCGTCGGAGAATCCCATCCTCTTGGCCTCCCTGAGAACCTCGGGGGTGAGCCCCTCGGCGAGGCGCTTCTCCATCTTGACGACGTTGAGCAGCTTCCTGACGAAGAAGATGTCCCATTTGGCGAGATCGGCGACCTCCTCGGGGCTCCATCCCTTCCTGAGGGCCTCTGCCATGACGAAGATGCGCTTGTCGGTGGCGTTGACCAGCTCCTCGCGGATCTCGTCGTCGGTGACCTCGACGCGGTCGAGTCCCTTGACACCGATCTCCAGGGACCTGAGTCCCTTGAGCAGGGCCTCCTCGAAGGTCCTGCCGATGGACATGACCTCCCCGGTGGACTTCATCTGGGTGCCGAGGTGGCGGTCGACGGTGCGGAACTTGTCGAAGGGCCAGCGCGGGATCTTGATGACCACGTAGTCGATGGACGGCTCGAACGCCGCGCAGGTGGTGCCGGTGATCCTGTTGGGGATCTCGTCGAGGGTGTATCCGACGGCGATCTTGGTGGCGACCCTGGCGATCGGGTATCCGGTCGCCTTGGAGGCGAGGGCGGAGGACCTGGACACACGGGGGTTGACCTCGATGAGCCTGTAGTCCCCGTTGGCGGGGTTGAACGCGAACTGGACGTTGCATCCTCCCTCGATGTTGAGGGCGCGGATGACCTTGAGGGCGGCGGTCCTGAGGCGCTGGTGGTCGGTGTCGGAGAGGGTCAGGCAGGGCGCGACGACGATGGACTCGCCGGTGTGGATGCCCATGGCGTCCAGGTTCTCCATGTTGCAGATGATGATGCAGTTGTCGTTGGAGTCCCTCATGACCTCGTACTCGTACTCCTTCCATCCGAGGACGGACTCCTCGATGAGGACCTGGTGGATCCTGGAGTAGGCGAGTCCGCGGGCGCAGATCTCCTCCAGCTCCTCCTCGTTGTGGGCGATTCCTCCGCCGGTGCCTCCCAGGGTGTAGGCGGGGCGCACGAGGACGGGGTATCTGCCGATGATCTTGACGGCCTCCTTGGCCTCCTCGATGGTGTTGACCGAGCGGGAGACGGGGACGGGCTCCCCGATCCTCTCCATGGTCTCCTTGAACAGCTCCCTGTCCTCGGACATGGCGATTGCATCGGGCTGGGTCCCAACGAGGGAGCATCCGAGCCTCTCGAGCTCTCCGGAGTCGGCGAGCTCCGAGCAGATGTTCAGGGCGGTCTGGCCGCCCATTCCGGACAGCACGCCGTCGACCCCCTCCCTCTCTATGATCTTGGCGATGTTGGCGGCCTCGAGCGGCTCGATGTAGACGCTGTCGGCGGTGTCGGTGTCGGTCTGGATGGTGGCGGGGTTCGAGTTGACCAGGACGGTTCTGTACCCCTCCTCCTTCAGGGAGCGGCAGGCCTGCGTTCCGGAGAAGTCGAACTCGGCGGCCTGGCCGATGACGATGGGTCCGGACCCGATCACCATGAGCTTCTTGTAATCCTTCCTCATAGTTTCCCCTCCCTGATCATCCTGCCGAACCAATCGAACAGGTAAGAGGTGTCGCAGGGCCCGGGCGAGGCCTCGGGATGGTACTGGGACGTGAAGATGGGCAGGTTCTTGTGGACGACGCCCTCGACCGACCCGTCGTTGACGTTCTTCTGGTTGACGACGAGGTCGGTGCCGTCGAGGCTGTGCTCGTCGACGGCGAATCCGTGGTTCTGGGATGTGATGTAGACGCGGTTGTCGCATTTCACCGGCTGGTTGCATCCCCTGTGGCCGAACTTGAGCTTGTAGGTGGAGCCGCCCATGGCGATGCCGATGAGCTGACTGCCGAAGCAGATCCCGAACATCGGGAGCTGGCCGGCCAGGTCGGACACGGTCCTTACGGTGGTCTTGAGGATGTCCGGATGGGACGGGTCCCCCGGTCCGTTGGATATGAGGACTCCCTTCACTCCGGACTCGACGATAACGTCGGCGGGGGTGTCGTACGGGAACGTGACCACGTTGAACCTGGCGTTCAGGTCCCTCTGGATCCCGGACTTGGTGCCGCAGTCGATCAGACCGACGGTGATGTCCTTGCCGTTGTCCCTGGACGAGATCTCTTTGCACGAGACCTCACTGACCAGGTTGCTCTCGGACGGGGCGGGCATCCTCTGGAGCCTCTTGATCGTCTCCTCCAGACCCTCGGCGTCCGTGGTGATGGCGCCCTTTACGGTGCCGCCGGTACGGATCTTGATGACCAGCTCCCTGGTGTCGATGCCGGAGATGCCGGGTATGCCGTAGAACTTCAGGAAGTCGTCGATGGTCCTGCTGCCGTACATCGGGGACGGCTCCTTGCAGTATTCCCTGACCACGAGACCCCTGGTGTGGATCGCCTTTGACTGATAGTATTCCTCGGCAACGCCGTAGTTGCCGATGAGCGGATATGTCATGACGAGGATCTGTCCACGGAACGACGGGTCGGTCAGGCTCTCCTGGTAACCGCACATGCCGGTCGTGAAAACTACCTCTCCGTCCGTCTCGCATTCCGCGCCGAACGTCTCCCCTTCGAAAACGGTCCCGTCCTCCAGGACCAAGTATCCCTTTGCCATCGGGGATTTCTCAGATTTGAGGACCGTATATAATGTCTCCGAACGGGTCATGACACCCCGCTCGGAAGGTTGTCGGATAGGCGACATAACCGGGTCCGGGCGCTCCCGGGCGGGCGACACCTCTTTAGGCCCGGCGGGATATGGGCGGCCCATGCGCATCCTGGGCGAGGACCGTGGGTCCGGCAGCGTGAAGGTCCTCATCGAGACCGACGAGGACATCTGGCACCTCTACAACGTGATCGAGGTCGGGGATCTCGTGACCGCATCCACCACACGCAGGGAGGAGAAGTCGGCCGACAAGATCCGTGCCGAGAGGGCGGAGAAGAAGAGGATGACCCTCGGGGTCCGCATGGAGAAGATCGAGTTCTCCGAGGAGGACCTCCGCCTCAAGCTGCTCGGCACCATCGAGACTGGCCCCCAGGACATCGGCCAGCACCACACGCTCATCCTGGAGACGGGCGATTCCCTGACGATCGCGAAGACGCACTGGAGGGAGACACAGCTGGAGCGTCTCCAGCGCGCCGTCTCGGATTCGAAGAAGCCGAGGATCGTGTTCGTGTCCCTCGACCAGGACGAGGCGACGATAGCCGTCCTCAGGCAGTTCGGCCTGAAGGAGGTCGTCACCATAAGGTCCGGGAGGTCCGGCAAGCAGTACGCGGAGAAGCCCTCCGCCGACGGCTACCACGCGGAGATAGCGGCGAAGCTGGCGCCGCTTATGGAGCCCAACATGCCGCTGGTGCTCCTCGGCCCCGGGTTCGAGAAGGAGACCCTCTCGGAGGACCTGAAGAAGGCGGATCCGTCCGCGTTCGGCAGGATGTACGTCTACCACACCGGTCAGTGCGGGATGGCGGGGATCAACGAGCTCCTCAAGGGGGGCATGGGCGCCGACGTCCTCAGGGACTCCGCGGTCGGAACGGAGATCGAGGCCGTGGAGAGGCTGATGGCCGAGATATCCAAACCCAACGGCCTGGGGACCTACGGGACCCAGGAGGTGATGGACGCCGCCATGGCCGGAGCGGTCGACACGCTGCTGGTGCTCGACTCCAAGGTCCGCGAGCAGGACATGGACGACGTGGTCCGCGCCGTGGAGTCCCAGAAGGGCAGCGTCATCGTGGTCTCGGGGCAGCACGACGGCGGTCGCGCCCTCGCATCCCTGGGGGGCATGGGAGCCATCCTCAGGTACCGTCTCCGACGTCTCGCCGAGCTTATATATCGCGCATTTATATGGCGGGTCAGCGAAGGCCGTGCCAATGCGGGCATGGACCATTCGGATGGGATGCATATGAAGACCAAGAGCGAGGTAGTAGAACGTCTGAACGCCCCCCTCTGCATCTGCGACTCCACCCTCGGAGCCGGAGAGCAGGCCGCCGGTGTGGTGTTCTCGAACATCGAGAAATACAGGATCGCGCAGCACCTGGACAACGCCGGCGTCCCCCAGCTGGAGGTCGGGAACCCGATGGTGGGTACCGAGGAGAAGACCGCCGTGAAGCACATCGCCCACATGGGGCTCAGTGCATCCGTCATGTCCACCAACAGGGCGGACATCGCGGACATCAACGCCAGCATCGAGTGCGACGTGGACGCCGTCTCCATCTCGCTCCCCACCTCCCAGCTCCAGATGGCCGAGATCCTCGGCAAGGACTCCAACTGGGTGCTCGACAAGGTCTTCGAGGCCGCTTCGTACGCCGCGCAGCACGGCCTCTACATCTGCTGTGTCGCGGAGGACGCCTCCAGGGCCGACCTCGGTTTCCTCATAGAATACGCCAAGGCCGCCAAGGACGCCGGCGCCGACAGGTTCGGCTACGCGGACAGCATAGGCGTCGAGGATCCCTTCACCTGCAACGAGCGCATCAGGATGCTCAAGCAGATCTCCGGAATGGACGTGGAGATCATCACCCGCAACGACTTCGGCATGGCCACCGCGAACACCGTCGCCGCCGTCAAGGCAGGGGCCAGGTTCGCCAGGGTCACCGCGATGGGAATCGGCCCCAGGGCCGGATGTGCCCCGCTGGAGGAGGTCGTCATGGCCTCCAAGCACGTCCTCGGAATGGACACCGGCGTGGACACCGCCAAGCTCCGCCCAGTCGCCGAGTCCGTGTCCGTAGCCTCAGGCATCTCCATCTGGCCCAGCAAGCCCATCATAGGATCCAAGTGCTTCGCCCAGGAGACCGGGTTCGTCAACAACCCCGCCGTCACGGAGCCCTACGACCCCGCAGAGGTCGGAACCGAGAGGTCCCTGGTCATCGGAAAGCACTCCGTCAGGAATACCATCGTCGCCGCCATGAGCGACATGGGCATCGAGATCAGCAGGAACGATGCGGAGAACCTCCTCGTCCTCGTGAGGAAGGCCTCCTCCCAGATGCACCGCTGCCTCAACCAGAGCGAGCTGTTCCTGCTCTACGAGGATATGATGTCCGGCAACAACACCTTCGACGACGTCCCCGTCCAGGACGCATCAGTCCAGTGAAACCTCTCCGGCCCTCCGGGGCCGGAATTATGCTATTCCTCATGTTCTAAGGTATTAATATCTAATCAGATACCATCAACAATATAAACCGAACCCGAAGGTCTGGCGGTCCATGACCATCCTGAGGGTAAGCGAACTTATCGAATGCAAGCACATGACGAGCATACTCGCCTGTCTGTACATGCGCGGATCCATGGGCAAGAGCGAGATCTACGACACGATCTCCAACAGCCCCAACATGGCACTGAAGCTCCGCATCCTCTCCGATGAGGGGCTGGTGGAGTCGAACCAGGTGGGGAGGCGCACCGAGTACAGTCTGACCGAGAAGGGGAGCTCCGTCGCGGAGAAGCTCTGCGGGCTGGAGGAGCTCGTCTACGGGAGGGTCGGGGACCTGAACCACCTGGAGGAGGGGACAATCCATCTGGACGGGGACGTCCCCGACGAGACCCGCGACTGGTTCGAGGACCGCAGGAGGGGCTGTTGTCCCCTGCGATCACTCGTAGCTCCTGTTGTCGGTGACGTGGTTCGCCTTGCCCTCGAACCTCTCCAGGGTCCCGGGCAGCTCGAGCCTGACGTCCGCCTTGATGTTGAGGACGCTCTTCAGACGGGCCGAGAGGGTCTTGGACATCTCGGCCAGCTTGTTCATGTCCTCGGTGAGGTACTCCTCGTTGAGCTCGACCCTGACGGTCATGGCGTCCATGTAGTTGGCGTTCTCCAGGGTGATGTGGTAGAACGGGGAGAGGAACGGCAGCTCGCCGATGACGCTCTCGATCTGGGACGGGAACACGTTGACCCCGCGGACCACGAGCATGTCGTCGGTCCTTCCCGAGATCCTCGAGAGACGAGGGTGGGTCCTGCCGCAGGCGCACTTCTCCCAGGTGATCGAGGAGATGTCCCCCATTCTGTAACGGATCAGGGGGAACGCCTCCTTCTGGAGCATGGTGACGACGATCTGTCCCTTCTCGCCCTCGGCGCAGGGCTCGTCGTTCTCGTCGAGGATCTCGACGTAGGCCAGGTCGGCCCAGACGTGGATGCCCTGCTGCTCGGAGCATTCGAGGAACATGGGTCCGGACATCTCGCTGGCCCCGTAGCAGTTGTGGACGCGGACGCCGGTCCTGTCCTGGAGCTTCCTCCTCATGCTCTCGGACCAGGGCTCGCCGCCGGCGATGGCCAGCTTGACCTTGGTGTCCCTGCGGATGTCGACGCCGATCTTGTCGCAGACGTCGGCGATGTGGAACATGTAGGAGGGCGTCCCGGCCCAGGCGGTCACGGGGAGGTCCTGCATGAGCTGGATCTGCCTCTCGGTGTTCCCGGTGCTTATGGGCAGGACGGTGGCGCCGATCCTCTCCGCACCGTAGTGGACCCCGAGCCCTCCGGTGAAGAGGCCGTATCCGTGGAAGTTCTGGAGCATGTCCTTCTTGGTCATGCCGAAGGAGGTCATGCCCCTGGCTAGGGACTCGGTCCAGTTGTCCAGGTCCTTCTGTGTGTATCCGACGACGGTCGGTCTGCCGGTGGTGCCAGACGAGACGTGGATCCTGGTGATGTCGTCGTAGGGGACGGTGAACAGCTTGTCCGGGTAGTTGTCCCTCAGGTCGGACTTGCGCATGAACGGGACCTTGCGGAAGGCCTCGAAGCTGTCGATGTCCTCGGGGAGTACGCCGGCCTCGCGCATCCTGTCGTGGAAGAACGGGGACTTGTCATACATCTCGCGCACCTTGGCCTTGAGCAGGCTGAGCTGGAGCTTCTCCAGTTCCTCGCGCGGCATAGTCTCGATCCTCTCGTTCCAGAACGCCATTTCCGTACCCTCTGCTATGTGCTATCATCTAGCACGGTTGGTCGCAGTTATGCATGCCCGTATATAAGGAGTGCGATGAGAAAGGAAATACTCCCCAGGAGGGGAGGAAGTGTTTTTCACTCGAGGGTGGCGGAGCCCGCGACGCGGAGCTTCCCGCCCTCGAGGTACATGATTGTGGCCTTGTCACCGGGCCTGTGGATGATGTCCGACTCGAGCTCGAGGACGACGGAGGCGGACCTGAAGTCGCCGTCGCCGTCGACGGAGGCCACCCTGCAGGGGACCATCTGCATCCAGTGGCCGATGTGGAGCACCATGCCCTCCTTCAGGGGGCTGGGCCAGTACTTGACGAGGGAGATCTTGCCCTCGATCTTCCTAGACATCTTCACGGACGGGTCGGTAGTGACGACGAATCCCCTGTCGAGCTCGTCGGACTCGATGCCACGGAGGGCTAGTCCGACGTGGTCGCCCTTGACACCGAAGTCCGCGTCGAGGTCGTGCTTCTGGATGGACTTGAGGGTGACTTCGCGCCTGATCGGGAACACGGTCATCTTGTCGTGCTTCCTGAACCATCCGTCGATGACGGATCCGAGGACCACGGTGCCGACGCCGCGAACGTTGAAGTGGCTGTCCACGGGGCACGAGCCGCAGGTCCCGTCGCTGGGCTGCCTGCCGTCCGCCTTCGCCATGGCGATGAGCTCCTCGCGCAGCTTGATGGGGTCCTCGTCCCTGAACTCGTAGTTCTCCAGGCAGGTGCCCGCCAGCAGGGGCTTGAGCTGCTCCGGCTGGATGTAGTTGCGGAGGACGATCCATCCCTTGTCGATGCCGAGGCTGTCCGTCATGACGATGGTCTCGCCCAGGAAGGAGTCGATGCTGTCCACGACGAGGATGGCGAACTCGGACATCGCCACCGAGTAGAACAGGGACGAGAGCTTCTCGGGGTACTTGGAGGGCTCGATCAGGGTGAAGGAGTCGGTCCCGGACTTGTAGTCGTAGAAGGTCATGTCGGTGACGGTTCCCTTCTTTCCGACCTCGCCGGCGAGGCCCTTGGCGCCGATGACGGCCACGTTCAGGTTGCCCATGTTCAGATCTCCGCGTCGTCGAGGAGTCTGATGCCCGCCTTCTCGAGGATGTCGACGGCCTTCTCGGTGTCGTCGACGCGAACGAAGAGCACGCTGTCGCTCACTCCGGTGTAGAAGTAGCCGTACTCGATGTTGACGCCGGCGTTGCCGAGTACGTCGGCGGCCTCGAAGAAGGAGTCCGCCGCGTCGGTGACCGCGATGGCGATGATGTCCGTCTTGCGGATGATGATGCCCTTCTCCCTCAGCTTCTCGAAGGAGTCGTCGGGGTTCTCGACGATGGCCCTCAGGATGCCGAACTCGGCGGATTCCGCGAGGTTGAACGCCCTCACCCTGATGCCCACGGACTTGATTATCTTGCAGACGTTGGCCAGACGGCCAGGCTCGTTGTTCACGAAAATCGAAAGCTGGGTAATGATCTTGCTCTCATCCATTCAAATCACCCTTGTGTCGACGACCCTCTTGGCCTTGCCCTCGAACCTCGGCAGCTCGCCGGGAGCCTTGAGTTCCACCTTGGCATAGATGTTCAGGTACTTCTTCAGCTCGGCCTCGATCTTCGCCCTGAGCTGGGCCATCTGGGCCATGTTGTCGCTGAAGGCCTCCGGACGGATCTCGACCTGGACGGTCATCTCGTCCAGGGCACCCTCTCTGGAGACGTAGATCATGTACTGCTGACCGACCTCGGGGATGCGCATGAGCGTGTACTCGATCTGGGACGGGAACACGTTGATTCCGCGGACGATGAGCATGTCGTCGGACCTTCCGGAGATCCTCCCGATGCGGGGGGACGTGCGTCCGCAGGCGCACTCGTCCTCCATGAGGTAGGAGATGTCGCGGATCCTGTAGCGGATCATGGGCATGGCCTCCTTCTGGAGCATGGTGACGACCATCTCTCCCTTGTCGCCGTTCTCGACGGGTTCCCCGGAGTCGGGGTCGACGATCTCGACGAGCATGATGTCGCCGGCGACGTGGATCCCGTTCCTCTCGGTGCACTCGGTGAACATGGGTCCGGCCTGCTCGGAGGTGCCGTAGATGTCGTAGGCCTCGATGCCCATCTCGTCATGGATGAACTTGCGCATGCTCTCGGACCAGGGCTCGGCTCCGAGCAGTCCCTTGCGGAGCTTGGTGTCGTTCTTGATGCTGACGCCCATGGAGTTGGCGACGTCGTTGAGGTGGATCAGGTAGGACGGGGTGCACGCGATGGCGGTGACGCCGAGGTCCTGGATGAGCTCTACCTGCCTCTGGGTGTTACCGGTGCTGGAGGGCAGGACGGTCGCCCCGACCTTCTCGCCGCCGTAGTGGGCGCCGAGACCGCCGGTGAACAGGCCGTAGCCGTAGGAGACCTGGAGGACGTCCCCAGGTCCGATGCCGACGGAGGTCATGGAGCGGGCGAGGGCCTCGGTCCAGTAGTCCAGGTCGTTCTGGGTGTATCCGACCAGCGTGGGCTTCCCGGTGGTCCCTGAGGAGACGTGGTACCTCACGATCTCGTTCTTCGGGACGGTGAAGAGCTTGTCCGGGTAGTTGTCGCGCAGGTCCTGCTTGTACATGAACGGGAGCTTGCGGATGTCCGCCAGACAGGTGATGTCGTCGGGGTGGACCTTGTTCTCGACCATGCGGTCGTGGTAGAACTTGTTGAAGGAATAGAGGTTGTATACCAGCTGTTTGAGCTCGCGGTACTGAAGCTTCTTGAGCTCCTCCACGGGCATGCATTCGATTCTGGGGTTCCAGTACATGTTCGCCCTCTGGGATTATACGGGCTCGATGCGCAGACACTACTAAAAAGATACTATCGCGATGGAGGGTGCATGGGACAGCAGGACGTCTGGGACTCGTTCTACCGCTCCAACGGCCGGGCGTGGAGGGGCAACTGCAGGATGCCGGACCCGCTGGGAGGCGGGGGCGACGCCCTCGACCTGGGGTGCGGGAGCGGCAAGAGCGTGTCCACGCTGATCGACATGGGCTACAGGGCGGTCGGCCTCGACTTCTCGGATGAGGCCGTGTCCATGTGCAGGGAGAGGTTCGGCGGGGCGGCGGAGTTCGTCTCCGGCGATGTGCTGGCACTGCCGTTCGATGACGGTTCCTTCGACTATGTGACGGCTGTCCATGTGCTCGAGCACCTGACCGACGAGGCTCTCCGTACGGCTGCGGGGGAGATCGCGAGGGTCCTGCGCCCGGGCGGATACGCCTTCGTCAGGGACTTCGCCCCGGGGGACCTGAGATCGGAATCCAGGGAGGGGTCCGACATCAGGTACATTCACCGCACCCCCGAGGAGCTGGTCTCAGCGTTCGGGGACGTGGAGGTCGTGTCGGCTGGTGTCGTGGAGGAGAAGACGCGGTTCGGGGCGGTCCGCCGCCGTTCCGAGGTCCTCCTGAGACGCAGGCGATGCTTCCCCGGTCATCGAAGCCTATATGTTGTCGGGCCCAATCGGCCGTTTATGAAGTGCCCCCGTTGTGGTCACGAGAATCCGGATGAGGTCCTCTTCTGCGAGGAGTGCGACTGGAGGGTCGACGTCCCTTACATACCGGAGAAGAAGCGCAATCCAGTGCATTTCGCAGGCGCGACGATCGTCCTGGGACTCATCGCCGCGGTGTGCGCGTTCATGAGCGGAACCGAGCTCGTGGCACTGGCCGTCGGAGCCATCGCCCTCATCCTGGGAGGATACTCCATGGGCGTCGCCAGACTAGTCGAGACCGACAAGACCCAGCTGTGCCTCGCCATCTCAGGTGTCGGTATGATCCTCGGGGTCCTCGGATTCCTCATCGGCTTCGCGTCCTTCGTGGGAGCGATGTGATGGCAGTCTACCGCGGGAAGTACATACTCGAGGGTCTCGGAAGCATAAGCCCCGAGATGGAGCACAACCTCGACATCGCCTACGACATCTGCATGTCCTACAAGGGGGACTTCCCCTGCGAGATGTGCGGGAGGTGCTGCCACCAGCCCCACATAGTCGTGAGGCCGGAGGAGATCGACCGCGTCTCCACGGCCGCGGGCATCCCCCTTCCCGTCTTCATGACCGAGTACCTGGTACGCATGCCGGACGGAAGGTTCCTGTTCAGGAAGACCGATCCGTGCGCGTTCCTAGGGAAGGACAACAGGTGCACCATCTGGAAGGACCGTCCTCAGATCTGCGACGACTTCCCCTACGCGGTCTCGATGTTCATGAGCCGCGTGTATCTCGCGCTCACGAATCCTGACGCGGACATCATGTCCCTCATATCCTACATGGATGACGAGTGGCCGTGCACTCGCGTCATCAAGGCGGACATAGCCTCCAAGATAGAGGCGGCCCGCAAGGACGTCGTCGTCCAGCGATCGGGTGCTCCGAGAAGAAGCCGAGCAGCTCGTCCGCGTACGCGTCGAACGGTATGCCATGGCCCTGTCCCTCCAGGATGATCATCCTGCTGTCGGGGATGCGATCCGCCACCTTGATCCCCTGCTCGCAGGGGACCATGATGTCCTCGTCGCCGTGGATGAGCAGTGTCGGTGCGGTTATTCCGAGGTCCGGCTCGCCGGAATCGTTGTCGCCGATGGCGTCCAGCTGCAGGAGGAGACCGTGCGGGTCCAGGGGCTCACGCGGCAACGGTGCGTCCCTCCCCTCGGCCTCGAACCTCCTGAACGTGGACTCGGTCAGGCAGAACGCGTTTATCGACCTGAACAGGCACTCCATAGGGGCCCTCCCGTCCAGGACCATGCCGATCATCCCCCTCAGGACGTAATCCGATCTGGCCGGTCTCTGGAGATAGGTCCCCACGAGGGTCAGGTCGGCGACCCTGTCGGGATGCCTGCAGGCGAGCTTTCTCGCTATGTGGGATCCCATGGACCAACCCACCACATGCGCCTTCCCGATCCCGAGTTCGTCCATGACGGCGACGGCGTCGTCCGCCATGTCGGCCATCGAGAAGGGTCCGTCGTACACGGTGTCGCCCACCCCGCGATTGTCCATCGTCACGCAGAGGCACCCATCGAGCAGAGGAGGTATCCTCCTCCAGTAGGAACCGGCGGCTCCGAACCCGGCCAGTAGGATGACGGGCTCCCCGTCACCGGAGGTCTCGTAGCATATCCTGGCCCCGACGGATTCGGCGAACATGAAGCCGTCATGTCCGCATCCGCCTTAAACCAACGCGTAGCATAATTATCGTGGTAGGCGATTCCGCGTGCATGTCCGAGTCCAAGAAGAGGATCCTTCTGATGGTCCTCGACGGTGCCGGTGACCGCGCCTGTCCCGAACTCAGGGGTCTCACCCCGTTGCAGCACGTCAGGACGCCGAACCTGGACTGGTTCGTCGAGCACGGGATCGCCGGGCTCTGCGATCCCATATCGCCCGGGGTGCGCGCCGGCAGCGACACCGCCCATCTCTCCATCCTGGGGTATGACGCCCGGGCCGTGTACACCGGCAGGGGTCCTTTCGAGGCCATCGGGGCGGGTGTGGACATACAGCCCGGCGATGTGGCGTTCAGATGTAACTTCGCCACCGTCAACAGCGACATGGAGATCCTGGACCGCAGGGCAGGCAGGATAAGGGAGCCTGAGACGGAACAGCTCGCCGAGGCGCTGGACGGCATAGAGATAGACGGGATCGAGTGCTCGGTCCACGCCGGAACGGAGCACAGGGCGGTGCTCGTCCTGAGGGGGGACGGGCTTTCGCCCGATGTCACGGACTGCGATCCGGGGGAGGACTCCCATCTGCTCAGGTGTGAGCCGCTCACCGAGGAGGCGCAACTCACCGCGGACGTCGTCAACGGATTCCTGGACGAGGCCTACGAGAGGCTAAGGTCTCACACCGTCAACAGGAAGAGGTCCGCCGCCGGCCTCCCTCCGGCCAACATTCTGGTCCCCCGTGGGGCTGGCGGATATCCCGACATCGAGTCGTTCCAGGAGAAGTACGGCATCAGCGCAACCTGCGTTGCCGGTGTCGGTCTCGTCAAGGGCATATGCAAGGTCTGCGGACTGGACGTCTATCCGCTCCCGCCAGTCTGCGACGGGGGCATGGACTCTGATCTCATCATGAAGATGGAGGGAGTCCTCGAAGCTCTCGAGGAGTACGATTTCGTCCTGATGAACATCAAGGCCCCGGACGTGGCGGGGCATGACGGCGACGCCAAGGCGAAGAGCGAGGTCATCAAGCGTATAGACGCGGCGGTGGGATTCTTCCGTTCCAGGATGCCTGAGGACCTGGTCGTCGTGATTACCTGCGACCACTGCACCCCGTGCTCGCTCCAGGACCATAGTGGCGATCCGGTGCCCATAGCGTTCTACACCCAGGGCATGATCTGGGACGATGCCGGGGAGTTCAGCGAGACCGGATGCTCCAGGGGCATGGTCGGGAGGATCAGGGCGACAGACATCATCCCGATCTGCATGGACCTGGCAAACCGCACGTCGAAGTTCGGATCGTGAGCACAGGCCCAGTTGTACCGTGAGGCTACCTCCTGTGGTGACCGGGACCGTCAGTCCCGCCGAGATGTCCGGTGTTCCGTAACCGTCCCCGATGCTCGTCCCCAGGACGTCACCGGATGGTGCCGAGAACGACAGATCCAGCAGATACGGTCTCCCCTTGCAGAAAGCATCCAGAGACTCCTCGAGATATTCCAGCGCCTCGCCCTTTCCCGTGACCAGGGACAGAGCCGCCATGTCGGACAGGCGGACCAGCGTGTCGTCCCCCTCCGACATGTCCGACATGCGGACCTTGGAGGACATCACGTCCTCCAGGAACCCGTAGGCGTCCCTGTCGTCATCCGCACCGGTGTCCGCGACCTGGGTGACCACGGAGGCCGCGATCATTATGACGAAGATGAACAGCATGGCGTCGACCATGGCGACGAATCCGCGGTCGCTCGTGCGCACAGGACCACCTCGAACACCGCGAGCACCTCCCTGCCGCCGTCGCACCCTATCACGGACGTGACCGACCTCGACCACGGCGAGCCGTCGGTGGACCCGATCACGAAGGGCCCCGTCGCCTCGCAGAACCCCCCGGGCACGGTCACTGTGACGGAGGCGCCGGAAAGGCCCCTGGACCCCAGATACCTCTCGATATAATCCTGAAACGCGGGGATAAACTCCCCGTCGACGATCTCTCCCGTGATTCTGTCGGGATCAAGCCCCTCGGTGGGGTCCGACGTGATACCTGCCGCGCCGACCGCCAGTCCGAGGAATGCCGTCAGCACGAGGATGACGGCCATCGCGGCTATCATCGACTCCAGGAATCCCATGTCGCCCCTGTCGTCCGCATACATGGTCACATGTGCGTCGGACCGGACATATAACCCTGAGCCGCTGCGTCAGTACTGCACCATCGTCATTCCTGGCGCAGGCCCCTCTTGTAGAGGCCTTGGGTGAAAGTCCCGCCGCACATCTCCAGGATCTTCTCCCTTAGCTTGGGGTCCTGGTCCCTGGAGTACCTCGCCACGGCCTTCGCGAGAGCCGGAGGCCTCTTCCTCACATCGATGCCCACGGAGGACACACCGGACCTGCCGAGCTCCGAGATGTCGTCGAGGAGGAACAGGTCCACGGAGTTCAGGACGCGGGCGAACCCGCGGGAGTCGCGGTACACCGGGAACGACGCGCCCATGTCGTCAGTGATGGCCCCCGTCTCGATCCCCGGATCGCGGGTGTACATGAGCTCCGTCCTTCCGAAGGCCATGACCTCCGTCCTGGCGGGGTAGCGCGCCACGAGGTCGGACACCTCGTTCCTGGAGAGCTCCACTGAAAGCGTGGCCTGGTAGACGTCGCCGGGGAACAGCGAGTTGAAGGCGTTCATGGATGCCGCCGTGTATATCCTGGACCCCTTGGCGGACGCGAACTGCGACGGGTTCGCGATCATGACGGATCCCTCCGCCTTGCACTCGTCCCTGCTGTCGAACCTCGGCAGGATGGTGACGAACTCCCTGCCGGCGGCCTCGCACGCTTCGCGGGCCTCGGTCAGGTGCGGGCCCCATTCGAAGTAGATCCTGTCGGCGTATGGCAGGACCGCGTCCAGCACCTTCATCCCGCTGACGTAGAACGACCTGTCCGGGACGGAGTCCCTGTGCGGGTTCCTGGCGGGGACGGTGCCCTCAACCTTCGGCCTCTGGGTGCTCCCGTTGAGCCTGGGGGCTCCGCCGATGAGGTTCTTGACCTCGTCTATGCGAGGGTCATAGGTGCGGTAGATGTCGTAGGTTCCGTCGGGGATCTTGAACGGCACGGTGATGGGGTCGAGGGTTCCGACCTTGAACCCGCCGACCTTCTCGTCCCCTCTGAATATCGATATGCCGTCCTTCCTGCCGATGGGGTCCCTGAAGTCCACGGGCGTGAGGCGCTGGGCTCTGATCTCCGCGGTCCCTAGGCGGAACCCGCGATTGTCCGGGTAGAGCGGCTGGACGGGCGACACGACGCCGTCCAGGTATCCTGTGGACGTCCCGCGGTTGAACACGGTGCGCAGGAGTCCGAGGGCCTCCTCGTACTCCTCCCCGCGGTCCCCGTCCTCAGCGAGCGAGTAGACCTTGGCGGAGAGGTAGGCGTACGCCGGTGAGCGCATCCTCCCCTCGATCTTCAGAGAATCGACGCCGATGTCCCTCAGGGCCTCTATGCGGTCGGCCCCGAACAGGTCGGCGCAACTCAGCAGGTATCCGGAAGATCCCTTTGTCTCGTATCTCTTCCGGCACGGCTGCGCGCAGGATCCGCGGTTGCCGCTCCTGCCGCCCATGAAGCTGGACATGAGGCATCCGCCAGACATGCAGTAGCAGAGCGCCCCCTGGATGAACACCTCCGTCTCAATCGGGGAGTCGGGGACGATGCCGGCGAGCTCCTCCAGCGTGAGCTCCCTGGCGAGGACGGCGCGGTCGAGCCCCTGCTCTGCGCACCACTCCAGCCCCCTGAGGGAATGGATCTGCATCTGCGTGGAGGCGTGCTTCGGGATGTCTATCTCGGAGACGGCCCTCAGGAGTCCGAGGTCCTGTACGAGCACCGCGTCCGCGTCTATGTCCCTCAGGAACCTGACGAACGAGACGGCCTCGTCCATCTCCCTGTTCAGTATCGACGTGTTAACGGCGACATGCACCTTGACGTGGCGGTCGTGGGCGTAGCCTATTGCCCCCTCGAGCTCGCGATCGGTGAAATTCCCCGCGAACGCACGGGCGCCGAAGCTCTTGCCCGCCAGATAAACGGCGTCGCATCCGCCCTTAATCGCTGCTGCCAGTCCTTCCGGGTTGCCTGCCGGCGAAAGTATCTCCACGCCACCCAATCCCCCGCCGATATAATGGTTGTTGTGGCGCTGGCCGTCGTCTCGTATCCTCTGACGGTCCGAGAGGGCTGCCGATTTGTATCGCAGAGGGTTCGTCATATTGTTCAACTTATCTAAGAACGTGCATTAATACTTGCACTGACGGTCTCCGATTATAATCTTGGACGAGGAACCGCGCCCCATGGAATCCAAATTCGGATTGGACAGGCTGTTCGGGCATTCGGAGGAGCCCCCTCCGGCAGAGGTCTGCGACGACCTCCTGACGATTGACTGCAGGGGATGCGGGTACGCACCCGTCCCCGGGTCCAGGGAGTGCCTTGGATGCATGGTGGAGAGGATGAGCGCCGTAGGCGGCGCGGACAGGCTGATCCTCCGCACCGGGAGGGACACCGAGATATCCGGCAGGGCGGGCATGGCCGTCAGGGAGGCGGCTTCGCTTAGGCGTTGGTCGATGCCCCAGGAGCCTCCCAAGGGGCGCTGCAGGGCATGTCCGGTGTCTAGGCATGGGATCCTCTCCCGCGCGTGGGAGCGCTTCCCGGAGGGCATGACGGACGGTCTGGCGGAGGAGGCTCTGTCGCAGGTCCCGGAGAGGGACGGGTGCAGGGAGTGTGTGGAATCCACCGTTCGCGCCCTCGCGCAGCTGGACGAGGGCATGGCGGAGATCCTCTCCAAGATGACTGGTGGTCTGCCATGAAACTGCGCCTGCCGCCGTTCGCGACCATCATCCGCCCGTCGCCGGAGGACGATTTCGTCATCCCAGGGACCAAGGGCGGGGGACAAAACCCGCCCGGGAGACCTCCGTCCGCGCTCCAGAGGGCAGGGGGCAGCCCCTCGGCGTTCTCCGAGGCCTTCACGGTGCTCATGGGGGAGAACGTTCGCACCAAACCGTCATACACGGACTGCTGGATAGCATCGGTCCCCGAGCTCCGCCCGATCGCGTCGTACATGACAGACATGGGCTCCGTCCTCATCGGGCTGTCAGAGGGCGGTGAGACCGTGTACTCCGTCACACCGAGGGAGTACGCGTACCCCGATCCGCTAAACGCGGTGGTGATGGACGTCATCGACGGGATCCGCGACGTGTACAGGGACGGCGGTGGGAGTCTGGACCGCGACACGGTCATGGGCATGACCCGCTCGGTCCTGACAGATAGGTGGGACGACCTGGAGAGGGCGTGCGGGGGCGGGGACGTGGAGTCGGTCATGAGGGACGTCTGCGCCATTGCGTACCGCCATTCCGTCGGCGCGGGGATATTCGAGGTCCTGCTGGCCGACCGCCACATCGAGGACATCTATGTGGACGCACCTTGCAGCATGAACCGCATCCACGTCACGGTGAACGGGATCAACGGTCTGAACTCCCACATCAGATGCTCCACCAATCTGATGGCGGAGGAGCGCGAGGTATCCAACCTCCTGAACATCCTGAAGAGGGACAGTGGCCTTCGCTTCTGCAGGTCCTGCCCCGTCCTTGAGACGGATATGCGCGGGTTCGACGCGAGGGCGACCGTGGTGGGCTACCCGCTCAGCCCCAGGGGGAACGCGATTGCCATCAGGAAGCACTCCGTACGCCCGTGGACCCTTTCCCGTTTGATCGCCAACGGCACCGTCAGCCCGAGGGCAGCCGGCATCCTCTCGTTCATAGTCAACAGCAGGGCGACCGTCCTGATATGCGGGGCGCGCGGGGCAGGCAAGAGCGCCCTCCTCAGCGCCCTGATGTTCGAGTTCCCGCTGAGCCAGAGGATACTCACCATCGAGGACACCCTGGAGCTGCCTGGAGACCACATGAGGAGGATGGGCTACAAGGTGCAGACCATGCTGGTGGACGACCGCATCCAGGGGTCCGTCTCATCCCGCTCCGACGAGGCGTTGCGCGTGTCCCTGAGGCTGGGGGAGTCGGCGATAGTCATGGGGGAGGTCCGCGGGGAGGAGGCCAGGACGCTCTATCAGAGCATGCGCGCGGGCCGCGCCGGGAGCGCGATCATGGGCACGGTGCACGGCGACTCCGCCGCATCCGTCTACCAGAGGATGGTCTTCGACATGGGCATCCCACCCGAGGCGTTCGGCGCCACGGACATACTGGTGACCCTCGGGACGGTGAGGGACAGGCGCACGGGGAACCTCATCCGCAGGGTTAACGAGCTGGTGGCCACCGGTACATCCCCGGGAGAATTCCTGGATGTCTCAGGGGTGGACGGGCTTCTCGCATCGCCGTTCGCAGAGAGGGCCCTGTCCTCCCTTCAATTGGGCCGCAGGGACGTCGTGAAGGAGATCAGGGCGAGGTCGATGATGCGCTCGTATCTGGCGTCCCTCGGCACCGAGGACGAGGGGTTCCTGGGACCGGAATGGGTCCTGGCGTCGAACGAGATCCTCGCCGGAATGCCCCAGTCGGCTTCCG
The DNA here is from genome assembly GCA_944320495.1 of Candidatus Methanomethylophilaceae archaeon. Lineage (GTDB taxonomy): Archaea > Thermoplasmatota > Thermoplasmata > Methanomassiliicoccales > Methanomethylophilaceae > Methanoprimaticola. The sequence goes on from CALUHR010000001.1 coordinate 36,994, forward strand.
CGGAGGAAGCCCTGGCCGTGCTGAAGGGGAGGACCGGTAGGGATGACCGATCCGAGGAGGCTGACCAACGAGGGCCCGACGGTCGTCGGGCTGATGACCTCCGTCATAGAGTCGGGGGGATCCCTGGATACGGCGGCCAGGGCGGTGTCCGAGGAGGGGCCGAGACTCTCCGCTGAGCTGTTCTCCGGAGCCGTGAGGCTCACGGACACCAAGGGCTCCGTCGGAATCTCTCAGGCGCTATCCGAATCGCTTTCCGTTCTGCCGGAGTCCGCTTCGGGCTACAGGCAGGCGATGCTGCTGTGCATCTCCGCATCCGAGGCGGCCGAACCGCAGGAGAGGCTCAGGATCCTCAAGGAGGCTTCCGATGTGGCCCTGGACGCCGTGCGCATCATTGGGGAGAAGTACGCCGCAGGCCTCTCCACGCCGTGCATGGCGGTCTTCGGCCTGGGGATAATGGCACCTATGATCCTGATGTCCATACTGCCGATCATGGGCCTCGGCGGGATGTTCGCTGAGATGCCGGTGGACAGCGGCACGATGCTCATGGCGACTCTGGTCCTGATCCCGGCGGCGATTCTCTGCCTGGCGTACTGGCTGCGCCAATCGAACCCGTTCCTGGAGCGTTCGGGGAGTCCCCGCGACGCGGTGTGCGCACTACCACTCCTCACAGCAATCCCGCTCTATCTGGCGATGATGTCCCTGCGCACGGGGGCCGTGGAGGCCCTGATTCTCTCGATCGCCCCGTCCGCGGTGGCCTGTCTGATAATGATGTTCGACGGCCGCAGGGCGGACCAGGCCAGGGCCAGGTCCGAGAAGGGGCTGAGGGACTGCGTCTTCGAGCTTGGCAACTCCCTGCTGGGAGGAGACAACTTCGAGACCGTGGCCGTGGAGGCTGTGTCGTCCAGGGTCGAGTGCAGGGATGTGGGCACTGCGCTCAGCAGGGAACTCGACCTGTGCAGGGGAGATGTCCGCGGTGCGATCAGGAGATCGGTGGGACCGGTATCGCCCGAGGTCTCCAGGACCCTCTGCGACATCCAGCACTGCTCCGAGAAGGACACCGAGGACGCGGGGAGGTTGGCCATCGCCGTGGGGAGGCAGTACCAGAACACGTCCAACATCAGGAACGAGCTGGGCCTGAAGCTCAAGGGGATGACCGACATGATGGTGGGCACGGCGATGCTGTTCGCCCCGATGGTCCTCGGGATGAGCACATCGATGCTCGGGCCGCTAAGCGAGATATCCGGATACGCCGGCCTTGAGGGCACGGAGGTGGTGCTGGCCGTGTATCTCGTAGAGCTCTGCGCGATCATCGCCGTGCTCACGTCGAGCCTGGGGGACGGCGATGGCATCAGGGGGATGGTGTGGAGGTTCTGTCTCTCGTGTCCGATCGCCCTGGTCGTGTTCTGGTTCTGCATCGGGGTCCAGCTCCGAAGGTGTTAACCCAGGGGAGGGGATGCGAGGGTATGGACGGCAGGACCAGACTGTTGGTGGCGGGATGCATCGCATCTGGGGTGGTACTCGCCCTGATGTTCCTGTCGCCCCTCCTATCCCCCTACGGTCTCTTCAGGGGGCTTGACGGGTCCCCCGGATTCATAGACGGAGGCTGGGAGGGCGGAGGCCCGGCCAGTCTGGCGTATCTGCTGGGGGATCTCGTCTGTCATCAGGAGGAGGCCAGGAGCCTGATCCTGAACGGCTCCCAGATGCCCGTCTGCGCGAGGGACACCGGGATCCTCATAGGTCTCACGATCGGTTTCGCCGCATGTCTGCCCATCGGCAACAGGCTGGCGGACAGGCGCATCGCGGCCCTGGGCGTGGTGCTCGTAGCGGTCATGGCGGTCGAGTGGCTTGTGGAGACGACGGGCTTCGATTCGCAGGCCTGCAGGCTCATCTCTGGGGTTTCTGCCGGGGTCGGTGCGAGCCTATTTCTGGCTTGGATGCTATATAGGCAGGATGACCGGGGAGAGCGACGCGGGTATCGACTGGGAGTACGGCAGGGCCGCCTCCGATGCGGTGGAGTGGCTCCTGAAGGAGGGATTCCTGAAAGAGGACGACTGCTCCATGAACGTCGCCTGCGGTCGCGGCGGATTCGCCGTTCCGATGAGCAGGGCGGTCCGTGTGCTGGTCTGCATGGACAGCAGCAGGGACTCCCTCGACATAACCGGTCAGCGCTGCGCCGGGGGATGTCGCACCGAGCTCTTTCAGCAGGACTGGCGCTCCTACGTCCCCGCCAGGGGGAGGTACGACTCATGTGTCATGTCGCCGTCGTACCTGTGCTTCAACATGGAGGCCATACGCAGGATCGAGACAGTCTCCAAAAGGGGATGCGCCGTGGTCTTCCCGCTAGAGTTCGACTACCGCAGGCTCCGGAAGGGATTCCTCCAGAGTCTCGGCGTCGATGCGGGCTTCCTGTCGATGCCGGAGTTCCCTGACCCGCGCCCGTTCGCCGTCTGGCTGTCGGAGAAGGGCAGGAACATGGAGACGCGTCGCTTCCAGTCCACAGTGGAGTGTCCCGACGAGGTCTTCAGGACGGCGATCGTCCGCGATTCCGTCCTTCACGGGGCCGACGAGGCCGCCGCAGCCTCCATGGCCGACAGATACGTCTCGAAGGTCAGCAGGGGCGGTGCGGTCAAGTACAAGTTCTCCGCCAACGTCGTTGCCTGGAACATGGTGCGATCAAGTTCGGATCGTGGATAAGGGTGAGACGAGCAGGCACGAAGTCCTGACGCCGGCCCGGCATGGTTGAAAGTTGAGGCACGCGGGTCTGTCTAAAGATGCGTGTATGTCGCACGGGTCTTACTGGCTACTCGTCTCGACACGCCGTATCGGGACGTATTGAAAAAGCCTTCGGAGAGGTTTGTCGGGAGGGGTGTTGCCCCTCCCATGAGATTCACTCGCACTTGGTCCATCCGCAGGACTTGCAGACGTTGCAGCCGCCCTGGAACTCGAGCTCCGCCCCGCACTTGGGGCAGGGGTTCTTGATCTCCCTGACGGGTGTCTCCTCCGGTGCCTCCTCGGGGATCCCGCGGATCTGGGTCTGCATCTCGTTGTACATGTCCATCAGCGCCCAGCCGACGGCCATGGGGCAGCAGGATCCGAGGGAGGTGTCCCTCTTGGTGTGGGTCCTGACCACGTAGGATGGGCAGGAGCCGCAGGACTTGAGCTGGTCGACGATCTTGTCGATGCTGCATCCGGACCTGGCGGCCAGGGAGATCATTCTGGACAGTCCGACCATGAAGTTGTTGCATCCGCCGGTGGATCCCTTGTTGAGGTAGGCCTCCTTGAGCTCGCCGGTGTCGGGGTCGAAGAACGCGGTGCAGTGCAGGCTGCCGCATCCGGTCATCAGCTTCCTCTTCTTGCCGACGACGTTGTTGCTGACCTCCTCGACGGCCCCGCGCTTCTCCTCCTTGACGGCGGGTGCGGGCGCAGGTTCGGGGGCCTTGTCCTTGGTTGAGAGGATGCCGAGGCGCTTGCAGCCGTCGCGGAAGACGGTGACACCCTTGCATCCGGACTCCCATGCGAGCATGTAGATGTTGTAGACGTCCTTCTCGGGGAAGTCCTCGGGGAGATTGACGGTGGAGCTGATCGACGCGTCGATGTGCTTCTGCCAGGTGGCCTGCATCCCGATCCTGTTCTTGTAGTCAAGGTTCTGGGCGGTGACGAAGTATCCGGGGAGCTGCTCCTCGGTCGTCACGTCGGGGTGCCTGTCCATGTAGGACTGCACGATGGGGGTGTAGACCTTGTAGTACTCGTCGTGGTCCGAGAGGGAGGTGGTCCTCCTCTCGTACGAGATGGCGAAGATCGGCTCGATGCCGCCGGAGATGCCCAGCATGGTCGAGAGCGTCCCGGTGGGGGCGATGGTGAGGAGCTGGGAGTTCCTGAGTCCGTACTCGGCGACCAGGGCGCGGGTCTCGTCGGAGGCGTTCTCCTTGAAGAAGGGAGATTCGAGGATCTGCTCGGGGACGCACTTGGCGAACATGCCCTTGTCCCTGGCCAGGACGGCGGACTCGTTGAGGGCGGTGTCCATCATGAGCCTTCCGAGCTTGTCGCAGAAGTCGACGGCCTCGGGGGATCCGTAGGTGTAGCCGAGCATGATCAGCATGTCGGCGAGTCCCATGATGCCCAGCCCGATCTGCCTCCAGTTGCTGACGGACTCCTTCTGCTCCTGCAGGGGGTGCAGCGGGAGCCCCTCCTCCAGCACGTCGTTCAGGGCGCGGACGCAGATGCGGACCGACTCGATGAAGTCCTCGGACTGGAACTTCCCGTCTCTTACGAAGGCGGCCAGGTTCATGCTTCCGAGGAGGCAGCTGCCTCCGGCCGGGAGCGGCTCCTCGGCGCAGGGGTTGGTTCCGGCGTAGGAGTAGTCGGGGAACTCGGAGAGGAGGTTCCAGGAAGAGATCCTGTCCCAGAACAGGCATCCGGGCTCTCCGTAGTCCCAGTTGTTGTAGCATAGCCTCTCGAAGAACGCGTTGGCGTCGAGCTCCTTCTCGATGTGCTGGTTGCTCTCGGGGCGGTCGAACCACTGGATGAACTTCCTCCTGTCCCTGACGCAGTTCATGAACTCGTCGGTCACGCGGATGGACATGTTGGCCTTGGTGACCCTCTCGAGGTCGGTCTTGACGGACATGAACTCCTCGAGGTCGGGGTGCTCGCACGACATGGTGAGCATCAGCGCGCCGCGCCTACCGTGCTGGCCGATGAGGCCGGTGACCATGGAGAAGAGGTCGGTGAAGGACACAGCACCGGAGGTCTCCGAGGCGGTGTTGTTGATCCTGGCTCCCCTGGGGGCGAGCTTGGAGATGTCGATTCCGCATCCTCCGCCGTAGCTGAAGGTGCGGGCGAGCCTCCCGGCGGTCTCGAAGATGGACTCGATGGAGTCCTCGGGCGGACTGAGCACGTAGCAGTTGGAATATGTGACCTTGAGCCCACCCTTGTAGAGGCCCCTGTTGGCGAGGATCCTACCTCCGAAGAGGAACTTCTTCTCGGCGATCAGCCTGCGGAGGTCCTGGTCCCCGTTGCTGACCCTGTCGAGCCACTCGTCGAAGGTCTCCCCGTCGTGGCAGTACTTCTTGTTCCAAATGTCTATTCCAAGCTGATTGTCGCTTCCAAGCCAATCCTCGATCTGCACTTCTCTCCCCCCGATGATTCCTCTCTTTTCGTTCGAGCCCAAGGTAACTTTTCCCCCTATTAAGGTCCAACGTGGATTATGCATCCATCCATTATAAATTGGTGTGCAGATGTCGACAATGGACTGTTCTTTGTTAAGCTATGAGCTAGATTATTCCATAAATGTCTGAAATCAGACGATTTTCGGCGGAAACAAGGCGATAGAGGAGGGGGAGGGACCCCCATCCCGTCACTGGCCGGGGCTCTGGCTCTTCCTGAGCAGCTCCATCTTGTCGGAGTAGTAGGACGGACTCATGTCCATATGGTGGACATGGGGGTTCTCGAACCTCTGCTCCTCCTCCCATATCTCCTCGGAGAGCTGCCTCCTCACATGGGCGCGGATGTCCCCGAGGGGGACGAAGGGCGCGACGCGCTCCCCCTTGGACACAACCTTCCTGAGAAGGGGCTTCGCGGTGCAATCCGTGAGCACGACGTCCTTCCAGGGACGTACGGTGTCGATGCACCTGTACGGTTCGGAGAGGTCCACCTCCTCGTAGTCGTGGGTTATCAGGTCGGCGGTGGCATGGCCGGTGGAGTCGTACACCCTGTACACGGCCTTCCTGCCTGGGTTTGTGATCTTCTCGACGGTCTCCGAGACCTTGATTTTCGGCACGACGGTGCCGTCGCGCTCCAGCGCTGCGATCTTGTAGACGCCTCCGAACACCGGGTCGCTGCTGGAAGTGATGAGCCTCTCGCCCACCCCGAATGCGTCGATGCATCCGCCCTGGTCTATGATCGAGCTGATGGAATGCTCATCGAGGCTGTTGGACGCGACGATCCTGCAGTCCTCCAGGCCGGCGGCGTCGAGCATCCTGCGCACCTCCTTGGTTAGATAGGCGAGGTCGCCGGAGTCCAGGCGGACCCCCTTGAGCCTCCTGCCCATGGGTTCCAGGACCTCCTTCGCGCAGCGTATGGCGTTGGGGGTCCCGGATCTGAGCACATCGTAGGTGTCGATCAGCAGGATGGTGTCGTCCGGGTACAGTCTGGCGTAGCTCTCGAAGGCCTCGTACTCCGAGCGGTGGTACATGACCCAGCTGTGGGCCATGGTACCCGTGATGGGTATGCCGAACATCTTGCCGGCGAGGACGGTGGCGCTGCCGGACGCCCCGCCGATATAGGCGGCCCTGGCTCCGTAGACGGCGGCATCCATGTTGTGCGCCCTGCGGGCGCCGAAGTCGGAGACGCCCCTGCCCCTGGCCGCCCTGACGATGCGGGCGGTCTTGGTGGCGATGAGCGACTGATGGTTGAACTGCGCGAGGATGGCGGTCTCTATCATCTGCGCGTCTATCATCGGGGCGGTGACGGTGATCACCGGCTCACCGGGATAGATGACGGTGCCCTCGTCGAAGGCGCAGACGTCTCCCCTGAAGCGGAAGCCCCTCAGGAACTCGAGGAACCTCTCGTCGAACATCCCCAGCGAGTTGAGGTAGTCTATGTCGTCATCGTCGAAGTGCATCTCCGTGATGAACTCGACGATCTGTTCCAGGCCGGCGAAAACAGCGTAGCCTCCCCCGTCCGGGACCCTGCGGAAGTACACATCGAAGGTGGCGATGTCGTCGCATCCCTCGATGAAGTATCCGTTGGACATAGTCAGTTCATACAGGTCCATCACCATGGACAGGTTGCGTCTGTCTCCCATGCTCATGAGAACGCTCTCCGCTCGCCGCCCCATCGTCGCATCGTAGTTCATTCTTTTGGGGCCGGATCCATCACCAGGGCGACCTTCATGATCCCGTCGCCGCGCTCGGAGAAGAGGTCGTAGGCCTCCATCGCCCTGCTGAATGGGAACCTGTGCGTGATCAGGCAGGACGCGTCCACTCTTCCCGCGGCGATGAGTTCCATAATCTCGCCGCAGTGGCATCCGTCCACGCCCCCGGTCTTGAAGGTGAGGTTCTTGCCGTACATGTCGGGGAGCGGCAGTGTCTGGGTCTCCTCGTACATCGCCACGACAACGACGACGGCGTTCGGTCTCGCGATCCGCCAGGCGGTCTGCAGAGTGTCCCTGCCCCCGGCGACCTCAAGGACAACGTCTGCCCCGCGGCCGTCCGTCAACCCCTCGATGACCGTGCGCGGGTCCTCCGTTGCTGGGTCGATGTGGATGTCGCCGATGCCGTGCCTCCTCGCGAATACGAGGCGGAACGGGTCGGTGTCGATCAGGACGATCTTCGCAGGGTTGCGCAGGGCGGCCATCATGGCGCAGCACAGTCCCGTCGGTCCAGCGCCTATGATCGCCACCACGTCGCCCTCCGAGATGCCGCCGATGTCAACCGCCCAATATCCCGTGGAGAGGAGGTCCCCGGTCAGGAGGGCCCTCTCGTCGGAGACGCCGTCGGGGATCCGAGTGAGGCAGTTGTCCGCGTAGGGTACGCGCGCGTACTCCGCCTGTCCCCCGTCGATCCTGCAGCCCAGGGCCCATCCGCCCTTGGGGTCCGTGCAGTTGTTCACCCAGCCATGCCTGCAGAAGAAGCAGTCCCCACAATAGGTCTCGCAGTTCACCGCGACCCTGTCCCCCGGCCTTATGCCATGCACATCCTCCCCGACATCGGTCACGACGCCGACGAACTCGTGGCCTACGGCGATGCCCGGGACGGCCCTGGGCACGGCCCCGGCGCGTATGTGCAGGTCGCTGGTGCAGATCGCAGCCATGGTCACCCTGACGATCGCGTCCCTCGGGTCTTGGATACAGGGTTCCGGCTTCTCGGTGATGCGGAAATCGCCCTTTCCGACGTAGGTTACCGCCTTCATGCCCCCTGGATGAGGAGGACCCTATATCCATCCAGCGGACCGGATCGGGGCGGAAGTACTGTTATATAGAGGTCCATCCTTCCCAATTGACAGCACGGTCGAGGACGGTGCCTTTTTCCATCACTCGATGAGGAGATTGACCAATGACTGAGGACACTCTTAAGACTGGCACGACCACAATAGGGCTCAAGCTGAAGGACGGAGTCATACTGGCCTCCGACCAGAGGGCCACGATGAGCAACCTCATCGCCCACAGCCATGTCCAGAAGGTCTACAGGCTCTCGGACAACATCGGCATGACCATCGCCGGGGTAGTCGGGGACGCCCAGCTCATGGTCCGCTACATGCAGAGCGAGATCTCCATCTACACGATGAAGAAGGGAGCACCCATGTCCGTCACCGCGGCCGCCACCCTCATCGCCAGCGTCATCCGTCAGGGATTCTATCTCGGACTCATCGTCGGAGGATATGACAGGACCGGAGGGCACATCTTCAGCATCGACGGCGCCGGAGGATACATCGAGGACAACTACTGCTCCGTCGGATCCGGCTCCCTCTTCGCCCTCGGCGCGCTCGAGTCCAACTTCAAGGAGGGCATGACCAAGGAGGAGGGCATCGATGTTGCCATCACCGCCCTCAACTCCGCCAGGAGGAGGGACAACTGCACCGGAGACGGCATGCTCATCTCCTACATCGGCCCGGACGGCTACGAGGAGATCCCACGCGACAGGATCGTCTCCCGCTGCGAGGAGCTCGGGTTCAACTTCCCCAACTGAGATTCATCACAAACCCCTTCCCAAAACCGATTTTCTACTCTCTTCAATCAAGATAGCAAGCAGGTCATCACATGAATGTCGACAGACTTTTCGACTCCCTGAGGGAGGAGGTGAGACGCGCGATGCCCCCGGACGTAAGCATCAAGGACATCAAGTTCGAGGGGCCGCTGGTGGTCGTGTACACGGACGAGTACGAGAAGCTCTCCGCCAACGACTCGGTCGCCAGGACAGTGGCGCAGACGATACACCGCAGGGTGGACATACGCCCCGACCCCGCCGGACTAGAGGACCCGGCGAAGGTCGAGGAGATGATCCGCTCCATGATTCCCGAGAAGGCGGACATCTTCGACATCAACTTCCTTGAGGAGACCGGGGAGGCCCTGGTCGAGGCGATCAACCCGTCAGAGGTGGTCGGGAAGGAGGGCAAGCTGCTGGCCGACCTGCGCAAGCAGTCCGGATGGAACGTCAAGGTCATCCGCGCCCCGCCGATACCGTCCAAGACCGTCTCCGACGTGAGGGGGTACCTGAGGGTCAACCACGAGGAGCGCCAGGAGATGCTGACATCGGTCGCCAGGCGCATCGCCAGGCCGAAGCTCGAGGGGGAGCAGTGGGTCCGTGTCACCGCCATGGGCGGATTCAGGCAGGTCGGACGCTCCGCGTCCCTCCTGACCACCCGTGAGAGCAAGATCCTCATCGACTGCGGTCTCGACCCGTCCTCGGACAACACGCCATACTTCGGCATCCCGGAGGCCCAGCCTCTGGCGGACATCGATGCCGTCGTCATCACCCATGCCCATCTGGACCACTGCGGCACCCTTCCGGCGCTGTTCAAGTACGGTTACAGGGGGCCCGTGTACTGCACGCCGCCCACCAGGGACCTCATGGCGCTGCTCCAGTTGGACAACATCAAGCTGGGGTTCGGGGAGAACAAGAAGACCCCCTACGAGGCGCAGCACGTCAGGCAGGAGATCCTGCACACGATCACGCTCAAGTACAACGAGGTCACCGACATCGCTCCGGATGTGCGCCTCACCTTCTACAACGCCGGACACATCCTCGGTTCCGCCATCGCCCACTTCCACATCGGCGAGGGCCTGCACAACGTGGCCTTCTCCGGCGATACCAAGTACGAGAAGACCTGGCTGTTCAATCCCGCGAACACGAGGTTCCCCAGGCTCGAGACCCTGGTCATGGAGTCCACCTACGGAGGCCACAACGACATGCAGCCCTCCAGGGCGGATGCGTCCGAGCAGCTAGGTCAGTACCTGCAGCAGGCCGTCGAGCACGGCGGCAAGGTGCTGATCCCCGTCTTCGCCGTCGGAAGGTCCCAGGAGGTCATGCTGGTCATCGAGGAGCTCATCCGCACCGGCAAGATCCCCAAGATGACCGTGTGGCTCGACGGTATGATCTGGGAGGCCACAGCCATCCACACCGCGTACCCCGAGTACCTCAACAGCCAACTCAGGACCCAGATATTCCAGCAGAACAACAACCCGTTCCTGTCCCCCATCTTCAAGAGGGTCGAGACGGCCGACATGAGAGAGGAGATCTGCCACTCGCCCGACCCGTGCATCGTGCTCGCCACGAGCGGTATGATGTCCGGCGGACCGGTCATGGAGTACTTCCGCGAGTGGGCGGACGACGAGAGGAACTGGCTGCTCTTCGTAGGTTACCAGTCCGAGGGGAGCATCGGCCGCACCATCCAGAGGGGCAGGCCGGAGATCACCCTCAACATGCGCGGCAAGCCGATCACCCTGAAGATCAAGATGCAGAGGGAGACGGTGGACGGATTCTCCGGACACTCGGACAGGAAGCAGCTCATGCGCTACATATCGTCCCTCGACCCGAAGCCGGACAGGATCATCATCGGGCACGGCGACGACCGCAAGTGCACGGACCTGGCGTCCTCGATCTACAAGAAGTACGGCATCGAGACCAAGGCCCCGCAGAACCTCGAGACCATCAGGCTCAGGTGAAAAACATCCCCATCCCCCGGCGGATCCTGCCGGGGGACGGTTCTCAAGAAGTTTCGGAGGGACGGCGGTGCCGCCCCGGACTCAGGCGTTCCTGCGACGTACGACCACGACGGCGGCTATCGCTATCACCGCTATGACCGCTATCGCGATGCCGACGATCAGCACGGTGTCGATGCCCCCGTCCTCGGTACCGGTCTCGGTCAGCGTGAAGGACGAGATCATGTCGGCGCCGGTTGTGGTGAAGGATGTGACCCCGTCGGAGACGGTTACGTCGAAGGGGTAGCCGAAGCCGTCGGAGCCGTATCCGTCCACATCCCATTCGCCGTTCAGGGTGATCGAGGCGTCCAGGTAGGTCTGGGACCCCTCCTCGTCCAGCGTGGATGCGTACATGGCGTACAGCGGGGCATCCACCCAGGTCATGTAGTCGGGCACGCTGTCGTTGCGCTCCAGCTCGAACCATACCGGACCTGCGGGGATGTCCGCCAGCGCGACGGTCACGCTCCCGATGTCGTTTCTGACGGTCAGGTGCGTCGTCGGACCGGTCCTCGCGTTCGTGAGCGAGGAGGCGTCGGCCAGATAGAACACGGAGTCGGAGCCGATGTCCACCTTCAGTACGGAGCCTTCCTGGGCGAAGTCGTAGGACGGCACCCATACATCGGTCAGGGTCTCGTCGGCGTGGACGTGGTATTCGGTGCCTGCCGGATAGTAGTAGAATCCGCCGAACCATCCGGCGAACGTCATCCCCTCCGATTCGGACGAGGGCTCCACCGCTATGGTCTGACCGAACTCGTAGGTGGATGTGACTCCGCCGATGGTGACCTCGAAGGACGGCATGGACTGGTTCACGATGACGTATCTGTCCCCATGCCCGAGGTCGGTGACGGTGGCGGAGCCGTCGTCGTTGAGTTCGTACGGCATCCCGCTGAGGTACGGGTTGTAGGGCTCGATGATGTACTGTGCGCCGAAGCCCAGTCCGTGCTGGCAGGGCACCATGGTCACGGATACGACCTCGGAATCCACAATCTCCACGGTGGCGTCGATGTAGCTCCAGCTCGGGAAGTAGTACTCGCGATCGGCGATGATCGAGTCGTCGGTTCCGCTGCAGAAGATGGCGGTCCCGTTCACGCTCCCGCCCCCTATCTCCACGAAGTCCACGTGGCTGTCCTCGAAGGTCACGCTGACGTCTTCCGGCACGTAGAGTTCGGTCGATGCGAAGGTCAGGTAGTTGGAGATGTCGTTGCCTCCGTGGTCGAGGGCGTAGACCAGATCGCCGGAGACCACCGATGCGCCGGAGAACACGAGATCCGATCCTTCGATGTAGCTCATGGTGCCTTCGATGCTCTCGAGGTCCGCACGGTAGGTGTCGACGTTGAAGTCGGTCATGGCGGAGCCCTCGGCGGTCATTCCCGTGAGGGTCTCGGTCACTCCGAAGTTGCTTCCCCCGTTGTAGACGGTCATCGATCCGATCTCGATGGACTGCCCGTCGGAGCCGGAAACCGCCCTCAGATCGGAGATCTCGTAGGATGCGTTCCTGTGGAACTCGTCCGTGATGGATATCCGCCCCTCGGCCATGAGGGATCCGATCTCAATGAGGGTCTCGGCGCCCGTCTCCGAGGAGGAGGTCTGCACGTGCACTCCGCTGATCCTCACGGCGGACATGACGGCCTCCTCGTTCCAGGAGGATCCGGTCGCCGAACCCAGCGAGACGGCGAGGTCCACATCGCCGGCGGATGCGCTGATGTCAGCTGAGATGTCGGAGAGTGCGAACTCCCCACCCATGGAACCGGTCTCGGCGGTGAGGTCGGACTTCACGGAGGCCGACGGTAGGTCGATGTTCAGGGCGAGGTCTGCGGCCGTCTGATCGGCGGAGATGCTGATCCTCGCACCGATCTCTGCGCCGGTGGCATCGAACTCGAAGGATAGCGACTGTTCGGCCGTAGTCTGGTGGATTGTCGCCGAGACCGATCCCACGGAAACGCCGAAGGTCTCGCCTTCGAGGTCTCCTCCGATCGTCATGGACCCGTCCTTTCCCTGGAGCAGGTCGAACTCGGTTCTGATGTCATCCGCACTGATGTCCATCGAGAAGTATTCGGTCTCGTACGAGAGCGAGACGGAACCAACCGAAACGGATGCGGGAATAGCCGTGCCATCATCGGATTGGGCGAGTCCGAATTCGACCCTGACATCCTCTGTGGATGCTGCCCCGATCCCTGGGATGGACATGGACAGCGACGCCGCGGAGATGAATGCGGGGCCGTCCCCGGAGATGTCCGTCATGGACATGGCGCCGGTGGCCAGGTCGGCGGTCATGCGGATCTCTGCTCTCATATCGGTGCAGTCCGAGCTCAGGCTGGAGAATGGGAATTGGATCTCGGGGTACAGTGCCGATATGACCGATGTCGGCAGGGTGCCGGCGGATTCGGGTATATCGATGAGGACGGACACCTCGAAAGAGGTCTCGGTGATCGACACCCTGCCGTCCATCTCCTTGGAAGGGCCTCCGACGGTGACGCCGTCGAACATCGTGATCCTCCCGCCGTCGCTGATGTCCATCGAGACGATCATGTCAGCGGGGTCCGTCAGGTCTATGACGAGGTCAAAGGTGCCATCGAATCCGACATCTGTCCTGTCCGCCACCAGATAGGGGGTGGCCATGTACCATACCGTGGATCCGGGCATGAGCACTATGGTGCCGTCGCCCGATACGCTGGTGCTACCGTTGACGAGGAGGGATGACCCGGTCTCGAAGGTCATGGTGGCCCCATCCGCGAATGTCACGTTCTTTCCTGAGAGATCGAAGGTCTCCAGGGCCCCGAAGCTCCGGTCGCCGGAGACCTCGTAAGGCTCCAGATCCCCCGTCGCCGCTTCGCACCCATCCTCGGCCAGGATGGCCACGCCGGCGAAGGCGATTACGACTGCCAGCATGGCAGTCAGCGCTATTCTTCTGTCCATGAAATATCACCTTGCGGAATCCGTCGGGATACTGCAGAAATCGTATCGACGGGAATGCATTTAACAGGTATGTAAAGAGAATGGGCAGAGGTACTGATAGAAGGAGTGGGAAGAGGGATAGAATATGGAATGGGCCCGCCGTAGCGGACCCTTGAGTTTTAGAGAATCACCAGTTGGTGGCCCTGACCTCGAAGAAAGACTGGGCGTGCTTGCACACCGGGCAGACCTGGGGCGCGGTCTCTCCGACGTGGATGTATCCGCAGTTGCGGCATTTCCACATGACGACCTGGTCCTTCTTGAAGACCATTCCGCCCTCGAGGTTCTTCAGGAGGTCGTTGTACCTGGCCTCGTGGGTCTTCTCGATTCCGCCGACGGCCTCGAACAGGGCGGCGATCTCGTCGAATCCCTCCTCCCTCGCGGTCTTCGCGAAGTCGGCGTACATGGTGGTCCACTCGTAGTTCTCGCCGGCGGCGGCGTCCTTCAGGTTCTCGACGGTCTTGGGGACCTTGTTGTCGTGGAGGGCCTTGAACCACAGCTTGGCGTGCTCCTTCTCGTTCTCGGCGGTCTCGAGGAAGATGTCGGCGATCTGCTCGTATCCCTCTTTCTTGGCCTGGGAGGCGTAGTAGGTGTATTTGTTCCTGGCCATGGACTCGCCAGCGAAGGCGGCGTTCAGGTTGGCTTCTGTTTTGGATCCTTTGAGTTCCATAATATCCTCGGATAGGGGGATGGACGCCGACGATTAATAAGTTAACGGCGTTAGGACGACCTAAGACAAAGATATGCATTGCTGACCTCACGATATGTGGGATATCGGTGCCTGAGCTTGTCCTTCCACGACCTCTTCAGATTGCCGTCCTTGTCGAACTTGGTCCTCATCAGCTTGTCGTAGTTGCTCCGGATCTTCGGGTCGGCCGGCTTGATCTCCATCAGCAGCTCCAGCTCCGCCTTCGCCTTCCGATAGTCCTTGAGATCGTTCAGGAGCAGGACCGCGTAGTTCTGATGGTAGACGTAGTTGGACGGATCCGTGGCGATAGCCTTCTCGTAGAATTCGCCCGCCCTCCTGAAGTCAGTTATCTGGTTGCGGAGGAATCTGGCATACTCGTTGTACAGGTCGCCAGAGGGACAGAGTTCCACAAGTCTTTTGAAGAGCTCGTCGGTCTCCTTGTTGTTCCTCTTGTCGCGGGCGAGGACCGAGACCTTCGCCTTCATGGCATCGGTGTTGACGGGGTCCAGATCCAGGATGACGTCCAGCTGCATCAGCCCGTAGCTGACGTCCTGGAGGTCCCTGATGGCGATCTCCGCGAGGACCAGCCTGGGCTTGGTGTTGTGCGGGTCTGTGGCCAGATACGCCTCCAGCGTGTTAGCGGCTCCCGTGGGGTTGCCGCTGGACGCCTGGTTCCTCGCCTTGGTGATGGCCTCGAATGCCGGATCGCTCATGACACCCCGAGCGGTGACCTGTTTATAATGGGTTTATCGGAAGCCTCGTCGGAGTCGGGATCGACCGTTCGAAGGTCTCTTAACCGCGATGGCGGTTGTACGGTCGATGGGAGCTCGCAAGGCGGCCGTTTCGTTCCTGGCCGGGATGCTGATGACCGTGCTACTGGTGGTCATCATACCGGTCATAGTCGATGAGTACATCCAGGAGTGGATACGGGAGGCGGTCGGGGACACCGGACTTGCCTTCTTGACATCCGATGTCATAGTGACCATACTCATCTGGGTCGTCATCCTGGGATTCATGATAGTCCTCGGGGCCGGAGGCATACTCAGACGCTTCGGCATTTTCGGGATCCTCGGCCTGATCTTCGCCTATTGGATCATGGGCGATGTGACGGATGCTGTCCTGCCGCTGCTGATCCTCGTGGCGATGCTTGTCGTCTCATGGGTGCGCGATGTCAGGAGGAGGAAGAGGGATGGTACCCTCAAAACCAGATGATGAGGTCTCAACGAACATCAACACCGTTAATCTGGGCAGTTAGTTTTAAATATAAGATGAAAATGCCCATTACAGGGAAGCCCGACGTCCGTAGCCCGTCAGTCGTTTTCCTCCTTTACCCGACACGGAACCATTTACTGGCGACGGCTCTCCCCCCCCCCCTTCTTGTCCAACAACATCTGATGTCTGAGATCGGACGCATCCATCTTTAATCCGCATCCTCATGACGGGTCGTGGATCGCAGTTCCATCGATCGTTCGGATTCATCCGGTAGGAAGGAGCCGGATGAGGGCAGGAGTTTCGATGTCGATGCATATCTGGCTCGCATCGGGATGCCCCGTCCCTCCGAGCCGGATCTCGGATACGCCGACTCCCTGGTCCTCTCGCATCAGTGCTCGGTCCCATTCGAGAATCTGGACTGCTACGACCTTGGGAAGGTCCCGGACACATCGATGGGAGCCGTGTTCGCGAAGGTCGTCCGCGATCATCGCGGCGGGTACTGCTTCGAGATCAACAAGCTGTTCTCCCGTCTGCTCTCGGAATGCGGATACAGGGCGTGGCCGATATCCTGCAGCGTCCTTCACGGCAGCGACCATGCGGAGATGATGCTTCATCGCGCCACGCTGGTCGAGATCGACGGCTCTGTCTACTACTGCGATGTCGGCATCGGAGGTCCGCAGCCTGCCGGGCTTGTCCCCCTGGACGGATCCAGGACCCTTCTAGGAGAGCACTATTCCGTCGAGAGGGACGATGGGCCCTGGTGCTATCTGGTCCGCCATCGCGACGACGGCACATGTGCCAGATTGGTCGCGTTCCTCGACTTCCCCGTGCCGGATGGGTTCTTCGTTCCATTCAACCACTACTGCTCCACCAGCGCGGATTCCAAGTTCACCAGGAGGCGCATCGTCAACATGCGCACGCATCGCGGCAGCCTGTCCCTCGTGGGCGGGACACTGACCGAGCGTTGCGACGGGAGGACCACCGTGACGGAATACGATCGCTGCGAGGATCTGGCAATGATGCTCCGCGAGAAGTTCGGGATAGAGGTCCAGCCGTCCGATCTGAGGGTGCGATCCCCTTCGGTCATTCCTTCCCATTCCTCTTCCTCTCGAATCCTTCGCATATCATCCTGCGATCGGTGTTCTCGAAGTTGTTGGCGTAGAGGAATCCGTACATCACCGATGTGACCAGCAGCGGGATGAGGAACGAGAGGTAGTTGACGATGATGCGCTCCACATCGTTGCCCAGGTACACGGACAGCAGGAACATCATCATGAACGCACCCAGCGTGGCGAAGGTGGTGAAGAGCCTGTGCTTGGCACCCTCCCACAGGTAGTAGTCCCTCGGGGCGTCGGAGGTCACCCTGGCGCCGACGCAGCGGACGATCTGCCACGGGAGTATGAGGGCCGGTGTGAACATGGACAGCATGAGGGTGATGGAGAGCATCGTCTTCCAGTCCATGACCTCCAGGAAGTACGGGTTGACGAAGAGATAGGACGAGACCAGGAGCCCGAGCATGAACAGATAGGTGGAGATGCTCACCGCCCTGCCGAGGTCGAATGCATGCTCCCCCCTCGGATCCAGTTCGATGCTTCTGATATCGATGATGTCCGGGACCATGAAGAAGCGCTCGGCCTTCCCGCGTTTCCCTTCCTTGGCATGGGATGCCATGGACGAGAAGACGTTCGGCATGTAGATGCGCAGGTAGGACGAGATCACGCTGGTCACTCCGATGGAGGTGAAGAGCACGACCGCGTAGGTGGCCAGGAAGCAAACAATCTCCCTGGTGAGCCCGTGGAGCTCTATCCCGATTGCCCCGAGCATGTCCGACACGGCGACCAGGAACGAGAAGTCCCCGAATATCGCGCCGCACACCCACAGAAGCAGAGAGAGAGCGGCGGCGAACAGGATGATCACCCAGCCGGGGAAGACGCCCTTGGACATCATCAGGCTGCAGGGGACGCCCAGTATCGCGAAGCAGAACACGAACGACAGGCACAGGAGCTCTATGAGTCCCGGGATGGTGAACTCGCCGAGATAGATCGCGGCCGCCAGCCATATGAGCAGGGCGACCACGACGAAGTACGGGAATCCGCGGGCGATCTTCGTCTCGCCGCTGGCTATGCGGGGCTCGCCGTCCCCGTCGCGCCCCATGCCCTCGGCCGCGGCGTCGAGCCTGTCGGCGAATCCGTCGACCGCGCTGTCGATCCTGTCCCTCTTCACGGCGAGAAGATTGCTGTCTCATTTAAAAAGGGTCTGATACCTTTTTATCAGATGTCACTGCGATGCGGGTACTCATGGCCGAGCAGAGCGGACTGAAGAATCGCGGACACACAGTCGCAGACATGGAGGAGAGGCGCGCGGCCGCCGAGGCCTTCACCGGAGCGACACTCGAGGAGATAGCCAGAGGGGGCATGGACCCCGAGACGGCGTCCAAGAACATCGAGAACATGATCGGGACGACCCAGATTCCGCTCGGCTATGCCGGACCGGTCGACATCCACGGAGGGTACGCCCAGGGCAGGTTCCTCATCCCGCTCGCGACCACCGAGGGCGCGCTCATCGCATCGATCTCCCGCGGCATGTCGGTCATCAACGACGGCGGAGGGGTGAGCGTCGCCGTCTTCCAGGATGCCATGACGAGGGCGCCCGTGTTCCGCGTCGAGGGCGTCGAGCATGCTACCAGGGTCATGCAGTGGGTCGACACCCACCACGAGGAGATCGATTACGCCGTGTCCACCACGACCTCTCATGGGAAGCTCGTGAGGATCGAGATGTTCCCGTCCGGCAGGAGCCTGTACATGCGCCTGTCCTTCCAGACCGGGGACGCCATGGGGATGAACATGGCCACCATAGCCAGCGAGGCCGTCTGCAGGCTGGTCGAGACAGAGACCGGGGCCACGCTCGTCTCGGTCTCCGGGAACATGTGCTCGGACAAGAAGCCCGCCGCCATCAACATGATCGAGGGTCGCGGGAAGACCGTGGTCGCAGAGGCCCGCATACCCAGGGAGGTCGTCGAAGGGCGCCTCCACGCCACGTCCGAGGCGATCGTCGAGACCAACTACCGCAAGAACCTGGTCGGCAGCAGCATGGCCGGCACGATGGGCGCCAACGCCCATGCGGCCAACATGGTCGCCGCGCTGTACATAGCGACCGGTCAGGACCCGGCGCAGGTCGTGGGCGGGAGCATGGCCATCACCACCTGCGAGGACATCGACGGCGACCTCTACATCGCCGTGCGCATGCCCGCGGTCGAGGTCGGCACCGTCGGCGGCGGGACCAGGCTCCCCTGCCAGAGGGAGGCCCTCTCCATGATCGGGTGCGTCGGCGAGGGCAAGGCGAGGAAGCTGGCCGAGATCGTGGCCACCACCGTCCTCGCGGGCGAGCTCTCGACGCTCGCGGCGCAGGCCGCGGGTCAGCTCGGCGCCGCACATGCCCGTCTGGGCCGCTGAGGCTCGCGCGCGTGCGCGTCCATTTATAGGGCATCCCCGTTCCGCGTAAGCATGCCAGTCATAAACTTCAGGTACAGCGACCTGTGCTCGATGCTCGGGGAGGAGGTACCGGAGCAGACGCTCGTAGACAGGATCCCGATGATCGGGGCCGACATGGGGGACACCGAGGGCGGTTCCGACGAGATGTCTGTGGAGTTCTTCCCGGACCGTCCCGACATGTACAGCGTCGAGGGTGTAGCCAGGGCCATGAGGGCCTTCCTCGACATCGAGCCCGGGATGAAGACCTACCCCGTGGGGGAATCGGACATCGAGGTCACCATCGACCGGAGCGTCAAGGAGGTCCGTCCGTACTTCCTCTGCGGGATCGTACGCGGCGTCGACGTCACCGACGAGCTCCTGAAGTCCATGATGGAGACGCAGGAGAAGCTCCACATCACCATCGGCAGGAAGAGGAGCAAGCTGGCAATCGGCATCCACGACCTCTCCAAGGTCAAACCACCGTTCATCTACAGGCTCGCCGAGCCCCACTCCATCCGCTTCGTCCCCCTCGCCATGGACGAGGAGATGGACATGGCCGAGATCCTCGAGAGGAATGAGAAGGGCAGGGAGTACAACAAGCTCCTGGAGGGGATGTCCGAGTACCCCGTCATCCTCGATTCCGAGGGGCAGGTCCTTTCGTTCCCGCCCATCATCAACGGCCGTCTCACCACCGTGACGGTCGGCAGGCACGACCTCTTCATCGATGTCACCGGAAACGACGCAAAGGCCGTCAAGGGCGCCCTGGACATCGTCGCTTGCGCTCTCGCCGAGCGTGGCGGGAAGATCGAGTCCGTGATCATGCACGAAGGGGACGCCACGTTCAGGTCCCCAGACCTCACCCCCACCGTCAGGAGGATCTCCGCATCCGCCTGCGACAGGTTCCTGGGCAAGGACATCGGCCCGGAGGGCACCGTCGAATGCCTCCGCAGGATGGGCATGGACGCCGTCGCCGAGGGAGACGAGGTCACCGTGACCATCCCGCCAGTCAGACTGGACATCATGCACGACGTGGACATCTACGAGGATGTCGCCACCGGATACGGCTTCGAGAGGTTCGGGGGATCGTACACTGTCACCCAGACCCCTGGTGCCCTGCTTCCGGAGACCGCGTTCTCCGAGTCGCTGAGGGACATCCTCGTCGGTCTCGGGTTCACCGAGGTCAACACCCTCACCCTGAGCAACCAGAGGGAGGAGTTCGAAATCCCCGGATTCCCGGAGGTCGATGTCGTGCGCGTCCTCAACCCGATCACCGAGGACCACACATGCCTCAGGGCGTACCTCGCCCCCAGCCTCGTCAGGATCCTCAGGCACAACAAGCACCGCGACCTGCCCCAGAGGATCTTCGAGGTCGGATACGTAGTCAGGGACCAGCTCACCCAGCTCCGCCTCTGCGCCATGGCCACAGCGTCCAAGGTCCCCTTCACCGAGGTCAAGTCCTGGACCGAGTCCATCCTCCGCGAGGCCGGCGTCGAATACACGCTCGAACCCTGCGAGTACCCCACATTCGTCCGCGGGAGGGGCGCCCAGGTGATCTCAGGAGGGAAGGTCATCGGCATGTTCGGCGAGATGTCCCCGAAGGTCGTCGTCGACTACGGCATAACCCATCCCATCGGATTCTGCGAGCTGGATCTGGAGCCCATCATCGCCGGGAAGAGCGACACCCTGTTCTGAGGCGCATCCCATGGAAGTCGGCGACAGGTTCCCGGAGTTCAGGCTCAGGGACGAGAACGGCGAGGAGCTGGACAGCTCGTCGCTGGAGGGCATAAGGTACGTGATCTACTTCTATCCGAAGGACAACACGCCCGGATGCACCAAGGAGGCCGAGGAGTTCAGCGCCAGCATCGGGCAGTTCCTGATGCGCAACATCCCTGTGATAGGTGTGAGCAAGGACTCCGTCGAATCCCATCGGAAGTTCATCGACAAGCACCAGCTCAGGGTGAAGCTCCTCAGCGATCCCGACCACGAGCTGATGGAGAAGGTCGGCGCCTGGGGCACCAAGGTCTCCTACGGCAAGGAGACCGTCGGCACCATCAGGTCGACCTTCCTGGTCGGCAGGGACGGGACCGTCGAGGCCGTCTGGCGCAACGTCAAGGTCAACGGGCATGTGGACAAGGTCCTCGCATGCGCCGTGTCCTGTTCGAAATCGAAGAGCTGAATCCAGGCTCCTCAGGACCTCTCCGGCATCCGCCAGGAGGCTGAGGTCCGCGAAACCGTGTATGGGGGCGTCGGGATCGCTGTTGACGGCGATGATCCTGCGCGCCCCCGTCATGCCAACCCTGTGCTGTACGGCGCCGGATATCCCGAACGCGATGTAGAGGTCGGGGGACACGATCCTCCCGGACATGCCGACCTGACGGGAGCGGGGCATCCATCCCCTCTCGACCAGGGCGCGGGAGCAGCACACGGCCCCTCCCATCTTCTTCGCCACGGATTCCGCCACATCGATCAGGCCCCTGTCGCGTATGCCGTCGCCGAGCGCGATGAGCACACGGGCGTCCTCGATCCCGTGATCGGCATCGATCCGCTCGTCCGATACGATGTCCTTCACGGAATCGCCCGGGTACTGCCAGTAGATCGCCGTGCCCTTCCTGTCCTCCCTCTCCGGCATCCCGAAGGCGCCCGGACGGACCGTGGCGACCTGCGGATACCCCACATACCTGATGTCGGCCATCAGGGAGCCTCCGAAGGCGGGTCTCGTCGCGACAAGGTCGCGTCCGTCGGCACCGAGGCCGGTGCAGTCCGCGGTGATCCCCGAGCCGATGGATGCGGCCACACGAGGCGCCAGCTCCCTTCCGAAGGGGGTGGCCGAGAACAGGACGATCGCAGGTTCGATCCTCGCGATGACGGCGGAGATGCATTCCGCATACGCCTCGGGCATGTAGGTCTCGAGTCTGGCGTCCCTGACGTGGTAGATCGTGTCCACGCCGTATCCGAACGCATCGGGATACATTCCCTTGACCTCCGGTCCGCCGAACACCACTCCGAAGACGCGGCCGACACCGAGCGAGCGGGCCGCGCCGATGAGCTCCGCGGAGTGGTCCGCGAGCCTGACGCCCTCCCCGGAGCCCGTAGTCTCCAGATGGACCAGGATGCCGTCAGCCACGGACTGGTTGATGTCGTAGCGCTTGAGCATGCCGGGCGGGAGCCTGTCGGGGTCGTCCCCTCCGCCGCACGTGGAGCATGAGCCCCCTTCGCATCCGCTCATCTGGATCCAGCCTCCCTGATGATTATGTCGGCGGCCTTGGACGGATCGGTGATCTCGACCATCATGTTCCTCCTGGCGGACTGCACGGTCCTGGTGGATGCTATCCTGGTGAGCGATCCCTTCAGTCCGACCGAGTACAGGCCGAGGCCGACGTCTATGCGATTGAGTATGTGCGGCTCGTGCCCCCTCGCCCTCAGGTACCCATCGGCGTTGGGGATGGAACCGTTGGGGTCCACGTTGCCGAACGCAACCACGGACCCCTTCGGGACCCTGGCGGTCCTCGTGAAGGTGCCGTAGTCCTGAACCGCGACGAAGCCATCGCCTTCCCTTGACAGCTCGGTCACGTATGCGAACTGCTGAACGTCCATGAGCGCTGCGAACTCGAAGGGCACCTGGCCCGTCTCGCCGTCGATGGCGCGCCCTCCGAAGACGTAGAGGCAGGCGTCGCAGGCGTATCTGCCGGCGTATGCGGCGAGCGTCCTGGAAGTTGCCCACGTGTCGGCACCGGCGAAGTCCCTGTCCGATATGAGGAAGGAGTCGTCCGCTCCGAGTTCGATGCAGCGTCTGAGCGCATCTGCGGCCTGCATGGGCCCCATCGTGACCGCGACGACCTCGTCGTCATCACCCCTGATGCGGAGGGTCCTGAGGAGCGCAAGCTCGGAATAGGGGTCTAGTATGCTCGGGACGCCCGCTCTGACGAGCGAGCCGTCTTCGTCCACGGTGACGGACATCGTGTCGGGGACCTGCTTCACGAAGACGACGAACCTCATCTCCTCTCCTCCAGGATGTTACCGGGGCACAGGATGCCCTTGGGATCGATCACGCTCTTGACGCATCTTAGCTCCTCGATCCCCTCGTCGCCGTACATCATGCGCATGTACTCGCGCTTGATCTTGCCTATCCCATGCTCCGCGCTGGGGGACCCGCCGAGCTCGACCGCCTTCCTCGCGAACTCCGCGTAAACGGCCTTGGCCTTCTCGAAGTCGTCCATCGACTTCAGTATGATCTCCACGTGCGGGTGGTTGTTCCCCAGGTGTCCGAATACGACGTATTCGAGGCCGGCCTCCTCGAGTTTCTTCCTGTAGAACGACATCATCTCGTCGGCGCGGTCGTCGGGCACCGCCATGTCCGTCCCCATCTTGTGGATGCCCGGCATGGTCCCTTTAAGCGAGGCGACGTACTCGAAGATGGACCTCGGTATGGCATGGCGCATGTCCCTCATGCGCCCCTGGTCCTCGCGACCCCTGCCGCACCAGATCATGGATGCGTCGCCACCGTGTGCCTCCGCCATGCGGCAGACGGCCTCGATGCGGGAGTCCTCAGTACCGTCGGCGGCCACGTCGAGGAAGACGGCCGCCCCGGCACAATCGGGCAGGTCCGGGATCCTTATCGCCGCCGGGTCGTCGGTCCTCACGCGGCGGATCAGGTCGAGTGACCCGCCGTCCATGTACTCCAGGAACTCGGGACCGATCCCATCATCGGCGCGGATGTCGCGTATCATGCCGAGAGCATCCGCATCAGAAGGCAGGAACGCTATGAGCGAAACTGTCGGGTGCCACGGCGCCAGATAGACATCGGCCTCTGCGATGATTCCGAAGATCCCCTCGGACCCCACGAACAGGTCCACGAGGTCCATGTCCTTTCCGAACCTCGGGCCCATCGCGCTCTTGACGTTGTCGTTGTAGGTGTATCTGGGCACATCGAAGGAGTAGAGCTCCCTGCCGGCGGGGAATGTCATGCGCCATCCGTCGGCGCATATGTCCCCGCGGGTGATGTCCAGCCCCTGTCCGTCCGGCAGGACCATGTAGAGCCTTCTCACCCAGTCCCTCGTGGGGCCGTACTTGAACGTCCTCGGTCCCGAGGAGTTGCAGGCTATGTTCCCTCCGATGGAGCCGTCCAGCTCCGTCGGGTCTATGGGATAGAGCCACGGGACCAGCTCCGATCTGAGCGATTCGATGGCCCCGGGCGTGATGTCCGCAAGGTCATCGAAGTCCCTGCGCTCCAGCAGGGAGTTCATCTCGCGGACGGTGGTGCATGGGAGCACCCTGACGAAGTACCCCCTCTCGTCCCTGCCGATGCCGATGACGCCGGTCATGCGCTCGAGCGAGAGCACGTAGCCGTCGGTGGGCACGCATCCTCCGCACACCCCTGTGCGCATGGCGCTGACGGTCATGCGGTTGCCCTTGGAGTGGTTGATCCTCATGGCCTCCCTGAGCTCGGCCTCGTCGTTCGGAAGGACGACGTAGTCGGCGCGGCCGGTCATCTTCGATTCATCCGTGAGGTACTTGGACCCCTGGCGGATCTGCCTCCTGTCGAACATCTCATCCCTCCCAGATGCGGGGTATCATCGCCGCGGTGATGGCCTGCTCCGTAAGCCCGAGACGGTCCAGAAGCCCGTGGCTGAGCATTCCGACCGCGCCCTGGCGCTTGCCTATCCCCTCGCCGCCGTAGAGCTCCCTGACGGCGTCGCCGACGGTCCTTCCGGATCTGACCAGGGACGCTATGTCGTCCGGGTAGCGGAACCCGGAACCCTGGCCGTAGGTTATCCTCCCGTCCGAGCTGACGACGGCGCAGTGCTGAATGTCGTACAGGCCATCCGGGAACTCGAAGACGCCCGCCTCTATCCCGACGGCCATCCCGTGGTTGCCGAGGGCGTTCCTCGCACGGTTCTCCGCCCCGAGGCGCGTCTCCCCCTCGAAGGGCTGCTGCGGCACGCCGCCCTGGACGTCAACAGCGGTGATCCGCACATCGCCGTATATGCGCTCCATGACGTTGCGGACGGCCTCCACCTTCACGGGGTTGAGAGACCCGACGGCGATGTCTGGGACATCCCTCCTGCCGGTGCGGCCGTATTCGCCGCGGAGGATGGCGGAAGCGCTGATCTTGGACCCGTCGTCGGCGTCCACAAGGGGGACAACGGACAGCTCCAGCGGACGCACCCCTCTGGAGGCGCGCTCCTCGTTGAGCATCCTGCCGTTCCCGAGGGTCTCATCGGAGACCACTAGGACGTCTGCGGAGTCCATAATCTCCCTCGGGCCGTACATGTCGTCGATGACGAACAGCTCGTATCCGCCCAGCTGGTCGAGGAACGCTTTTAGCTCGCGCTCACGGACCTCAAGCGGCACGTACACGGGCCTCCCTGATGCGGCCATGCGGTCCGACGTTATCCCCACGAGGACCCTGTCACCGACCTCGAAGGCCCTCCTCAGGAGGGCGGCGTGGCCGTCATGCAGGACGTCGAAGGTCCCTGCGACAGCGGAAGTCCTCATATCGTGATCACTACGCAGACAACGACGACGGCCACGAGCGCGACCCAGATCAGCATGAGCTTCCTGAGCTTCCCCTTGACCTCGCCCCTGGCCGTTTCCTCGCACTCGGGGGAGCAGAAGTTCCCCTTGCCGACGAACGCCTTCCCGCACTTCTCGCAGTGGCGGTGCTGCGGTATCCTCTCTACTGTTGGCTCTGTCATGATGATGCCTCTCTGCGGTCCATCTCGTTGTGCACGACCACTATGCAGTGGTTGGCGTGCAGGCTCTTGGGACCCAGGTTGATCCTGTCAGGATCGTGTGATTCGAAAATGCGCTCCTCTTCCTCGGTGGGGTCCCTGTCGTCGCCCATGACGAACACTGGGTTCTCGGGGAACTCGTATCCCCTGCAGTCGGTCCCGTCCTCCCTGAGGTAGATTAGCTTGCTGTCGCGGGTCAGCTCTTCGAGGACCTGCTCCAGGGACCTGCGCACGACGCTGACGCCGGGCGAGGCCAGGACCTCGCGGTCCTCGAGAGGCTTCATGAGGGCGTTGCGGATCAGCGATGCGGTGCTCCTCTCGTCCGGGTTGAGGTATCTGACGGTCTCCCCTCTGAATATGACCGTCTTGGGGGCATCGTCGCCCCCTTCCAGGACCAGGTAGACCTCCACATCCCTGCGGATGCCGTGACTCAGGAACAGGGATGCGTTGACGCATCTCACCAGGATGTCGAGCCTACCGGCCCCTCCCGCTATGTCGTCCAGCTTGAAGTCCCCGGTTGTGGAGGCACGATGGCCGATGACGACGAATCTCTTCATCGGATCACTGGAGGTCCTTGATGCTGTCGAGATCGATTCCGCCCATCTGCTTCATCATCATCTTGCGCATCTTGCGGTCCTTGCCGAACCTCTCCATCGTGTTCTTGGTGGTGTTGTATTGCTTGAGAAGCTCGCGCACGTCGTGGACGGAGACGCCTGCGCCGGCGGCGATCCTCTCCACGCGCTTCGATTTGATGATCTCGGGGTTCTCCTTTTCCTGGGGGGTCATGGAGTCCATGATCACGCGGAAGACCTCGAGCTTCTTCTGGGAGGCCTCGTAGTCGATCTTGTCCTCGTATCCGCTCATCCCTGGGAGCATGCTCATGAGCTTCTGGAGGGTCCCCATCTTGCCGACGGCCTTCATCTGATAGTACATGTCGTTCAGATTGAACTTGCCCTTGGCGAGGCTCTTGGAGATCTGCTCGATCATCTCGTCGTCGCCCATCTCCTCGGTGGCGGTAGCGATGAGCGTGCCTATGTCGCCCATGCCGAGCAGGCGGCCGATGAACTTCTTGGCGTCGAAGGGCTCGAGGTCGCGTATGTGTTCCCCCACTCCGAGGAACACGATCCTCGCCTTGGTCTTGGACATGGCGGAGATGGCGCCACCTCCCTTGGCGGTTCCGTCCATCTTCGTCAGGATGACCCCCGTGACGCCGACGGCGTTGTGGAAGGCCTCAGCCTGGGGTCCGGCCTGCTGACCCACCTGGGAGTCGAGGACGAGGAGCCTTTCCTCGGGCTTCGCCACCTCGGCGATGCGCTTGATCTCCTCGATCAGGTCGTCCTCGAGGGCGTGTCTTCCGGACGTGTCGATGATGATGACCTTCTTGTCCTTGAAGTGGGCCATTCCGTGCTCGACAATCTTCGCTGCATCGGTCTCGCCGGGCTCCCCGTAGACCTCGACGTTGACCTTCTCTCCGAGCTGCTTCAGCTGGTCGAGAGCGGCGGGCCTGTATACGTCGGCGCCGATGAGTCCCACGGAGAGGTTCTTCTTCGAGAAGTAGAGTGCGAGCTTCCCCGTGGTAGTGGTCTTTCCCTGTCCGTACAGTCCGACCATCATGATCGTCTGCGGTTTGAGGGCCAGCCCTTCGCCGTTGTCGACGAGCCTCACGAGCTCCTCGCGGATGATGTTGGTGAGGTGCTGCTTCATGCTGGTGCCCGCGGGGGGAGCATCCTCCTTCACCCTCTGCTTGATCCCGTTGGTGACGTCCAGGACCAGCTTGACGTTGACATCAGCTTCGAGCAGCGCGCGCTGCAGGTCCTTGCAGATGTCGTTGACCAGCTCGTCATCCACCGACGATGCGTGGCCGACGCGGCCCATGACGTTCCTCAGAGATTTCCCGAGACCTTCCAAGACCATCTGTATCGCGCGCCCATATGCGCGACTTAATATAAAGTGTAGCGAAGGAGAATCGGATAACGAGTAAGGTTGTGGGGACCGGCCAGATTATAAGAAGGGATGGGATGCACTCTACAGCCTGGCCGAATCCCAGCAAAACTCTATACTCCGAGAAGATATTTAAAAGTTATTGCAAAAATAAAGCATGGAGCTAATTTAGTTTCTGTTTGAAGTTTATAAAAGATTGGCGGGGCGAACCCCGCCTGAAATGTTTCAGAGGTACCCGGACTTCTGCAGGGCCATGAGGTCCTCGGTGGAGAGCTTCTCTCCCGCCTTGAAGCGCTCGAAGATCTCCTTGGCCTCCTTCCTGCCCTCGACGTCGGCACGCCTCTTGTTGGCGCGGGCGCTGTTCTTCTTGCCGTGGAATCCGGCAGCGTCCCTGTCGATCTCGTGGACGGACTTGATCTGGGCGATGTGCTTGCGGTGCTCCTCGTCGGCAGCCTGCTTGCACTCGACGAACTTCGCCTGGGCGGCGTCGGCCTCCTTCCTGAGCCTGTCGGCCTGCTCGTAGAAGCCGATCATCTTGTCGTGAGCGGACTGGGCCTTCTCGGCGTACTCGGAGACCTGGTGGTGGTAGGTCTCGGCCTCGGCCTTGGCGTCCCTCAGCTGCTGGACGAGTCCTTTGACCTCGTCGTTCTCGGAGTAGGCCTTCTCCCTCTCCTCGATCTGCTTGGCGAGCAGGGAGATCTGCTTGACGATCTCGTTCTCCTTGTCCTTGCCCAGGGATTTGGTCATCTGGGTGTACTCGAGGTCCTGGAGTTGCTTCTTCAGCTGCTTGACGGGAACCTCGTTCCTGTCGTCGGACTTCTCGTTGCGGTAAGGCGCAAGCTGCTCCTTGAGGGCGCTGACCTTCTGGTTCCACTCGTCCCTGAGCTCTTTCGTCTCCCTTACCTTCTGGTTGAAGGAGTCGCGTTCCTCCCTGCACTTGCCTGCCTCGTCGACGAGCTCCCTGACCTGGGCGTTGAGAGCGTCCCTCTTGGACTTCCACTCCTTGGTCTGCGCGTTGAGCTCATCGCGCTTCTTCCTGTGCATGTCTGCCTCTTCGTTGAGGCTCTCGCGGTTCGCTTCCGGTGCCGCGGCTTCCTGAGTCGCAGTCTCCTCCGGGTTGCAGGGGGCATCTGTAGACTCAGTTACCATGACTTCCTGCTCCTCCATCTGAGAATCCTGCTGCTGTGCTTCCTCCGTAAAACCTTCCATAAATCCACACTCAAACATTCGACGCGGCCATGATTTAAGCATGGCCCACTTCGTCGGAGGCTATCCGAATCTTGTTTATAAGGATTTTTATCGTCGACCCGCGGGGCCGATCGCTGGTCCTCCTTTATGCGTGCGACTATTTATCTATGGACATTCAATCGCCGGCCCGATTCAAATGAGCAACGTCTGTCCCTTGGACTACAGGTACGGTCGCGAGGACATGAAGAATGTCTTCAGCGAGGACAGCCGCATACGCAACGAGATGCTCGTCGAGGCCGCCCTCGCCAGGGCGCACGCCTCTCTCGGCACCATCCCGCAGTCTGCGGCCGACGAGATCACCCGCGCTGCGACGCTGGACGTCGTCAGCGTCGACAGGATAAAGCAGATCGAGTCGGAGACCCGCCACGACCTCATGGCCATGGTCAAGGCCGTGACCGAGAAGTGCGAGGGGGATGCCGGCAAGTACGTCCATCTCGGAGCAACATCAAACGACATCGTGGACACAGCCACCGCCCTCCAGCTCAAGGAGGCCATGGGCATCGTCCTCGAGGACGTCGACAACCTGATCATGACGTTCGCCGCCCTGGCCAAGAGGGAGAGGGACACCCTCGAGATCGGCAGGACGCACGCGCAGTTCGCCATCCCGATCACCTACGGGTTCAAGGTCGCCGGATACATCGCGGAGATGATCAGGCACAGGGAGAGGATCATAGAGGCCATGCCCAGGGTGTGCGCCGGCAAGATGGCCGGTGCCGTCGGTACTGGAGCGGCCCTCGGAGCCAACTTCTTCGAGGTCCAGCGCAGGGTGATGTCCGATCTCGGGCTCACCTACGAGCCCGCGGCTACGCAGGTCGTCGGACGCGACAGGTACACCGAGGCCATATGCCTCATGGCGAACATCGCCGCATCCCTCGAGAGGTACTGCACCGAGGTCAGGAACCTCCAGAGGTCCGAGGTCGCCGAGGCGTCCGAGTACTTCGACGTGTCCAAGCAGGTGGGCAGCTCCACGATGGCTCAGAAGAGGAATCCGATGAACTCCGAGAACGTCTGCGGTCTGGCCCGCGTCATCCGCGGATTCGTCACGCCCGCCTTCGAGAGCCAGATTCTCTGGCACGAGAGGGATCTGTGCAACTCCTCCACCGAGAGATTCACCCTGCCCCATGTGTTCGTCCTCATCGACGAGATTCTCAAGAAGACCGCCTGGATCTACTCCGGGCTGGAGATCCATCGCGACAGGATGCTCGAGAACATCGAGTCCTCCCGCGGACTGGTCATGGCCGAGCCCCTCATGATGAAGCTCACCGAGAAGGGCATCGGCAGGCAGGACGCGCACGAGATCATCCGCTCATCCGCCATGGTCGCCGAGGACACCGGCAGGCACCTGAGGGATGTCCTGATGGAGAGGGAGGACCTCAAGGGTGTCCTCACCCCGGAGGAGATCGTCGCCACCATGGATGCCTCCAACTACGTTGGCGGAGCCAGGGAGATCGTCGACAAGATGGTCGCCGCCGCCGAGGACGTCGTTGGAAGGAAGGTCGAGCGATGGACAGGAAGCATCAGGGGCTCGTCCTCGGGGCGATCGTCGGAGCCGCGCTCTGCGCCTTCATGTACTTCGAGTCCCACAGCTGGGTGAGTCTCATACTGATCCCGATCGGCGCGCTCATGGGAGCAGCGCCCCAGTACCTCAGACCCAAGGACGAGGACTGAAAAAACGAAGATGGGTCGGGGTTCCCTCCCGACCCTGTTTATCTCTATTATCAGAGGACCTTCTTGCCGGCTTTCGGTCCGGGGGCGACGTTGTACACGTCCTCGATGCACATCTTGACGAGGTGCTTGGCAGGGGCGGTCTCCATCCTGGAATGGGCGATGGTGACGGCCTTCTCGTAGTCGGAGCCGGAGTCCAAGATCTCGAGGGATCCCTTGACCTGCCAGCATCCGCCCTTGTACTCGGGGGACCAGAGGAAGAAGGACGCCTTGGGGTTCTCCTTCATGTTGGCGATGGTCTTGTCGAAGAAGTTGTCGATAATCCAGATCTTCCCGTCCTCGCCGGGGAAGAGCATCCCGACGGGTACGACGTTGGGGACGCCGTCCTTGCTGGCCGTGGCGAGGGAGAAGATGCGCATGGCCTTCATACACTCCTTCATCTCGGGGGTCAGCTCCTTGTCGCAGTTGTTGCACGACATGAGGGACTAATCTAATTCCGGATATTAACGGAGGAGCTTTGCGATAGGTGTTATCATTATCCTATTTG
The DNA here is from genome assembly GCA_944320495.1 of Candidatus Methanomethylophilaceae archaeon. Lineage (GTDB taxonomy): Archaea > Thermoplasmatota > Thermoplasmata > Methanomassiliicoccales > Methanomethylophilaceae > Methanoprimaticola. The sequence continues at coordinate 68,144 of CALUHR010000001.1, forward strand.
TATAATCAATGGAGAATTCTATTATAAGGGGAATTTTTTTAACGAGACTTATGGCGCAGAAGGAGAGGATCTTCACAAGGGATTTCACCATAGATGCGGTAATCTCCCTCTGCTGTTCGCTGAACTACTTCACTCTGCTGATCAACATCACCGGGTATGCTTCGTTCGCCTTCGGAGCCGACCCTGCTGCCGGCGGGACCGCGGCGGGCATCTACGTCATCGGCGGGCTGCTGTCCCGTGTTCTCATAGGGAAGTACGTCGAGCTCGTCGGACGCAAGAAGATGCTGATCGCAGGTCTGCTCCTGGCCGTGGTCATGTCGGCATCGTACTTCTTCGTCACATCCATAGCCATGCTGTATGTCGTCCGCTTCATTCACGGGATGAGCTACGGTCTGAGCAGCACGTGCACGTCAGACATCGTGGCAAAGCTCGTCCCGCCCAGCAGGCGCGGCGAGGGTCTCGGTTACTTCTTCCTCGGAACTACCATCGCATGCGCCATCGGTCCCCTCCTGGGCATGAGCCTGGGTCAGGCGCATAACTACGACGGGGTGTTCACCGTGGGGTTGGTGATGTATTCGATCTCCCTGCTGCTCGCCCTTTTCATCCACGTCCCGGAGGAGGACCTCACCGAGGAGCAGAAGGCGGAGGCCAGGAGCTTCAGCGTGCACAACCTGTTCCAGTGGTCCGCGGTCCCCCTGGCCGTGACCGTCATGGTGTTCTACTTCTCCTACTCCGGGGTCCTCTCGTTCATTTCGGAGTACGCCGAGGAGATCGACATGGTCGAGGCGGCGACCTACTTCTATCTGGCCGTCGCCGCAGGCACCCTGATATCCAGGATATTCGCCGGGCGCATCTATGATTCCAAAGGGCCGAACGTGGTCATGATTCCCGCGTTCATCTGCTTCATAGTCGGCATGGTGGTGTTCGCGGAGGCCCCGAACGAGGTCCTGTTCCTAGGAGCCGGGTTCATAATCGGATTCGCGATCTCGATCGTGTTCTCGATATGCCAGTCCATCGTCGTCGCCCGCAGCCCACCGAGGAGGTACGGGGTCACCACGTCCACGTTCTCAGCTCTCAACGATCTGGGGACGGGGATCGGCCCCTCGGTCCTGGGGGTTCTGATCACCGCCATCGGCTATCAGAACATGTACCTCACATGTGCGGGTGTGGCCTGCGTCAGCATGCTGATGTACTGGACGATCCACGGCAGGAGGGAGGGCAACAGGCCCGGCCGCGACATCGTCCAGGACTCCGAATGAGGTTGTCGATGGACGGCCGATAAACATCAGGATATACCTGCTATCGCAATCAGTAATCTGATGGGTCAGCAGAGACTATTCACGAAGGATTTCGTCCTCAACACGTTGGTGTCGTTCTGCTGCTATCTCAATTTCTACACGCTGCTCATCAATATGAACGGCTTCGCCTCCGATGAGTTTGGAGCCGATCCCGCCATGGGCGGCGTGGTAGCGGGAATCTATGTCATCGGCGGACTGCTAACCAGGGTCCTGCTCGGGAAATATGTCGAGATGTTCGGACGCAAGAGGATGCTGGTGTGCAGCCTCGTGCTGGCGGTGGTCATGTCCGTGTGTTATCTGATGGCAACATCGATGGTCATGCTCTGCATCGTGCGGCTGGTCCATGGGATGAGCTATGGTCTGAGCAGCACGTGCACGTCGGACATAGCTGCCAAGCTGGTGCCACCCAGCAGGAGGGGCGAGGGTCTGGGGTATTTCTTCCTGAGCATCACCGTGTCCTGCGCGATAGGTCCGCTTCTGGGGATGACGTTGGGATCCTCCAACCACTATCAGGACGTGTTCATGGTCGCAATGGCAATGCAGATCCTGGCCCTTCTGATGGCCCTGCCGCTCCATGTTCCCGAGGAGAGGCTCTCGGAATCCCAAAAGAAGGAGGCCAGAAGCTTCAGGCTGAACAGTCTCCTGCAGGTCTCCGCTCTCCCGCTCTCGTTCACGGCCCTCATCTTCTTCTTCGCCTACTCGGGGGTTCTCGCCTTTCTTTCCGAGTATACGGCGGATATAGGGCTGTCCGATGTGGCCCCTTATTTCTACCTGGTCGTTGCCGCTGGTACGCTGGTGTCGAGGCTGTACGCCGGCAGGGTCTACGATATGAAGGGCTCCAACGTCGTGATGATCCCAGGATTCATCCTCTTCGTGCTCGGGATGGCAATCTTCGCCACGGTGCACAATGTCGTCGTGTTCATGATGTCGGGGTTCCTGATCGGAGTGGGAATCTCGATCATATTCGCGATTACTCAGTCCATCCTGGTTGCCCACAGTCCTCCGAGGAGGTACGGTGTCACCACGTCGACTTTCTCAGCTTTCGATGACCTTGGTACTGGAATAGGCCCATCCATACTCGGTATGCTGATAATGTCCATCGGTTACCAGGACATGTTCCTGCTATGTTCGGCCCTGGGATTGGTCAGTATGGCGATGTACTGGGTCATCCACGGCAGGAAGGAGGGGGATAGCCCCGGCCGCGACATCGTCCAGGATTCGGATTGAGAATCGTGATGGAGGTGGTGTCGGAGAGGGGATTCGAACCCCTGAACCACTAAGGACAGGATCCTAAGTCCTGCATCTTTGGCCTGCTTGATTACCCCGACCTATGACCCTCCATTCGCTGGTCCGATATTAGGGTTGCGAGAATCACGGACGTCTCACGGAGTAGGCTACGAGCGGCTCTGGACATGCCATTGCTACAACGATCCAGTCTGTATTGTCATATCCATGCGGTCGATGGCTGGATGTCAGCCAATCGCGGGAATTCATTAATAAAGGTTATAGGTGAATACATCCAGCATGCCCAAGGAGAAGATCTTCACCAAGGATTTCACCCTCGATTCGATCATCTCCTTCTGCTGTTCCCTGAACTACTTCATGCTGTTGATCAACATAGCGGGATTCGCCTCCGTTGAGTTCGGAGCCGATCCCGCTGCAGGCGGCATGGCTGCTGGAATCTACGTCATCGGCGGTCTGATCTCAAGGGTGTTCATCGGGAAGTACGTGGAGCTGTTCGGACGCAAGCGGATGCTCGTGATTAGCCTCCTCGCGGCAGCGCTGATGTCCGCATCCTATTTCTTCGTCTCATCGCTGATCATGCTGTTCGCAGTACGTTTCCTGCACGGCATGTGCTACGGTCTAAGCAGCACGTGCACATCAGACATCGTGGCAAAGCTAGTCCCGCCAAGCAGGCGCGGCGAGGGGCTGGGATACTTCTTCCTCAGCCTGACCCTCTCATGCGCGATTGGTCCTCTGCTCGGAATGACCCTCGGGGCCTCCCAGAGTTATGACACCGTGTTCGCGATAGGTCTCGTCATGTACTCGGTCGCTCTGGTCATGGCTCTGATACTTCATGTCCCAGAGGAGGAGCTGACAGAGGGTCAGAAGGCCGAGGCAAGGAGCTTCGACATCCGCAACCTCTTCCAGGTGTCCGCAATCCCTCTGTCCCTCATGGTCATGGTATTCTACTTCGCCTACTCGGGGGTCCTCTCCTTTCTGGCGGAGTACGCCGAATTCCTGGACATCGTGGGCATAGCCTCGTTCTTTTACGTGGCAGTGGCGATCGGCACTCTGGTATCGAGGCTCTCAGCTGGAAGGATCTACGATGCCAGGGGCTCCAATATCGTCATGATACCCGGTCTCCTGAGCTTTATCTCCGGCATGGTGATATTCGCCACGACGGACAACGAGATGCTCTTCCTGGGAGCAGGGCTCCTGATAGGGTTCGGGATTTCCATCGTGTACTCGATAACCCAGTCCATCATCGTGGCCCACAGCCCGCCGAGGAGGTACGGCGTTACTATGTCCACCTACTCGGCCTTCGATGATCTCGGCTCCGGGATAGGTCCGTCCATCCTGGGTCTGCTTATCACGTCCGTGGGATTCCGCGACATGTACCTCTTCAGTGCAGGCGTGGCCTGCCTCAGCCTGCTGATGTATTGGGTCATCCACGGCAGGAGGGAGGGACGGACGCCCGGGTGCGAGATCAGGCCCGACACGGATTGAACGTAGCCCCGACTCATGACCCATGTGGGAGAGTAATCTGGATCTTCGGAATCCAATCGTGCCGTCATTAAATACGGGGTGCCAATCACCGTTCATGGTCCCGGCGGATGTGCCAGCCAGTATCGATACGAGCCACGGTCTCATGGTCGCGCAATCAGTCAGTGGGACGTCAGGTCGTGACGATGCCCTCCGTTCCGATGTGGCATGTACGATTGGTCCGCGGAGGTCGTCGGTTGCCGAGCGATCACGAAATCTATGGTACGATGCAGGTCGGCCAGCTCTTCGCCAGATGCGCGGTTCCGGGCGTCATCTCTGGTCTGGTGTGGGCGCTCTGCTCCATCGCGGACGGGATCTTCGTGGGCAACTATCTCGGCAGCGATTCGCTGGCCGCCGTGAATCTGGCTTGGCCCGTCATGACCGTCGTCATGGCGCTGGTGGATATGATAGCGGCCGGCTCCTCGGTCAGGATCTCGATGCATCTCGGCTCGGGGGATGTCGAATCAGCCAGGAGGGTCTTCTCGGGATCGGTCCGGTTCATTGTCGTCATATCGGTTCTTTTCACCCTGTTCGGGGTGTTTCTCGCCGATCCGGTTGTACGCGTATTCGGCGCCGAAGGTGAGCTGGCCGAAGTCACTGCCCAGTACATCGCCGTATTCAGTCTGTTCGCTCCTGTGGGTCTGTTGTTCTTCGCCACGGACAACTACCTGAGGATATGCGGAGCCGTCGGGCTGAGCATGTGGATCAACGTGGGCGTCACGGTCCTCAACATAGGGCTCCTGGCACTGCTGATCGGCGTGATGGGGTACGGGACTTGGGCTAGCGCTTTCGCCACGGGCTTCAGCGTCTGCGTGGGTTCGGTGGTCGCCCTGGTCCCCTTTCTCCGCGGGAGGTACGTGCTCACATTCGTTAGGGGATGGATGGATCTGCGCACCACGGCCCGCGTGATGTACAACGGGATCTCCACGTTCTTCAACGGTGTCTCCGGGTCGCTCTACATGATGGTGGCTAACACTGTGCTCCTGGCGATCGCGGGCAATGCCGGCGTCTCCTCCTTCGGGATCATCATGTACGTGAACTCGGTGATCGGGTCGCTGTTCTTCGGTACGGCGTCGGCCATGCAGCCGGCGCTCAGCTACAACCACGGTGCTGGCGACGGTCACAGGGTGAGGTCGCTTTCCGCGGTCATGTTCGCCGTGTCCATGGCGATGGGCGTCGGCATGTGCGCCGCATGCATCCTATTGGACGACGGTATCGTGTCTGTCTTCCTGAGCGACGGCGACTCATCCGTGGCGGCGATGGCCGCTGCCGGTCTCTCGATATATGCGTTCTCGTACCTCACGATGTGGGCGTCCACGGAGGTCAACCAGGTCCTGGCTGCGACGGACCTCCCGACGTACGCGCTGTCTGTCGGCGTGACGTCCCAGCTCGTCATACCGGTACTGCTCCTGCTCCCGATGTCGGAATGGGGGGTGGACGGCGTGTGGTGGTCGATGGTCCTTGGTTATGCGGTGTCCGCTGTGTTCGCGGCGGTCATGCTGTTCCTGGGCATCCGCAGGGGGATATTCTCGGCAGGATCCCCGTGCCCTCCGTCCGATCCCGATGCATTCCGAGCCCCCGTCCGCACGCGCACCTATAACTAATGGAGACTGGATGCCAGACCCATCGAGGGTTTTCAAATGTCGGATCTACTGTCAGACGGGGGGAGGAGACTCCTCCTGGGGAACGAGGCTATCGTCCGCGGTCTGTTCGAGGCGGGCGCAGGATTCGCCTCCACGTATCCCGGGACCCCCTCCTCCGAGATCGGGAACCTCCTGGAGGCCCTGTCCGCGGACGCGGGCATGTACTTCGAGTTCTCCGATAACGAGAAGGTGGCGATGGAGGTCTCCGCCGCCGCCGCATCCGCGGGGGTACGCTCGTTCGTTTTCATGAAGCACGTCGGCCTCAACGTCGCGGCCGACCCGATGATGACCCTGGCCTACTCCGGTGTCAGGGCGGGCATGCTCATCCTCACCGCCGACGACCCGTCGGCCCACAGCTCCCAGAACGAGCAGGACAACAGGTTCTACGCGAAGCTGTCCCTCCTGCCGATGGTGGAGCCTTCCACACCGATGGAGGCCAAGGCCATGGTCCCGGAGGCCTACCGCATCTCCGAGGAGCTCGGCCTGCCGGTGATCTTCAGGACCACCACCAGGGTCAACCACGCCCGTGCTCCCGTCGAGTTCGGCCAGAGGGCCGAGCCCAGAACCAAGGGCCATTTCGACAGGGACTTCGTCCGCTTCGTCAACATCCCCGCCAACGCGAGGGTCAACAGGAAGAGGCTCCTCCAGCTCAACGAGAGGGCCCTGGAGATGTCCGAGTCCTCCAGCCTCAACTTCGTCGAGGGCGAGGGGGACGTCGGCGTGATCACCTCCGGCGTGTCCTACACCTACGTGAAGGAGGCACTGAAGGGCGTCTCCATCCTGAAGCTAGGATTCACGCATCCCGTGCCCGAGAGGATGGTGGCCGACTTCGTCCGTGGCAAGAAGTCCATCATCGTCGTGGAGGAGCTCGACCCGTACCTGGAGGACGAGGTCCTCAGGATCTGCGCCCAGAACGGCCTCTCGGTCCCCGTCTTCGGGAAGAGGTCCGGACACCTCCCCTATGCATGGGAGTACTCGCCGGACACCCTGAAGGGCGTGGCCGATATCGCCGAAGTGACGGAGTTCAGGGAGCCCATGCCCCAGCCGGACATCAAGCTCCCGGCTAGGCCCCCGACGCTGTGCGCCGGATGCCCCCACAGGGGTATCTTCGCGGCCACCAAGAGGGCAGTCGGCAACAGGGACGTCGTCTACTGCTCGGACATCGGATGCTACACCCTCGGCGGTTCCCCGCCGTTCAACGAGGCCGACTTCATCATCTGCATGGGAGGCGGCGCCGGAGCTGCCGGAGGATTCGCCCAGACCACCGACCAGCTGCCCATAGCGTTCATGGGAGACTCCACGTTCTTCCATTCCGGTGTCAACCCGCTGATCAACGCCCTGTTCAACGATCACAAGATCGTCATGGTGGTGCTCGACAACCGCACCACCGCCATGACCGGGCACCAGCCCAACCCCGGCACCGGCAGGGAGTTCGGAGGGATCACCACCGAGCCCCTGGACATCGAGGCCATCGCCCGCGGGGTGGGGGCCAAGTTCGTCAGGACCGTGGATCCCTACGATGTGAAGGCCGCCACCGAGGTCATGAAGGAAGCGATTGAGTACGACGGCGTCGCCGTCGTGATCTCCAAGCAGGCCTGCCCCCTGGAGCTCAAGAAGCGCAGGATGCTCGCCGCGAGGACCTGCGAGGTGGACCAGGAGCTGTGCATCCAGTGTTTCAACTGCCTGCGCACCATAGCATGTCCGGCGCTGATCAAGAGGGACGGTCTCGTGGAGACCGATCCCACCCAGTGCATCGGGTGCGGCATGTGTGCGAACGTCTGTCCCAAGCACGCCATAGGGGTGAAGAAGTGAAGTACACAATCCAGATCGTGGGGGTCGGGGGACAGGGAGTCCTCCTGGCTTCGAACGTCCTGGGCACGGCGGCCATGAACGCCGGCCACAGGGTCATGATGAGCGAGGTCCATGGGATGGCCCAGAGGGGAGGGAGCGTCCTGTCCACCGTCAGATTCGGGGACGAGGTGTACAGCCCTCTCGAGGCAGAGGGAGGCGCCGACCTCATCCTGGGATTCGAGCCCGCCGAGACCGTCAGGAGCCTCCATCTCGGTAACGGGTCCTCGTCCATCGTGATGAACCTGGATCCCGTGCTGCCCTCGATGGTGGCCGCGGGGTTCGACGAGTATCCCGATGTGGGATCGCTCGTGGAAGCGGTGAGGTCCGTCAATCCCAACGTCGTGACCCTCGATGCCACCAAGCTGGCCATCGAGGCCGGCAAGGCGGTCGCGGCAAACGCCGTCATGATCGGCGCCGTCGCCGCCATGAAGGACATCCCGCTCACCAGGGATCAGCTCAGAGACGCGCTCATCGCGTCCGTTCCAGAGAAGTTCAGGGACCTGAACCTCAAGGCCTTCGACCTCGGGTTCATGGCCATCCAGAACTGAGGAAACCGGGTCGGGGGACCCCCCCCGGCCCATTCAGTCCCCTGTTTTCATCGCATCCCACCTCATGGGGAGAAGCTCGCGGAGCGTCATGGCGGAATCGTTCGTCACGGCCACCTCCGCCTCCAGGTTCCCGTGGTCGATCTGGCTGAGGAGCTCCCTGCACCTTCCGCACGGCGGGATGACCCTGCCGTCCTTGTACACGGTGGCGATGCGGACGACCCTCGTGCGACCGGTTCCGAGCATGGCCGCAACCGCAGCGTGCTCCGCGCAGAAGCCCATGGAGCATGGGACGTCGATGTTCACGCCGGTGAATATCTCGCCGTCGGACGTCTCGAGGGCGCATCCGACCAATCCCGATTCGCCGTCGCGGAAGCTGATCGGGATGCGAGCATCCGATGCCCTGGCAATGAGCGATTGCATGTCCATGGGAGGCAGAATGTCGGACGCCTACGTCTAGGTGTCGGAGCATAAGATAGGAGGTGCAGAGGGGCGACGCCCCTCTGCGTGGGGGAGAAAATCCTGAATCAGGCGCTGATGAGAGTCTCTATCGGATAGGACGCCTTCGGCCTGGGTGTCTCGTCGGCCTGCACGGGCACGGACTTGGCGCGCCTGAAGATGGCCGCGATGGTGTCGACGTTGGCCAGGACGTGGGCCCTGATGCTGATGTTGACCTCTCCGAATGCCTGGGGCATCGTGAGATCGGGCATCCTGAGGAGCACCTTGTCGTTGTCCACGAGGAGTGTGTTCTCGCAGATGGACCTGATGTGCTCCCAGCCCTTCCTGGCGACGTCCTTCCTGTCCCCCTCGATCATGAAGGGGCTGATGCCGATCGCGAAGGTCATGGCACCTTGGGACTGAGCCGCGTCGATGACGACGGGCATGGCCCCTGTTCCGGTGCCTCCTCCGAGTCCGGCGATGACGAAGACGGCGTCGTATCCCGTGAGGGCGGAGCGTATCTCCTCCTCGTGGATGTCGGCGCACCTCTTCCCGATGACCGCGTCTCCCTTCGCGCCCTCGCCGTGCAGGACCTGCCTGCAGATGTAGATCTTGGTGTCGGCGCTGGTGCTGTGGAGCGCGTCCTTGTCGGTGTTGATAGCAATGGTGTCCACCGGGCAGCATGCCTCGTAGAACGAGCTGACGACGTTGCATCCAGCTCCGCCCACGCCGACTACTGCCACGCGCGGCTCGGCCGCGATGTCCATTCCCTGTTCGTTCATTTTGCTCACCCAATGGCTCTTTCTGTCGGTGAAATCGTTTGGCCAGCACCGTACCGGCCTCTGCCGGAGGCAGTCCCATCCGGCCGGCCGGTGCTATGTTGTTTCCCATCCCTTGGTTTCTTCACTTGAGTGCAGCGTTCCTCTGTGCGGTCCTGAAGGAGTCGGCTACCGCCTCCTCCTCGACCGTCGCAGGCACGATCCTGTCCAGGACGCACTTGCGGACGAACTCCTCCTCGCTCAGGCATATGCCGCGCTGGACGAGGCCCTGGAGAGCGTCCATCTGGAGGTCGCTGAAGCGGACGAAGATCCCGCTTCCAGACGCGACGGTTCCACCGTTCCTCTGGGAGTCGATGTATCCCTTGATCGCGTCGCGGATGAAGTCGGACCTGTTGCCGATGTCATGCTCATCCATGAAGTCCTCCATCATCTGGATGACCTCCGGTCCCATCCTGAGCGTGACCTTGGTTCCTTCGTCCGTCATTCTCCATCCCTTTCCTCGCAAGAGAGAGTTGTTTCCCATCCCTTCTCACTTGCAAGTAGTCTATGTCCGACGATGTATTTAAAACTGTCTTACATGGTCGGACATTGTCCGACAAGTCCTGAGGACAGGGGAAACGATCCCCGTCCGTCGGACATGCCGTATTCCGACCATGCAAGGAGGAAAAATCGGCCGAAACCGCTCCTCCTTTTAATAAAGAGATGCGGAGGATATAGATAAACATGGCGAAATCGGCCCGTCGTACCTGTCGGACAGACCGTCTTACGCCATACGGTCGGCTCCGCACCGTCGGACATGCTTGCGCTCGTCGGACGGCATTGTTTCCTCCGACGGGCCCAGCCAGTTCGGCCGTCGGCCCGCTCTCCACGACACCTATTAATGCTATATCCTAATCGCGTGCGCATAGAGGGTACACCAGATGACCGACTACGGTAGCATGGAGGCCAAATGGCAGGCACGCTGGCAGGAGGCGGGCCTCGACAAGGCCGAGAGGATTGACGGCAAGCCCAAGTTCATGATCATATTCGCCTACCCCGGCGTTACGGGGTATCTCCACGTCGGACATCTGCGCGGCTACACGTACGTCGATGCCATCGGCAGATACAAGCGCATGACGGGCTACAACGTACTCTTCCCCGTGGGAACCCATGCCACCGGCAACGGAGGCATCAGCCTCGCCACCAAGATCGCCCGCAGGGACGAGAAGACCATAGATTACCTCCTCAGGAACGGATGCCCGGAGGACAAGATCCCCGAGCTCGAGAAGCCGATGTCCGTCATCGAGTTCTTCAACGACGTGTACGTCAACGAGTACTGGAAGAGATTCGGCTTCCTTGCTGACTGGAGGAGGTTCACCTGCACCCTGTACCCGGACTACGGCAAGTTCATACAGTGGCAGTTCCACAAGCTCAAGGATGCCGGTCTGCTGATTCAGAAGCCCTACTACGCGCCGTTCTGCCCCAACTGTGGGCCGGTAGCCGTCGATCCCTCCGAGACAGACATCTCCAAGGGCGGAAGGGCTGAGACGCAGGAGTACACCCTGCTCAAGTTCAGGCACGGCGATGAGTTCCTCGTGGCCGCCACCCTCAGGCCCGAGACCGTGTACGGCCAGGTATGCTTCTGGGTCAATCCCGAGGTGGAGTACAGGAGGATCAGGAAGGACGGCGAGACATGGATCGTCTCCCCGCAGGCCGCCGAGAAGCTGACCCTCCAGAAGGACGGCATCGAGGAGGTCGGCACCATACCCGGCTCCGAGATGATCGGCTGGATGTGCGAGGCCCCCATGATCCACCGCGAGATCCCCGTGTTCCCCGCGTCGTTCTGCAACCCCGATGTCGGCACCGGGCTGGTCACCTCCGTTCCGTCCGACGCACCCGACGACTGGATCTCCCTCGAGGCGGTCAAGAAGGACCCTTCCCTGAAGGAGAAGTACGGACTCACCCAGGAGCTGATCGACTCCGTCGTTCCGATATCGATCATCGACATCAAGGGATACGGAGACTTCCCGGCCAAGGACATGATCGAGCGCCTGGGCATCACCGCGCCCGGAGACCCGAAGCTCGTGGAGGCCAAGAAGCAGGTCTACAAGGACGGCTACCACATGGGCCGCATGAAGGACGTCTGCGGAGAGTTCGCCGGCATGCGCGTCGATGAGGCCAAAGACAAGATGCGCCAGGCCATGATCGACGCCGGCGAGGCCGAGCCCTTCCACGACCTCTCGGAGGAGGTTGTCTGCAGGTGCGGCGCCCGCGTCCACATCAGGAGGATCGACGACCAGTGGTTCATCAACTACGGCGATGCAGACCTGACGGAGAGGACCAAGGCCCACGCCAAGGAAATGGACCTCAACCCGCCCGAGTTCTCAGAGAACGTGCAGGGCATCCTGGACTGGTTCAGGGAGAGGGCCTGCGTCAGGCTGGGCAACTGGCTCGGGACCAGGTTCCCCTTCGATGAGAAGTGGATCATCGAGGCCATCTCAGACTCCACGCTCTATCCCATCTACTACACGATCTCGCTCTACGCCAATGACCACAGGATCGAGCCCGAGCAGATGACCTTGGAGTTCTTCGACTACGTGGTGCTCGGAAAGGGCGACATCTCCGGTGTGTCCAAGTCCACCGGCGTGTCCGAGGAGCTTCTGGACAGGATCAGGAAGGACGTCCTCTACTGGTATCCGCTGGACATCAACCTGGGCGGCAAGGAGCACATGACCGTCCACTTCCCGGCGTTCCTGTTCAATCACATGGCCATCCTGCCCGACGAGATGCAGCCCCGCGGCATCACCGTCAACTGGTATGTCACCGGCAAGAACAGCGACAAGATCTCCAAGTCCAAGGGAGGGGCCCAGCCCATCCCCGGCGCGGCGGCCAAGTTCGGCGTCGACGCCATGCGCCTCTACTACGCCCACGTCGCATCCATGTTCGTGGACGTGGAGTGGAGCGAGGAGACCGTCCTAACCTACAGGCAGAGGGTCGACAGGGTGTTCGGCGCCGTCACGGAGCTCATCTCCAGGGAGTCCGATGCCCCGGCCGGCGAGATCGACGCCTGGCTGCTCTCCAGGTTCAACCGCCATCTCGCCGAGATCCGCACCGCCATGGAGAGGTACGACCTGAGGCAGATGTGCACCACCGTCTACTTCGACATGCTCAACGACATCCGCTGGTACACTAGACGCGGAGGCTCCTGCAGGGCCACCATCGATGCCGCCCTGAGGATCTGGATACAGGCCATGATGCCCGTCACACCACACACCGCCGAGGAGCTGTGGGAGAGCGCCGGGTTCGACGGGCTCGTGTCCGCCGGTCAGCTGCCGGAGCCCGACAGGTCCGTCATCTCCGCCGCGTCAGAGCACGGTGAGGACATGATCCGCGACGTGATGTCCGACATCACCGAGATCAGGAAGATCGCCGGCATCGAGGCGAAGCGCGTCGTGCTGTACACGTCCCCGGAGTGGAAGAGGGAGGTCATGAGGCGTGCGGCCGCCATGCGCGAATCCGGTGAGCTCAGCGTCCCCGCCCTCACCAAGGCGTGCATGACCGACGAGGCCATCAAGAGGAACGGGAAGGCCGCATCCGAGCTCGCCAAGAAGGTCGCCATCGACTTCTCCAGGTCCGAGTCCGGCGCCTGGGAGCCCGTGTACTCCACCGACGAGTTCGCCCTGCTCGACGGCGCCAAGGGATTCCTGTCCGATGAGATCGGTCTCGAGGTCGACGTGCTCTCCGCCGATGCGGAGGACGTCTACGACCCTCAGAAGAAGGCCAGGGCCGCCGCCCCCGGAAGGCCCGCCATCCTGCTGGAGTGATGGGATGTTCATAGACATCGCTCGCTCCAGGCACAGCTGCAGGTCCTACACGGAGGCGCCCCTGTCGGACGAGCAGGTCCGCCTGATTATGGAGGCCGGCGAGCTCGCCCCCTCCTCCAGGGACCTCCATCCAGTGAGGCTCATCCCCGTGTCGGACATCCCGACGATCAGGAGGCTGGCCGGATGCAAGGACCATGGCGCCGAGCCCCTGCGCGGGGCGACCTTCGCCGTCGTCGTTGCAGCAGACGAGGGGAAGGCCGACACATGGCTGGAGGACGCATCAATCGCATCCATTATGATGCAGCTGGAGGCGGAGGACCTCGGGATCGGCTCGTGCTGGATCCAGATCCACCTCAGGTCCCTGGGCGACCGTCCCGCGGAGGACGTCGTCAGGGAGATCATGGGTCTGGAGGACGGCACCAGGGTGCTGTCCGTCATCTCCTTCGGAAGGAAGGCATGATCGTCGAGCCCCTGCATCCCCAGGACGTCGAGGCCGCTCGGTCGCTGTATCTGGATGCGTTCCCGGAGTACGAGCGCGCGGAATGGGAAGCTCTCGTCAACAATTCGGGATGGGGGGATGCAGAGCTGCTCGGGATATACGATGCCGGCCTTGCGGGCATCTCGTATGTGATATTCGACGAGACGTTCCTCTTCGTCCTCTATCTCGCCATCGAACCCTCCCGCAGGGGGACGGGCGTGGGCTCCGGGGCATTACGCATCATCGAGAGCATGTATTCCCATGGCAGGACATTCCTCAACGTAGAGCCCACGGACGAGGCCTGCGACAATCCCGAGCAGCGTTTACGCAGGGTGGCCTTCTACGAGCGCTGCGGTTACTCCGCAGCATGGAAGCTCGTCATCGACGAGAACGAGAAGTACACGGTCATGTGCAAAGGGGTCCCGATAACCCCTGACGAGATGGAATCCTTCAGGGTCAGGCACGGCTTCTCAAGACTGTTCGGGCATCAGGGGGAACGATCCGACGTCGTTTCCATCTCTCATACAGTGAGTGCTCGATCCCGACCTGGTCCAGGCACCTGCCCACGACTATGTCCACGATGTCGCTGACGGTCCTGGGTCTGGGATAGAACCCCGGGTTGGCATCGACGATCGTGACGCCCAGTCTAGCGAGCTTCAGTTCGTTCTCCAGCATGATGGCGCTCTTGGGCGTCTCCCTGACCAGCAGGACGAGCCTCCTGTTCTCCTTTATGCACACCGATGCCGCACGGGATATGAGGGTGTCGGCTATGCCGTTGGCGAACTTGGCAACGGAAGATTCGCTGCACGGGGCGACGAACATCGCTTCGTAGCGGAAGCTTCCGGATGCGATAGAGGCGAACATCTCGTCGTCGGAGAAGACCTGGTCGGCCATGGACTCGACCTGTTCGACCGTGTAGTCGGTCTCGGCGGGGATGATCTCCCTGGCGGTGCGGGACATGACGAGTATCCTCTCGCCCTTCAGCTCCTGAAGGAGCCTTATCCCGTAGATGGCACCGGATGCGCCCGATATGGCGACGACGTACCTCACGACCATCACCATGGCCATGGCGTAGAAAACTGTTAGGGTCCGAAGCGATAGAGGGCTCGTTCCCCCCCCCCCCATATAATTACGTATTATACTTCGGTTCGCGTTAAGAAACCTCAATCGGTTGTATTATGCATGGGATGGAAAACCTATGCTATCCTGGCGGCCGCGGTCATTGCCATCGTCGTGACCGCCGTCGCTCTATGGCCGGAAGACGGGGGCGATTCTCACGACCGTACCCCTCAGGACGTGTCATTGGACGTGAGGGAGGATCTCCGTGCCGGGGATTGGATGGACTTCGAATACCGGTTCCCAGACCTTTTGGACATGTCTATGCCTGTGAGGGTGACCGTCACATCGGTTGATGAGAACGGGGTGAGGATCGTCGCCGAGGCAGGCGGGAAGATAATCGCCGATGAGTACATGGACACGACTTCCGGATCATCCACCGAAACAGAGTATCTGGGAGAGGAGGCGATAGACACGGTCTATGGGTACGTGACTTGTCAAAAGTTCCTCGAGACGGACGAGGGCGGGACAGTTACTGCATGGTACTTGGATGGGATGGTGATGAAGATAGACGGGACCTACGACGGGATGAGATGCGTCATAGACCTCAAGGAATGTTCCTTCGTCACTCCCGTTAGTCCGGATGAGGTCGTGTCCGACGGGTCGATGTTCTTCTACGACGGGTCTTCCGACACGTTCACCGGGAGCTTCGACGTCTTCGACCAGAGCATGATAATGACTCTGCATGTCAATGAACAGGACTCTGCACGCGGACCCACCATCGACGTCCAGTACAACATCGACCTATACGGAACCGGCGAACTGATTCCCTCTTCGATAAGGGTGGAGACCGTCGGTTCCGGGGACATCGACATGATAGGTCACAAACCAGCTACTGGTCAGGAGTTCGACAAAAATCCGGGCATGACCGTGGTCAACAACTCCAACACCGCACAGGAGATCTACTCCGTTGAGTTCAGCGGATTCGGTCAGACGGACTACCTGTCTCTCGGCGGCATGGACTCGTTCTACTTCTTCGGGGAACGTGGTGCCAGAATCGTCGGGGAGGTCTCGGTGTCCACGCCTCAGGGCGAGGAGACCGTGATGTTCACACTGACGGTAGCTGCAGGGATTACCGGATAATACTGAAAATGCCGGCATCCGTAGGGGGATGCCGGCGGAATAAACGGGAACACCCGGTGGACGGTCAGTCCATTGCCGAGTTTATCGCAATTTCCCCTATGTCCATGGAGTACTCGGCGATCCTCTTGACGGAGCTGGCGATGAGCTCCGCTGCCATAGCGGACTTGCCAGTGAGGTCGTCGGCCATCGCGCTGATGTCCCTGGAGCGTCTGACGAGGTCCTCCCCGCGCTCGATGCATGCGTTGGCCTTGTCCATGTCCTTGGATGACCAGGTACCGACGGAGTCGACCATCAGGGTGATGACCTCCCTGCCGGTGGAGAGTATGTCGTCGTCCAGGCTGCTGGGGTCATCGATAAGAGGCCTCAGGTTGGATGCGAGAAGCACGGCGTGGTCACCGATCCTCTCGAGGGCGCGGCTGATGCTGCCGCAGCGGGAGATCTCGCAGAGGTCCATGCCCATGCGGCGGGAGATGGTTATGTCCTTCTGGTGGATGTTGACCTGGCGTGAGATGAGCCAGTCTATCCTGTCCACCTCGCGGTCCCTGTCGGACATGCCGTCCAATAGTCTGATGTCCTTGTTTTCGAGGCCGTCCATGGTGTCGGTCAGCATGTTGCGAACGAGCACCTTCATCCTCTCGACGGATTTGGCAGGCTTCATCTCGCCCTGGTCCATAAGGTCCTTGATGACGATGCTGTTGTCGCTCTCTTCCATTATCTCCAGACCGATGGCGGTCTGTGCGAAGGAGGAGGCGGCAGAAGCGGCCATGCTTGAGAGTCCCGATTCCGATTTGAGCACGATGGAGTCATGTCCCGCGATGTATGCTCCGACGAGCTTCCTGTAGAGGAAGTCCCTGTCGGTGATACCGTCAGCCTCGATGACCTTGACGGAAGCCGCGGATGCGGTCTGCTCCCCGCCGGGGTAAATCACCATGCTGCCGTCAGGCTGGGGCTGCAGTCCGACGGTGTCGTTCTTCTTCAGTCCGACGGAATCGGCCCAGTCCTTCGGCAGCGTGATCATGAAGGAGGAGCCACCGGTAATCTGAATCTTCCTTAGGTCCATATGCTCCCTACCGGATTTCATCTTTATCATTATAAAGATAATTAATAGAGTATATATTATAATATATTGACTATATATTCATCAAGGAATCAAGAGCACAACATATCGGGATGATCGAATCGGATTTTGCAAAGGTCATGTATATGCACTTATCAACGATTATGTCCGATATTATCTCAGGAACCATTATCCATTATAGAGTCCAATATGATTTGAAAATACAGAGAATGGTACACAGTTGGATTAGATACCATAATGATAATAGAAAAATATCCACAAATATCTGATTTATTTATAAACAACGGATCTCGCTTATAAAACCCAATATGTATTCTAAGTACAATATGTATAATTACATATTATCTATATCTATACAAATAAATCAATATAATAAATCGGCTAACTATATACCAAGAACCGAGGTAGCGGGATATTGAGGTGTCACTACCTTGGACAAAAAGATAACCGCAATCATTGTGGTCGTCATCATAATCGTTGCAGCCGCTGCCGTCTATGTAGGCTTCGGAGGAAGCAACGACGGAAACGATGATGGCAACTCTGATGTTCATGCCGTCACCCTCGATGGTGTCGTCGCTTCCGAGGACAACGTCCTCAACGGAACCTACCCCATCCAGAGGAACCTGATCGTCTGCACCCTTGGCGAGCCCACCGGCAACGTCAAGAACTTCATCG
>CALUHR010000002.1 GCA_944320495.1 Candidatus Methanomethylophilaceae archaeon
GGCCGTGCAGGGTCCCGGACTTCTCGTGCCTGTGAACGACCCCGAGCTCCCCGAGCCTGAGCGGGAGGTCCCTGTAGGACCTGGGCTCCGTCTTGTACACCAGGATGCTGCCGGGGCAGTTCATCGGTTTGACGCAGTAGATCTCGTCGTCGATGGTGGTGGTGTACATGTTGTCCTTGTAGTGGTCCCAGTGCCCGGAGCGGAGCCAGAGCGCCTGGTTGAGGATCATGGGGGTGGAGATCTCCTGGTAGTTCTCCCTGGTGTGGATCTCCCTCCAGTAGTCGATGAGGGCGTTCTTCAGGATCATACCCTTGGGGAGGAAGAACGGGAATCCGGGGCCCTCCTCCATGATGGCGAACAGACCGAGCTCCTTGCCGAGCTTGCGGTGGTCCCTCTTCTTGGCCTCCTCCAGCATGGTGAGGTACTTGTCGAGGTCCTCCTTGCTCTCCCATGCGGTCCCGTAGATTCTGGTGAGCATCTTGTTGTGCTCGTCGCCCCTCCAGTACGCGCCGGCGATGGAGGTGAGCTTGAAGGCCTTGACCGCCTTGGTGTAGAGGCAGTGGGGTCCGGCGCAGAGGTCCACGAACTCGCCCTGCTTGTAGAAGCTGATGGGGGCGTCCTCCGGGAGGTCCTCCACGAGCATGACCTTGTAGTCCTCGCCCCTTCCCTTGAGGTAGTCGATGGCCTCCTGCCTGGGCAGGGTGTAGGTCTCGACCTTGAGGTTCTCCTTGACGATCTTCTTCATCTCGGCCTCGAGCGCGTCGAGGTCCTCGGGGGTGAACCCTCCCTCCCTGTCGAAGTCGTAGTAGAACCCGTCGTCGATGGCGGGGCCGATGGCCAGCTTGGTGCCGGGGAACAGCCTGAGCACGGCCTGTGCCAGCACGTGGGCCGCGGTGTGCCTGATTACGGGGAGCGCGTCCTCGGTCTCCTGGACCGATCCGTCGGAGTAGAGCGCCTTCATGAAATCATCTCCGCCCCTCTTCACGGGGGCAAACGGACCCCCCTATGCCTCGGCCCTCTTATAACTACGCGTGCGCGCATCCCGATTCAACCGTCATGAAATGGCCGTGCCAGCGCATCTCACTCCAAAGTTTTATCTAAGGGAATGTGTTCGGCGGTTCTGCTTCATGGCCGGGATAGGGTAGCTTGGTTATCCTAGGGGACTGTGGATCCCTTGACTCGGGTTCAAATCTCGGTCCCGGCCCTCATTCTCAACCCGAACCTTCCATCGCTCGATTTTTAATCGCCCATCCGTTCACCGCGCCGATGCCCTATGTCCAGGACCCGCGACAACATTGACGACTACCGCAGACTCTGCATCGATTGCGGCGAATGCCGCGATGTGTGCCCGTCATACCGTCTGGGCGGATGCGATCCGCTCGCCGTCATGAAGGGGGACAACTCGAGGGTCTTCGGATGCATCGGATGCGGGAACTGCTCCAGGGCATGCCCCGAGACCGACCCGAAGATCGTCATGCTCGCGGCGTACAGCATCATGCTCGACAGGCCGGTGAGCCAGGCGTTCCTCGACACGGGACTCTCCAGATACGTCTCCGAGGAGGCCCCCGGGCTCGGTCTCGAGCCGATCTGGGAAGGCGACGATGTGTATGTCATGCCCGGATGCGTTGCGAAGTGCGAGGTCCCCTATGTGGTCTACGCCGCCTCGTCGGCGCTCAAGGGCATGGGGGTCCGTGCATCGGAGCTCCCGGAATTCACCTGCTGCATGTACCCGATCCAGTTCGGCGGGATGGACGACGACGAGAGGGAGGGCTACATCGGACGCATGGGCGAGACCGCCGGGAACAGGCCCCTGGTCACCCTCTGCGGCGGATGCAGCGAGATCATGAACCGCCACGGCACGGAGTGCCAGCACCTGATCCCGTTCCTCCACGCCCGCATGGACCTCCTTCCGAGGATCAGTGGGACTCTCAAGGTCTCCGTGGAACCCGGGTGCGCGGCGATCGTGTACAGGGACATGATGACCGAGATTGTCGAGAGGCTCGGCTGCGAGCCCGTCGGCAACGAGCCGGGATGCTGCGGGAAGAACGTCAGGGACATCTCCACCTCATTGATGCGCGAGAGGCAGGAGGCCGCCTCCGAAGCCGACGTCATCGTGGTCGGATGCCCCATGTGCCAGGCCAAGTACGACGCCTTCCCCGGCGGGAAGCCCGTGATGTACCTGGCGGAGCTCGTTGCCGCCGCCTACGGAGACAGGGCGTCCCTGGAATGCCACAGGATCCCCGTGCCGGACCTCTGACACCTCGGTCGATCGTCCTTCGGAATCACTTATTAGCAGACATGACATCCCCGTCCTCTCCGAGGTGCGAAGATGGCATGGGAAGGCACGCTGAAGAGGATCGACGACAACAGATGGGAGATCCCCATGGATGAATCCACGGGGATGAAGACCAACGCGGTCATCTACGCCAGCGAGGCGATGATCTCGTCCATCCGCGCCGACAACGCGCCCCAGCAGGCCGCCAACGTCGCATGCCTCCCCGGTATCGTGGGGAGCTCCATGGCCATGCCGGACATCCACTGGGGATACGGGTTCCCCATCGGCGGCGTGGCCGCTGTGGACGCCGACTCCGGGTCCATCTCACCGGGAGGCATCGGATTCGACATCAACTGCGGCGTGCGCCTCATCAAGACGGACCTCACCCTCGAGGACATCGGCGACAGGAGGGACGCCCTCGTGGACGAGCTCTACAGGAACGTGCCCTCCGGACTGGGGTCCAAGGGCCTCACAAAGGTCGGATACAAGGAGCTGGACGAGATCCTCATGAACGGCTCCGAATGGGCCGTGGAGAACGGCTACGGCTGGGAGGAGGACCTGGACGCCACCGAGGAGCACGGCCACATGGAAGACGCCGACCCCACAAAGGTGAGCGACAAGTCACGCAAGCGCGGTCTCCCCCAGCTGGGATCCCTCGGATCGGGCAACCATTTCCTCGAGCTCGACGTCGTCGAGAACGTCTTCGACGAGCAGACCGCCCGCGCCTTCGGTCTGAGGGAGGGGCAGATCACCGTCACCGTCCATTGCGGTTCCCGCGGGTGCGGCCACCAGATTGCCACCGATTACCTCCAGGAGATGGAGCGCTACATCAAGCAGAACTCCGTAGGCCTGCCGGACAGGCAGCTCGCCTGCGCCCCGCTGGACTCCAAGCTCGGCATGGACTACTACCATGCCATGTGCTGCGGCGCCAACTACGCCTGGGCCAACAGGCAGATGATCACCCACTGGGTCAGGGAGTCATTCGAGAAGATCCTCGGGGACTCGGCGGAGAGCATGGGCATGGGCGTCGTCTACGACGTGGCGCACAACATCGCCAAGATGGAGCGCCACGACATCGACCGCCATCACGCCGACGTGCTCGTCCACAGGAAGGGTGCCACCAGGGCGTTCGCCCCGGGAAGGGCCGAGGTGCCCCTGAAGTACCGCGACCACGGGCAGCCCGTCATCATCCCCGGCGACATGAGCGTCGGGACCTACGTCCTCGCCGGGAGGAGGGGCAGCATGGAGCAGACCTTCGGCTCCTCGTGCCACGGCGCGGGCAGGAAGATGTCCAGGAAGGCGGCCATCAGCTCCCTCACCGTTGACGGCGTGAAGAGGGAGATGTCCGAGAAGGGAGTCTACCTGAGGAACGGCACCGACGAGGGCGTCCTGGAGGAGGCCCCCGAGGCATACAAGGATGTCGAGGAGGTGGTCAGCGTCGTGTGCGACGCGGGACTGACCGCCAAGGTCGCCAAGCTCACCCCGATCGGCGTGATCAAGGGCTGACCCCGAGCACCCTGCGGGATGCGCGGGACACGGCCTCGACCCTCTCAGGAGGGCATGCCACGAGGACCGCCCATCCGTATGGGTCGCGGGACTGCAGCGCACGGGCGATCGGAGAGTACCTGGCGAGCGAGCGCACCCTCCCGGATTCGTCGTATATCGACACGTCGGTCTTCCCGACGTTCATCTTGCCCTGGAGGTTCGCCTTGGACGTGACCTCGCAGCAGACGTCCATGCCATCCACCCCGGCCGCGTCGGCGATCTCAGCCTCCAACTTCCTGGTCCCGGCCCTGCCGGTGTAGGCCATGAGCGTCTCCGCGGTGGCCTCGTCCATCTCCTGGCTGTATATCGCCAGGGCCTTCTTGTCCAGACGGCGGGCGCGCACCCTGCGGGCCTCCAGCGAGGGCCTCCCTCCGGCATCGATGAGGAGCGACTGCAACTCGGCATCGCCCATCAGGTGTATCCGGGAGAGGTCCACCTCCGACTCCTCCGCGGCCTTGGTTATCATCCTCTGCGCTATGCGCGTGGTCTCATGGAAGTAGACCGAGGTGTACATCAGGGACCTGGAGACCATCAGACCCTCGGCGGCGGTTATGCCCCCGCGGCTAAGCGCGATGCGGTCGTTCACGACGGCCATCGTCTTGATTAGGCGGTCGCAGTCGATCCTGCCGTGGCACACGCCGGTGTGGAGCGAGTCCCTCATGAGGTAGTCCATCTGGTCCGCGTCCACCGGACCGTGGATGATCTGATGGGCGTAGTCCTTGGACGGGAAGTACTCGTGCCTGTTCCAGAACCTGTCCAGGACCTCCGTCCCGGTGGATTCGGGCGACGATATGAACCCGCAGACAGCCTCCGGCGATATGCCGGCGGCCTCCATGGTCTCGGCTATGGTGTCCAGACCCCCGTAGATGTCGGAGTCGCACTCCCTGTAGAACGGTACATCGCCGAAGATCAGCGCCCTGGCCATGCCCATGTGCCCCATGCCCGTGGCGTCCTCCATCGCGCCCTCGAGGGCGTGGGAGAACGGCGGGTGGCACACGTCGTGCAGGAGCCCCGCCATCCTCACGGCGGCGGAATCCTCATCGTCCAGGCCTATGGCCTCGGCCATCATGCCCGCGAGATGGTATGTTCCGAGGCAGTGCTCGAACCGGGTGTGGTTCGCTCCCGGGAAGACCTGATCCCCGAGGCCGAGCTGCCTCACGGACCTGAGCCTCTGCATCTCCGGGCGATCCAGGACGTTCAGAAAGACCCCGTCCACCCCTATGGTGCCGTGCACCGGGTCCTGGATCACCTTGGATGCCATTCACTCACCAGACTTCCAGAGCCTGTCGCCCACGTAGTGGACGGTCTTCACGGCCTTGCCGGACTTCTTCTCGGCGAGCTCCGCTGCTGAGCGGAGGGAGATGCCCACGGCGAGCGGGGCGCCGTTCCTGGCGTCCCTGACCCAGACGAGGTCCCCTTCGGCTATGTCCGGATCCGTGTCGACGATGCCGGGCCCCATGACGTCGGCCCCGTTGGTGACGAACGGCACCGCGCCCATGTCGACCGTGACGTAGCGCCTCTCGGGACGGTACTTGAGGATGCCACGGATGGTCAAGAAAGGCTTCCCGTCCATCACGATGGCGAGGATGTCGCCTTTGACGAACACCAGGTCGTAGTCGGTGCTCTCGGCCATGTCGACGCCGTCCGCGGGGACGAAGGTCTGTATGCCGAAGACCTCCTCGATCTGCTGCGCGAGGGCCTTGACGTCCTTGTCCCTCATCCTCTTCCTCTTACGGATCATGATGTCTGCCATATCGTCCCTCCATGGCACCGACCGATAATTATGTTTGGCCCGTCTGGGTATGAAAACGGCGCCTGTAGATGGCGCAGTCGGGAGAGAATCTGGGCGGCCTGCCGCGGACAGGATGGATGGATGGATGGTTGCAGAAAGCGACCGACCGCCCCAGAAGACCGAGCCATTGGGTTTCGACTCGCAGTCTTCAGAATAACGATTCCCTGGAAGGTATTTAAAGGAAACAAGGGGGGTACACCGAAAAGGGTACCCCCGGTTTTTGATATCTGGCTATGTTGGAAAACCGAGCGAAAACCCACCCAGGTCACTTCGTCTTGTGGCGCACCTTCACGGCTATGCCCCTGTTGAGCTCGGTCATCTCACGGCCGCACATCTCGGCGACACCGACGCCGCGGACCTCCCCGTTGCACACGAAGATGGCCTCGTCGCCCACGTGTATCGCCGGGTCAGCCCTGACGACCCCCACGGCGAACAGGTTACCCCTGAGCTCGAAGTCCTGAATCTCCACCACGTTGTGGCCGAGGCCCGCCACGATGGCCGCCCCGTCGATGGTTAGGGACACCATTCCCCTCTCGGGGGTCATCATGCCCAGCTGGATCTTCTTCCCGTCGCGCTCGCGGATGATCTTCCAATAGGGGAACTTCCCGATGGCATAAGTGTCGGCGTCCATGATAGCGTCCGCCACATCCTGTCCGAACTGGAACCCCAGGACGCTGTGGACGTAGTCGTTGCGCTCCTCCAGGTAACCGACCTTGTCCATGCCCTTGGCAGCCTCGCGAAGGGCCCTGTCGAGGTTCTCCAGGGACTTGGGGGACGTCGGATCTCCCACGACAGTGCACTCCATATCGGCAAGCCCCTCGACGAGCTCGTAGTCCTCGCCCAGATGGCAGATGACCTTGTCGTACCCCTGGGCCAGTATCGCCGAGACGGACTCGCGGATGAACGCCTTCTCCTCGCATTTCCACTCGCCGGTTACGGGGATGTCGTAGGAGTTGGCTGGGAAGAACATGTCGAGCTCCCTGGGGACGGCCCCGAGAGGGGAGGTGACGATGACCTCGTGCACCAGGGTGTCATGCTGGGCGGTGTGGATCGCCGATGCGAACGCCCTATGCGATTTGGAGATGTGGTATGGCTTCTTGGCGGAGCAGGGCAGGAGCACCAGGATCCTCTTGCACGCTGGCTTCCTGTACTCCTTGATGGCGTGGCGCCAGCGGACGACCTCCGGACGACGTAGGGACTGGGTGGTGTTGCAGCAGAACCTGCAGCCCACGGTGGAGCAGGTCTCCTCCGCGAAGGCGTATCCGACGCGGTCGTAGAGCCTGAGCGTCGCCACGCCATAGGGCGAGAACGACGAGCGCTGGTCCGCCAGCTCCCTCAGCCTGTCAGCTTTGATGAAGTCCCTGACGAGCCCGATCTCGGCCTCCAGGGCGCGAACGTTCTCGACGGAACAGTCGCGGCCGACCGCCATCTCCGCCTCGGGGACCATCCTCGTCCCAGCGATGCCGGCGGCCCTGCAGAGCGTGTCGTCGACTACGTCGACGCCCATGAGCACCAATATCGCCGCCATGGACGGCTCGCCTATGCCGAGCATGCAAAGGATGCGGTTGAATCCGACGGCCTCCCTCAGGCGGATCACGTTGTCGACGAGGCGGCGCGGGTCGCGGCGCAGCTCGAAGGCATTGGGAACCACGACGAACTCCGCCGACGGGTCCACGGAGAAGTCCTCTGGAAGCGGGAGTCTGACCACCTCGATCCCGTCGCGGACGCACGGCTCCGACGGCATCCCCGAGGAGGCCGTCCTGAGGAGTCCTGACTCCAACGGGACCTCGGTCCCCAGGATGGAGAGCGTCCTGCCGCCCTCGGTTACCTTGATACAGGCATCGTCGCCCTCGGAGACGATGACGCAGGGTGTGGACAGCTTCGGACCGCCCTTCTCCCTGGAATACTCGCAGAGCCTCGCCCTCTGGGACCTGGCCAGCACATCCAACATGAGTCTGCGACACACGACGCCGTATTAACGGTTGCGCCAGGCGCTCACACCGTATAGAAACATCGGTAAGGGGGGTTTGGTGGCCGACACGGTGACGTCGACCACCGGGTTGCATTCGTAGGTGCGGTCCATCCGCGTTTCAAGAGTCCCGGGCGGTCTCCCGCCGGGACTCTATCATGTATTGATTCAATCCTTCCAATCTTCTCGCGACTTCCGTACCCGTCTCGGTGAGACTGAGCGTCACCGAATGGGTGTGCGGGCTCTGTGTGAGGAGACCTGCCGATTCGAGGGCATCGAGCTTGTTAGGCATGTTGTTCGAGAACGCGACCGCCTGGTAGAGGTCCGATTTCGTACAACCATCGTGCCCGCCGACGTACAGCAGAATTGAGATCATGTGCTTACCCTCGAGGATCTTTGTACCCTCGTGGATGTCGCCCTTCATCTCTACGTCCTGTCTTATTCAAGATCATCACCGTCCTCTCCATTTTGGAGATAACAATCCATTTCGGTGTAATGTATATAAAACAGTCACCACCGACCCGATAATTGGGTGGTTTAGCATTGCAAATAAGAATTTTGTATATGCAATGCTGACTGAAAACGGGCGAAATCAAAGTATTTTGATGCGATTGTTAATCAACATTCTTATAACTAAAAGTTTAATTTAAATAGTATACGTTATGCGGTCTATATTTCGTATTAAAATAAAGAGAGTACCGAATGTAACGTGCAGGCACTTAATAAGCCCTTCGTCAACAGTCGGGTCCATACTCCTGGCCACGCCTTCAGAACACCTCGTAAGTCCTCCAGATAACGTAGTCTTCAGGCACCTCTCCGACATGAAGGTCCGCTCCGGACTCCGGCGACGACTCGCAGTACCAGAAGCGGAGGTTGTGAACCAGCACATGGGATCCGGTGGCGTGCTCGACGTTGACCCCGACGGCCATGTGGGATCCGACGAGCCTCTCGTCCTCGAAGATGTTCACGTAGTGGAGCACCGTGTCGTAGCCCATCGCCTCCAGGATCGACGACAGCAGTATCGCGTGATCCTCGCAGTCCCCCGTGAGCTCCCACAGAGTCTCGACGGGGTATCTGAAGTAGTCGGACTGCCCGGTGGACTCCTCGTCCGTGGACGTGGGGATGCCGCGGACCATGTCCAGCACGCACTCTACACGCTCGAGGTCCGTGAGCCCGGCGGTCGCCTCCATCACACCAGCGGCGATCTCGCGGATCGTCTCATCCTCGGGGGTGACGAAGAAAACGCAGTCCCCACCCAGCGTGCGATAGTCGCGTGCGACGTCATCGTCGCTGTACTCGTGATACGATGATCCGGATATCTCGACATGGATGGACCCCGAGCTCGCATCCGTGTCCCAGCTCAGCATGAGATCCTCGGAGCCGGGGGAGAAGTGCGCCTCAAGATGGGAGTTCTTCGTGACCTTGAACGTGTAGGACTCGTCCGTGGACACCAGGACGCCGTCATCGTACCATCCCTCGAAGATGCAGCCGTCATCGGCCTCCGCGGTGACGGTGACCGTCTCGCCGTCGCGATAGTATCCTCCGCCGTCAACATGACCCATCCCGTCGATGCCGATGGTCACCTCGCTCATGAACGAGGAAGCGATCAGTACGACCATTACGGAGAACATGGCGAGCGCACACGGAATCGTTATGCGACGCGTACGGCGGGGCCTCGATGCCTCGTCCCTGCGAGAACCCGGAGCCTTGCCGGGTCCCAAGCCCGTGCTCCCCAGCCTACGGTCGGGAGCACCACGTGAGTCCGACCTCGTTGTAAGACCTTCTCGGGGACGGCGGCTCTCGGGAGACTGTGCGGATCACCGGGGGTCTCCGCCCACCGTTGTTTTACTACCAAGGCCGGCTCTAATAAACATTGTGTGTGAACCATGCTCTAAGTACGTTATACAATCGAACATATATCATGTCTAATTGAATGATGGGACATCCGTCGGTATGCACCGCGGACCCCTCTCCGTCCGAGCTCCGAACAATTAATACACCGACGGACAATCGCCCGGACATGGACCTGTACGACAAGGACGTTGTATCCATCAGGGACCTGACCAAGGCTCAGATCGAGGAGATACTGGACTTCTCCGAGACGATGATCCCCTACGCGCTCGGGGAGAAGCGCAGCCGCGCCCTGGACGGGAAGATCCTGGGCAACCTCTTTTTCGAGCCCTCCACCCGCACGAAGCTCTCCTTCGAGAGCGCGGCGCTCAGGCTCGGATGCGACGTCATCGACGTGTCCGAGATGTCCATGACCTCCATAGCCAAGGGAGAGACCCTGGCTGACACCATCAAGATGGTCGATGCCTACTGCGACCTCATCGTCCTCAGGCACCCCTACGAGGGGGCCGCGAGACTGGCCGCCAAGTTCTCCGAGAACCCTGTCATCAACGCCGGGGACGGAGCCGGATCCCACCCCACCCAGACGCTTCTGGACCTGTTCACCATGCGCGAGGCCAAAGGCTCCCTCGAGGGGCTGAACGTGGCCCTAGTCGGTGACCTGAAGTACGGCAGGACCGTCCACTCCCTCGCCGACGCACTGACGATGTTCGGGGCCAAGCTCACCCTCGTCGCGCCGGATTCCCTGCAGATGCCGGAGGACACCGTCTCCCATCTGAAGGAGAAGGGGTGCAACCCCGTCAAGACCGACCGCCTCGAGGACATCATCTCCGACGCGGACGTGC
Source organism: Candidatus Methanomethylophilaceae archaeon (assembly GCA_944320495.1). Taxonomy (GTDB): domain Archaea; phylum Thermoplasmatota; class Thermoplasmata; order Methanomassiliicoccales; family Methanomethylophilaceae; genus Methanoprimaticola. The sequence goes on from CALUHR010000002.1 coordinate 10,275, forward strand.
TCTACGTCACCAGGATCCAGAGGGAGAGGTTTCCGGACCCGGCCGAGTACAACAAGGTGGCCGGCACGTACAGGATAGACAACGCCATCCTCAGGGAGGCCAGGAGCGACATGATCGTCATGCACCCCCTGCCCAGGGTCGGGGAGATCGCCCCCGAGGTGGACTCCACCACCCACGCCCGCTACTTCAAGCAGGCGTTCAACGGGGTGCCGGTGAGGATGGCTCTGCTCTGCTCGATACTCGGAGGTGAGCTGGAATGAGCGAGACGCCGATCAAGGAGGTCAAGCTCCCGCCCATTAGGAACGGGACCGTCATCGACCACATCACATGCGGACAGGCTCTCAACGTCATGAAGATCCTGAAGGTGAACTACAGCAACATCGACTCGTCCATCAGCATCGGCATGCACGTCGTGTCGACGAAGGGCGACCGCTGGAAGGACATCATCAAGATCGAGGACAGGGAGCTCGATGCCAAGACCGTCGACAAGATCGCACTCATCGCACCCGATGCAACGATCTCGATCATCCGCGACTACTACGTGGCCGAGAAGTACCAGGTCTGCCTGGAGGACCACGTCGTGGGGCTGGCGAGGTGCAGCAACCCCAACTGCATCACCAACCGCGGCGAGCCCGTCGCGCCGGAGTTCACCGTCGTCGGCAGGCACCCCCCGCAGCTCAGATGCTGCTACTGCGACAGGCTCCTGACGAACATCCCCGACAACCTGCTGTGATCCACATGAGGATCATACTCGTGGCGGGAATGCCCGGTGCGGGCAAAGAGGAGCTCCTCACCGTAGCCCGCGGCATGGGGCTCCCGTTCCTGCGCATGGGCGATCTGGTCCGCGAGGCCTACGCAGCCTCCGGCAGGACCGACATCACCGCCGGCGGATTCGCCGACGAGGAGCGCAGGACCCACGGGAAGGACGTCTGGGCCCGCAGGGCCGTGGAGCGCATGTCCGGCGACGTGTTCCTGGTGGACGGATGCAGGAGCATGGACGAGGTGCGCGCTTACCGCTCCCTCGGCGAGGACATCGTCATCCTCGGCATATCCGCCCCTCCGTCGGCCAGATACGAGAGGCTCGTGAGGCGCGGCAGGGAGGACGCCCCGCGCAGCATCGGGGAGTTCGATGCCCGCGACTCCCGCGAGATGGGGTGGGGCCTCGCCGAGGTCCTTGCCCTCGCGGACGTGATGATAGTCAACGACTCCGACCTGGAGACGTTCCGCATCGCCGCCGCGGAGAGGCTGGGGGCGATGATATGAGGTTCACCACCGCACGCCTATGCGGGGGCAAGGCCCTCATGGCCATATCCGCGGACGAGCTGGACATCGACCCTGCGAAGGCCGCGGCCAAGTTCGAGGCCGAGGGATGCAAGATCACGCAGGTCGACGACATGATGGCCGTCTTCCAATGGAACGGGATGGAGGTCACCCTCTACCGCAACGGCAAGGTGATGTACTTCCCCCTCGAGGACAAGCCCCTCTGCATCAAATACGCGACCGAGATGCTCGAGTCGCTTCTCTGACGGGCCCCGGCCCGTACCAACCCTTTTTATCGGAGTCCCTTATCGACTCTCATGGAAGAGGCCTATCTCGTGGCGGCCGCCGTGATCATCTCGGCGATAATGTCGCTCGAGGCGTACAAGCTCGGTTGCCTGACTAGGGACGGCGCCGTCGCCTCGTTCCTCGTCGGCGCCTTCGTGGGCGTCTTCGCATCGATCAACGCGTTCTTCCTCCTGGCGGTCTTCACGATCGCGGGATTCTTCGCCACAATGAGGGACATCGGTCGCAAGAAGGCCGAGGGGCTGCAGGAGGGCAAATCAGGAGAACGCAACTGGAAGAATGTGGCGGGAGTCGGCATACCGCCCTGCCTGATAGTCGCCCTCGCAGCACTGGGCATCATCGACCAGACCATGTTCGCGATCATGTTCGTATCCACCATAACCGTGGCCGGCGCAGACACCATCGCCAGCGAGATCGGTGTTCGCGACAACAGAGTGTACATGATCACCACCGGCAAGAGGGTCGAGCCGGGCGTCAACGGAGGCGTGTCGCCCCTAGGCACCGCCACGTCCACGGTGGCCTCCCTGCTCATCGCCATCCTCGGCTGGGGAGTCGTCACGGAGTCCCTCGGATGGATGCTGCTGATCCCGTTCGCGATGGGAGTCCTCGGCAACCTTCTGGACAGCGCGTTCGGGGCAGTCCTGGAAAATCCCGGATACATCTCAAAATACACCAACAACTGCTCGACAGCCCTAATCGGAGCGGTCATCGGCCTCGCCATTTACCTGATTCTGCGATATCATTATATACTAGTGTGATATCCACAGTCTTGGTAAGACGGCCATAGCGGCGGGGTAACACCCGGTCCCATTCCGAACCCGGAAGTAAAGTCCGCCCGCGTATCTGCCTGTACTGTAGTGCGCAAGCCTACGGGAACTCAGACACGCTGTCTGCCACTTTTTCATATTCATCTTGTGGCCGAGAGGCTTCTTCGATTCCCGAGGAGATTCTTCGAGAATCCAGACAGGCCCATGAGATAGTTCTCCGAGTTCATACAGCGCATGTGCGACACGCATACGCGCCCTCACCCCATGTGCAGGCCGTACAACTCCCTGAAACGGATGCCACGGTCGAAACAACCCAGCGTGTTCTCGACATTCTTCGACAGCGCCAGACCAGCGAGCCCTCGACCTCCTCGGCGCCGTCGAAGGGCGTCTCGTCGAAAAACACACGGCATCCTACAACAATGTCTCCCTGTGCCTCAGGCCCCGCCCATTCTGATACAGTCGCCTATGTCGTCCGTGACGATGATGATAGGTGATCGCGGAACGGGATCCAAGTGATATAATCATGACAGCCTTACTGTACAGGTCGTTGCGGGAGGCCACCCAGAAGTCCAGGGAATCTAGGCGTAATCGCCTGCGACCCGCGGATCATCCGATTCCGCCGAGCAACGCCCCTGCCACCAAGGCCACAATGGCCAGTGCACAGTAGACGTACTTGCCGGTCGGGAAGAACCATCTGCCGATCGGTCTGTGGGCGCCCTCGTTGACGCTCTCCAGGACGTAGTCCCTTCCAGCGATCCAAAAGAACATGATCGCCGCTAGCAGGGCGCCCAACGGACACACGTAGATCGAGACGGCATCCATCCACTGGGACACTATGGCCTGGATGCACAGACCGACGGCGCAGCCCAGGACGATGACGACGAGGGACGATGTGGCGCGGCTCCTGCGGAACCTCTCCTGGACGTAGGATATCGGCGCCTCGTACAGGTTGATCAGGGACGTCAGGCCGGCGAAGGTTACGCACAGGAAGAATATCGCACCGATGATCTGACCGCCCGCCATCCCGTTGAAGACCTCAACCAGGTAGATGAACATCAGACCGGGGCCGGCGGTGTCCAGCTGACCTCCGGCGGCGGCCATGGCGGGTATGATGACCATCGCGGCCATCATGGCGCCGATGGTGTCGAACAGCGCCACGTATCTGGCACTGCTCGGTATCGATTCCTTCTTGGATAGGTACGACCCGTAGACGACGCTGCCGTTGCCCGCCACGGACAGGGAGAAGAACGCCTGTCCGAACGCGAAGACCCAGACGAGTGGGTTCAGAAGACCCTCCGGGTTGAGGGTGAAGATGTACTCGTAGCCGAGCTCGGAACCTGGCAGCGTGAAGATGTAGATGCCCAGGCCGATGAACAGGGCGTAGAGGATCGGGAGCATGAACTTGTTCGCGCGCTCGATCCCTCCAGCCACGCCGAGTGACATGATCACGAGTGTGACGACCGCCGTCAGTATGACCCAGATGTTCGCGCCCCACGCACTGGCGGTGGAGTCGAACATGCCGACGATGGGGCCGAGCTCCTCGCCAAGCCCCACGAGGTCCCCCGAGAACGCCATGTATGTGTACTTCAGGACCCAGGCCATCACACAGGTGTAACCGATGGCCATGGCCAGGGACCCCAGGACTGGGATGATCCCTACGATCTCACCGATCCTCCTCTTCCCTATCCCCACCTCGGTGCACTTCCCGAATGCCCCCACCGGCCCGGAACGGGCCGAACGTCCGAGGGCGAACTCGGAGATCACGCCGGTGCTGGCTATGAGCACGACGAAGATGAAGTATGGGATCAGGAAGGTCAGTCCGCCCCATATGCAGACCATGATGGGGAAACGCCAGATGTTCCCCATACCCACGGCGGACCCGATGCAGGACATGATGAAGCCGCGCTTGGATGTGAATTCCTCGCGCTCGACCTCTTCCACCATTTTATACAATCCTGCCTGTATATGGACCATTGGGGTTTGACAGATATAACCTTTCTTTCCAGGACGGCCCGATGTGGACGGATGCGTCCTGCAGAATCGTCGTGACAATGAGGGTTTTACCGTGACGGCAGGAAGGTGCCTACCATCACGGCATGGGACCGACTCCATGCGGGTACCTCGCACTTCGCCCGAGCCTCATTCGGTCGGCACATCGCCGATCTTCCTCGCAGGAGAGCCGGCAACGATGGTGTTCGGCGGGACGTCGTGGGTAACCACTGAGTTCGCGCCGACGATGGAGTTGTCGCCGATGGTCACGCCCGGCAGCACCGTTGAGGCGATGCCGATCCACACGTTTCTCCCGATGGTGATCGGAGCTCCATATGTGCAGTTGCGCTTGGACGGCTCCACAGGGTGGTTGATGGTGATCAGGTTCACCTTGGGGGCGATGAACGTGTTGTCGCCGATGGTGATGCCGCAGCGGTCGAAGAAGGTGCAGCAATGCTGAATCAGCACGTTCTTGCCGACCCTCAGGTTCCTCCCGAAGTCCATGTAGAACGGAGGGAACAGGGTCAGGGTCTCATCGACCTCGGTCCCGGTGACCTCCGCGAACACCTGCCTGACCTCGTCGGCGCTCATCACCGACGAGTTCATCCTCTGGAGTTTGGCCATCGTGTCGCGGATGACGTCGTATATCAGATGGAAGTCGGGGTCGTCCATGGAGGCCACCTCCCCGGACCTGTCGCGCTCGAAGATATCCTTCTCTGTCATGCGGATGACAAGGGCGTCCAATTAAAAAACATATAGTCACCAAAATATGGTTCAGGTAACGATATGTTATCGGGGCCCGAAGGCCCCGTGAATTGGTTTTATCAGAGCTCGGTGAGCTTGATGAGCCTCTCCCAGCGCCTGTCGACCTCCGCCTGGTAGGCCTCGACGATGGGCTCGGCCCTCTCGGTCATGAGGTGCTTGAATCTGCCCTGGGCAGCGAACCAGTCGGTGATCGGCTTCTTCTCCGCCTTACCGGCGGCGATCCTGGCGCTCTCGGCGGTGAGGGCATACTTGCCGTCGACGACCTCGAACAGGGGCCAGACGCAGGTCTCGACCGCGAGCTTCGCGATCTCGATGGTGCGGTCGGAGGGGAACCTCCATCCCCTGGGGCACGGGGAGATGGCGTTGATGAACGCCGGCCCGTTGGCCTCGAATCCCTTGGACGCCTTGGTCACGGTGTCCCTCCAGTTGTGGGGGGAGACCTGGGCGACGTAGGGGATGTTGTGGGCGACCATGATGGACGTCATGTCCTTGGAGTACTCCTTCTTTCCCATCTGGACCGATCCGGCCCAGGAGGTGGTGGTGGAGGCTCCGAGGGTGGTCGCGGAGGACCTCTGGATTCCCGTGTTCATGTACGCCTCGTTGTTCATGCAGACGTACATCATGCGGTGTCCCCTCTCCATGGCTCCGGACAGGGCCTGGAGTCCGATGTCGTAGGTCGCACCGTCTCCGGCGAAGTTGACGAAGCGGATCTCCTCGTCGATCTTGCCCTTCTTCTTCAGGGCGTTGTAGGCGGTCTCGAGACCGGCGCAGGTGGCCGCTCCGTTCCCGAACGCGGTGTGGATGTACGGGACGTTCCACGAGGTGTACGGGAACACGGTGGTGGAGACCTCCATGCAGCCGGTGGACAGGGACACGGCCACCTCGTCGGAGGTGCCCATGAGGATCTGCTTCGCGATGATCGACTCCGCGCATCCGGCGCAGAGCCTGTGGCCGCTGGCCAGCCTGACCGGCAGCTTGTTGAGCTCCTTGAGAGACAGAGAGGTCATATCTTCACCCCCAGGTAGGTGATGCGCTTGGCATCTCCGGAGGCGACGGCCTCCATCATCTTCTTGAATCCGGCGACGGTGGCGTCGGCGCCTCCGAGACCGTAGATCACGTTGTACATCTTCGGCACATCGCCGTTGAGAGTGGCGGCGGTGACGACCTCGGGGAACATGGGGCCGTACGCTCCGATGCTCAGGTGCTTGTCGAACACGGCGACGGCCTTCTTGCCCGCCAGGATCTTGGCGAGGGCCTCCTCCGGCCAGGGCCTGTAGACATGGGGCATGCAGCATCCGACCTTGATGCCCTCGTCCCTCAGCTGGTCGACGGTCTCCTTCATGGTACCGTAGGAGGATCCGAGGATGACGGCCACGTAGTCGGCGTCCTCGCACCTGTACTGGTCGACGAGATGGTACTCCCTTCCAGTCAGCTTGGCGAACTCGGCGAAGACCTCCTCAGCGACCTCCAGGGCCTTGTCCATCGCGAGGACGGACTGGACCTTGTGCGGGTAGTAGAAGTCGGGTCCGTCCATGTTGCCGTGGGACACTGGGTGCTTGGTGTCGAGCAGGGGGTACAGGGGCTTGTACTCGCCGACGAACGCCTTGACGTCGTTGGTGTCGATCATGGTCATCCTCTCGATGGCGTGGGTGAGGATGAATCCGTCCAGGTTGACCATGCAGGGCAGCTGGACGTCGTGGTGCTCCGCGATGCGGGGCGCGATGATCGAGTTGTCGTACGCCTCCTGGACGTTCTCGGAGAACAGCTGGAGCCAGCCGGTGTCGCGTCCGGACATGGCGTCCCCGTGGTCGTTGTTGATGTTGATGGGTCCGCTGACCGCCCTGTTGGCGACGGCCATGATGAGCGGGGTGCGCATGGCGGCCGTGATGGGGAGCATCTCCCACATGTAGGCGAGCCCCTGAGAGGCGGTGGCGGTGAATGTCCTGGCTCCGGCGGAGCACGAGGACGTGCACAGGGTCAGCGCGGAGTGCTCGGACTCGACGCAGACGAACTCTGTGGAGACCTCCCCGTTTGCCACGTACTCGGCGAACTTCTCGACGATGATGGTCTGGGGGGTGATCGGGTACGCTGCGCACACATCGGGGTCGATCTGCTTCCACGCGAGGGCGACCGCGTTGTCTCCGTTGATGGCTATGTCGTGGCTCATCCTCACTCCTCCTTCATTGTGATGGCGCCCTTGGGGCAGACCCTGGCGCAGATGCCGCATCCCTTGCAGTGGCTCATCTTGATTCCGGACATCTTGTCGTCCCTGAAGACGATGCTGTTGTCGGGGCAGTAGATCCAGCATGTGTAGCAGTCGATGCACTTGTCCTGGTCGACGACGGGGACGTAGCTCCTCCAGTCCCCGGTGGCGAAGTTCTCGGAGGAACCGGGCTTGATGATCCTGCCTCCGACCACGAGATCCTTGATGTTTGCCATTGCCATGTCACTGCACCTCGTTGTAGCCCCTCTTGAGGGCGGAGAGGTTCTTCACGATGACCTTGTCGGCGAGCTTGCCGGTGAACTTGTTGGTGATCTGGTCCTCGAGCATGTCATAGGGGATGCTCGGAACGGACTTGATGAGGGCGCCCAGCATGACGGTGTTGACCATGGGCTTGCCGATCTCGTCGATGGCGATCCTGTTGGCGTCGAGGGTGTGGCACTCGACGTCGGTCCCCAGAGCCTCCTGCAGCTCCTTGGGGGATCCGGTGTAGTTGGCGACGATCACGGAGGTCTTCTTCAGGCCACGGGTGACGTCGACCTTGCCCACGAGGGTGCCGTCCATGATGACGACAACATCGGGCTCGTAGACCTGGCTGTGGACCCTGATCGGCTCGTCGGAGACCCTGGTGAAACCCCTGATCGGGGCTCCCATCCTCTCCGGACCGAACTCCGGGAACGCCTTGACGTACTTGCCCGAGGCGATGGCGGTCTCGGCGAAGATCTCGTTCGCCGTGACGAGACCCTGACCTCCCCTGCCGTGCCAGCATAGTTCCATGTGCATTGGTACCACTGTGGCTCCGTATGGGTGCGATATTTTAAATCCTTCCTCACCAGACGTGTCCAAATCGACGGTTGGAGCATTTAGGAGGCCCTTTTTCTACGATTTCCGTAATTTTTTCTACGAATACACTCAATATTCCTATGTTTGACGCAGCATCCGCCCCTCCGGGGGCCATTATTCTAGAATCTCTTTCGCGCGTACTATCGAAACGATTTATAACTCCGAACCATACCGAGAAAACATACGGCACAGGGTGCCTCAAAACGACATTCCGGAATCGGGGATTTTCCAATGGACAGAAAGATCGTGGATGTAAACGAGCTGCACGTCGAAGACATACCGATAGTCGGAGGGAAGGGGGCAAACCTCGGGGAGCTCACCAACGCCGGCTTCCCGGTGCCCGAGGCATTCGTGCTTACCACCGAGTCCTACGACTACTTTGTGAAAAGCGGGGACCTCATGCCCAAGGTCAACGAGAAGCTGGCCGGGATCGACAGGACCTCCGACGACAGCCTCGCCGAGGCATCCGCGCAGATCAGGGCCATCTTCGAGGAGTGCGACATCCCCGCGGACCTGAAGAAGGAGATCGTCTCCAGGTACAGGCTCCTGGTCCCAAAGGGCAAGGTCGGGTTCGTCGCGGTCCGCTCCAGCGCCACCGCCGAGGACCTGCCCGACGCGAGCTTCGCCGGACAGCAGGAGACCTACCTGAACGTCGCCGACGAGGACGACCTCATGGACAAGATCAGGAAGTGCTGGTCCTCGCTGTTCACCGCCAGGGCCATCGCCTACCGCGAGAAGCAGGGCTACTCCCATGAGGATGTCAAGCTCGCGGTCGTCGTCCAGAGGATGGTCAACTCCGAGTTCTCCGGTATCATGTTCACCGTCGACCCCAACAGCGGCGCCAAGTACAGCGTCATCGAGGGAGGCTACGGGCTGGGAGAGGCCATCGTCGGAGGGGAGGTCACCCCCGACACCTACGTCGTCGACAAGCAGAAGATGGAGATCCTGAAGAAGAGAATCTCCACACAGACCTGGAAGTACATCCGCGGACCCAAGGGCGGTGTCGTCAAGGAGGACATGCCCAAGGACGCCGTCAAGGCCCAGAAGATCCCCGACTCCCGCGTGCAGGAGATCGCCGAGATCGGAAGGCAGATCGAGATCCACTACGAGAAGCCCATGGACATGGAGTGGTGCATCGAGGACGACAAGGTCTACATCGTCCAGGCGAGGCCCATCACCGCCACCGGCAACTCCGCCACCAACGAGTCGATCGGCACCGTCGCTCACAGCGAGGACATCCTCGCCAGCGGACTCGGGGCCAGCCCCGGCCTCGCCACCGGCAGGGTCGTCATCTACGACATCAGCATGAGCCTGGACGCCGTCAAGGAGGGCGACGTCCTGGTCACCAAGATGACCATGCCCGACATGGTCCCCGCCATGAGCAGGGCCGCGGGCATCGTCACCGACGAGGGAGGCATGACCTGCCACGCCGCCATCATCTCCAGGGAGCTCGGAACCCCCTGCGTCGTCGGTACCGGCAACGCCACCGAGGTCCTGAAGGACGGCATGGAGGTCACCGTCGACGGAACCACTGGAACCGTCTACAAGGGCGCCCTGAAGAACGCCGCCTCCGAGGAGCAGGCAGCCGCCCAGGGAGCACCCACCGCCATGGCGGAGTTCGTGCCGATCACCGGGACCAAGGTGATGGTCAACATGTCCATGCCCGCCAAGGCCGAGGAGATCGCCAAGCTCCAGTGCGACGGGGTCGGTCTGATGCGCAGCGAGTTCCTCTTCACCAACTACATCGGAGAGCACCCCTGCGCCGTCATCGAGGAGGGCAGGGCGGAGGAGCTCGTCGACAAGCTCGCGGAGGGCATCTCCAAGGTCTGCCGCGCGTTCTACCCCAGGCCCATCACCCTTCGCACGTCCGACTTCAAGACCAACGAGTACAGGGACATGAAGGGCGGCGCGGACTACGAGCCCAACGAGGACAACCCCATGATCGGATGGAGGGGCTGCTCCAGGTACGTCTCCGACTCCTACCGCGAGGCGTTCATGTGCGAGCTCAGGGCCATCAAGAAGGTCAGGGACGAGATGGGCTTCAAGAACCTCAACATGATGCTCCCGTTCGTCAGGACCATCGAGGAGGTCCAGGACATCACCGAGATGATGAGGGCCGTCGGCCTCCGCAGGGGCAGGGACTTCAAGCTGTACTTCATGGCCGAGGTCCCCGTGAACATCTTCATGGCCGACGAGTTCTGCAAGTACTGCGACGCGTTCTCCATCGGGTCGAACGACCTGACCCAACTCACCATGGGATCCGACAGGGACTCCGACATCCTGGGCCACATGGGATACTTCGACGAGAGGCAGGAGGGCGTCAAGAGGGCCATCGCCCAGCTGATCAAGGTCGCCCACGAGAACGGTAAGTTCGTCAGCATCTGCGGGCAGGCCCCGTCCGTCTACCCCGAGTTCACCGAGTTCCTGGTCGAGCAGGGTATCGACTGCATCTCCCTCAACCCGGACACCTTCAACAAGACCAAGAGGATCATCGCGTCCGCCGAGCAGCGCGTCCTGCTCAGGGACCTGAGGACCCTCAGGCAGAGGCTGAACTGATCACAAAGAGGGCCTTCGGGCCCTCCCTTTAACCTTCTATTCATCGTCGTCTGATACCAGAAGCTGCCCCTCGACCGATATGCGGATTCATTAGGGAAATTCCAATGAATCTGACTTATCAGGGAAAATCGAATGAGCCCGTGTCAGACGACGGATCGAACGCCCCTACAGAGGTTCTACGGATATGGCCTGCGCGACTGTACGGAGGAGCAGGGCATCATCCTGATCGATCCGGATGCGCTGGTCGGGGATTCCCCGGTACTGGGACTCCGATCCGGACCCGACCCCGCTATATAGGGGGAGGCCTTCCGAGTGCGCGACCCACATGGGAGAATGGAAGGAGGCTCTGACCAAGGCATTCCCCTACACCATACCGGTGCTGGCGGGATATCTCTTCATAGGCGGAGCCTTCGGCGTCATGTTCGCCGACGAGGGCTACAGCGTCCTCTGGGCCATCCTCATGAGCATCGTCGTCTACGCCGGGTCCGGACAGTACCTGGCCACCACGTTCTTCGTTCCCGGTTTCTCGCTGGTGCAGGCAGCGTTCCTGACGATCATGGTCAACATCAGGCACGTGTTCTACGGCCTGTCCCTGGTGGACCGCTACAACCGCTACGGGAAGAAACGCTGGTACATGGTGTTCGGGATGACCGACGAGACCTACTCGCTCATCTGCACCACCGACGTCCCGGAGGGCGTGAGCGAGGAGAAGTTCCTGTTCTCGATCACGCTGCTGGACCAGCTCTACTGGATCCTCGGAACGATCGTCGGATCCCTGCTGATGTCGACCTTCGGATTCAACTCGGACGGGATCGAATTCGCCATGACGGCGCTGTTCATCGTGATGTTCATGGAGCTCTGGTACAGGCGCACGAACCGTCCGGCGGAGCTCATCGGCGCCGGTGCGTCCATCGTGTGCCTGGTGGTGTTCGGTGCGGACGGCTTCGTCCTTCCGGCGATGCTCCTGATGATCGCGATAATCCTGATCGCCCGCAGGAGACTGGACAGGAACACGGGAGGCGAGACGAATGCTTGATCCGATACCCTCCCTGATAATGATCGCGGTGGTGGCCGTGGCGACCTTCGCCACTCGCGCCGCATCCTTCATCGCCTTCCCCAAGGGGAGGGAGATACCCCCGACCGTGAAGTACATCGGAGCCGTGCTCCCGCCGGCGGTGATCGGGATGCTCGTAGTGTACTGCCTCAGGTCCACGGAGGTCCTGGGATACCCGTACGGCATCCCCGAGCTGATAGCGTGCCTGGTCGTGATAGGGCTTCACGCCTGGAAGAGGAACGTCATCCTCAGCGTTGGGGTCGGCACCGTGCTGTACATGGCGCTGATACAGGCGGTGTTCGTGCGACGTCATTCGTCCTTGACGCTGTCCATCAGCCTCTGGTTGATACCGTCCGCCTCCTCCGACGGAAGGAGCATGGTGGTGATCTCCATGAACGGGTGCTTTGAGCCCTCGATGATGTTCACGTCGTCCAGAGTGCGGAGACCCCACCTCTCGGCGGTCTTCTCCAGACCGATCTTGGTGTCGAAGTCATTCGGTACGAGGACTATGGCCTTGAACTCCTTCAGACCGAGCTTCTTGGCGGCCATGATGCGGTGATGTCCGTCCACCAGGAGATAGCCATTGCGCCTCTGCACGACGATGAGGGGCTCGTTGAGCCCGCGCTTGAGCTCGTACTGGCGGCCGATGAGCTCGTCCATGTACACCTCCTTCTGAGTGGGGATGATCATGTCGATGGGGATGTCCTTGTTGACCACCTTGAAGCGGAGGCTGTTCTGCTGCTCGAGGAAGTTCTTGACCGACATGACCTTGCCCGGACGGGACTTCTCGATCTGGGAGCGGACGATGTCGATGTTGGAGATGATGCCGACGAGCTTCTTGTCGTCGTCCACGACCGGCAGGTTCCTGAGGCCGTATCTGAAGAGGATGCGGGTGGCGTCGTCGGTGGACATGGAGGGGATGGCGCAGAGCGTGCCCCTCTTCATGACGGAGCGGATCTTCGCATTGGGCTTGTCGATGTGGCGGAGCAGCTCCTTGGCGGTGACGAAACCCAGCAGATAGCCCTTCTCGGTGATCGGGAATCCGTGGAAGTTGGAGTTGATGATCTCCTGCCTCACCTGCTCCACGGTCATATCCGGGCTCACGGTGTGGACGTTCCTGATCATGTACTCTCCGACGGTTGCTTCTGGCATCAGACCCCGAATCGGCGTTCGAGACATATAATCACTCACACATGGAGTTGATTGCCGACAAGGCGATTGGTCGTCGAGCAGACGGCGGGACCGTTGCATCAGAACGGATGTACGCTCACCGGACCGTGGCCGCCGGTGAGCGGCTACGTCGGACCCTGAACCTCCAGGGCCTGGTCCGGTCCTCCTCCGACGCATACCCGATACCGATGCGAGGGGATGCGGTGTATCCCGGACGGCACCCGTTGTCTTCCATCCAGAGCACCCCGTCCGGAGACATCTCCGAGCCGTACATCGAGAGCTCCAGGCCCAGCTCCCTGCCGACCCTTCCCGGACCGTCGAAGCCGTCCACGCCACGAACCAGGACGCCCTCTGGATGGCCCTCATGTCCGGTGACAATGGTCAGCAGGTTGAACATATGGCATCTGTGAACGTATGCCAGACCGCCCGATTCGAACATTATCCTCGCACGTCCGGTGGGACAGCGATGGGCATGACATGCCGTATCCTCCATCCCGTAGTAGATCTCGGTCTCCGTGACACGGTACCTGCGGACCCCGTCCAGGAAGCGACGGCAAAGGAGCTTTCCCAGCATGTCCGGGGCCAGCTCCGTCGCGGGACGCGCGTAGTACGACCTATCCAGAACCGCCGAGTCGGCCATGAAGGAGTCATCGCAATCGGCGATGTAACGGAGCTGTCACCGCGGACATGGGCTGGCAACCCTTTAAGGCGGAACCAGCGATACCCGCCACTCAGAGGCATAACATGGCAGGCAACGTCATGACCGCCGAGGCGATAGAGGAGCAGACCAGGCTCCAGGACACCCTCGGTCACATCAAGCACATCATCATCGTTATGAGCGGAAAGGGAGGCGTCGGGAAGAGCACCGTGTCCTCCAACCTGGCCACCGAACTCTCCATGAGAGGCTACCAGGTGGGGCTCATGGACGTGGACATCACCGGACCCAACATCCCCAAGATGTTCGGCGTCGAGGACGAGAAGCTCCATGTCCTGGACGAGAGGCTCATCCCCGTCACTGTGCCACCCTCCATGAAGCTCATCTCCATGGCGTTCCTCCTTCCTGACAAGGACTCGCCGGTCATGTGGCGCGGACCCGTCAAGATGGGTGCCATCAAGCAGTTCATCGAGGACGTCAACTGGGGCGACCTCGACTACCTTGTGGTCGACATGCCCCCAGGAACCGGGGACGAGGCCCTGTCCATCGTACAGCTCATGCCCAAGGCCGACGGCATGATCATCGTCACCACCCCGCAGGACGTGGCGCTCCTGGACAGCAGGAAGTCCCTCAGGTTCGGAGCCGAGACCAACGTCCCGATCATCGGAATCGTCGAGAACATGAGCGGATTCGTCTGCCCGCACTGCGGCGAGGTGACGGACATCTTCAAGTCCGGAGGCGGGGAGAAGGCTGCGAAGGAGCTCAACGTGCAGTTCCTCGGGAAGGTCCCCATCGAACCGGGCGTCGTCGAGAGCGGCGACAGCGGCATGCCCGCGGTCCTGAAATACCCCGACTCCGCGTCGGCCAAGGCCTTCAAGACGATCGTCGACAAGGTCGTGAAGACGGTAGAATGAGAATACTCGTCGTATCAGAGGGGGAGTCCCTGGACTCCTACGTGGCCGATGACTTCGGCCACGCCCCCTGCTTCCTCCTCGTCGACTCGGAGACGCTGGACTACAGCGCCATAATCAACGAGTTCGTCAACGAGGAGGGCGCCGGCATGGCGGTCGCCAGGGCAATCGTGGGCCTGAAGGTCGATGCCGTGCTCACCGGGGGAATCGGAATGCACGGGATGCAGATCCTCCGCGAAGCGGGGATAGACGTGTCGTCCGATGAGGAGGGGACGGTCGAGGAGGCCGTCACCGACTACCTGAGACGCATAGAGCGCAGGAAGAAGTTCGAGTCCCAGGGACAGTGAAACGGGACGGGCCTCCGGCCCGTCCATTATTCTCACGGCCGATGCAGGCCCGGCTGTCACTGGTCTATCCTTCCGTAGAACAATACGGTGTACGCATGTATGGTGAGCGCCGCGACCATCCCGGCGGATGCCACGAATACCGCGACTGTGAATCCCTGATCCCATCCGAAGGTGAACGAGAGCATCGATCCAAGTACTAAGGCCAGTAGGAGAAGCCCCCCTCCGACCGTTCCGGTGATGGCCGTCACATGACCGCTGTAATGACCGTACCTGTGCCCAAGACCGAGAAGCTCGCTCTCCCTTATCGAGCGATAGATTGATCCTCCGTTCAGGTACCACGCGTTCTGGAACACGGTCCCCAGCAGGAAGAGGGTGGCACAGGCCAACATGGCCGTTCCCGTCATCGCATCAACGACGAACGAGACGATGGCCGCGAGGATCATGGACGGAAGGGCGATGACGAGACAGGAGAGGTTCCTGGACGTCACCAGGTCCCTCCTGTCTACGACCGTCACGACGAACGTTCTCCATCCACCTCCCTCCGACCTGACTCCGAAATCCCTGACCTTGAACACCGCTCCGACCATCTCCACCATGACCACTGCTGCGAATAGGGAGACCGTCACGGGGATGACGGGGCCGTCGCTCAGCAGCGCGGCCGCCGTCGCCACCGCGGATGCCGCGGCATATGCGACCGCCAACCACCTCAGCGATTGGAGGTTCAGCCTGAGGAGCGCCGCGACACCCGTCATAGGTCCCTCGATTCGAGCCTGCGGCAGGAGGCCTTGTAGGCGACGGCGATCGCGACCACGGCGATGACGGCCATGACCACGATCACGGAGACCGCTCCGTCCAGCATCTCGGTCATTATGATGGATCCCGAGACCATCGCGATGATGCTCACCACCATTATGCCGGTGGACATATACTGGGCCTTGGCGCTGTCCCCCGTCCAGTAGGTTATCGCTATCGTGAGGCACATCACCACCATGGCGACTATCGCCCCGAGGGCCACTCCCTGGAGGTTCTCCACAAGGGTCATCTCGTTGAATCCGGCGACCGTGAA
This sequence comes from Candidatus Methanomethylophilaceae archaeon, assembly GCA_944320495.1. Classification (GTDB taxonomy): domain Archaea; phylum Thermoplasmatota; class Thermoplasmata; order Methanomassiliicoccales; family Methanomethylophilaceae; genus Methanoprimaticola. The sequence continues at coordinate 26,182 of CALUHR010000002.1, forward strand.
CACGACGGCGGCGATCAGCCCTATCAGCGTCCCCATCGCGACGAATACGGCCCCTGCCTCGAACTTGGAGAGCACGAGCGTCCTCCTGGGTATTCCGGAGGACACTGCGAAGGTGTTCCACTGGCACTGCTCGTCCCATGTCAGGGTGCTGTTGCCGATGTTGCAGAATAGCAGCGTGACGATCATCGGCCCTGTCCAGGAGTCCTTGAACAGGAGACCGAACACCAGCGCGAACAGGAGTATGGCGAACACACCGGACCTCGCGGAGTACAGGTCCTTCCATACCAGACCGATCATGGCCTCTCACCCCTCACGGTCATGATGAGGATGTCCTCGAGGGATGCGTCGTCCACGACCAGCTCCGGGAAGGCCTCACGGACCCCGTGCTTGTCCCTCACCAGGGCAGAGACGCTGTACCCTTCGCGCCTGATGCTGACCACGTCGTCCCTGTCGAGCGCGGAGATCGCGGACTCCCCTCCCTTGGCGATGCCGTAGCTGTCGAGGATGTCGTCCTTCGCACCGCTCATGACGATGCGACCTGCGTGCATGAACACTATGTAGTCCGCTATCCTCTCGAGGTCGGACGTGATGTGTGACGAGATTATCGCCGTGTGGCCCTCGTCCATCATGTATCCGCGGACCTGGTCCAGGAACTCGTCCCTGGCCGCCGGGTCCATCCCGGCGGTCGGCTCGTCCATGATTATCATGTCCGGGGAGTGGGCCATCGCCACGGCGACCTGCACCTTCATCCTCATACCGCGGGAGTACTCCTTGACCCTCTTGTCCATGGGTATGCCGTACTCGGACATCATGTCCTCGAAGACCTTCCCGTCCCACCTCTCGAAGAGCATGGACATGAGCTTGGACAGGTGTCTCCCGTCGAAGTTCGCCATGAACTTGCACTCGTCGAAGACGACGCCGATCCTCGACCTGTCCGCCTCCGCGAAGGGCTGGCCGAACAGGCGTATCTCTCCGGCGTCCGGGATGTTGGCACCCGTTATGCACTTTATGAGCGTCGTCTTTCCCGCCCCGTTCTCACCTATCAGCCCGACCACATACCCGGTCGGTATGACCAGGTCGAGCCCGTCCATCGAGAAGTCCCCGCGCCTCTTGCAGAGGCCCCTGATCTCTACAGCGTTGTCCATTCACTCACCGTCGTACTCGATGTCGAGGATCTCGTGCAGCTCCTCGCGGGAGATGCCCGCACGCCTGGCGATCTCCACGGCCCTGCCGATGTGCGCCTCCGCCTCGCGGAGGTTGCTCTCCCTCAGGAGCTGGGGATCCTGGGCAGCCACGAAGCTCCCCTTCCCGGTGACCGTCTCTATGAAGCCCTCGGCCTCGAGGTCGTTGTACGCCCTCTTGGTGGTGATCACGCTGACCCTCAGGTCCGCGGCTAGGATGCGCATGCTCGGCAGGGGGTCCCCTGCCTTCAGCGAGCCCGCCATTATCTGGGCCTTGATCTGGTCCGTGATCTGCTCGTAGATCGGTTTACCGCTGGAGTTGCTGATGACTATCTCCATCGATTCCTCACGGTGATGTGTATGTGATGGTCGTATATAAGTGTATATGCACGGTATACACACTAATCACATGTGACCTCGGACACCGGTCCTGTTGCCCCAGATGATCTTGTGGAGCTGGGGCAGCACCCTGACGTCGAGATGCTCCTCGAGTACCCTGTAGACCAACCTCTCGAGGTTCACGGTCCCCCCTACGGGGCCGAATATGACGTTGGTCCTGGAATCGAGACCGCGACTCCTCACGAATCCCACGGCATAGTCCAGGTCCCCCTCGTCCCCGATGACGAACTTGAGCTGGTCCTTCCTACCGAGTAGGTCCAGGTTGGACTCCAGCATGCTGCCGGTGGAACCTGACAGGGGGCACTTCCAGTCCATGCTTATGAGGACCGCATCGTCCCTCGGGACCCCGGACAGGTCCACGGAACCGTTGGTCTCCAGGTCGATGGACCTCCCCATGGACAGGAGCCTGTCCATCAGCTCTACGGCGTCGGGCTGGAGCAGGGGCTCCCCTCCGGTGAGACAGACGCGGGGGCAGTCCCCCACCTCTTCCAGGATGTCGTCGACGGACATGTCGCGCCCGCCCTCGAAGGAGTAGCCGGTGTCGCACCAGCTGCAGCGGAGGTTGCACCCGACGGCGCGGACGAACACGGTGGGGAGCCCCATCTGGAGCCCCTCGCCCTGTATCGAACGGAAAATCTCACAGATCCTCATTGCAGGTTCTCGCCGTGCTCGTACTCGATCTCGTCCACGTAGCCGGCCTCCTTGAAGCCCTGGAGCCTCAGGCGGCAGGAGTCGCAGTGGCCGCAGGCCTTCTCCCCGCCGTTGTAGCATGACCATGTGAGGTGCAGCGGGGCGCCCAGCCTCTTGCCCCTGCGGACGATGTCCGCCTTGGAATCGTGCAGGATGGGCGTGACGATCCTGATGGGATTGCCCTCGACGCCCGCCTTGGTACCCACGGCGAGCATCGCCTGGAAGGCCTCGTAGAACGCGGGGGTGCAGTCTGGATATCCGGAGAAGTCGACGGAGTTCGCGCCGATGTATATCCTGTCGGCGTCCACCGACTCGCACAGCCCGGCTGCGATGCTCAGGAACACGATGTTCCTGGCGGGGACGTACGTGACCGGGATCTTGGAGCTGAGCTCCCCTTCGCGGTCCATCGGGACGTCGATGTCCTTCCTGGTGAGCGCCGAGCGGAACGAGCTCAGGTCGAGGTCGATGACCACGTGGTCCACGTCGTAGAAGTCGCACACGGCCTGCGCGGACTCCAGCTCCCTGGTGTGCCTCTGGCCGTACCTGAAGCTGATGGCGGTGACCTCGCAGCCGTCCTCCAGGGCCTGTGCCAGGCACGTCGTGGAATCCAGCCCTCCCGAGAGCAGGACGACGGCCTTCGGCATCGGAGCACCTCGGTGTACCAGGCGGTCTGGCCGCGCTCCTCGTCGAGTCCGACGGAGACGGTCCTCACGTTGGGCGGGAACTCCACATCGGCGACGAGCCTGAGCGTCATCATCTTGGCCATCTCCTCGGCGGTGGTGTTGGGGACGTCGAGCAGCGTGACGTCCATCCTCGGGAACACGTAGCGCTTCCCGCAGGACACGGCCTCCACGGACTCCTCGTCGTATGTCACCTTCACGTCCTGTGACGCCGTGGGGACCAGGGTCTTGTGGTCGAGCTCCTCGATCATCGCCTTCAGGGCCTTCTTCAGGACCACGAAGTCCATGATCATGCCCTCCTCTCCTATGTCCCCCTCCAGCCTGAGCCTCACGATGTACGAATGCCCGTGGAGCCTGGAGCACTTCTCATGCCTGGGTATGAAATGGCACGCGGAGAACCTAATCCCCGAGTAGCCTCCGTCGATCTCAAGTATCATCCTTATGCCTCCGTCAGCCTCTTAGCCAGGGCTATGGAATCCCTGTAATCCGTTTTCGCCCTCGATGTGTCCACGAACACCCTCGGGGCGTTCAGCACGGGCGCTCCCAGCGCCTGCGCCCCTCCCAGGAAATGGAGGGTCCTGAACATGATGTTTCCCGTCATGCCGTCCGTGGCCATGACCACGCCGGCGTTCCTGACCGCGTCCTCTATCAGTATCTGGCACCCGTATGCGTCGTATCCGTCGCGGACCAGCGCGTCTACCACGTTCGCAGACGAGTCTATGGTGCGGTCCACCTCCGGGCACCTCCCGCGGTCGTCGTCGCGCCCGCCGGACATGACCGCGATCCTCGGATCCATGCCGATCCTGCGGGCGAGGTCCGACGCCCTCTCGGCAATGTCCACCTTCTGGGCGTCGTCCCAGCCTTCGTCTATCCCGACCGGCGCGAGCATGAACATCCTGCCGTCGACGGGCTGGAGCAGCACCGCCCTCTCCAGACGGTCCATGCCCATGCCGGCCCTGACCGCCGGGATCATGGATTCGGACGTCAGGTCCCCGCGGACGGCGACGTCTATCTCCCCGGACATCAGGTCGGATACGAGGGACTCGGCGTCGTCGTATATCCGCACGCCGTCGAACGCCCCGGCGGACCTCTCCACGCAGCCGCGGGAGGAACCGCGACCGATGCCTACCCTCACGTCCGGGAGCGGCCCCGCCAGGAGCTCCTCCACGTTCGCTATCATTCGGAACCCTCCGTCGCATGCCCCACGAGGACGGCCTCGTCCCCCGGGGTCCTCTCCTTCGGACCCGGCCCGTCGACGATGCGTCCGAAGACCATCTGGGACACGAGCCTCCATCCGTCAGGGATTTCGAACGTCCTGGCAACCATGCCGTCTATGAGCGGGTTGTAGTGCTGCAGGTTGACCCCCAGGCCCATGTCGCACAGGGCGACCCATGCCGCGTACTGGGCCATGGCGATTCCCTGCTCGGACCATACCGGGAAGTTCCCCGCGTACCTCGGGTTGTCTGCTGCGATTCCCGCGACCGATGCCGTGTCCTCGTAGAACAGGATCGTGCCCGCGGCGGACGAGAAGGATTCCATCTTCGCCTCCGTGGCGGAGAAGTCCCTCCCCTCCATCCTCGCGCGCAAGATCCCCTCGACCCCTCTCCAGAGCCTCCTGTGGTCGTCCCCGAACAGGACCACCGTCCTGACGGAACGCATGTTGAAGGCGGAGGGCACCAGGGGGATCACTTCCCTCAGGGTCTCGATGACCGAGCCCTCGGACACGCCCACCGCGCCGATTTCATCGTCGAGAGAATATGCGGAGCGCCTGGCGGCGACAGCATCGCGGAACTCCATGCCCGCTGATAATCGCCTACCTATAAACCCGTTGTTCGGGACGGACGGACTTCCCTTATCTATTATCATGCATTGACGAGGGACATGGACAGGTCGCCCCTGATGCTGATAGCCGCGGTGGTCGGATTCATCGCCATGGTCGCCGGATTCGCAGGATACGTCATCGACCCGAAGACGTCCTACGCGGCGGTCTTCGCCGCGGGGCTGATCCTGCTGATGGCCGCATATGTCCTCCTATCGATCGAGAACAGGAGGATCGACGCCGCGGCGCAGGCCATCGACGATCACGAGACGGCCGAGGGGTACGTCTACTACATGCACGGGACCCCCGAGGACAACCCCGCCACCATCGTCGACCTGAGGGAGAGGTGACATGCCGGCCCTGAACGCGGACATCCTGTACCTGCTGTTCAACTCGGCGAACATGCACAGGTGGAACGACCACATGCGCCCCGTCGACCTGACGGAGCTGGACAAGCAGGCCCACAAGGCGGCCATAGCATGGGTCCTGGGCAGGTTCGAGGAGTCCGCCGGGAACGCCGTGGACTGGCGCACCGTCATCGAGCACACCCTGTTCTCGTTCATCCAGAGATCCGTCCTCACCGACCTCAAACCTCAGGTCTTCCACCGCATCGCCTCGGAGCGCAAGGGACCCGTCAACGAGTTCGTCATGTCGGAGTTCGACAGGCTCGTCCCGGACTCCGATCCCGCGTTCAGGGAGAGGCTCGTGGAATACCTGGACTCCGACAGGGACTCCCTGGAGGACAGGGTCATCCGCGCCGCCCACTACCTGGCCACCCGCTGGGAGTTCCGTCTCATCTACGACTCCAACCGCTCCCTCTACGGGATCGAGCAGACCCGCGAGGAGATTGACGAGCAGATCGGCCAGCACACCGACCTCGTCGGAGTCAGGAGGATCATGGACCACGGCGACTCGTACCACTTCATCGACCTCATCGGGCAGCTCAGGTTCCAGCAGCGTTGGGCCCGCACCCCGCGCATACCGAAGACCACGGTGCTGGGGCACTCGCTGATGGTGGCCGACTCAATGTACCTCCACGACCTGGACGTTGGCGCTTCCGACACGAGGGTCTACAACGACTTCTACACCGGGCTCTTCCACGACCTGCCGGAGGTCCTGACCAAGGATGTGATCACCCCCATCAAGACCAACGTGTCCGGGCTCGCCGCGATACTCGAGGAGTACGAGCACGACATGATGGAGTCCACGATCATCCCCCTGATGGACGAGGACTGGCAGGACGGGTTCCGCATGATGGTCTACGACCCGTTCACCGACATCGACGACCCCGTGTTCGGGGAGAGGGACGGGACCGACCTGAAGGCCTGCGACCTGCTGGCCGCGTACATGGAGGCGTTCATATCCAGGCGCTACGGGATAACGTCCAACACCCTGCTTGAGGGCGAGAGGAGCATACGCGACAGGCTCGTGGAGAAGGGCTCCGGGATCGGCGCCAGGATGCTGATCGAGGGCCTGGACCGGATGAGGATCTGAGAATCTTGGTAAAAGGGCCCGAAGGCCCTTGGGTGTTTGGCGACCGTCAGTTGTGACGGTCGATGACCTCCTGCCCGCGCATGTAGGGGCGGAGGACCTCGGGGATCGTGACGGTGCCGTCCTTGTTCTGGTAGTTCTCCAGGATGGCGACCATGGTCCTCGGGAGCGCGAGACCGGACCCGTTGAGGGTGTGGACGAACTCGCTCTTGAGGTGGGGCTCGCGCCTGAACTTGATGCGGGCCCTGCGGGCCTGGAAATCACCGAAGTTGGAGCACGAGGAGGCCTCGAGCCAGGCGTCCTTGCCGGGGGCGTAGAGCTCCAGGTCGTAGCACTTGTTGCAGGAGAAGCTCATGTCCCCGGTGCACAGCAGGAGCACCCTGTACGGGAGATCCAGGGCGTTGATGATGTCCTCTGCGTTCTTCCTGAGCTCCTCGAGCCTGGCGGCGGAGTCCTCGGGCTTCACGAAGTTGACCATCTCGACCTTGTTGAACTCGTGGACCCTGATGATACCGCGGGTGTCGGCGTGCTTGCCGACCTCCCTCCTGAACGAGGGGAGGTACGCGGTGTAGTAGATCGGCAGGTCGTTGATGTCCAGAATCTCGTCCTGCAGGAGGTTCGTGATGGGGACCTCCGCGGTGGGGTTGAGGAACATGTCGTCCCTCTCGAGGTAGTACATGTCGTCCTTCAGGTTCGGGTACTGGCCAGTCCCGATGACCGCGGCCTTGTTGACGACCACGGGCGGGAACAGCTCGGTGTACCCCTGGTCCTGGTGCGTGTCCAGGAAGAAGTTGATGAGTGCCCTCTCGAGCCTCGCACCGTCTCCCTTGAGGCAGTAGAACCCGCTTCCGGCGACCTTGACGGCTCTGTCGAAGTCGATGATGCCGAGGTCCTCGGCGATCTCGAAATGCTGCTTGGGGGTGAAGTCGAACTCCCTCCTCCTGCCGGCCTCGTACACGACGACGTTGTCGTGCTCGTCCTTGCCGAGAGGCACATCGGCAGCGGGTATGTTCGGGATGTTGAGGACGCAGTCGGTCCTGATCTCCTCGAGCTGTGCCATGCGGTCGTCGTTGGCCTTGATCTTGTCGGAGACCTCCCTCATCTCCGCGATCTTGGCGTCCTTCTCGGAACCCTTGGGCATCTTGGAGATCTGGAGGGAGACCTCGTTGCGGGTCTGCCTCAGACGGTTGTTCTCGTCGGTGAGGGACCTCCACTCGCCGTCCGCCTCGAGGAATCTGTCGAGGATGGCCTCGTCCTTGTTCCTGTTCCTGAGCATCTCCCTGATCTTGTCGGGATCGGCCCTTATGACGTTTACATCAAGCATCGGAATAACCTCGGAACTTCTTCTGGCAGAGGGACGTCCACGTCCTCTTGTCGGTGAGGACCATCACCCCTCCGCGGATGTCTACCACGATGCATCCCGTGGCCTCCGCGATGGCCTCTGCGGCGGTCCTCACGTCGTCGTCGGAGTTCGAGAGAACCTTCGCCTTGATCAGGCGGTTCTTCTTCAGCTGCGCCGTGACCTCGTCGAAAACCCCCTGATCGAGGCCGTCCTTGCCGACCCTGACGGTCGGGCTGATATCGTTGGCGCGCCTCATCAGCTCCTTCTTGGCGTCCTTCTCGCTCATGTGATTGCTCCCTGATGTAGGGCATGCGGCGGACTGCGCCGCACAACCCGCATGTGGTCCGCACCATGTGGCCGCCCACCCTGACCGTGCAGGTGACCCCCGGCATCAGAGGTGCCAGGCATCCGTCGCAGTACGGACGGGCCTTGGGCATGGGGACGCGCGTCTTGGCGCTGATCCTCCTCGCAAGGTCCACGTAGTGGCAGGCGCGATCCATCCTCCCGGCGCGAACCGCTTCCTCGGCCAGGTCCAGGAGCGTCGATATGCGCTCGCGGCCTATGTCCGCGACGGCGTTCTGAGAGATGCGCCTCTTGCCCATGGTGCTCTGGGCGCACGATATGTCCCGTGTTCTTATAGGTGTCGCGCGCGCTCAAGGGAAGGCCATCGACCTGAGGAGGTCGCTGACGTCCTTCTCCTCACCCTCGAACTCGTCGTTGGACTCGGCGTAGGTCTCCCAGAGGAACATGAAGTACTCGTGAAATGCCCAGACCGCCTCGTCCCAGGACGGCTTCGAGACGTCGATACCCAGATCCTCGTTGACTAAGGTCCACATGCCCTTGGTTGCGTTGTACCCTGGGCACGCCAGGACGGGGTTCAGGAGGAGCACGTCCCGGTCCTCGGTGAGGATCCTGTGGAACTTCACGACCGGGAAGACATAGCATGCCGAGACGTCCCTGAGGCCGGTCATCCTACCGTCCTCCAGCACGACGCACCCCGTGGCTATGAGCGGCCCGGCGCCGACGAATGACTCTCTGTCCTGCTGGGGGACGGAGTCGGAGAACTGCAGCGGGACCGGAGCCTGTGAGTTGGATATGAGCCAGCGCCCCCTCCTCTCGGGATCGTGGGACACCACGCCGATTATCGCCCCGGACATGCCGGACGGGTCCTTGGAGGCCTCCGTCTCCAGCGACTTGCGGGCGTTCATCCTGAACCTGCGCATGTCCCCCTCGACCCCGTACGTGAGCGTGTACCCGTCGAGGTGGTCCCAGAGTGCCAGCACGTCGGCGGCAATCTCCCTGCGGCACATGGCCTCGATGTGGTTGCTGACCTCCTCTGGCACTGTTGTGCTGAGATTCGCCCTGTCTAGCTCCGCGCAGACCTTGGTGAGGGCGTCCTCGAGGAGCGCCCCGTCCCTCCTGGATCCAGCACCTTGGCCCTGCATCCTGAGGGTGAAGCGGTCCTTTATCCAGTCTGGCAGCATGTCCTGGGTCCTCAGCTCCTGGCGGACCATTAGCTCACCGATGTGGGAGATGAGATTCTGGACGTCGACCATTATCTGGCCGGCGACCGCCACCGGGACCTCCGCATCCTCGTCCTCGGCGCTGACGACCTTGAAGTTGAACTGCTGCATCTGGGGGGCCATCACGTCCACCCTCTTTAATAATTAGTGCGCGCATACGCGAACCCTAACGCGCGTGCTATTTCTCGACGAAATGCTTATAAGAGGGTCCTGTATCGGCTCGTTCATTCACGGAGACATGATGCTCCGTTCACAATCAAGGTGATTTAAATGGTAAGAAAGCCAGCATCAATGTACAGGCAGATCAAAGGCCAGGCCTACACCCGCCGCGAGTACATGGGTGGAGTCCCCAACAGCAGGGTCAGCCAGTACGTCATGGGAAACGCCAAGGCCGAGTTCCCCGTCACCCTCACCCTGAAGGTTAAGAACAGGGTCCAGATCAGGCACACCTCCATCGAGGCGGGACGTATCGCCGCCAACAAGGTGCTGACCTCCCAGTGCGGAGCCCCCAACTACCAGATGGTCGTCAGGGCCTTCCCCCACGTCGTCCTCAGGGAGAACAAGCTCGCTACCGGCGCAGGAGCGGACCGTGTGTCCAGCGGAATGCGCCAGGGATTCGGAAAGACCGTCGGAACCGCTGCCAGGCTCGAGCGCAACCAGGCTCTCCTGACCGTCAGCGTCCCCGCCGACAAGGTCGCCGTCGCCAAGGATGCCCTCTGGAGGGCCTCCATGAAGTTCCCCTCCCCGTGCTACATCGACGTGGACAAGGGACACGAGTACGTCAAGTGAAGACCCGATGTTCGATCTCGAACTCGAAAGGGTCGCCAAATGGGTCGGCGACGGGGGATACTCCTCCGTCGCCATCCAACTTCCCGAGGGCCTGAAGATCCGGGCCCCGGAGATTTCTGAATACATTACAAAGAATACAGGTGCATCAGTCCTGATCATCGGACGCCCGTGCTACGGCGCCTGCGACCTGTTCGACCACCGCGAATGGGCCGACGCCCTCGTCCACTACGGACACTCCAGGATACCTTCCATGGGCGACGACCCGGACGTCCTCTACGTGGAGGCGCGCTCGGATGCGGGACTTGACGGCCTCACTGAAGAGGTAGTGTCCTCGCTCCCCGACAGGATCGGACTCCTCGCGACGATACAGTACATCGACCTCATCCCGAAGGCGAAGGAGATCCTGGAATCCCGCGGGAAGACCGTGCTCGTGGGGGAGGGCGACGGCCGTCTGGCCTACCCCGGCCAGGTCCTCGGCTGCAACTGTACCGCGGCGGAATCCGTGTCCGGGGAAGTGGACTGCTTCCTGTACCTCGGAGAGGGGGACTTCCATCCCCTTGCGGCCGCCCTCGGAGCGGGCAGGACCGTCATGGTCCTCAACCCCGTGACCGGGGAGATCAGGGACATGTCGGAGTCCAGGGACCGCCTGATAAGGCGCAGATTCGCGGCGATACAGTCCGCCAGGGAGGCGCAGAGGTTCGTCATCATCGTCTGCAGCAAGATAGGCCAATGCCGCAGGGAGCTCGCCGCGGAGGCGGAGCGCATGATATCCGAGACGGGACGCTCCGGCGTGACGGTGGTCCTTGAGGAGCTGACGCCAGACTCCCTCGCCTCGTACAACGCGGATGCGTTCGTGTGCACCGCATGCCCGAGGGTCGCAATGGACGAATCCGCCCGCTACGGCCGTCCGATGCTGACGGTCCCGGAGCTCGAGATCGCCCTCGGACTCAGGGAGTGGACCGGATACCCGTTCGATCAGATCAGGGGATGAGCCTGGCACATCCTGTCCGAACCCTTTCCGACGCACGTTCCTCCAGCCTCTAAGTATTTATAGGGACCCCATTTAACGGTGGTCCATGGCAAAGAAGAACGACACGGGATTCCAGTCCTCTGCCGGTCTGATGAGGTACTTCGACACCGAGAACCAGAAGGGTATCAGGATCAGTCCCCGCACCGTCATCGGACTCGCGATCGGCCTGATCGTCGTGGTCATGCTTCTCGGCGTCTTCGTCCCCCTCTGAGACGAGACCTAAAAACTGCGGACGGTCGTCCGCGATTTACATTTCTATCTTTCAGCTGTTGCTATGTGCGTTGCCCTGTCCGGCAAACGTTATCCGATTGGAACGATGAAGAAGGGCCGCCCGGCGATGCCGGGCATTGTTTGTTTGATCAGACCCTGTCCTCTGGCAGGATCTTGTACTCGTCGTGGTACTTGGACCTGAACATCTTGGAGATGATCGGCGGCGCGATGAGCGTCGTAATGACGGACATCAGGACGACGACGGCATAGAGCTCGGAGGACATCGCACCGGAGGACAGACCGATGGATGCGACAATGATACCGACCTCTCCTCTGGGCACCATACCGAATCCGATGATGTTGAGGGAGTGCCTGTCCAGCGTCTTGTCTCCCATCTTGGAACCGAGGCTGCATCCGATGTACTTGCCGATGACGGCAAGGACGATGACGACGGCCGCGAGAAGAAGGACGGAACCGTTGGACAGTGTGTTGAGGTCCACCTGCATCCCTACGTTGAGGAAGAAGAAGGACAGCATGAACGTGGTGATCGAGTCGATCTTCTTCTCCAGGTCCCACTCCCATGCGTGATCAGCGAACATCATGCCTGCGAGGAACGCACCGATGATGGCCGCCAGTCCGATGATCTCGGCGAGAGCGGACATGGCGAGACAGACGATGATGGCGACGACCAGCATGTTGACCGACATCGGGACCTTACCCTCGGCCATCTTCGCCTTGCGGCGGGCCTCGAAGTAGTCATAGATGCGCGGGATGACCCACTTGCAGATCGCGATGATGGCGAGCACGAAGATGGCCGCCTGCGCGATGATGAGGATGATACCCCCTATGGAGAGAGAATCGCTCGTGGCCATTCCCTTGACGATGGCGAGGACGATCATCCCCAGGACATCATCGATGACCGCGGCAGCGATGATGATCCTAGCCTCGCGGGTGTCCATGAGCTTCATGTCCTTGATGATGCGAGCGGTGATTCCGACCGACGTGGCGACCATCGCTGCACCGAGGAACATGGCGTGGTTCATGTTGCCGTCATAGGCCATGATCACGATCACGCCGAAGATGAACGGTACGATGACCCCCAGCAGGGCACAGAGGAAGGCTGGCTTCCCCGATTTCATCAGATCGTTGACGCGCGTCTCCAGCCCCACAGTGAACAGCAGGAATATCACTCCGATCTCGGCGAGCGCGTAGATCACATGGTAGACGTCGTTCCCATGATCGGTCAGGACTCCCGGCTCGGGCATGACACATCCGAGCACGCCTTCGAGCAGGGTGGTGTCACCGATCGGAATGTTCGCTACCGCGATTCCGATGAGAATCTCCCCGATGAGGCCTGGGAGCCCGAACCTGGACACTATCGCAGAGCCCACGCGGGCGAGTGCGAAGAGGACCACCAGAGTCACGAGAATCTGGGCCAGGTATTCCAATTCCATGACGACGCGAATCGTTCTGGATATATAACAAGGTGCGGAGGTTTTACATAACATTGGATGCACCCGGGGGAACCCCCCGGGTGCCGGGCCTCGGCCCGGGATGTGTGGATGTTTCCGGAAGTCGTTTGATTGGTGTTTAGCGTCAGAAGGAGAACGACACCCTCCATCCGCCCTCGGGGACCCTCTGGGGGCCGAAGGTGAACATCACGAGCGGCGTGTTCTCGACGGGCTCCGCCTCGGCGTCAGACTGGACGCATTCATCTGTGGCGGCCTCCGGGATCTCCATGTGCTCCGGCAGCGCCTCAGGGATCTCCGGAGCGGCGAGCATGAGGGCCCTCACGGGAGCGGCGAGCATGGCCATGGACGGCTGAGCGACCTCGTACACCGGCTCCGGCATACTGATGATGCCCATGGCGGCGTAGTCGCAGAGGAATCCGCATTCCTCAGGCAGGTCGAAGGCGTCGCTGTCCTCGAACGGGACGTCCCACACGTGCTCCGAGTCGCCGACCAGGGAACCTATCGAGACCCAGTCGGGCTGCTCCTCGAAACCGCATGTCGTCGCCATCAGGGCTCCGAACGCGTCGCATGCCGCCTCCGGTACCTCGTACGGGACCTCGGCCTCCTCGCGGGTGAGCACGTCGGCCCATATCGACTCTGAGCCGTCATCCGGAATCTCCGGATCCTCGCATACCGACTCGGCGGAGAGTTCCGCCACCAGGGGATCGGCCAGGCACATGAGGTCGAAGACCTCGTCCTTGACGCGCATCCTCGGCGTGTCATCGAATATGAAGGCCTTGACGAAGCGTTTGGCGCACCCATCGTCCGGCATCCATGGGTCCGGCTCGACCATCGGCTCCAGCTCGTCTATCGCGAGCCTGGGGACGGTCAGCACCATGACGTCGCGGACACGGTCCGTCACTTTGGCGGACTCCGCGACCTGGGAGCCGAGGCCCTTCACTCCAAAGGGCTCTGGAGCCCCTCCTTGGACTCCTCCTTGTCGACGCTGACCAGCATTCCGTTGCTGAACTTGAAGCGGGCGGACCTCGTGGACCTGGGGCGGGTGATGACCGGGTCGGCCATGGGGGGCAGAGCCTCTCCCTCGGCATCGATGGCGCATCCGGGCCTGGTTGCCACGGCGGAACCGGTGGCCGCCATCTGCGGGGCGACCATGGTGGCCTCGATGCTGCTGGCGACGACGTCGGAGGAGGGTTCGCTGCCCTCGACGTGGAGACCCTCTATTACCTCGGCGGGCTTGGCGGCCTCCGCGGCGACGACCTCGTCGATCACCGCTCCGACCACGGCCTCGTCGATGACGGACTCCGCGACCTCCTGCTCGATGACCGCCTCGATGTCGGCCTCGACGACGGGAGCCTCGATCGCGTCTGCGACAGGAACCTCCGCCTGGACCTCCTCGACGGGGGTCTCGACTGGAGTCTCGTCCACAGCCTCGACGACGGGGGTCTCCTCGACGGGAGCCTCGGCCTGGACCTCGGTCTCGTCATCATCGAAGAACCAGTCGTAATCCTCGACCTCGACGTTGCTGTCGCAGTCGAGCGTCTCCGGCTCCTCGGCCTCGGGCTCCGCCTCAATGAAGAACTCCTCGTGGCGCTCGGTGGCGGGCATGCCCATGAACACATCCTCGTTGAGCACGGGGGCGGGCTCGGCCTGGACCTCCTCGACGGGGACGGGCTCGGCCTGAATCTCCGGGACGGCCTCCTCAGCAGCGTCAGCGACCTCATGGCGCGGGGCAGAGACGATACGGCTCATCAGGGAGTCGTACGCCTTGGTGGCCTCCTCGGGCTTGGATTCGATTATGACGTGGTCATCATCGTCCTCGTCGTCGGCCACCTCGATGGAGGGGGCCGGATGGACGTTGCTGACACGGGTGACCTTATCCAGGAACCCGGGTCTCGTGACCTCGATGTGCCCGCCGTTGTTGACTCCGACCACTCCGACGTACGTGTTGGACTGCTGGGAGCTGAGCGGGACGTTCTTGAAGAGGCTCCTCGCATCCTCGGGAGCCGGCTCGGACTCGGCCTTGGTCTCGCTGTTGGTGGCGAAGGGGTCGGAGGATCCGACGAAATTGCCCTCGGTCGCCCTGACGAGCACAGGCTCGCCGTCGTTGAACAGGGCCTTGTCGGACATCCTGGAGATGAAGATCTCGCTGTCGTCCTTTATGTTGTATCTCTCGTAGCCGTAGTTGTCGAGCTCGCGGACTCCCTTGGAGTACACGGACGAATCCCTGTTGGCCATCCTGCCGTGGAGGTTCGTCCCCCTGTCCTTGAAGCTCTCCATGCCGCGGGAGATACTGTCCCCGAGGTGCGTGAGTCCGTTCTTTATCGTTGATGTCGCATCCGATGCGCTGATCGGAATACGAGCCTTGAAGCTCCTGCGAGAGCTACCGCTGTCTTGAGTGTTATCACTCATATCCACATCCCATCCGTCTTTCGTGTATGTGGTATCACTATAAAAAAAAGATGGAAGCTTAAAAAAGACGGGCGGGAATCGTCATCCGCGGACGAATTTCACGTAGTCCGCCTTGCCCTCCGACTGAATGTCGCGAAGCATCCTCGACAGGGTCTCGCCGTCGCAGGAGACGACCATGACCTCGAGGCACTTGTGGTTCCTGAGGTGGGAATGGAGCTGGGTCTTGATCGTCCTCTCGTACCTCCCCTGTATGCACATCATCCACGGGTCCTCGTGGTTCCCGCGCACGATTATCAGGACTCCCTCGACGTCGCCCTCCATCGCCTCCATCTCACGGATGTCGGCGAGTGCGGCGTTTATGGAGGCGCGTACCGCCTCGGACCTCCCACTGAGGCCATAGGTCTCTTGAATCCTGTCCAGTGCCGCGAGGTTCTCGTCGTTCAGAGAGACGCTGACTATCCCCATGATGCCACCTTAATAACTCTGCATGCTGATAGAGGTGGCATATTATTAACATTCTCAAAACACTTTAATATTAACATGCCCAACACTCAGACATGGACACCGTCATCCTGTTCCTGGCCTATTCGATCGGTATCCTGGCGCTATCAATGATCGGAGCCTTCCTGCCCCGCATCAGGATGCTGTCGGACCGTCAGATCCACCTGCTGGTGGCGCTCAGCGCCGGCATATTCGTGGGTCTGTTGTTCCTCCTCCTGCTCCCAGAGGCCTTCGACGCCAACATCCACGCCTACGACGGCCACGAGGGGATCAACTATGCGCTCTACGCCATCCTGGCGGGATTCCTCCTGATCATGGCGGTCGAGATCTACCTGAAGCACCGCCACATGTCCGGATGCTCCTGCGAATGCGGATCCGACTCCCACAGCCACAAGCTCACGTCGATGTCCTCCTTCATCGGACTGTCCATCCACGCCGCCTGCGACGGTCTCGCACTTGCCGCCACCTTCCTGGCCGGGGGCGAGATAGCCGCCATCACCACGGTGGGTATGTGCGTTCACAAGTTCGTCGTCCTGTTCTCGCTATCGTCGATGCTCCTGGTATCGGACATCCCGAAGAGGAAGAGCATGTTTTACCTGCTGGGATTCGGCCTCATCACCCCCGTGGCGGGTCTCGTGTTCTTCGCCGTGCTCAGCGGGCTCTCTGACATCAGCGGCCTCACTGGGATCCCCTTGGCGTTCGCCGCGGGTACGTTCATGTACGTCGCGCTGTGCGACATCCTCCCGGAGGCGTTCCACCGCAAGAAGCAGGACCTCCAGTCCTTCGGACTCGTGATCCTGGGAATCGCGATCGTCCTAGCCATCACAATCATCTTCCCGCACACCCATTGAGTGCGCTCAAAACGGGGTTCGGCCCTCACGCAGGGCTTCCCCGCAACCCTTAAGGTATGACGGACATGGGGAATCCACATGCTGGTAGAATCGGACCTGTGGTACGTCTTCATCGCCATCATCATCGTGCTCCTGGCAGCCGATCTGTGGATCAACAGGAAGCCGCACCACATCCCCCTGAAAAGCGCTCTGGCCCAGACGTGCGTCTGGGTGGGTGTCGCCCTCGCCTTCGGCGTCCTGCTGTTCATCGTGACGAAGGACGCCGAAAAGACGATGGAGTACTACACCGCGTACGCCATCGAGGAGGCGATGAGCATGGACAACCTGTTCGTGTTCATCATCCTGTTCGCATACTTCGGAATCAAGGACGAGGATCAGCACCATGCGCTGTTCTACGGCGTCATCGGTGCCATCGTGTTCCGTGCGATCTTCATCTTCGTCGGTGTGGAGCTCATCGAGAGGTTCGAGCCGATCCTCTATGTGTTCGGAGTGATCCTGCTGATAATAGCGCTGAAGACGCTGTTCAGCAAGGACGACGACAACAAGGAGAACAAGATCGCGAAGTACATGAAGAACCGCTTCAACTACGTCGACGGCGACGAGACCCGCGGAAAGATGTTCGTGAAGGTCAACGGCAAGCGCGTCATCACGATTCTGTTCCTGTGCGTCATCGTCATCGAGCTGACCGACATCGTGTTCGCCCTGGACTCCATCCCGGCGGTCCTGGCGATCTCCACCGACACACTGGTCATCTACACCTCGAACATCTTCGCGGTCATGGGCCTCAGGTCCCTGTTCTTCGTCATCCACGGAGGCATGGAGTCCATCAGGTACCTCAAGTACGGTCTCGGGGTCATCCTGCTGTTCGTGTCCATGAAGCTGCTGTTCCTGCACGACTTCCCCGTCGTCTGGTCCCTGGTCATCATCATCGGAGTGCTCCTGATCACCATCGTGGCATCCCTGCTCAAGAACAGGTCCGAGAGGGCGAAGGCCGGAAAGGCGCAAAACCCCTGAAACTCCAGGACGGGGGCCTCCCCGTCCATCCTTCCTTCCCCCTACTCACATTCATTATGTCCAACCCGTTACGGGTTAGGTATGAAGCAATGCATGGACGCGGACAATCTGCACCGTCGCCTCAAGAAGATCCAGGGGCAGATCGCCGCGATAGACCGGATGATCGACGAGGACGTCCCGTGCGAGGACATCATCGTGCAGGTCAACGCCGTGAAGAGCGCGGTCCATAAGGTCGGCCAGATCATCATGGAAGGACACATCCAGCACTGCGTCAGGGACGGTATCGAACACGGCGACGCCGACAAGACCATCGCCGAGTTCACCAAGGTCATCGAGCAGTTCTCTAAGATCTGACAACCTCTTGATACCCCCTACGGGTATTAATACCACTACCCCGTAGGGGTATCAGAAGGTGATTAGCGTGTCCTTGGTCAAGGACGCCATATCCGAACAGAAGATACCGTTCGCCTGCATCGTCATAGGCATCGCCGCCCTGCTCGCTTCGTTCCTGGCCGAGTGGGCGTGGCCAATAGTTTTCGTACCGATTCTGATCTGCGGCGTCCCGATAGTCTGGGGCGCCATCATCGGCGTGGTGAAGGAGCACGACATCACCGCCGACGTGCTCGTCTCCGTCGCCATCGTGGCTTCCGTCCTCATCGGAGAGTACGACGCCGCTGCCGAGATAGCCATCATCATGCAGATCGGAGGATTCCTCGAGGAGGCCACCGTCAACCATGCCAACGCCAGCATCATGAGGCTCGTGGGCATGAGGCCGGCGACCGCCAGGGTCGTCAGGGGCGGACAGGAATCCACAGTCCCGGTGGAGGACGTCGTCCTCGGGGACACCGTGCGTGTGATACCGGGCGAGATCGTCCCCGTCGACGGCGTCGTCCTCAGCGGGACCACCTCGGTAAACAACTCCATCCTGACCGGCGAATCGGTCCCCCGCGACGTCGCCCCCGGGGACCGCGTCTCCTCCGGGACGGTGAACATGTTCGGTTCCGTGGACATCTCGGTGGACCGCGTGGGCGACGACACCACCATAGCCAGGATGACTAGGATCATCGAGAACGCGGACGCCGGCAAGTCCAGGGTCGTCCGCACTGCTGACAGATGGGCCGTCTACATCGTCATCATCGCGTTCACCGTGGCTATCCTCTCGTATCTCGCCTTCCAGGACGTATACAGGTCCGTGACCGTTCTGGTCGTGTTCTGCCCCTGCGCGCTAATACTGGCCACCCCCACCGCGATCATGGCCGCTGCGGGCAACATGTCGAAGAGGGGCATCCTCGTGAAGGACGGTGGCGCCGTCGAGCGCATGGCGTCGGTGGACACCATCCTGATGGACAAGACCGGCACCCTCACCACGGGGGAGATCGTCTGCCACGGCTTCACCAGCACCGATACCGCTACCGATGCGGAGATCATCGAGCGCTTCGTCTCGGCGGTGGAGTCGCGCTCCGAGCACCCGCTCGGCAGGGCGATCGCATCCGCCCATAGGGGCGAGATGGAACCTGCGGAGGACTTCGCCTACATGCCCGGACGCGGGGTCTCCGGGACCGTCCGCGGCTTACGCGTCACAGCCGGCAACGAAGGTCTCATGACGGAGCTCTGCCCCGAAAACTTGGACGCAACGCTGGAATCCGCGGCCAAGGTCAGGGACGAAGGATACACCGTCGTGTTCTCCGGCATCGACGGGAGGACCGTCGGTTTCGCCGTGCTCTCGGACACGCTGAAGCGCGATTCCGCGGAGACGGTCTCCGAGCTCAGGGGCCTGGGCATCAGGACCGTCATGCTGACAGGGGACGACCGCCATGTCGCCAGGAGGATAGCCGATTCCCTCGGGATGGACGATGTGATCTGGGAATGCCTCCCGGAGGACAAGCTGCGGACCGTCGTCTCGATGGAGGGGGAGAGGACCACCTGCATGGTCGGCGACGGGATCAACGACGCCCCCGCGCTCAAGCGTGCCGACGTGGGCATCGCCATGGGCGGCATAGGGAACGAGATGGCCACCGAGAACGCGGACATAGTGTTCGTCGACGACGACGTCTCCAAAATCGGAGGTGTGGTCAGGCTGAGCCGCAGGACGCTGTTCACGATCAAGGCGGGAATAACGTTCTCGATCGTCCTCAACTCCGTGGCCATGGTCATGGCCGTGTTCGGGCTCATGGGTCCCATCGCCGGTGCGCTGGTCCACAACATCGGATCGGTCATCGTCATCATCATGGCCGCCCTGCTGCTCAGATACGAATGCTGGCCGTCCCCCGGTAGAGACCGCACGGGCCCCGGGAGAACCACGGCCTCGGTCTGAGAACAAAGCCGTTCGACGAAAGACGTATTTATCATTCGTCGAACGGCGTACACTTTTATATGATACCTGCATCAGCCACTCATGGCCGACGAGACCGTATCGACCAAGAAGGCCAACCCGGCGCCCCTGGGGCTCATCGGGTTCGGCATGACCACCGTGCTCCTCTCGCTCCACAACGCCGGAGCCCTCCCGCTCGACGGGGTGGTGCTCGCCATGGGCGTGTTCGTCGGAGGACTGGCGCAGGTGCTCGCCGGAATCATGGAATTCAAGAACGGCAACACGTTCGGAACCGTCGCTTTCACCCTATATGGGATGTTCTGGCTCACATTCGTTGCCACCCACTCCGGCATCGATGGGATGTCCGGTAACGGCGACACCCTCGGGGCCTGGCTCCTCCTGTGGGGACTCCTGACCCTGTTCCTCTTCGTTGGGACCCTCAGGGGCAGGAAGTCGAACATGTTCGTGTTCGCCACCCTGACGATAACGTTCTTCCTGCTCGGGATAGGCAACGCCGGGAGCATCGACATGCTCGTCACCGCCGGCGGCGTCGTCGGGGTAATCTGCGGATTCTCCGCCCTGTACACCGCGTTCGCGGAGGTCCTGGCGGAGCAACTGGAGAGGGAGGTCCTCCCCTTCTGAGGGTCATCCCTCCAGGAGCTGGACGCAGTAGCCGTCCGGGTCCCTGACGAAGTAGAACGTCACCCCGGGGGACGGGGATATCGGTCCCCTGAACCCGGGATCCAAACGTGCGGCGAGTTCGCCCGCCCCCTTCACATAGAACCCGATGGAGATGCAGGGGTAATCGACACCACCGTCCCCGTCGCCGATTATCTCGAGATGCATTCCGTCCCTCTCCCCGAGCATCGCTATCCTGCGCCCGGGCCCTGCCTCGAAGACCGAGGCCACCGGGAGCCCGATCCCCTCGGTGTAGAACGTGAGGCTCTTATCGAAATCCGATACATGGATCGTCGTGTGGGCGAACATGACCTCCAAATCGGCATCATCGGCTTGACAGTTGCGACTGCATCGTCCGGACCTGCGGACTGCCATGACCGCGATCGCCATGAACAGGGCGGTGACTGCGAGCGAGTACACCAGGGACGCGACCGCCGAGAACTCGAATCCTCCCAGCGCCAGGTCGAACCCCATGTCCGTCCTGAAGCCCTCTAGGACATCCGCGGGCGCTCCGGAGAACACGTCCCCAAGGGCCTCGGAGCACAGCGCCTCACGGAACAGCGCGGCCATCTGGCTGGCCGGGACCAGAGTCCCCACGACCTGCATCGCCTCTGGCATGGTGCCCATCGGCATGTAGATGCCAGACAGGAACCCGATCATCACGCTGACCACGGTGAAGAACCCGGAGAACGCCCCGGTGCTCCTGATGAACGACACCATCGCATACACGATTACCGAACCGGTAAGAGCCGAAGGTACCAGGAGGACGATGCACTCCGCGACACCGGCGGCGGACAGCGGGCAGCCCACGGCGACCAAGTACGCGAGGCATATCACAAGAGCGATCAGGCTCATGACCAGGCCGGACGCGAAGGTGCTCAGCACGTGACCACCGACGACCTCCCACCTGCTCAGGGGCGTGACGGCGATGTCCCTGTCCCTTCCGGACACACGGTCCTCGACCATGGTCTGCAGCGAACCCGCCGAGGCCGTGACGGGGACGATGCCCAGGATGCCCGCCATCACCCATGCGTCGATGAGATGGGGCATCCCGTCCATCTCCGGGTACGAGGAGATGAGGATGTCCCTCAGGAACAGCAGGTACAGCAGCACCACGATGAGGACGGCCATCAGCGAGAACAGGACCGACTGCCTGTCGCGAAGATAGCACAGGGTGTTCCTCTTCGCCAGTGCCAGCATCCCGCTCATTCCATCTCCTCCCCCGTGATCCTGATGAACGCGTCGTCCAGCGTCCCTGTCCTGACCTCGAACGAGGACATCATGCCCTCCAGCCGTCCTAGGACCCCCACCGCATCCAGCGTGGAAACCATGGGGACCTCGAAGACCCCGCGAGACTCCGAGTATCCCAGACCCATGGAGTCCAGGACCCCGCGGACGCCCTCCGGGTCCGATGCGGCCACCGTGAGCATGTCCGAGCAGTACGTCTCCTTGAGGAACTCGGGCGTGCCGTGGGCAACGACCCTTCCGCGGTTGATGACCACCACGTCATCGGCATCGGCCGCCTCCTCCATGTAGTGGGTGGTCAGCAGGACGGTCATCCCCTCCTCGGAGCTGAGAGACCTGACGGTTTCCCAGATGCGCATCCTCGTCTGAGGGTCCAGGCCCGATGTGGGCTCGTCGAGCAACAGCAGCCTGGGACGGTGTACCAGGGCCCTGGCTATGTCAGCCCTCCGCCTCTGCCCTCCCGACAGGTCCCCGTACCTGCGGTCGGCGAACTCGTCACAGTCCGCCAGCTTCATAGCGTCGAAGACGGCATCGGAGAGCTCGGTGCCCGAAAGACCATACATCCCTCCCCTCAGGGCCAGGTTCTCGCGGACGGTCAGGATACGGTCCATCATGGACCCCTGGAAGACCACCCCTACATCGCGCCTCACCGCCGGATCGCCCGCGTCCCTGCCGAACACCTCCACGATACCTGAATCGCGTGCCAGGGTGGAGCATATGATGGACAGCGTGGTGCTCTTGCCGGCCCCGTTGGGGCCGAGGAAGGCGAAGAACGATCCCGCGGGGACCTCGAACCCTATGCCGTCGACCGCACGCACGCCGCCATAGCTCTTGACGAGGTCGCGGACGATCAGGGCGGGAACATCTGTGGTTGCGTCTTGGGCCATTGTGGGACTCCCCCGGGTCGGAACGTGACAGACCGGCGAAACCGGAACACGGACCTCGGATATCAACCAACCGATGGAGTGCTATGGAGAACTGGCTCTTGGTATGATGAAAATTGAAGAAAAAGGAAATGAGTGCTCCCGACGGGATTTGAACCCGTGTCGAAGCCTCGAGAGGGCTTCATGATTGGCCGCTACACTACAGGAGCTTGTTAAACCTGGGAATGCTCCCATGTATATAATGTTTTCGGTATCGGAAGTCACTCGGGCGGATCGCAGGCAGTCTCTTGTGCTCCATGGACCTCACCTGAGCCCTGATTCTGGCGATTTCGGACAGTTCGAGACCCGTGTCTGCGGCGATCTGCGAGTCTGAACAGTCACGCTCGAGATCGAACAGGATGCCGTCGAGATCCTCGTACCTGATGCCCATCTCCGACTCGTCAGTCTGTCCCTCCCAGAGCCCGGCGGACGGGGGCTTGGCGATTATGTCCTCCGGGACGCCGATGATCCTGGCCAGCTGCCTGACCTCGGTCTTGTAGAGGTTGGCGAGCGGAGTGACGTCGCATGCGCCGTCGCCGAACTTCGTGAAGTATCCCATCATGATCTCGCTCTGGTTCGACGTACCGAACACCAGGTAGTCTCTCTTCTTCGCCATGTTGTACAGGACGATCATCCTGCATCTGGCGGAGATGTTTCCCCTCTCCAGAGGCGTCTCCTTCCCGGACAACAGGACCGCCGCCAGGGCGTCCACCGCGGGCTGGATGTCGACCACCTTGTACTCGGCCCCCCACATCGAGCTCAGTTCCGAGGTGACCTTGTAGTCCTCGGCGGGCGTCACACGGGAGGGCATGAAGATGTTGAGCACCCTGTCGGGACCCAGCGCGTCCGCGCACAGTTTGGTGACCGTGGCGGAGTCCAGACCTCCGCTGAGACCGACCACCGCTCCCTTGCATCCCGTGCGCTCGGCGGTGGTGCGGATGAATGAGACGAGGGCATCAGCATCCTCTCTGGTGACCTGCGGGATCTTGGACGACATACCCTCCGGGAATCGTGTGCTGCGGATTTAACGTTGTTCCCGATGGGATTTAAAGGGAGGGCAACGATAAGAGTTTATGCAAGTGGACATCGCACTGTGCCAGATCCGTCCGATGACCGGATCCCCGGAGATGAACGCAGAGACGGTGGCCAACATGCTGGTATCCCGGGACGAGGAGGTCCTGATTTTTCCCGAGTCCTTCCTCACCGGTTACGGGGTGTCGCCCGAAGGCCTGGAGGAGCGCATCTCCGCCGCGCTGACCACCATCTCTGACACCTGTCGCAAGTACGACAAGGCGGTGGCCGTGGGAACCCCCATGCCGAGTCCAGAGGGATGGACCAACAGCCTGGCGTTCCTATCTCCCGACGGCGACTCATATTACGACAAGATCCACCTCGCCAGGTTCGGCGTGTACGCCGAGGACGGGTACGTCGCCGGCAGGAAGCCGTCGATGGGGTCCTACCACGGCATCAGGTTCGGATTCAGCATATGCTACGACATCTACTTCCCCGAGGTCCTGCACGGATGCTCCCTGAGACGCGCGGACGTGAACATATGTATCTCCGCGGCGGCCACCCCGTCCGCGCCTTACTTCGAGACCATCCTGCCCGCCAGGGCCCTGGAGAACGTGACCTACCTCGCGTTCGTGAACAACGTGGGTCCCGCCAACAGCCTCGTCATGGCAGGGACGTCCCGCGCCGTGGATCCTCTAGGCCGGGAGATCGTGCGCTGCCCCGCCGACACCGAAGCGGTCGAGACCTTCACTTTCGACACGGAAGTTCTCGCGAAGGCCCGTTCCACACGCAGACATCTGCAGGATTTCAGGTCCGACATAGACTGGTTCAGGCAAAGCTTTTAATTAGGGGTTCGAGTTCCCCCAATCCTTAAGCCGAGATGGCCCAGCCCGGTAAGGCGCGAGCCTGGAAAGCTCGTGGGAACTTTCCCTCGGGAGTTCAAATCTCCCTCTCGGCGCTTCTTCCCATTTTTCCGACCCTCACCCCTATATACGCTCCGCCCATCACCGCCTCATAATAGGTGCGCGCGCATGATAGTGAACGCTGAGCTCTACGTCAAGGACCTCCCTGGACAGCTGGTCGGCTCCCTCGAGCCCATATCCGTCGTGGACGGGAACATCCTGGGAGTCGTCCACAACCGCGAGAGGATCGTGAACCACCGCATCTGCATCAACATCACGTTCGAGGCGGAGGACGACCAGCTCGAGAGGCTCAAGGCCATCTGGAAGTCCAAGGACATCATCATCTCGAAGATCGGGACCGCCTATGAGACCTTCACCATGGACTACATGCTGATAGGCGATATCGATGCGAGGTACATCGAGAGGCTCATCAACAAGGCATCCACGATAGCGGACCTCGACGGTGTCGAGGTCAGCTACTCATCCAAGACCGGGGACTACTCCAAGCGCACCGGCATGCTCTCCGTGAAGACCAAGAGCCAAGAGGACCTGGACAAGCTTGACGGCTTCCTCGACGACGAGTGCCGCCGCAGCGGCATCACATACGTGAGGGGTGTCTGAGATGAGGGTTTTCATCTGCGGATTCGGAACAGTGGGACAGGGCTTCTGTGAGGTCCTGGCCGCCCGCCGCCAGTTCCTCATAGACCGCTACGGGGAGCCAGTCACCGTCGTCGGGGCCATGGATTCCAAGACCTACGCCTACAACCCGAACGGGTTCGACCCCCTGGAGCTCGTCTCCGTCAAGCAGGGGACGGGGAGGGTCGGCACTGAGACGTACCAGGACTCCGTCGAGGTCCTCTCCGGAGCGGAGTTCGACATCCTCGTTGAGGTCAGCCCCACCGATGTGAAGACCGGCGGAGCCGGACTCAGGAACATAGAGTACGCGCTCGGCAACGGGAAGGATGTCATCACGGTCAACAAGGGCCCGCTGGCCCTGAAATTCCGCCATCTCATAGACCTGGCCGAGAGCAACGGATGCTGCCTCCGCTTCGAGGGATCCGTCGGCGGCGCCATGCCCATCATCAACCTCTGCCGCGACAACCTGGCCGGAGAGAGGATAGAATCCATACGCGGCATATTCAACGGAACATGCAACTTCATACTCAGCAAGATGGACACCGGACAGCCGTTCGAGCAGGTCCTCAAGGAGGCCCAGCAGATGGGCTACGCCGAGACGGACCCGACAAACGACATCGAGGGGTACGACAGCGCGTGCAAGGTCGTCATCCTCGCCAACGCCGTGTTCGGCCGCGACGTCACGTTCAACGACGTGAGGATCACCGGCATCACATCGATCACCGAGGACGCCATCTCCCTGGCCGCCTCGCACAACATGGTCATAAGGCTCATAGGTGAGGTCTCCGAGAGCAAGCTGGAGGTGGGGCCCAGGCTCGTGCCCAGAGGACACCCCCTCGGCATCTCTGGGACACTGAACACCGCCCAGATCCTGTCCGACCTCGCCGGACCGGTAACGGTCACCGGCAGGGGTGCTGGCAGGATCGAGACCGCCTCGGCGATACTGAGCGACCTCATATCCATCATGGACGAGAGGGCGAGACGGCGATGAGACGTGTATTCATCTACGACACCACGCTCAGGGACGGCGCCCAGTGCGAGGGCGTCTCGTTCTCCTGCGAGGACAAGCTGGACATACTGAGGAGACTGGACTCGTTCGGGACGGACTTCGTCGAAGGCGGATGGCCCGGATCGAACCCCAGGGACGACGAGTTCTTCGCCCGCGCATCCAGCCTGGGATTGACGAATACAGCGCTCACCGCCTTCGGCAGCACCCGCAGGTACGGTGTGCGTCCAGAGGATGACGCGAACCTGAAGGCATTGGCATCCTGCCCAGCCGAGTGGTGCTGCATATTCGGGAAGTCCTGGGACTTCCAGGTCACGGAGGCCCTCGGCATCTCTCTTGAGGAGAACCTCGCCATGGTGGAGGACAGCGTGGCCTTCCTCGCATCCAAGGGCAAGAGGGTCATGTTCGACGCCGAGCACTTCTTCGACGGCTGGAGGTCCGACAGGGAGTACGCCCTGAGGGTCCTCGAGGCCGCCGAGAGGGGCGGCGCCGGGTGGGTGGTCCTCTGCGACACCAACGGCGGATCGCTGCCGTCCACGGTGGCGGAGGGGTGCAGGGACGCCATCTCCCGCGTCAGGATACCGGTCGGGATCCACTGCCACAACGATTCCGATCTGGCCACCGCCTGCTCGCTCGCCGCCGTGGAGGCTGGATGCACCATGGTCCAGGGGACCGTGAACGGCCTCGGCGAGAGGTGCGGCAACGCCAACCTCTGCGCCGTCATCCCCGACCTGGCACTCAAGATGGGCGTGGACGTCGGCGAGGCGGACATACCCGGCATCACCGGGCTATCGAAGTTCGTGGGGGAGGTGGCCAACATGTCACCCTCCCCGGGGATGCCCTTCACCGGCGACCGCGCGTTCGCCCACAAGGGCGGGATGCACGTCTCCGCGCTGGTGAAGAACCCGCGCACCTACGAGCACGTCGACCCGGCATCGGTGGGCAACGCCAGGAGGGTCCTGGTGTCGGACATGGCAGGGAGAGCGAGCATCTCCGAGAAGCTGAGGGAGCTCGGCCTCGAGCCGGGCGAGGACAGCCCGGAGATCACCCGCATGATCAAGGAGATGGAGTCCCGCGGATACGAGTTCGAGGGGGCGGACGCCAGCTTCGAGCTCCTCGTCAGGAGGCTTCGCGGGGACCTCGCCCAGAGGTTCCGCGTGGAGGGCTTCAGGGTGTTCATGGACAGCCGCGAGGGCGGCATGGACTCCGAGGCCAGCGTGAAGGTCGTGGACGCGGACGGCGTGATGGAGCACACCGCCGCTGACGGCAACGGTCCCGTCAACGCCCTCGACAACGCGCTCAGGAAGGCCCTGCAGGGCTTCTTCCCGGGACTCAAAGAGATAAGACTGACTGATTACAAGGTACGCGTCCTCGACGAAAAATCGGCCACAAGGGCCAGCGTCAGGGTGCTGATCAGGACCACCGACGGGGTCAACAGCTGGACCACCGTGGGCGTGTCCGAAAACGTGATAGAGGCGAGTCTAATCGCACTCATCGATTCCCTGGAATACGCCCTCATGCTGCAGGGCCAGGAGGAGATACAATGAGCAGAACCATAGTGACCCTGGTCGGCAGGGACCACGTCGGCATCATCGCCGCAGTTTGCAACTTCTTCGCCGAGAACGACATCAACATCCTCGACATCAAACAGACCACAGTCCAGGACTACATCAACATGATCCTGATCGTCGACACCTCGGGATACACCCAGGGGTTCGACAAGCTCAACGAGGGTCTGGAGAGGGTCGGCGAGAAGGTCGGCTGCATCATCAAGGCCACGCACGAGGACGTCTTCCAGATGATGCACAGGATCTGAGAACATGGTGGAGCTAAGCGAGGTCTTCGAGACCTACGAGATGGTCTCCCATGAGAACCTGGACGTCAGGACGATCACCATGGGCATCAGCCTGCTGGACTGCATCGACCCCGACCTGGACGCCCTCTGCGCCAAGATCCACGACAAGATCGTCAGGCTCGCCGGGAGGCTCGTCGAGGTCGGGGACCAGCTCGGCGTGGAGTTCGGTGTACCCGTCATCAACAAGAGGGTGTCCGTCACCCCGATCGCCATCGTGGGCGGGGCGGCGTGCAGATCGCCCGCCGACTTCGTGCGCATAGCCGAGACGCTGGACGCCACGGCCGACGAGATCGGCATCAACTTCATCGGAGGATACTCCGCCCTCGTCCAGAAGGGCATGACCCCCGCCGACAGGATGCTCATAGAGTCCATCCCCGAAGCCCTGGCGAAGACCGAGCGCGTATGCTCGTCCATCAGTCTGGGATCCACTCGCACCGGCATCAACATGGACGCCGTCAGGCTCATGGGCGACATCGTCGTACGCGCCGCTGAGGCCACGAAGGACAGGGACTCCATCGGATGCGCCAAGCTCGTCGTGTTCTGCAACCCGCCGGACGACAACCCGTTCATGGCCGGGGCGTTCCACGGCGTGACCGAGGCCGATCACGTGATCAATGTCGGAGTCAGCGGACCCGGCGTCGTCAGGGAGGCCCTCACGAAGGTCCGTGGAAGGAGCTTCGAGGAGCTCTGCGAGACCATCAAGAAGACCGCATTCAAGGTCACCAGGGTAGGCCAGCTGTTCGCCAAAGAGGCGTCCAAGAGGCTGGACACCCCGTTCGGCATCGTCGACCTCTCCCTCGCTCCCACGCCCGCAGTCGGGGACAGCATCGCAGACATCATCCACGAGATGGGCATGGAGTACGCCGGGGCCCCCGGGACCACGGCCGCCCTGGCCATCCTCAACGACCAGGTCAAGAAGGGTGGCGTCATGGCATCGTCCTACGTCGGAGGGCTCAGCGGGGCGTTCATCCCCGTGACCGAGGACAGCGCGATGGCAGAGGCGGCCGAGATCGGCGCCCTCACCCTCGAGAAGCTCGAGGCCATGACCTGCGTCTGCTCCGTCGGTCTGGACATGATCGCCGTGCCCGGGGACGTCCCCGCCACGTCCATCGCTGGGATCATCGCGGACGAGATGGCCATAGGCATGGTCAACCAGAAGACCACCGCGGTCAGGATCATCCCCGTCATAGGCAAGACCGTCGGCGACCGCGTGGCATTCGGCGGTCTCCTGGGAGACGCCGGCATCATGCCCGTCAACAGGTACGACTGCGCCGACTTCGTAAACAGGGGCGGAAGGATCCCCGCTCCGATCCACAGCTTCAAGAACTGACCGGGCGGAAGCCCGGCAAACCCCTTCCATTCTTCTCTCGATTCTTGCAGAAGGACCGGGTGCTCGGACCGATGATGGAATCATTCAAAAATTAAGGGATTTAAGAAAAGTTTGCTCGGCACCGAAGTGCCAGAGAATTAGAAGTAGTGAAGTGCACAAGGTGGGGGCAGAGGGATTTGAACCCTCGTCAGCGGGTTTCCTCCACCGGGGAGCGACCCCGGATGAATCAATGAGTCATCGCTCCAGTTAGTCATCAACTGTCAGCAAACCCATTTTCAATCACTCTCAATAACTGGAGCCCACCAGTCTGCCAGGTTAGCCTATACCCCCTTGTTGAGCGTGATTGCGAGTTGCAATCACTTCTTGCGCATCTTCGCTGCTCTCTTTCTTCTCCTCATCTTCTTCTTGCGCCACTTCCAACGCTGGTTGCCGCGTTTCTTCCAGGCGCGCGAGCTTCTCTTCATGATCGTTCCTTCCTGAATGTTGTCCCCCGGAGGGGTTGCATCCTAGGCGGGCCCGCCGGGATTCGAACCCGGGGCGTCTGGCTTAGAAGGCCAGCGCTATATCCTGGCTAAGCCACAAGCCCGCTCTTCCCCTCCATCTGCTAATATGATTTAAAGGTTACTCGGAGCCAGCATCACGCACCTGTCGAGATGTAATCGGTAATCGAACCATAGCCCATGAACATGAACGCCGCCTCGGCGATGCATATCAGTCCCAGGACCAGGAGAAGGGGCCACCAGTTCAGAATCTTTCCCACGCCCTTGACGAGCGCCTCCGCGAAGTTGAGCAGCCCGTAGACCACCGCACCGAGTATGAACGCGACGATGATCCTCACCGGGTTCTCGGAGAGGAAACTGACGTCGAAGTCGGACACGGTCGTCACACCTCCGAGCCAGATGTACACGAGAACCATCACGAACAGCGCGATGATGACCGCGAAGTGGACCTCGCGGAACGGACGGATGATGAGCGTGAAGGCCGCGACGGCGACGAAAACCGACGTCACCATGGCCCATGTGCCGTAGTAGGAGGCGGCCTCTATGGCCATGAAGACCCCGAACAGGAAGCCGAGGAACATCAGCCCCTTGTACTTCCAGGAGTCCTTGTCTTTGACGTACGTGACGGCGATGAGCACCGCCAACAGGCCTCCGATCAGTAGAATGGTCTGGGGGAGATTGTCACCCAGCCAGGTCATTATGTCTGTCCCATCCATATGTAAGAAAACGGATGATGGTTATAAAGGGGTTAGGCCCGCCCGGAGGCGGGCTCTTGGATCATGCGATCTGTTTTCCGGCGTCGGGATTGGCGCCCTGGTTGTAGACAGCCTCGACGTCGAACACCCACATCGCGTTGGCGTGGAGGTGAATGGGGGCGAGAGCCTCGTTCATCTTGTCGAGGTCGGCACCGGAGTCGATGCGGACAGGGTTCTTTACGTCAATCTCCCAGGCCTCCATGCCGGCGGCAATCATGAAGGAGGCTTTCGGATTCTCGGCCAGGTTGGCGGCCGACTTCTTCATCAGGACCTCTCCGACGACCATTTTGTCGGGAGCGGGGGACATGATGGTGCCGCAGACGATGGCATGGGGCTGCCCGTCTTTTCCAGCTGTGACGAGTACCTTGACGGTACCCTGTGCGTTCATTTTCTCGATGACATTGGACGGAATGCTTGCCATTCGAATCACCATATTCTGAATCGGGCTGTCAGTATTTGGGGGATTGGTATCATGGATGTAATCTGTCATCAGATTGGAGCATACGTCCAATATTTTGCCTGGACCACGTTTTTAATATCAAAAAGTGGCAACATTTATTATTATTCATAATAGTTAGTGACTAGATGTACCAGCACACATAGATGACGTTCGAGAGCATGGAATCGGAGATCCAGGACCTCAGCTTCCACAGTGCCGTCCTGAGAAGGGACTCCCGCTCCGGTAGGCATTGGGATTCAACCGTCATGAGAACCCCCGATGGGAGCTTCACCAATCTCGCCCTCATCTTCTCTGACCAGTGCCCCTGGTCCTGCGAGATCCGCGTGGACGGCGATGCGGAGTACGTCGCGACTGGATCAGTACTCGAACAGATTCATGTCGTCGGACAGCAGGTAGTCACCATCCGCCGCAGGCTTTCGGAGAAGGCTGGGACCGGGGTGACGAAGATACAGGGTCTGGCGTTCTCGGAGGTCCTGCTCAACGCCATCTGCCATCGCAGCTACTGCGATCCCTCGCCCATAGTGGTGGATGTGAATCTGGAATGCACAACAGTGACCTCCCCCGGCGGCATGATGAGACTGGGGATAAGCTACAGGGAGCGCACGAGGAACCCGCGTCTGACCGAGATTCTCGTATCCATGGGATACAAGAACACGGCCATACGCGGCATGGCGGGTGTCAGGAGGGCCTATCGCAGCTGCTAGTACAGGCCGGAGGTAACCGTCGGGGATTCATGGAGCGTCAGCCTGCCGGGGATGGTGGAGCTCGGCTCCGCCTATGAGGGCAGGAGATGCAACGTCATCAGATACATGCTGGGACACGGCCCCGTAGACGAGGATGAGATCGTGAGAAGGCTCGGGATGGCGGCATCCACGGCGCACGAGGTCCTGTGCAGGATGACCGACGAGGGCGTCCTGTTCTCCATGGGAGACAGGGATGACAGGAGGTTCTTCCTGAGTGACAGACCCAGATGGGCAGGCATCGCGAACGGACACCGTCACTGAGAATTGAAAGAAAGAAGAAAGGTGGACAGGGCGAGATTCGAACTCGCGGCCTCTACCATGCCAAGGTAACGATCTTCCAACTGATCTACCTGCCCAGCAAATTGTGGATAGTTTCCTAGTATTTATAAGTTTGTTTTGTCGAAGTCCTGGACGAGGTTGGTCTGGAACCTGTGGACCTCTCCGGGGATCGAAGTGGGGTATTTTCCATTCACACAGGCCAGGCAGAGGTCGGCCTCCTTGAACCCGATGGCCTCGACGAGGCCCTCGATGCTGATATAGCCGAGACTGTCCGCGCCGATGATCTGTCTGATCTCCTCGACACTGTGCTTGGTCGCTATGAACTGGTCGCGGGTCTTCATGTCCACACCGTAATAGCACGGCGCGATGATCGGCGGACTGCCGATCCTGACATGGATCTCCTTCGCTCCGGCGGACCGGAGCATCTGGATGAGCTTCTTCAGGGTGGTACCCCTGACGATGCTGTCGTCGATGATCATGATGCGCTTGCCGCTGACCGTGCTCCTGATGGGATTCATCTTCATGGAGACGGCCTGCTCCCTCTGCTTCTGGTCGGGCATGATGAAGGTCCTCTCGGCGAAGCGATTCTTCATGAAGCCCTCCTCATAGGGTATGCCTGTCGCGGCTGAATAGCCGATGGCGTGGGCGCGTCCGGAATCGGGGATGGGCATGACCAGGTCCACATCTGCGGGGCATTCCCTCGCCAGGATCTCGCCGATGCGCCTGCGCACCTCGTATACCTCGCTCCCGTCGATGACGGAATCGGGACGTGCGAAGTAGACCCACTCGAACATGCAGTAGGCCTTGGGATGCTGACCGACCGCGGGATAGATCTTGAACGTGTCCTTGGTGATCTCGCAGATCTCCCCGGGTTCGATGTCGCGGACGAACTCCCCGTGGAGCGCGTCGATGGCAGCGCTCTCCGACACGGCGATGTATCCCCCGTCGAGCCTTCCGAGGCACAGAGGCCTGAATCCGTAGGGGTCGCGGATGGCGAACAGCCTGTCGTTGATGAGGATCGTGAGAGCGTACGCCCCGTCGAGCTCGCCCATCGCGGCCCTGATCGCCTTGACCGGGTCGTTGTACATGGTCATGTACTTGCCCAGGAGCTTGGTGACCAGCTCGCTGTCAGAATCCGTGAGGAAGGTCCAGCCCTCCTTCATGTAGCGGTCCTTCAGCTCGGCGAAGTTGGTGATGTCGCCGTTGTGCGCGACGGCCACGGTACCGAAGTTGGTCATGACCGTGAGCGGCTGAGCATTCACTATGCTCTTGGAACCGGTCGTGGAATAGCGGACGTGGCCGACACCGACGTGGCCGACCGCGGCCTGCACATCCGCCTTGGGGAGGGCCAGATTGACCAGCCCGTTCCCCTTGAGGGTGTCTATGGAGGCGCCGTTGAAAACGGAGATGCCGGCGCTCTCCTGCCCGCGATGCTGGATGATCATGAGGGCCGTGTAAAGCGACGGAGCGACATCGTAG
Source organism: Candidatus Methanomethylophilaceae archaeon (assembly GCA_944320495.1). Classification (GTDB taxonomy): domain Archaea; phylum Thermoplasmatota; class Thermoplasmata; order Methanomassiliicoccales; family Methanomethylophilaceae; genus Methanoprimaticola. The sequence continues at coordinate 59,696 of CALUHR010000002.1, forward strand.
TCGGCGCTGATGCCGACAACGCCGCAGCTGTGCTTTGGCCCTGTCATGAGGATCCCTCGATCAGTCGCGGATCTTAGCCCAGTTGTAGGACCTGATGGTTGCGGTCTTGCCGTACCCGCAGGAGGCGCAGACGCCCTTCCTGACGTGGTAGGCGCGCTTGCCGCACCTGCGGCAGGGGATGTGAGTCTTGTACTTGTTGTGTTTTCCCTGTGCGGGTGTTCCCTTTCCCATGATCATCACTCCAGTGAATCGTGAGCGCCATCTCTCACACGCGTACGCGTGCTATACTGGACGGCGGATGGGCCTGCCTATAGGCAGGCATTATTTGAAGGTATCTGCCGGGCGTCAGACGAACGCGCCGATGGTGGGCGCGTCCAGACGGTCCATGTCGTAGAAGATGATGGCCTCCCTCATGCCCTCGGCGCCGCATCCGGTGCCCATGAAGTGATCGAGCAGCGACATCCTCCAGAGCAGGTCCATGATCGACACGGACAGGCACCCATAATAGGAGTTAGACATGTCGTCCTCGTAGCCGTTCTCGTCCATCAGGGAGAAGACGCTCCCCATGAAGCTGTCCCTGGAGTTCAGCGTACGTATGTAGTCCCTCAGGACCGCGGCACCCTCCTGGTCGGGCACCCTGAGCCGGACGTCGGCGGCGTCGGCGAACGCCTTGTGGTGGAGCTCGCCCTCGTCGTCCATGACCATCCACTCGACGGTGCCGTCCACGGCCATGAACATGTTCCAGTTCCACTGCGGGTCGCAGTACACCGGAACGCTGAGCGGATCCTCGGAGCCCATGGACTCCATCGCGGACTCCATCCCCGCCTCCTGCAGGGACGCCATGTCAGGCTCCCTGTCCGGCTGGATGGCGCGGAGGGACATCACCGGCTCGATGGAGGCGGCATCCATGATCCTGCCCAGGTACGAGATGTCGGAGAACATGGCGAGGTTCTCGGACACGGACATCCTCAGACCGGAGGGGTCCACCATCACGCCGGCCTCGCGGCAGTTGGCGTAGAACTCCGTGTAGACGGCCTTGGACTCCGCCATCGCGGCGTCCGCCCTCGATGATGCCAGCGCCACCACGGAGCGGGCCTCGTCCATGGCGCTGACGCCGCTGCCGGTCCAAGCCCCCCTGCATGAGAGGTCGAGCTCGACCTGCAGACGGTCGCTGGCGTAGAGGTGGAACGGGAACTGGCGGCAGTAGGCCGGCCTGTCCTTGTACACGGAGCACCTCCTCCCGTTGAGGAACGTGCAGGAGCCGCGGCCCTTCTTCAGCGCGAGCGCGGTGTAGGGCTCCGGACCCCTGGATCTCACGAGCGCCGAGGGGTGGTTCCTCTTGAAGAACGGGCGCTCCTCCGGAAGGACCTCCGGCTGGCACAGGCAGCACATGCCGCACTGAGGGGGGCACTCGACGAGCCTCCCCGATATCTCTGAGTAATCGACCTCGTAGTCCACGGACGTCCCTTCCGATTGGTTCGCCGCAGAACTCTCCGTCCCGTACTTGAAGGCTTCCCCTGACGCAGACGCATCTCGGGAAGACGGCCGGGAACCCCCCGTAGGGGGAGTGGCCACACCTGCTGTGCAGACGGGGCACGTCTATGGGTGCGGACCGCCTGAGGTCGAAGATCGCGAGGTCCGCATCGTAGCCCTCGGCAATCCTGCCCTTGGGGACGTCGAACAGCCTGCCGGCGTTGTACGATCCCATCCTGACCGCCTCGGACAGCTGGAGATCGCCCCTGCGGACCATCTCCATCATCATGGGCACCGCCGTCTCCACACCCGGTATGCCTGACGGCGCCTCGGCGAACGGACGGTCCTTCTCGTCGGCCGCATGGGGCGCGTGGTCGGTCCCGAGCATGTCGAACCCGCCCCCCATGAAGAGGGCGCGGAGGGCCTCCCTGTTGCGGGCGTCCCTCAGCGGGGGGTTCACCTTGTACTCGGCGCCGGGGTTGCGATCGGCGTCGAAGGTGATGTGGTGCATCGTGCATTCGGTGGAGAAGCCTGCATCCCTCGCCATGGCCAGACCCTCTGGGGTGGTCAGATGGCAGATGTTGATGCTGGATCCGCGGAAGTTCGCGGCCAGTCTGGAGATGGCCTTCCACTCCGCTTCGGCCGGACGGTTCCTCAGGTGGTCCCTGCAGCACCGCTCCTCCCCCTTCGATATGAAATGGTCGTCCTCAGCGTGGACGCTCATGCGCCTGCCGGTGGCGAGCACGTCCCTGACCGCCGGGATCATCTCCTCGTCGTCGTCCAGGAGGATGTTCCCAGTCGTCGATCCCATGAACAGCTTGAACCCCACGACGAGCGGCGCCAGCATCCCGGCGTTGATTCCCGCGGTGACCGCCGCGAACAGACCGTAGTCCGTGACGGCCTTCCTGCCGACGACGGCCTTCTTCTCCGTGAACGTGCGGACGTCGGTGACGGGCGGCACGGTGTTGGGCATGTCGTACACGCAGGTCACTCCCGCGTGGACCGCAGCTAGCGTCCCGGTGCCGAAGTCCTCCTTCCCGGTCATCCCGGGGTCGCGGAGATGCACATGTGGATCGATGAACCCGGGCAGCATGACGTCGCTGGTCCCCAGCTCGATCCTCCTGTCCCCTCCACGCACCATGCTGCCTACGGAGACTATCCTCCCGTCACAGATCCCGACCTCGGTGTACCTGAGCTCCCCGTCGACGAGGGCCCTGCCGCACACCACGGTCTCGATGTCCAATGTCCTCCCTCCGGACGATGTCGCCGCGCGGGGTGGTCTCGCGCCAGGCCTCGCCCGTGAAGGTCTCTATCCTGGCCCCCTCGCGCCTCCATGTTCCCGGCGGGAGACCCGCCTTCATGCAGAGATGGTCGAGGTACTCCTCCTTGTCCCAGCCCTGCTCAACGGGGACCTGCGGGAGGAACAGCCCTCTGCGGCCCATGAACGATAGTATCAGCCCGTCGCGTCCGATGACGATGCTCTTCAGAATCCCCTCGGGCGTGTCCGCGCGTATCGCCTCCGGCCTGCTCAGGACGGTGACCTCGACGGTCACGCCGCCGAGCTCCCCGGGGGACAGGCGGGGGAACCTCGGATCGTTGCAGGCGGATCCGGCCGCCTCGACGATAGCCCTGCCCAGCGGCATCACGGGCATGGGGATCCCTATGCATCCGCGGAGCTCTCCGGCTGGGAACGTGTCCAGGGTGACGAACGCCCCTGCGGAGTCCGAGAAGGCGCCGATGTCGGGGATCGCCGGTGCCGGACGGCCCGAGGCCTCGGCCTCCACGGCCGATCTGGCCAGTCTAACTGCCTCCTCGCCCTGGAGCATCATCGCTCACCGACACCCTTGAAGACGCCGTCCGCGTCCCTGCGGTCGTCGGAGACGATCTCGACCCTCTTGGGGGCCTCCCTGCGGCATTCGTGGGCCCTGCAGGCGGCGTCCTTCATGGTGGCCTCGGTGCTGCGGAACCCGTCCCTGACGGGAGCCGGCATGGGAGCGCGCTCCATCAGGGCGCTCATGCCCATGAAGAACTCCAGGCCCATGTTCACGAAGTGCCTCTGCACCTCGGGGTCTGTGAATGCCGAATAGGCAGTGCGGGCGAGGTCCTCCGCCCTGGCGCGGGACTCGTCGGCGAATCCCCTGGCGTGCCCGTAGGCCTGCCTGGCCGCGTCCCTCTCGGCATCGACGAACTCCCTGGCGGCGCTCTTCTGCGTCTCGATCATCCTCTCTATGAGGTCCCTGTTGTTTGCGACGAACGCCTCGAACTCTTCATCTGTGGTCATAGTAGACCCTCCTGAACTTGATAAGGAGCTTATCGCCCTTGAACTCTGCCCCGTCTATCTCCGAATCCATCATGACGTCGGGCAGCTGGACGTTGATCTTCTGGCTCCCGACATGGACCATCAGGGTGCTGCGGTCCAGCCTGAAGAGCTCGACCTCCTTCGAATCCACGAAGGGCATGCGGATCTCGACGATGTCGTGGTCCCCGGAGGTCACGAACCTCATGGGGCTGGCCTCAGAGTAGACCGCGGCGGGATCGCCGTCGCCGTAGATCAGGCGCGCCATCTCCCTGAGCTTCTCCTCCCCGCGGAGCTCGGTGCGCATCATGGGGCACCCCTTGATGACCATGGGGTCGAACGCGCTGTGGATCAGCGCCATGTTCTCCTCCTGCTCGGCGAACCTCTCCCTCAGGAACTCCGACTCGGACGCCTCCGGGGGCAGAATGCGGTTGACGATCAGCGCCTCGACGTTCTTGTTGTAGAGGCTGAGGTAGGTGTAGGCGCGCATGGTCTCGCGGATGACCATCTTCTCCGGGTTCACCACGAGGCGGACGGTGGTGCGGGTCGGATCCTCGAGGATGACCTTGACGCGGGACATGTTGTCCTTGATGTCCTCGATGCTCTCCATCACCTCGTCGGACGGCAGTGGCATGTCCATGATCTTGCCGACTGTGGCCTTGGCGATCTTCATGAGCCTGCGGATCACCGGGAACCCGCGGTCGAGATACCAGTTGGTCACGTCGGGGAAGCTCATCAGCCTCAGCGTCTCCCCGGTGGGGGCGGTGTCCATGACGACCACGTCGTAGGTACCCTGCTCGTCGAACTGGTTCACGTAGAACAGCGCGGAGATCATCTCCATGCCGGGAAGTATGGCCATCTCCTCCGCGGATATCTCGCCCATTCCCTGGGAGAGCATGAACGCCGAGACGTAGTTCTGGATGTCGCTCCACTTGTTGCGCATCTCGTAGATTATGTCGATCTCGAGGACGTCGAGGTTCTCCCTCACATGCGTGATCGAGTTCCCCAGCTTCATGTCGAGGGAGTCGCCGAGGGAGTGGGCCGAATCCGTGCTCATCAGGATCGTCCTGTAACCCAGCTCTGCGAGGCGGAAAGCAGTGGCGGCCGATGTGGACGTCTTTCCGACGCCCCCCTTGCCGGTGTAGATGATGAGCCTCATGACCGATGCCACGCATGGCGAGCTATTTAAATGGTCCAATGGAAGGGACGGGAGACCAGATGTTCGAAGACCCCTGTCAGGACGATGGAATTTAGAAGAGATGGTGCCGGGAATGGGACTTGAACCCATGGCCTTCGGATTTCCCTGGCAGAGGTCTGGTGACCAGAACCCTATGAGTCCGACGCTCTACCAACTGAGCCACCCCGGCTTAAGGCTCCCGATTGGCTCCTAGATTATATTGCTTTCTATCGGTCGACGGTCCGCGGACATCCATGGCTCACGCTGGACGGGAGAATGATGGGAAGATGCGCCGTGACCCGGGCGCGGGGTTTGGGGTTTGAGCGGGGGCCTGGACCCCCTTGAGAATCACTCCTCGACCTTCTCCTCTGCGGGGGCCTCGGCCTCGGAGGGTGCCTCGGGCTCAGCGGCCTCCTCAGCGGGAGCGTCCTCGACGGCCTCCTCCTCGGAGGTCTCCTCGACGACGGTCTCGGGCATGATGGACTCGGGCTCGGAGTCGCCGGCGGCCATGACCTCGGACTTGCGGATCTCGATCCTCTTGATGGGGATGATGATGCGGCAGGCGCGGGCCAGGTCCTTGGCGAGGTCTCCGGAGACGATGGCCTTGACCATCTGGGACAGGGTCTGCTCCTGACCCATGGCGACGAGGGTCTCTCCGATGACGCGCCTCATGGCGTCCTCCTGGGAGGACTGGATGCGCTTGTCGGCGATGGCCATGGTCTTGATCCTGTAGGAGAAGCCGTCCTTGGTGACGATGTCGACGACGTGGTCGGTCTTGGTCTTCTTCCTGCGGGTCAGCCTCCTGACGTAGTCGCTGGTCAGGTCGTGGCCGATGAACTCGGTCTTGGCGTCGTGTCCGTCGACGGAGGACACCTTGAACCTGAGCTTGATGTGCATCTTGGAGAAGTCGCCGGTGAGGTCCTGGACGGTGACCTCGACGGTACGTCCGATGACGTACTCGGGGTCCGCGGAGGGGGTCTCTCCGATCTCGGCCTCGTTGAACATGCGCGGGGCGTGGATCTTGTACCACTCCTTCGCCTTCCACTTGTCCCTGACCTTACGGCCGCCACCGGCCGCCTTGGCCTTCTTTGCTGCAACGGATGCTCCTGCCATAGTAGGTAACTCCTTTGAACTGTCCGCGACGATTCATCGGTCATATAAAAGGCTATGCGGAACGCGGAATCCTGTCCGGACGACGGAAATCGCATGTGCCAGACATTCCTTCGCTATCCTTGTAAGGAATATGTTATCCTTTTTGGATTGGTACCGCGTGTATTTGAACTTCACTCAACATAACTTATAATGAAACGCCGGGATCGGAGAGGGGTCCGAACGGAGGACGTGGATGGAGAATCGATGAGAGGTAAGGATTGAGGGGATGACCCCCTCGTTTGGATTGCGGTTTTCAGAGGACGACCGGCGTGATGTGCGCGGAGAGTCCCAGGTCCTGCTCGGACATGCCCATGGCCAGCCCGTAGAGCTGGGACAGGTGCAGGACCGGCATGTTGAACCCGAGGTCCTTCTGGCTGCCGTCGAACTGCAGGTGGCAGAACGGGCAGACGTCGATGATGTACTTGGCGCCGGAGGCCTGCATGTTCTCCAGGTTGGTCTGGGTGAACTTCATGGCGACGTCGCCGAAGGCGGCCTTGAGTCCTCCGCCGGCTCCGCAGCACAGCATCTTCTGCTGCCTGGGCATGCTCTTGGCACCGGTGGCCTCGACGAGGTCGTCCAGGATGTGGGGGTTCTCGGGGTCGTCCAGGTTCTTGATGGCGCTGGGCTTGAGGAAGTGGCATCCGTAGAAGGTGGCGACCTGGTACTCCAGGGGCTTGGTGACCTTCTCCTTGATCTTCTCGACGCCGATCTCGTTGTAGAGGACCTCGGCGAAGTGGCGGACCTCGGTGGTTCCCTTGTACTCCATTCCGATCTCCTTCAGGACCTCGTTGACCTCCTTGAGGGCCTCGGGGTTGCCGTTTAGCTCGTGAGCTGCGTCGAACAGGGTTCCGTAGCATCCGTTGCAGATGGTCATGATGGGCAGACCCTTCTGCTCGGCGAGGGCCAGGTTCCTTGCGGCGGCGGCGAGCCAGGTCTTCTTGTTGAAGGCCCTGATGACTCCGGGAGCGGGGCAGCAGCTCGCATCGTCCAGATCGACGAGCTCGATGTCCAGAGCCTTGCAGACCTCCCTGGTGGACTTCTCGATACCGGGGTACCTGAGGGGGGCGATGCATCCGAGGAAAAACGCGTACTTTGCCATTCTATCACTCCGAAGTGATCTTGTCGAAACCGGTGACGGTCAGAATCTTGTCCAGATCGGCCTTGGCCTTGTCGGAAGCAAGGACGGTGGGCGGGATTCCGGGCAGGCCGAGAGACTCGCGAAGCGCGGTGATGTCGTCCTTGACAGGGACGGTGTGGCCGTACTTGGAGAAGTTCTTGGCGGTGTTCTTGTGGTTGGGGTACATGTGACCCTCGGCGACGGCGAGGTTCCTGAGGGAGATCACGATGTCCACGATGGGGACCTGCCTGGGGCACCTCTCGACGCAGGTGTAGCATGTGCTGCACTCCCACAGCTCCTCACTGTTCAGGATCTCCTCCCTGAGGCCGAGCTGGGCCATCCTCATGAGTTTCCTGGTCCTGTAGGAGGTCCTCCTACCGGAGGGGCAGCCAGCGGTGCAGGTTCCGCACTGGAAGCAGAGCTTGACGTCGCCGGCTCCTGCCGCAGTCAGCTCGTTGAAGAACTCTGGGTTGGGTGAAACCATAGTATCGAGCCGTGCCACACGGTCACCGTATTTAATCGAGACAGTCGGCACCGCATGGGTGTTATCTTATCGGGTAATCCTTAATCACGAGAGTCTGGACTTGAGCGCGGCGATGAGCCTCTGCACCTGCCTTCCGTCCGTCCGGTACAGTGCGGTGATGGCGTGGCGGAGCACCTTGGGATCCACGGCGCTCTTCAGCCTGAGGTTCCTCCTCGTGAGCAGGTACTCCTCGACGAAGAAGCTCTTGTTGGAGCCCAGGAGCTCCGGGAGCGAGAAGGTCTCCGCGTCGACGGTGTACTCGCGGTCCACCGAGTCCATGAACATGAACGCGACCCTCTGGGCGCCGTAGCGGTAGCGGATGAACGACGGGCCGTTGTCCACCATGACCATGCCCATGTAGCCGATCTCGTCCATGGCGAACTCGTCCGCGTCGAACAGGTACAGCGGATCGTCGATGATGGCTATGTCCGTGCGGTCCTCCCTGAGCATCCTGATGTTGTACTCGTCATCGGATATCACGACGTTGGCGTCGGTCATCTTCAGCGACGAGAGGACGGACATCAGCAGGTCCTCCATCACGGGGCTGCAGCACACCGTGAACCTCCTGGACATGTCGCAGCGGAGTGCCATGGACCTGGCCACCGATGCTATCTCCTCGCCTTCGGGCGTGAGGCGGGATCCGGCGGGCGTGGTCTTCAGCACAGGGGCGCCGGCGGCGTCCTCTATGCTGGACATGTACTTGTGGAGGACAGGGACGGAGATCCCCATGCGCTGTGCCGCGGCCGTCTGGCTACCCGTCTCCTGCACCGCGAGGAGCGCCTCGAGCTGGCGCGCGGTTACCTGCTTGCCGTTGATCGTCTGCGAGCTCTGTACGCGGATCTGCACGGCATACGGGTATTACCTTCCAGGGTAAAACGGTGTCGAATGACAAATTGACGAACGTCAAACTGAAGACGTGGACGCCCATGCGGCGTCAATGGCCCTCAACGGAAGGATAGCTGTCATCGGACTCGGAAGCCCAATCATGTGCGACGACGCGGTCGGTCTCCGCGTATCGGAGACGATAGACGCCCTCGACATGGACGAAGTGGACTGCTTCCAGGAGGCCATCGGCGGACTGGACATACTGCCCGTGATCCACGGCTACTCCCACGCGATAGTGGTCGACGCCATCCAGACGGGCGAGTACGGGCCCGGCACCGTCCTGCTCTTCAGGGAGAGCGACTTCGACGAGGTAATCACGGATGCCGCGACGCACGACGTCAACCTCCCCACGGCCATAAAGATCGGCCGCAAGATGGATCCGGAGATCATGCCCGAGACGATATCCTTCGTCGCCGTCGAGGTGCAGGACATCAAGACCGTCACGGAGACGATGACCCCCGAGGTGGAGGCGGCCGTGGACAGCGCCAAGGCCGCGGTCCTCCATCTGATAGAGACGGCCAGGGGCGCCTGAGTACCCTCAGAACGCCAGGTCGGAGATCTCCGTCTTCCTGACAGCGCGTCCGGCCTTCCCGAGGACCATCACATTCATCCTCTCGGGACGGAGGATGTCCCTCGCCACGCGCATGACGTCCTCCTCGGTGACCGCATCTATCTTGTCAAGACGCTCCTCGAGGCTCTCGGTGGACCCGTTGAGCATGTGGTTGACGCCTAGCCTGTACAGCCTGTGCTCGGTTGACTCCATGGCCCTCACGTTCGCACCCTTCACGAGGCGCTTGGCGCGCTCCAGCTCGCCCTCCTCGAGACCATCCCTCAGAAGCCTCCCGAACTCCGCGGAGGTCGTGGACATGGCCTCGGACGCGTTCCCGTCGGTGCAGGACATGTACGCCACCATGGAGCTCGCGTCGCTCTCCTGGCTCACCGTCGTGTACACCGAGTAGACGAGCGCCTTCTGCTCCCTCACGGACTGGAACAGCCTGGAGCTGGTCCCGCTCCCGAGGACAGCGGAGAGCATCGTCAGCGCGGAGCGGTCCGGATGGGACGCCCCGTAGGAGGGGAAGCCCATGGCGACCTGAAGATGATCGGAATCCCCCTTCTCGCATCTGAACTCCGCCTTCGGCATCGGGGGCTCAGCCCTCGCGTTCGCCCTTCCCCCGGACATCCCGTCCAGGGCTGTCTCGGCCCAGGCGACCGTCTCGTCGAGGTCGACGTCGCCAGCAGCGTAGACCGCCAGGTTGGGGATGAGGTACTTCTCCTCGTAGTAGGCCCTGAGGTCCGCGGAGGTCAGGCGGGCGACGATCCCCTTGTCCCCTCCCTCGTCCTGGGACAGGGGGTGCCCCCTCCATAGCATGCTCTCGAAGATGTCGTGGATGCGCGTCTCAGGCTCGCTCTCGATCATGCTCAGCTCCTGGAGGACGATCTTCTTCTCGAGCTCCGTGTCCTTCTCGTTGATGAGCGGATTGGCGACTATGTCCCCGACCATCTCCATGGCCGTCCCCCTGGTCTCGCTGATGGTGATGCCGTAGAACGCGGTCATCTCGCGGCCTGTGAACGCGTTGAGCTCCCCTCCGGCGCCCTCCATCTCCTTGGCCATCTGGTAGGAGTCGCGGGTCTTCGTCTCGCGGAACACCGTGTGCTCCAGGAGATGCGACAGCCCGAATATGCCATCGGTCTCGTCCCTGGAGCCTGTGGCAACTCCGATCATGTATCCGGCGCTCCGGCTCCCGGGGATGCGCTCTGCCACGACGGGTATGCCTCCCGCCGTCCTGGCCATGGTTATGCGGTCGCTCATGCCCTTCCCATCCACCGTTCCCATTAATATCTTCGTCGGGATACCGGGTGGCATGTGCCTAGAGACCATCAGATACTCGGACCTGGGTCTGGACGATCCGGTCGGGATCGTCGGGTTCCCCAGCGTAGGTCTGGTGAGCTCGATCGCGGCGAACTATTATGTCAGCCAGCTCAAGATGGAACCTGTAGCCGGCATCCACGGGGAGAGGATCCCGCCGTACAGCCTTGTGTCCAATGCCACGGCATATCCGCCTGTGCGCCTGTACGGCCACAAGAGACGCACCAAGAACGGCAAGGACGCCGTCGTGTGCACTTCCGAGTTCGCCCCGAAGCCCGAGGACTGCTACCTGCTGGGCAACACCGTCCTGGGGACCCTGAGGGACCTGGGATGCAGGGACGTCATCTGCCTCGAGGGGATACCACGGATGACCGAGCAGGACCAGCCCGTCATATGCGGCGGGAGCGGCCCCGGCGTCGGCAGGCTGTACGAGGCCTCCGGCCTCCAGAAGATGGAGAGCGGCATGGTCAAAGGGATAACCGGCGTCATGATGTATATGGCTGCCCAGAGGGGGATGAACCTCGTCACCATCCTCTGCCCGGCGAACCCGAGCATCCCGGACCCGGCATCCGCCGCGGCCTTCATGGAGCCGGTCTCCAAGATGGTCAAGGGACTGAAGGTCAACACCAAGCTTCTGTTCGAGGAGGGTGACGAGATCATGCGCAGGACCCAGACGAGCCAGGCGACCATGGACAACGACCCCTCCGAGAGCGCCATCTACGGGTGACATGTACGGACTGACCCAGTGCGGCCTCTGCCGCCGCCCCCGGATCGTCGAGACGAACGACTCCGTCACCACCTGCCCGTACTGCGGGCATTCGGAGCGTGCCGGAAGGAACGGGTTCATCTTTACATCCGAGAGCCAGTCGGAGGTCCGCGCCGCGCTGTCCAGGGCCATGGGCGCGGACGAGTTCCTTCCGACCCAGGCGGACCTGAGGGAGAGAAGGAGGAGGATCGGGGAATCGGATCCGGAGTCCACCCTGGCCTACCGCTACGAGCATGCCACGGACCTCGAAGAGAAGATGGAGATCCTCTCGGAGGGGCTCACCGCCCTCAGAGGGGAGTTCACCCTGGAGGATGTCGAGGGGTACGAGCCCAGGAGGGCGGAGAAGATGCTCTCCGCCATGCTGGACCGCGGCTTCGTCCACGAGACCCGTCCGGGATTCTATCGGGCGCGATCACTTCGACTTGGGGATGTCCCCGCGCTTCTTGCCCTCCATCAGGAGGACCTCACGGACGATGTTGGGCAGCTTCCTCTGCATGATGTAGAAGTAGTACAGGCCACCGAGGACCAGCATCAGAACCATGAACGCGTAGAACAGCAGGCTGTCACCGTTCAGGATGGCACCGCAGAGCAGCATGTCGTAGGCCACCATCGGCAGGAGTGCCTGGAGCGCGAACTCCATGACGCGGTGCCTGGCTATGCCCTCTCCAACGTTGGTTCCGCATGCGCCCATTATCAGGGACATCGAGACGGACAGCAGGATGAGGACGACGAACGACGGACCTATGGAGACGTCCATGTCCGTGAGCGCCCCGTAAATGAGGAAGCAGAACCCGGTGGCGAACCCGCAGGAGTTCCCCAGACCGAGGGCGAAACCGTAGAACACGGAATCCGACTTGCCCCTGAACCTGCGCAGGTTCATCACGAGCACCATGGCCAGTATCTGGATGACCGCGAGCAGAACCATCAGTATGATGCTCGATGCAGCGTTGAGTATGCGCATCGCCACGAAGACGATCGATCCCTCCACGAGGCCGACCACGAACAGCATGAAGAACGTGGGGTCGCTGAAGAACGGCTGCTCGACCCTCGGATAGGTGTAGTTCCTGACACCCAGGAACATGAGCGCGAGAGCCGGCGCTATCCCGACCACCATGGCGATGCCCATTACAGCGTCCATGCTCTCGGCCAGAAATCATGGTCTATTAATGGTTGCGGGAGACGCACCAACATCCTCGGAGAGCAGACGGTCGGAATAGTGCACCACCATGCAGGACCTCTCGCATCTGCCGCAGGAATTGCATCTCCCGGGATCGACGCGCATGCCACCGTCCATCGTGATGGCGCAGCGGGGGCATCCCTTGGCGCATATCCCGCACTCTGTGCACATCATCGCCCTCACAAGCGCCGTGACCGCCCTGGAGAACACCTCCTTCGCGTTCCTTGCGTCGGGGGAGTTGACGGACACCTGACCGCCGCCGAACAGACGGGCCCGGCCTATCGGCAGACGCAGGAGGGCGATCTCGTACGCGTCGTCGTACTTCGCATCCCCCACGGTGCGCAGGGCGTCCTCCACGTAGGAGAAGTCCCTTTGCCTCGGGACGTTGACGATGGCCTCTATTGAGAATCCCCCGGCGGCGCACGGCGATGCGCCCTTCAGCATCCTCATGGACGGGCCGGGCTGCGCCTTCGGCCTGAGGTCGAGGCCCATCTCGTCGGCGATGCGGACCATCTTCGGCGGAAGGGCCTTCCACCTCCAGAACCCCATTGACGCGTACTCCGGCGGGAGCCCTCTGGATTCCGCGTAAGATGCGAGATAGGAATCCCACTCGGATGCGAGATCCGGATGGATCCTGCGCGTGTTCGCCCACTCGCTCTCCAGGCATGCGGGGCAGAGGTAGCACCCAATCCTCTCGAAGTCCCTGTCGTACAGCGGATTGTAATCGAGACCGTGGGTTAGGATGTAGAGCCAGACCTCCGCGGCACTCCAATCGCGGATGGGGTTGAGGTTGATCTGGTTGGGAACGAAAGGATTCCTGGTGACGAACGACGTCTTCGAGCGGGCGAAGGACTCCAGGCGCCTGTTGCCCTCCACAGTGACCGTCCCCTTGGGGAAGTCCCTGTCGATCGTGTCCGTGACAGGACCGAGCTTGCAGACCTTGCAACACCAGCGGAAGTCCTTGGCCGGCGGCCCGAAGGAGTCGATGTTGTCGCTGAAGCCCGTTCCTCCCACGGCACGGTGGAGCCTCAGACCGTTCATCCTCGCGAAGCGGTCCACGTACTCCAGCGTCTCAGGGAACTCCAGGCCCGTATCTATGTTGATGAGGTCCACGTTGCCGCATGCCTCCATGGCCAGGGCGCATGCCGCGAGGGAGTCCTTGCCTCCCGAGAAGGACACGGTCACAGGCAGATGATTGCGGTTGCCCTCGTCCATGAACCTGCGGATCTCGTGGACGGCGCGCCTCTGTATCCTCCTCACATGACCCCTGTTGCAGGCGACGAACGTGTCCAGACCCGCCTTCGGGGACATGGGGATCCCCGACGGCGCGTTCAGGTCGCGGATCTTGACCGCGCGCTCCGCGCTGCGGAGGGAACCGCTGTCGCAGAGCGCCACGCCAGGACCCGCCTTACCACCCTTCAGGAGAATGAGCGGGTCGCCCTCGGAGAACGTCCCGACGACCTCGGTCACGTTCGCCCCGGGCACGACCTTGCCTTTGAGATGTCCGGACATCCCCGCGAAGCGGACGATGGAGCGCTTCGCCACGGGGGCGAACATCTCCGCCCCGTGCTGCCTGAGCTCCAGGACCATGCGGGCGCGGCGTATGTCATACCTCATGACGGCCACGACCGCCCCGTGGGCGACGATCTCATCCGCGCGATCCTCCCCCGGGATCTTGTTGAGGAACATCGCCCTTCCCCTCAGGGGGGCGTCCGTCCCGAAGGTTTCGCGGAACAGTGCCAGCACCATATCGATGGTGTCGCCCATACACGGGCGGATGTCGCCGGGGCTGTTGATCCTGAACTGCCTGCCCTCCGAACCGCAAACGGAGCACGAATCCCCCAGCAGCAGCGTGCCGCAGGCATCGCACCATCTGAGCTCCTCCTTCCCGTGGGCGGTCTGATTGGCCATATGACCGAATCAAGAGCGGATACGATTTAAACATGATGAGCTGCCACGGACGGAGATGGCGCACGGGACGCCGAAGGGTCCCACCCCAGCTTTTTAATGGGTGAACCAATCGCAAGTGACATGGATGAGACGTACACGATAATCGACGCCCCGAAGAGGGGGCGGTTCGAAAGGCGTGAGGTCATCGACATAGCGGTCGCGGTGGTCGTGCTGTCCGTGGCGTTCATGGTGCTGTACCGCAACGGCAGCATCATGGACTACCTGGGATACCACCTGGGCGATTCGATGAGATGGGTCGGACTGTTCGGTGTCTGCCTCGTCATCGTGTGCCTGAGCTTCCTGCTCCACGAGCTGGGTCACAAGTTCGTCGCCCAGAACAGCGGCATGAGGTCCGAGTTCAGGATGTGGCCTGCGGGACTGGGCATCACGCTGGTCACCTCGCTCTTCGGATTCCTCTTCGCCGCCCCGGGCGCAGTGGTGATCCACGGATGCCCGGACAAGAGGACGAACGGGAGGATCAGCATCGCCGGACCGGTGGTCAACATCGTGCTCTGTGCGGTGGGGATCGCGGGATGCCTCGTGTTCAACTACTCGGCGTGGGTGCTGTTCTTCATGCTGCTGGCATCGCTGAACGCGTTCCTCGCGTTCTTCAACCTGCTGCCGATACCGCCTCTCGACGGCTCGAAGATCGTGACCTGGAACGTCCCGGTCTACGTGATCGCCCTGGCGGCGGCCATCATAGAGCTGGCGTATCTGTATCTCTGGATGCCGGACCTGTACTTCGTCTATTGAGATGCGGCGCCCGGTACCCCCGGGCCCGCATCCTTTTCAGTTCCCGTGGAACAGGCACTTGGTCTGGTACTCGGGCTCGCTGGAGGCGTACATCCCCAGCTTCTTGTAGAGCCCGTCGTCCACCTGCGATATTATCACGGACGAGTGGACGTCGCTCCCGCGCAGCGACGGGAGTGCGGCGAACGCCCTCTCGGCGTACGGGTCGGAGTTCGCGGCGATAGACAGGGCGACGAGCATTTCGTCGATGTGGAGGCGGGGGTTCCTGTTGCCCAGGTAGTCCACCTTGAGCCTCTGCATGGAGTGGATGACCTCGGGGGAGATCAGCATCACCGAATCGTCGATGCCCGCGGCGATCTTCAGGGCGTTGAGGATCATCGCCGACGACGCGGTCAGTAGCGGGGACGCCTTGCCGACCACCATCCTGCCGTCCGGGAGCTCCGCGGCGACCACTGGCCTGTCGGTCCTGGACGCCTCCTCCCTCGCCCTCACCACCGAATTGCGATAGGCGACGTCGATCCCGGCGCGGTTCATGATGAGCTCCGAACGGAACACCGCCTCGTCGTCCACTCTGCCCTCCCTGCGGTCCCTGAGCGCGGAGAAGTACCTGCGGATGATCTCGTTGTTGGCGGCCCTGCGGACGGCCTCGTCGTCCACGATGCAGTTGCCGGCCATGTTGACCCCCATGTCCGTGGGGGACTTGTACGGGGATTCGCCGGAGATCTCCTTGAGTATGGCGTTCAGGACCGGGAAGATCTCCACGTCCCTGTTGTAGTTGACCGCCATCTTGCCGTATGCCTCGAGATGGAACGGATCGATCATGTTGCTGTCGCTCAGGTCCGACGTGGCTGCCTCATAGGCGATGTTCACCGGATGGCCGAGCGGGAGGTTCCAGATCGGGAAGGTCTCGAACTTCGCGTAACCGGACGGGACGCCCATCCTGTGCTCGTGGTAGAGCTGGGAGAGACAGACGGCCATCTTCCCGCTGCCCGGCCCGGGTGCGGTGACGACGACCAGCGGCTTGGTTGTCTCGACGTACTCGTTCCTGCCGTAACCGTCGTCCGAGACGATGAGCTGCAGGTTCGAAGGATATCCGGCGATGGGGTAGTGGCGGTAGACACGGAGACCCAGGTCCTCGGCCTTCCTCTGGAAGGCGTCGGCGGCCGCCTGCCCGTTGTACTGTGTGATGACCAGGCCGCACACGCCGATCCCACGGTCGGTGAAGGAGTCCACCAGCCTCAGGACCTCCTGGTCGTATCCTATGCCGATGTCCTTGCGGACCTTGTTCTTGACGATGTCCTCGGCGTTGATGACCACTATGGCCTCGGCCTGACCGCCGAACTCCATCAGCATGCGGATCTTGCTGTCCGGCATGAACCCGGGCAGGACCCTGGACGCGTGGTAGTCGTCGAACAGCTTGCCGCCGAACTCGAGGTACAGCTTGCCGCCGAACCTCTGGATGCGCTCCCTGATGTGCTCGGACTGGGTCTTGAGGTACTTGTCGTTGTCGAATCCGCCAGCCATCTGACTCACCTGCCTCCTAATCTTGAGGGCATTGTTAAAAGTTCCCCAATCCTGAATATCCGAACAGACTTGTCCCCGTAACATGGACATGTGGATGGGAAATGCGCGCGGAACCGTGGAATCGTCTGTCCCCCGAAAGCTCGGGCCAGCGATTGCCGATCGCCCTCAGTCAGAATCCCCGCCCTCCGGGATCAGGACCCTCGAGGGCGGGTAAAAGGCGGGCTCCCGCCCGCCTGGGTTTAGGATCACATGTACTCGGGGCAGGGGTACCTCAGATGTCCGAGGATGCTCCCCTCCCACTGCTCGAGCTTGCCGGGGTTGAGGATGTTCTCCGGGTCCATGGCCTTCTTGATGGCCCTGATTGAGGACAGCTCGGAGGCCCTCTCCTTCTGGAAGTTCGGAGCCTTTGAGATGCCCACGCCGTGCTCGCCGGTGACGGTGCCGCCGAGCTCGATGCAAACATCGAAGATCTCGTCGACGGCCTTGACGCCGCGGTCCCACTCGTCCTTGTCGGTGGGGTCGATGACCATCTTGGTGTGCAGGTTGCCGTCGGACGCATGGCCGTAGGTGGCGATGGTGACGTTGTACCTCTCGGCAATCTCCTGGAATGCCTTGACGGCCTTCGGGACCTGGGAGACGGACACGCCCATGTCGTCGGCGAGGGAGACGGAGGAGCATCCGGGCTTCAGCGCGGAGAGCGAGGTCATGACGGACTTGCGCGCATCGGTCCACTTGGCGATGAGGTCCTTGTCCTTGGTGGGGATGACCTCGATGGCGCCGAGGCCCTTGGCGATCTCCGCCACGATGGCGATGTCCCTGTCGACGACCTCGTCGGTCTCGCCGTCGCACTCGACGATGCACAGGGCGCCGCAGTCCGGCAGGGGGTTGCCCCTGGCCTTGTTCACGGCGTTGATGCTGACGCTGTCCATGAGCTCGCAGGAGGCAGGGATCAGAGGTTTGGCGATGATCGCGGAGATGCACTCGCCGGCCTTCTCTACGTCGGCGAAGCAACAGAGGCAGGAAGCGGACTTCTTGGGCTTGGTGGTCAGCTTGAGGGTGACCTCGGTGATGACGCCCAGGGTTCCCTCGGACCCGCACATCAGGCGGGCGAGCTGGTAGCCGGAGGAGTCCTTGATGGTCCTGGTCCCGCAGCGGACGATCTCCCCGTCGGCCTTGACGAAGGTCAGGCCCATGACGAAGTCCCTAGTGGCGCCGTACTTGACGGCGCGCATGCCGGACGCATTGTTGGCGACCATACCGCCGATCTGGCACGCCTCGGCGGAACCAGGGGACGGGGGGAAGAAGAACCCGTACTTGGCCAGCTCCTCGTTGAGGTCGTTGTACACGACGCCGGCCTCCACGTCGACCCACAGGTCGGCAACGCTGACCTTCTTGACGTGGTTCATCCTCTGCATGGCCATGACGATGCCGCCCTTGATGGGGACGGCGGACCCGCAGAGACCGGTGCCCGCTCCGCGGGGGGTCACCGGGATCTTGTTCGCGTAGGCGATCTTCATGATCTCCGAGACCTGCTCGGTGGTGCGTGGCTGGACCACTATGTCTGGGGTCCTGTGGAAGATTGAAGCGTCGAATCCGTACGTGTACAGGACTGCGGGCTCGACGGAGTATCCGTCCTTGCCCACTACGGCCTCTATCTGGTCGATGATCTTCTGGTCCATGATCGTACCTCTAATGCTGCGGCGATGCCCGCGCGCGATATAATAGGTTGTGCGGTGCGTCGACCGATTCAACGACGCTTCACGTACGGGATGGTTTGGAGGGAGCGGGCTGAGCGCCCGCCCCCTTTGTCAGAACTGCTTCGGCCTGCCGGAGGCGGTGACCCTGAGGATCGCCTCATCCATGTCATACATCGAGATGGACTCGGCGTACCTGTGACGATCGACGTCGACCGTGACCTCCGCATCGTCCACGTAGCTCCTCCTGGCCTCGTTCAGCACGTACTCCCTGGCCTTCGCCTCCTGGTCGGCGATGGCCTCCTCGATCGATGTGTACGTGAACATCCCCATCTTGGAGAAGGCCTGGTACTGTCCGAATCCCCTGACCTCGAACTTGCTCCCGTGACCGGGGAGCGGGGCCATCCTGTTGCCATTCTTGTCGAAGCTCGTGCTCTCGCCGGATGCCCCGAACTGCGGGCGTATCAGCACCTCCAGGGTCTCGGAGACCATAGATGTGATCGCTCCGATGGCGTTGCCCACGTCGGAATCGCAGTCTATGACCACGTCCGTCCCGAAGATGTCGGCCATCCACCTGATGTAGACGCCGGACGGGGCGCCTATGCCGATGATCGGCCTGTCTATCTTGAATGAACATCCCAGGACCCTGTCCGACCTCCCCCTGATGGCGGACATGACGAGCTCCCTGCCCGTCTCCCCGAACTCCACGTCACCAAGTCCCTCGGACATGAGGGCGTCCACCAGTTCGAGTGCCAGCTTCTCCCTTATACACCTCTTGGCGTCCTCCACGAACTCCTTGGGGGTCATCCCGCAGATGGAGGCCATGTACTCCACCGCGGACAGGGAGACATCCGCGTCGAACCTCTCGTAAGAGCCGTCAGCATGGAGGATGTCGGTGGGCGTCAGCCCGATCCTCTGCAGATACCCCATGTCCTCCAGCATAGGGATGTCGAACGCAGTCTCCTTGCGACCTGTCTCCATGCATATAGCTGTCATGGTCTTCGGAAACTCGGATACGGAGCGGAGGAGCTCCATGTTGACCTCCCCGACGAACGATGGGTCCCGGGGCATCTTGATGGTGCGGAGAAACTCAATCCTGAACACCGTCGACTGTCCCTGGGCCTTGACCCTGCTCTTCCCGACGCGGAATCCCTTGATCAGATCGAAGTACCTCTTGACGTTGGGCCACTTGACGGCCGCGACACACACGGGCAGGACGCGTAGCGAGGTCAGCTGGATCGCGCCCTCGCTCACTATGATGCGACTGTCGCCGCCGATCCCAGATGTGGCAATTTGGGCGGCCATGACCCTGGTGCGCTTACCACCGATGACAGCACCCTCTGGCTCCAGATGAGGACGTCCATTCCTGAGGATGCCTATGTCCGTGGTGGTGCCGCCCATGTCCATGACGACCGCGTCCTTGAGACCCGTGAGATGCACCGCGCCCATGAGGCTGGCCGCAGGACCGGAGAGGATCGTCTCCACCGGGCGCTCGCGAGCCACGTCCTTGCCCATCAGAGTGCCGTCCCCGCGGAAGATCATGAGCGGGGCGCGGATGCCCCTGGCCCCCATGACAGCCTCCATCGAGGCTATCAGCTCATCGATTACGGGTATCAGACGGCTGTTCATCACGCATGTCGTGGTGCGCTCCACGAATCCCAGGCTGGATGTGAGCTCGTAGCCGCAGACCACGGGGACACCGAGGCGCTCCCTGGCCAGCTCCCTCACGCGTATCTCGTGCTCGGGGTTGCGGACCGAGAGCAGGCCCGACACGGCGAGACCCTCGATCTTGCCCTTGACGCTGTCCATGAACCTGATGGCGGCCTCCTCGTCTAGGGGGACGTCCTCGTCACCGGCCAGGTTGTGGCTACCGGCAATCTTCACCGAGTAGTCAGCCCCGGCCTTCATGTCGTAGTCGCCACCGATGCAGATGAGCCCGACCCTGCACCCCTTGCCCTCGACGACGGAGTTCGTCGCCAGCGTGGAGGACAGCGCCACCATCTCCACCGCATCCACATGGGCCGGGTTCAGGGCATCGATTGCCCCCCTGATGCCTATGCTCAGGTCGTCGCGAGTGGTCATGCTCTTGGCCTTGTCCAGGACCTCGCCTGTGTTCATGTCCATAATCACCGCGTCAGTGTACGTTCCGCCCGTGTCTATTCCCAAACCCAATCTCATTAGACCGCTCCCGGTATGTCTGGCCGCGTATCCCGTTGAACAATAATTATAAGGTGTGCCTACAGCCAGTCGCCCGACGCCACCTTTAATAAGTGGACGCTCTGCCCTGGCTCATGAAATCCGTCATTGTTCTGCTCGGACCCCCGGGATCCGGGAAGGGTACCCAGGGAGAGATGCTCAGCGAGAAGCTCGGATACGTCAGGCTGTCCACCGGCGACATGCTCCGCGAGGCCGTCAGGAACGGCACCGAGCTCGGGAAGAAGGCCAAGACCTACATGGACTCGGGCGCCCTCGTCCCCAACGACCTGATCATCGGCCTCATGAAGGAGAAGATCGCCCAGGCTGAGGGGGGCGTCATCCTCGACGGATTCCCCAGAACCGTCGAGCAGGCCGACGCTCTCGACCAGCAGCTGCAGGTCGACCTGGCACTGAACCTGGACGTCCCCGACGAGGAGCTCATCAACAGACTCACCAAGAGGCGCTCCTGCCCCGACTGCAACGCCGTCTACCACCTGATCTACAACCCTCCGAAGACCGAGAGCGTCTGCGACAAGTGCGGCGCCAAGCTCTACCAGAGGGACGACGACAAGGAGGAGACCGTCGCCAACAGGCTCAAGGTCTACCGCGAGAACACCATGCCCCTCATCGGATACTACGAGAAGAAGGGCGTCCTCGTGACCATCAAGGGCGTCGGAAGCATCGACGACATCTACGCCCAGGTCGAGAAGGCCGTCCAGTGATTCCACCCGGGGCGGGTCCGTCCCGCCCCGCAAACACCTTCTTCTTTCTGTCCGTTCCGCTTCGAGATCGCCCCACGGACCTCGGGAACGGGATTGCCGACATGTTTCTACGCCCTCCGTAGATGACCGGCATCCCGGAGCACAAAGGATACCTTTAAGAAGGATAAGTAAATCGGGGATTCAACAGCCTCGTAGTGTAGCGGTCAATCATGCGGGACTCTGGATCCTGCGACCTCAGTTCGAATCTGAGCGAGGCTACCATTTCCTTCTCCAACACATACTCCGACAGCATCCGCTCCGCCTGCCCTGGGACGGTTCCCCACGTCGGGCCAGCATCCTCGGAGACACCCATAATATACTGTCTGCCCCATCGTCCGTCTAAGAGGTTTATCATGATAGACAGAGACGTTGTTCTCGGCAACCTTGAGAAATACGATCTCAAGGACGCCAAGATCGGGGTCCTCGCCTCCCACTCCGCCCTCGACACCTGCGAGGGTGCCGTGACGGAGGGATTCAGGACCGTGGCCGTCTGCCAGAAGGGCAGGGACGCCTCCTTCTCCAGGTACTTCAGGGCCCAGAGGGACGCCTCCGGGAACCTGGTCCGCGGAGTGGTCGACGACGCCCTGATGCTGGACAAGTTCGACCAGATTCTGCAGCCGGAGATCCAGAACGACATCATGGCCAGGAACGCACTCTTCGTCCCCAACCGCTCGTTCACGTCCTACTGCAGCATCGACGCCGTGGAGGACGACTTCGCCGTCCCGATGGTTGGCAGCAGGAACCTGCTCCGCTCCGAGGAGCGCGGCGGGGACCGCGACTACTACTGGCTCCTCGAGCAGGCCGGCATGCCCTACCCCAAGAAGGTCGACAAGCCGGAGGACATCGACGGGCTCACGATCATCAAGGTCCACCACAAGGTCAAGAAGCTCGAGAGGGGATTCTTCACCGCCAAGGACTACGACCAGTTCGTCCAGAAGTCCCAGGAGCTCATCGCCCAGAACGTCCTCGAACCGGACTTCCTGCAGCACGCCAGGATGGAGAAGTACATCATCGGACCCGTGTTCAACCTGGACTTCTTCTACAACCCGCTCGAGGAGAAGGGCGAGAGGGTGGAGCTCCTCGGAATCGACTGGAGGTTCGAGAGCTCCCTCGACGGCTACGTCAGGCTCCCTGCCAAGCAGCAGGTCGAGCTGGAGGAGGACGGCATCATCCCGGAGTACACCGTCTGCGGACACAACTCCGCCACCATGAGGGAGTCCCTCCTGGACAAGGCGTTCGAGCTCGCGGAGAAGTACGTCGCTGCCACCAAGAAGTTCTACGACCCCGGCATCATCGGACCGTTCTGCCTGCAGACCTGCGTTGACAAGGACCTGCACTTCCACATCTATGATGTCGCGCCCCGCATCGGCGGAGGCACCAACGTGCACATGTCCGTCGGACACCCGTACGGCAACACCCTCTGGAGGACCAACATGTCCTCCGGCAGGAGGCTCGCCAAGATGGTCCGCGAGGCCATAGAGCAGGAGCGCACGGACGAGATCGTCACATGAGTGGTAGCATGAAATCGTCAAGGATTGCGGTCCTGGCCGTCGTCCTCCTCGCCCTGACCATCGTGCCCTTCGTCTCGGACGACACGGACGCCATGGCGGTCATCAACAACGGCGATGGACAGGTCAGCTGGGACTTCGACAACATGGACGGGGGCTACATCAGGTTCTCCGTGAACAACCTGGACGGATCGTTCACCATGGACGTGACCGTGTACGAGGGCGACAACCCCGTGGCCACCCTCACGGGCGTCCGCGTGGCGGCCAACTCCGTCACCGAGGTCACCGTCGACATGCCCGACTTCAAATCCGTCGGCAGCCACCTGCTCCGCGTCGAATGCACCCCCGTGGGACAGTTCGAGGGGTCTAGCGAGTTCAACCTCCAGGTCGAGGTCTCCAAGAACCTCCTCTCCAACTGGGTGACCTATGCGGTCATCGCCGTCGTGGTCATCGTCATCGCGATTTTCGCCTACCTGAAGATCCGCGACACGCCCAAGAACAAGCCCGAGATGACCTTCGAGGAGCTCGAGGCCCAGAGGAAGGCCGACATGGCCGAGAAGGCTGAGAAGAAGCAGAAGAAGGAGAAGCCTGCCGCCAAGACCACCGAGAGGAGGAAGTACACCGGCGGCGAGAGGAAGGCCGAATCCTCCGAGCCCGCGAAGGCGAAGGAGGAGAAGCCCAAGATGACCTTCGAGGAGCTCGAGGCACAGAAGAAGGCCCAGAAGGCCGAGAAGAAGTCCACCGGCCTCACCGAGAGGGAAAGATACCTCGCGGAGAAGAGGAAGAAGAACAAGGAAGAGTGATCGAAACCCCTTACCGGCCCCTCCGTCTTCTGGAGGGGCCGAGACTCACATCAGCGCGGCCATCATCGATGTCACAGTCAGCACGATGACCGCGAGTATCGGCGCATTCGTCATCAGGGCGTTCTCGAGAGCGTACGACCCGGACCTCTCCGCGACACTGCTGGCGGAACGGGACCCCTCGTCACGGTATGACGAGTGCGCATCCTGGATTCGTGCATGGTTCATCGTCACTGCCGATGACCCCCTTGATCCCGTCTCACCATGCTAGATGTGACGGAAGTCCAGGCCATGGCGCATCCGTAGGATCGATGCGAGAAGAGGGTTTGGAGAGTCGCCCCTCGAAGTCTCAGCTTGGGGTCCCTGAGGTCCAGGAGCGCGACCTCGCGCCTGTCCATGAAGAAGCCCAGGTCCTTGAACATCAGGATGGACGCCTTGTTGTCCGGCTGGATCATCGCGTGCGCCACCGCGGCGCCCTGCTCCCTTCCGAGACGGACGCACTCCCGCAGGAGCCTGATGCCGATCATGTTCCTGCGGAAGTACGGATGCACGCCCATGTTCTCGATCCAGAGGAGATTGTCCTCGTCGCAGATGTGATGGAGCATCTGGGCGAAGATGAAGCCGACGATCTCGTCGTCCTCCACCGCGACGAGGCTGAGCCCGCTCTCCAGGTACGCCTTGAAGTGGTTCCTGCTGCTGGCGCCGAGGTTGTCCTTCCAGTCCTGCGGGAGGTCCTCCCACCGGTTCTCAAGGGTCTCGGCGAAGTACTCGCGTATGCACGAGAGCTCCAGCTCGCGGACCTTCTCGATGTCGCGGACCTTCAGCGGGCGGATCTCCATGCTCACATCTCCTCGGGCGCGCCCATGCCCAGGCAGTCCAGCACATCGGCCATGACGTCCCTGGCGCACTCCACCAGGGTGAGCCTGGCGTCCCTGCGCGGACCGGAGTCCAGGACGGACACGGAGGCGTAGAACTGGTTGAACGCCACGGCCACGTCGTGACCGTATGCGGGGAGCATGTGGATCTTCTTGCCGTCGCCGGCCGCCTTGAGCACCTCGGAGTACCTGGCGAGAGTCTTCACGAGGTTGACCTCGAACCTGTCGTCCAGCTTGGACGGGTCAGTGTCGCGGGTGAAGTCGCCGGCCTTCCTCAGCATGCTGCAGGCCCTGGCATGGACGTACTGCAGGTACGGTCCGGAGTTCCCGTCGAAGTTCAGGGCCTCGCTCCACTTGAAGACGAACTGCTTCTCCGGCTGGACCCTGACGATGTTGTACCTGATGGCGCCGATGCCCACGATGCGGGCGATCTCCCTCATGCGCTCCTCGCTCATGTCGGATCCGCGGACCTCGGTCCTGGACCTGATCTCCTGATAGGCGTGCTCCACTGCCTCGTCGATGAGGTCGTCGAGATAGACGACGACACCCTTCCTGGTGGACATCTTCCCCTCGGGGAGGGAGACGAACGAGTAGAACAGCGGCTCGGGAACACCCTCCTCGCCGAGGATCCTCAGCGCGGCACAGAGCTGCTGGGAGCCGAGCTTCTGGTCCTCTCCGAGGACGTCGATGACGCGGTCGGAGCGGGTGAACTTGTCTATGTGGTAGGCGAGGTCGCGTGTGGTGTACAGGGTGGTCCCGTCGGAACGGGTGAAGGTGAACTTGGTGTTCTTCCCCTGGATGCCGAAGTCCTTCAGATCGACGTAGCACGCGCCGTCCTCGGTCTCTCCGGCGTACTCGGAGGCCTTGAGCCTGGAGACCACGTCCCTGGCGGAGCCGTCCTCTATGTAGCGGGACTCCCAGGTGTACCTGTCCAGGGTGACGTTGATGGTGGCGAGGGTCTCGCGGAGACCGTCGAGCATGGCCTCGGCGACCTTCCTGACGTTGCCGATGACTTCGGAGTCCCCGGCCTCGAACCTCCTCATCATATCGGCGATCTGGGCCTGGACCTCGGGGTCGGACTCCATGCGCCTGTTGGCGACACGGTACTTGGCGACGAGCCTGTGGTCGGTCTTGTCGCGCTCCTTCTCGTGCCCGGACGCCTTGGCGTGCTCCTCCCTCTCGGCCTCGGCCTCCTCGTCGGAGACGTTCATGACGCCCCATGTCAGGATGACGACCTGCTTGCCGACGTCGTTGACGTAGTACTCGGTGGTGACCTCGTGGCCGCACCTCCTCAGGCACCTGGCCAGGGTGTCCCCGATGACGGGGTTCCTGGCACGGCCCACGTGGATGGGGCCGGTGGGGTTGGTGGAGGTGTGCTCCACGTTCACCCTGAGCCCGGAGGCGGGGGCGGAGCCGTAGCACGGCCCGCACCTGAGGATCTCGTCGAGAACGCCCTTGACCATGGGCGCGGTGTCGACGGCGAAGTTCAGATAGCCGTTGACGGCACCGACCGATGCGATGAGACCGGACGGCTGTATCCTGGATGCCAGGTCCTCCGCGATGGCGGCCGGGGCCTTCCTGAGGGCCTTGGACATCGTGAAGCATGGTACGGCGAGGTCCGCCCCCTCGACGGAGGGCAGCTCCACCGTGAAGTCGAGACCGCCCGCGCCGGCGGCCTCAAGGGCGCCGGACACGGCGGAACGGACCTGATCCTCGAAATCAGACATGAATGACATTGTGAACACCTCAGTTGGGCCTGTACCTCAGAAGGGCGGCCACGCCTCCGAACGCCTTCAGGAGCATGTCCCCCTCCTCGGAATCGCCCGAGATCAGCTGCAGGCGGGTGTTGTACGCATCCGCCCTGTTGAAGAAGTCGTCGATCAGGTCCTCGTCCTTCGTGACGGTGGCGGACTGCCCGCACTCGGGGCACTGGAACTTCTGGTCCGCGTCGGCCACTGTCTTCTCGTGGATGTGCCCGTTGGGGCACTCGAGGGTGATCCTGCGCTTCTTGAGGGAATCCGACAGGAGGAGCATGTCCACTGCGCCCATGTCCAGGGCGCTGCGGACCTCGTCCTCTCCGTAGCACGAGAGACCGCCGTCCGCCTTGCGGATCTCGGTGAAGAGCCTCTGCATGTACACCTTCTCCTGGGTGAGCTGCATGTCCGTGATGATCCCCTGCGCATTCTGGACCAGCTCCCTCAGGCCGGATTCGTCCGTGTAACCGGTATCGACCAGCGGGCTGACGACCTTCTTCCTCAGCTCGTGGTGGAGGTACTCCTCCTTGACGAAGAACTCCTTCGTCGCGCCGGGCCCGCCTATCAGGATGCCCAGGAGCTCCGGGCGGTTGAGGAAGACCTCGGTCGCGTTGTCGGCCACCTTCTTGAAGAACTCGTGGGCCGCGATCTCGATCAGCCTCTCGAAACGGACGGACGACTGACCTCCCTGGTGGTGCTTGCTCGGGACGAGCGAGTCGAAGTGCTTCAACACCTGGATCCTGCTCCCCGACAGTATGCCCAGGGTGGCCTCGGACCTGTCGATGGTGATCAGACCGTAGCATTTCTTGTCCAGGAGCATGGACTCCAGCGGCTCGGTGAAGAATGTGGAGTCGCACCTGTACAGGAACGCCGTGATCGGCTCCGGGGGGTTGATGACGTACTGGACCATCTTGGTCTGGTCGCCCGCCCTGGGAACCTCTCCGCAGAAGATGACGACGCCGTTCTCCGGCGGTGACTTGTAGGTTTTGAGTCGAGCGGCTATCGAATCGATCGCGCTCTGGACGTTCTTCATCGTGGTCTTGGACTTGATGTTGGACGCCTGGGACTGCTCGTTCCTCAGGTAGGCCATGACGTCGGAGATCTGCTTGGTCTTGGGGACGTAGACGGAGATGAGCTCCGTGCTCCTGCCCCTGTAGTTCTGGATCTCCTGCATGTCCTTCTTGAAGTCGTACTTCGCCCTGTCCTCGGAGTTCTTGTCTGCCATGGGAATCACCCTTCGGGTTTCTGGTGTCAAATGGGTCAGCCTATTAACCTTTGCTCCCTTAATGCGCGCGCATCCGCGCGGAACCGCGCTGGACCAGCAAGTTATTAGTCGGGGTCGGGGATTGCGGGACGGTATATCCCATGGACAAGGTTGTGGTCTCCGTCGGCGGATCGGTCCTGATCCCCGGTAACAACGATTCCGAGTACATCTCCAGGCTGGCCGGCATGCTCTCCTCCGTCAAGGACGAGGTCCAGCTGGCCGTCGTCTGCGGGGGAGGGCGCACCGCCCGCTACTACGCGACCACCGGCCGCGAGCTCGGAGGGGACACATACCAGCTCGACATCATGGGGATCGCCGCCACCAGGATCAACGCCCAGCTCCTCGGGGTCGCCCTCGGCGACATGCCGGAGCGCGTGCCCGAGACCGCGGCGGAGACCGCCAGGGCCTCCGAGCCCGGAAGGATAGTCGTCATGGGAGGGACCGAACCCGGCCATACGACCGACGCCGTCGCCATGATGGTCGCCCGCGAGATGGGGGCGGACCGCGTGGTGAATGCCACGGCCGTCGATGCCGTGTACACCGCCGACCCCCGCAAGGATCCGAACGCGGAGAAGATACCCAGGATGACCATCGAACGCCTCGGCGAGCTCGTCTACAAGGAGCACGACGCCTCCGCGTCCAGCGTCTTCGACCCCCTCGGGGTGCAGATAGCCAGGGAGTCCCGCATCGACATTTCGATGGTTGACGGCAGGAACGTCGAGGAGCTCAGGAAGGCCATCCTCGGACAGCCGTTCGACGGGACCTTCGTGGATTCTCACAACTGAGATCGGAGCGGCTCGAAGTCCTTCGACTTCACGCACTCGTATCCCAGCGACGCCGCTATGTCCGCGATGCGGTGCTCCTCGGGCCCCTTCATCGACTTGCGGTGGATGTAGACGGAGTCCGTGGCCGTCGCCTCGCAGGCGTCCCTTATCATCCTGGCTATGTCCTCGTCGCCCCTCCCCTCGAGCTGATAGTTCGGGATCATGTGGCCGAAGTTCACCCTGCTCGACAGGGCGGCCTCCGTGAACCTTGGGGCGTAGTGTCCCCCTCCGATCCCCACGAGGCTGCGGTACTCGTCGTGCGGCTCCAGGTCGGCGATGACATGTGCCAGCACCTCCGCGAGATGCCTGTCTCCCCAGTGGGTCTCGTCACTTCCGATCTCGATGTAGAAGGTCGGCTTCCCGAGCCACGGGCCGTGATGCGTGACCTCGAAGCATGTCTGGACGGACGGGTCCGAGTTCAGCGCGTGGATTCTCCTGACGGCGTCGGTCATCGCGGCCGGTGCCGATCTCACCAGCGTCTCCGTCCTCCCGCCGAAATCCGCCTCGTGGTAGTTGCCGATCGGATGGGCGGTCAGCGCCGGGCGTCCGCTCTTGGACGAATGCCTCGACATCACGACCACATAGTCCGGGTCCACCCCGAACCTCGCGGCCTCCAGATCCAGGTCCTCATGCCTGATGTGCATGTCCGCTATGCTCATCATCACGTCGTCCTCCCTGCGCATGTAGGAGGCCCCCTCGGAGGACCCCATGTCCTCCCATCCGCCCTGGGACAGGAGGGACTCCCTCATGTTGACGGACGGGAGGTCCGCCTCGCTGCATACGATGAGCCTGGACATGCGGCCTCCATGGCGGCCCCCGTATAAGCGCTTCCCCTCTAAGCTCTTAATTTCTACTGCTGTGGAATGTATTTGGACCGTTTATAAACAGGCAGAAGGGGTCCGGTGCATGAACAAGTTCACGCTCGCCGAACGCGCGCTCCTGCACCTGTACCGCTACAGGCACGTGTCCCCGGCGATAGAGATCGACGCCCCGAGGGAGATGACCCAGACCGGTGTGGCCGAGGCCCTGGGGATCTCCAGGTCGCACGCCTCCCTCATAACCGCCAGGCTGGAGCAGGAGGGGAAGATCTACGCCGGGAAGTCGCGCATCATAGGCCAGAACCGCGGCGGTGCGAGGAAGATCTACTTCATCACGCCTCTCGGCAGGGAGACCTGCGAGGAGCTCAGACGCACGATGGAGGCGCAGGGGATAACGGAGGACGACCTCCTCGTGCCGTACAACATCAACTACTGCAGCTCGTCCGCGTTCTGGTCGCTCCCTCCGGAGGAGAGGGCGGAGCTGGGATGCCTCCTGGTCCTCCGCGTGCCGGTCAGCCGCCGGGACTTCAGGTCCCCGCCGTCCCAGCTCGTGCCGTTCGACTTCCGCGGATACCTGGCGATCAAACAGGAGACCCGCAGGTGGTACCTGCAGAGGGCGGACGTCGAGAGCCTGAGGAGCTGGCACAGCGCCGCCGCGGACTGGTGCATGGACAGGAGGTGCGATCCGAAGGAGAGGCTGTACCACCTCTACAGGTCCGGCCGCAAGCGGGAGGCGGCGCGGCTCGCGTCCTCCCAGAGGTTCATGCTGATGGACTTCCCCGATTCGGAGACCCGCGACATCGTGTCGGTGCTGGCGGACGAGTTCTCCGACCCGGAGCTGTGCCTCACATCGGCCAGGATGAGCCTGCGCCTTGGGGAGACCAGGAGCGCGATGTCGCAGCTGGAATCCTCGCGCAACGACCTCGGGACCTCCGGCGACGCGCTTCGCTCGGAGATAATGCTGGCCGAGGGGGAGACGGCATCCGCCCTCGACGAGGCGCTGGACGCCTACGTCGGCGATGTGGACACGGCGGCCGCGCTCGGGCTCTGCATGGTCGCCAACGGGAGGTACGAGGAGGCCCTGACTTATCTCCGCAGATGCAGGGGCGAGATGCGCAGGACCGGCTGCCTGTTCCGCCTTGACGAGATCCTGTCGGTGCAGGCGAAGGCCCTCAGATGCCTGGGCGCCACGGCGGAGGCGGAGGCCTCCGAGGCCGCGTCCCAGTACTGGCGCAAGGATCCGCTGCACAGGTACCGATCAGAGGCAGGGGTTCGACCTGAGGTGGTCGATGTCCGAGATGTACAGGTCCCTGATGTCCGTGATGCCCCACTTGAGCATCGCCAGCCTCTCGAAGCCGAATCCCCAGGCCAGGACGGGCGCGTCTACGCCGAACGGCGCGACGACCTCCGGCCTGAATATGCCTGCGCCTCCGAGCTCCATCCACTTGCCGTTGAAGAACACCTCGAGCTCGAGGGACGGCTCCGTGTAAGGGAAGTACGCGGGACGGATGCGGATCTGGTCGAAGCCCATCCTCGCGTAGAACTCGCGGATCATCGAGATGAGCATGTCGAAGTCGGCGTCCTCGTCGATGACGATGCCCTCGATCTGGGTGAACTCGGGCAGATGGGTGGAGTCGATGGACTCCTTCCTGAATATGCGGGAGATGGAGAACGCCTTCCTGGGCGCGTCGGGATGCTCCGCGATGTAGCGGATGCTGCTCACGGTGCTGTGCGTGCGGAGCAGGGCCATCTCGGCCTTCTCGCGGGACCATGTGCCTCCCCATCCGGTGGAGCCGGTGTCGCCGCCGTCCTCGTGGATGGCCTTGACCATGGAGACCAGGCGCTCGCCGTCGATGTGTATGGACGAGGGGTGCTCCAGATAGAACGTGTCCTGAAGGTCCCTGGCGGGATGGTCCTGGGGCGTGTAGAGCACATCCAGGTTCCAGAAGGCGGGCTGGACGTACTCGGACTTCATCTCGGTGAATCCCATGTCGGTGAACAGCCTGCGGACCTGCGCCCCGAGGCGGGAGAGCATGTGCTTCTTGGCGGGATACACGGTGGGGGCGAATGTCTGGATATCGTAGGGCCTGAAGTCGGCCTCCTTCCACTCTCCGCTCTGGATCATGCGGTCTGTGATGTCGGTGACCTGGGGCCTGAGCTCTATGCCTGAGGACGCGACCTCCCTGCCCAGGTCCGTGAGGACTATGGACCTCTCGGTGACGACCTTCTCGGCGATCATGCCCTGGCGGCCCTTCAGATCCTTGATGACCTTGGGGTCCGCCTCGGACTCCGGCACGGGGGCCTCGGCCATCCTGGAGAGGAGCTCCTCGTCGGGCATCCTCGAGCCCAGCATGTCCCTCCCGGTCTGGGTGAGGGTCATCACCTTCACGCCGTCCTCGGCGCGGATGTCTGCGAGACCCTTCCTCTTGAGCCAGCCGACGGCGATCCTCCCCATGCCCTCGGGCATGGCGGCCTCCATGTCGGCCATGGGCATGCTGCCGCCGTTGTCCCCTATGATGGTGATGGCGACCCTCTCGGGAAGGCCGACGGAGACGGCCGATTCATCGGTCAGGACATAGAACCTGTCGGACCTCTCGGATATGGCGGCCAGGCCCTTGGACTCGAGCCATGACGCTGCGCTCATGGCCTCCACCTCGACGGAGAACGCGCCTCCGGACACCAGGTCCGCGGTTGTCGCCGACCCTCCTCTCTCCTCGAGTGCCAGCAGAAGCCTCTTCTCATTGTGGCTGAGTCCGTCAAGCAGTGCCTTGTCCATCTGAATCACCATTCGAATCCGTCGTAGGTCATGTCGCCGACGATGTCCTTCGCCTTCTCGCGGCGCTCCTGGTGCCCCTCGAGGAACACGTTGATCCTCTCGGTTAGGCACATCTTGCACTCGCCGCAGAGGATCTCCCCCTTCCTGCACTTGTCGGCGAGCTCGTTGAGCCTGGCATCGTCCGGCTCGAAGAGGTAGAAGTTGTACTTGAAAACCGCGCAGACCTCCGGGTTGCCCCCGAGCTTCCTCTGCTCCTCCACGGACACCCTCCCGCCGGTGAACGCGCGCCCGACCTTCTTCTTGACCGCCTTGGGCGTGTCCGTCGTGTATATGGTCGCGTTCTCGTCGGAGGACGACATCTTGTCCCCGCCGTTCAGTCCGGGGAACATCTTGCAGAAGATCAGCGCGGGCTTCGGGTATCCGAGATGCGGGGCGGCGTCCCTGGTGACCCTGAAGTGCGGGTCCTGGTCTATCCCGCAGGGGATGACGACGGGGACCGGCCTCCCGGCATCCTCGGAGGGGAGGAAGGCGGGCACCGACTGCATCGTGGTGTAGAAGATAGAGCCGATGTTCGTGGACGCATCGAAGCCGAAGACCGCCTTGGCCGTGGAGAACGTGGTCCTCTTCGCGACCCTCAGCGCTATCGGGTACATCTTCCCGACGTTCTTGGTGTCCACTATGATCCTGGTCCTCTTGGGATCGAACCCCAGGGCGACGAAGTCGAGGGCGTTCTCGTACGCCATCCTGCCCGTCTCCTCGAGGGTGAGGTCCTTGAACAGGAACTTCTCGTCGTCGGTCATCTGGAACAGCATGTCGCAGCCGAAGGTGTCCTGCATCCACTTGTTGAAGATCCAGGGCATCAGGTGTCCGAGATGGGTGTTGCCGGACGGTCCCCTGCCGGTGTAGATCGTGAAACGGTTGCCCTTGTCGTACTCGTCGAGGAGCCAGCCCATGTCCCTGTGGGTGTAGAATATCCCGCGTCTGAGCATGGGGTGGACGTCGCCGTAGCGGGACATCCTGGCTATGAGGGCGTCGTCGATCGGGGTCGTCCCGAACTGCCTCATCAGCTCGTCGTAGTCTATGTCCCCTGTGACCTCCCAGGGCGTGACCTTGAACTCCTCGGCCATTGCGATTACCTAACCGAGCCATGCGCGCATGCGTCTTAAGCCTTGCTGGGTCCCTGCGATGACTATTTTTACGGCACGCGGATGTCCACGCATGTTCAGGATTCTGGGCGAGGACGCCCTCTACATAGACATCGCCGCCACCTTCAAGAGGAGGCTCGGGGAGCTGGCATCCGCCGATGACGAGAAGGAGAAGGGATTCAGGGAGCTCCTCGACAGGTCGGAGATCCTGTACCTGCTCAACGGCACGACCGAGGAGCACACGTTCTTCATCAGGGTCCCCAAGGAGATCACCCCGGAGGAGATCCAATCCATGGCCGACGCGGTTCTCGCCATCCTCGGCAGGACGGTCGAGGAGACGCCGCTGATCGACGTCGACGGCATCCGCCAGAAGTATCAGGTCATCATCACGAACTGGGACGAGCCCGAGATCATCGGGAAGAACAAGACCGCCGGCATGTCTTCCGGAGAGGTGTTCAAGCCCATCTTCAGGTCCCTGGACGCGCCGGGCAGGGCGAACTTCTCGGCGCAGAATCAGTTCTTCCTCTGAGGGTCGAAGCAGGACTCCGCCGGACGCACCGGGGTCCCCGGGACCCCGTCGTTCAGCGGATGCCTGCCGTCCCTTCCGTCGAATCCCGCGTAGAAGTCGACCGGGTGGCCGGCCGACCATCCCTTGGAGACGTCCTCGACGAACGCCGCCTCGTCGGACATTATGCGGACGGCCAGCGACAGGAACATCAGCGCCACGCAGAAGACCGCGCTGATCACTATGAGCGAGACCGCGTTCCATCCAGGGTCCGCAGCGTAGAGCAGGATCACGAGTGCCAGCAGCGCCGGGACGGCCATCCTCTTGGCGGTGCCTATCAGACCGTCGAACAGCCTGAAGGTCGCTCCCGCGTGCTCTATGCGCACGTCCATCGTCGCGATGGAGAAGCTCAGGAGGGAGGCCGCGGCTATGTACATGGACACGGCGACGGCCAGCATGTAGTTGTCCCCGACATCCGAGCGGAAACCGGCGTTGGCGGTGACGAACATCCACAGGAACGCCATGAGGACGAGTGCGGGGACCATAGACATGAGCCCCTGCCCCAGGGGCGCGCGGTCCCTGACTATGGTGCGGTTCATCCTCATGTTGCGGGCATCCAGACCGGGCGGCACGTCGAAGAGGAACAGCATCACGCGATCCATGACGGTGGGCGACGGCCTGGTGCGGCCGTGCTCCACGGATTCGAGCACGGTCAGAGCGAACCTCCTGGACGCCAGGTCCACGGCGGACGCCACGCCGACCGAGCCGATGAGGAGCATGGCCGAGACGGCCCCGAGCCTCCAATCCAGGAGGTACAGGACGACGGATACGGCTGCCGATATCCCCAGAGGGATCCATCTCCCCCTGACCAGCATGTCCCAGATGCCGAGGACGACGAAGGGCGCGGCGATGGCCGCGGACGACTCGTAGAAATCGATGCCGTCGACGACGGAGGGCAGGACGACGGCGAGTATGACCGAGACGAGGATCGAGACCGCGAGGATGACAACGCGGATCCTCCCGTCCCTGTCGAGCAGTGTGTCTGCGCCGCCCTTCATTCCTTATCAGTCCACGCCTCGACGGTGACGGAAGCCTTGTCCCCGCGGAACACTCCGAGGAGGATTCCCATGCTGCGGGACTTGCCGGTCTCGAAGGGGCCGAACGTAGCCTCCAGGACGCCCTCCTTGTGGCACGCCGAGGAGCGGTCCTCCCTGGCGATCACCACATCGACCGGATGGTCCGAGCTGATCCTGACCCTCAGCATGCGCCGGGGTTTCACATCGAGAGCGATCGGGACGACGTTCCTGTAGCATCCGTCGACCGTGATGTCGAAATCGCCGACAGAAACGGTCTCCGGACCGAACACTGTCTCCCTACCGCCGAACATTGGCATCCCTGCATCCGGAAGACCGTGCCAGGATAAAACTGCTTCACTCGGGGAACGGATCGGGGGACCTGAGCTCCTCGAGATCCGTGGAGTATCTCCACATGCGCGGGTAGTGGCCCGGATCCATGATGACCCTGGTCGTCTCGACCGCGACGCCGGACCTCGCCGAAAGGACGCGGTCTGTGGACGTCGCCATCCTCCCGAGACCGACGAGCTCCCCGCGCGCCGTCATCATTGCGACGAGCGCGTTCTTCCTGATGCCCTCGTCGAGCATGTGGACACCCTTGACGGCGAGATCGGCGCCGTGGCAGACGGCGTCCACGGCGGTCGCCTTGACGATGACCTTCGGCAGAGGCTCGACCAGGACCTCCAGCGGGAGGATCATGTCCCTCAGGTACTCCCCGTGCCCGTACTGCTGCCAGAACACGTACGCATCCCTGATCTCCTGGAGGGTGTGGGCGCGCGCCTCCGTCATCCTGCCGGACCTCGTGCGCCTGAGCTCGGTCATGCTCGCACCGCATCCGAGGACATCCCCGACATCCACGCAGAGCGTGCGGACGTATGTGCCGGCATCGCAGTGAATGCGGAACAGGACGTCCCTGCCGCTGATGTCCAGGACCTCCAGCTCGTGGATGGTGCGGATCCTCAGCTGCCTCTTCACCGCCGAACGGACCGGGGGAAGCTGGTATATCTTCCCGACGAAGCGGGACATGACCTCCCTGACCCTGGCCTCCGGCCTGTCGCCGTGCAGCCTCATCAGGCACACGTACTCCTTGTCCGATGAGAGGACCACATCGGTCAGCCTGACGGCCTTGCCCAGGGTTATCGGCAGGACCCCGCTGACATACGGGTCCAGCGTCCCGCCGTGGCCGGCCTTCTCCATGCCCAGCGCGTCCCTCGCCCAGGCGGTGGCCTGGTGCGACGTAGGGCCGCGGGGCTTGTCGAGGATTATGACCCCGCCCCTGAGAAGCTCCCCCAGAGTGCGGTCGGATGGCCTCACGCCCCAGCGGTCAGGCACCGCGTCGGGATCCTTAATGACCAGCCTGCCAGGCATTCAGACCCTCCAGGATGGTATCGAGCACCTGGTCCGGGTCCATGTCGTCGGTGTTGATCACGAGGTCGTAGACGCTCAGATCCTCGATGTCTATGCCGTACCACTGCTTGTAGCGCTTGGCTTCGGACCTCTGCCTCTCCACGGTGGCGGCGGTGGCCTCCTCGAGGGTCTCGCCCTCGCGCAGACCGACCCTCTGCATCCTGACCTCGGGGCTGGCACAGATGTGGATCTTGAACGCCTCGATGCCGTTGCGGGAGAGCATGTACGCGGACAGCCTGGACTCGAGGATCAGATCCTCGTGGGTCCTGGCCATCTGGAGGATCCTCTCGTCGATCATGTTGTCGATAGAAGGGTCCCTCTCCGCCAGCTCGCCGAGCTGGGTGAGGGTAAGGTGTTTCTCTGCGGCCAGCTCCCTGAAGATCCTGCCGAAGACGACGGCCTCGAGGCCTAGCGTCTCCGACAGCTTGCTGCAGGCGGTGGTCTTGCCTGATCCCGGAGGACCGCTTATGGTTATTCTCATTCGATCTCAGCCTTCTTGACCTCGAGGTCCAGCTGCCTGAGGTGCTTCCTCAGGAAGATGAACCTGATCAGCCTGTTCTCGATCTGTCCGATCGGCATGCTCACCATGGTGTAGATGATGATCCATGAGGGCATGAACCCGAGCAGATAGGTGTTCAGGTCGTAGCCCATGGACCAGGGGATGTCCGCCAGCGGAGGGTTCTCCAGGGAGAAGTAGACGGGGTCCACTCCGTTCCCCAGGGCGGGGTCCGCCAGCAGGAAGTACCATACCCAGGCGTACACGGGGAGCAGGAAGATCATGGTTATGGGCATGGTCTTCATCTGCTGCGTGCTGGCCTCCATGGACATAGCCATGATCTGCGGCTGCATCTCCTGGAGCTTCTTCATCTTGAACAGGTTGTTCTCCACCCTTGCCTGGCGGAACTCCCTGTTGAAGTCGCTCTGGATCTGCTGGTTCCTGGCCATCTTGATCGGATCCGTCATCAGGCTCCTGACGATGGTGCTGACCGTAATCATGATCAGGCCGGCGATTATCAGCGTCAGGACCGGATACTGTCCGTCGAAGGCGATGTACCTGAACACGAAGTCCAGGGCCTGGCCGATCTGGGCCCTGAACATCATGACGACCATCATGATGACCAGGACCAGCATCATGCCGATCATCGTCTTGGACGACATCGGCGGGGCCTGGTTCTGGACCTGCTGCATGCTCTGTGGACTGCCTGGGTTGGGCACTCGATCACTCTCCGTTTCCGAAGAATCCGCGCATCACCGGGTTCATCTCCATCATCTGCTCGCGGCCCATGGCCTCATAGAGGTGGATGATGATTCCCACGCACAGCAGCACTCCTGTACCGCTCGCGTTACCCGTGGTTCCGATCATGTCGGCTCCCGCGGCCAGTGCACCGACCATCGCTCCAGACATGATGGTGATGGTGGGGATGTACCTCTCCAGCACCCTCTTGAGGACGCGGGGGTCGCGCCTGAATCCGGGGATCTGCATGCCGCTGCGCTGGATCTGGTTGGCCACCGATTCCGGACCGAGGTTGGTGGTGTCCACCCAGAACTTGGCGAACATGATGGATCCCATGACCATCACCGTGAAGTAGATGGCCACGTGAGCCAGGTTCTGTATCGCGTTGTGTCCGTTGCCGTAGTACGACGGATCGAGTATGGGCATGAGCCAGCTGTTCAGTCCGGTGGGCGCCGACAGGTACCACGCTATACCTCCCGCGGCCGTGGTCGACCCGTCCTCGAAGTAGCCGATGCTGGCATTTCCTCCGAGCAGGGGGATCTGGCTGAGGAAGTCGTTGCTGAAGAGCAGCAGCGCGGTCATGCTGACGATGGCGAGCAGCGAGGACATCAGGATGACCGGGATGTTGCTCGCGTACATCAGCTTGATCGGGTAGCGACCCCTCGCACCCCTGGCGTTGCCATGTGCCAGCGGCAGCTCGATACGGGAGGATTCCAGATACGCGACGACCAGGAAGATCGCTATGGTTCCCACCAGGGCGATCATCGGGTTGTTGTTGTTCAGGAACACCTGCTCGTAGTAGCCTCCGGCCCACTGGTCCGGG
The DNA here is from genome assembly GCA_944320495.1 of Candidatus Methanomethylophilaceae archaeon. GTDB lineage: Archaea > Thermoplasmatota > Thermoplasmata > Methanomassiliicoccales > Methanomethylophilaceae > Methanoprimaticola. The sequence continues at coordinate 97,810 of CALUHR010000002.1, forward strand.
GATGCGTTGAACACGTAGTACAGCGCCATCGGGATGGTACCCGCAGGGGGGTTGCTGAGGCTCATGGCCGCAGACGTGTCCACGGGATACCAGTTGAGGGCTCCCGTGAACAGCGACTGGGCCACGCCAGCAGCGATGAACAGCGATATTCCGCTGCCGATTCCCCATTTGGACACCACCTCGTCCATCATGAACAGGATGTACGATCCTGCGAACAGCTGGACGATCAGCAGTATCTTGGCGCCCGCGCTGCCCAGTGCATCGACGGCTCCGTCCGAGGGGACCAGGTATCCGAATACCTGGGGGATAGCCTCGAAGAGGATCATGACGATGACGAGCAGCTTGAGCACCGACTGATAGCAGGCCTTGTCCTCGCGCCTTGTGAGGTCGAGTTTGATGATCTTCGCGCCGACGAACAGCTGCATGATGATGGAAGCCGTTACGATCGGCCCGATGCCGAGTTGCAGTATGGAACCGGAAGCTCCTGCCATGATGGTCCTATACTGTGCGAATATGTCCAGCGACTCGGACTGGTCCAAGCCGTACAGGTACACATTGGTCATCACGAAGTAGAGGACCAATATGATGATGACCCACATCATCTTAGTCCTGAAGTGCACGTGCCCCTCAGGACGTTTGACGGAGGGTAGCCTGTCGCTCAAGGGTTTTACCTTGTACAACAGGCTCGGTGTCTCTTCCATCCCTATCTACACTCCCGACAGTGATCTCACTCAGCGGCTGCTTCAGCGATCGAACCCCCGGCACCGGAGATCTTCTCGCGGGCCTTCTCGGACGCCTCGGCGACCGTGACGTTTACCGCGATGTCGATGCTCCCGTTGCCGAGGAGCTTGTCGATGCCCGCCTGGGAGAGGTCGACGGTGTACGCCTCCCCCTCCTTCTTGGCGAAGCCCATGGAAACGAACCTCTCGATCTGCTCGGAGAGTTCGCCCACGTTGATGGTGCGGTTGGCCTGCACCATGCACTGGGGTCTCTTGAACCCGTGGCGGCCGTAGTGGTCCCTGTCGTACTTGAGCATCCCGATCTTACCGGTCTTGCCCAGTCCGGCCTGTCCGTGACCGCCGATGATACCGGCACCGCGGCCGGATTTCTTGCCGCGGCCGTGGGTCCTGTAGCCCCTGAACTTCTTGGTTCTGCTTGGCATTCCTCGCACCTCACAGCATCCTGTTGATGAGGGCGTTGATCTCCGCTCCCCTGTATCCCAGGGCACCGCCGTTCTGGAACGAGCGCTTGTTGCCCTCGTATCCCTTCACGGGCGGGTGGAGGCGGAAGACGGGCTTGGCGCCCTCGACGTCCTTCATCTTGTAGTCGTTCTCGATGATCGCTTTCGCCATGTCCTCGACGGTGGCGAACTCGGAGTTCTCCTTGAGGTAGTCGTCGGTGACGGAGTCGTCGCCGGCCACACGTCCGCGGGCGCGGATCATGGCGGCGAGGGTCTCCTGGTCGACCTCTCCCCAGGTGCAGTAGTCCTTGACCTTCTGGAGCATCCCCTTGGTGGATGCGTTCTCGGGGACGACCACGCAGTGGTTGACCCTGGTGAGGCCCAGGAGGCCCATGGTGTGCTCGATGTCGTAGTTGACGTCCGGAATTCCGCGGACGCGGATGACTGCGTACGCCATGCTCACTCCTCCTCCTGCTCGGACTCGGCGTAGCTGACACCGGTGGGACCGGAAACGATGTTCAGGTCCTTGGCCTGCTCCTCGGTGACCCTCATGCGTGAGGTCATCCTCAGGGCGTCGAAGGTGGCCATCGCGTAGTTGACCTTGGTCTTCGTGTTGCCCCTGGCGAATCCCCACGCGTCGTGGACTCCGGCGAGGGTCAGCAGGCTCTTGGCGACATCGCCGACGGCCAGGGAGACACCCCTGGGTGCCGGTTTGAGCGTGACGGTGACGGATCCGGTGGATCCGACGACCTCGAACGGAAGGCTGTGGGCCTGTCCGCATCCGCACTGCCAGGAGCCGCAGCCCCTCTTGATCTCGATCATGTTCAGCTTGGCGTTGTCGATGGCCTTCTTGATAGAAGGTCCGACCTCCTTGCCTTTGGCCCTGCCGATTCCGATGAACCCGTCGCCGTTTCCGACGATGCAGGTGACCGCGAACCTGACCCTCCTTCCGGAGTCGGTCATCCTCTGGACCATGTTGAGGTCGATGACCTCGTCCTTGAGGTCAGGCAGGAGGATGTCCACGATCTCGGGCTCACGGAGGGGCAGCTTGGTGGCGAGGGCGTCGCTCATGGTCGTGCTCTCTCCGTTGAGGACCATCTGCCCGAGCCTTGTCTTGGGTACCCAGTCAGCCATTTCACTCAGCCTCCATCTTCTCTTTGAGGCTGTTCAGGTCAGCCTCGATCCCTTCGTCGATGTGCTTCCCGAGGATCCTGTCTTCGTCGGGGAGGACGTCCTCGCCGTGGGGAACCTCGAGGCCGGCATCGCACATGCCGGCGACGGTGGCGAAGAGGACTCCGCCGTGCTGGACCTTCTGCATGCCGATGTCGAGCACAGCGTACTCGATGCCGGCGGCGACGGCCCTCTTCCCGGCCAGGTACCCGACCAGGTATGCGGCGGGTATGGACGAGCAGGAGTGGTTCCAGCCCATGGCCTTCAGCTCTTTGGTGCTGGCGGCGACGAGGACCTTGTCCCCCTCCATGCCGAACTCGGCCATCTGGACGGTGATGTTCTTGTTGGACCTCCTGACGACGGCCCTGGCCTCCTGGCTCGTGAGGAGCCTGCGGCGGGCGTAGTAGTCGGTGCGGTTCTCTCTTCTCCTGCGGAATGCTACTTTGTAT
>CALUHR010000003.1 GCA_944320495.1 Candidatus Methanomethylophilaceae archaeon
AATCCGTCCCGTGTTCACGCCGCGGGGCAAAAGACCAAAGCGGCCGCACTTCTCCAAAAGCGATAACTACACCGGACGCATCGATCATCCGGAACCGGAACCGGATGATGATTGACCGAGGCTGACCAGTGATGAGCCCTATGAGTTCTGACGGCGGTTCCACTCAGTCCGTGCTGTGGTAATCGGACATGCCGGTGTACAGGAGGAAGTCGGACAGCTTCATGCCGTCCTCCCATCTCATTATGTAGTTCCCGCTGTTGGAGACCTCGAGCTTCGGCAGCCTCCTGTGCAGCGTGGAGTGCCTGCCCTTGTACTCGTGGTCGCTCGGAATTGTGAAGACCCTCCAAGGATCCCCCCTGAAACCCTTGAGGCGGTAGGCGTAGATCGGGACCAGATGGCAGCGGTTGCACTCGCCCAGCATCGTGTCCGCCTGCTCCACCAGCCTCTGGCTCTTGCTGAAGTGCATGACGGGGTCGGAGGAGCTCTTGACCTCTATGGGGAACGAGAAGTCCCAGCGGAGAGCGACGAGGTCCACCCCTAGAGACCCGGCGGCGCGGATAACGAGGAAGGGCTCCTGAAGCATCGAGTTGTAGGCCGCCGTCTCCATGGCGTTGCATGTCTTGACCATCTTCGCGACAGCCTTCTCGTCGCCGGCCAGCAGGGCCTTGAGCTCGCGTTCGTACACATCGCCGGGTGCGGTCATCTTATCGGCACTCGATTCACGGCACCGTATATAAGGCGAATCAGGGGGTGGCCGAAAACCCCCACGAGACAGCGAAAACCCCCGCCGTCAGAACTCGTCCACGAACCTGACGTCGGACGTGTCCACGCCCATGGCCTTGAAGATCGCATCCACGATCCTGGTGCTGTGGACTATGTAGCTGGAGTGGTCGGCGCGCTTCATGATCACTAGCTCCGCACCGGGGATGCTGGAGGCGATGAACTCCGTGTCACTCCTCTTCACGCAGTCCCTGGACCCGGCGACGACCATGGTGGGGACGTCGATCCTGGCAAGGTCCTCTGCGGTGATGTCGGGCTCGGTGAGCATCATGCGGATCTTCGGGTCCTTCCTGTCGATGTCCCCCATCCTGTCGATGGCCATCCTGAAGCCGCCGAGGGTCTCCGGGCGTGTGTTGGCCCCACAGGCGATCAGATGCGAGAGCGACCCGGGATTCTGGGACGCGTACATGATGGCCACTATCGCCCCGTCGCTGAACCCGCAGACCGCAGGCCTCTCGAGCTTGAGCTTCCTTATGAACTCGGACAGGTCGTCCACCATGTCCTGATAGTGGTACTCCCTGACTGGGGAGCTCTCGCCGTGTCCGCGGGAATCCACCAGGTACACGGTGAAGACCTGCTCGAGGTAGGCGACGGCACGGTCGAAGATCCTGTGGTCCTCGCCGTTGCCGTGGAGCATGATGAGTGCAGGGCCCTTCCTGCCGCGGACCTCGTAGTACAGTGAGACGCCGTTGGTGGTTACGCGCATGACCGCCCATCGGTGTCCCCGATATAAAATTATGGGATTCCTAAAACGAATCGGCCGATGTACCGCCAACCGGTCGGAGATACATGGGTCGGAGACGGGGATCGGTGGAAAGGGGTTGATGAGGGGATGAACCCCTCTTGTTTGTCCGGTCTCAAGGCTCCAGTCTGCTGGGGTCCCTGGGGAACAGGATGGCCTCCCTGATGTTGGGCAGGTCCAGCATCTTCACGAGGAACCTCTCGATGCCGATGCCCCATCCTCCGTGCGGGGGCATGCCGTACCTGAAGGCCTCGAGGTAGAACTCGAAGTCCTCGGGGTCCAGACCCTTCTTCTGCATCCTCGCGACGAGGACATCGTACCTGTGCTCCCTCTGTCCTCCGGAGGAGATCTCCTGTCCCCTGTAGTCGAGGTCGAAGGAGAACGAGTAGGGGGTTCCATCCTTCTCCATGATGTAGAAGGGCTTGGCCTCCTCGGGGTACTCGGCGATGAAGTAGAGGTCGTTGCCGCGCTGGGACATGACCTCTCCGACGATCCTCTCGCCCTCGGTCCCAAGGTCGTCGCCCTCCTTCAGGGGGAGTCCGGCGTCCTGGACCATCTTCAGGCACTCGCTGTAGGTCAGGATGGGGTAGGGCCTGGGAGGGACGTTGATCTCCCTGCCGATGGTCTCCAGGAGCTTGGCGCCCCTCTCCTTCAGTCCCCTGAGGACGTAGTCGATGATGCCCTCGAGGGTCCTCATCACGTCCTCCATGTTCGAGATCCAGGACATCTCGCCGTCGAAGGAGATGAACTCGGTGACGTGGCGGGTGGTGTTGGACTGCTCCGCGCGGAAGGCGGGGGCGATCTCGTACACGCGGTCGAGGCCGGTGGACATGAGGATCTGCTTGTAGAGCTGGGGGGACTGGGACAGGTACGCGGGCCTGTCGAAGTACTGGACCCTGAACAGCTCGGCTCCGCCCTCCGCCCCGGCGGCGGAGATCTTGGGGGTGTTGATGCGCACGAAGTCGGCCTCGCGGACGGCCTCCTCGATGAGGTCGTACATGAGGGACTTCAGCTCGAAGAGCGCACGGACCTCGGGCTTGCGGAGGTCCATGAACCTGTGGTTGAGGCGGGTGTCCATCTCCACGTTGACCTTGTCGATGACGCCCATGGGGAGCGGGGTGCCCGCCTCGGAGACGACCTCGGCGGCCTTCGGGATGAGCTCCAGACCCAGGGCGGTCTGGTTGCTCTCCTTCACGTCTCCGGTGATCGAGACGACGGTCTCCCTGGAGAGCTTGGTGAGGAGCTCGAAGAGCCCGGGCTCGATCTTCTTCTTGGGCATGGTGACCTGGATGGTCCCGTGCCTGTCGCGGAGCGTCAGGAAGGAGATCCCTCCGAGGTTCCTGATGTCCTGGACCCAGCCGTTGACGGTGACCTCGCCGTCGGAGACGGCGATGTTTCCTGAATCCTTGATTACTGCCATTGCGCGAGGGATGGCCGTACTCTATTTATGGGTTGATACAAGGGGGATGAGGGATCGGAACTGGTTTGCAAGGATACGTTCCGGGAGGTATCACACCTCCCGGAAGTCGATTCACTTGGACTTGCCCTGGTTGGCCACCGCGTTCATCTTCGCGGCCACCGCATCCTGGTCCCCGAGGTATCTCTTGGACAGGACGTTGAACTCCTCGTCGAACTCGTAGACGAGCGGCACCCCGGTTGGGATGTTGACACCTACGATCTCGTCGTCGGAGAGCCCGTCGAAGCCCTTGACGAGTGCCCTGAGCGAGTTGCCGTGGGCGGCGATGAGAACCCTCTGGCCCTTCATCATCCTGGGCATGATCTCCCTCTCGAAATACGGCACAGCCCTGGCGACGGTCTCCTTGAGGCTCTCGGTGAGCGGGAGGTCGTCCTTGGGGACGGTCCTGAACATGGCCTGCTTCGCGGGGTTCCTCTCGTCCTCGGGGTCGAGCTCCGGCGGAGGAGTGGCATAGGACCTCCTCCAGACGAGCACCTGCTCCTCGCCGTACTTCTTGGCGGTCTCCGCCTTGTTCAGGCCCTGGAGGGCGCCGTAGTGGCGCTCGTTGAGCTGCCATGCCTTGACGACGGGGAGCCACTCGCGGTCTATCTCCTCCAGCGCCAGGTTGAGCGTGTGGATGGCCCTCTTCAGATAGGACGTGTAGCAGACGTCGAAGTCCAGGCCCTCGGCGAGCATCAGCCTGCCCGCGGCGCGGGCCTCCTCCCTGCCCTTGTCGGAAAGGTCCACATCGGTCCATCCGGTGAACAGGTTCTCCTTGTTCCAGACGCTCTCCCCGTGGCGGAGGAGCACCAGAGTCATCTTGTCTGCCATGCGACCCGCATCCGTGCATCGATACATAATCATGCATCCCCGCCGGCATCGGGAGACGGCAGTATCACGAACGTCCCCGACGTCTCCTGCCCGCCATTGGTCACAGTGAGGATGTACATCCCCGATGGGAGATCGTCTATCCCGATGCGCGTGACGGGGCCCATCTCCCACCAGGAGTCGGACACGCCGGACGGATCCAGGAGCTCCCATGTAGAGGATATATCACCGTTGACGATATCGGTGAAGAAAACCTCCATACGCCCATTATCGGTCACGGTGGTATCGAATCTCCCGTCCGTGAACGGTCCGAATGCGACGATGTCGTCGCTGAGCCACACCTGCCTCGGATACTCCGGATCGTCGTCTCCCCCCAGGGCGATGGCGAGGCCGACGGCCGCGAACAGCATGAATGCGACCGCCACGACCACCAGGGCCCATTCGCGCTTCGATACGGGGACGAACCTTCTCTTCGCGGGCAGAGGGCTGCCGCAATGGCTGCAGTATCCCGATCCCTCGTCGGTCTCCTTACCGCAGACGCCGCACTTCATGTGTGTACATGCACGTGCGCGTTATAAAACGGGGCCAGTTCCCTCCCTGGCACACGTGCCGACCACCCCAGCCTTTAATATGGCCCTCCTGGTTAGGGGGACCAAAGAGGATATGGTGTTCACTCATGTCTGCTGAAAAAGTCACTGTTTCGGTAATCAAGGCCGACGTCGGATCCGTCGTCGGACACTCGAGACCCCACCCCGAGATGCTCCAGGCCGCCAGGGACATCCTGAAGGACGCTCAGAAGGCCGGGACCATCGAGGACTTCTACGTCACCCGCGTCGGCGACGACATCAACCTGTTCATGTCCCACTACAAGGGCGAGGGCAACAAGGACGTCCACGGCGCCGCCTGGGAGTGCTTCCAGAAGGCCGCCAGCATCGCCAAGTCCATGAAGCTCTACGCCGCCGGACAGGACATCCTGACCGACGCCTTCTCCGGCAACGTCAAGGGAGCCGGACCCGGATCCGCCGAGATGACCTTCGAGGAGCGCGGCTCCGAGCCCATGCTCTTCTTCATGGCCGACAAGACCGAGCCCTCCGCGTACACCCTGCCCCTGTGCAGGATCTTCCTGGACCCGTTCACCACCACCGGACTCGTCATCGACGCCCGCGCCAAGCAGGGATTCGACGTCGAGATCCAGGACGTCATCGGCCACAAGAAGGTCACCATGTCCTCCCCCGAGGAGACCCTGAGCATCCTCTCCCTCCTGGGCGACACCTCTAGGTACGCCATCAAGAGGATCACCTCCCGCGCCGGCATCGGCCCCGCGTGCGTCGTCTCCACCGACAAGCTCAACCTCACCGCCGGCAAGTACATCGGCAAAGACGACCCCGTCTGCATCTGCCGCTGCCAGTCCGGACTCCCGTCCGTCGGCGAGTACACCCAGCCCTTCGTCAACACCATGCTCGTCGCCGGCTGGATGAGGGGATCCCACTACGGTGCGTTCTACCCCTGCAGCCCCGAGGACTCCGACCCCGTCTACTTCGACGGACCCCCGAGAATCTGCTGCCTCGGATTCCAGCTCAACGAGGGCAAGTTCCAGGGACTCGAGCCCATGGGCGCCAAGGGCGGAGAGCACATCCCGGTGGACTTCTTCAAGAGCGACACCTTCGACCTGGCCAGGCAGAACGCCGTCAGGGCGAGCAAGTTCATCAGGAGCCAGGGCCCGTTCATGCCCTCCATCCTCGGTCCCGAGGAGATGGAGTACACCTCCAGGCCCGCCGTGCTCAAGGACCTGACCTCCCGCTTCGAGGACCTCTGATGAAGCATCCGGTCATCATAGTGAACTTCAAGGCCTACAGGGAGGTGGAGGGCGACCGCGCCGTCCGCCTCTCCAGGCTGATACAGAAGGTCTCGACCGAGAACGGGGTGCCGATGGCGGTGTGCCCTCCGCACCTCTCCCTCGGCGTGGTGGCCAGGATGCTGGAGATTCCGGTCTACGCCCAGAGCGTGGACCCCCTCCCTCCCGGCCCCGGCACCGGTTACGTCACCCCGTCGATGCTCCACTGCACCGACGTGAGGGGGACGCTGGTGAACCATTCGGAGCACCGCATGCCCCGCGAGGACGTCGGTAGGGCCGTCGAGATGTGCAGGGACGTCGGACTCGACGTCTGCGTCTGCGCGGAGGACACCGCCGAGGCGGCGTCCATGGCCGAGTTCCATCCCGCCATGATCGCCGTGGAGCCACCCGGACTCATCGGAGGGGACGTGTCGGTCACCACCGCGGACCCGGCCATCGTCTCCGGCACCGTCGACGCGGTCATCGCCGTCGACCCGGAGATTGCGGTCTACTGCGGCGCCGGCGTGAAGACCGGAGACGACGTGCGCACCGCCATGGACCTCGGAGCCCACGGCGTGCTCCTGGCGTCCGGGGTCGTCAAGGCCAAGGACCCCGAGGCAGTCCTCAGGGACCTCATCTCCAAGATCTGAGGGGCAGAGCCCCCTCTCAAACGATTTCCTTCTGCGATCAAATCAGGGAGTGGGGACCATCCTTATCCATCATTCCAAAAATTTGGGAACTTAACCAGTCCATCCGACCGCTTAACCGTTTATGCTTCCGATACCCCCGCCCCGTATCCATCCTCTACGAATCCAGCTAAGTCCCGCAAACCGAGCTTCTCCGGGGACTGGTTCGGCGAATGGCGCTACGACCGCAAGGAGCTCCGTTCCGACCTCGCCAATGGGAGGATCCACCTGAAGAACCGCAGACACCAGCAGAGATTTCTGGACTGGTTACGCGACGAGCAGATGATAGTCTTCCAGGACATGAAAACCAGAGAGAAGGTCTACAGCCCCGTCTGCCGTCGTGGAAACCGTCAGTATGCGATGAAGAAGGCAAGGCAGCGCGATTTGTTTCTGGAGGCATTCAGAACCAAGGAGCTGGACCGCCAAATCGGTAGCAACCCAAACGTCCGGGAGACCTGCGCTCTGCTGATCACTGTGACCTTCGACAAGAAGAGGTACACTATGGAGGAGGCGTGGGGTATGCTCTCGTCCACGGAGATTCCCGAGTCCAACCTCAAGACAGGGGTACTGAACAACCTGACGGCCAACCTTCGGGACATATTCGGACCCCTGTGCAAGATCACCGTCAAGGAAGCCCAGGAGGACGGCTATCCTGCGCCGCATCTGATTGTTCTCCTCGACAATCCGACGACAGTCAGACTCCATCGTGGCAAGGGAGGTCAGTCATGGCGCATCTCCGATCCTCGCACGCTCAGACGCATCGGCAAGGATCCTGCACTCCGCAGACTGTCCAGAATTCGCCACGCCGATGCGATCTCTCTGAATCCCATCTGGAAGTACGGATTCATAGACGTGCAGGGCATCGTGAAGGGATACCGCTTCAAGAATCGCAAGGATGCCGTCAGCTACGCATACAAGTATCTCACGAAGTCCCTGACAGACGACCATGGCAGGGAGCTCGAGGGCCTCGATTCGATCTCCGAATGCAGCACCAAGAGCCTCCGCATATCTCTCTGGGGACATCTCTGCAACAAGTCCTACAGCCTGAGGGACATAACATACGGGAGGAAGGTCAAGGAGTTCCTAGGCATGCTGCCTGCCGAGAGCATCGATAAAGACGATACGGTAGAATCTAGATGGACGTTCATGAGAACGATTCCCTCGTTCGTCTATGAGAAGATCGTCATGTGGAATGCCAGAAAGATGCTACGCCCTTTCAGATCCACACCAAAGACCTCCGACACCAATCCGTTACCCTATCTCTGATTCCTTTTTTGGATTGCCTCTATCATACATAGCCGTCAGGCTGCGCTCCGTCCGTCCCACCCCTTCTGCCCGGACGCCCCACGATCATACATCTGGTCTTCTCTACCTCCTGCTGTCCCAAGCGGGCGGGCAGGCGCCCCCACAGCCGCATGGCAGGGGGCGCGCCCGCACGCCATGGAGCCGCGAAGCGGCGACCGTGCCCGAGCGGAGCGAGGGCACAGGGGCCGGAGCGTCAGCGTAGGCCCCCAGGACGGAGCGCAGCGACGTCCCGACTTGATGGAGAGAACGTGAGTTAAAAGTATGAACTATTGTTACATTCCCTGTATTGATGAGCAATGCCACCCCCGTCCAAAATGGATTCTTATTTCAGGATTGCTCTGCTATTGTATTATTTTTTGATCACATCAAAGATGTCAAATCATTCAGGGTCGAAGGTCAAAAAGAAGATATTGAATTCGAGCTTAATGATGGGTCGTTTATATATTCACAATCAAAATACTGTTCGAAAGATCTCCAAAAAACCAAAGCCAAATCCATTTTTCAAGACGCACTGCGCACGCTATCTTTAGCTGATTCTGAAAAATGTAGCGGTCTTGTCTACACTACCAATATCATCTTACCATTCGGTCCTAAAACACCGTCCGTAGATTTTGGTCACCATGATTATTGCATTGATTACTCAAATCTATCCCAGGACAGTAAAAACATAATTGATTCGATAATTGAGACAAAGCAACTGCTTCTAGATCGCTCTAAATTATCTATCCGTATAATAGCCTTTCAAGAATCGGACCTCCAGCATACAAATAGCGTTGTTTACCAAAACATCAATCGTTTCCTCAATAAATTGGGTAACAGATTTCGGTTTGATGAAGAGAAGATAATGTCTCTTTTTATGGATATTATCAGCTATAATAAGAATAACAGAGATTTATCTGCACAGATATCAAAACATAATATTATCTGGATTCTGATTGATTATCTAATGTCTACGGTTGATCCAGGTTTTGATCACTTAGATCCTGCCTTGAGATACGAAGTTGAATCGAAATATGAGGAACTTATCTCAATTTATGTTGAACGTATACAGTATACAACAGCAATATTGTACGATTACAAGGAGTGGTGTAAAGACCGCTCCATCACTGCTGAAACAGTACAGGATTTTGTTACGACAAACTGGAAACACTATTCTTCTGAATTTGATTCAGATACTATAGACTTTGAAACTTTGAAGGCCTTGACAATTATAATATTGTCAAAAATATTGACTCTGAGATATATAATTGAAGACATAAAGGGCGTGGCGGGAATTGTGGATTAAACATATATGCATTGAAGAACCCCCAAACAAAAAGGAGTTTACATTTCACCCAGGCATTAATTTAATTCACAGTCACAATAACTCATACGGCAAAACAACGTTGCTTCGTTTTATTTTATATGGACTTGGATTCACAATTCCAAACTTAGAAAAACTTCACATGGAACAATGTTTCGTCACTATAACAGTTATTCATGGAGATAGAACAATTATCATCAATAGACATGAATCTGACATCTCTGTTGAGGAATTTAATGAAAAGACATACTATCGCACTCCACGCGAGTTGATGGCAGCAAGATCGAAAATCTTTAACTCCGATAACAAGCAACTTTTAGAGTCAATTCTTGGAGCCATGTATATAGACCAGGAACGTGGCTGGACTCTACTTAATCGCGGAAAGGTAATAGGTTCAAATGAATTTCAGATTGAATCGTTCCTTAATTCAATAGCCAAGGACGATGTTGAATCTTTAATTATTGAAAAAAATAAACTCAGCAGAGAACTTGAGAGGTATAAACAACTACTTACGTTATCGGACAGACAGAGAACAATCGATGACTTTGATAAAAAAAGAATCAACCTTTCTGAAATTGAATCTGTACAGACATCTTTGGATTCTCTAAATATCCAATTGAGATCGTTAAAAAAAGAAGAAAAACGTATCAAAGAATCAATAAAGGATAATAAAAAATTCATTGATTATATTGATCAAATGAAATTGGTTATAAAAGTTGGTGGCGAGATTATTCCATTGACCCATGACATGATCGTAACATGTCCAGATAATATGAGTTTCCTTGAAGCTCGTCTTGAAGTAACCCGGATGTCGATTTCTAAAATAACTGAAAAAATGATCAAGACTGAATCCGAATTAAACAAATTATTGGATGAAAAAAAGTCTGATGAAATTATAGAAGCTTACTCTATAATACCAATTTCTAAAATCAATATCGATTCTGAAAAAATTCAATCTTCCATTAACTTAATGAAAAACAGATTATCGATTTTAAATAAACAAATTGAATCAGCTCAAGATAAAACAAAAATTACAACTAAATTAGATTCACTAATATTGAGAAATGCTGACGAACTTAATGTCTCACAATACATACAAAATGCTTCCAGACCTCTTTGCAAAATAGAAAAATTAAAAGGGTTCTCGGGTACAAAGTACAGAAAGGTCATACTTTCATATAGATTGGCTTATGCTTCATTGATTGAAGAAGTTGAAAAACTCACACTTCCACTAATAATAGACTCCCCTTCAGGTGAAGTGGATGATACAAATCTCAGCGAAATGGTAAACATATTCCCCAAACTGTACTCCCATCATCAGGTCATCATTGCCTCGATAGATAGTCTCGACTCTCTTGAAAAAGACATGACCATTGAACTCAACACAGAAAACAAGCTGATTGATGTCCGGAAGGATGAAAATTTATTGGACGTTTTTTTAGATAAGACCGGCAACTATAAACCGGTCTAACACTTCTGTAGTCTGTGCAGAAAACTCCTGAACAGATCCATTACAATATGTCTCGTATCCGTTGCAAGGACACCAAAATTGAAGTGGAACTCAGAAAAGAGCTCTGGTCTCGTGGACTCCGTTATCGTAAGAATGTTAAAAACATCCCAGGTAAACCAGACATCGCATTCATTGGAAAGAAGATTGCCGTATTCTGTGACAGCGAATTCTGGCATGGTTACGATTGGGAACATCGTAAGAACGATATCAAAACCCGCAGAGAGTTCTGGATTCCCAAGATTGAGAAGAACATACAAAGAGATTTAGAAGTGAACCAGCTACTGGAAGAACAGGGTTGGATTGTCCTGAGATTCTGGGGAAAGGAAATCCAGAAGAATCTCTCAGGCTGCGCGGATAGGATAGAAAAGGTGGTGAGAGAAAGATGACGGCCAAATTCAAGTCCATAGACCTCTTCGCAGGGATAGGCGGAATCCGCATGGGATTCGACAGAGCCTTCGGCGACGAAATCGAAACAGTCTTCGCCAGCGAATGGGATTCCTACGCGCAGCAAACCTACAAGGCCAACTTCGATACTCCCGAAGAGATCAACGGAGACATCACCAAGATCGACGAGAAGGACGTTCCCGACTTTGATATCTGTCTTGCTGGATTTCCCTGCCAGGCATTCTCCATCGCCGGAAAAAAACAGGGATTCAACGATGATTACAAAGGAATGTCTCGCGGAACTTTGTTCTTCGACGTTGTAAGAATCTGCGATCTCCACAGACCCAAGGTAATTTTCTGTGAGAACGTCAAGGGTCTGACGATTCATGATAAGGGGAGAACCTTCGACGTGATCATCAACACTCTGAAGAATATGGGATACACGCCGCTTTATAAGGTTCTGAACAGCAAGGACTACGGTGTCCCTCAGAACAGGGAGCGTATCTACATCGTAGCTTTCAGGAATGACATAGACTGTTCTGGATTCCAGTTCCCTCAGCCCACCAACTCCAAGACATGCATCGCTGACATCATGGAAAAGGATCCGGTTTCGGTCAAATACTATCTGAGCGACGTGTATCTGGAGACCCTCAGAAAGCACAGAGCGAGACACGAGGCTGCTGGCCATGGATTCGGGTATGAAATCAAAGATCTCGACGGAGTTTCCTCGGCTCTTGTCTGCGGAGGCATGGGACGGGAGAGAAACCTAGTTATCGACGACCGCCTTACCGATTTTACCCCGATTACTCATATCAAAGGCAAAGTTAACCGCGAAGGCGTCAGGAAGATGACCCCTCGCGAATGGGCCAGACTTCAGGGATTCCCCGACGACTTTAAACTTGTATTATCCGATACCCACCTCTACAAACAGTTCGGCAATTCGGTAACCGTCCCGGTAATCGAAGCCATTGCAAAAGAAGTCAGGAGGACTTTGGATGGGGATAACAAGGGGGAATTCGGGGGAGTGGTCGGAACCGTACGTTCTGCTCAGTCTGCTCTCCGAGGGTCGTATATATGATGCCGATGGGAATCTCAACATTATAAAGGAAGTATGGCATGACATAAGTTCGGTCATCTTCAAACAGGATTCCAAAGATAAAGTAGGTTCTCTCAGATATGATATCAATCTGGACAAGAAGACCGTTGATGTCTATCTGAACGGCAATCATCTGATACGCATTTCACGTGAAGAATGCAGAAAGTACGCAGAGGGGCTTCGCGATGCCATCAGAAACTCGCACAGCTCTAAAGGTACAATCGACATAGACCGTTCCTACTCGGATTACCTCAGATCCATAGGCCGTAATGCTCTAAAGGCCAGCAGCAAAGACACTCCCGACATCTGGCTGAATATGCCAGATGTCCGCAACACATCGAACAAACCCCTTGGATTCAGCATCAAATCCCGTTTGAGCAATCATCTGCCTACGATTTTCAACAGCAGCGGAGCATCAAACATCATCTATGAGATTACTGGAGACGTTACCGATGAGAAAATCTCCGAGCTGATGAAAATGGTAATCGCACACGGTTCGTCTGGTGAAGAACACGACCGCAAATTCGTCTATCCCAATTATCCGCTCCGCATCAAGACCTTCAAAGACATGGGTCTGGGTCTGAAATACCACAGTGCGGAATCATTAAAGACGGAAGACGACGGAGGCATACTGTTCAAAGGAACTGACCCGTTTGAGAAGAATCTCCTGATGATCGATTACTGCATGCCCCAGATACTGGCCGATATGACCGCGGAGGCCTACTTCAACGGTGTGATGAACATATCCGATCTCGTCAGAATTCTTGACGGTAAAGACAGATTCGGCGTGAATCCATCCGAATCATACCCGTTCTACAAAAAGAAGGTTCAGGACATGCTGGTTGCGATGACCACATCCATGACCGCTGCAAAGATATGGGATGGCACCGAAGGTACCAACGGCGGTCTGATTATCGTGAAGGAGGACGGAGATATCGTTTGTTACCACATCTTCGATCGCAACGATTTCAGAGAGTTCCTGCTAAACAACATGAAATTCGAGTATCCGGACAATTCCAGATACTTCTCTACGGGAATCATCGAGAATCACGGGAAGTACTTTATGAGCCTGAACGTGCAGATCCGTATGGGCCAGAAAAAGAGGAAGGGCTCTTCCAGGCAGTCGGAAGGTTACTACGACATCGATGCGGGCAGGTATCTGGACAAGAGTCCGATAGAGGAGAAGACCGTTTGGTTCTGACAGTCTATGTCAAAATTTCCACAAACCGATAACAAACCCCTTCATTCAACCATCAGACACCAGTTGAAGGTCTCCAAACTCCACCGCATTACGAGAGAGGACATGGTTAAACTGGATTATTTTAGACGTCAGGTGTTCTCACTCGGAGAGAAACACCGTCAGTTATGGTCCAAGTACAACTTCTTTAACATATCTGGGTACACTGATCCCAAGATATGCGAAAAGTACGGTACTCAGGCAGCATCAGAAATGTGTTGTTTGTATGAAGACTGGCTCGGACTCCGGAGAGAGATAGAACAATTCCTGGAACTGAAGGATCTCCCCATGACCTATGACGAACATGTATGGTCAAGACCGTATGTGGTCTCATCTTCTGGAACCATGAAGTACGACGGCACCTACGTGACAACGGGATTCGATTCGGGACCGGCAAAATGGTGCGAGATAACCCTGGATGGAATGACGAGCAAGATGCATTCCCGTCGTCACCTCCAAAGGATTGAGCAGTATTCGATAGCTGGCTTTGCTACAGGTATTATCGGAATAGTGCTTTCGTTGGTGATGTTCTTTTACTGATTTCTTTAACGCTTCTCTTTTTCCAACTTCTCCGCACGGGCCTTCCTATCTTTGGCGTATTCCTCCTCGGCCATGCGAAGACGCTCTTCCGGATTAAGATCCTGCTCCATCGCCTCTTCCATATGGTCTTCTTCATAGGATATCAAACGGTTACGGATGTCCTGAGATTCAAGATCGAACCCATAGTAAGAGCGAGTCCTCTTTCTAAGGATGACCTCCCCGTTATGCACATGCCACTCTACGATATCTTCGCCCTTTACCAACTCCAGCAGCTCGGCTATCTTGATACTACATGTGATGCGCCCATAGTTGTCGTACTTGGATTCTCCGACTTTCACCATTTTAACCATCATTGGCAACGTTGCCAAATAATTTAATATATGGTTGGCAATATTGGCAATAATGAATCAAATTGCCGTAATTGCCAATGAAGGTAGCACACACATTCCTGAGTCTGGAACCGCGCATCCAGATCACACATCCGACCTCTTCACAAGAACCAACAGAGCCGCGCACATCAGTGCACTGGGCATCTTCCTGAGGAACTTCCCTCTAGAGGTGTTCGACGACAGCGAGAGATCCTGGTTCCTCGCATTCGAGTCCAGGGTCTGCAGAATGGAATCCGAGGCCTTCGACGACCTTGGACTGGAGTGAGTGGCAACCATGGCAAAGGGCAACTACTCTGGAATATCTTGCATCAACGAGCACATTGCCAACACCTACAGGAGGTCGAAGGAAGAGACCTCCTCGAAGTACCGCGGAGTCCTCTACCAAATCAACGGCGATCTTCAGCAGAACGGATACTCCACCAACCCCCGCGAGTTCGATGAGGAAACAATCGAGTTCCTCTTGGGACTCTGGAAGGAGCGCGACCTCGCGGTGTCCACCAAGAACTGGTACCTGCACATCCTGAGAAGATACCTCGCCTACTTCCAGAACGACGTTGTGGAGCAGATGGGCGTGGACTTCGGCCAGGACGTCCGCCCCAACGTCAACTGGCTCTCTGACGAGCAGGCCGAGCAGCTCATGGACATGGAGAAGACTCCTCTCGAGGAGGTCGTCATCCACCTGGAGCTCTGCCTCGGCCTCAGGATTGTGGAGGTATGCAGGCTGCGCCTCACTGACATCCACTTCGACGAAGACCCCCGCAAGTGCTATGTCTCCGTCCGCGGGAAAGGCAAGGGGGACGGCAAGTGGAGAAGCATCCCGTTCCACCCAGACTCCAAGGAGGTCTTTAGGCGCTGGATTGCCAGACGCAACGAGATCATCGCCAGGATGCACGAGTTCGACCCCTCGTGGAAGGTTCCCGATGAATTCCTGATCTGGTGCCACTACGACAACCGCCCCTCCGCTGGACGCTATACCGAGAGAGGTCACAGCCTCGACCGCGCAGTTATCCACAAGGTCCGCGACCGTGCCGGATTCGAGTTCTCCAATCACACTCTCAGGAGGACATTCGGCCGCACGCTCTACCGTGCCGGCATCCCGATCGAGACGATTTCCAAGCTCTACGGCCATGATGACGTCAAGACAACCATCCGTTACCTCGGGATTGACCTCGACGACATGGGCTCCGCCCTTGCCAGAATGTACGAGTACCAGTACTCCAGGAGATGATCAGGTGACCCCCTCAAACACGGTCCCCGAACCCAAATCAGGGAGTGGGGACCATCACTTCCGAAACGCTGCCGGCCCGATGGTATGGAAATCCTGTACCAAGCCCGGCTTTGATCGGCCATACACCTTTCATCGATTCCCTGCAGATGCCTGAAGCAGACTACCTCTGGCATGCTCGTATGAGTAGCCTCGAAACATTTTTCTCCGATGCGCGGGAACCGCCCGCGAGAGCATGACCCCGAGACAATGGCTTCCTCTGATCGCGATAGTCATATGCGTATTCATCGTGAACATGTCGGAGTTCATGCCGATCGGTCTTCTGACCGACATCGCGACCGATTTCGACATCTCGGAGTCCAAGGCGGGTCTGCTCATATCGTTCTACGCCTGGGCGGTGGCGATCCTCTCACTTCCGATCATGCTTCTACTCCGCAAGATGGAGTACCGCAGGATGTTCCTGATGACCATAGCCCTCTTCGCGTTCTTCCAGATCCTGTCGGGGATCAGCAGCAGCTACGGGATGCTCATGGCCTCCCGCATCGGTGTCGCCGTCGCTCACTCGATCTTCTGGTCCATAGCCACCCCGCTCGCGGTCCGCGTCGTGCCTCCAGAGCTGCAGAAGCTCGCGCTCAGTGCGGTGGCGACCGGTACGTCCGTGGCCATGATCGCCGGACTCCCCCTGGGGAGGATCATCGGCCTGGCGCTCGGCTGGAGGATGACTTTCATCGTCATCGCCGTGGTCTCGATCGTCGCGCTGGTGCTGCTGATCTTCGTCTTCCCCAGGCTGGAGAACCCCGGGACCTTCACCCTCAGACGCCTCCCCGGCCTCCTGAGCAACAGGGTGCTCATCGGGATCTACGTTATGCTCGCCATCTACGTCACCGGCTACTACACCGGATACAGCTACATCGAGCCCTTCCTGCAGCAGATCGCCGGATTCTCCGAGACGATGACCACCGTCGCGCTGACCGTGTTCGGAGCGTTCGGGATCGTGGGCAGCATCCTGTTCACCAAGTTCTATGACAGGACCAGGTTCAGGTTCATGATCATGGCCCTGCTCGGGGCGGCGGTCTGCCTCCTTCTCCTGAGACCGTCCGTCGTCTCGATGCTCCTCGTATTGGCGGTATGCGCCTTCTGGGGGCTCTTCGCCACATGCTTCAACGTGGCATTCCAGAACGAGACGCTCCGCGCGTCGCCCGAGGACGGGACCGCGATTTCGATGTCGTTGTTCAGCGGCATATTCAATGTCGGGATCGCCAGCGGTTCGCTCATCGGAGGATGGGTCACAGACTCCTCCGCCGGCGTGGGTTCCATCGGATTCGTCGGAGCTGCCTTCGTGATCGTGGCGGCGGCCATAACCGCATTCTATCTGATCAGGAAGATGAGGATCGCCGACGGGGAACGCGCGAAGCGGCTGGCAGAGATCCGCTGACGGTGATCCGACTTCATCACACGGTGTCGGCATACCGCATAGTTTAATAATTGAACAGTTGTTCATTTGTTCAAGTGAGAAAGCCATGAAAGCCGTACTCAAGCTCGAAGGCCTGTGCTGCGCGAACTGCGCGGCGAAGATAGAGAACGCCGTACAGAAGATCGATGGTGTCGAAGAGGCCAACCTCTCGTTCATGACCCAGAAGCTGACCATCCAGGCTCCGGATTCCGAGATGGACCGCATAATCGAGGAGGCCTCCAGGATCGCCAAGAGGATCGAAGCCGAGGTCGTCGTGAGAAGGCTCAAGTGATCCCGATGCGCACGATTGAGAAGAGACTCATCGGAGGGGGCGTCCTCTTCGCAGTGGGCCTGGTCCTTCACTACGCCGCCGATTCGCCCGGATGGATGGAACTGGCGGTCCTCGGCGCCTCGTATCTGATCATAGGCTACGACGTGCTCCTCAAAGCCGTTCGCAACATCGGACACGGGAACTTCCTCGACGAGAACTTCCTGATGTCCGTCGCCACCCTCGGGGCCTTCGCCATACATATGTATCCCGAGGCGGCCGCCGTCATGCTGTTCTATCAGGTGGGGGAGTGGTTCGAGGACCGCGCCGTCAACCGCACCAGGAAGTCCATCTCTGACCTGATGGACATCCAGCCCGAATCCGCCCGCGTCATCAGGGACGGGAAAGCCGAGACCGTTGATCCCGAGGAGGTGTCCGTCGGAGAGACCATAGAGGTCCTCGCCGGCGAGAGGGTCCCGCTGGACGGGACCATCCTGGAGGGATGCTCCTCCCTGGACACGAAGGCCCTCACGGGGGAGTCCGTGCCGAGGGATGTCGCCCCCGGTGATGAGGTCGTATCGGGGACCGTCAACCTGTCCGCGAAGCTCACCGTCCGGGTCACCAGGGAGTACGAGGACTCCACCGTAGCCAAGGTCCTGGAGCTCGTGGAGGACTCGGTCTCGCGGAAAGCCCCCGCAGAGAGGTTCATCACGAGGTTCGCCAGGTACTACACGCCGGCTGTCGTGGCCGCCGCCGTCATCATCGCGGTGGTTCCCCCGCTGTTCGGTCAGGACCTGGTGACCTGGGTGTACCGCGCACTCACTTTCCTGGTGGTCTCATGCCCCTGCGCCCTGGTGATCTCCGTGCCGCTGAGCTACTTCTGCGGGATCGGGGCCGCATCCAGGATGGGCGTCCTGATCAAGGGGGCCAACTACCTGGAGGCGCTCTCCAAGGTCCACTCCGTGGTGTTCGACAAGACCGGCACCCTCACCCAGGGCCGCTTCGAGATCTCCAAGGTCCATCCCGTGGGATCCGACGACAGAATGTTGATAGACGTCGCGGCGGCCGCCGAATCCGCCTCCAACCACCCGATCTCCGCCTCCATCCGTAGGGCCGGCAGCGGTTCCGTGGACACGTCATCGGTGGAATCCGCGGAGGAGGTGGCCGGGATGGGCATCCGTGCCAGGATCGACGGGTCCGATGTGCTGGTAGGTAACCATCGTCTGATGGAGAGCCACGGCATCGGATACTGCGACGAGGAGGTGGCCGGGACCAACGTCCACGTAGCCCGCGACGGAAGGTACCTCGGACACATCGTCGTCTCCGACGTCGTCAAGGAGGACTCCCGCGAGGCCGTGTCCCGCCTCAAGGACATGGCTGTGGAGCGTACGGTGATGCTTTCCGGTGACTCCTCGAGGATCTGCCTGGACATCGGATCCCTGGTCGGGATAGACGAGGTCAGATGCGAGCTCCTGCCCGGGGACAAGACGGACGAGCTCGAGCGCATAATGTCCGAATGCCCTCCCGGACGCAAGGTCGCGTTCGTGGGGGACGGCATCAACGACGCGCCGTCCCTCGCCAGGGCCGACATCGGCATCGCCATGGGCGCGCTCGGGTCGGATGCGGCGATCGAGGCGGCGGACGTGGTCATAATGGACGACGCGCCTTCGAGGATCCCGGCATGCATCGGATTGGCCAGGAGGGTCAACCGCATAGTCGTCCAGAACATCGTCTTCGCGCTGGCGGTGAAGTTCGGGATAATGGTCCTGACCCTCGCGGGCCATGCGGACATGTGGCTTGCCGTCTTCGGCGACGTGGGGGTCTCCATCCTGGCCATCCTCAACGCCATGAGGTGCCTGAGGTCCGCAGAACCTCCTGCGGCCGCCCCCGCGCCCGTGCCGGATGCGGCCTGATGCCCATGGGCCCCCGTCGATAGGAGGCCTTGAAACCACTGACCGCAGACCCCCTCCGAGTATGACTCGGAGGGCCTGCGTTTCCCTTAAATCCGCACCCTCCGATTCTCACCTATGGATGCGCTCATCAAGGCAACGGCCCTGGTACTGGTCGTCGCCGCCGTGCTCGCCCCGTTCGCGTTGGACGATTCTGACGCCGAGGCGGAGATGGACGGCGTGATGCTGTACCAGGTCAACCCATTCGACTGCGAAGGCGTGTCGATCCACAACTACGGGGAATCGACCGTCGACATCAGCGACTACACGATCAGGGACATGCCCCCTGGCAGCAATAACGAGGGAGTGCTGTCGTTCGCGCAGGGCATGAGGCTGGCACCCGGCGAGACGCTCGTCATCGTCTCGGAGATATCCGGGGACGAGCCGTTCTCCCAGCAGGACAACGTCGTCGTCATCGGCGATGGGAAGGTCGAGTCCTCCGGCAGGTTCACCCTGGCCAACGGAGGGGACGACGTCTATCTGATGGACGGGGACCGCGTCGTGGACGCGATGTTCTACGGCAACGTCGATGTGGACCCGACATACTGGGACGGCCCCGCCGTGACCGAGAAGGACCGCTGGTTCTACCGCGCCGGCACCGTGGACCACGACGACAGGTCCGACTGGTACCAGTACACCAGGGGCAGCATCAACGAACCCTTCGACCCCACCAAGAAGTACGATGCCGAGGTAACCCCCTTCCTCTTCCCCGAGAGCGGCGGGATACCGATCTACGAGGCGCTGGAATCGGCGACCGAGAGCATCTGCATCGAGATGTACCAGCTCGGAAGCAAGAACGTGATCGCGCTGCTCTGCGAGAAGGCCGCCGACGGCGTGGAGGTCCGCGTCCTCCTGGAGGGGGAATCCCTCGACGGTGGATACGACCCGATCGTCTCCGCCGGCCCCCAGTGGCTCCAGCTCCTGGAGAACGGCGGGGAGGTCAGACTCATCGGCGTCGGGGAGGACTACAACAGATTCCAGTTCGACCATGCCAAGTTCGCCGTCATCGACGGGGACACCACAATAGTCACCTCCGAGAACTGGACCACCGATAACATGAACGGCAGCATCGACGACGACCCGTACGATTCCGGCACCCTCGGGAACCGCGGATGGGGCGCCATCGTGGAGAGCGCAGGCTACTCCGGGTACATGGCGGACGTCTTCGAGAACGACTGGTCCACAGACTACGGCGATGTCAAGTCCCTCCTGGAGGTCTACGATAACCTCAACGAGGGCGAGGTCTACTACATAGCCCCGAGTGACTCCGGCGAGTTCCCCTCATACGACGCCAAGGTTACGCCCGTCCTCTCCTGCGACAACTCCTACAACGCCCTGATGTACTATGCCGGCACGGCCGAGGAGAGATTGTACACCCAGCAGCAGAGCTACTCCGAGTTCGGCACCTACGACGAGGGATCCCCTCTGATGATCTTCGACGAGGCGTCCCAGCGCGGGGTCGACACCAGAGTGATCTTCAGCAAAAACCTCGAGGATCAGGTCGACCAGATGAACGCGAGGACCAACGTCCAGGTCGCCATGATGGACGACCCCTACGTCCACAACAAGGGCGTGATCTGCGACGACGTCGTCTGGGTGTCCTCGATTAACTGGACCGAGACCTCCATGTTCCAGAACAGGGAGTGCTGCGTCGCCATCGAGTCCGCGGAGGTCGCCGACTTCTTCGCTGAGGTATTCCTCCAGGATTTCGACCGCTACTACACCTATGGCGGGTTCACCGCCTACTTCGAGGACATCGAGGACTCCTACCCCTCCGGCGAGGAGGTCGTGTTCACGGTGACCGTCAACCCCGCGGCAGGCGACTATGAATACGTCTGGGACTTCGGGGACGGCTCCGCGACGAAGACCACGGACATCAACAGGACGGCGGCCAGACCGGCCGACGGTACGCACACGCTGTCCGTGCGCATAACCGACATGTCCTCCGGCATCACCAAGACGATAACCGCCGAGTACACCGTGGGAGAGGTCCAGGAGACCCCGTCCGACGATCCCGCGGGCGATGGGGGATCGACCATCTCCGATCTGCTGGACGGCAACCTGCAGTACATCATCGTCATCCTCGTGGTGCTCCTGTTCGCTGTAGCCGCGGCGGCGAAGTCCCGCGGAGGGAAGTCGAAGAAGAAGGGCAAGAGGAGGAACCGATGGGTTTCTTCATGGTCCGCAGGGCCGGAGGGGCCGATGTGCCGTCGATGTACGGCATCTACACGGAAAACCTCGACGACTACGTGTCGGCCGACGCGATCGAGTTCTTCATGCTCCAGTGGCCTCGGGGGCAGCTCGTCGCGGAGGCCGTCACCGGCGGGACCGCCGGGGCGCTCAGCTCCTTCGTCATGGAGGACGGGGCCGTCTCGGTGGCCCTGCTGGCCGTCGGGGGACCCTTCCGCGGCATGGGGGCCGGTTCGGCCCTCATGGACCGCATTATAGCGGAATCGATCGCCGTGGGCGCACCGCGCGTACAGCTCGAGGTCCGCGTCACGAACGATCCCGCCATCTCGTTCTACGAGAGACGCGGATTCGTCAGGACCGAGACCGTCCGCGGCATCTACGGCGACGGTGGTGACGGCTACAGGATGGTCCTGGACCTCGGTCACGCCTGAGCAGGAAGTACACCGCCACCGAGGCGACGATCACGATCGCCGCGGCTATGATCACGTTCAGGACCAGAGGGTCCAACGACAGCCAGGACCCGTCATCGCCCTCCGGGACGGAGTCCACATGGTAGACGCCGTTGGCGGTGGCCATGAACGTCACCATCCCCGATGCGGCGTCCTCCTCGTCGGTAACGATCTCCATCCTGTTCCCGTCGGAGTCCGTCACGACGGCCACATCTCCGGAAGCGACCCTGTAAGGCACGGACACCTCGACCGTTAGTGCATCCTCCGATGATTCGAAGCCCGCGAGGTACAGGTCCCACGATCCGCCGGAACCCTTCTCGAGGGATACGACGAACTCGGTACCGCCCACGTACATGGACTCCAGACCCGTTATCAGGACCCATGAGTCGGTGGAGCCGAAGCGGACCATGGCAGAGTTGAAGTACATATCACCGGACTGGGAGCGCAGGACCACGGCGTCATCGGTCACCGTCATGACGTCTATCTTCCCGTCGGTGAGCCTTGGAAAGATGCAGGTGGCCACGATACCATCTCCGATGGTGTCGCCGTTGACCTGCCCGCCTTCGCGCCTCTCGATGACCCCGTTGTTCTCGAAGGTCCCCGAGACGTCCACATCACCGCTGAGAATGAGGAACCAACCGTTGACCATCGTCCCGGCGGGTTCGACGGAGAGGGTCGAGCCGGAGGTCACCCAGAGGTCCGTGTCGATGTAGAGGACCGTTCCCGAGGGCACCGTGAGATCGGAGTATGATGCCCAGACCCCATCCTCCCCGTAGACGGCGATCCTGTTCGACGACACGCCCACCGTGTCCCTCAGCTCGGCGCGCTTGACCGATCCCCCGATCTTGTAGTCGGAGAGGTCATAGACCTCGGTGTCCGAGGCTATGAAGCAGGGGTTGACCCTTATCGTGACGTCGTGCGCGTCCAGGATGACGTTTCTCGGCTGTGCCAATGCGGGAGACTCCCCGTTGCAGAGAACAGTCGGAGCGTCGAGGATCCCACCGCCGACGATGGCCGTCCCCACGTCCATCTCGGCGCCGATGCTGACGGTGACGTCCCTCTGGACGTAGAACGTCCAGAGGTCCCCGAGATAGCGGGCATCGCTGTCCTGGACGTCCGAACCGATACACAGATAGCGGACCGAACCGGCCTTGAGGTCGTAGCTCAGATACGTGACGACGCAGCGCTGGTTGGACATGTATCCCACGTCTCCGCCGGCGATGGTCACCGACAGGTCGATGCAGCGCCCATCCTCCCCCGACGGGTACAGACGATCGATGCTCGCGCCCTTCTTCACGGAGATGTCTATGGAACCGATCTCCACCATGCAGTCGGAGGCTATCACGACGTCCACATCGCCCGCTATGGACATCGTCAGCGATGATACGGGCGAATACGCGGTGAAGTGGGAATCCGGCAACGCGGTCTCGACACGCAGCACCGCCGAGACCCCGGTTATGCTGGTCGCGCTCCCGGAAACCATGGTGAACTCCACGTCCACCGGCGCCTCCGGGTCGCTGATGGTGTCCAGCGAGAGGACGGTCAGGTTGCGGACGGAGGCACCGTCGAAGACTATCGACACCGACCCGTCCACATCCGTCCAGTCGACCAGGGTCAGGTCGGAGTCCTGCCTGTACCTCTGGACCGTGTGCGTCTGGCCGTCCGGACCGGGTTCCGAAAGACGCTTGGTGACGAGGACGGAACCGTCGTCCTCCGTGACTATGATGTCCGCGTCCGGATACAGCTCCTGGGGCAGCGCTCCGTCGTCCCCGTCGCCGGCCGCCGCCGATGAGACGGTGACCATGAGGAGCAATAGAACCGCGACGGCTGTGACCGCGACCGGGAGCCTGTTCATGGCGGGTCAAGGAACGCACCGATTGAAAATGGATTCGCCGGGACGCACGGCCCCGGCGTAATGTGGATCTCCACGTTTAGTTGAACATCGTGTCGTCGAGATGCTCGGTCTGGAAGTAGTACGAGGACCTCTCCTTCTGCGCGGACGAGACGTCCTTGCCGAGACCCTTGTTGTAGGAGCCGTACCTCTCGCGGATCTGCTCCTCGACACCCCTGGAGCGCCTGAGGGCGCGCCTGATGTGGTCGGCCTCGATGAGCGGGGAGTCCTCCATGACGGCGATGTCCCCCGCGGCGCGGATGAGACCGCCGAGCTCCCTCAGCCTGAGGGTGAGGGAGTTGTTCTGGTTGTCCTCCTTGGCCCTGCGCTTCCCCTCCTCGATGATGAGCTCCACCGCCTCGATGGTGGCATGGGGGATATGGCCGTCCAGGTTGACCTCCTGGGCCACAAACTGGGCGTACTTGGCGCGGTTGCGGGGCGTGTCCGGCATGGCGATGTCGACGAGGACCTCGTACCCTCCGCCGATTATCCTGGAGCGGAGCGGCGAAAGGATGTTCTCGAGGTCCTGGATGTTGCACGCCGCCACGAGGATGAAGTCGCACGGGACGTCCTCGACCTTGACGCTGGCGCCGGCGGACTGCGGGTTGCGGCCGACGATCGGGAAGGTCTTCTCCTGCATCGCCGTGAGAATGTACCTCTGGAGGTCCCCCAGGTGGGAAATCTCGTCGATGAACAGCACGCCCTCGTGGGCCTCGTGGATGGAACCGGCCACGATCCTCTCGTATGCGGGGGTCCCCAGCTTATCGTGGCCGCCGTAGGGGTCGTGTCTCACGTCCCCGAGCAGCTCCGTCTCGGACGCCCCCGTGGCGAGCACGAAGGGGTCCCTGTGCAGCTTCACGAGGACCTTCTCGTTCGACGTGCGCTGAAGCTCGGCGCGCTTGTCCAGAGCCTTCTGGTCGAGCATGCGGATCTTGTCGCCCGCGCGCTCGAAGATGACTACCTCCTCCTCGCCGTCGCGGGTGCGGGTGGTGTGAACCTTCTCCTTCCCGGCGGTGGCCTGCGGGAGCGCGACCTCGAGCATCCCTCCCAGGAGGTCCTGGAAGGGGTTGTTGCGGCCGCCCATCTCCACCTTGCTCTTGCTGCAGTGGGGGCAGGTCAGGTCCGTCGGCAGGGAGTACTTCCCGCACTCCTTGCACCTGTAGCCCAGGTGCTCGGCGACGTTGGGAGGGGCGTTGGGCGGATCGAGCAGAACGCCTACGGACTCGGCGCGGATGCTCTCCTCGCGCTCGACCTCCTCCGCGTCGAGGACCTCCAGGAACGGCCTCTCCGGGTTCTCCGGGTTCTTGACGACCCTGATCTCCTGCTTCGGCTGGGGCAGGTTCATGGAGAGCGCCCTGGCGATCATCGACTTGCCGGTCCCTGGGGGCCCGACGAGCAGGAGGTGCCTCCTCTGCCTCGCCGCAATCTTGGCGAGCTCGATGGCCTCCTCCTGCCCCAGGACCCTGTCCAGGGGATCGGAGGGGATCTGGATCTCTTCGGTCGACGATAGGGCGGCGACGTCGTCCCAAGTCTCTACGTGTCTCTTCTCGGACATGGTCAGTACAGGTCTTCCTTGGTCCAGATGGAGATGTCGGCGGGCATCTTGGTGATGTTGCCCTTCCTTGTGCCGACGACGATCCTGATGCCCTTGTCGACGGAGACGTCGAGGATCCTCTGGGAGATGACACCGTCGAACACGATGGCGACGACGCCCTCGACGTCCTCCTTCAGGGTGTTGACCAGGCTCTTCACGGCGACCTCGCGAAGGACCTCGTTGCCCTCGCCGAGGATCTTGGCGTTATGGGTCGTGGAGAGGTCGAGGAGCATGTCCCTGAACTGCTCCTGCTCGGGGGAGAGGGTCTTGTTGCTGGTGGCCCTCTTGCCGCGGAGTGTCCTGGGGCCCTTGGCCTTGGGCTTCTCCTCCTTCGGCTCCTCTGCGGGCTTCTCCTCCTTGGGCTCGTCCGCAGCCTCGGCCTGGACGGGCTCCTCGCGGACCATCAGGTGGGTCTCGCCGGGGACGGTGAGGGACCTCTCCGCAGGAGGCATCTCGATGACCTCAGCGGCGGGCTCCTTCTTCCTGAACCTGTCGATGGCGTTGGAGTCGAAGCGGTCCTTCTTCTCCCTGCGCTCCTCGCGGTCCTTCCTGTCGCGGCGCTCGCGCCTGCGCTCGCCGTCCTCGCCGCGGTCCCTGCGCCTCTCGTGGTGCTGGGGCTCCTCGGCGGGCTCCTCACGGTACTCCTCGTGGCGGGGCTCCTCGTCGGCGTCCTCGTCGCGGGGCATGGCGAGCCCGTTCATCTCCATGTACTGGTCCCCGGGCATCTTGTTCCTGAGGCACTTGACGATCTGCTTGGCGGTGAGCTCCTCGACCTCATGGGCGCGCGGTGCGCGGGCGACGAAGTCGACCTCGGCGACCTGGAAGAGCTCCCTGAGGATCAGCTCTCCGCCCCTGTCGCCGTCGACGAAAGCGGTGGCGACCCTCTCGCGAGAGAGCTCCTGGACGGTCTTGGGGATGCTGGTACCCTCGACGGCGATGGCGTTCTTGATGCCGGCCTTGAGGAGGTTGAGGACATCGGAGCGGCCCTCGACGATGATTATGGCCTCGGAGTCCTTCACGTTGGGTCCGGCCGGGCACCTGTCCTTGCCGTAGGTGGTGATCTCCTCGACCTGAACGCTCTGCCTTACGCTGTCTGTGAGGTCGATGCTGGTGCCCTTGGACTGCTTGATGAGCTCGTTGAGGAGCTCCTTGGCGCGCTCGACGACCTTCTCCCTCTTGGTGACCCTCACGTCCTCGATTCCCAGGACGTGGATGGAGGCCTTGCAGGGTCCGACGCGGTCGACGGTCTCGAGGGCGGATGCGAGGATGACGGTCTCCACCTGGTCCAGGCTGGAGGACATGTAGATGATCCCCTCGGACTTGCCGCCCTTGGATGTGATCTCGACCTCGATCCTGCCGATGCGGCCGGATTTCTGAAGGTCCCTGAGGTCGAGCTCGTCGCCGAGGAGTCCCTCGGTCTGTCCGAAGATCGCCCCGACCACGTCGGGTTTCTCGACGATGCCGTCGGCGTTGATCTTCGCTTTCACCATATACTTAGTTGCACTTGGATCGATATTCATCAGCACCCTCCTGGGGGTGTTATGTCAGAGAAAACACGGTGCCCCTGCTCCGTCCCTACGCCGTCGGCCCAAGGCCTCGCACGGCGAGTACCAAACCATTGCGACGATCCATTTGCTGGGTCGGAGCCCCGTTGCCCATCGTCCGCCGGTGTTCGCCCCATCCCCGGGGCGAGTGATGATAGTGAGTGTGAACAGGGTTGCCAGGTGCAATCCCTAGATGCCGTATTGTTGCATCCTTTATAAACCCGTTATATGGAAATGATGTGGAATGAGGGGCGAAACCCCTCGTTTGTCACATGTCCCTGACGGTTATCCCATCAATCGTCTCGGCGATCGCGCGGGTCTCCGCATCACATGTGAACAGCAGGATCTGCATCTCCCCGGCCAGCCCGGCAAGAGCGCGGAGCGCCCCCTCCTTCCTGCCCGAGTCGAAGGGGAGCAGCACGTCGTCGAGGATGACGGGGACCCTGCCCTCGCCCATCTCGCGCGCCACAGCGAGCTTCACGGACAGAAGGACCTGTGCCCTGAGGCCGGAGCTCCATTCCCCGATGCCCTTGACCTCGTCCCCGGAGCGGATCGACAGGTCCTTGGACCTCGGGTCCGTGTCCAGCCTGTACCTGCCGTCGGTCATCATGGAGAGGAAACGGTCGGCCGTGGCGATCACGCCGGGCTGCACCTGGGAGTAGATCTCCTCGCATGCGTCGTCCGCGATGGAGCAGGCCAGGAGGCCGACGGCACCGTCCTCCAGGGCCCTGCCCCGCTCGTTCGAGAGCTGCGCCTTGCGGTCCATCATCCTCTCCAGGTCCTCCGTGTCCAGGATGGCATTCATCTTCTCCTC
This sequence comes from Candidatus Methanomethylophilaceae archaeon, assembly GCA_944320495.1. Taxonomy (GTDB): domain Archaea; phylum Thermoplasmatota; class Thermoplasmata; order Methanomassiliicoccales; family Methanomethylophilaceae; genus Methanoprimaticola. The sequence goes on from CALUHR010000003.1 coordinate 27,468, forward strand.
GATAGTACCGATCTCCTGGCGCACATCGCCCATCCTGGCGGAGGAGCTGTCGGTCGGCCTCTCGACGGGGCACACCGGCACGTCGGGGTCGAGGCCCGCGCTGGATATGGCGCCGCGCAGCTCGGCGATCTGGCGATCGATGTCGGCGGCCCTGCGGGTGCTCTCCAGGGAGCGCTGGAAGCCCTCCTTCCCGGAGAACCTCTGCGTGAACTGCAGGAGCTTCGTATCCGCATCGCCCTTGTCGGCCCTGGCGCGGAGCACGTGCCTCTCCATCCTCTCGATGGATGCGGCGGCGTCCCTGGCCTTCGTGAGGCATTCGACGTCATCCTCCATCCCGTACGATTCTAGCCCTAGGTCGGACATGACCGATGCCACCTCGTCCTCGAAGGCCGACATCCTCCGCCGCACGGCGCCGATCTCCGCATCCGTCCCGTCATCGTCTGTATCGGGCGATGGGGAATGGACGCGCACCTCGTGTCCACGGGCACCCAGGACGACGGCGACTGCGCCGACTGCCGTGAGCGCCAGGGCGTATGGCGTGTACATGACGCCCAGCACCAGGCCTGCGACGGCGAGGATGAGCCCCAGGACCATGACCGGCATGGATCTGACACGGCGGACCTCGGTGACGGGTGCGGACCTCTTCGGGGCCCTCTGGCGGGATTCCAGTCCCCTGAGGGTGCGGGAGTCTTCCTTGTACGCCTGCAGACGTCCGGGGAAGGTCTCTATGGCCTTCGAACGGGCGGCCACCTTGCGGCGGTCGGCACCCCTCAGGTCCCTCTCCTCCTCCTGACGGCGGCTGTTCAGCTGTTCGAGCTCGTTCTCCGCGGCGGAGGCCCTGGAGACCAGATCGCCGTAGCGGGCCTCGTCCTCAGGAGACACCGTCACGAACTCGCCCAGGTCGGCGCGCTCCTTCTGCAGTCTGGACAGCCTGTCGTAGTTGGACACGTTGGATTCGTAGATGTCGTGTATCCTCTTTGCCTCGATATCGGCCTTGGATTCACCATTCAGCCTCTCGAGCTCGTCGCAGAGCTCTGACCTGCGTCTGTCGAGCTCCCCATACCTGTCGACCTGGCTCCTCGATTCGGCGATGCCCGCATCTATGCTGGAGATCTCCGAGTCCAGCGATAGCACCTTGCTGCGGGAGTTCGACCTCCTGCCGAGACTGGACTCCCACATCTCCTCCGCCGAGGCCCTTGCCGGGGGGAGCGAGTCCCCTCCGGGCACTGTGAGGAACCTGCTCCTCACCCCGCCCTCGGTGACGACCTTCTCGTCGTCCAGGTCCGAGGGGGTCATGGCGAAAACGCTGCGGTACAGGACGGGGTCGTCCGTACCTGTGGGCATGGCAGGACGTTCCCCCTCGACGTTCTTCTGGACCAGCCTGAGCGTCCTCTCCTCGCCGTCCTGCTCGTACGTCAGGGTCCCGGAGTCGGTCTTCTCTCTCGACGGATACTGGTTCCTCTTGGGTGAAGGCACGAGCGTGGACCTGATGAACTCCATCACGGTAGTCTTCCCGCTCTCGTTGGGACCGTGAAGCACGGTGAGCCCGTCCGAGAAACGGTAGCTCCTGTCGCGTATCCCTCCGAAGGAGCGGATGGAAGCGGACCTTATCCTCATCTGCTCGCCCCCATGCCCGCCACGAGCATTCCAGTGGCCCTCTCCACGAGACGGACTAGCTCCTCGTCGGTGAGCGATACGTAGTAGTCGCGATGGCGGGCCGCGATCGGATTGGCGAGGATCCTCTCCAGTATTGCCTCCCTTCCGGAGGCGGCGAGTCTCCTGCCGGAGGCTATGACCTTGGCGGTCATGTCCGAACCGCCGGACCTGGAGTCCATGTCGATCGACGGGGACGTCTCGATGATGACCTCGCATACGGTGCATCCGAGCACCTTGGACAGATACTCCGAGCTGTCGTTGAGCCTCAGGGCCCCGTCCAGCTCGCCGGTCCCCGTGAAAGTAATCCTGACGATTTCCCCCGGGCGCACGGCTCCGCGGGCCTCGTTGATGACGTCGTCCATCGTTCTGCCGGTGATGTCCAGGCAGATGTCCCTCCACACGATGCCCTGCGTGGGGACGAAGCGCAACTCCGAGACGCGACCACCGTCCACGGTGACCAGGTAGCATCCCTTCTCCCCGTCCTCGGTGATCTTCCTCCCCTGGATGTTGCCGGGGTACACCACGTACGGGTTCTCCGAGAGTACTGCGCGCCTGTGTATGTGGCCGATGGCCCAGTAGTCTACCCCGCGGCCTGACATGTCGGACAGCCTGCACGGGGAGTAGTCGTACTGCGCGCCGACGCTGTCGACGTCGCAGTGCAAGACCGCCACGGTGAACCTGTCCGGGGACCCCTGGATCATCGACGGGAGGTTGCGCTCCTCGTGCCAGTCGGCGAAGCTCACACCGGCGATCTCCAGCCCGTCGATCCCGTCCAGCTCTATGTACTCCGGCTCCGTCCCGAACTCGTGGACGTTCGGGGGGTACGGGATGCTGGACTCCCAGTCGGTGTGCGGGTCGTGGTTTCCACGAGAGATGAAGCACGGTCTGTCGAGACGTGCCAGCTCCGACGCGAACCTGTGCCTGGTGGCCGGGGTGATCGTCGATTCGTCGAAGGCGTCACCGGCGATGACCATGAAGTCGGCCCCCTCCGATTTGGCGAGGTCCACTATGCGCGAGAACGACTGGAACACCGACTCGGTCATCCTCTCGCCGGCTTCGGGGTCCTTCGAGGACACCCCCTTGAACCTGCTTCCCAGATGTAGGTCCGCGCAATGAACGAACCTGAAGTGTGCACCCATGCCTCCAACCAGGCCTTCGCCGTATATGAACGGATGCAGGGGGGTGCGCCGAAAACCCCAGATTCGTGTTGATGGACCTCTCATCCAAAGATGGATGCGCTTGGACGACCCATCCATTATATCTTCACAGCGGAATCCGCTGGCCATCATGGACTGCATCAAGAAGAAGGTGAACGAGGAGCTCCAGAGGGGCTGGATCGGCAGCGACCTCGCCTGCAACTACCATCCGTGCCACTTCACGGGACAGGACTGCACGTTCTGCTACTGTCCGTTCTATCCCTGCCACGACACCGACCTCGGCGAGATGCTCGTCGGCAGGCGCGGCAACGAGGTATGGTCATGCTCCGACTGCCTCTTCATCCACCGCACCGAGGTGTGCCAGTTCATCATTTCCGAGGTGGGGCGCCTCGGCGTCACGGAGGCTGGCGACCCCCGCTTCATGGACATATTCGCCGAAGCCAAGAAACGCTTCTGGCACGAGGGCAGCGCCCTCATGGTCGTGGGAGCCACATCGGACGCAGGCAAGTCCATCACCGTCGCCGCGCTCTGCCGCATCCTCCACAGGAGGGGCTACATCGTCGCCCCCTTCAAGAGCCAGAACATGAGCCTCAACGCCAAGGCCACCAGGATGGGCACGGAGATCGCCATGGCGCAGACCGTCCAGGCCAAGGCAGCCGGCCTCAAGACGCCCGACAGCCACATGAACCCCATACTCCTCAAGCCGAAGGGTGACACGGTGTCCCAGGTTGTCGTGTGCGGGAAGCCGTATGCGGACTACGACGTGGAATCGTACTACGGTGAGTTCGTCCCCGGACCCGGCAGGTCGATCGTCCGCGAGAACATCGCCTTCCTGAAAAGGCACTACGACTTCGTCCTCATGGAGGGTGCCGGATCCCCGGCGGAGATCAACATCTACGACGTGGACATCGCCAACATGGGCGCCGCCAGGGAGGCCGATGCCGACGTGATACTCGTGGTGAACGTCGAATGGGGCGGCGCGTTCGCCTACGCGCTGGGAACCATCGAGCTCATCCCGGAGGAGGACAGGAGGAGGATCAAGGGCGTCGTGTTCAACAACGTCCGCGGAGACACGGAGAGGTTCAGGACCGGGATACCCGAGTTCGAACGCCTCTGCGGGGTCCCGGTCATCGGCGTCATCCCCCACGGGGACTTCGTGCTCCCCTCGGAGGACTCCGAGGCGCTCAGGAGCGTCGCCACCATGGGCCACGGCAGATGCAGGATCGCGGCAGTGCGCTACCCGAGGATCGCCAACTTCACCGACCTGGACCCGCTTTTCCTGGAGGATGTGACCGTCGTCTTCGCCGAGAGGCCCGAGGACCTGGACGGCGCCGACGCGATCGTCCTGCCCGGCACGAAGAACACCGTCCAGGACCTCCTGTGGATGGAGAGCGCCGGCATCGCCGACAAGGTGCGCTCCCTCAGGGGCAAGGTGCCGATCGTGGGAATATGCGGCGGGTACCAGATGATGGGGCGCGAGCTCCGGGACCCGGAGGGGATCGAGGGCGGGGTCAGCCGCACCCTGCCCGGACTGGGGCTGTTCGACATGACAACCACATTCGGCGACTACTCCAAGCGCGTCGTGAACAGCGAGGGGCGCATGCTCGTCGGCGATGGCGGCGACATCACTGGCTATGAGCTGCACATGGGCATGTCCGAGGTCCGCGAGGAGCCGCTCTTCGAGATAACCAACAACTTCGACAGGGACAGGGTCACCGACGGAGCCGTGAGGGAGAATGAGATGCTCTACGGCACATACCTCCACGGGATATTCGACAGGAAGCCCTTCAGGACCCATTTCCTCTCCAGGATAACGCATGGAGGGGAGCGCTACGACGCCTCCGACTCCCGCGACTACGACGATATCCTCGAGGAGAACCTCGAGAGGCTGGCGGACGTGTTCGAATCCAACCTGGACATGGACGCGGTCATGCGCATGCTGGGGGTGGGCGAGTGAGGATCCTCGTCCTCGGCACGTCCTCCGACGCAGGGAAGACCGTCATCGGCGCCATGATCTGCCGCCACATGGCCCGCAGGGGGCTAGACCCCGTGCCCTTCAAGGCGTTCAACCTGTCGCTCAACTCCTATGCCACCAAGGACGGCGGGGAGATCGGGATGGGGCAGACATTCCAGGCGTGGGCCTGCGGCCTCGAGCCTGAGACCGACATGAACCCCGTGCTCTACAAGCCGTCCGGCGGGGGCAGGATGCAGATGATCGTCGGGGGGAGACCGCTCATGGACATCGGCAACGGCGTCGAGCCCGACAGGGAGGCGGCGGTGAGAGGGATTCGCGAGGCATACGGCAGGCTCTCGTCCGCCCACGGATGCGTGGTGTGCGAGGGGTCCGGATCCCCCGCCGAGCTGAACCTCATGTCCAGCGACCTCGCCAACACCGGGCTCATGCGCCTCCTGGGAGTGCCCGCGGTGCTGGTCGCCGATATCGAGCGCGGAGGGGCCTTCGCAGCGATATACGGGACGTGGAGGATCATCCCGGAGGACGTCAGACCCCTGCTCAAGGGCTTCGTGATCAACCGCTTCAGGGGCGACGCCTCCATCCTCGGGGACGGCATCAGGAGGATCGAGGAGCTCACCGGCATGAGGTGCCTGGGCGTCATACCCTATCTGCCGCTTAGGTTCCCGGAGGAGGACTCGCTGTCGCGGTCCGAGGGGAGGCTCCAGGGCGAGGACGTCAGGCAGGCGTTCCTGTCCAACCTGGACGAGCTGCTCGACGCGGCGGAGGCCGGCGGATTCGACTTCAGGCTCCTGGAGGACATCACGGACGAGGGTCAGAGCCGACGCACGACGACACGATTAACTACCGACGAGTGATAGTCCAGACAATTCACCCCGGGCGGATCCCCGTACCGGAGGACGGGGGACGTACCCATGAACAGCGAGTACAAGAGATTCATCGAGAGCAAGGCCAAGGAGTGCCAGTCCATCGACAGCTTCCCGCCGGAGCTCTACGAGAAGTTCGATGTCAAGAAGGGGCTGCGCGACAACAAGGGCAACGGCGTCGTCGTCGGGCTCACGAGCATCTCCCAGGTCGACGGGACCGAGAAGATCGACGGGAAGAAGGTCCCCTGCGAGGGCAAGCTGCGCTACCGCGGCTACGACATCGAGGACCTGACCCAGGGGTTCCTGAACAAACGCTTCGGGTTCGAGGAGTGCACCTATCTCCTGCTGTTCGGCAACCTCCCCACCCAGGACGAACTCGAGGAGTTCAAGATGCACCTGGCCGAGGAGAGGAGGCTTCCCGTCACCTTCACCAGGGACGTCATCATGAAGGCCGCCAACAAGGACATCATGAACTCCGTGTCCAGATGCATACTGTTCCTCTCCTCCTACGACAAGAACGCCCTGGACAACTCCACCAAGAACGTCCTCAGGCAGTGCATCTACCTGATCAGCGTCTTCCCCATGCTCACCGTCTACAGCTACCACGCCTACAACCACTACATCAACGACGAGAGCATGTACATCCACCGCCCGGACCCGAGGCTCTCCACCGCGGAGAACTTCCTCAGGATGCTCAGGCCGGACAAGTCCTACACCTACCTGGAGGCCACCGTCCTCGACCTGGCGCTGGTTCTGCACATGGAGCACGGCGGAGGCAACAACTCCACCTTCACCACCCGCGTGACCACGTCCTCGGGATCGGACACGTACGCGGTCATCGCCGCGGCCATGTCCTCCCTCAAGGGACCGAAGCACGGCGGCGCCAACCTGAAGGTCATGGACATGATGGACGACCTCAAGCGCCACGTGAAGCATCCGGACAACAGGAAGTCGCTAACCAAGTACCTCTCGGACGTCCTGGACAAGAAGGCGTTCGACCACCAGGGCCTGATCTACGGCATGGGCCACGCGGTATACACCCTCTCGGACCCCAGGGCCAAGGTCTTCAAGTCCTTCGTCGAGAAGCTCGCCGCCGAGAAGGGGAGGCTGGACGACTACAACCTCTACGCCGCCGTCGAGGAGATCGCCCCGGAGCTCATCATGGCCAAGCACCCCAACACCACCGGTGTCTCCGCCAACGTGGACTTCTACAGCGGGTTCGTCTACGACCTGCTCGGCATCCCGAGGGAGCTGTACACCCCGATCTTCGCCACCGCCAGGATAGTCGGGTGGAGCGCCCACAGGATCGAGGAGATCGTCACCTCCAACAAGATCCTCCGTCCCGCCTACGTGAACATCGGAGAGCCCAGGGAGTACGTGCCCCTGGACAGGAGGGGTTCCGAATGATCGGCAACCCCAGCAACAAGGCGATCAGGAACGCCAAGAAGGCGCTGGAGTCCCTGGACCTCAACTACGAGGACCGCGACGGCACCATCGTGCTGAGCGCCATGGGGGACGACCTGCCCATCGGCATGGTCATCATCGCCGACGACGGCAACATGACCCTGAACATCTACTGCTACCTGATGTTCGACTTCGGGTCGGAGGCCAGGATGAAGCTCATCCCCGAGCTGAACACGCTGAACAACACCATAAACAACGGCGGGTTCTACATGTCGGACGACGAGAACAAGATCTACTTCAAGATCGTCCAGAGCTTCTACGACCAGGTCCCCTCGGACGAGACCATCGCCCACCTGATCAAGGTGGCGTTCAAGACCGTCGACGTCAACGACGGCAAGCTGAAGGACCTCATCCCGAAGGACGCGATGAAGGACCTGATGTACTCGTGATCGCCTTCCGGCGACCATCCTCTCCACCGGCCTGCGGGCACCGGCGACGACCTCGTCCGGGAGCTCGACGGCCGGTCCCATCTTCTCCAGGCACTCCAGCACGCCCTCGGGGGTTGCCATCTTCATGGCCCCGCACACGGCGGACTCGGGGAACCACCACACCCTTCCGGGGACCTCCTTATCGAGCCTGTGCCTCATGCCGACCTCGGTGAGCACGATGAACTCCCTCGACTCGGACTGGCGGCAGTGGCCGATCATGCCCTCGGTGGAACCGATGAAGTCGGCCATCGCGAGGACCGGCGCCCTGCACTCGGGGTGGGCGAGGACCTCCGCGCCGGGATGCTCGCGCCTGAGCGCCTCCACCTGGCCGACCGATATGGATTGGTGGATGGGGCAGAACCCGTGCCAGAGCTCGATGTCCTTGGATGGGTTCTTGGATGCGGCGTAGGAGCCGAGGTTCCTGTCGGGAACGAAGAGGACCTTGTCGGAGGACAGTCCCGAGACGACCTTGACGGCGTTGGACGACGTGCAGCACACGTCCATCTCCGCCTTGCACGCGGCCGTCGAGTTGACATAGCCGACGACCTCGCACCCGGGGTTGCGAGCACGAGCCTCGCGGATCTGCTCCGGGGTGCACATCTGCGCCATGGAGCACACCGCATCCGGATCGGGGATCAGCACGGTCTTGCCCGGATTGAGGATCTTGGCGGTCTCGGCCATGAAGGACACGCCGCAGAACACGATGACATCGGCGTCCGTCTCGGACGCCGCTATGGAGAGGCCGAGGGAATCCCCGACCTTGTCGGCGATGTCCTGCACCTCTGGCAGGCAGTAGTTGTGCGCCAGGATGATGGCGTTGCGTTCGCACTTGAGCTCGGCTATCCTCTCCGAGACGTCGACCATGCCTGCGCGATTGACGCACCCATATAAATCATGCCCCAATCTATTTAGGAAAACCTAATCGAATGGTATATGCCCCCGATTACACGACCATGTCGGAGATCGTGCTCAACCCCAACTGCAACTGCCCCAAGGTGGAGTGCCCCAACCACGGGAACTGCATGGCATGCGTGGAGAACCACAAGGCCAACAGCAAGCTCATCCCGTTCTGCCTGAGATTCATGGTCGAAAACAACCAGGCCTGAACCGGCGGCCACGATTCCAAATCCCGGACGGCCGCCTGCGGGCAATGTCCGGGCGTTTCTTTTCTTCTATCAGATAGTTAGCAAATGAACATGCATATGAATATGCAAGTGCATCAGAATATGCATGTGCATATGAATATGAACCATGAAAACATCACGACTACTGAGGAGAAGGACAGCCATTCGCTTACAATGGACTCAATCCTGAATCCATCCCCAAAATAGAGAAGGGTCTCAACGAACTGTGCAATAGGATACCCCGCGCTACATCCCACAGCTCTCATATCACGTCTACAAAGGAGCCGATCAACAATCCGAAAGGAAAGTACAGGGACCCGAAGGAGACGAAGGAAGCAATCCTGGAATCGCTCAGGATCAACGGCGGCCAAAGCGGACGGGAATTGGCGACATCTGTAGGCTACAATGGCGTGAACAACACCTTCCGCAGATGCTTAGCCGAACTCATGGAGGCCGGCCTGGTCGAATACTTGTATCCGGACTCACCCAGGGACAGGCGCCAGAAGATATGTCTGGCAAAACGCGGACTAACGCCCCGATTCGGCGCCAACGGATTTATCCGGGACCCTCCATGCGAGCCCCATGAACAGAGAGGAAACGGCGGGCAGCAGGTTCGCCTGCAACGACAGGGAGAGGGCGCTTTTCGAGGCGGGGATCAAGATGGGCACCATCTACCACCAGTTCGTCGGATCCCCCGTATCCGCAACTACGGTGGATCTCCTGGAGCGGACCATGTCCGAGACCATCATGGTCCAGCCCTACGTGGAGGATGCACGGATCCGCATCGACCGCTGCCGCATCCCCGACGGGGATGGTACCTATGAGTACGCCTCGCTGACCGGCGACATGATCGACGCGGTCGTCACCGTCACTGTGGGTGAGGCGACAGTCGTCGCCGAGATGCGCTACGACGAGGAGCTGGACTATCCCCTGATGTACGTCTCATCCATCTCGTGATCCTGGTTGTTAACCCCAGGTTGAATGTATTTGGATAATACATCCAGCCTGAACATTCGGAGATGAATTAAATAAGAGGTCAACCCATACGGGATAGGCCGACCTTTCGGCGGGTTGTTGCGAATGATCTCTGACATAAAGATAGGAATCACTGGCCTTCCTGGATCCGGGAAGACCTATGCCCTGTTGCGGGTCATAGAGATGCTGCAGGACGGGGAGCTGAAGATAGGCGGCATGATCGACGAGCCCGTCGGAGACGGCAGGCACAAGACCGGTTTCACCGTCCGCGACCTTCTCACCGGTGAGACCGACGTATTCGCCAGCACCGACATCGAGAGCCGCGTCATGGTCGGCAAGCTCGGCGTGGACCTGTCCAAGCTCGAGGCCATCGGCGTGAAGGCGATCAAGGAGGCCTGCGAGAGCTGCGACATCATCGTCATCGACGAGGTCGGGAAGATGGAGGTCGAGTCCCAGGCGTTCATCGACGCCGTGAAGGAGGCCCTCGACGCCGACAAACCCATGATCATCACGCTCCACAAGAAATCCAGGAACCCCCTGCTGCAGGACATCCGCAGGAGGGACGACGTCAGGATCCTGGAGGTCACCCCCACCAACCGCAACCTGCTTCCATACAAGATCGTGCGCCTCATGAGCGGTGAGAACGTTTGAGCCACGAGGGTTCCATCATCACCGAGGGCGGGACAAGGATCCTCGTCCCCCAGCTCCATTCCACCCATGGACCCGGCAAGAAGATCGGGCCCGTGTTCTTCAACGAACAGATGTCCTTCAACAGGGACGTCAGCGTCATGCTCCTCCGGGCACTGGAGAGGGACCGCATCCGCGTCGGAGACGCCATGGCGGCCACTGGCTCCAGGTCGGTCCGCATAGCCAACGAGGTCCCCGGCACCGAGGTCGTCGCCAACGACATTTCCGCCGAGGCCGTCGAGTGGATCGACGCCAACATCGAGCTCAACGGGCTCTCTAACTGCACCTCGTCCAAGAGGGACATGCACATACTCTTCTCCGAGTCCAGCTTCGACTACGTGGACCTGGACCCGTTCGGATCCCCCATGCCTTTCCTGCAATCGGCCATCCGCGGATGTGCCAGGAAGGGGATCCTGGCGGTCACAGCCACCGACATGGCGCCCCTCGCCGGCGCCCATGCGGTGAAGTGCCGCAGAAGGTACCAGTGCGAACCGATACGCGGATACATGTGCCACGAGGGCGGCCTGCGCATCCTCATGTGCAACGTGGCCCGCGAACTGGCCAAGTTCGACCGCGGCATGAGGCCTCTGCTCTCATTCTTCGCCGACCACTACTACCGCACCTACGTGCAGATCGAGGAGGGAGCGAACGCGGCGGACAGGACCCTGGCCCAGCTCGGATACATGGAGTACGACATGGACACGCTGGAGCGCTCCACGTCGGACGTCCGCGACGAGAAGCATCCGCTCGGCCCGTTCTGGCTGGGTCCGCTGCACGACCGCGCCCTGCTGGACAGGATGAGCCCCGAGGGAATGGCCGACGAGCGCAGGTGCGTCAAGTACCTCAACCTCTGGCGCAACGAGCTGGAGGACCAGGTCTTCGTCTACGACATGAGCGAGCTCTCCTCCCATCTCAAGACGTCCCCTCCGAGGATCGCCGAGTTCGTCGAGCTCCTGAACCAACACGGACGCGCCTCCCTGACGCACTTCTCCCCGACCGAGTTCATGACGGACGTACCCCTGGGAGAGCTCAAGGCGCTCTTCGCCGAGGCCAGCCCCGACTCGAAGCTTTAATACGGTCTGGGTCATCCTTCCGCCAGAGGATTCAGAATGCCCGGACTAGCCATCATCGGATCGCAGTGGGGAGACGAGGGGAAAGGAAAGATCACAGACTACCTGGACGAGAGGGCGGACATGATCGTCCGCTTCCAGGGCGGCAACAACGCCGGCCACACCATCATCGTGGACGGCAAGACGTTCAAGCTCCACGGGCTCCCATCCGGTGTCGTTCGTCCGGGGAAGCTCGCCGTCATCGGGAACGGCGTCGTTGTCAACCTGGAGGAGCTCCAGGAGGAGATCGACCAGGTGCTCGCCGCCGGCGGCAGCATCGACGGACTCAGGATCTCCGACCGCGCCCATCTCATCATGAACTACCACAAGAAGCTCGACGGCGCCGAGGAGAAGTACCGCGGGAAGAACGTGGTGGGGACCACCAAGAAGGGCATCGGACCCGCCTACCAGGACAAGATCGCGAGGATCGGATTCCGCGCCGGGGACCTCCTGGAGGAAGACGTGCTGAGGGACAAGATCCAGTTCATCCTGCCCTACAAGAAGGACGTGCTCGACCTCATGGGGGCCGAGCCCTGCCAGTGCACCCCCGAGTCCCTCTTCGAGAAGATGAAGGGATGGGGAGACTCCATCGGGAAGTACATCTGCGACACGTCCGTGCTGATCAACGACGCCCTGGATGAGGGCGGCAACGTCATCTTCGAGGGCGCCCAGGGAGCGATGCTGGACATCGACCACGGAACGTACCCGTACGTGACCTCCTCCGCCACCTGCGGAGGCGGCGTCTGCACCGGGTCCGGCGTGGCCCCCAACAGGATCGACAGGGTCCTCGGAGTCGTCAAGGCCTACACCACCCGCGTGGGCGAGGGGCCCTTCGTCACCGAGCTCAACGAGAAGGAGGAGAAGGAGCTCCAGGCCCGCGGTGGCGAGTTCGGCGTCACCACCGGACGCGGCAGGCGCTGCGGATGGCTGGACCTCGTCGTCGTGGAGCATGCGAAGAGGATGTGCGGGTTCACCTCCCTCGTCATGACCAAGATCGACGTCCTGAACGACATGGCCGAGATCCCCGTGTGCGTCGCGTACGAGATCGACGGCACCGAGGTGAAGCACTTCCCCGCATCCATCGCCAAGCTCAACAGGGCCAAGCCCGTGTACGAGACCCTCAAGGGATGGAAGGGCTGGGACAGCACCGAGGAGCTCGTCAAGGGCGGATACGACAACCTTCCGGGCGAGATGCGCGAGTACATCGAGTTCACCGAGAGGTACCTGAAGACCCCGGTGGACATCGTCAGCGTCGGCCCCGACAGGGACGAGACCATCGACCGCCGCAACGGCGACTGGTGGTCCTGAGACCTTTAACGCTTCTTACCGCCCCGCCCTGGGCGGGGCACCCTTATCTTATACCCAGACCATTCAGATGGCATGTCGGAATGCGAGGTTACCGTACACGCCGGCGTCTGCAACATGACCACCGTCATCCGCGCCAAACCCAACGATGACATGACCGTGTCCATCGAGATCGAGAGCAACTGCCCCATGGTCAAGAAGACCCCCGTCCCCACCCTCGTCCCGTGGGAGGAGATCGGGCTCCCGATGAGCCAGTCCGCCATCTACAAGTGGGCCAGCGAGAACATCGGGCACACCGCCTGCCCCGTCCCCTGCGCCATCCTCAAATCCATCGAGGTCGCGGGAGACCTGGGACTCAAGAAGGACGTCTCCATCGAGATCAGATGAGACCCATGGGGGCTCCGGCCCCCGACAAACCCATTCTCCAGGAGGACGCCGCGACATGTGACGTCCCCGATGCTTCTGCCGATGACTTCCTCAGCATCCGCCCCTGACGAAGGAACGCGATGCCCCCGTCGGTTTACCGCATCGCACATCGCCCCCATCCATTCGGAGCCTGGCAGTGGAGGACGTCCCCCTGCCCTCCCCTCCGCACGCCAGGATAACGAGGCACGAGCAGACCGCGGCCATCAGGAGGAACGCGGCGCCCAGGTACCCGATGTACGGAAGGCCGAAGGAGTCGAAGACGATTCCCGCGAGATAGGAACCGGCGGCTATCCCCACGTTGAACGACGTTGGGTTGAGCGAGGATACGAGATTGATCGCCTCCGGATAGTCCCTGGTCCCGATCTCCAGCAGATGCACCTGCACGGAGGCGTTCATGACGTACATCATGAGCCCGATGAGCAGTATGTCGGCCATCCCGGTGACCGCGCCCGCCAGAGCCGTCGGCAGCAGGAACAGTGCCAATCCCTCCAGCAGGCATCCCCAGCGGACGGTGCGGAACCCCCCGTGGGAGGCTATCCTCCCGGACATCAGGTTGCTGGCCAGGACGGCCACCCCGTAGGCCATCAGACCGAGGGACACCATGCCCTCTGAGAAGCCGAGCTCGTCCTCGAATATCGGCGTGATGTAGGTGTACACGGCGTAGACACCGCCAGCGCTGAAGACCGTCACCAGACATGCGAGCAGGACCCTCGGATCCCTCAGCATCCTCCGTGCCGCGCCCTTACGCCTCGGCCCCGCATGCCCTCCCGAACGCGGGAGCGTCCTCGCAGCGAAGGCCAGTGCGACGAGCGACATTACCAGTATCAGGACGAACACCGATCTCCACCCGAGGACTCCGGACATGTAGGTCCCCAACGGGACGCCCACTATCGACGAGAGGCTGAACCCGGCGAAGACCCACGACACGGCCGCGGAGCGGTGCCTCTGCGTGACCAGGTCCATCACGAAGGTCAGACCCACTGCCAGGAGCGACCCCGATGCGGCGGCGGTGACCACGCGGGACACCAGCAGCGGGACGTACCCCCACGACACAAGCGACAGCAGGTTGGCCAGGATGAACACGACCGCCAGGGACATGGCGAGCCTGTACCTCCCGAACCTCCCCGTGACACCCGTTATAAGAGGCGTGAACACGGCATAGCTCAAGGCGAAGACGGACACCAGCGAACCGACCGCGGTGTACTCGACACCGAGCCCCGACGCGATGTCAGGCAGGATGCCCATGACGATGAACTCGCTGGTCCCCATGACGAAGCTCAGGAAGACGAGCGCGACAACCGCCGGAGTGAACAGCCTGTCATCCACGCCCGTTCGAGAGCCGAGGCCGTATTTAGCACTGATGACACGCGAGGGTTTTATACGATGCTGGCAGTGGACGACCCGATCAACATGAAGAAGATCAAGGCATCCAGGCGCTCGATGGGTATGAACTACGCGATACGCGAGGTCACCGTCCCTGCCGCCGCCGCCAAAGCAGCGGGAGTGGATCTCCTTGATCTCAACATCGGGGACCCCAACAAGTGGGACTTCGAGACCCCCGAGTACTTCAAGGCCACCCTCCGCGCGGCAGTGGACGAGACGGACAACGGGTACGGGGACTCCCAGGGCAACCTGGACCTCCGCGAGGCCATCGTCGACCGCGAGTACGAGAAGCACGGCATCCACATCACGTCCGGCGACGTCTACGTCACCGCAGGTGTCAGCGAGGCCATCAACGTTATGATGGGGACCCTCATCGAGCCGGGAGACGAGATCCTCGTCCCCGGGCCCGGCTACCCCTCGTACGCTCAGTACATCAACTTCTACGAGGGCCGTACCGTCCCCTACAGGCAGATCGAGGAGGAGGACTGGCGCCCCGACGTGGACATGATCAGGAAGAGGATCACCGACCGCACTAAGGCGATGATCATCATCAACCCGAACAACCCGACCGGCGCGGTCTACGACGAGAAGACCATCCGTGAGATGGGCGACCTCGCCGCGGAGTTCGACATACCCCTGATCTCCGACGAGATCTACGACAAGATCGTCATGGAGGGCGACTACTTCTCCGCGTCCCAGCTCCCCGACGACATACCCCGCGTGATCTTCAACGGGTTCTCCAAGGTCAACCTGATGCCCGGCTGGAGGATGGGCTACATGTACTTCATGGACGAGAGGGGCCTGATGGACGAGGTCCGCGAGGGTCTCATGAAGCAGTTCCGTGCGAGGATCTGCCCCAACGTCCCCTGCCAGGCGGCAGCCCGCGCCTCCCTGCAGGGCCCCCAGGAGTACATCGCCGAGATGAACAGGAAGCTGAAGGAGAGGGCGGACTTCTCCTACAGGCGCCTCAACGAGATCGACCGCATCTCCACCCGCCGTGTGAAGGGAGCGTTCTACATGTTCCCCAGCATCGACCTCAGGGACACCCCCTGGAGGACGGACAAGGACTTCGTCCTCGATCTGATCAGGGAGGAAGGCGTCGTCGTGGTGCACGGCTCCGGTTTCTGCTCGGAGTTCGGACAGGACCACTTCAGGACAATAACCCTGCCCCCGATGGAGACGCTGGAGGAGGCCTACGACAGACTGGAGCGCTTCCTGAAGCATCACGCGTCCTGAACCGATATCTGAAAAAAATCCAGACGATGGCTGGAGACTGACCTCCGGCCATCGTCGAAACGGTTTCGTACTCACGGCCGCTGCTCCGGCTCCCAGGGAAACTGGGGCCTGAGCAGGCATACCATCATCATCAGTGTCCCGGACCCGTTCATCCTGACGGACTGGAACCCGTATCCGGTGTAGTACTCCATCAGCTCCGGCTTGCAGTCTATGCGAACAACCGGGCATCCGATGATCGCGTTGGCCTCGCGGATGAGACCCATCGCATCGGCCATGAGCTGCTTCCCGAATCCTTTCTCCGAACCGTCGGCGCGTCCGAGCTGGCCTATCAGGTACGTCTGGGCCACATCGGTCTCGGACTGCACGTTGAGGTGCTTGTACATGGATTTGGAGATCCGGGAGTCCTTCGGTACGATCCCGCAGCGCATGCTGAGGCTGAAGTATCCGAGATCGAGCCGCTCTCCGTATCCAGAGCCAGATAGACCCTGGCCAGTTCGCGCTTCTCATACGGGATAGCCGATCTGTGAAGGAAGTCCTCGAGGTCCTTATCCCTGGAGCATCTGAAGGAACTCAACCTCTTCCGAATGTCTTCCTCGGGATAGGACCTGATGAACTCGCTTAGGGGGAATATCCTGTATACCACTACTCTCCCTCAGCCCTTCATGAACTTGTCCATTATCGCGCGGTCGGTGCAGAGTTCGACCTTCCGGTAGGGGAGCACCTCATCGATCTCCCCGACACGCTCTATGGCCTTCTCCATGTTGGCGATGGCCTCGGGCGTGTCCAGGATCAGGTCCTCGTAATATGAACCCGTGGCCATTTCGAATCACCGGTAAATCGTTGGTCGACATCCCTTATAAAAGATCGGCATGCGCCAACCCTGCGGACGGATGTCGTTCCCGTGGGGATCAGTGGCCCTCGTCCTGATCGTCGGCGTCCATGGCCTGCCTCTCCAGCCTGTTCTGGCGGTACTTCTTGACGTACACGGAGAGGATCACGAGGGCCGCCGCGGCCACGACCACGGCATAGTACCACAGCTCGACGTTGACGGCGTTGGGCACGATGAGGATGATCAGGAAGTCGATCAGCAGGATCAGCAGATACGTGTTTATGTCCAGCAGCCTGAGGAACCTGTCGTAGACCGCGGACGGGTTGCTATCCGAGCCCTCCCTGTTGGCGATGCGCTTGGCCCCGCCGATGATGATCTCGTCCAGGAACTTCACGTTGTTGATCATGTAGTACGTGGGGATCGTCAGGAGCAGGAAGTTCACTCCGAGGATGATCAGGACCCAGCCGGCCTGGCTCCCTCCGAACGCGGTCAGCAGCCAGTCGCAGAGCGGCGGGAGCAGGAAGTAGAACGCTATCTCGATGACCGCGATGACCAGGATGTTGATGTACGCATGGGTCATGCTGCGGTAGACGGCCTTCTGGGACTTCTTCGAGGACGCGGAGAGGCGGTCGTAGGTCCTGGACCTGGCGTCGTTGAGGGAGCAGCATGCGGCGTAGACCTTGCGGGGGCATCTGTCCACAGCCTTGTCCCACAGGGCGCCGGAGTAGCGGGCAGCTATAGGCAGGACGATCATGGACATGAGCGCGGCGCCGATGACAGAGGTGTAGAACGAATCGCCGACGACGCCGCTGGACAGCGCCTCGGCGGCGATGATGAAGGCGAACTCTCCCATGGCGCACAGACTGGTGGCCGACAGGAACCCGTTCTTGCAGCTCTCGTTACCGATCCAGTAGGCGAGGAAGACGGTGGCGCTCTTCAGGACGAAGAACAGCAGGAAGAAGATCAGGATCGTGCTGAAGTTGTCCACGAGGATGGACGCGGGGAACACCTCCGCACCCACGCTGATGAAGAACACGGCCATGAAAAGGTCGCGCATAGGCTCGATCTTGTGATTGATGTCCTTGGCCTTCCTGCTGCTGGCGACCATCATTCCCATCAGGAAGGCGCCGATGGCCATGGACAGACCGGCGTACATCGAGAGAAGGGCCATTCCGAAAGCGAGTCCCACGGACGTCACGGTTAGGATCTCGTCGGACACGTTGTCGGAGATCCAGTTGATGACCTTCGGGACTATCCTCAGACCGATCACGATGCTGATGATCATGAACGCGAGGATCTTGACGATCAGGACGATGATCTCGTTGATGTCCATCCCGCCCATCCCTCCGGCGGCGTAGTTCGCCATCAGCGGCGTGATCATGGACAGGATGATGACCTGGCCTATGTCCTCCATGATGGTGATGAGGACGAGCATCTCGATGTGCTCCTTGTCCAGCTTACCCTGGGACTTGAGGACCCCCATGACGACGGCCGTGGACGAACCGGAGATGATGGCGCCGAGAACGATGGACTGGGTCATGTCGTAGCCGAGGAGCGAGCCTGCGATGAAACCGCCAAGGACCATCAGGGGCAGCTGGATCACTGCCACCAGAATGGCGAAGGACCCCTGCTTGCGGATCTTCTTGATGTTGATCTCCAGTCCTATGCAGAACATAAGCAGTATCAAGCCGAAGTCCTTCAGCAGCGAGATGATCTCTTCTTCGGCGAGGATCGTCTCCTCGTCCTGATGGATGAACATCACATTGACGAGGACGATACCGGCGATAATGTAGCCGATGAGGGGCGGGAGCTTGAGCTTGTTGAAGATGATGGAACAGACTGCGGCCAACAGCGTGAAAAGCGCCAATGCCGTGACCATCACTATCTCTTCCATCTTCCACCCGCGAATGCGATGCATTGCTACGATTTATAATGTACATCTGTGACCACCGGGACAATGGGAATATCTCCACCAGCCGGTTTTATCTATTAAATATTGGATGTATAATCCAATAGGTGTGCTGATGGCCCCAGACGATCCAAGGAAGAAGGTTTGCCTGCGCTGCGGTCACGGATGGATCAGCCATGTCGAGACCCCTGCCAGGTGCCCGTCCTGCGGTTCGTACCGCTGGAAAGACGAACCGCGGGAGAACCTCTGTCCGGTCTGCGGCCACATGTGGCGCTCGCGCTCCGAGGGCTCCGGAAAGAGATGCCCCGCCTGCAGAGCGCGTCCGAGAGCATCATCAGATCATGATGGAGGGCACTGCGTGGAAGCGGTCGATAGCAAGAAGGAGGAGATAGTCGGCAGATACCTCAAGGGCGAGGGATGTGTCAAGATATCCATGGACACAGGACTGTCCGTCGACACCGTGATGAGAACTTTGAAAGGGGTTTCCGACGGCGGGCGCCTGAGGATGCGACGCCCGCCGAAGGCGATCACTCCAGCCTCTGGAGCATCTTGACGACCGCGTCGACGACCTCGCGGCCCTTCTCGATGCGGTCCATCGCCTGGAGCTCGGTCATGCCGGGGCCAGTGACTCCGAACCCGACGGGCTTGTTGTACTCGAGACCGAGGTCCATGATCTTACGGGACGCCTGGGCGACGACGACCTCGTCGTGCTTGGTCTCGCCGGTGATGACCGCGCCGAGTGTGATGACGGCATCGATGTCGTCCTTCTCGAGCATGTTCTTGACAGCCATGGGGATCTCGAATACCCCGGGGACCAGGATGGTCTTTGCAATCTTCACTCCGAGGAACTCGGCCTCCGCCTTCGCCCTCTCGATCATGAGGGATGTGACCTCGAAGTTGAACTCCGCTGCGACCATCCCGATCTTGTACTCCTTCATCTCGTCACCTTCTCTGCAGGACAGGCCCCTTGTCGGCGAACCCCTGCCTCAGGCCGGTACCGGCCCTCCTGGTGAGGCTCTCCGGACGGAAGAGCATGTCGTAGACGTTGAGCGCGTGCTCCCTCGCCCTGCTGTCGGCGAGGAACGCCAGCTCGGCGTCGTCCTTGGCCTCGTCCTCGTGGACGAAGACCTCGATAATGTGTTTGTTCGTCATCAGCTGCGCCAGCATGAGACCGGTGGAGGCCTCGTGGGCGCACATCTTGTCCTTCTCCATCGGGCCGGGCATGCCCAGGGCCATCACAATGTCGCATCCCTGCTCCTCGAGGAGCTTCTTGCATGCGACCGGGAGGTCCTTGAAGCCGGGGACGGTGTACCTCACGATGGTGAACCCTGTGCCGGTCCTCTGGAGCTGGTCGATGGCCGAGCGGGCCATGTCGTACCTGGCGAATGTGGTGTCTGCTATGCCTATCTTCTTCACGGGGCTCCCCCCATGCTGCGGATCTTCGCGATGATCCTGCGGGTGGCGTTGAGGTCCTCGGCGCATTCGGTCGCCCGGACCACCCTGATGCCGCCCATGCCCTCGTCCTCCAGCCTCCTGGCGAGCTCCCCCTCCTGGAAGTGCTGGTCGTAGCCCAGGACGATGACGTCCGGCCTGACGTAGCGGACGGTGTCCATCATGTCGCCGTGACCGCCGACTATCGCCTTGTCCACAGGCTTCAGCGCGCCGACGATCCGGGCGCGCATCGCCTCGGGGGTGATCGGCTCGTGCTTGCTCCTGCGGACGGTGTCGTCGTTGGCTATGACGACCACGAGCTCGTCCCCGTAGGAGCGGGCCTGCTCCAGGTAGGAGATGTGCCCCGGGTGGATGATGTCGAAGACGCCTGAGGCCATGACGCGGGTCATGGGTTGGACTTCCTCCATTCCGTCCAGTGCTCCAGGATCTCCTCGCCGGTGACGAGGACGTAGCCGTTGGCGGCGGCGAACTCCTCCACGCGGTCCCTGGGCATGGACCCCCCGTCGTCACCCATCATCTCGCAGATGGTCGCCGACGGCCTCACGCCGGCCATGTACATCATGGCGGTGCACAGCTCGGTGTGGCCCTTGCGGGTCTCGAGTATCCTGTCGGTGGTATTGAGGAGATGGACGTGACCGGGGGCGCGGAAGTGCCTGCCGAGGTCGGCGACGATCTCCTCCTCGGGGGCCTCGCGGAATATGGCGTCCACGAACCTGGTGATGGTGAGGGCGCGGTCGTTGTCCGTGATGCCCGTGTAGGTCTCGCGGTGGTTTATCGTGATCCCGAAGGAGGACTTCGTCCTGTCGTATGGGATGTCCGACGGGGCCATCGCCCCGAGGAGCGGGTACTTGTAAGAGTCGTCCCAGAAGACGTCCGAGAGGAACGGCAGACCCAGGCGGGCGGCCAGCTCGCCGGGGACCGTGGTGCAGATGAGCCCACCGGCCTCGCGCCTCATGGTCCTGAGGATCGCAGGGGTCACGGACTGGGAAGCGACGGTCATGTCGCACTCCCTCTCGCGGTCGTCGAAGTCGTAGACCAGGATCGGGCGTCCTGCCCTGATGTCGGTTAGAGCTCTCTCGAAGTCCATCCTGTGGGTGTATCCGTAACGCCGTCATAACCGAAAGCGACATACCAGATACATGGTAGATGGTAAGGCGGATTGTAGCCCCGCCTTCGAGGATGTGGTGTGAGAAACGGGGAGGAACGCCACCCTAGCGATAGGAGGGAAACGTGACGGATGCAGGATGGCGTTTCCCCCGCCTCGGGCGCCGGATGCCGCCCTCGGCGGGGAAGGGGAGGGCCGGGTGTGTCGTCCCGGCGGTCCCCGTGGTTTCGCTCTGGTCCCTGGGGACTCAGTGCTTGATGTCGAGACCGGCGTCCCTGAGGGTGGCGACGGCCTTGTCGTAGATGTCCAGGTACTCCTGGGTCGGCTTGACGGTCTTGACGTCGTAGCACTCCTGGAAGGTCTTGCCGGCCGGAGCGTCGGTGAAGTGGGCCTCGTAGGCGGGCACGATCTTGTTCAGGATCTCGTTGACGTCGGAGATCTTCATTCCGCAGGTGGCCACGGCGGCGTTGCCCATGATCCTGGCCTCCATTCCGGTGGTCTTGTCCTGGACGACTCCCTTGGCGGCGGCGGATCCGGAGAGGAGCTCCCTTCCGGAGGCGGTGTCGGTGATCGCCTGGGCGGCGGTCTCCAGCAGGCACATCTCGGTGCAGGGTCCTGCCATCGGGTAGTACTGGTTGGCCAGGAGCAGGTCGGTGTTGGCGTCGACGGCTGCGGCTGCCCAAGCGGCGACCTGGAGGGTCTCTCTCGCAGTGGTGACTCCCCACCTGATGTGGATGGGTCCGTCCAGGTGGAAGTTTCCGCTGAAGCAGGCGAAGGATCCGAGGGTGGTGGCGACGTCGCAGATGGCGGTCTCCTCGACGCCTCCGGTGTATCCACCGAAGATGGGCATCTGCTCGATCATGATCATGTCGCCGACGGTGGTCCATCCGGCCAGCATGTTCAGTCCGGTCATGTCGATCTTCAGCTCGTTGAGCTGGGAGCACTCGTGCGCGTCGGTGATCCTGTGTCCCGCGTTGGGGAGATCGGCGCAGAGACGTCCGGCCTCGGACAGAGGCGTCTCGGGTCCCTAAACACCCATGCCGGGCCTGGCTGCCCTAACACGGGCCTCCTTGACGGCCCTGAGCTCGGCCATGGTCGCACGGATCTCGTAGGGGGTCTTGGTCTTAGCCGGGTGGCCCTCGATCGTGGTCATGACTCCGTTGACGAGGGTGTCGACGACTCCCTCCTGGGCGTAGGACTGCATGACCTGCACGAAGACGTCCTCGGAGATCGGGGATCCGGTGGGTCCTCCCTGGATGATCGGCTTGACGTTGCTGTTGCCGTGCCTGGGGTAGAACCTGGCGATGTCTTTTCCCTCTCCGTAGATCATCTTGGTCGGGGTCTTCTTGATTCCCTCCCAGACCTCCTCCTCGGTGACGTGCATGACACGGCCGAGGTCCTGGTTGTAGTAACCGACGGTGACCAGCATCTCAAGTCCGGCCTGGAAGAGCCTGTTGACCATGTCCTTGTCCTCGGGGACGATCTCCTTCGGGTCGAACTTGATGTTGTACTTCTCTTTGAGAGCGGTGAGGTTCTCGGGGGTGATCTTGTAGTCCCAGTCCTCCACCTTGACTTTCTTTCCCTTCACGAACCTGTCGTAGACGTCGGGGATGGTGAGTGCCCTTGTTGCTGCCATTTCTTTTCCTCCTTAGTAGTTCCTATGGCGTTTTGCTTCAGGCTCCGACAAGCTTGTCGACGAGTCCGATGATCTCGTTCGCGGTCTCGGAGTATCCGTCGGCTCCGATCTGGTCGCACCACTCCTGGCTGCAGGGGGCTCCTCCGAAGATGCACTTGTAGGGGGCCTCCGCCTCGTTCTTGGCCTCGACGAGCTCCCTCTGGGACTCGAGGGTGGTGGTCATGAGAGCGGATCCTCCGATGACCTGCGCCTCGTTCTCGTCGGCGGCGTCGAGGAAGTCCTGGGCGGTCACGTCGGGTCCGAGGTCGATGACCTTGTATCCGGCACCGCGGAGCATGGCGCAGCAGACGTTCTTTCCGATCTCGTGGATGTCTCCCTCGACGGTTCCCATGATGACGCATCCCTTGAGGGATCCGGCACCGGCGGTCATGAGGGGCTCGAGGATTTTGAGGGCCATCTCCATGGTCTTGGATGCGGCGACGACCTGCGGGAGGAAGATCTCGGCCTTGTCGAACCTGTCGCCGATGACTTCCATTCCCTTTCCGAGTCCGTCTCCGATGATCTCTGCGACGGAGATGTTGGCGTCGATGGCCTTCTGGGTGGCCTCCTGGACGAGCTTTATGTCCCAGGTCTCGACAGACTTCTTCAGATCTGCAAGGATCTCCTCTTTGCTCATTTCTTGTTCCTCCTTTTTTTCTGACCGGAGTCAGAGGCTCTTACGAGCTTGTATAATGAATCTGAGGGGTCACTATTTAATGTTTACTGTTATCCGATTTGTATTATATTTAAACTTTATGTTTTTTGAAAAAGTGTGTAGAGTATGCTATTTCAATATTTCGACCAAGAGGAGGCAATTGGATATTATTTGAATCCATTAAACAGATTGTTTTAAATATTAGTCTCATAAAACATCCATTTGTCATCCATCCAACACATAAAGGTACATCTCCGGAAGAGAAGATAGGACTGAAGGGATCCTCCCCCGACGGGAGAAAGGAGTCGAAGAAAACGGGGGAGGATGCGGCGGGGTTCCCCCCGCCAGTGGTTTCTCAGGCTTCCGCAGGAGAGGCGGCTGGAGCCTCCTCGGGAAGGTCCTTGGGAGCCTCGGTCTTCACGAAGTCGAAGTCATCGTCGCATATGACCATGGATCCGCGGGTCGCCCTGACGACGAGTCCGATGACGAATCCGGTGACCATCACGATGACGAAGACGATGATCGCGATGACGAAGGTGGACACGCTGCCGACGATGACGGACACGAAGATGGCACCCATCCATCCGCCGACTCCGTGCAGGTTGTGGACGCCCATCATGTCCATGACCCCGATCTTCTTGGTGAACCAGGGCTGGAGATAGACGAAGCACAGGGTTGAGACGGCACCGGCGATGAGTCCGATGAGGAGTCCTCCCCAGGGTCCGACGGAGAGCAGCGGGGCTCCGATGGCGACGGGTCCGCAGAGCATGGCATAGGTGAACACCAGGCAGTTGATCTTGCCCAGCATGGAGCTCACGAAGTACGTGCTCAGCAGGGATCCGATTCCGGCCATGTAGCAGGTGATGGTCCCGGTGGTGACGCTCTCGAGCGGGAGCAGGGAGCACACGAAGGAGGGCCAGAGCATCCACAGGAGCATGGACGCGAGCCAGACGAACGTGACGCTGTGGGTGGTCGTGTACATGGGCTCGTCGAACGCCGTCTTGTCACGGATACCGAGGGCGACGCCGATACCGAAGTAGGCGGCGCACAGGTGGACGAGGACGGATCCTCCGGGGTCGGTGGCGAGGGTGCCGAAGATCTCGACGTTGCCGATGATGTACTCCACGAGGCAGTAGACGAAGCCGAAGGCCACGCCGATGAGCAGGTACTGCCACATCTTGCAGGTTCCGAGGAACACCCCGATCGCGATGACGAGGGTGATGGCGCAGATGACCGCCCTGATCAGCAGGGCCTGGTCCCACACGGTGTAATCGAAGACGAACTGCTGGAGCGCCAGGTAGATCACGAAGCTCGCAGCGGCGGATAGCAGGGTGGCGAGACAGACGCCCCACTCGAACTTCCTGATGAAGATCATCAGGAATGCGACAAGCATGAGCATGAACCACACGTCAAGGTTCTTGCTGAACTGATACTGCTCCTGCGGGTTGGAACCATCGGAGATGCTCACGAAGGAGAATCCCCCAGTGAACTCGCCATAGAACAGCACAGCCACGATGATTATCGCGATGATGAGCACTGCCAGCATCGCGGACTGTTTCTTTTCCATTTTCGAATCCCCTATCTTCTGTTGCTTTCGACCCTATCGGGTCCTGATTAGGGGAAACATCCGGCACGGCGGTCCTTCCGCCGATTTCCCTGGAGACTCGCCGCGCACCGGATTTCAAATCCTCGGCCCGGTCGGTCGTAGGGGGCTCGACACACAGCCCGAAGGCCATACCCCGTTCCGCCCTAGCGGGCTGCGGTCCGTCTCCTCGCCTCATGGAAAGGCTGAGGAACAAATCTCATCCATCGGTATAAAAAACTGATGCATAGGACCACGTGGGGGACTGCCAGCTATTTCAACCTTGTTTGGATGGATGGACCCATACGGATGCGGAATCGGTCCATTGCCGGGATTGGAATGGACGTTCACCGGAGCCATATGCGTCGGACCTCGGTAATTGAGGTCCACCGGCACATCGTGCTACCAGGAGAACCTCATCGCACGTCGGAGCATGGAGAACGCGACCTTCGCCAGCGCCTCCGTTTCGCTCTCGACCTGCGTCGTCCATTCGAGCGTCCAGTCGTCAGACAGGCTCTCGGGAGACCCATCCGGGGATCGCAACCTCTTCCGCGTCCCAGCGTTCCTGTCGATCTCCCTCGGCTCGCCCCCGGGGACGCGCACGGTCCCGAGCCTCGCATCTTCCCGTAGGGTTCGGAGGCGTCCTTCATGAATCCGAGTGGCGGCGGGAGCCACCAGGTCACGCAGCTCGGCAGCGTCATGACCTCCCCTGGTCCCCGCACAGCCTGTCCATCAGCTGTTCTTCGCAATCCCTCCGATCTCCCCGCACCCCGGGAGGCACTGAATCATCGCAGAGGCTGCACGCGGTCACCATCAGCATGGCGCCGTAGCCGTATCAGTAGGGCCAGCCCGTATGGCGCGGGCATCCGTCGTCGTTCCATGTCCCGTGGGTCACGCCGACGTCCCTCCCGGGGGATCCGAGGATGTGGCACGTCCACCCCTCGGCGAGCCTGCGAATGGTGGTCCCCCGATCGTGGCAATGACATCTGGTCAGGGTCCCCGCGTAGATGCCAGGCCCCATGCCGATCGGTCTCCTTTCCGATGACGTCCGTTCCGACGTTTTCAACGCCGCGGATCGGGATGACCGTGCCCCATAACCTGTTATAAGGACCGGTCCGATACCGCATCCGATGACTCAGGAAGACGCCCAGTACATCAGAAGCAAGGTGATGGCGCACAACAAATGGTTCGAGGAGTGCATCCCCATGATCGCATCCGAGAACCTCATGAGCCCCCTTGCCAAGGAGATGCTCATCTCCGACTTCGCGGACAGGTACGCCGAGGGCCTCCCCGGCAAGCGCTACTACCAGGGCAACATCTATGTCGACGAGGTCGAGCTCAAGGCGATCGAGCTCGCCAAGAAGGTCTTCGACGCCGACTTCGCCGATGTCAGACCCATCTCCGGCACCGTCGCCAACATGGCGGTGCTCTTCGCATTCGCCCAACCCGGCGACACGATCACCACCTGCGCCCTGGCCCAGGGGGCCCACATCTCCACCTGCGAGTTCGGTGCCTTCGGACAGAGGTCTGTCAACTCCGTCAACTACCCGTTCAACGAGCACGACATGAACCTCGACGTGGACGGCACCATCAAGCTCCTGAAGGAGGTCAGGCCCAAGGTCGCCCAGTTCGGACTGTCCGTCTTCCTGTTCCCCCCGCCGCTCAAGGAGCTCCAGGACACCTTCAACGAGATCGGGTGTCTGGTCTGGGAGGACTGCGCCCACGTCCTCGGCCTCATCGCCGGGAAGCAGTTCCACGACCCCCTCAGGGAGGGTGTGAACATCGTGTCCTCCTCGACCCACAAGACCTTCCCCGGACCCAACCACGGTCTCCTCCTCGGACAGAACCTCACCGAGGAGCAGGAGAAGCAGCTCCAGAAGGCCGTCTTCCCCGGAGTCACCTCCAGCCACCACCTCCACGCGATGGCCGCCCTCGCCGTGACCCTCGCCGAAATGGACGTCTTCGCGAAGGACTATGCGGCCCAGACCTGCAAGAACGCCAGGGCCCTCGGGCAGGCGCTTTACGAGCGCGGGGTGCCCGTCCTCTGCCCGGACCTCGGATTCACCAGGTCCCACGCCATTGCCGTCGACGTCTCCCAGTTCGGAGGCGGGAAAGACTGCGCCAAGGCCCTGGAGGACGCGAACATCATCTGCAACAAGAACATGCTTCCCAGGGACACCAGCTCCGTCAGGCCCTCCGGCCTCAGGCTCGGGGCCCAGGAGATGACCAGGCTCGGAATGAAGGAGAGCGACATGGTCGAGGTCGCCGACCTCATCTCCCGCGTCGTGGTCAAGAAGGAGGACCCTGCCAAGGTTAAAGAGGACGTCAAGACCTTCAAGAGGCAGTTCACCTCGATACAGTACTGCTTCAACGCGGGCGAGCCCGCCTACGGCTACCACAAGCTCGTCGAGTGAACGGAGGGATGCGCATGGGATTCATGGACAAGATGAAGGATGCGGTCAAGGACGCCGACACCAAGATCGGCAACTCCATCGACAAGAGCAAGCTCGACTCCCAGATCAGGGACGAGGAGCGCAACATCGAGAAGCTGGAGGCCGAGATCGGACAGGAGGTCGTCAAGACCCTGAAATCCGGCAAGACCGTGGCCGAGGCCAACATCCAGGCCAACTACGACAAGATCCTCGAGTCCGAGAAGAAGATCGAGGAGCTCAAGGCCAAGAAGGAAGCCATCGGAAAGGAGGAGTGATCCCCTCGGCGGGGGAGACCCCGCCGCCCAAACGACTTACCATCCCCGGATTACGTATGTGCGCCATCCGTTACAGTCCGGACGGCTTGTAACTACGCTTTCGTGCAACATTCTTTTTTTGTTAGATAGCTTAATAAGTCCACGGGTCGGTTCCCATTTAAAAGGGGGAGACCATGGACACAGAGGAGATTCTCAGGAACCTATAGGATTCGGTCGTGAAGCTCGACGTGGACGGCTGCCGCAGATACGCGGAGATCGCCATGGACTCCGGCATGCCTCCAGAGGAGGCCATTGAGAGGGGACTCGCACGTGGCATGGACCGCATCAGCGACATGTTCGACGAGGGCACCGCCTATCTCCCCCAGATCCTGATGGCATCGAAGGCCATGGACGCCGCCCTGGACGTCATCATCCCGCATATCGAGAGGCAGGGGTCCTGTCTCCGCGGGATAGTCGTCATGGGATCCGTCAAGGGCGACATCCACTCCATCGGCAAGAACGTGTGCTGCGCCATGCTCCGCGGCGCCGGATTCAAGGTCGTCGACCTCGGAACGGACGTGGATCCGGACAAGTTCGTCAAGGCCGTCGAGAAGCATCATCCGAACGTGGTCGGCGCCTCGGCACTCATGACCGTCAGCCTCCCCCAGCAGAGGCAGCTGGTGCGCATCTTCAGGGAGAACGGCATATCCGTTCTCACCATCTTCGGCGGCGCCCCCTGTAGCCAGGAGTGGGTCGATGAGATCGGAGGGGACGGGTACTCCGACTCAGGCGCGAGCATCGTCAGGCTCGTGCGCTCGCTCCTTGGCATCGACGTCCAGGTCGGATCCGGCCAAAAGGATTATATCGGAATTGACCGGGATGGGGAGCCAGATGACGGCCAAACGCTATGTCGACATTTTCGAGGCATATGACCGGTTCTTCAAGGGGGAGCGCGTCACCGAGAACGACTGGGACTACAACATAGTCCCGAAGGCGGCGGCCGACATCAAGGAGAAGTTCAAGATCTCGTTCGGAAGGGACATCATCCCCACCGATGAGGACCTGTGCGAGAGACTGTTCCTCGCAGGCATCGACATGCTCCTCACCACCGGGTTCTACAACACCGATCTGAAGAGGGTCATGAGGATCGACGAGGACGAGCTCTTCGAGGGACTCAAGATGGCGCCGACGAAGCTGCAGCTCGGCTCCGGCAAGGACCAGCGCGAGTGCCAGGCCCGCCGCGGCAACGCCCGTCGCAAGCCCATCATCCAGGGTGGCCCTACCGGGGCGCCCGTGTCGGAGGCGAGCTTCGTCCCCATGATCCGCTCTTACGCCCAGGAGCCCGTCGTAGACACGATAGTCAGCGGGGTCCTGAGCACCATCAACAACCATCCGGCGACCACCAACACGCCCTGGGAGATCCGCGCCACGATGGCCGAGACCAGGTACGTGAGGGAGGCATGCCTGATGGCCCAGCGCCCAGGCATGTGCATCTAGGGGCCCCAGACCCCCCTCTCCGCCGCGGGGAGGCTGGCGTCGGACCTCACGCAGCACGGCCTCAAGCCCTACGACGCCCACGAGTGCTCCCAGCTGAACGAGCTGAAGATCGACATGTCCGCCCTGAACATGATGGCGGGCTGGCAGGCCGTGGGGGACATCGTCATGATGGAGCAGATGCCCATCTTCGGAGGCTACGTCGGAGGCGTGGAGGAGACCGCGATCTGCGACGTGGCGACAATGATCGCATCGTTCGCGATATTCGACTGCGACATCCACCTGGACGGCCCGATCCACATCAGATGGGGGACCACGACCACCCGCGAGACGCTGAAGATCGCCGCGCACGCCGCGGCCGCTCTGGACCAGAACACCGATTTCCTGCTGGCCAACCAGTACTACACGATGGCCGGGCCCTGCACGGACATGTGCCTGCTGGAGATCGCCGCCCAGGCGATGACCGACACCGCCTCCGGCAGGGAGCTCCTCTCCGGCGTGGCGTCGTCCAAGGGAGTCAGCCGCGACAGGACCACGGGCATGGAGGCCAGGTTCATGGGGGAGGTCTCGCTCGCGACCTGCGGGATGAGCATAGAGGACGTCAACAGCACGATCGACAACGTCCTGAAGCTCTACGAGAAGGACTTCGCGAAGGCGCCCCAGGGAAAGACGTTCCAGGAGTGCTACGACGTCACCACGATGGAGCCCAGCGACGAGTATGTGGAGCTCTACGACAGGATGGTGGACGTCCTCGGTACCTGCGGGATGGACTTCCGATCGCTCCTTGTTCTCCTCGGACACCAGGTTGAGGCCGGCCACCCCGGCGACGATCATGAAGAGGCAGATCCAGCCGACCCAGTTCAGACCCTCGTCCATCCAGATCATGCCCACCACGACGGCCCCCACGGCGCCGATGGCCGTCCATACCGCGTAGCACGGGCCTGTCGGGAGACCGTGCCTGAATCCGAGGTTGAGCAGGTACATGCTGATGCCCAGGAAGATCATCATGGGGATCATCCAGAGAGGCTCGGAGAACCCGTCTGTGAACTTCAGGCATGTCGCCCATGCGGTCTCCGCGACGCCTCCTGCGAGGACGTAGAGCCATCCCCTGTTCACAGCACCATCCCCCTGGAGAGCTCGAGGCCTACGACACCAGCGAGGATCAGCCCCACCAGGACCATCTTGACCGCCCCGACTGCCTCCCTGTACAGGAAGTACCCGACGGCCATGGTGCACACGGCACCGATGCCGGTCCACATGGCGTAGGAGACGCCCATGGGTATCGTCTCCATACCCACGCCCATAAGGACGGGACTGAGGACGGCGAAGAACACGGTCGCCGCGAGCCATGCGATCCTGCGGTCCTCGTCGAACCTCTTGAGCGTTATGACCCAGACGGGCTCCAGCAGCCCGGCGGCGATTATCCACAGCATCCCTGCGTCCATGGGGCGGGCAATGTCGCACGCTTAATAACGGTTGCCGGGAGGCTGAACGGCACTGAACAGAGTGTAAGGATAACCGAATTATTTTTAGGTAGAGCGATTATCCCAGTCCGATGACCACAGGGAACCGCGAGGACTATCTCATCAACATTCTCAGACTCACAGAGGGCGAGGGCGTGGCCAAGACCACCGAGCTCGCCTCCTTCATGGGCGTTTCGCCCGCCAGCGTGAGCGAGATGGTCAAGGTCCTCGCGAAGGAGGGTCTCGTCTCCTACGAGAAGTACAAGGGCGTCGCCCTCACCGACAAGGGTCTGACCTACGCTCGCCAGATCCGCAAGAAGCACCATGTGGTCGAGCGCTTCCTCACCGACTACCTCAACGTGGACCACAAGACCGCCCACGAGGAGGCCTGCCGCATCGAGCACGCCATCTCCGACGAGTCGGCGATCAGGATGTGCCACATGATGGGCACCCCGGTGGACGTGGACTGCCAGAGCTGCATCTCGCCCTGCAAGGCGGTCTCCGAGGGGATCATGAACATCCTCCCCCTGAACAAGCTCGCCCAGAGCCAGTCCGGGAGGATATCCCACATCAAGTCCGACGATGCGGAGGTCGTGAAGAAGCTCATCTCCATGGGGTTCGTCCCCGGCAGGGAGATCTCCATCGAGGCCATCCTCTCGGACGGCGGACCCCGCGTGGCGCGCATCGGAGACGCCACCATGGCGCTGGACTACAGGCTCGCGTCCTGCATCTTCGTGGACGTCGAGTCCGAGAGCTGAGTAATTATAGGGAGCGCCCATCGGGGTCCCCAGCATGTCTCAACCTTCAGGAGGACCCGTCGCCGAGGGCGGCGGACGCGTCCTCAGGGTGGCCCTCGTGGGCCAGCCCAACGTGGGCAAATCCTCGCTCTTCACCCGCCTGACCGGCGTGGGCGTGATATCCTCGAACTACCCCGGCACCACGGTGACGTTCGAGGAGGGCGCCATCACCAGGAACGGCTCCACAGTCAGCGTCCGCGACCTGCCCGGCACCTTCGGCATATCCGGGAACTCGGACGACGAGAGGGTCGTCATCAGGAACCTGAGGGAGCAGGGGTTCGACTGCATCATACTGGTGGCCGATGCCACCGGCCTGTCCGGGAGCCTTGTGCTGTGCGAGGAAGCCCTCGAGCTGGGGCTCCCGACCATCGTGGCGCTCAACAAGATGGACGAGGCCCGCAAGAGGCTGTCCATCGACAGCTCGAAGCTGGAGGAGGCCCTCGGCGTGCCGGTAATTCCGGTGTCCTCGAAGACCTCCGAGGGCGTCGACGAGCTCGCTGACGCGGTATGCGCCGGGAAGGCGAGGCTCCCCAAGTCCGACATGCGCTTCGACGACGGGATCGAGGCGGCCATCGCAGGGATAACTGAAGCCCTGCCGGACGGCATGCCATTCTCCAAGCGGGGCGTGGCCATCAAGATCCTCGAGCACTCGCCCGAGTTCGACCCCCTGGCCGACGACGACACCCGCCGTTCAGCCGGCCTCATGCGCCGCGTGTACTCGGAGCGCGAGGGCAGGTCCATGGCGGTGTCCATCGCCACCGAGAGGTACTCGTGGGCGGAGAAGGTCGTGTCGTCCTGTGTCGAGAAGGACGAGAGCAGGCTGTCCCTTGCCGACAGGATATCGGACATCACAATCACGCCGATCACCGGCCTGCCGATCCTCGTGCTGATATGCCTCGGCATACTCACGGTGATCGTCTACGCCGGCTCGTTCCTCGACGGGGTGGTGAACGGTGTCTACAGCTCCGTCATCGGGAGCGCTCTCATCGACTTCGGCCGCTCCATCGGAGGGGACTTCGGCGAGGCCGTGTTCACCGGGATCGACGGGAGCTTCCAGGCGATGCTGGCGCTCGTCATCCCCTACATCCTCGTCTTCTACATCATCCTGGGCATCCTGGAGGATTCCGGATACCTGACCAGAGCGGTCGTGCTCCTGGACAACATAATGCACCACTTCGGTCTCCACGGAGGCTCTTTCATCCCCATGATCGTCGGCATCGGGTGCAACGTGCCGGCCATCCTGGCGGTGCGCACGGTCAAGTCCCGCAGGGAGAAGATCATCCTCTCCTCTATAATCATCATGGCCGTCCCCTGCTCGGCGCAGCTGGCCATAATCATGGGCGCCACAGGGTCCTACGCCGGGGTGCTCTATGCGTTCGGCATCCTCGTGATGCTCGTCTGCCTCGGCATGGCGGTCGGCGTCCTCATGAACAGGTTCCTGAGATACGAGCCAAGCGACCTCGCCATGGAGCTGCCCCCGCTGCAGATGCCCACGGTCAAGAACATCCTGTTCAAGACCTGGCACAGGATCAAGGACTTCCTCTACATCGCGTTCCCCCTGCTCGTGGTGGGCTCCATCGTGGTGGAGATCCTCATCTCATACGATCTGCTCGGGGCCATCGTCGATCCGCTCTCGCCCATCACCGTCGGCATCCTGGGACTTCCGGCCGTCTGCACCATAGCGTTCATCGTCGGCATCCTGAGGAAGGAGATGGCCGTAGGGATGCTCTCGGTACTGGCAGGAGGGGTCGCCCTGGAGGAGTTCATGACGCCGGACCAGTTCGTGGTGTTCGGAGTGGTGATGGCGGTGTACATGCCGTGCCTCGCCACCCTCCTGACGATGTGGCGCGAGATCGGGTGGAAGGAGACCATCTGCGTGAGCGTCCTGTCCATAGCGGTGGCCATCGCCCTCGGAGGGGCGGCCAACCTGCTGCTCCAGCTGTTCCGACGACGCCTCCGGAGGAACCAAGCATATTATCGGATGATGCCATCCAGCGCTCATGACAGTCAAAGAATCGGTGACATCCGACGCCCTCGTGGTGGATGCGCCAACGTGCAGGGACGACTGCTCCGCCACCAGGGTCCTGCTGCAGGACCAGGCCAGGACCGTCGTCTTCCAGGACCTCGACGGCGGCAGGGCCGTGGGCAACAGGTTCTCCACCAGGGAGAAGATGGCCGCGGCGCTGAACATCCCCAAGGACGGCATCGTCAACCACATCCTCGAGGCGGTCAACCACCCGATCCCCTGCGAGGTCGTCGACGACCCGGAGTTCGCCGCATGCGAGCTGCCCCTGGACCTCACCGCCCTGCCCATCCCCAAGTACTTCCCGGAGGACGGCGGCAGGTACGTGACCTCGGGAATCGTGGTCACCGAGTTCGAGGGCTACAGGAACGTCTCCTTCCACAGGATGATGATCATGGACGAGAGGCACATCGCCATCAGGCTGGTGCCCCGCCACCTGTTCACCATCCACCGCATGGCGAAGGAGAAGGGACAGGAGCTCGGGATCACCATCTGCATCGGCGCACAGGCCGAGGTGCTGCTCGCCGCCGCGACGTCGATGGACTTCGGCGCCGACGAGCTCGAGGTCGCCTCCGCGATGCACAAGGCCGGACACGGCACCCCGCTCAGGGTCGGACGCTGCGCCAACGGCCTCCTCGTGCCCGCCGACACCGACTACGTGATCGAGGGGAGGATAACACTCGAGGAGACCAAAGAGGGTCCGTTCGTGGACATCACCGGCACCTACGACTTCGAGAGGCAGCAGCCGGTCATCGAGGTCGACAGGATCACCTCGTGCAAGGATCCGATGATGCACCTCCTCCTGCCCGGAGGATGGGAGCACTACCTCCTCATGGGACTCCCCAGGGAGCCCATGATCCTCAAGGCCGTGAGGCAGGCCGTGCCCGGCGTGAGGAACGTCAGGCTCACCGAGGGCGGATGCTGCTGGCTTAACGGAGTGGTCTCGATCAGGAGGAACAAGGCGGGCGACGGGGTCAACGCCGGCATGGCCGCCCTGTCAGGTCACACATCCATGAAGCAGGTCATCGTCGTGGACGAGGACATCGACATCTTCGACGACCGCGAGGTCGAATGGGCGGTCGCCACCAGGATGCAGGCGGACCGCATCGTGAAGATCCCCGGAGCCGCCGGATCCTCGCTGGACCCCAGCTCCCACGGGGGGACGACCTGGAAGGTCATAATCGACGCGACGATCCCGCCCGAGGCGGACCTGTCGCTTTACAAGAAGGCAACGCTCTGAGCGCCTTCCGGGGGCCGTCTTCGGACGGCTCCCTCAAACCCAGATTCGGTCCTCGGCCTCTGTCGAGTCAGCGGAGGGCATCGCGACATTCTGCATCAGGAGCTGGCCCTTGTCGGTCAGCACGAGGACGTCGTCGGCGTACTCCATGTAGCCTATCGTGATTATCGTGTGGACGCTCTTGGATGCGCGGTAGTCGCCCTCGACCCTGTCGCGCGACCATCCCGCGTACCTGCGGACATCCTTCTGGAGGGACGACACGTACCTCGGACGATCCATCCGCGGTTCGGCGTTCCTCCTGCGTAGAGTGAATCTCATTCCATCCCGTGTTACCCAGTTTTTAATACTATAAAAAACCAAGGCATGGAGCTACACACCGCCTACAATGCTCGGTCTACGGAAACTAGAGTGTACTAAGCTAGAATGACCGAAGAACGATGCGTCCCCGGCTTTTACGCGTGATGCGACGGGCATCCGCACCGCGCTCGTCGCGGTGGGAGATGCGATAGAATGCAGAAGAGCACAGCGGCGGTATGCCTGGCGATGGTCATGCTCACCATGACCCTCGTCATGGGTGCCGCACCGCCGATGGAGGCTGAGCCGACGGAGTTCACGGACTACGAGCTCGACATATCGTCGGTCACCAGCAACTACACCAAGAGGGAGATCGGCGGGATAGAGTACAACGTGATGGTCTCGGCGAGTCCGGGCGAATACACGAACAAGACGAACTTCTCGTCCGATTACATGATCCTGAAGGTCAGCGAGGTCGATTGGAGCAGCTTCAACGGCACGGACATCGACGAGGTGGTCCTGACGACCTACGTGAAGAAGGTCGACGACTACGCCTTCGCGAACACCTCGGACCTTCACACCTTCACAACGCACGGCAACGTCACCGCCACATACGCGGCGAAGTCCTTCGACGGGGACCAGAATACCCTGAAGGTCTTCGACCTCAGGTCCCACGGCACCATAGACACCAGCGGGGACTTCTACAAGGAGTACAGGGGAGCCGTCATCATCGACGGCCCGAGCGACATACCGTCCGGATTCAACTACGGCAGGATAGTCGACGTCTCCGGCGTCACCAAGAACGAGCTCTACCACATCAGCCACAACCCGGACACCGGCAAGCTGAGGATCCAGTACGTCGGCCACGGGCTGCTGCAGTGCACCGACGACACCGGCAAGGTGACCATGCCCGACAGCACCGTCGAGTCCTACGGGAACATGCTGGAGTTCTCATACTCCGGCAAGCGCATGGACATCGGCTACGTCACGGCGAACATCGACTTCGGAGCCTTCGGCATCGGGACGAGGGGCATCCAGCTGAAGCAGTACGACAACGCCCTGCCCGTCCCCGAGGGATACAACATCGACGGCGGGTTCCGCGGATGGAGCATCAACGGCATAGACGTCGGGACCTCCCTGGACATAGACGAGTACCAGAGGATCGTCGAATCGGGGGCTCAGACCCTGACGGCGGTGCCCATCATAGAGACGTACACCATCTCCTTCGACCTGTCCGGCCTCCCCTCCGGGGAGAGCGCGACACTGCAGCCCATGACCCTCACCGGCACCGGGACCTACCCGCAGCTGCAGAGCGAGCACTACCATGTGGTGAACTGGAGCGTCGACGGGACCATGCACGCCCCAGGCAGCGCTATCACCGACCTGAGGGACCACACCGCCGTCGCGGTGTGGGAGGTCAGGCCCGACTGCCACTACCAGGTCAGATACCTGAACGTGGATTCCTCGATCGCTGGCGACGAAGGCACCAAGCCCTACGGCACCGTGATGTCCATAGGCGACCTGATACCGAAGGGCGAGACGCAGACCCAGATGTTCGACGGATGGAGGGTCAACGGCCAGGGGGACATACTCAGGTCTGGTGACACGTTCACCGTCACCGGACCCACCGACCTGGTCCCCGCGCTGAGGGACCGCCAGACCTACAAGGTCACATACCTGGCGGACGGACAGCCCTTCTTCGAGGACACCGCGTACGAGGACCTCCAGTACACCGTCACCGACAGGTTCCCGGACAACGAGACCCGCAAGTTCATCGGATGGCTGGGTACGTTCTCCGACGACATGCTGAGCGCGGGGGACACCCTCGACATCGATTCCGACATCACCCTGTCCGCCGCCTGGAGGGACAGGATCCAGTTCAAGGTCACATACACCGCCGACGACGGGGAGTTCCTGACCGGCACCGCCTACGACGGCTACCCGTACACCATCATGGAGGGGGTCCCCGAGAGGGAGGACAAGATCTTCGACGGATGGCAGACCCCCGACGGGGATGTAGTCTGGGCGGGAGAGACCATCGACGTGGGCGAGGCCACGGAGCTGAAGGCGACCTGGAGGGACAGGACCCCCTACGATGTCGTCTATGTGACGGAGGACGGGGAGGTCTGCAGGGAGACCGCCTACGAGGGCATCCCGTATCCGGTGACCCAGACGGTACCGGAGAAGGAGGACGGTATCTTCGTCGCATGGTAGGATGCCGACGGCAACCAGCACACGGCCGGGGAGATGATCGACATCGCCGGCGACTGCCAGATGACCGCCGTTTGGCGCGAGAGGACCGAGTTCACCGTGACCTTCATGGCCGAGGGCTCCGAGTTCACAAAGGCCACGGCCTATGAGGGACTGGACTTCACCATCGATGCGGGCATCCCCACCGGGGAGGGCATCTTCACTTACTGGCTCATGGACGGATCGGAGGAGCACCTCAACGACGGCAGCATCCTAAGGCTCGACGGGGACACCGTCCTCACCGCGCAGTGGAGGGACAGGACCGAGTACAAGGTGACCTATGTGGCCGACGGCGTCATCGTCGACGTCGACACCGCATACGAGCAATTGGACTACGAGATCGGCTCCATCATACCGACAGCCGAGGACAGGATCTTCACCCACTGGCACATCGAAGGCGAGGAGGAGCAGCTGGACTCCGGGGACAGCATCTCTGTCAACGGAGACATCAGACTCATCGCCGAATGGAGGGACAGGGAGAGGTACGCAGTCACCTTCGTGGCCGACGGCGAGACCATACACACGGCCACCGCCTACGAACAGATCCCCTTCGAGATTCCCGAACTGGACATCCAGAAGGATGGCATGGTCTTCGACGGCTGGAGCTGCGGAGACGCGAACTACCACACCGACGACGAGATAGACGTCACCGGACCCGTGACGCTCACCGCCGAATGGCGCGAGATCGTCAAGCACACCGTCATAATCGTCGATTCCGAGGGCGAGGAGCACCGCTACACCGTCGAGGAGGGTCAGAGCCTCACCATCGACCTCGATGAGCCCACAGACCCTGACAGGGTGTTCCTCGGCTGGAAGGTCGAGGGGTCCGACACCCTGTACCGCAACGGTGACCAGGTCCCCGTGAGCGGGGACATGATCCTCAGCGAGGAGTGGAGGGACCGCTACACCTTCGACGTCACCTACGTGACTGCTGACGGCACCTTCCGCGAGGACACCGCCCGCGAGGGGTACGAGTACGCCATCATTCAGGATGTCCCGGTCAACGGGGACCACATCTTCGACGGATGGACCGCGGACGGACTCGGATCCGCGCTGTTCGGCGGAGAGAAGGTTGAGCTCGACGGCGACACGACCTTCACGGCTCAGTGGAGGGAGCGCGAATCCTACGACGTCACCTACGTGACCTCCGACGGCACCTTCCGCGAGGATACGGCAGTCGAAGGCATGCCCTACGAGATCATCGACGACATCCCGACCTCCGAGGATTCCGTCTTCGTCGGCTGGGAGATCGACGGAAGCGACGGCACGCTCGTCGGAGGAGATTCCGTCACCATAGACTGCGACACCGTCCTCACCGCGCAGTGGAGGGACAGGTACCAGTATGGTGTCGTCTACGTCACGGATGACGGCGAGATCCTCAGGGAGACGGTCTACGAGGGAATCCCCTACATCGTCGCCGACACCGTCCCGGAGAGGGAGGACGGGATCTTCGTCGCCTGGAGCGACGATGACAGGAACCAGCACACAGCAGGCGATTCCATCATCGTCGACGGCGAGTGCCAGCTCACCGCAGTATGGCGCGACAGGGCCGAGTACTCCGTGACCTTCAAGGCCGGCGATTCGGAATTCCTCGTGACCACCGCCTACGAGGGGCTGGACTTCACCATCGACGCCGGCATCCCCACGGGAGAGGGCATCTTCACCTACTGGCTCATGGAGGGCTCCGACGAGCAGCTCGAGGACGGCGACGTCCTGAGGCTCGACAGGGACGTCGTGCTCACCGCCCAGTGGAGGGAGCGCCAGACCTTCGACGTCGTCTACGTCTCCGACGGGGAGGAGCTCCTCAGAGAGACCGCCTACGAGGGGATTCCATACAAGATCGCAGACACCACCCCCGAATCCGAGAGCGGCATCTTCGTCGCCTGGCAGGATGCCGACGGCGACCAGCACACCGCGGGAGACTCCATGGACGTCTCCGCCGAGTGCACCCTGACCGCCGTATGGCGCGAGAGGTCGGAGTACACCGTCACCTTCGTCTCCGAC
The DNA here is from genome assembly GCA_944320495.1 of Candidatus Methanomethylophilaceae archaeon. Classification (GTDB taxonomy): domain Archaea; phylum Thermoplasmatota; class Thermoplasmata; order Methanomassiliicoccales; family Methanomethylophilaceae; genus Methanoprimaticola. Next base: position 66,711 of record CALUHR010000003.1, read on the forward strand.
AGAGAGACCGTAAGCACGGACACCGCCATCGAGGGCGTGCCCTACGAGATCCCCGAACTCGATCTCGAGAAGGACGGCATGGTGTTCGTCTCCTGGAGCTACGATGACCAGAACTACTCCGCCGGAGACGAGATCGACGTCTCTGGCCCTATCACCCTGACCGCCGTGTGGCGCGAGATCGCCGAGCACACGGTCGTGTTCGTCGATACCGAGGGCAACGAGCACTATGTCACCGTCGAGGACGGCGAGAGCCTGACCATCGACATCGAGGAGCCCTCGGATTCCGACAGGATCTTCCTCGGCTGGAGCGTGAACGGCTCCGACGAGCTTGTACACGCGGGAGACGAGATCACCGTCGACGGGGACCTGACCCTGAACGAAGTGTGGAGGGACCGTTACACGTTCACCGTCACCTACATGATGGAGGATGGCACCTTCCTCGAGGATACAGCGGTCGAAGGTATCCCCTACACGATCGTCGACGACATCCCGGTCTCTGAGACTTGCATCTTCGACGGGTGGATGATGGACGGACGTGATTCCGCCCTCTCCGGAGGGGAGGAACTCGTCCTCGACGACGACACCACCTTCACGGCGCAGTGGAGGGAGCGCGAGACCTACGACGTGGTCTACATGTCCGAAGGCTCGGAGTTCCACAGGGACACCGCGTACGAGGGCATCCCCTACACGATCGCAGACGATGTTCCGATCTCCGAGACCGCGACCTTCGCCGGCTGGGCCGCCGACGCATACGGCGTCCTCCGCGCCGGCGATGAGATCACGGTGGACGGGGACACTGTCCTCACCGCCGAATGGACACCTCTGATGGGATTCACCGTCATCTACATGTCGGACGGCGAGACGGTCGCCGTGGACAGCGCCTTCGAGGGAGTCCCCTATCAGATCATCGAGCTACAGCCCGAGAACGGTGAGCGCATCTTCGTCGGATGGGCGCTCGGGGAGCAGGTCCTCGCATACGGAGACAGCATCGACGTCACTGAGAACCTCGTCCTCGACGCCGTCTGGAGGGAAAGGGAGACCTACACCCTGACCTTCGTGTCCGAAGGTGCGGAGTTCATGACCACTCAGGCCGTGGAGGGCATCCTCTTCACGATCGGTGCGGAGATCCCCGAGAACGGCGACATGGTCTTCGACGGATGGATCGTCGACGGGACAGACGTCATCCTCCGCGAGAGGGACGGCTTCATCCCCGAGGGAGATACCGTGCTGACGGCGAAGTGGAGGGACTCGTCATGCTTCACGGTCACCTACGTGACCGATGACGGCACCGTCCTGACGGACACCGCCAGGGAGGGCGAGCCCTACACTGTGGAGCACTGGAACCCCGCCGATTCGGACATGATCTTCACCGGCTGGAGGGTCGGCGGAGAGGGCGAGATCCTCAACGCTGGCGACACCATCGATGTGACCGGCGATATCACCCTCGTGGCCTCCTGGCGCGAGAGGGGAGACATCTCAGTCACCTACGTCGTCGACGGAGACACGTACATGGTCGGCACCGCCACAGAGGGCGTGCCGTACCAGATCGAGGATTGGGTTCCCTCGGACATCAATGGTATCTTCGTCGGATGGTCATTGGCCGGTTCCGATGTCACGCTCGTCCACGGGGACAGCATGACTCTCGCCGAGGACGCCGTACTCGAGGCGGTCTGGAGGGAGAGGCTGCAGTACGATGTCACCTTCGCGGTCGACGGGGAGACGTTCCTCACAGGAGTAGCCACCGAGGGGCTCCCGTTCGAGATCCCCGAGGGCGTTCCCGAGAGGCAGGACGCCGTCTTCGACGGCTGGATGCTCGGAGAGCAGAGGCTGTACGCCGGCGATTCCGTCGTCCTGACAGGGGACACCGTCCTGGAGGCATCCTGGCGCGACAGGATAGAGTACACCGTGACCTACGTCTCCGGCGACGAGGAGATCCTCGTCGGCACCGCCTACGAGGGGCTCCCGTACACTATCGATTCGACGATCCCCACGGACGGGACGATGCTGTTCACCGGATGGTCCCTCGACGGCGACGTCCTCGAGAGAGGGGACGTCATCACCGTCGAAGGCGACATCACCCTCACCGCGAACTGGAGGGCGAAGGAGACGTTCACCCTCACGTACGTGGTGGACGGCAGCGTCATCGGCTCTGTTCTGACGGTGCTCGAAGCCACGTCGGTGACCGTGGACATGAGTGTGTCTTCGCCGTGGGCGGAGTTCCTCGGATGGAGCGACGGCCACGACCTGTACCCCGTAGGCTCGCAGTACGTGGTCACCGCCGACACCGTCCTCCACGCGATGTGGGGCGAGAAGACCCCGTCGTGCCCGGAGGATCCTGACGACGGAGATGATCCGAAGGAGCCGGAGACCCCCGGAGAGGACGAGACCCCCGATGAGGAGGAACCCGACACCGATGACAGGGAGCCAGAGACTCCCAGCACGGACGACGACAGTAACGATCCTGCCGTCGATGATGGGGACCACTCCCACACCGGAACGACCGGCGGAAGCACCGGAGGCTCCGGAAGCACCGGCGACTGTCCCTCCGACAGGCCCTCGACCGGACCGGAGACGCCTTCGGACGATGATTCCGAGAGACCCTCCGATGAGCCTTCCGACGAGCCCTCCGGCGACGATCCCGTCCCGGAGGACCCGGACGACGGCACCGACGAGACGCCTGACGACACGGACGACACCCAGGGACCGAGCGATCAGGACCCCGAGGACGACGGAGGAAACGTCTCCGACATCACCCAGACGACCACCGATAACAGCGACGAGGGCGGCATAGCCGTCCCGGCCGCCATTGCGGCGGCCGTCGCCGCCGTCGTGGTCTGCATGCTGCTGGTCGTCGCCAGGCGTAGCTGAAATATAGGCCAGAGACCTAGAGTCATGGGAGTGAACATGGGCGCGATACGTCTCGGAAAGAACCACCTCAGATGGTGCCGCAAGTGCAACCTGCCGATACTGGAAACCAAGGAGTGTCCGGTCTGCGGATCGGCCACCGAGGAGATCGTGCTCACGCCGTCCGGCGACGCCAGGCCGGCGTTCCCCCATGACGTAAACATGATAAGGGGCCTGCTGGACAGGGACTACGGCGAGGGTGCAGGGAGGGCCGTCCTCCCGGAGAACCACGTCGTGATCCTCAGCAAGGCCCCGGCCCTGGACCGCATGGACGAGGTCGTGGTGGACGGCGACATAGTCGCCACCGTCCGCTACGACATGGGCTCCGGATGGAAGGCCATCCTCAGGCTCCAGGGCGCCTACCGCCTCGGGAAGGCGGCCACCAAGGGATGGGTCATCTGCGACCCCGGCGCGGTGAAGTTCGTACAGGAGAGCAAGAACCTCATGGCCCCCGGCGTGGTCGACGCCGACCCTGACATAAAAGAGGGCGACGAGGTCCTCGTCATGACCGCCGACAGGACCGTCGTGTCCACCGGCATGGCCAGGATGGACGGGCCCACGATGGTGAAGGAGGACCACGGCGTCGCCGTCAAGACCAGGTGGTACAAACCCGAGGAGTTCAGACCCTCGGACGTGGAGCACTCCTGGGACGATGTCGTGGAGGCCAACCGCGCGGTGATGCAGAAGCGCATCGACGAGGCCGTCGGCTTCATCAGGAACACCATCGCCAAGAACGACCTGCCCGCCATCGTGTCGTTCTCCGGAGGGAAGGACAGCCTGTCCACGCTCCTGCTTACGATCGACGCGGGACTCGATCTCCCCGTACTGTTCGTGGACACCGGGCTGGAGATGAACGAGACCGTCCAGCACGTCCACGACGTGTGCGAGAGGCACCACCTCAAGCTGATCGAGGAGAAGGCCCCCGCCGACGCGTTCTTCGGCAACCTGGTGTACTTCGGCCCGCCCGCGAAGGATTACAGGTGGTGCTGCAAGACCAACAAGCTCGGCCCCACCGTCGGGGCGATCACCAAGAACTTCCCGGACGGGGTGCTCTCGTTCATCGGCCAGAGGAAGTACGAGTCCGAGGCCAGGAACGCCAAGCCGCGTGTGTGGAGGAACCCCTGGACCCCGGGTCAGCTCGGAGCGTCCCCGATCCAGAACTGGTGCGCCATGCACGTTTGGCTGTACATCTTCATGCGCGGGGAGCCGTTCAACGTGTGGTACGCCCGCGGGCTGGACCGCATAGGATGCTTCATGTGCCCCGCGTCGGACCTGGCGGAGTTCGACCTGATAGCAGGGCAGAGCGACCGCTGGGCCCAGTGGGACGGGTACCTCGACAAGTACATGGAGGACCGCGGGCTCCCGCCGGAGTGGAAGGAGTTCGGCCTCTGGAGATGGAAGGATGCGCCGAAGTCCATCAGGGAGGAGGTCAGCAGGGTCACCGGCAAGGGCGTCTCGGAGCTCACGAAGCAGACCAAGACGCCGGAGACCGGACCCCTCACGATCAGGGTGCAGGACGGCTACAGCCCCTGCACCATGGGATACAGCATCGAGGCGGCCCTGTCCAGGCCGATAGACCTCGAGAAGGTGAAGCCCTTCTGCCACGCGCTGGCGTGGCAGGTGGACATGGACCCCGACGGCGAGTACATCACCGCCGGGTTCATGACGATCTACCGCGAGGGCTCGATCATATCGAAGGCGAACGTGGAGAACGACGCCAGGACGAACATAGACCACGCGTTCCAGTGCATCGTCCGCGCCGAGCAGTGCGTCGGCTGCGGGCTCTGCGCCGCGAGGTGCGACCCCAAGGCGCTGTACATGGAGGACGGCAAGGTCAAGATCCACGAGGACGACTGCATCTTCTGCAGGGACTGCTTCGGACCCTGCCCGTCCGTGGACTTCGTGAGGGACAACAAGGAGGGATTCGAACAGTGACGATCGACTACGAGATAGACCCGGACGACCTGGCGGTCGCCATGGAGGAGGACCCCGCCATCGTCAACGAGGAGGACGCCAGTAGGTTCCACACCGGACTGCAGGCCGTCAGCATGTACAGGCTGAGCCACAGGCTCTGGATGGAGGGAAGGAAGATGGAGGCCCGCGAGGTGAACTTCGTGGCGCACCAGCTCACCGGATGCGACATACACCCGGGGGCGACCATCGGCAAGAGGTTCTTCATCGACCATGCGACCGGCGTGGTGATCGGGGAGACCGCGATAATCGGCGACAACGTGTCCCTGTATCAGGGCGTCACCCTCGGAGGTGTCTCGACCAACAAGGGCAAGAGGCACCCGACCGTGGGGAACCACGTGGTCGTGGGATGCAACGCATCCGTGCTCGGGGACATCACCATCGGGAACAACGTGCGCATCGGCGCCGGTTCCGTGGTGCTGAAGGACGTTCCGGACGACTGCACCGTCGTCGGCGTTCCCGGCAGGATCGTCAGGAAGGCCGGCCTGAAGACTGACGACTGCGACAGCGACCTGAGGCACAACGACCTGCCCGACCCGATCAGGGACAAGATGTCCTCCATGGAGGGTGAGATCGCCGCCCTGAGGGCGGAGGTCGCAGCGCTGCAGAGGTTGCTGAAGGAAAAGGAATGAGAACGCCGGCGGGTCGTATCCCCGCCGGATCATCCCGCATCTGCGATACGGGTCCGAAACGATTTTCAGATTCTGGGCCGCCCCTCCCGGGACGGCCCGAAGTTGGTTTGCAAGAGCTCAGCTCTCGACGTTCATGGCCTTACCGACCTCGATGAGCGCATCGACCGTGCGCCTGCCGGAGTCGGTGAGGTAGAAGCGGCGCATCATCCTGTCATCCACGCCCTCGGCGCGGATGAGGCCACCCTCGGCCAGGGTGTCCAGCTTCCCGGGCATGCCCTGGGCGTGGGAGACCTCGCGGTAGATGTCCGTCTTCATGCATCCCTCGTTCTTGGCGATGTACAGGAGGATCGAGATCATGTGCCTCTCCTCCAGCATGCGAAGCTCGTTCATCATATCCTACCTCTCATGTACCATACTGCGACGATCGCGACGATGACCACAATGATGACCACGACGATCCACAGCGGGAATCCGCCGTCGTCGGCGGGCTCCTTGGGCTCGTCGGGTTCGTCGATGCCTCCGGGGTCGAGAATGGGCGTCACTTCACCATCGATGTTTACGACCGTGTTGGTGCTGATACCCGAAAGCGTGTAGATGCCCTCGGCAAAACTGATGCTGCCCCTATTGGATGTCACATCGGCATCGCCCCTGAGCACATAACCGTCGGTGACGTTCACCTGGAACGACACGCTACGGTCGCCTTGACTGACAACGGTGTATTCGAGACCGACGGTGGTATTGAACGTGACCGTGTAGACACGATCGATATGGATTGTCGATGACCCTCCACCGGCGACCTCGGTCTGCCCGGAGATCGTCACGGTCGTGTCGGAATCTATGTCGCTGAGGGTGTAGACACCATTCGAGGAGGAGATAACCCCTCCGTCCGATGTTACCTCTATGTCACCTATAAGATTGAAACCCCCGACCACGTTCACCATGAACGTCACACTATCGCCTGTCTGACCGATGACCCTGTACTCCAGACCCCGGTCCGTCTCGAACAGGACAAGATGGTTCTGCACCTCAACGGGCGGATTGTCGGGCCCCTCTGTCCCCTGAGAAGTCCACTTGGCGTAGACCGTCAGATCATCGTAAATCGGATTCTTCGTGTTAAGATTCTGGCTGAATCCCGTGTCCGTATACCATCCAGCGAACTCGTAACCGACCTTCTCCGGTGCTACATAGGGCTCCAGGAAATGGTCGTCTCCGACCTTGACAACGGTCTTGTTGGTGATCGTCTGACGGTCAAAGACATAGGATCCATCCATGAACACAATCTCGATCTCCCCCTCCGATCCGAAGACGTGAAGTGGCGTCAGATAGAGAGTCATGGCATCGCTCTCATCAGGATCGATGGTGGAAGTCACAGTCTGTACTACCTTGACTGAATCTATACTCTCGTCTGAGAGATCCAGAGTCACCGAGAACTCATTCTCGTGGTATTGGTCTGCACCTATCGGGGAACCGCTCTTATCATAGAACGAGACGACCCAGTCGACGGTCCTGTCAGTCTGCACTCCGCTGTATCTCAGCGTCGGGTGGTCCCCGTAGCAGTAGTAGTACTCGGACTCCCCTTCACTCCCAGAGTCGCCGACGTCGGCATCCGCTTCCGCGGATGCGAGGAACGGCAGGCATAACAGCACGAGAGCGACGGGAATCACTATCCTCAGTATGTCTTTCATCTTTCATCCTCCAGCAATGAAGGGGGCCGAGCCCCCTGTTTTCAGGCGCCTTCTATCACGACACCCGCCTGTATGGCATCGATATCCGATACGACGTTCAGCACTACGTAGTCCTGATTGCTCACGCCGTCGAGGATGTAGGAGACACAGATCCTGTACTGACCGATACCGCCCGTAGGAACCTCCATGTTATCGGTATAGCTGGTATAGCGGTCACCGTCATCGCCGATGATCCTGACACCGACGACATCCAGCGATGACTCGGAGTCAACTGGAATGGAGACACTGAGCTTCACTGTGCTGCCCTGCTGTGCGGTGTATGTGTTACCCCCCTCGGTGGGCTCTTTGAAGTTGGTAGATTCACTGGTGAGGGCAATCGTCACATCCGTTTCTGTAGCCTCTTTGTTGGAAATTGTAAGGGAGTACTCCGTGACGGTTCCACTGGAGTCGGTAGCGTAGACTGCAACAGTTACTGTGTTATTGTTACCGTCAGCGATCTTCTCCGTCATCATGCCGGACACGATGCCGTCAGGAGACATGGAAAGCCCCTGAGGGAGTCTGACAGCATACCAGCTCATGTCTGCTGGAACATCAGTAGGAGACTCTCCGTCTACCTGGATCTTCTGGTAGAACGGAATGCCTACAGGGACCTTCATTTCGACGAGGGATATAGCCTGAGTCTGACCCTTTACAGTCACATCGATGACACCATAGACGGAGGGAACAACGTAGTTACTAGAGCCTGTGGTAACGGAACACTTGATTCCGAAGACGCCAGACGTAGCACCATCTGTGGCAGTGATGCGGAGGATGTACGTTCCGAGATCCTCCGTCTTCTCCATCTTGAATTTCAGGGCATCATTCTGGAAGGATACACCATTGTTATCCGTTATTGCATTGGCCGCCTCCAGAGAGGTACCTGCCTGAATAGTCCTCTTCGCCAGGATATCGTTTTCTCCGCTGAAGTCATAGGTGTATGGGCCCTCGCTACCAGTGGCCTGGGCGATCTCCCATGTGAGGGTGTATCCCAGAGGGAGATACTCCGCCTCGGAGACCTTCAGCATGACCACGGCATCGCTGCCGCCTTTGATCACATCTACTTCGACGTTTCCGAGCGCCGGATCCTCAATTGTATCGGCATCCGAGCCCTGAATCGCCATGGCTCCGGCAAGGGCGGCGGCCACCATGACCGTCACCGCGACAAGAGCCACAATTTTGCTGTTCATTCTATCACCTTGTTGCTTGGCCCCGAGATCGCCTCATCAGCGGACTCGAGCCGAAGTTGTTTCATGGGATCCTCGGCTGCGACAGCAATCGGCGTCCGCTGCCTACCGCCTCCAATCCGCCTTCTAGATCCGGAAGGATCGTGATGGTCAGTCCCGTCCCGTCATGGAACACTGTGAACTGCCCAGTTCCCGCCCCTTCCACTTTAAGAGTCTTGGAGTCCGCATCGTAGGATACCAGATGCGTATCGCTCCATGTGAACACATGGACCTGGAATCCGGGAACCCCGAGATCGACAACCACACCCTGCGCGAACTGCGACTGGGTGGCCGTCACGCTTATGACTTCGGGAACCCCCGCTTCGCCCGTGAGCCGCGGCATCGCATAGTATGTTATGGTCTGGGAATCACCAGCCTCGATGGAATCGACCACGGCATAGACGCCGTCGGACATCTCCATCCAGACCTGGGAGTCCCCCACAACCAGGACACTCGCATTGTCGCAGTGCGGTGCTTTCTTTTCCGAGATAATGGTCCATCTCTCACTGTCGAAGAGTGAACCGTCCAGAGAACGGTACTCTATGGTGTAGGCTATCAGGTCGAGATGCACCGTGCCCTCGAACCTGTCGGACGTCAGCGGGATGCTGATCGTTCCGGTCTCGAATCCTTCCAGACCCACCGTGAGCTGGGTGCTGTTGTACGCATCCGTCGGCACCTGTGCGGTGAAGATCATACGAGCGTCGGAGATAGTGCCGTCGACAATCGTGACAGTCGAGGAGGATCCGAGGCTGAAGTCAAACCTTATCGACATCCCCGTGAGCCTGGATACCATCTCCTCATCCAGCTCGTTCTCGCTCTCATCGCGGAATACCACGATGATTGACACCTCTGTGCTCTGGAGCGTCGCGATGAGCTCCACATCCACCGTTCCGAGGACAAGATACACCATTGAGGAACCTGTCATGGTTCCGGCATCGGTGCCGACCTGGGAGGTGGACATGGTGTATGCATCCTCAGTGACAACGGTCAGGATGTACCCCTCGAAGAGAACATCCCCTTCTTGGGCTTCGACCGCTCCGCTCTCGTTTCCGGATACATCCACGGATGCGACATTCACTGATGATATCCCTTCCCCGATGTCCTTGAGCTCCACCTGCCGGTAGACGGAGAACGTTAGCTCCACATCCTCCTGGACATCGAGATTCAGTGTCACACTCACGGTCACCCTCCCGCCAATGCTCCCACTATCCGAATCAGTGAGCATCCTCTCGCCCATCCACATCGCGTAGCGGTAGCCTGTGGGAAGACTGACTGAGATCGTGATCGATCCAGAGTCAACGACGGCACCCTTCGAATCAGGATTGTTGCCGGTAAACGATATGCTTCCGAAACTCCCGAATGAGATCGTCGCTGAGCCATCGCCGAGACCGCTGGAAAGGCCATCGTCCCCGGTGTAACCTACGGTGACGGTGACCCCAGTCCTGAGATGGATCTCCAGCTCCAGGGTCCCCTCACCATCGTCACCGGCATTCGGCACTACAAACGCCATCTCCATCCCGGGGACCCCGCTGATGGCTACGCTGTTGTCTCCATAGGAACAGACAGCGGATGAGATCCTGTAGCCATCATCAGCGGTCACGACGACCCTGAGCCCGAACGCCACGCTCAGTGTGGCATTCCAGGAACCCGAGCTCGGAGTCCAAGATATCTCCTCTGTGGACCAGAGCCCCTCGAACGAGAGCACTGAACTGGGGTCGCCACCCTCGACGATGACTTTCATTGTGTACTCGTTCGGCTCCCAAGGCACGTACAGTGTGGTGTCGGTGTACAGGACTGTATCGTCGAAAGAGAATTCGTCTGCATCCGTGAATCCCCCAACAGGTGCTGAGGAACTCAGGGTCCAGTACTTTCCTGCGAGATGATACCCGGGATATGCCGTGGCGGCCGTGCCGTCCCAGGGTATGACCAGTCCCTCCCCTTCATCTCCCGGTTCGCCGATGCCGTTGGCCTTCAGCGTGGTCCCGGGTCTGATGTAGACGCTGGTGGTCTCTAGATGGACGTACTGTCCGACGAAAGAGACCTTGATGCCGAACTTGGCGGTGAGGGTCAGTGACTCCTTGAGCTCGGACGTCATGTTGTACTTCAGAGTCTCGCTGACGTACCAGCCGTCGAGACTTTTGAAATATGTGAAGATCGACCCATCTTTCAAGGTTTCGTCGGGGATTAGCGTCAGGAGCCATCCCATCATCTCCCCGATGGTCCCGGTGACCTGCTGACCGTCCCTCATGTATGTAATGGTCTCGCTCTCGAGGATGCCTCCGAAGGGGATCTTGATGGATTCCGAGGGGGAATCTGACCATACGAAGGTGTAGATTCCAGTACTCTGATCCATGGTCACTTCGAGACCGTGTACTTCCCCGTCGATGTCCTTGTATTGAAGGGCCAGGTCCACGGGCTTGGCCTCTTGGAAATGAACCGTGACACGATAGTTCACAGTCTCACTACCAGCGGTAGCAACCACGGTGAACACTGTGGACTGCATCTCGCCATCGCCGGAATAGAATATCCTCATTACCGAGTCCTTGACACCGCCCTCTCCGAACTCCTTACCTTTGGCATCGGAACCGTTGAGGCCGTCGCTCATGTACTGCGATGCCACCCAGCCCTTGCTGGACAGATACGTGGTGTCCGCGAACAGCGTCAGATCCCCGTCGACATCGCTCGTAATCGTGTAGGAGTGCCTGTTTCCGAGGGAGGGGAATAGGACATACCCGGTACCAGTGCAACGTCCGCCCGACACGGTGGTCATTATGGTGACAGACAGATCGATCGTTTCCGGTACGCTCCTGGGGAGGACGTTGAGCGTGACCTCGACATCGACGAAGTTCACGGGCAGATAGCTTACACTCCCGTTTAGCGTATACGGGATTACCTCCGCCAGGTGCAGAGTGATCACCCCTACGTTCCCCGTCGTCCCGAAGACGGTCGTTTGATTCATACCGAGATATGAGTTCGATATCAGGGAAGCATCGACGCGTATGGCGAAGTCGTTGGCATTTCCTACTTCTTCGTATGCCGAATCACCGCTGAAATAGTACCTCTGGAGCGAATCCCTGCCGGATCCGCTCACATATTCGTGGGTCTTTACGGCGACCTGCTTGGTATTATCCCCGGCATCGGATCCGCTGATGGTCATGCTGAAGAAGTCCGAAACGCCAATATCATCAACCGGATTGAATCCGTCTGCCCTCACGTAGCTGTTGTAATCACCCTCTGTCAGGATATAGAACCCGTTCTGGACAGTGGGATTCGCATATGCCGCTGCGTACGCCAGCATAGAGCCGTTGGACATGTGCGGAAGGATCGCGGTGCCGGTGGCGCTCCAGTTCTGGGACCCGTCATCCGATGTCGTCCCGAAGTTCAGGACCATCCCCACGCTTACATGCCCCGAGATATACCAGGTCTTGGTCTGGCTGTTGCCGGTTCCATATATGTAGCTAGCAGGGGAAAGTCTCCCACTATCATCCCTGATGACAAAGCCTGACTCCTCGTCAGTGTACATTGATCCCACAGCAAAGGCTCCGTAATAGGTATCGCCGGCGGCCCTCGATATGATCGTGTATCCTTTGATGAGTCCTATCCCGTCATCTTTGTTATTCGGACCGATGTCGTCGGGACCGAGGATGTAGAGCATCCTCCCATCGCGCAGGACGATCTCGTTACCGGTCCCATCCTCATATCCTGTCGTATAGTCCCCGGACTGGGCCAGGTTTCCGTCGATGTAGCTCTCGTAGCTCTGGATGCCCGATGTCTGAGCCCTCAGATCCAAGACTGTCCCGCCGCCCAGGACGAGCTTCTTCGTGATGCTGTTGATGGAGACGCTGATGGAAAGGCCCGTGGACGTTCCGTCAGCTGATCCTTCCACGACGATACTGGCATTCTCTATCAGAAGCTCGTTAGCACGCTGGATGGACTGGATGAAATATTCGCAATCCTGATCGTAATCATGGATGCTGATGGTCGACGTGCCGCCTATCGCACTGTAGTTCCCCTGCCCGAAGATATCGCCGTAGATGCTGATCTTCGGAACATCCGATACATCGCTGGGACCTGGCATCACATATCCTGCGAAACCGATGGATGGAACGGGACCGCCGGAAATCTCGATCGTAACATCCCCCATCAGCAGCTCGCTGCCCTCCTGGAACGCGGCCTCGCCAGGGGAGTTGAGGTTACCTCCGCCGTAGATGCTGTTGATCCTGAGGTCGTATCCCGAAACACCGTTGTAGACGGTCAAATACGGAACCGCACCCTCGGCCTCGACGGCGCAAGAGCCCACGAGGATTGTGGCATCCATCAGGGAATGACCCATGAAGCCCCCTCCATAGACGCCCTGCATGACGACACCGGCCAGGAGACGGATGCTGACGCTACCGACGGCATTTTTGGATTGGTTGCCATCGTAGTCTTGGGGGGCATCGTGGCCGAGCCTGCTTCCCCCATAGACGCTACCGTTTATCGTAGCACCGTTGATGACCAGCGTCCTCTCGCCGTTCGACATTATGGACTTCGCATCGGAGGCCTCGGGCTCATCATCCGGCACTACACCGTAGCCACCGCCGTAGACGTCGCCGTTGACTGTGGAGCCTCCTCCGATGCTGATGCACACCGATTCTGCTTCGGTGTACGCAGCCGCTCCTCCTCCGAACACCGCATACTGGGTGCTCGTCTCGCCGACATTCGATGCGAACACCGAGACGGAGATGCTATCCACATCCACCTTTGCGATATCTGGTTGACCTGTGACCCCTTTACCTCCGCCGAAGATCGCCCCAAGAACTTTGGCTGGATTCGCGGTGGAACCAGTCACGATGACGGAGATCGAGGGCCCGGAGACCAGACCGAGTGCCCCTCCCCCATAGACGGATTCTTCGACCGTGCCGCCGGAGATGGTGACGGACGTGCCACCGGTGACCATCGCGACATCCTTGCTGGTGTCTCCATCGACTCCCATGCCTCCGCCGTAGACGGATTCTTCGACCGTGCCGCCGGAGATGGTGACGGACGTGCCGCCGAAGACAGAGGCCACATCTGATGTGCCCTTGCCGTTGTATACGACGCCTTCACCTCCTCCGTATATTGAACCCACGACAGTCCCATCTTGCATGATGATGCTCGTGGTCCCGTAGACATAGGCTTTTCCTGTAGGATCGTCTTTTGTTTCTGCATATTCAGCTTCACTGAGCGGATCTGCCCCTCCGCTACCGCCGCCGAAAACCGATCCTGTGATCTTTCCCCCGAGGATATTGACAGTGGTGGACCCCTGTTCGTCAGTATAGACGGTTCCCACGGTTCCTCTGAACCCTCCCCCATATACCGAGCCGTTCACAACCGCCGATTCCTTGATTGTCACATCAGTGTACCTGACTCCAGGCCCTTTCGTACTTGCAAAGGTGTCCCAACCACCTCCAAGCACATCTCCCGGATATTCTGATGTCCCCACCTTTGCGGAGCCACCGATGACGACATTTGCCGTCACCACCGGGAACTCATCTGATGGGTTGCCGTCGGTCACCGCGCCGCAGACCATGTACACGACGTACGAATCCCCGGCTACTGTGACGTTGGCAGTGTCCACGTGAGATGACTGGCCTGACCTCCCTCCACCCTGGACTGCGAACACCTTGGCTTTGCCGACGATATCGACATTGCTCGTAACGACTTCACCAAGACGAGAGCCGCCGACGACCGTCTGATAGACGGAGTTCGTAATCGAATGGATGTTCCCATCCCAGATGCTTCCTCCGGCGATGAGAACGTTGGTCTCCGACAGCTTCGACTTATTACTCTGGACCCCGTGCCCCCCATAGACGGAATCCGTCACCGTCCCGCCGAGGATCTTCACGGATGTTGTGGCTTCAGCGGAGCTGGATCCGGATGAACCACCCATTATTGTCTGATAATTGCCACTGAAGATGACTATGTCGGATGAAGTTCCACTGGAGGAGAGTCCGCTTACCTGCACACCTTTACTGGAATCTGAGATCCCCGTGCCCAGTATGACGGACTTACTGTTCCCACGGATACCTTCATCTTGATTTCCGTGAGCGTTTGCAGATGCTTCCTTTCCGTCAATACGGACATTATCGATGATACAATCCGCTTGGATGTCCCAGGTGGAGTTAAAATTCAGAGTCTTTAGAGAACCATTCTTGCTGTCGCTGTCTGAGACGTAGCTCCTGATCGTGACGGTCTTGTTTATCGTGCTTACGGCGATGTTCCGACTCTCATTATCATCGAAATACAGAAGGATGATGCTGCGATATTTTGCCTGGGGACCATCAACAATTGATATTCCTTCATTCCACCACCCATCAAAGACACTATCTTCACAACCATTCAGCGCATAGTCCAATGTCGTCGGTTCAGACCGCGTTCCATCGTCTCTTTCCCGATGGACCAGCGAACTATTTCCGTTATCATCGTCATCATGCCCATCAACATAGCGGACATCGTAAAGTGTGTCCCACTGAGCTGTGAGTGTCAGAGTCTTATTATTCCAAAGCCCAGCATACTCTGATGATAGGAGATCCGTTCCCGGATCGACGACATAGTCAGTTCCCGAGACCTTCCATCCGACGAACACAATCGTCTGTTTTTTCACATAGTCTTCTATGATATACCAATCTTCCACGGTATTCGCATAACCGGCTCCCGTGACGACGGTCGCATGCTCATCTATGCTACTAGAATAACCAGAAGAGGCCGTACTCCAGAACTGCGGGTTGTATTCGGCCACAGCATAGCCGTCGTACTTCACCTTCACATTCTGATAGCCTGTGCTGTCCGGGTCACTGTTGTTCCCTGTAGGCAGGCCTTTTACTGTGCCCGGCTCATACACGACATAGTAGTCATCATCGGTGAAGTCCGTATCATCCGGATCTGCCGAATACAGGACGGTGATGCACGATAGCAGCATGAGGGCTACAGCTAGGATCGCGAAGGCTCTGACAGAGTGCTTATGACTTCCTCCACTCGTCCTCGCAAACAGGGAAATCCCCTCCCTCCCCCCCCAGCGAAAGCCGGGAACGACCCATAGTGCATGTCTGAATCGCCATTGGATGCTCCTTCATACCTGGTCTAGGAAACATATTCTGTGGAACATGTTCATAGCTTGATTTTCCACTCCACTATATTATAATATTTACGCTATTGTGTACTATGGAGAATACAAATTGTACCAAATGTACGGAACGAAGTGAAATTAAAACGCCGTTAAGTCCGAGTTCGGTGTTAACTCGAGATTTCGACGAAACTGCATAATGCATGGTCTGAGAACCGAATATCCTATTCCTTAACGCGAAAAACCAGGGCGGAAACGGCCGCTTTTCTTCCGAAACCCCCGTTCCGATGCGGAGATCCCCCAATGTTCCGACCCCTTAGTAACACCCGGATCGCCCGATCCGCCGCGGACGCTGGCCTTCATCCGCAATCCTACCATCGGGTGCGTTGGTTATGTCAATCCGCAAAACATACAATTTATTCCATTCATAGTTTCACATTTCATACGTATTTTTCATACGAATAATAAGTATTAACAACGTGAGATTTCCATAAAAAACTAGTTATTTAACCTCAGATTAACATTCATCATTATGCTGAGAAGGAAGATTGACACGGAGCTCTACCGCTGGCGCGGCTCCCACGGCCACGGACCGCTCATCATAGCCGGCGCAAGGCGCGTCGGCAAGACCACCACCGTCCGCGAGCTCGGGAAGCTCTACGAGCACTTCGTGGAGCTCGACCTCGAGCGTTACGCCAACCACCGCGCCATGCTCGCCGACTCCCCCGACCCCCAGACCCTCGTGAACAGGATCAGGGACGAGTACGGCAGGGACTCCGTCGTGAAGGACAGGACCCTGATACTCCTGGACGAGATCCTCGCCTGCCCCGGCGTGTGGGCCACCCTGGAGAAGCTGGTCGGCTTCCGCGACTGCGACGTCATCGCCACCGCGTCCCTCCCCGGGATGGTCCGCCACCGCGTCCCCGACGGGATCGGCTACATGGAGATGGGGCCCCTCGATTTCGAGGAGTACCTCTGGGCCCGCGGGATCTCCGAGGCCATAATCGCCGACGGCGTCTGGAGGATCCGCGCCCGCAGGCCACTGGACGACGAGCAGATGGCCAACGCCGGGATGAGGATGCGCGAGTACATCGCCGTCGGCGGGATGCCTCAGGCGGTGAACGAGTACATCGCGACGAACAGCATCGACGAGGTGCACCGCGTGCACGGGGAGCTCATCACCGTCTTCAGGGGGATCGCCGGCATCTACGCCGACCCGGGCATCAGGGAGAGGCTCTACGAGTGCTACGAGTCCATCCCCGAGCAGCTCGCCGAGGGGAACGGGAGGTTCTTCTTCTCCAAGATCAGGACGCACGACGGCAGGAAGACGTCCTACGGCGCCAGGGAGTACGGCCCCGCCATCAGATGGCTCACGGACAGCGGCTTCTGCATCCGCTGCGACGTGACCGACGACACGTCCACCGACGGCTCCGGGGAACTGTTCAAGCTCTACATCGCCGACTCCGGGGTGCTCAACTCCATATACCCCAGGACCGCCATGCGCGACATCCTGGACCCGTCCTCCCCCGTGAGCGAGACCCCCGGCGCCGAGAACATGCTCGCCTGCATGGTCGCGAGGTTCGGCGACGGGATGCTCCGCTACCGCAGGAGGTCCACCGAGGTGGACTTCCTCACCTACCGCGGTAACGACCTCGTGGGCATAGACATCAGGTCCGGGAACAACCCCAAGTCCAAGGCCCTGGAGACCCTGCTCTCCGGAGGGAGGATAGACCGCGCCGTGAGGTTCTGGGACGGCAACCTGTCCATCGGAACAAACGGTGTGGAGAGGTACCCCCTGTTCTCGGCCGGGTTCCTGGACACCATCCTGGGCCCGGTGCCGGTGGCGGATTCGCGGCGGGGGGGGGGGCCCGGCGCCTGAGGCGCGACCGCCCGCCCGTGCGATGCTATCGATCCCAATGTGCCAGCATGGCCGTTCCGTACCTCTGAGGACGGGCGGAGGAGCCGCCCGGACCCCGTCAACCGCCGGAGGATGCTGGCACCCTTCCCGCCATCCTCCTGCCCCTCCCGGACATGTGAGTCCCGAATGCATCCAGAATGCCGCCCCTCCGCGACGTCTGGGTCTTTCCTTATCCCGACCTGAGGAAGGACTTTGTTTTTATATCCGAAAGGTATCGACCGCCGATTAGCTTGCTGCGCATCCACAACACCCTCACCGACTCGGTGGAGGAGTTCAGTCCAATCGTTCCCGGTAAGGTCTCCATGTACGTCTGCGGCGTCACCGTCTACGACGACATCCACATGGGCCATGCCAGGAGCATCATCGTGTTCGACGCCGTCGCCCGCTACCTGCGCTACCTGGGGTACGACGTCACCCACGTCACCAACTTCACCGACGTGGACGACAAGATCATCCGCCGCTCGGCGGAGGAGGGCGTGGAGCCCCTCGAGCTCTCCGCCCGCTACATCAAGCGCTACTTCGAGGACGTCTCCAGGCTCGGCGTCGTCCCCGCCACCATGTACCCCAAGGCCAGCGAGAGCATCGGCGACATCATCTCCATGATCGAGGAGATCATCGCCAACGGCTTCGGCTACGCCGCCGCCGACGGCAGCGTCTACTTCGACGTCTCCAAGGTCGAGAACTACGGCAGGCTCACCAACCAGACCGTCGACCAGCTGCAGTCCTCCGGCAGGATCGCCGACGACCCCAACAAGCGCGGCCCCCTGGACTTCGCCCTTTGGAAAGCGGCCAAGCCCGGCGAGATCTCCTGGGACTCCCCATGGGGCCCAGGACGCCCGGGATGGCACATCGAGTGCTCCGCCATGATCAGGAGCTGCATGGGCGAGCAGATCGACATCCACGGCGGAGGGAACGACCTCATCTTCCCGCACCACGAGGACGAGATCCTTCAGACAGAGGCGGTCACAGGCAAGCCCCTGGCCAACTACTGGATGCACAACGGCATGCTCCAGGTCAAGGGCCACGGCATGTCCAAGGAGGAGAAGATGTCCAAGTCCCTGGGCAACTTCTTCACCGTCCGCGACGTCCTGCAGAAGTTCGACGGGCGCACCGTCCGCTTCTACTTCCTCAACACCCACTACATGAGCCCCCTCGTCTACGGCGAGGACATGCTCGCCGAGGCGGACGCGGCGAGGGGACGCCTCGTCAACAACTACCGCGAGCTCCAGTCCTACGCGAAGACCGCGCCGTCCTCCACCGCCGACCCCTCGGCCACCGTGGAGGAGTACCGCGCCAGATTCTGCGCCGCCATGGACGAGGACTTCAACACCCGCGAGGCCATCGCGGTCATGTTCGAGATGGCCCGCGCCACCAACAAGTCGATGGCCGATGGCACGCTCTCGAGGGAGGAGGCCGAGGCCATGCTGACCCTGATCGGCGAGTTCGACTCCATCCTCGGCATCATGCCAGAGGACACGAAGGACGAGGGGCTCGACGAGATCATGGGGATCCTCATTGACTTGAGGAAGGAGCTCCGCTCCAGGAAGATGTACGACCTGTCGGACCTCATCCGCGACCGCCTCAAGGAGGCCGGCTTCGTGCTCGAGGACTCGGCGGAGGGCGCCAAATGGAAGAGGGCCTGACCAGGAAGGGCGAGCTCCTCCTCGGAGGCGGGATACGCCTCCCCGAGGGGTTCGTCCTCCCCTGCCGCGTCTCGCAGTCCACCGCGGGACCGGGAGCCGGGTCGGGTTCGGCAGTCTTCGCATTCGACAGATACAGGGTGAAGAAGACCGTCTCCTACGACGAGGGGGAGTTCGACCTCCGCGTCGTGGACGGGGAGATGTCCATCTGGAGGGACGGGACCCTCGTGGTGGACGGCGTGACCATACAGCCGGTAATCCGCCACTGCCCCAACCAGGCGTTCTTCAACCTGGACCAGCACTGCATGTACAACTGCGCCTACTGCACCTCCCCCCTCCTGCCGAGGAATCTGGACAAGGGCCTCACCACCGAGAGGATCATGGAGATGCTGGAGGAGTCCCTCTCGCAGTACAGGTTCAAGACCGTCGCCTTCACCAGCGGGGTCGTCGGGAGCGTGGGGCACACCGTCGACAGGATGGCGGACGCCGTGAGGGCGGTCCGCGAGACATACCCCAAGATGACCATCGGCGTCGAGCCGTACATCACCGAGCCGGGACAGATCGCCCAGCTCAGGGAGGCCGGTGCCAACGAGATCAAGATCAACGTGGAGTGCGCCACCAGGGACATATTCGAACGCGTATGCCCGGACCTCGACTACGACAACACCTTCGCGATGCTCCGCGAGGCGGGCGTCCATTTCAAGAAGGGGAAGGTCGCATCGAACGTCCTCTACGGACTCGGCGAGACCGACCAGGACATCGACATGACCCTGGAGAGGCTGTGCAGGATGAACGTCCTGCCCGGCCTGCGCGCGGTCCGCATCAACGACATGAACAGGGACAGGCTGCTCGCGGCCGGCGTCCCCGACGAGAGGCCCACTGTCCTCAGGGCCCTCTTCCTCGCAGGCCTCCAGAAGAGCGCGATGAAGCGCCACGGCCTGAATCCCGAGCGTTTCCACAGCATGTGCTTCTCATGCGCATGTTGTGATCTGGTGCCGTTCGTCGATTTCTGAATCGGACACCGTCCGGAATCATCCCATAACGAAGTGTGGACAGAGGCTCGACTGACCTCTAATGGGCCTGCCTATTCGCTTTTTATAAATGGACCACGATACAAAACGCAGACCGCAGGCGGCCGTCTTTGACGGCCTAAGCTGTTTAGTAACCTGTTCGCGAGCAGGTTACCGCAACAGTTCGACTATCAGCCGAACCGTTTGGAGGACCAGGGACGCGAATTGCAATAGGAGTCCCTGGTCCGGATTCTTCTGATTCAGATTATCACCTCCTCGAAGTTCCAGATCATCGGGAACCCACCACAGGGAAGCCCCCTGCGGTAGGCTTCCTCCTTGGCCGAATCACATATCCAGCGCTTCCGATTCTTAAACGCCATGCCGCAGGCTACGCTCTAAGATATTTCGATCAGAATATACAGGGAAGAGACAGGGCTGCCCCCGCCCCGGTATATCAGGCCCTGTCTGCGAAGTCCGCAAAGAACAGACAGACGTCAGTCCCGTCGTCCAGTTCCGTGAAGTGGTTCACGAGTGTCTCGGACGCGTCTGACGTGCTAGAACGCACCCTTCGTCTTCTTCACTGCGTCAATCTCTCGCGGGCTTCCACCCCGTGGGACGGCGGACCGTCGGATGGCAGTCGTGCCCTCCCGATCCTCTCCCTCGCCCTGTCCAGGAGCTGGCAGGACTTGCAGCTTCCTCCGAGCGTGGGCTCCCCGCAGCGGGGGCACGGGTGCATCTCCGTCTCCGGCAGACCTGCCCTCAGCATCGGCTTCAGGGAATCGTACGACGAGAGTATGCCGAACCTCGCCCCGGGCGAGCGGTCCTCGAGCTGGTCCACGATGTCGCGGTACTGGTTCCTCAGGGCGGCCTCCCAGTAGGGGCACACCCCGTCCCAGAACTCCATCCCCGAGACGATTGCGTATAGCAGCGTCTCCTTCTCCGGGATCGTCCTCAGCGGGAGGAACCTCGGGACGAGACCGGGCTTCACGACGTCGTGCGGTGCCATGCGCGCCAGGCGCTCCACGTCGCCCCTCACGAAGTTCATCATGATCGACTGCGACATGTCGTCCAGGTTGTGGCCCGTCGCCAGATACCTGGCGCCGATCCTCCTCGCCTCGTCGTTCATGAGCATCCTGCGGAACACGCCGCAGTAGGTGCAGGGGCTGCTGTCCCCGCTCACCGGCGCGATCTCGTCCATCGTCACTCCCATCTCCGAGAAGGAGCGCAGATGGAACCCCACACCGTTGGATTCGCAGAACCTCCTGACGATGTCCACGCTGGGCGGGCGGTAGCCCGCGATGCCCTCGTCGATCGTTATCGCATGGAGCTCGACGCCGTTCCTCTCGTTGAACACCGACGCCAGCATCCTGAGGGCGACCATGCTGTCCTTCCCCCCGGACACGGCGACGGCTATCCTGTCCCCGCGGGAGACGTCGATCTGCTTGCGGATCTCCCTCTTGACCCTGCGGTCCACGTACCTCATGAAGTGCTCGGCGCAGAGGTGCGTGCCGTTGTACCTCACGAACGTGACGGCGTCGCGGCCGCAGACGTCGCAGGATGTCATCCTCACCCTCCAGGATCGCCTCCATCTTATCGGCGAGCACCTTGGACGGTATGTCCGGCAGGACGATGACCGCGGTCCTGCCCGTCTCGTTGTCCACCACCGTGAGCCTGATCGCCCCGATCTTGTCCAGGTCCTGGAGGTACTTCCAGAACTGAGTGTGCTTCCGGGCGGGGACCTCGTACTCCTCGCACACCACCGCATAGGTCCTCTCGGCGGCGGCCGCCGGGATCGAGGGGTTCTTCTTCATGGCGCGGGCGACCGCGAGCAGCACCAGCTTCCTGTTGATGTCCAGGGAACGGAGCTTGGAGTCGGACACCGCGCTGTATATCATGGCCTTGGCGGCCCTCACATGGTCCACGTCGACCTCGCCGGAATCGTCCTCCTCGGCGATGTTCGCCGCCCTGTCCAGGAGCTCGATGGCCATCCTGGCGTCGCCGTACTCGGCTGCCTCCTCGGCTATGACGTCGAGGGCATCGTCCGAGCACCTGCCCGGGAACAGCGCCTCCTCGGCGCGGGAGCCGACGATCTCCCTGAGCTCGGCCATGCTGTAACGGTCGAACCTGACGACGTTGGTCCTCCTGAACGTGGAGAGCGAGGCCTCGTCGAGCACCATGTCCAGGGGCTCCTGGGAGATCATGATGACCGACACGGGCGCGGAGCCCTCCCTCATGCGCGTCAGCTGGTAGACCAGGTCGGTGGATCCCTTCCTCAGGAGCACGTCCACCTCGTCCAGGATCACGGTCATCGCCCTGCGGTTCGATGCCAGATGCTGGGAGAGCACCCTCGCCATGTCGTCCTGGGAGAACCCCCTGCCCGGGAACCCGGGGTCGTAGTGCCTGATGAGCTGCAGGAGCACCCCGGTCTCGGAGGTGTTCCGGCAGTTCACGTAGATGACGTCCAGGGCCTTGCCGGCGGATCCCATGTAGTCGGCCATGTCCCGGCAGAACCTGCGGGCGGTGACCGTCTTCCCGGTGCCCACCCCTCCGGTCAGGAACGCGGTGCACTGGCGGCCGTCGAGGGCGAGCGGACGGAACAGCGTCTCCAGACGGGAGAGCTGCCCGTCCCTGTTGACCAGGCTCTTCGGGATGTACGCGAAGTCGAGGACCGACCCGTCGCGTATGATCGTGGACCTCCGCTCGAACATGTCGGTTCCTGCTGCAGCGGATGAATCCGGAGCACGGGACGACCTCTATGCCCTCCCGCTCCCAGATGTCGCAGATCAGGTTCACTCCCAGGGAATCCGACGGCATGTGGCCGGACACGACGAGGTTCACGTGCGCCTCCCTGGCCGCATCGTAGTGGGACTCGGGGAAGTGCATCGCGATGACCGTCCCGACGCCCGCGCGGGCCAGGGCCTCGTACATCTCCTTCGGTCCGGAGGTGCCGCCGGTCATCTTGCACATGATCCTCCCGCAGCGGGAGTCCTTCGATCCGACCATCACGGTGGGGACACAGTTCCTCCTGGCCGCGGCCACGTACTCCGGCTCACCCATGAGGACGTCGACGATGTCCCCGAGGGTGCGGGGGGCCCTCTCGTCCATGAGCCTCGTGAGGTAGTCCTGGACCATGTTGTCCGCGGCCGAGTGGACGTTGAACATCGGGATGCCCAGCATCCTCGCGGCATCGGCGGCCTGGTCGTAGTTGGAGCCCATGACGCCTCTGAGCACCTCGGAGGTCCTCGGCCCGACGATCCCCTCGGCGACGTTGATAGGCACGCCCTCGGCATGGTACATGTCCGCCTGGATCGGAATCACGTTGGGGTACAGGTTCCGGGATTTCCCCGTGGGATGGTGCGCCACCACAGCGTCGATGCGCTCCCCCTTGGAGCGGAGGCGGTCGGCCAGCAGGACCTCGGCGGGTCCGATGTCTATGCCCCACATCATCCTGGAGGCCTCGGTCTCGCGCGCCAGCTCCTCCAGGGCGGAGAACCTGCAGTCGGAGTAGGGGTTCCAGAGACGCTCGGTGTCGAAGCACTCGCGCCTCCATCCCTCCGACCTCTCGTATTCGGAGGCCGCCGCGTCCAGGACGCGCCTGACCTCGTCCTCCGGACGGGGGTCCTTCCCCATGCCCGCCCTGATGGCGGCCTCGTAGGCCTCGTAGACCTTCATGGCCCGGGGATTGAAGACGGATATTAAGATGGCGCGCCCTGAATCCCCTCAGAAGCCCCTGGACAGGAGGATCTCCTCCGGCCCCACGGTCTTGCAGAGGGCCTCCACCATCCTGGTGTTCTCCGGGTCGGCCCCGGCTATGCCCCCTCTCAGGATGTACGGGCAGACGTCCTCGTCGTAGGCGCCGAAGTAGGTGGCGTGGACGCACCATCTGGAGACCAGTCCGCATATCACAGCGCCGTCGCATCCCAGCGTGCGCAGCATCCCCCCGAGGCCGGTGCCGTGGAAGGCGTTCATCTCCGACTTGGGCACGACGGGGTCGCCCTCCCTGAAGTCGAGACCTTCCACGAACCCGTCCGGGTCCTCCATGTCCTCGGGGACGCAGGCGCTCCTGGCGGTCATCCTGATGAAGAGCACGGGCCTCCCGGCGTCCCTGAACATGCATATCGCGCTGTTCACGGTCGGAAGGATCCCCGCGACCGGCTCCGCCATCGCACCCTGTGCGTACTTGTTCTGGATGTCGACGACGATCAGGGCCAGGGACTTGGAGCGGATGTCCGCGTCGGCGATCATGGCTTCTCCGGGAGGCAGTCCGGCAGAAGCCTCGACGCCTCGTCCAATACCTCGGCGAAGTCCCTGAGGCGCTCCTCCCCGAAGCGCTCCCTCAGGTCCTCGACCATCCTCTCGAAGATCCCCCACCCCATCCTGTATACATCGGCGATGCGCTGGGTGAGCTCCACCACCTGGACCCTCCCGTCCTCGTCGCTCCTCGCCCTGCGAACGAATCCCTTGTCCTCCAGACCGTTGAGCCTCGAGGTTATGGTGGGCTTGGTGACGCAAGCGGCCTCGGCCAGCTTGGAGGGGGTGCAGTCCTCGATGGTGGCGATCAGGTTCAGGAACATGACGTCCTTGAACGACAGACGCGTGTCCGCCGACGGGTCGGAGTTGATGATCCTCAGCTCCATTATCGAGCCGGCGGCTAGATACCTTATCATGCTCCGGGTGAGGTCATCCATCAGTCCTTCCCCCACGTCCAAGGACCCATGCGGCGATCACAGGCACGACGGACCGGGCCATGGCGACCGTCATGCAGAGCCCGTCCCTGGAGGCGCCGGTGAAAACCCCGGATGTGGTCCCGGGCCCCCTGATGCCGAGTCCGTAGGACTCGGCCGCCTCGGGCAGCGCCGCGTTGGTGGTCGTCCCGTCCGAACCGTCCAGGAACGTGCTGGTCGCGATCGTCGCGAGCAGAATTCCATGCCCCGCCTGCTTCATCGGGACCGCATCATGATGAGCGCGTATAATTGATTGTTCGAATCTCTTATGTAACGCCGTCCCGGCCAGGGGCTCGCGGACATAGCCTATTAATCGTCGCGCGCATTGTCACGTGTTTCCCATGAACGAGATCTGGACCGAGAAGTACAGGCCGAGGACGC
This sequence comes from Candidatus Methanomethylophilaceae archaeon, assembly GCA_944320495.1. Taxonomy (GTDB): domain Archaea; phylum Thermoplasmatota; class Thermoplasmata; order Methanomassiliicoccales; family Methanomethylophilaceae; genus Methanoprimaticola. The sequence continues at coordinate 91,922 of CALUHR010000003.1, forward strand.
TGGACGAAGTCGCAGGCCAGAGCCAGGTTACCGACAAGCTGAAGGCGTACGTCAGGTCGGGCAACATCCCGCACATGCTCTTCACAGGGCCCGCCGGGACCGGCAAGACCACATGCGCCCTCGCCCTGAGCAGGGAGCTCTACGGCGAGAACTGGCTGGGGAACTACATCGAGATGAACGCTTCCGACGAGAGGGGCATAGACGTGGTCCGCGGCAAGATCAAGGACTTCGCCAGGACCTCCCCCATCGGCGGGGCCCAGTTCAAGATCATCTTCATGGACGAGGCCGACGCCCTCACCAGGGACGCCCAGGCCGCTCTCAGGCGCACCATGGAGAAGTACTCCGGGATCTGCAGGTTCATCCTCTCGTGCAACTACTCGTCCAAGATCATCGACCCGATCCAGTCCAGATGCGCCGTGTTCAAGTTCAGGCACCTCTCCGACGGGGAGATCTCCGGGTTCCTCCAGAGGATCGTCGGGTCCGAGGGCATCCAGATCGACGACGACGCCCTGGAGGCCCTGGTGGGAATCGCCAGGGGGGACATGCGCCGCGCCGTCAACTCGCTGCAGGTGGCCGCCTCCCTCGGAAGGAGAATCGACGCCGACCTGATCTACCAGACCGCCGGACATGCGAACCCCGAGAGCATCAGGGATATCATCATGACCGCCATGGATGGGGACTTCGTGGGCGCAAAGGACCGCCTCGCCAGCACCATGGAGGAGTACGGCCTCGCCGGACAGGACGTCATCGGGCAGATACACTCCCAGATCTTCTACCTCGACATATCCGACTACGAGAAGGTCCGCCTGCTGGACAAGGTGGGCGAGTGCGAGTTCAGGATCGTCGAGGGCAGCAACGAGCGCATCCAGCTGGAGTGGCTGATCGCATCGATGGCCCTCATCGGCGGGAACCTGAAGTGAGCCCGTCCCAAACAAATCAAACGCATTGATCCCCATTTCAAATGGTTACAGAATGGTTCCGAACTAGTTCGGAACTAGTTCCTGAACACCCGGCGACGGGTGACCACCAGTGAGAGCACGGGCATCCGTATCGCTTATCCCCAATGGACGTCTTAATCACAGCGACATGGATTGCGGAACCGGGCCGATCGGTCCCCGCACATCTCGCGGGACAGGCGCTCCCTCAGCTCGTCCAGGCTCCGGAAGACCTCCGCCTTGGACCGGATCTCGTCGTCGGCGTCGGTGAGGTCCGGTACGAACGCGACCCTGCATCCGGCATCGTAAGCGGACCTCACGCCGTTGGGCGCATCCTCCACCGCGATGCAGTCGCACGGCCTCTCGCCCACCCTCTCGCACGCGTACAGATAGACGTCCGGGCTGGGCTTACCGTTCGGTACCGACGACGTGCAGACGACCTCGTCGAACATCACGCGAATCCCGAGCATGTTCAGATACTCGTCCACGTGGTCGGGGCGGGACGCGGTGGCGACCGCCGTCTTGATGCCGGAGGACCTCAGGAACCCCAGTATCCCCACGACGCCGGGCTTCATCTCTATGCCCTCGGAACGCACGTGCTCGGCCATCAGCCGGCGGCGCTCCTCCCTCACGGCCCCGAAGTCCATGCCCGGATGGTTGGATTCCAGGTACTGCCTGGCGAGCCTCCCGTCCAGGCTGCGGATGTGGAGCACCTCGTCCCTCGTTATCCCGAAGCCCAGGTTCCTCCCGGCCTCCATCCAGAACCTCACGTTGAGCTTCTCGGTGTCGATGAGGGTGCCGTCCATGTCGAAGATGACCGCTCCGGTCATGGGATCAGTACCTGTTGTCGAAGATCCTGTTGGTCTTCTTCTCGCTCCTCGGCAGGTACCCGACGGGCACGGCGCGGGGGATGACGGTGATGTTCATCTTGGACTTGATCTTGGAGACCAGCTCCCTCTCGAGCTCGATGCGCCCCTCCTCCGGGACAATGGTCTCGAAGTACACGGTGACCTCGTCCCTCCCCATGAGGTGGTCGATCATGACCTGGTACTCGCTCGATGCGCCCTCGATGGTCGCCAGGACCTCGTCGAACTGGGCGGGGAACATGTTGCATCCCTTCACCTTGATCATGTCGTCGGTGCGTCCGACGATGATGTCGATCCTGGGGAACCTGGAGCCGCAGGGGCACTCCCCCGGGACGATCCTGGTGAGGTCGTGGGTGCGGTAGCGTATGAGCGGCGCCCCCTCCTTCCTCAGGGTGGTGATCACCAGCTCGCCGACCGTGCCGTCAGGCACGGTCTCCCCGCTCTGCGGGTCGATGATCTCGAAGTAGATGTAATCGTCCCACATGTGGATTCCGTTGCGGTAGTCGCAGCTGATCCCGATGCCCGGACCGTAGATCTCCGTAAGGCCGTAGATGTCGTAGAACTCCACCCCCAGGTCGGACGCGATCTCGTTGCGCATCTTCTCACCCCAGCGCTCGGAGCCGATCACGCCCTTGCGGAGGTGGAGCCTGTCCTTGATGCCGCGGCTCTTGATCTCCTCGGCCAGCAGGAGCGCGTAGGACGATGTGGCGCAGAGCACCGTGGTCCCCATGTCCTCCATCATCCTGAGCTGCTTGTCCGTGTTGCCCGGACCCATCGGCAGGGCCATGGCGCCGAGCCTCTCGCAGCCCGCCTGGAACCCTATCCCCGCGGTCCAGAGGCCGTATCCGGGGGTGATCTGGACCACGTCGTCCTCGGTCACGCCGGCCATGCGGTAGCAGCGCTCGAACATGACCGCCCAGTCCTCAACGTCCCTCGCGGTGTACGGGATGACCACCGGGGTTCCGGTGGTCCCCGAGGAGCTGTGTATCCTCACGATGTCCTTGCGGGGGACGGCTGCGAGGCCCAGAGGGTACGCCTCGCGGAGGTCGGCCTTGTCTGTGAACGGGAGCCTCTCGAAATCCTCCTGCGTCGATACCTGGGTGAGGTCGATTCCATCGAACTTCCTCGCGTAGAACGGGCTGCGTTCCTTGATGTCCCTCAGGAGACGCGTGATGATCTCCCTCTGGTACTCGTTCATCCTCATCGAATGTCACCTCTTGAGCTGGGCCAGCAGCTCGGCGGCCTCCTGTGAGCCCCTCGCCGCGGCCTTGGAAATCCATTTGCGGGCGTTGTTCTCGCTCCTCACCATGCCCTCGCCGGACAGGGACATCCTGCCGAGCTCGAGCATCGCCTCCTCCGATCCCATGTCGGCGGCCTTGATCAGATATTTGGCGGCCTTGTCGGGGTTCCTCGGGAATCCTGTGCCGGTCATGTGCATGGAGGCTAGCCTGACCCCCGCCTTGGGGTATCCGTTGGCGAGCGCCTTCTCGAACCATCCGGCGGCGGCCTTCGGATCGGGATCGTATCCCCTGCCCTCCAGCAGGATGACGCCTATCCTGTACTGCGCGACGGTGCTGCCGGCCTCGGCGGCCCTGCCGTACCAGTACCTGGCCCTCTCCCAGTCCTGGGGGATCCCCTCCACGTCGCTGTACATGAAGCCGAGGTTGAACATCGCCTGGGGGTAGCCGAGCTCCGCGGACCTCTCGTAGAGGGCCATGGCGCCCTCGAGGTCGCAGCGGACGCCGAACCCGTGAGCCTTGATGTAGGCGAGGTTGCACATCGCCTCCGGATTGCCCTGATCTGACGCGAGGCCGAACCATCTGGCGGCCTCCCTGCGGTCCTGCGTCACACCCTCGCCCTTGAAGAACAGGTACCCCATCGCCGTCTGGGCGTCCGGATCCCCGTCCTGGGCGGCCTTGAGAACTGTCTCGAACGACATTTCAGCGCCTCATGTGGGTCCTGCGGACGTACCTCTCCGGGTGGTCCTCGTATTTCGAAAGGTAGTAGTACGCGGCTAGGAAGCCGTTGCTCGCGGCGTCCGCATAGAGCTTGACGATCTGCGACTCGTCGGTGGGGAAGCTGCTCGACTCGTAGGTGCGGGCAAGGTAGAACTGCGCGTCCTCCGACCCGGCGTCGGCCGCCCTGGACAGCAGGGATATCGCCTTGATGTCGTCCCTCCTGACCCCCATGCCCTGGTGGTGCATCATTGCCACGTAGAACATCGCCGGGGGGCTGCCGAGGTCGGCGGCGTGACGGTACGCCGCATAGGCCCCCTCCATGTCCCCCGATTCGAGCAGCGCGTCCGCCCTGCCCAGGGCGGAGTCCATCTCGTCGGCCTCGACCTGGGACGGTGTGGCAGCCAGCCTCTCCAAGCGCTCCTCCAGCGGCTCGCGCTCGCCACCGTCGAGCTCGGAGAGCACCGCGTTCCAGCAGAGGATGCACTTGTCGTAGCCCATGTCCACGCCGTACTTGTACCACCTGGCTGCCTCGACGTCGTTGCTCCTGACCCCGTCGAGACCATACTCGCAGTACATCCCGATCTTCAGGAACATGTCGGCGCTCCCCGTGATGCCGGCAGAGGAGAACCACACCTCCGCGTCGGAGGGGGACCTCTCGACGCCGATCCCGTACGAGTACATGTACCCGACCACGAACTTGGAGAGGGAGTGCCCTTGCTCGGCGGCCTTGCGGTACCATGCGAATGCCTGGGCGGTGTCCTTCGGAAGGATGTCGCCGTGGGCGTACGCACCCCCGAGCTCCGCCTGGGCCAGGACGCTCCCGAACTCCGCGGCAGTGACCAGATGCCTGACCATCTCGTCGTGGGTGCCGTCCACGACGCCCTCGGAGATCATCCTGTAGAGCTCCCAGTGGGCGCGGGCGCAGCCGAGGCTGGCCGCCCTCTCGTACCAACGGACTGCGCGTCCGATGTCGGGATCCAGCTCCTTGCCGGTCTGATAGTAGTATGCGAGGGCGAGGCACGCGTACGGGTCGCCGCCCTCGGCGTCGCGGAAGAGGTTGTCCGTCATCTCGACCTCTCTGACCTGATCCGCTCGAGCAGCTCGGCGGCGTCCGGGTCGCCCTGGCGGGCGGCCAGGCCGAGCAGCTTCTTCGCACGGGGGATGTTCCTCTTGACGATCTCCCCCTCGTAGTAGATCTTGCCCAGGTAGTACTGGGCCTCGTAGTATCCGGCGTCGGCGACCTCGTTGAGGATCTCCAGCCCGCCCTCGACATCCTTCTCCACGCCGGACCCGGTTATCTTCATCATGGCGAACATGGACTTGGCGCCGGGGTGACTCTGGTCGGCCGCCTGATCCAGCCACATCGCCGCCTTCTCCGGGTCGCGCTCGCATCCGCGGCCCTCGTAGTACATGCATCCGAGGCAGTACTGGGAGTTGGGCTCGCTGCCCTCCGCCGCGTTACTGAACCATTTGAAGGACTCCTCGTCGTCCCTCTCGAAGTAGTATCCGGAGCCGTACATGCATCCGAGGGCGTACTGCGCGTATCCGTTGCACATGTTCGCCGCCTCGGTGAACCATTTCGCGGCCTTGGCGAGGTCCTTGGGCAGTACCTGCCCCTCGAATGACATGTTGGCGAGGTCCACCATGGCCTGCTGGTAACCGTTCTCGCAGGACTTCTCCAGCCAGTAGAGCGCCCTGGACGGGTCCCTCTGGACGCCCTGCCCGTAGGCGAGCATCATGCCCAGCTGGTACTGGGCCTCGTCATGGCCCTGCTCGGCGGCCTTCTCGAACATCTCGGCCGCCTTCTGGTCGCTGGTCCACCTGGTCTTGGGTATCGAGTGGATGCAGCCCATGGCGAACTGGGCGTCCCTGTCGCCGGCAGCGGCGGCCTTCTCGTACCACTGGACCGCGGTCTTCAGGTCGGGGTCGGCATCGCCGGTTCCCTCGTCGTACATCTGACCGAGACGGTACATGGCGTTGGCGTCGCCGTTGTCGGCGGCCGCCTTCAGCCATCTCACGGCCAGCTGGGGGTTCTTCGGGATCCCCTTCCCCTTGAGATGCATGAACCCGATGACGCGCTGCGCCACCGGGTCGTCGTTCTCGGCGCAGACGGTGTAGAACCTGACGGCCTCCGCATGGCTCTTCCTGACGCATTCGGAGCCGTTGTCGTACAGCTCGAAGAGCCTCGCGCAGGCGGCGGTGTCCCTCTCCTCGCCCCTGAGCCTGAGTGCCATAATCCTCCTCTGGACGTCGGGCTCGTTGCGCTTCAGCTCGGCGGAGACGATCGACGCGGGCATGTGGCCCTCGGCCTCCGCCAGGGAGAACATCTCGGCCGCCGTGGCGGGGTCCGCGATGGCTCCGCCCTCGCCGAGGTAGAGGAATAGGCCGTGGAGGTAGCGGGCGTCCGGGTTGCCCTCCGACGCACCCTGCTCCGCCAGGGCCTCGGCCCTCTTGGGATCGAAATCCGGGGATGCGCAGTCCATGTACCTGCGGGAGGGTTCGTACAGCCACTCGCTTCCATTCTGCTCCATAAACGCCCCCATGCGCGCGCCCCTTATAAAGGCAGTCCGGCCTCGGATCAGGTCCAGGAAGTACCTGTGGACCGTGGCGTCCCCGGTGAGCTCCAGGTGGAACGCCGTGGCGATCTGCCTGCCGTTGCGCACCGCGACCGGGATCCCGTCGAGGGAGCACAGCGCCTCGGTGCCCTCCCCCAGAGAGACGACCGAGGGGGCGCGGATGAACCTGAGGGGCACCTCTCCGAGACCGGCGAAGTCCGCACTGGAGCTGAAGCTCCCGAGCTGCCTCCCGTAAGCGTTGCGCCTCACCGTCATGGGCAGGGTGCCGAGGCAGGGCTCCCCTCCCTCGACCCGGGAGGCCAGCAGGATCATCCCCGCGCAGGTCCCCAGCACGGGCATGCCGCCGGAGACCGTCCCACGGATGCGGTCGGTCATGCCCATGTCCCCGAGGAGTTTTGCCATGACCGTGCTCTCGCCCCCCGGGATCACGAGGGCGTCCGGGTTCCTGTCGAGGTCGGAGGGCTTGCGGATCTCGAAGCATTCGGCACCCAGGTCCGAAAGCACCCTCTCGTGCTCTGCGAATGCCCCCTGGACGGCGAGAACGCCTATGCGGCTCATATGCCGCGCTCCGCCATGCGGATTCCCTCGAGCCTCTCGATCTCGTCCTTGTTGATTCCCACCATGGCCTCGCCCAGACCAGCTGATACCTCCGCCAGGATCTTCGGGTTGTCGTAGTTGGTGACCGCCTTCACTATGGCCGCGGCCCTCCTCTCCGGGTTCCCGGACTTGAAGATGCCAGAGCCGACGAATACGCCCTCGGCGCCGAACTGCATCATGAGCGCCGCGTCCGCGGGCGTGGCGATGCCGCCGGCGGCGAAGTTGACGACGGGGAGCCTGCCCGTCTCGTGCACCTGGAACGCCAGGTCCAGCGGGACCTGCAGGGACTTGGCGTACTCGTAGACCTCGTCGTCCGCCAGCGCCCTCAGCTCCCTGATCTGCCTGTTCATGGTGCGCATGTGCGAGACCGCCTGGATCACGTCGCCGGTGCCGGGCTCGCCCTTGGTCCTGATCATGGATGCGCCCTCGCCTATGCGCCTGAGGGCCTCTCCGAGATCCCTGGCCCCGCATACGAAGGGCACGTCGAACCTGCGCTTGTCTATGTGGTGGACATCGTCCGCCGGGGAGAGCACCTCGCTCTCGTCGATGTAGTCGATCTCGATCGCCTGGAGGATCTGGGCCTCCGCGAAGTGACCTATCCTGCACTTAGCCATCACGGGGATGGAAACCGCGTCCTGGATCCCCCTTATCATCTGCGGGTCGGACATCCTCGACACGCCGCCAGCGGCGCGTATGTCCGCCGGGATCCTCTCCAATGCCATGACCGCACACGCCCCAGCCTCCTCGGCTATGCGGGCCTGCTCCGGGGTGGTGACGTCCATGATAACCCCTCCCTTGAGCATCTGCGCGAGTTCCTTGTTCAGCTGATAGCGGTCCTTCCCTTCCTCAGACATCGTTGCGTCTCCTGTCCGGATAGACCCCGATGCCTATAATGGCGAACTATTTACACTTTTGTCTATTTTACATCAGCCATATACATTTATAATCACCCTCATCTCTGCCGATTCTTTATCGACGGAACGCATCCTGATCCGCACGGGAACGGCATTCGCCGGCCCCGACTGGAGTGTTCAGAATGGCGGATGACGACATCAACGACAGGGCGTACGAAACGCTGAGGGAGACCTTCGGATCGAAGGGATGGGAATACGAAACGGTCCCGGAGAACCGCGGGATCATGTCGTCCTTCCAGGGGAACGACCTAGTGATAGGCTTCCACGCGTTCGTGAGCGACGGGATGATCCGCATGGCGGCGATCCTTTCCTTCAAGGTCCCCGCCGAGAGGATGCGCGACTTCGTCTGGGGCCTGAACGCCATCAACTCCGACCTCCCCTTCGGGAGCTTCGCCATGAATCCCGCCGACGGATACGTGACGTTCGACTACGCCCTCGTGTACAGGCGCTCCGTCCCCCCGGCCGATCTCATGGCCGATGTGGTGGTCACTATGATCAACACGGCCGACAGGTTCGACGGCAGCCTCAAGGGGCTATCCGAGGGACGGAACGAGCGATCGTCAGCGCGACGACCCCGCCTCTCTCACGGCCTCCACCCCGAACAGGCCGTCCCCGGGACCCTTCTCCCTGGACACGAGCAGGAGGACCACCGCGAGGACCGAGGTGGCGGTCATCAGACCCCAGACGAGGGAGAAGTTCTCCAGCGTGTACGAGGTCCCGATTATCCACCCGGACACCGTGGTGAACACGCTGGCGCCGAGGAACAGGAACACGTTCGCCGCGGACACGGAGGTCCCGGCCACCGCTATTGGGTACCACTCCTTAATCTGCGAGAACGAGAGGGTCATGAACCCGCCGAAGAACCCGAACAGGAAGCTCGTCAGGAACCAGAACCAGTAGCTGTCGATGCTCCCGGCGAACACGAAGATGACCGCCCACACGACGACGAATGCGGAGGTCCCCCAGACCATGGCGGCCCTCTTCGAGGTGATGATGCCGCGTGATGTCAGCGCACCGACCGCGACGGTCGTCATTATCTTCCCGATACCGAGCGCGGTGACCATCCACGCCGAGGACAGGGCGAAGGCGTAGACGGAATCGAAGTAGGTCACGGCCCAGGTCCCCTGGAACACCATGATCGAACCGTAGACGAGGAAGTACGCCAGCGCGCACGGCCAGAACCTCCTGCCTCCGGACATGACGATGTGAAGCCCGGTGAGGATCGGCACCCTTGCGGCCGACGGGTCGTCGGATCCCAGGCCCTCGGTCTCCTCCACCGACGGGAGGCCCCTGTGGCTGGGGTGGTCGCGTATCACGAACGCGCATGCCGCCGCGAGGACGAGGGTGATCACACCCAGGACGAGGAACACCTCCCTCCACCCGAGCGCGTCTGCCAGCATGCTAAGGGGTCCAGACGCCGCTATCGCGCCGACGTTGCCGACGGCGATGACTATGCCGCTGAGAACCGCGAAGTCCGACTTGGGGAACCACACGGAGATGAGCTTCATGAGCGGGACGTAGACCACCGCCATACCGGCGGCGATCATCATCTTGCCGAGCACCATCATCCAGAACTCGTCGCCCGCGAAAGTCAGCAGCGAACCGGCTGACGCCAGCAGCAGGAACGCGGTGGAGGACATCCTCGGGCCGAACCTGTCTGTCAGCAGCCCGCAGGGAATCTGCATCGCCGTGTATGTCCAGAAGTAGACGCTGCTGAGGATGCCGATGGTCCCTCCGACCTCCTCCACCATCTCCTGCCCGACAACGCTGACGGACATCCTGTGGAAGTAGACGAAGAAGTAGCCTATGGCCAGTACGGTGAATATCGCCCATCTGTGCCTCCACAGCCTGCGGAGGATGGGATCGGTGGTCTCGCCGGTCACGCCACCCCGTGCCGGTCATCGTATAAAACCATACCCCGGGGGACACCCCGTGATCCTATGCCGGTTATCCCTTCCCGGGGACGTCCCTGCGCCTGCGGTCCCTCACGAGGACGGCGGCGATCAATCCGATCGCGGCGAGCAGCACACCGCCCCATAGCATGGCGAATCCCATCCCGTCCATGAACGCCTCCGGGGTGAGGTTCTCGATCGAGACCCCGGCGGAACCGCTACCGATAGTCAGCAGCGATGCGAACAGCGCCGTCCCGACGGTCCCGCCCATATAGTTCATGAAGTTCATCATGGAGGATCCGATGGCCTTGGACCCCTCCGGTATGTTGTCCACCACGCGTCCGGTGCACGCCGACCCGCTGAATCCCCACACTATGCCCATCGTCAGGGATGCCACGACCAGCGGGAGGAGGCCCATCTCCGGCTCCATCAGGAAGAACATGACGTTGTACACCAGCGTGAAGAAAGACGCGGCTATGGCGCAGGACCTGCGGCCCCTGTGGTCGGTGTAGTTGCCGACAGGGATGCTCATTATGATCACGAGGACCGAGGGCAGCAGGAGGATGAACCCGCTCATGACGGAGCTGAGGCCCAGCTCTATGTCCATGTAGAACGGCAGCACATAGAGCACGCCCATGTACACCAGGTTCAGGAGCAGGTATGCGATCAGAGCCAGGTCCATGTCCCTGAGCCTGAACAGACTGAGGTCGAACAGCGGACGTGAGGCGTGGGTGCTCTCCCTGACGTATCCCACGAGGAACAGCACGGCCACGACACCGGCTATGGCGGCGATCCACATCTCGTCGGGGTCGGAGATCGACTCCACGGCGATGACCATCGCCGCGACTGTGACGAACAGCAGGAACGATCCGCGCACGTCCAGCGCCCCCTTGGAGACCTCCTCCCTCGGCAGGGAGGCCCTCCCCAGGAGTATGCATGCGATGCCCAGCGGGATGTTGATCAGGAAGATCCAGTGCCACGAGAGGTACTGCACGAGCACACCTCCCAGCGCCGGACCCAGCGCGAAGCCTGTGGACGACGCGATCGCCATTATCCCGAGGGACCTGCCGAGATGCTCCCTCGGCAGGAGCTTCACGCAGATCATCGGGGCCACCGCCACGATCGCTGCCGCCCCCACGCCCTGGAATATCCTCGACACGACGAGGAGCGAGAGCGAGGTGGACATGGCGCAGAACACGGAGAACAGCGTGAACACGGCGAACCCCGTGATGAACACGACCCTTATCCTCCCGGCGTCGGCGATCCTGCCGAAGGGAATGATGAGGCCGGCCATCATCAGGGAGTATGCGATGGACACCCACGACACGGAGCTCGTGTCCGTGTGGAAGTCGGCCGCGATGGTCGGCAGGGCGACGTTCACTATGCTCGCATCGATGTTGTCCATGAGGACACCGAGAACCATCGTCAGAATCAGCAGACCCACGGTACCCTTCGCAGACATGCCAGACTAATCTGGATGTCCTTTGAAAAACCCTTCTGGCCAGCGGTTTCGGGGGAGTCTGAGACTGTATTATAAATGACAATGCGATTCCCACCCGCATGGCAGGTGTGGACAGGAGCATGGACCCGATGGAATGGGCCAAATTCGTCATCCGCAACAGGGACGAGAGGAACTACGTCGAGGCCTACTCCATCTTCATCCGCGAGTCCAAGACGGACAATCCGGAGGCGGAGTACTGCCTCGGACTCATGTACGCCCGCGGACAGGGGATCTCCAAGGATCACGCCGCCGCCCTCAACTGGTTCCTGAAGGCGTACGACCACGGATACACCCGCTCAGGCTACTTCATCGGCAGGATGTACCTGTCTGGCCTGGGGACCGAGAAGGACGTCCAGAAGGCCATCAGATACCTGGAGTCCGTCTCGAAGGAGGACGCCCGGGCCATGTACGAGCTCGGCCTGATCCACTTCGAGGACCGCGACGTGCCCCGCGACCTCCACAAGTCCGCCGAATGGATGCTCAGGGCGGCCAACGCGGGCAACGCGGAGGCCCAGTTCGTCCTGGGACAGTTCTACAAGGCCGGTGCCGGATTCCAGAAGGACATCGACAAGGCGGTCCACTGGCTCACATCAGCGGCGCTGAACAGGCACAAGGGCGCCCAGATCCTCCTCGGTAACATGTACCGCACAGGGGACGGCGTCAAGGTGGACCTGGACGAGTCCGACCGCTGGTACGACATGGCCGACGGCATCAGCAACGTCCAGCCAGACGAGAAGAGTCGAACTGACACCACCGGCCCCCAGGACCGGCGATCAGACCGATTATTGAGAATGTAAGGCCGGGGTCTCCCCCGGCGTTTTGATCACTTGAGTCCGACGATCCTGCCGTCCTCGAGGAGGTCCATCCTCATGGCGGCGGGGACCTTCGGGAGACCGGGCATGAGGGTCAGGGTTCCGCAGACGGGGACGATGAACCCTGCTCCGGCGGAGAGTGTGACCTCCCTGACGCTGAGGGTCCATCCCCTCGGGGCCCCCTTGACCTTGGAGTCGTCCGTCAGGGACGCCTGGGTCTTGGCGATGCACACCGGGAGGTTCCCGTATCCGTCGGCCTCCATCTGGGCGATGGCCTTGTCGGCCTCCTTGGAATAGACCACGGATCCGGCGCCGTAGATGTTGGTGGCGACGGCCTCGATCTTGTCCTTGATCGGGGAGTCGGTCTGGTACAGGAAGTGGAAGTCGGGCTTCACGGTGTCCAGGACGTCGAGGACGGTGTTGGCCAGCTCGACGGCCCCCTCGCCTCCCTTGGAGAAGGCCTCGGAGAACGCGCACCTGACGCCGATCTCCCTGCAGTGGTCCATGATGATGTTCATCTGCTCGGGGGTGTCGTGCTGGAACCTGTTGACGGCCACGACGACGGGGACGCCGTAGGAGGACATGTTCTCGATGTGCTTGTCCAGGTTGCAGAGGCCGAACCTCAGGGCGTCGTCCGTCAGGGTGGACTCGTCCTCGAGCCTGGCGCCGCCGTGGGTCATGAGGGCGCGGATGGATGCGACGAGGACGACGCAGTCGGGCCTCATTCCGGACTCCCTGCAGACGATGTCCATGAACTTCTCCCCTCCGAGGTCGGAGGCGAAACCCGCCTCGGTGATGACATAGTCACCGAGGGAGAGCGCGGCCTTGGTGGCGATGACGCTGTTGGTGCCGTGGGCGATGTTGGCGAACGGGAAGCCGTGGACGAACACGGGCTGCCCCTCGAGGGTCTGGACGAGGTTGGGGTTGATGGCGTCCTTGAGGAGTACCATCATGGCGCCGACGCATCCCAGATCCTTCACGGTGACGGGCTTGTTGTCGTAGGTGTATGCGACGACCATCCTCTCGAGCCTCCTGCGGAGGTCGGCCCTGTCGTTGGAGAGGGCGAGGATGGCGGAGATCTCGGAGGCGGATGTGATGAGGAAACCCGCCTCGTGGGGCACACCTCCGAGGATCCTGTCCCTTCCGAGCCCGGTGACGATGTTCCTCAGCTCGCGGGCGTTGATGTCCATGGCCTTCTTGAGGACGACGCGGGTGGGGTCGATGTTGTGGACGTTGTCCCTCACGAGCTCGTTGTCCACGATGGCGGACAGGAGGTTGTGCGCCGCGGTGACCGCGTGGATGTCACCGGTGAAGTGGAGATCGATGTCCCACATGGGGTAGACCTGGGAGTAGCCGCCTCCGGTGGCGCCTCCCTTGATTCCGAAGGTGGGTCCGATGGAGGGCTCCCTGAGGGCTCCGACGACCTTCTTCCCGAGTCTGCCAAGACCCTGGATGAGTCCGATGGTGGTGACGGTCTTCCCCTCGCCGGCGGGCGTGGGGGTGATGGCGGAGACCATCACGAGCTTACCCTTCTTGTCGCCCATCTTGGCGAGCCTGTCGTAGGGGATCTTCGCGATGTACTTGCCGTAGGGCTCGATGTCATCCTCGGTGAGTCCTATGGTCGCTGCGACCTCCTTGATCGGCTTGACTTTCGCATTCTGGGCGATCTCGATGTCATCCATGAGCAGATGTTACCAGTTCGCCCACTTAAAGGTTGACGCCGGTTAAAAATCCGGGACGCCGTAGGACGCCGCGGGATGCATGCCGTTCCCCGGGATCGTCCAGCATCCGACGGGTGCTCCCAGGTCTTTTAAAATAAGCGAAATTTGTTTAATCATACCATATATAATTTTAATCATTCCATTCATTTTTTTAGGAATTACTAACTATTAAATACATTTAGGATATCCGAACAGACATGAATCCAGCATCACCTTGTGTGACCGCCACTGCAGCGCCATGCAGCGAACAGAAGCTCGGGTGCTCCATGGGCGTCCCTGGTGTCCCGATTTCCATGATGAGGGTCGGGGAGGTCGGGACCGTCGTCAGCATCTCCGGCAAGGAGGACGTGAGGAGGTTCCTGAACGAGCTCGGGTTCACACCGGGCACGGAAGTCAGGGCCGTGAGCCAGGCCGGAGGCAACATCATCCTCGAGGTCAAGGACTCGAAGATTGCCATCGACCGCCACATGGCCAACAGGATTCTGTTCTGCCCCGCGAGATGATAGCATGAAGACACTGAGAGACGCCGATGTCGGCTCCACCGTCACCGTGGTGAGGCTGCACGGCGAGGGCGCTCTCAAGAGGCACATCATGGACATGGGCATCACCAAAGGATGCCAGATCTATGTGCGCAAGGTCGCCCCGCTCGGGGATCCCGTGGAGATCACCGTGCGCGGCTACGAGCTGAGCCTCAGGAAGAGCGACGCGGAGAGCATCGAGATCGCCTGACGATCCTCTGGCCCCGTCCCCCATGCGCGGGCCGTTCTGGAGTGAGAACAATGAGTCTTACAATTGCTTTGGCCGGAAATCCAAACAGCGGGAAGACCACCCTCTTCAACAAGCTGACGGGTGCTAACCAGCGCGTGGGGAACTGGCCGGGGGTAACCATCGACAAGAAGACCGGGAAGGTCCGCGGCCACGACATCGAGGTCGTCGACCTGCCCGGGATCTACTCGCTGTCGCCGTACTCCCCGGAGGAGCTGGTGTCCAGGAACTACCTTCTCAAGGAGACCCCGGACGCCATCATCAACATCGTGGATGCGACCAACCTCGAGAGGAACCTCTTCCTCACGCTTCAGATCCTCGACCTGGGAATCCCCACGGTCGTCGCCCTGAACATGATGGACCAGGTGGAGAAGCTCGGGGACAGGGTCGACGTCGGGAAGCTGTCCAAGGAGCTGGGATGCCCGGTAGTGCCGATATCGGCCATCAAGAACCAGGGCATCCAGGACCTGATCGAAAGGATAGAGAAGGCCGGCGGATCCGGGGAGGTCCCGGAACCCGTCCTCTTCGACGGGGACATGGAGGGCCTCATCGCCGAGGCCAGAGATGCCCTCGGGTCCAAGGTCCCTGCGGACCGCTCCCGCTTCTACGCCGTCAAGCTGGTCGAGAACGACCACCAGATCTGCACCGAGTTCGCATCCGAGAAGGAGTCCATCGCCGCCTCGGTATCCGAGGTCGAGAGGAAGAGGGACGACGAGATCGACTCGATCGTCGCCGACTCCCGCTACAACCGCATCTCGGACATCGTCGGGGACTGCGTCAAGAGGGCACCCCGCGACGAGAGGGGCACGCTCTCAGACAGGATCGACAGGGTCGTCACCAGCAGGATCTGGGGAATCCCGATCTTCCTCGGAGTTCTCGCCGTCGTGTTCCTCGGCATCATCGGGTTCGCCTGGGGCGACTTCGAGGTCGTAGGAATCGGGACATGGTGCACGGACTGGCTCAACGGGTTCATCGAGGACCCCATCCAGTCCACCGTGGCCGACTGGTGCGCCGACAACGGCGTCAGCGACGCCATGACGGGCCTGCTCGTCGACGGCATCATCGGAGGAGTGGGGGCCGTCATCGGATTCCTGCCCCAGATGCTCATCCTATTCCTCGCCCTGTGCATACTCGAGGACATCGGGTACATGTCGAGGATCGCCTTCGTCATGGACCGCGTGTTCAGGCACTTCGGGCTCTCCGGCAAGTCCCTCATCCCCGTCCTCGTGGGAACCGGATGCGGCGTCCCCGGGATCATGGCCTCCCGCACCATCGAGAGCGAGAGGGACCGCAGGATCACCGCGATGACCACCACGTTCATCCCCTGCGGAGCCAAGCTGCCCGTCATCGCCATGCTGACCTCCGCCGTCTTCGGCGGCAACGGACTCGTCGCCGTCGGATGCTACGTCATGGGGATAATCTGCATCCTCATCTCCGGAATCATCCTCAAGAAGTTCAGGAGCCTCTCCGGAGCCGCGACCCCGTTCATCATGGAGCTGCCCCCCTACCACATCCCGTCCGCCTCCAACATCGTCAAGGGGACCCTCGACAGGGGCTGGGCGTTCGTGAAGAAGGCCGGTACCATCATCCTGCTCGCGTGCATCCTGATCTGGTTCCTCTCCAACTTCACCTGGGGCCTGGAGTTCAACGGCGGAGAGACCGGGAACTCCATCCTGGCGTCCATCGGAGAGGTGCTCATGTACGTCTTCATGCCCCTCGGCTGGGGCGACAACTGGGAGCTCACCGTGGGATCCATCACCGGGCTCATCGCCAAGGAGAACATCGTCGGAACGTTCGGCACCCTGTTCGGCGTCGAGGCGGGAGAGAACGGCGAGGGTCTCGAGGCCGTCCTCGGGTCCATGCTGTCCACCGCCTCCGGCTGGTCGTTCCTCGCCTTCAACCTGATCTGCGCCCCGTGCTTCGCCGCCATCGGAGCCATGCACAGGGAGCTCGGGTCCTGGAAGGACACGGGCATCGCCGTCGCCTACCAGTGCATCCTGGCGTACTGCGTCGGGCTGGTCCTCTACGGCATCCTCGGATGCGTCGGAGGATGGAACACCGTCGTGATCGACGGCGTGACCGTGGACAACGGCGTGCCGATCGGAAGCACCATCGCCGCCATCGTCGTGATAGCCGCGTTCGTCTACATCCTGTGGGCCAAGGACCCGTTCCGCCAGCTCGCCGGCAGGGACGAGTACGACGCGGAGGACGAGGTGAAGGCATGAACGGGAACCTCGTCGTCGGAGCGATCGTCATAGCGGTCGTCGCGGCCTCCCTGGCATACCTGGTATGGCAGAGAAGGAGGGGCAGATGCAGCTGCGGCATGGACTGCAGCTGCAGGAAGCCCGCCGGCAAGGACGACGGGGAGACCTGCGACTGCTGCAGGAAGGACCGATGACCGCAGGGGGCCCAGGCCCCCGAACAAACGGCCCGGCCGGGTGCCGGGCCATCAACCCAATACATCGCGAGGTCGGAGAAATGGACATGAACATCGTCGTGGGCGGCGTGATCGCACTGATCGTAATAGCCGACGTGGCCTATCTCATCAGGAAGAGGCGCAGGGGCGAGAACTGCTGCGGCTGCACCGGATGCTCCGGCCGCGGATGCGGATCCTGCCACGG
The DNA here is from genome assembly GCA_944320495.1 of Candidatus Methanomethylophilaceae archaeon. GTDB lineage: Archaea > Thermoplasmatota > Thermoplasmata > Methanomassiliicoccales > Methanomethylophilaceae > Methanoprimaticola. The sequence goes on from CALUHR010000003.1 coordinate 109,080, forward strand.
CCCATCGCTCGTCATGGTCGAAACGGAAGGGCCCGACAAGGATAACCGATGTACGGAACGAAGCTTCCGACCGCATGTTTTATTATAAAGACCCAGGATGCTGACGACATGAAATACCGTTGCCCCCTGTGCGGGTACATCTACGACGAGGAGAAGGAGGGCGTCAAGTTCGCCGACCTCCCCGACGACTGGTGCTGCCCCGTCTGCGGAGAGCCCAAAGAGGAATTCGTCCCGATGGAATGATCCTCAGGTCCCGTCGATGCGGATGAGCTGCGAGTTCTGACGGCGGCGGATGTCCTGCACGAGCTGCAGGGCTATCTGACTGCCCGCCGCGGCCGCCCTCGACAGGAGTTCGAAACCCTTTACCTCATCCTTATCCGTGCCCAGCCCCTCGAACATCATCCTACCGACCATGAACATGGCGTCTGGATCCTCGTCCATGATGGACTGGTACATACCGAACGCCGCCGACAGGTCCCTGGTCACACCCTCGCCCTGGTAGAGCATGGTGGCCAGCCTCATCCTGGCCGGCACGAAGCCCGCGTCCGCCGCCGACCTGCACCAGTTGTACGCGGCGGCCTTCCCGCCATCCGCCTTCCCGGACGAGCACAGCTCGGACATCTTCAGCATGGCCTCCGGCACTCCCGACGCCGCTGACATCCTGAACATGCGGATCGCCTCGGCATCGTCCCTCTCGCATCCTATCCCCTCGGACAGCATGTACCCGGCCTTGAACATCGAGAGGGAGTCCCCGGCGTCCGCCGCCCTGCGGTACCAGCCGAGCGCCCCTGTCGGATCCGCATCCGTCCCGTATCCGTACAGGAGGATCCCGGCGATCTCAGGATACGCGGGAGGGAACCCGGCATCCGCAGCCCTCCGGAACCAGTCCGCTGCACGCGAAGGGTCCTCCGGATGCTCCATGGCGCCTGCCCACAGCATACCCAGCCTGTACATCGACGGAGGGTGTCCCGCATCGGCCGCGACCTCGTAGAGCCTCTCGGCGCCCTCGGGGTCCCTCTCCGTGCCCCTGCCGGACATCTTCATCTCGGCCATGCCGAAGACCCCGTTCGGATGCCCCGCGGACGCGGCCTCCTGGAACATCCCGTATGCGGACTCGGGGTCCTCTCCGACCATCTCCGCGGCGCGTGCGCAAAGCTCCTCCGGATCGCTCATGGCCGAGCCAGTGCCGTGCATCTTATTTTTAATTTGTAGGCCGGTTCACGGGTCATGATCAAAGGCCCGCTGGTGTATGCAGCAGTCGCCCTGGCATTCATCCTCATCGCGATGTCGTTCGTCATCGCCGCCTTCCCCGATATGATCGAGACCCTCGGCATCATAACCGCGGTGGTGGCCGTCCTCGTCGTCATAGTCCTCGTCGGCATCCTGATCAAGACCAGGAGGGGTTCCGGCGAGCGAGGACGTCTGCGACGTCCCCGAGATACACGGGGACCGCGTCACCAGAGCCAGATCCTCCATGCCCAGCCCCGAGATGGTCGAGGGGCTGGCAGACTTCTTCAGCATTTTCGGCGACAGCACCCGCGTCAGGATCCTCCTGGCCCTCGACACCGGCGAGATGTGCGTCTGCGACATCAGCGAGACACTTGGCATGTCCATGTCCGCCACATCGCACCAGCTCAGGATGCTGCGCGAGGCCCATCTGGTCTCCTCCCGCAGGGAGGGGAAGAACATATTCTACTCGCTCTGCGACGACCATGTCAGGGTCGTGCTAGAGACTGCCGTCGAACATCTCAGTGAATGATGCGACTGCGGATTCCGCAGCGCACATCCCATGTCGGTGCATGGGTCCCGTCCCATGAAACACGACTACGGATTTCGTAGCGGTCCGACACTGCCACTGGCTCTTCCTTTAATATAATGCTCGCGATACGGAATCCGATGGGACATGAAGGTTGGGATAGACCTCGGCACAACGTACTCTGCAGTCGCAAGATATGACACCAAGAATAGCAAACCCGTGATAATCCCGAACGCGTTCGGCAAGGAGATCACGCCGTCCGTCATCTGCTTCCTGGATGACGGGGACATCCTCGTTGGAGAGGACGCCAAGGACATGCAGTCCAACGGAACCGGGGTCAATGCCGCCGCGTTCAAGAGGAACATGGGCGACGGGTCCATCGCTGTGAGCTTCAACGGCAAGGACTACACCTCGGAGGACCTCAGCGCCATGCTGCTCAAGCATCTGATCCAGGATGCCGAGCGCGCCACTGGCGAGAAGGTCGACGAGGCCGTCATCACGGTGCCCGCCTACTTCAACGACTTCCAGAGGACCGCGACCATCAGGGCCGGCGAATCCTGCGGCGTGAAGGTTCCTAAGATCATCAATGAACCGACCGCGGCCGCGATCTCGTACGGGTACAAGCACTCCAACGACAAGACGCTCATGGTCTACGACCTCGGAGGCGGGACCTTCGACGTCACCATCGTCAGGATCAGCAAGGGCAACATCGAGGTCATCGGTACGGACGGTAACCACATCCTCGGAGGAAAGGACTGGGACGCGGCCATCGTCAAGTACGTCTGCGACCAGTTCATCGACGAGTATGACGTCGACCCCAGGGACGACCTCCCCACCAAGAACGAGCTCATCGTCGCCGCGGAGGGGTACAAGAAGACCCTATCCATCGCCGAGAGCGTCACCATACCGATCAACTACGAGGGATACAGCGCCAAGTACACCCTCACCAGGGACGAGTTCGAATCCATGACCGAGCACCTCCTGGAGGCCACCAAGGAGGTCTGCCTGAACCTCATGGGCGACCTCGGCCTCGCCTGGACCGATATCGACGAGATCCTCCTCGTGGGAGGCTCCACCAGGATGCCCGCCGTCGCCAGATTCCTCAGGGACCTCACCGGCAGGGAGGTCATAGCCCACAGCGACACCGACCTGGCCGTCGCCAAGGGGGCCGCCATCGTCAGCGAGCTCTACAACAGCAAGGCCACCGGCCTCAGGGCCGAGATGACCGTCATCGACGTCACCGCCCACTCCCTCGGAGCCCTCTCGGTCTCCCCGGACGGATCCAAGTTCGTCAACGAGATCATCATCAAGAAGAACTCCAAGGTCCCGTGCACCGCCAGCAGGCAGTTCACCATCAAGAAGGGCAACATGACCGATAGGATCGAGGTCTACACCCTGCAGGGCGAGTCCAGGATGCCTTTGGACTGCAACGTCCTCGCCAAGGTGGTCATCACCGGGTTCTACAACAACGGCCAGGGCCTCAACGTCGACATCGAGTACAACTACGATCAGAACGGCGTGGTCAACATCGCCGCCTACCAGGACGGGGAACCCCTCACCGTGGAGGCCCAGCCGATAGACGAGGACATCAGGTGGATGGGCGGAAGCCCCAAGAACAGGCGCAGCGACGAGTGCATCCTCAAGAACATCGCCATCTGCGTCGACCTGTCCAGGAGCATGGACGGCGAGCCCATCGAGCGCGCCAAGGCCTCCATCCGCGATTTCGTCAACACCCTGCAGAACGATGACACCTACTTCTCGCTCATCGGGTTCGGGGACAAGATCAAGGTCGTCCAGGACCTCAGCAACGACCCCCGCGCCGTGCTCGCGTCCATCGACGAGCTCAAGGTCAAGATGGTCGGCAGGGGAACCGACGCCAGCCCCCTCGACACCGCCCGCTCCATGCTCGGCTCGAAGCCGGGTGTCGGCATCATAGTCGTCCTCACCGACGGCATATGGGGAAAGAGGGACCGCGCGGTCGAGCAGGCCATCGGATGCAGGAACGACAACATCACGATCATCGCCGTCGGTCTCGGAGAGGCGGACACGTCCTTCCTCAGGCAGATCGCCACCGTCGACGACGGAGCGCTGTTCACCACCATCGACAGGCTCGGGGACACCTTCGGAACCATCGCCACCGCGATCTCCTCCGGCAGCATGGGCCTGTCCGTCCGCGAGGGCGGAACCGGGCTCGCCGTGAGGCAGTCCACCAGGATGCAGTCCCGCGAATGAGGTTGAGGGAATTGGCTTCAAGACAGAACTACTGCCAGCTGCTCGGGCTCAACCCGCTGAAGGAGTCCTCCTACAGCACCGAGTCCATCCTCAAGAAGATAGAGGCGAAGCGCGGCAAGTGGGCCAACGACAGCAGGAACAAGCAGAACGACACCGAGCAGCGCTTCAAATCCGAGCGCCTGGTCGAGATGACCTCCGACATGGAGGAGGTCTTCAAGGACCCCAGGCGCAGGCGCGACGAGTTCAGCAAGGGCCAGGAGGTCCTCAAGGGCAAGGTGCAGAAACTCAGGATGGACTGCGTCATCCTGTCGGACGGGACGTACATCGCCCTGCCCGGCGCCGCCGACGCGTACACGAAGAAGCTGCACTGGGAGGGCGTCGCCAAGGCCGACGTCCTCAGGCTCGCCGGCATCAAGGACGGGACCCCGCCCAAGCCGGTCAGCGACAAGGTGCTCAACGCCTACAAGGGACTACGCGCCGTCGACACCTACACGCCGGTCGAGATGCTGAACGCCCTCATCAACCACCCCAACCTGGAGATCGACGTCCCGCCGCTCACAGAGGGCAGCTCCTACTCCCAGATCCGCAACGCCTTCGACGTCTGCGAGAAGAGGGTCAACAGCGTCCGCCCGGACGTCCTCCCGGAGCAGGACTCCTACATCCAGTCCATGAGGGGCGTCAAGCTCGTCCTGGAGCCGGACAGGGAGCTCGCCACGCTGATATCCTACGGTAAGTGCAACCGCGCCCTGGTCCCGGTGATGGAGACCCTCGAGCAGGAGTACTCGTCCCAGTTCAACAGGCAGTACATAGACCAGCTGCTGGGAGCGCACCTGACGCGCGACGTCGACAGCGGCATGGCGATCCAGATCCTCCAACAGTTCTGCTACAAGAAGAAGATCGCGGCCAACTTCTCCGACACCGAGAGCAGCATGATCCGCTGCTCCGAGTGCGGTCAGATGGTCCCCGCCGGACCGAACACCGTGTTCTGCCCGGCGTGCGGGAAGAACTTCAAGACCGTGTGCCCCGCGTGCGGCACCTCCCAGCAGTCCAAGAACACCGTCTGCATCAAGTGCGGGTTCAACTTCAAGGAGGGTCAGCAGAAGGCCGACCGCCTATCGATCGACTTCCGCATGAGCATGCAGGCCGGCAAGGTCGCCAAGGCGGAGAAGGCCCTCACCCAGCTCAAGGCCACGTTCCCGAGCTTCGCGGGCATCTCCACCATGGAGCTCGACCTGAAGCGCGCCCAGGACGAGATAGCGGCATCCCGCAAGTACGTCATGGACTCGTACAACCGCAACAGGTTCTACGAGGCCAAGACCTCGGCGGAGGCGCTCGCCGCCAAGTACCCGGACGCCCTGGAATCCGACCTGGAGCTGAAGCAGAAGGCCGCGGACGCCAACAACAGATACAACGCCGCGGAGGTCTACTGCAAGAAGGCCGTGACGGCCGAGTCCAGACAGGCCCGCATGGCCCAGTACGTCGCCGCCGCGGAGATCTGCCCCGACCACCCGGTCGCCAGGAGCAAGCTCAGGGAGAGCCCGCCGTCCGGACCCGCCGACCCCGTCGGCACCATGAACGACCGCTCGTTCACCATCAAGTTCGAGCCGCCAGCAGAGGCTACCGGAGTCACATACTGCATCTACAGGGAGAGGAACTCGCTCCCCGTCGTCAACGAGGACGCCCGCCCCCTGGCGGAGATCCCCACCACGGTCTACGTGGACAAGACGCTGGACCCCGGAATCGAGTACTACTACTCGATCCACTCCAAGCGCTGGGGCATCCTCTCGAAGGAGGGCGCCCACATCGGTCCCGTGATGACCATCTCGGAGGTCGACAAGGTCAACATAGAGCCCATCGACGGCGGCCTGCGCATCATGTACGAGAAGCCCCGCGGGGCCTCACGCGTGAGGCTCTGGAGGTCGGACGGGAAGGACTCGTCCTCCGTGGGCACCGAGATCGCCCTCAACGGCCAGACCGTCTACGACGACATCGGCCTCGTCGGGGGCAAGAAGTACTACTACCTGTTCGTCGCGGAGTACGAGGGTCGCAACAAGGTCGAGCGCTCCCAGGGAGTGGTGTTCAGCGAGACCACCGTCGACGCCCCCAAGCCCGTCCGCGACATGAAGATCAAGTGGAACAAGACGGACGGCACCTACACCGCCAAGTGGAGCACTACCGAGCGCGTCCTCCTCTACTCGTCCCCCAAGAAGATCGCCATTTCCGGCAGCATGGTCAGCATGGAGGACGTGAAGGCCTGGATGACCGAGATCAAGCCGATCGCGGAGTACTCCGACGGGGTCAAGTTCGCTCTCCCCGACGGCGCCGTGCAGTACATCTACCCGATCATCCCGCGCGGCCGCGTCGGCATCCGCGGGACCGAGACCCTGGTGGCCAACCTGAAGCCCTTCAGGGACGTGGAGTGCGTCCTGAGCAACAAGGACTGCGTCATCACCATGGGATGGCCGGCGGACGCCGTGGAGGCCAAGCTCGTCATATCCAACGGCACCGAGGCCAGGAGCCTCGACGACATCGACGCCGAGATCGTCACCGTGCGCCGCGAGGAGTACATGGAGGACAAGCAGATCCGCATCCCGATGGGCAAGGCCCGCAAGAAGTGCATCAACATCTTCGCGGTGTACATGCTCGGCAACGAGATGCGCCCATCCAGGGGCATCGTCGTGGACATCAACTCCGGTGACAGCAAGAAGGTCCGCTACACCGCCAAGCGCGTGCGCGGCGGCGCTGACATCGAGGTGTCCACCGAGCCCGGCGTCTACGAGCTCCCGGCGATGATGCTCGTGCAGACATCCACTGGGATACCGCTGAAGCGCACCGACGGGGAGGTCGTCTGGAGGTCCGGGGGACCGGTGCCTCTGCAGAACGGCCGCGGCGTGATCGAGGCCCGCGGGGATATCGAGGACGTGAAGAGGTGCAGGCTGTTCCTGGAGAACGACGCCGACTACTTCGACTACAGGTTCGTGCACCCGCTCTACAGGGAGGGATGAGATGGCCAGGAAACAGAAGGAGACTTCCAGGGAACCGTCCAAGGAGTACATCTGCCCGTACTGCTTCGCCAAGGTGGACCTGTCGCAGGTCCACTACATCTGCTCGGGACAGACCTGCGCGAGGACCTTCGCCGCCACAGCGTCCAGCACCAGGAGCGCGGACGCCGCGAAGTACGTCACCGCGGACGGCCAGAACGAGATAGACTACGAGAAGAGCCTGTTCTACGGGAGGGACCCACGCGGACCCCAGGCCGTGATCGCAAAGAACCACATCATCAGGAACTCCTCCGGGGTCTGCGACGTGTGCAGGCGCCCGGTGTACACCCGCGTGTGCCCCGTGTGCCACAACCCCATACCTCCCGGCGCCGAGGAGGAGGGCAACAAGATCTTCGTCATCCTCGGACCCAAGAGCGTTGGCAAGAGCCATTACATCGCGGTCCTGATCAACCAGCTCAAGAACTACGTCTCGACGGAGTTCAACGGCGTCCTCAACGCCGCCACTGACAAGACCACCCTGAAGTACCGCGACATGTACTACAGGCGCCTCTTCGAGGAGAAGCGCAAGCTCCCGGCCACCAAGTCATACGATGTCTCAGACGACAGCAGGGAGCCTCTGATCTACTACCTGAGGCTGTTCGACTCCGAACGCCCGAAGGTCTTCACCTTCGCGTTCTTCGACACCGCGGGAGAGGACCTTGTGTCCTCCGACAAGATGATGTCCCTGAGCATCAACTCGTTCATCTCCAAGGCCGCGGGCATAGTCTACCTGGTGGACCCGCTCCAGATCCGCTACATCAACCAGAGGATCCATGTCGACGGGAAGCCGCCGGTGGGACCCGACGTGTCGGATGTCCTGAACAACATCTGCCAGATAATCAGGACCAACAACAAGCTCAGCCCCAAGGCCAAGATCGACATCCCACTCGCCGTCGTCCTGACGAAGGCGGATGTCCTGCTCAAGAACCCCGAGGACGAGGAGGAGGACAAGGTGCTGTTCGGACAGTGCTCGTCCATCCACATCCCCAGGGAGCACGGGAAGGTCGACAACGAGAACTTCGAGCAGATCGACGCCGAGCTGACCGAGTACCTGCACAGGTGCCTCGGCGACAACTTCATCCAGACCGTGGGAGGCTTCGAGGACCACTGCTACTTCGCCGTGTCCGCCCTCGGATGCAATCCCGTGGGGAGCAGCCTGCCCAGGGGCGTAACGCCCATGAGGGTGGAGGACCCGTTCATCTGGCTGCTCAGCAAGGAGGGACTCCAGTGAACGATAACACCAACAACCGTCTCAAGAACTTCCTGATCTACGGGCCGCAGGTGCCCCTCCCGAGGGAGAGCCCCGAGCCTGAGACCGTCATCACGGAGGAGACCTCCATGGAGCAGGCCGAGATGCCCGTCCGCGAGGAGGTCCCGGCCCAAGCGCCGGAGGCCCCCGCCTTCGACGGCGCCGTCCTCGAGTCCCTGGAGTCGCAGCTCGCGGAGATCCGCGGGATGCTCGAGGAGCTCGGCTCCCGCCCGACGGTCCCGGACCTGACTCCCTACATGACCACTAGGGAGCAGCAGAAGGCCCTCTCGGCCACTATCTCCAAGATCGAGACCTCATCGAGCAACAAATCCCTGGTCAAGGCCATGGAGCAGATCAGCACCATGAGGGAGGACTTCCTGAGGCTATGCAAGGACATGCGCCCCCGCATCTCGGAGATGGACCCGGAGATGGTCCTCTCGAGCTTCGAGGCGTACTGCGTCGACATGGAGAACATCCTGACGGACGTCGGAGTCTACATCGGGAGGTTCGAGTTCGACAAGCTCAACACACTCCACCAGCGTATCGTCGGTGTCGTGCCGACCGGCGAGAAGGAGAAGGACGGCACTATAGCCGAGAGGCAGTCCGACGGTTACAAGCTGGGCGACAAGGTCCTCCTCAAGGAGAGGGTCTCTGTCTACAAGTACGATCCAAGCTTTGGCACTCCGGATGCCCCAGAGGTAGAAACCCCTTCAGAAACCGCAGAAACCGCTTCCGAAACGTCTTGCGATGGCGGGGACGGCCCCGAAGGCTCGCCCGTCACAACGGAGGAAAAGGAATGACAGACTATAGCATCGGCATAGACCTGGGCACGACCTACTCGTGCCTTGCCTATATCGACGAGGATGGGGACCCGGTCGTTGAGAAGAACTTCGAGCAGGAGGACACAACGCCGTCCGTCATCCTATTCAACGAGAACGGGGAGATCATCGTCGGATCCCCCGCCAAAGACATGGCAATGATGTATCCCCCCGAGAGGGTCATCACCTCGATCAAGAGGCAGATGGGAACCGACTACGAGGTGGACATCGACGGGGAGAAGTACAACCCCATCATGCTGTCCGCGGTCATCCTCAGGAAGATGATCAACGACTTCAACGAGAACCACGGATGCGACGTCAAGAGGGCCGTCATCACCTGCCCCGCCTACTTCGGACAGAACGAGAGGGACACCACCAAGACCGCCGGCACCATCGCCGGACTCGACGACGTCACCGTGATCAACGAGCCCACCGCCGCCGCCATCTCCTTCGGATTCGGCAACGCCGGCGAGGGCAAGAAGAGGGTCCTCGTATACGACCTCGGAGGAGGAACCTTCGATGTAACCATCCTCGAGATCGACGGCACCGCGTTCACCGCCGTCGCCACCGACGGAGAGAGGCTCCTGGGAGGAAAGGACTGGGACGCGGCCATCTCCAAGATCATCAAGGAGAAGGTCGCAGAGGAGATCGGCGTCGACGTCGAGTCCATCGACGAGGACGAGGAGGTCAGGCAGGCCCTGATCAACGACTCCGAGACCATCAAGAAGAGGCTCTCCACCGCCGAGTCCACCAAGGGAACCCTCACCGTCAACGGTCAGAAGGTGGTCTTCACCGTCACCAGGGACGAGTTCGAGGCCGCCTCCGCCAGCCTGATCCAGACCACAGTCGAGATCATCGAGCGCGTCCTCGCGTCCAAGGAGTTCGCGATGTCCGACATCGACGACGTCATCCTCGTCGGTGGATCCTCCAGGATGCCCCAGGTCAAGAACGCCATCGCCGCCAAGTGGCCCGACGCCCAGATCAAGGTCTTCGACCCCGACCAGTCCGTCGCCAAGGGTGCCGCCATCTTCGCGCAGTCCAACGCCGCCGAGCCCGTCGTCAACCCCACCACCGGGGCCGTCGAGCCTCCCGCGGAGGGTGTCCTGAGCGTCCACAACGTCCTGAGCAAGACCTTCGGAATCAAGGCCATGTATGAGGACGGAACCGAGATGATCTCCAACATCATCTTCAGGAACGAGGTCCTGCCCATCGAGTCCGTCAAGACCTACTACCCCGTCGATGACGGACAGACCACCATCAAGGTCGAGATTTACGAGGACGCCGCCATGAACAACGAGGAGGGCAAGAAGACCGCCGTCATCGACGCCGCCCCCGTCGGAGAGTTCATGATGGACCTTCCCTCGCAGGTCACCAAGAACACCCCGATCACCGTGAAGTTCACCGCCACCGACGAGGGTATCCTCATCGCCTCGGTCGACTGCATGGACCAGCACACCGACTATCAGATCGAGAACGACCTGAAGATGTCCGCCGACGACATCGCCAAGTCCCAGGGTCTGATGGAGAAGGTTACCAACGCCTGATCATCCCCGGGCCTTCGGGCCCGGCAAACACCTTACCCGGACGAAGACGTCCGGGACACATCTTTTGATAATTCATGACTGCAAGGCCGCATCCGAAGATCCGAGGCCATGGATCGTGATCGACACTGATGCCGGATTGTTCCGAATTCGGTTGAAACAATCCTTGGTGGAGGGTGACAGCCGACCGGGAACCCGCTGATGAGGCGGGTCCTTCAGACGGTGATAAGATGATGGGCTTTTTTGAAGCCTAATACCGATCGGCCGTCTGGCACTGTATCGAACTGTGGTATAAGAACTTCATTCTGAGGTGTCGACAACGATTACGAAGAAACTCGGAAACCTTGAATAATGAGGACGATAACTGGTATAGTTCTATCCATATTGACCACATTATGGACTATGTTTTGAGGGGTTCAGACCTTCGCCGGGATTTGTCTGGCACATGCTGATTCAAACATCAATGAGCCCAACGAGGCCATCTTACATCCGAGAATGGGTCGATCACTCGGAGCTGCCGGATACGACGATGACGGTGCAGTTGGCGTTCTTGACCACATACGTGGAGACACTGCCCATCAGAAGCCTGTCCAGGGACGATCTGTTGGACTTTCCGACGATGATGGTGTCACAATCATACCTGTCTGCGACATCCAGGACGGTCTCATCCGGCCTGCCAGTCATGATGATCGTATGGGCCAACGCTCCGGCATCTACGGCCATGTCGCGGGCGTTCTCCATGTACTGGCGGATGCTCTCATCGACATCGTCTGGGTCGACCTGATCCTCCTTGACAACGGTGAGGATGTAGAGCGGCTGCTCGTACCTCACAGAGTGCTCTATGGCGTAATCCAGCGCACGCTGGCTCATAGGCTTCCCATCATATGCCAGAAGGATGGACATCGCCGACAATATCCCATCACGCGAATAAAATCATTCGCACAAATGTGCCAGTAGTCATAAAAGTGCCCGACGGGCATTGCCCGTCGGTAAGGGGTTTAGAGAAAGACTCAGAGCCCGTAGTTCTTGGGGTTGTACCTGGGAACGGACTCCTGGAACTCCTTGGTGCAGTACTCGACGAACTTGTCGGTGTCGTCGGGGAGCTCCTCGAGCTTCTTGATGATGTCGTTGAGGACCTCGAGCTGCTTGTTGGTGAGAGCGAGCTCCTTGGAGTCGTATCCCTGCTTGAGGATCTTGGCACCGCAGAGACCAGCGGCCTTGGCCCTCATGTAGAGGTCGTTGCCGTTCTCGGCGATGGCCTGTCCGATCATGTAAGCGTGGTCGTAGGCGAGCACGTAGGCCTCGGGGCCTCTGAACCTGTCGGAGTACATGTACAGGTCCCTGAGGGTCTTCTCCTGTCCCAGCTGGATAGCGGTGTTCATCAGGGAAGCCTCGTATCCGAGGGAACCGGCCCAGCACTGGACGGAGGTTCCTCCGAACTCGGGGTGGTACTCGACGGACTCGTTGGACCAGAGGTCGCAGCACTGGGCGATCAGGTTACCCTGGAGGTCGCAATGGGCACACTGGCAGTTCTTACCCTCCTGAGCGGTGGGCTTTCCGGTGATAGCCTTGACGATGGGTCCCTCGTATCCGCAGTCCTTGTCAGGTCCGACGGCGCCGGCCTCGCAAGCGGCGAGGGTCCTGGCGGCGGAGATGCACCTGGTGACAGCGGAGAAGGTCCTCTGGACGTCGTTGTCGAGGTATCCACCGGCCATGAACATGGCGACGTTAGCTCCCGAGCAGTTGGTGTCTCCTCCGGGGATGGTCTTGTGCTTCTTGCAGATGTCGACGCACTGCTCCCAGATGTAGGTCATGTCGATGGCACCGAGGTATCCGACACCGAAGAGGAAGGCGACGATGTCACCGTTGGTGACGGCGTAGTCGGCGAACTCTTTTCCTCCGACGGACTCGACGGAGAAGACATCGGCACCGTTCTCGCAGGCGAACTCGGCGCACTCGAAGAACTTGTGGGCGTAGGCGTGCTCGGACTTGTCGACCTCGGGCCTGAGTCCCTCGTCAGCCTCACGCTGGTCGGGGATGGTCTGCCTGACGGCGCAGTTCAGTCCGTACTCCTCGTGGAACTTCTCGCAGATGGCCTTCTGACCGGCGACGACGGGGGCGCACAGCTTCTCCTGGTTCATCTGGGAGACCCACTCGGTCTCGAGCTGGACGTTGGGGAATCCGGCGGTGACACACCTGTTGAGGATGTCCTTGGAGATGTAGTCGACGTACTCCTTCCTCAGCTTCTCGGGATCCTTCTCGGTTCCGGGCCTGGGGGCGTAGTTGACCTCGGGGATAACGTATCCGGCTCCGACCTTCAGTCCGAAGCCGTAGGACACGGGGTGCTGGGACGATCCGAAGATCATGTCGTCAGCGTTCTCATAAGCCATTTTGGTGCATCTAGTAACTGCCATTCTACCTCACTCTCCGTTGACGATGTTGTCCCACTCATCCCTGATCTTCTTCCAGTCATAGCCGTCGAGCAGCTTCTGGGCGATCAGAGGGGTCTGGGGGGCCTTCTCGGAGTAGATTCCGAGGTCGTAGGAGTTGGCGAACTCCCTGTTGACGGCGCCTCCGCATCCCATGACAGGGGTGTTGTATCCCTTCTCCTGGAGGATCTTGGCCTCGGCGGGGAAGGCGGTCATGGTGGTGGTCATCAGAGCGGTTCCGGAGATGAAGAGGGGCTTGACCTCCTCGACCTTGGCGACGGCGTCGACGATCGGGACGTCGCGTCCCATGTCGATGACGTTGTATCCGGAAGCCCTCATCATGACGGCGGCGATGTTCTTTCCGATGTCGTGGGGGTCTCCCTCGGCGGCGTGCATGACGACGGTGGCCTTGGGGGTGAGTCCTCCGGGGACCTGCTTCTCGGCGAGAGCGATTCCGATCTCCATGGTCTTGGCGGCCATCATGATCTCGGGCAGGTAGTAGACGTGCTCCGCATACAGCTTGGCGACGACTTCCATTCCAGCAACAAGACCGTTGTTGATGATGTCGAGGGGGTCCCTCTCCTTCAGGGCCTGCATGACGGTGGGCCCGACGGTCTTGAACCTCATGTACATGACCTCCTCAGCGACCTTGTGGAAAACAGGGTCGGTCGGGAGGAGCTTCTTCGCCATCTCCTCAGGCGTGACCTCGACCTGCATGTCGACGTCGTAGCGCTTGAGGACTTTGCTGAAGTCTGCACCTTCGCAACTAAGCATTTTATTCCTCCGCAGGGGAAAAACCCCTACGGAGCGAAGATTCGACAAACAGTATTTTTAGACTTTGTTGGATGTTTGTAATATCCATACATTAATTGGATGCAATTTATAAATTAACACCGTTTAAAATAATCCAACATCTGGGTTAACTAATTCATATATATTCATTTTCAAAGATTGGAAGTTCATACATCCAATGAATCGAGTTCGGATGTAGACGAATGAGCCACGTTTTCACTCATAATGAGATGATTAATGGGAAAGAGTGCTGTTAATAATCGCAACATTTCCGCAGAAACACAAGATGACGATGGACGAATCGCTCATTTCCTCAGATTTCGAGCCGAATCCCACGATTAACTGGGTCTGATCCAGCAATATTCCTGATTGTATAATTATGCGAGAATTTCAGGCGAGAATTATCCTGAAATTCAAAATTAGTTAACATGGGGCGTTGGATGGAAATCCGCGCCGGAGACGGAAAAAATAAGAAGGGTGGGGGCCGAAGCCCCCTGGAGGTTTAACTCGAAGTTACGATCAGAGACCGTAGTTCTTCTTGTTGTACAGAGGCACGAGCTCGGAGTACTTCTTGTCGGCGTACTCGAAGAACTTCGCCTCATCGTCGGGCAGCTCGCCGAGCTCCTTGATGATGGTGTTGAGGACCTCGAGCTGCTTGTTGGTGAGAGCGAGCTCCTTGTTGTCGTAGCCCCTCTTGATGATCTTGGCGGCGGTCTCTCCTGCGGCCTTGGCCCTCAGGTAGATGTTGTCACCGTTGTCGGCGATGGCCTTTCCGATCTCGTAGGCGTTGTCGTAGGCGAGGATGTATCCCTCGGGGCCACGAGCCCTGTCGGAGATCATGTACAGGTCCCTCAGAGTCTTCTCCTGGCCGCACTGGATGGCGGTGTTCATCAGGGAAGCCTCGTATCCGATGGATCCGAGCCAGCACTGGACGGAGGTTCCTCCGAACTCGGGGTGGTACTCGACGGACTCGTTGGACCAGAGGTCGCAGCACTGGGCGATCAGGTTACCCTGGAGGTCGCAGTGGGCGCACTGGCAGTTCTTACCCTCCTGGGCAGCGGGCTTTCCAGTGATGGCCTTGACGATGGGTCCCTCGTATCCGCAGTCCTTGTCGGGTCCGGTGGCACCGCACTCGGGGGCCACAAGGGTCCTGGCAGCGGAGATGGCACGGGTCACAGCGGAGAAGGTCCTCTGGACATCGTTGTCGAGGTATCCTCCAGCCATGAACATCGAGGTGTTGGCTCCGGAGCAGTTCGTGTCTCCTCCAGCGACGACCTTGTTCTTCTTGCAGATGTCGACGAACTGGGACCAGACATACTCCATGTCGATGGATCCGAGGTATCCGACACCGAACAGGAAGGCGACAATGTCTCCGTTGGTGACAGCGAAGTCAGCGAGCTCTTTTCCGCCGAGGGTCTCGCAGCTCAGGACATCGGCACCGTTCTCGCAGGCGATCTCGGCGCAGTTGAACAGAGCCTCGGGGTAGGCGTGCTTTCCGCCCATGCCAGGCCTGTATCCCTCCTCAGCCTCACGCTGGTCGGGGATGGTCTGCCTGACGGCGCAGTTGATGCCGTACTCCTCGTAGTATTTCTCGCAGATGGCCTTCTGTCCCTCGACGACGGGGGTCGCCATCTTGGGGTTACCCATCTGGGAGACCCACTCGGTCTCGAGCTGGACATCGGGGAATCCGACGGTGACAGCCCTGTTGAGGATGTCCTTGGAGATGTAGTCGACGTACTCCTTCCTGAGGGACTCGGGGTCCTTCTCCTTTCCGGGCCTGGGTCCGTAGTTGATCTCAGGGATGACGCGGCCAGCTCCGACTTTCATTCCGAAGCCGTAGGAGATGGGGTATTTGGCGGTTCCAAAGACCATCTCGTCCGCGTTGCTGTATGCCATCTTGGTGTATCTAGTTGCTGCCATTTTAATCACTCCTCTCCACCGACGATCTGATCCCACTCGTCCCTGACTCTCTTCCAGTCGTATCCGGCGAGGACCTTGTCCGCAATCGGCGGGGTCTGGGGAGCCTTCTCGGAGTAGATTCCAAGCGGGAAGGACTCGGCGAAGTCCCTGTTCACAGCGCCTCCGGCGGCCATGAAGGGGATGTTGACGCCATCGGCGACCAGTTTCTCGGCAGCCCTGGGGAAGGCGGTCATGGTGGTGGTCATCAGAGCGGTTCCGGTAACCATCAGGGGCTTGACCTCCTCGACCTTGGCGACGACATCGACGACAGCGACGTCCTTACCCATGTCGATGACAGTGTATCCAGAGGACCTCAGCATGACAGCGGCGATGTTCTTTCCGATGTCGTGGGGGTCTCCCTCGGCAGCGTGCATGACGATGGTAGCTTTGGTCTCCCTTCCGCCGGGGATCTGCTTCTCGGCGATAGCGATTCCAATCTCCATGGTCTTGGCGGCCATCATGATCTCGGGCAGGTAGTAGATGTGCTCGGCGTACAGCTTGGCGACGCACTCCATACCAACGACGAGTCCGTTGTTGATGATGTCAAGGGGCTGCTTGGAGGACAGAGCCTTGGTAGTGACCGGTCCGACTTCCTTGAACTTCATGTAGAGGACGCACTCCGCAACCTCCTTAAGAACGGGGTCGGAAGGCAGCATCTTCTTGGCGACGGCCTCAGGGGTGGTCTCGTTCTGAGACTCAACGTCGTAGCGTTTGAGGATCTTAGCGAAGTCCACCTTCTTGTAGTCAATCATTCGTTTTCCTCCTATCGCCTTGTCCGGTGTTACCCGAACTCAGCAATACATCCAACCCATGGCGGTTATTTAACCCAAATCGAGGATGGATGTTTTGACCATAATTTATATACTACAAACAAAGATTTAAATAATAGTTTACATAACTTTCCTATTTTGAAGACGAATTCAATATTTTGTTTAAATATCATTATTTAAAGAATCTCGATTTATTTAAAAAGAAGATTTGATTATTTCTTTTAGGATTTTATTATCAAATATTTCCTTTTGAGATAATATTGAGCCATCAATACAATGGATTCGGACGGACTACGGCACGGAGACTGATGCAAGAGCATACATCCAACCACCATCCATCCAAGTTCCGTCCGAAGAAACCACTTTCCTACTCTATACAAAAAGTATATAGATGGTAGGATTGGGAAATCCATCCATCGCGATAAAGCCTCATTAAAAAAGGGAGTAAGATTGGAAACCGTTTTAATCAGAAAAACATCGGACCAATCATGTACGTATACATACTGGGCGGCTTCCTCGGAAGCGGGAAGACCACCCTTCTCATGAAACTGGCATCCATGTACACCAAACGCGGCGAGAAGACCGCGCTCCTCGTGAACGAATCCGGGGAGATCGGTGTGGACGGGGCCACTCTGAAGGCACAGGGTTACGACGCCATCGAGCTGCCGAACGGATGCATCTGCTGCTCCCTCTCCGGTACCCTGCAGTCCGCCCTCAAGAACATCAAGAAGGACATCGACCCCGACATAATCATCATCGAGCCCACCGGACTCGCCCTCCCCCACAAGGTCAGGGAGCTCGTCAAGGTATCCATGATCGACCCGGACGACATCTTCATCATCGGAGTCGCCGACGTCCAGAGGTTCGACGACCTCGTCAAGAAGAAGGAGCAGTTCTTCAAGATGCAGATGTCCAACGCCGACTTCATCCTGATCAACAAGAAGGACCTGGCCAGGCCCGGACAGATCGAGGAGGTCACCGGATGGCTCAACAAGGAGTTCCCCGGCAAGCCCGTGGAAGCCATCTCCGCCAAGACCGACGAGAACATCGACAAGCTCTACGAGATGATGAGATGAGCGGACACGACGAGGAATGCCACTGCCACGATCACGACCATGAGCACGAGCACACCTCGCTCGACGACGCGAGCGGATGCGCGGTCGGGCTGCAGGGTAGCATCGTCGGCTGGAACGCCGATGCCGAGGCAAGGATGGCGAACGCCCTCCTGACCGTCGGGAAATGGGTCGCCCAGGAGTCCGGCTGCCTCCTCGGGCACATCAAGGCCGCCGTCGTCGACGAGAACGGCGCCGGCGTGACCCTGAACCTCACCGACCTCGACAACGGGGTCGAGCACCACGGTACCCTAGAGCCCATGGAGAAGGTGCGCTTCGCATTCATGTGCGCCGTCGTCGACGTCGACGAGCACGAGCTCAGGCACAGGATGTTCCACGCCATCGACGACACCGGCCTCGACTACGAGCTGGACGAGCACGTGGAATGCCACTGCCACGATCACGACCATGAGCATCACCACCACGACGGGGAGTGCCACTGCCATGACCATGAGCACGAGCACGGACACGAGCACCATCATGATGGCGAGTGCCACTGCCACGATCACGATGACAAGGGCTGCTGCGAGCAGAAGCCCGCGAAGGAGGAGAAGAAATCCTTCTGGAGCAAACTCAGGAGGAAGTGAGCCCTCGGGACACGTCTTCCGAACCAAACCTTAGGAGGAAAATAGAATGGCTTATGGAATATCGATTGACATCGGCACCAGCGGGAGCAGGGCGCACGCGGTCGACCTGGACAGCGGGAAGATCCTGTCCACCTCGGTCACCGAGTGCCACCCCCTCCCCGGCGCGAACATCATGGACCATCTCACGTTCTGCATCAACGTGGGGACCGAGGTGGCCCACAAGATCCTCATCGACACCGAGAACAAACTGATCAAGACCCTCGGCATCGACCTCAAACAGGTCGAGAAGGTCAGCATCTGCGGTAACCCCATCCAGCTCTCCCTGTTCCAGGGAATCCCCGTGGACGACCTCGCCTTCGCCGGCGAGAACGCCCACAAGGCCAGAGGCATCACCGCGCAGAAGAGGGATGCGGGAGTGTTCTCCGCGGTCGACGTCGGACTCGAGGTCAAGGACGGCTGCGAGCTCTACGTCCCCCCTGCGATCAGGCACGAGATCGGGGCCGACGCACTCGCCATGATGTACAAGAGCGGATTCCTCGAGGACAAGCGCAACTGCCTCGTCACCGACTACGGAACCAACGCCGAGATGGCCCTGAAGATCGGGGACGACATCTATACGGGGTCCGCCGCGGCCGGACCCGCCATGGAGGGACAGTCCATCCAGTGCGGGATGCTCGCCGGACCCGGAGCCATCTCCGACCTGACCTACGACTTCCAGTGGGTCTGCCAGGTCCTGGACGACGACATCATCCCCAAGGAAGGGGACAAGGTCGACTTCGGCCTCGAGACTGTCATCCCCAACGGACCCATGCACGGCAAGGCCACCGGAATCACCGGAACCGGTGTCATCGCGGCCGTCGCGGCCGCCCTCGACCAGCACCTCTGGAGGAAGGGCAAGCTCACCACCAGCGACGGTAAGCTCCACCTCCAGGACGGCGTCTACATCGACTCCCACGACATCTCCGAGGCCATGAAGGCCATCGGAGCCATGCGCGCCGGGCACTTCACACTGCTCGAGCACGCCGGTATCAAGTTCGACGAGATGAGGGTCATGTACATGGCCGGAGCATCCGGAACCTACGTCGACGCCGTCAAGGCCAGGGACGTCGGTCTCCTCCCGCCCTCCTGCGACACGATCTACCAGTGGGGCAACACCTCGCTCGCCATGGCCACGGACATCCTCAAGGACCCCGAGCTCCTCGACAAGCTCCAGGACATCGCCAACGGAATCAGGGCCAACCACATCATGTTCGCCGGCGACAAGATTTTCGAGCAGATCTACACCCAGGAGCTGGCCGTCTGCGACGAGGGCATGCCCATGGACATGTACAACCAGAATAACGCCATCTACGGCATCCAGGCGCTGCCCAAGCCCAGGGGGACCCCCGAGGTCCACCGCATGGTCCAGCGTGACATCCCAGATCTCGGAGAGCGCGGACTGTACATCCTCCACGACATCGGCACCGAGCTCCGCGGCCACATGGAGGGCTGCACCGGATGCAAGAAGTGCGAGAGGGAGTGCCCCGAGAACGCGCTCAAGGTCACCGACGACAAGGAGATCATCGTCCAGACCAAGAACTGCCTGGGTACCGCCTGCTACAGGTGCCAGTTCTCCTGCCCGAGCAAGGTCTACAAGTACGACAACCTCAAGCTGACCTTCTGAGGTCGCATTGAGAAACAGGGCCTCCGGGCCCGTCTTCCTTTATTATAATATTCAAGAATCGACAGGGACCCATGGCGCGTGTGTCCCCCTGACATCACGGATAGAAGGAGCCCCGCCGTCCCAAAGACGGCAGGGGTAAAATCGTTTGGACCCCTCGCGTTGATCGGGAGGGGCGGGAGCCTCACTCCAGGACGTTCTCCTTCTCCAGCTCTTCGAGGATCCTCTTGCGGAGCGCGGTGAACTCGGGGGAGGCGCGGTCCCTGGGACGGGGCCAGCCGATCTCCACGACCTCCTTGATGGTAGCCGGGCGCTTGGTCAGGATGACGATCCTGTCCGACAGGTAGACCGCCTCGTCGACCGAGTGGGTGATGAAGATGATCGTCTGATCGGTCTTGTCCAGGATCTTCAGCAGGCCGGCCTGCATCAGGTTCCTGGTCTGGGCATCGAGAGCGCCGAACGGCTCATCCATCAGGATGACGTCGGGGTTTGTGACCATCGCCCTTGCGATGGCGACGCGCTGCTTCATCCCTCCTGAGAGCTCGTGTACCCTGTGGTCGGCGAACTTCTCCAGACCGACGATCTTCAGGTACTTCTCGGCGCGCTCGCGGCGCTCCTCCTTGGGCATGCCGGCGATCTCGAGGCCGAACTCTACGTTCTTCCTGACGGATCTCCAGGGGAACAGGGCGAAGTCCTGGAAGACCATGCCCCTGTCCGAACCTGGTCCGGTGCACTCGCGGTCCCCGATCAGGATCTTCCCCGAGGACGGGGGGATCAGGCCCGCCAGCATCCTCAGTATGGTCGTCTTCCCGCATCCGGAGGGGCCGACGATCGTTATGAGCTCGCCCTTGCGGATATCGAGGGAGAAGTCCTCCAGGACCACAGTCTCGGAATCCTCGGTGACGTACGTCTTGCTCAGATTCCGAATGTGAATCTGGTCCTCCCCCTCCTTGATCTCCTCGGAGGGCACGAAGGTGTCGCTCTCCACTGCTGTGCCGGCGGTTACACCGGGTTCGATCTCCTCAGACATTGGACATCCCCATCCTCTTCGTAATGATCTTGTGGACGTACTCCGCGAGGCCCGTGGTGAGTATACCCAGTATCGCGATGATCACGATCGCCGCGAAGGCGTTGGGCCACAGGCCGTTGGTCGCCATGGTCGAGAGGTAGTATCCGATTCCTCCCAGCTGAGGCGCGTAGAGCTCCGCGGCCACGATACACATCCATCCTACCCCGAGACCGACCTTGACACCGTTCATCAGGTACGGGATGGCGCTCGGGACCATAACCTTGTAGAACACCTGGACCGACGACGCCCCCATCGTCCTGGCGGCGTCCATCAGGTTGGGATCGATCTTCTGCACACCGAACACCACGTTCGTGAGCACCGGGAAGAATATGCCGATGAACACGACGAGTATGGGTCCGATGGTGTAGTCGATGGCCAGGATGAATATGGGCGCCCATGCGATCGGGGCGATAGGCCTCAGGACCTCAATTACCGGGTTGGCGAACTCCCTCACGGTCTTCGAATATCCTATGATGAGACCGAGGGGAACGGCCACGACGAGGGCCAGGAGGAATCCCAGCAGGAACGTCTTGAGACTCGATCCGATGTACTGCCAGACCGTGCGTCCGCTGGTGACCGAATCGCCGTTGACCACGAGGTCGACCAGGGCGTTCCACGTCTCCAGCGGGGTCGGGATGGCTGTCGAGTTCAGGAGGAGGGACACGTCCCACCAGGCGAACACGAAGCACACCAGCGACGTGATGGCTATCACTGCGGTCCTGAACCAGCGATGGTAGCGGTTGTTCTCATCGTAGGTCCAGTTCAATATGGTCGCCATTATGCCACCTTCAGCTCGGGATCAGGGAACCGTTGATGACAGCGGTCGTTATGGGTGGGGCTCCGACGAATCCGAACACGACCTCTCCGTTCTGCAGGGAGGTCGCCACGCCGCCGCCGTTGGAGGCGCTGCTGACCTCGACGTTGATGCCGTACTCCTCGTAGAATCCCTTCTCTATGCCAAGGTGGATGGCGATCTGGTGGATATCTCCGGCGATGACTCCGACCCTGACGGTGGACATCGAGTACCCGGACTCACTCTTCTCGTAGTCCAAGGCCTTGGCGAGATATCCGCCATTGACGTACCTCTGCGCGAACTCGTACGTGTCGCTGAATCCCTGCCTCTCGACGGAACCGGCGAGTCCGAGGTTGTCTACGAGATCCGCCACGGCGTCCTCGAGGCTGGCAAGGGGCTTGTCCGCGGTGTCCCCGAGGGACGCGTCGTTCCCGTACACGTAGTTCACGGAATCCAGGGACGCCTCGATGACGGCGCGGTTGGAGATCCCGGTCCTGTCCATGGCGAGCTGCACCAGCTCGGCGTACTCCTCGGAGGACTTGTCGGCGATGGCGTTGTTGACCCAGTCGACGGACTTGATGTATCCGGCGAGGAACCTGACGGTTATGTCGGAGTTGGAGGTTATGAACTCATGGGAAGCGCCGATGACGCAGCAGGTGTGTCCGGGGTCGTAGTCGGCGGAGGTCATGAGGGACACGCATGGACGGACGGTGCTCTCGAGCATCGCCTGGTACTGGGGCTGCCAGATGATCCCTCCGTCGAGCTGGGGGGAGTTCTCGAAGGCCGCGGCGTTGGTGATGCTGTCGTTGTAATAGACGATGCCGCATCCCGGGGAGGTGTTGGCCCCGGTGGTGTACAGCATGAAACGGAGGCCCATGCTCTCGACTATGCTCTTCAGTTGAACGTGTTGGATGGTCGTCGGTCCGGGGGTGCCGAAGATCTTGCCCTCCCAGAAATCAGGATGGTACGTGATCGTGCCGTCCTCGCCGATCAGCGGGGTCCCGTCGCTGTCGACATCGATGAAGTCGCTTGCGCTGTACTTGTCGTCGATATAGATTCCAGACCCTTCCGTGTTGACACGGGCTATGAGGTTGATCTCCTTGTCATCGTTATCCTGATTGTAGAACATGACCAGGATGGAAGAGGAGAGCAGGAACGCGACCACGATGGCCGCAGTGAGTACTACCTTCTTGTCCAGGGTATCCTCCTTCTGGAAGTAAACAAACGTTGTTTGATATTTAACCATTAGAGGAATTGATTTTACAATCAGGATAATTCAATATTCGTGATGTCCCCTTCCGATTGAACATCCAGAGGTGATCGGATGTGGACGGGGACATCGGCATGAGGTCCGGGAGATATGACCGCATTCCGCGTGCGATTCCTGATTGGGTGAAATCCGGATGTGGATAACGGTCGGGATGACAGGAACTTGTGGAAGCTGTATGACGGGGCCTTACGGCCCCTGTTTCAGCGGGATCAGATGTCCCTGAAGAGCGTCGCGTACTGCATGCGCTCGGCGCCGAAGTACTCCTTGCAATACTCCGCCGTGGCCTCCGGAGGAAACTCCCTGCAGGAGAACACGTCTATGAACGCCCGGTCCGTGTCCTCGGCGAAGTGCCCTGCTATGCAGGACGTCTCGATCAGCTGCACCAGGGAGTAGCCCTCGACCTTCGGCTCCGCACCGAACCTGACGACGACGGGGTCTCCGAAGCGCTTCATCCTGATGTGATCCGCGAGGTCGATGGCGAACTGCCTGATGTAGTCGCCGTCGCAGATCTTCTGGTGGTCGCACCCGCCAAGATCAACGGCCACGTGGAGACCCCAGTGGTTCTCATCGCCGTATTTCCTGATGGACTCCTCATCCGTGAGGAGTGGTCCCGAATAGGGGCTCATGCTGTACATGTCAAACACCTGCGGTTTAACCGCGGATGGACGAACGGGGAACCCTACTTGAAACCGACCCTACCCCATGTCTCGTAAGAGATAATCGGAGGCCAGTGTTGTCTCCCACGTGTCATCCGTTCGGTCCAGGAGACAGCCCGACGGACATCCCGCCGGGCGGGAGCGAACCGTAATATCGGGATATCCAGTTGACTATGGTATGAATCCCCCGAAGGTCTACTACACATCCATGCGGTGCGAGGTCGGAGACAGCCTCCTGGACAAGCTGGAGAGACTGGTCCGCGCGGCCGGCATCGAGGACATCGACATGGACCGCAAGTTCGTGGCCATCAAGACCCATTTCGGCGAGTACGGCAACCTCTCGTACCTCAGGCCGAACTACGCCAAGACCATAGCGGACATCGTGAAACTCCAGGGGGGCATACCTTTCCTCACTGACTGCAACACCCTGTACGTGGGCAAGAGGAAGAACGCCATCGAGCACATGGACACCGCCAACCTCAACGGGTTCTCCCCGATGTCCACGGGATGCCAGATTGTGATCGCCGACGGCCTGAAGGGCGACGATGACGTCGAGATTCCCATCGACGGGGAGTACGTGAAGAACGCCAAGATCGGACGCGCCATCGCCGATTCCGACGTCATCATCACTCTCAGCCACTTCAAGTGCCACGAGCAGACCGGGTTCGGCGGCGCCCTCAAGAACCTGGCCATGGGGTGCGGATCCCGCAGGGGGAAGATGGAGATGCACTCCGCCGGGAAGCCGTGCGTCGATGCCGAGAAGTGCAGGGGCTGCGGGAAGTGCATGCAGTTCTGCGCCGCCGATGCCATAGAGATGGTCGACCGCAAGGCGGAGATCGTCGAGGACAGGTGCGTCGGGTGCGGGAGATGCGTGAGCGCCTGCCCGTTCGACGCCGTGGAGGCGTTCATGGACCAGAAGTTCGACATAGTGAACGCCAAGATCGTCGAGTACGCCATGGCCGCGACCAAGGGGAAGGAATGCTTCCACATCAGCGTCATCTGCGACGTGTCCCCGTTCTGCGACTGCCACGGCGAGAACGACGTGCCAGTGGTTCCGGACGTGGGCATACTCGCATCCACGGACCCCGTGGCCCTCGACAGGGCGAGCGTCGATCTGGTGCAAAAGCAGCAGATCATTCCCGGGTCCCGCCTCTGGGACAACTGCAGCGGGAGGAGGCCATCGGACCTCCTGACGTGCAACCAGCCCGCCACCAACTGGATGTCCACCTTCGAGCACGCCGCAAAGATGGGATTCGGCAGCTCCGAGTACGAGCTCGTGGAAGTGAGATGATGGAGGCCATGATCTCGGACCTGTTCGAGATCCTGATGCTGCTCGGCTTCGCCGCAGCCTGGCCCTTCAACATCATCCGCGCATGGCGCGCCCGCACCGCCGTCGGCACCAGCCCTTACTTCATGATCGTCATCGAGTTCGCATACCTCTGCGGCATGATCAGCAAGGCCGTCGTCGCCGACTGGTGGCCGGTGTTCCCGTTCTACGTGCTCGACTTCTGTCTCGTCGCGGTGGCCCTGATGATATACGTCAGGAACAGGCGGATGGATGCCGCCAAAGGCAGGCCGCGAGACGAGAAACGACAGTGCCAGCACATCGACGGGACGGAGGGGCCCCTTCGGGGCCCTATCCCCTCCCTTTAAGTTCAGAAGCACGTTGACTACGCCCGATGGAACCCATTGAGGATATCATATCCAAGGCCGAGGCAGGGGACGTGCAGTCCTGCTTCGAGCTTGGGCAGAGGTTCGCACTCGGCCAGGGCGTCGATGCGGACGAGTCTGCCGCCTTCGGTTGGTACGTCCGCGCAGCCAAAGGGGGTCATCCCGGGGCCCAGTTCGTCGTAGGCCACTGCCACGCCTACGGCCTGACGGTCCCAGCTGACCCTGCGGAGGGCTGCATGTGGATGTTCCGCGCATGCATGGAGGGCAACGCGGAGGCGCACAGATGGCTGTCCGACTATTACCAGTCGCACGAGACGCCGAAAGACGGCGTCGTCTTCGAATACTTCAGGCAGAGGGCGGGCGCGGAGGATCCCGACGCGTCCTACGTTCTGGGCAGGCTGAAGGAGCTCGCCGTGGGCACGGAGTTCGACCCGGCGGGCGCTTTCGCGGATTACACCGCGGCCGCCGAGGCAGGTCACAACGCCGCGCGCTGCATGAGGGCCATCTGCGTCCTCAACGGCATGGGCACCAGCCGCGACAGGAACCGCGGGGCCGCCATGCTCCAGGAGCAGGCCGAGGCGGGATACGCACCGGCCGCCGAGGAGCTCGGCAGGTGCTACGAGTACGGCTACGGAGTGGCCAGGGACCGCAGCAAGGCATTCGCGATCTACAGGGAGCTCGCCGATGCGGGAGACGCATCGGGAATGTACAACCTGGGAAGGGCGTACATGGACGGCATCGGCGTCGAGAAGGACGGACCGGCCGCATACGCATGGTACTCGGCAGCCGCCGGCAGGGGATCCATCTCCGCCGTGTACGGGCTCGCCAGGTGCCACATCGGAGCCGTGGGGACCGAGAAGAACCGCGACCTGGGACTGAAGCTGCTCGAGGAGGCCGCCTCCTTCGGACAGACCGACGCCATGGTCATGCTCGGACAGCTCAACGCCCGCGGCAAACAGGTCAAGAAGAACACCCAGCTCTCCGCTGCCTGGTTCAAGAGGGCCGCCGACCTGGGCGACGGATACGCCCAGCTGGTCACCGGCGACAACTACGCCAACGGCACCGGCCTCAAGAAGGACAACAAGATGGCCATCAGGTACTACCTGATGTCCGCCGCCCACGGCAACGACGTGGCCTGCTTCAACGTCGGCAACGCCTACGCCCTCGGACGCGGAGTCCCGAGGAACGACGAGCAGGCCTTCATCTGGCTCAACAGGGCCGCCGAGGACAACTACATGAAGGCCCAGTACTCCGTCGCGGAGGCCTACTCCAAGGGACGCGGAGTGAAGAAGGACCTCGCCAAGTCGTTCGCCATCCACAAGCAGCTCGCGGAGAACGGGTTCGCCAAGTCCCAGTACCATGTCGCCTACGGCTACATGGAGGGAGAGGGCACCGAGAAGGACCCTGCGACGGCCTACGGATGGTTCGTCAAGGGAGCCGAGGGTGACGATCCAGTGTGCCTCTACTACGCCGGATACTGCTGCCAGAACGGCCTCGGTACCGAGAAGGACATGGACAAGGCCGTCGAGTGGTACACCCGCGCGGCTCAGCTCGGACACATCATGTCCAGGGACATCGTCGAGCGCCTGACCGGAGAGAGGGTCCAGATCAAGGAGAAGGAGTCCCCGTTCCAGGCCTACCTCAGGTCCGCCGAGAAGGGAGACCCCGACGCCATGTTCATCGTCGGACGCTGCTACCAGGACGGAGTAGGCACCGAGAAGGACATGGACAAGGCCATGGAGTGGCTCAAGAAGGCCGCTGACAAGGGCAACGCCGCAGCCAAGAGGATGCTGCAGCCCAAGCAGTGATGAAACTCCAGACGGGGGTCTGCCCCCGTCATCTTTCCACTTTTACAGATACGGATGGGTTCATCCGGAAGAAGATGTGATCCGGGAGCCCCTCGCGGCGGCCCCCGAGGATGTTTGGTTCAGCTCCAGAGAGCCATGACGACGCCGACGGCCACGAGGATGACCAGGCTGATCGCGGGGAGCGCGTTGACGCACCTGTCCTGTTTGGAAATCTTGTGCTCCATGGGGGCGAATCCACGTATTCTCTATAAAGTAAATCCCCAACCTAGATATCCGCGACCGCGATAACCCTGGCCGTGATCGGGAGAATAAGAGTTATGTTCGTATGCTACGGCAACATATGCCGCAGCCCCATGGCCGAGTTCGTCTTCAGGGACCTGCTGTCCCGCGAGGGGCTCGCCGAGAGATTCGTCGTCGCATCGTCCGGCACCAGCGGGGAGCACATAGGCGACCCTCCGGACCCGAGGACCGTGAGGGAGCTCTCGCTCCACGGGATCGGCGCCTCCGGGAAGACGTCCAGGAGGCTCCTGCGCTCGGACTTCCTGGACTACGACTACATCGTCTGCATGGACTCGTCCAACCTCGGATACGCCAACAGGGTCGCGCCCTACGAGAAGGTGGCCGAGATCTCCAAGCTCATGGACTTCGCCGGAGGTGGGGACGTGGCCGACCCGTACTACACGGGCGACTTCGGCAAGGCTTACCGCGACATCCTCCGCGGATGCGAGGGGCTCCTTGAGCACATCAGGGCGCAGCATCCGGAGCTGGGCGCATGATCAGGACCTTCGTGTCCATACCGGTCCCGGACAACTCGGAGATGGATTCCCTCAGGAGGGAGCTCAGGGTCGCCGGCATCCGCCCCAGCCCTCCGGAGCAGACCCACATCACCCTGAGGTTCATCGGCGACGTCCAGGAGTCCAAGGTGAAGAGGATAGCGGCATGCGTCGAGCGCGCTTCTCAGGGCATCGCGCCCTTCGAGCTTCGCGTCTCCGGGATCGGTGCGTTCCCGAACGAGAACAGGCCATCGGTCATATGGCTGGGGGCCGAGCCCGCCGGCACACTCCGCACACTCGCGGACCGCCTAGCCGAGGAACTCAGGAAAGAGGGCATCGGATTCGACGCGAAGCCCTTCAGGGCCCATGTCACCGTGGCAAGGTCCCGTGACGGGGACGTTCCCCTCAGGATCTTCGATTCCCATCGCGACACCCTGTTCTCAGAATCGCAGGTCCGGGAGATCCTCGTCATGAGGAGCGACCTCGGTCCGGGCGGGGCGAAGCACACCGTCCTGGCCCGCGTGCCACTCCTGAAATGATTATACATATCTAAAATCGTGCATGTATACTTGCACTGACGTCTGCCCTTTAAATCACGTGTGAGCGAACCACCGTCCCGAGTGACATGCAACTCAGGAACGGAAAGGATGAATCGGGAGGCATAGAGGGCCTCCCGCTCCAGCTCATGATCATCATACTGGTGGCGACCATGGGGGCCGCCATACTCGTGGGCTGGATGGGGAACATAGAGGCGCCCCATTCGATAGGAGATGTCGATGTGGATCCGGACAGCGTCGAGGCCGGTGCCGACGGTACAATCGTCGAAGCCGTCACCATCACCGTCACCGACCAGGACGGGAACCTGCTGGAGGGCGCGACAGTCGTCCTCGAGGGTCTCAACGTGAGAGTCTCCGACGACGACGGCTACGAGACCGCGTATCTCGTCACCGACTCGGAAGGCAAGGTGACGTTCAAAAACCTGAACGTCAGACAGCCTGGGAACACGTCCGTGGGATTCATAGACGTACTGGTGACGAAGTCCGGATACGGCGAGAGCAGCGACTGCAGGATCACGGTGGTATTTTGAGGTCCGACGACCGCGGCGTGCTGGACATGCCGGTGAGGCTCGCGGTCGCCATCCTCATCATAGCCACTGTGACACCTGTACTGATGGGGATGGTCGGTACGGCCGAGGACGTCATGTCGTCATCGGAGGCGGAGGTCGAGGCCGACAGGCTCTGCGACGGCATTTCAAGGGCATACTACGGCGGCGAGGGTACGATGGTCTCCGTCGAGCTCTCGATCCCACCGGGACAAGCCCTGGAAATGGGCGGGGACGAGGAATACGTCATCCGCATCCTGGACGGCGGGAGGGAGATCGACAGGGTCTACATCGAGCGCCCCGCCGTCCCCGTGCTCGAACCGGTGAAGATCGCCGGTAGGACGGTCGTCACGATCCAGAGCGGCGTCTCCGATGGCGACTACGGGGTCTGGGTGTCCGCATGATCGAGTTCACCCTCTCCCGCGTCGTCATGTGCGTGTGCGGGATCGCGCTGCTCGCCGCCGTCACCGGGATTCTGGGCGCCGTCAACGACGATTCCGAGAACGGGATGATGGACGGGCTCGCCGAGTCGGTGGCGGACGTCCTGGATAGGTTCGAGGACTCTGAGACGGACGAGCTGACACTGCGCGGAGTGGAGCTGCTGCCGTCCGATGATCATGTCCTGACGGTGTCCGGACATGTCGTCACCATAACCTGCGGCGACAGGACGTCCAAGGCTGCCACGTCCTACGGCGGGGAGTTCGAGCTCCGCCGTTCGACCGCGGTCACGCTGTCGAGATCGGTTCCCGAAGGTCTCGGCGATGTGCCTGACGGCATCGGTGAACACGTCGATCTCCTCGGGCGTGTTGTATATGTACGTGGAGGCGCGGGCGCTGCCGTCGATCCCGCGGGAGACGTAGAAGGGATGTGCGCAGTGCATGCCGGAGCGGATCATCACGCCGGCCATGCTGTCGAGCATCATGCCGATGTCGTGGGCGCCGAGGCCGTCGATGTTGAACGAGAACACGCCTCCCCTCAGACGGGGCTCCTCGGGACCGACGACATGCAGGCCGCGGACATCCTCGAGGGACGAGCATATGCGCTCCATGAGCATGAGGTCCCACCTCTCGACCTCGTCCATGCCTATCTTCGACAGGTATTCCAAGGCCGCCTTGGTGCCGATGATGCCGGCGTAGTCCTGCAGACCCGCCTCGAACCTGTCCGGTATCGGGGCAAGGTTGACGGAGTCGTAGGTGGCCAGTCCGACGGTGCCGCCTCCGAGCTCCAGCGGGCGCATCCTCTCCAGGACCTCGCGCCTGCCGTACATCACGCCCATGCCGGACGGCCCGAGCATCTTGTGGACGGACATGCAGTAGACGTCCGCCCCAAGATCCTCGAGGTCTATCGGCATGTGCGGGGCGGCCTGGGCGCCGTCCACTATGACGATGGCACCGTAGTCGTGGGCGATCTCCGCGACCGCCTTCACCGGGACTGTGCATCCGGTGACGTTGCCCGCATGCTGAACGGAGACCACCTTCACATCATGGTCCATGCACCTGTGGAAAGATTCCAGGTCGAACGTGCCGTCGGCCCTCGACTTGGTCATGCGCCTCCTTATCCCCACCGTCTCCTGGAGACGGAGCCAGGGCACATGGTTGGAGTTGTGCTCGGTGTCGGTGGTGACCACCACATCCCCCCTCTTCAGCGGTACGCCGTATGCCGCCGTGTTGAGTGCGCCGGTGCAGTTGCGCGTGAACGCATAGCAGTCGGGATCCTTCGTGTGGAAGAAGCGGGCGAGGGTCTCGCGGGTCTCGTCGATGGCGATGGACACGCGTGTCGCCATGGAGTGGACGCTGCGGCCCCCGCAGGCGGGGTAGTCCTCGTAGTACTCGGTGATCGCACGTATGACGCTGTCCGGCCTGAGGGACTGGCATGCACTGTCCAGATAGATCCC
Source organism: Candidatus Methanomethylophilaceae archaeon (assembly GCA_944320495.1). Lineage (GTDB taxonomy): Archaea > Thermoplasmatota > Thermoplasmata > Methanomassiliicoccales > Methanomethylophilaceae > Methanoprimaticola. The sequence continues at coordinate 140,062 of CALUHR010000003.1, forward strand.
CTTGCCCTTGCGGATGGTCGGGAAGTCCGCACGCACCGAGTCGACGTCCATGACGGTACGATGGGCTTCGCCGTAATAAGACCTGGGTATGCGCCGGAGCGCGGAGTTCGCCATCTTTATAGTCGCGCCATCCATCATCTCGGACATGGCATCGCTGAAAACCCGCGTCGGGACGCTGGACCTCGAGAGGCCCGGCATGGTCGCGTCCGGGATCATGGATGAGACCGGACCGTCGCTGGTGCGCATGATGGAATGCGGCTGCGGTGCGGTTGTCACTAAATCGATAGGGCTGCAGCCCAACCAGGGCCACGCCAATCCCTGCTTCACCGAGGTGGACGGCGGATACGTGAACGCCATGGGGCTCCCCAACCCGGGAATCGAGGAGTTCGCCTCCGAGATGGAGGTCGCTGTGAGGGCGGGGCCCGTCATCGGATCGATATACGGAGCCGGACCAGGGGACTTCTCCGAACTCGCCGGCAGGATGGAGGACTACGGTGCCAGCGCCGTGGAGCTGAACCTCTCCTGCCCCCACGCCAAGGGATTCGGCATGGAGGTCGGGACCGACCCGGCCATGGTCGGATCCATCGTCTCCGCCGTGAAGTCGGCGGTATCCATACCCGTATGGGCCAAGCTCACGCCCAACACCCACATCCTGCAGGACATCGGACGTGCGGTGCAGGACGCCGGCGGTGACGCAATCGTCGCGATCAACACCTTGAAGGCCATGGTCATCGAGCCGGAGTTCGCCAGGCCGCTCCTGAGCAACAGGTTCGGCGGGCTCTCGGGGAAGTGCCTCCTGCCGGTCGGCGTCAGGGCGATCTACGACCTGAGAACGGCCGTCGACATCCCTCTGGTGGGTGTCGGAGGCATCGAGACCTGGAGGGACGCGGCCCAGTACATCATGGCCGGCGCATCCGCGTTCCAGATCGGCAGCGCCGTCGGGACGATAGGGCCGGAGGTCTTCTCCTTGATAAACGACGACCTTTCGGCATTCATGGACGAGTACGGCTACGGCCACATCTCCGACATGGTGGGGGTGGCCCATGACTGACGTCGTGAGGATCGTCGATGTCGTGGACGAATGCTACGACACTAAGACGTTCGTCTTCGAGTGGGGCGCCGAGGTCAGGCCTGGACAGTTCGTCATGGTCTGGGTCCCCGGCGTGGACGAGATCCCCATGTCCGTCTCGGGCATCGACGGGAACAGGAAGAGCATTACCGTCAAGGCGATCGGAGAGGCCACCAGGGCCATACACCAGCTCAAGGCAGGCGACCACCTGAGGATCCGCGGGCCCTTCGGCAACGGGTTCGACCTCGGTTGCGGGGAGATGCTGATCATCGGCGGAGGCGTGGGCACCGCCGCCATCATGCCCGCAGTGAAGGCCACCGGAGCGGACACGATCATCGCCGCGCGCTCGGACAGGGACGTCATCATGGAATCCGTAGCATCCGGCAGCGCCGGGAGCCTCTGGATCGCCACCGACGACGGCAGCCGCGGGTTCCACGGCAACGCCGTCCAGCTCATGAGGGAGCGCATCGCCGAGAAGCACTACGACTGCGTGCTCGCCTGCGGACCCGAGGTCATGCTCTGGTTCACCTACAAGGCTTGCGAGGAGCTCGGCGTGGACTGCCAGCTCTCATTGGAGAGGTACATGAAATGCGGCGCCGGCGTCTGCGGCTGCTGTGTGATGGACGACTCCCGCGTCTGCAGGGACGGACCGGTCTTCACCAGGGACCAGCTCTCGAAACTCACCGAATTCGGGAAGTCCAAGAGGGACGCCTGCGGACGCGTCGTGAGCTTCAGATGACTCAGGCGGGCCACATCACGGTGGTCCACGGGAACCTCACCGTGGACGTCCCCCGCAGGCTGTTCAGGGGACCGGACTGCGAGATAGACGAGGAGGCCGCCAGACCATTCAGGGACATGGTCAGGGCCAGGTACCCGTGGGTCTCCGAGAGCTCCATGGACGTCCTGATGAGCAAGGCCCGCAAGGAGATGATCCGCGTCATCGACGAGGAGACCGGAGGCAGGAGCCACAGCTCCAACCTCGCCCAGCAGGGCAAGCTCGACGAGGCGATTGCCCACATGAGGCTCCACATAGAGCAGGACCCAGAGGATGCGGACTCGTGGTACGCCCTCGGGAACCTGCTCTGCCAGGCCGGAAGGACCGACGAGGGATACAGGGCGTTCAACAGGGGACGCGAGCTCGCTCAGAAGGCCCAGAGAAGAGGTCGTTGATCGCTTCGACGACCTCCGGGACCGTGGCGCCCCACGGAACGCGCACGACGTCTCCGTCGCGCTCGTGACCCTGCTTCACCTTGCAGCATTTCACTATCGTCCTCTCCCCCGGAACGACGTAGTCCGCAGGGCAGACGTTTATGAACACGGGAACGTCGGAGCCGTACAGCTCACGGTAGATCCTGCGGGACAGATGGCATCCTATCAGCGTGACCTCGCCGTCGACCTCGGGCGCATCGTCCAGGAAGAGGAACGGACGGTCCGCGGTGAGATGGGAGACCCTGCACGGGAACATGACGATGGGCGTGAACACATCCGACACACGGTCGGCCATGTCTATGATGCGGTCCTCGGGGATTATTGGATGCTCCACGAAACCGGATGCGAGCGCCCTGCGGACGAGAACCCCGAGCTTCGAGGGCGACGGGGGCACGTTGTCCACCACGACGAGGCTCTGCGGCTCCAGGTCCTTCACGTAGCTTATGTGCGAGAACATCCCGCGGACCACCACGGCCTTGCCCGGATGCCTCGCCTGCACCTCGGCCATGGCCGGGAGGTTGAGGACATCCAGGTCCGGGATCTCCTCGAAAACCGTGTCTTCGGGCATTGACACGATCTCATAGCCGTCCAGATCCCTGAAGAGACCTGTGCCGGGATGCTTGCGGAGCTCCACCACGGCGTATTCGTCCCCGTTCCTGAGGACAAGAGCCTCCGTGCGGACGTATGACCTCCAGCCGTCCATCAGGGACGCAACGGATTCGCGGGTCAGCGGCACATCCACATCCTTCATGGAGACATCCTTGCAGTGCATCAGCCCTCGATGCGGGAGCCAGTATAAAGGGGTGGCCTCAACGATTATATAGAACTGATGAATCGGGTGATTCAAGTCGGGGTACCACAGCGGCCATGGGGCGGACTGCAGATCCGTTTATGGGGGTTCAACTCCCTCCCCCGACTCCATACAATTTATGAGAATTGGTGTTTCGTTCCCGGTCCTATTGGACCGGGAGTTGGGTTCAGTCCTCGCCCTCCTCGTCGTCCTCGCCGAGCATCAGACGGACCATGAACTCGTCCGATGTCTCACCGAAGGCCTCTATGAGGGCGTCGTCCTCCACATACATGCCGTAGGCGGTGCCGTCGTAGGACACGAACACGGAGGCGGCGAAGGGCTCGCCGTCGTACTCCTTGTCGAGATACTCGTCTATCTCGTCGTTACGGTCGTCGATGGCCTCGTAGACCTCGTCCATGCACTCCTCCTCGAACATCTCCTCCAGGGGGTAGGCCCCCGGATCGACGTAGAAGTCGTCGAACTCTGGATAGTCGTACTGGACCATGAGCGCCCTGGACCCTACTGCATCCGCGAACTTCAGCACCGAGTAGATGTCGTTGGAACCGACCTGCACCGGTCCGGTCATCGGTTCGAGGGCACCAGCCACCTCGAACACCGGGATGTCCGCTCTCGCCCTGATATCCTCCATCGTCGGTATGACGCTCTGCTTCATGGATTTGGAATCTCATCCCAGACGTATAATTGTACCCTCTATGGGCCAGCCACAAGACACCTGGCATGTGCCAGACGTACGATTCCCGATGCTTGCGCCCTGTGACCGGACATACGCGGCGAAGCAAAGCTATATAAAAGGCATTTAAATAGCCCGATTCGGTGCTTAGATGGCAAAGATGAACATCGAGAATGTGGTCGCCTCTACCTATCTCGGCCAGGAGCTCGACCTCAACAGGATTGAGGAGGCTCTGGAGGGCGCCGAATACAACCCTCAGCAGTTCCCCGGACTCGTCTACAGGCTCAAGGAGCCCAAGACCGCTACCCTGATCTTCAGGAGCGGAAAGGTCGTCTGCACGGGAGCCAAGTGCAGGGACGACGTCAAGGTCGCAATCTCGAAGGTGGCCAAGGATCTCGAGAAGGCCGATGTCCACATCACCATCGAACCCAAGATCGAGGTGCAGAACATCGTCGCATCCTCCGACCTCGAGCAGGAGATCAACCTCAACACGGTCGCCATCACACTCGGTCTGGAGAAGGTCGAGTACGAGCCCGAGCAGTTCCCCGGACTCGTCTACAGGCTGGACGACCCCAAGGTCGTCGTCCTGCTCTTCGGATCCGGCAAGATGGTCTGCACCGGCGCGAAGGTCCCCGAGGACGTCACCCGCGCCGTAGACAAGATCGCCGCGGAGCTCAGGGCCGCCAGCCTGATGAGCTGAACCGAGGGCGCCGGAAGGCGTCCTCCGGGAAAACACCCTTACTCCTTCTTCCCAACTATCGCTTCAGGATCCGTCCACGCATATCCCGAATCATGCAGGATGTGCAGGGATTCACCGAACCTCCCCTCCTTGACGAGGACGTAGTCAGTGTCGTAAGTCGAGACGACGAAGATCGCTATGCCGGCATCCGCGAGGACGCGCGATATCCCCGCCAGGACTCCGACCATCGAGAATTCGAGCTGTCCCGCAATCCTGAACGCCCTCCATCCGTCGTCGCGCTCCACTGTATTTCCAGGAACCATGTCGGTTGGACAGACCACTGAGGTCTCGTCGTCCGTCCTGCCGATGAACAGCGGCTCCGAATCCGGATCCACCTGCGACAGGTCCGCGACCTTGCACACCGAGAGGGCCTGAGGCAGAGGCTGGATGGTCAGACCAGTCATTGGATCACGACGACGGTGTCTGCGATCGCCCTCTTGAGCTCCTTGAGGGCCTGATGGGTGACCTTCTCCTCCTTGACGGAGGGGCCGATCTCCCGGAGGTACTTCGCGTAGAGCTTCGGCGATATGTCCTTGGCGGAGGCCAGCACGAGCAGATCCTCCTCGTCCCCCGTGTCCAGGGAGTCGATGTCCCCACCGTAATAGGCAGCGGCCATCCTGTAGAAGCGTATGTCGGTGTTGAGGAACTCCGCGATGTCCAGGAAATCCGCCGAGTTATCCGGCTCCTCGAAGGCACGCATTATGAACTTCTCGCGCTCGGAGAGCTTCCGGTCCGCCCCTGTGGAAAATCTATCGGCCAAATCCCTCCTCTCTACTCTTATCATGGTATCACACTGAATCTTCGATCCATTCCATCGGTGAATGTCTATCCGCATCCTCCGACCGATCACGTCTTGAGAGCATCCGCAAAATCAGCCCTCTTCGACCAACTCACAGGATTCATGCCATACTCCTCAGAGGCTTTGGTGAACTCCTTCACCCTATTCTTCGATTCCGTATCATCTATCAAAAGATACAGTTCTACATCCTGCCTCTTCTGGAGATCCTGGAAGACCAACAATTGATCCGCGAACTTCGATTTCGTCGGTTGGACCACCAGCTGTATGATCCGACGGGGTTCCTTTGATGACCTCTCCGACAGGATGAAATCCACATGATGAGTGAAACTGCCACCCTGTAGCAAGACATTGCTGCTATGAGGTATTCCAGCACCACAGAGCCAATCAGAGACATCGTAGAAGAACAGATTCGCCACATGATCCCTGGAGGTATAATACAGATCATCGATGGCCTGCATGGATTGAACAAGATTGTGTTTCTTCGATGGGAAATCATCTGCATTGCTGTAAACACAGATGCAGTCTCCATTCAACATCGTTCCATAACCATTGAGGATCGAACTAACGAATTTTTCCCTCTTGCCAGAAAGAACGTCACATCCTGATGACCTGAGATCACGTATCGTGTGACCATCGTCGGTTAGTAGATATCCTCCATCCTCCTCCTTGACATAAATCTCGAAATTATCATTGTGCCTATCAAGGAAAGGGGTTGTTATCGAGAACCAACCGTCAGACTCCGCCTGAATCAAAATATTGTCACGAAGCCACCTGACATAGCTGTCCGTCAGACTGTCAATATCTGCCCTGGTCATCGAATGTCCCCTGAATCGGAATGCTATCTATATTACAGAACCCCAGGAACTTGAAAAACACTTGTCCCATATCCTCGTAGGAATCAATATCCAATAGATCCTTGGGACGATATGCCCACTTGTCTTCGAATCCCTCACGGTATATGTGGATGTGAGGTTCTTTGATAAAACGGCGACCCGCGTATCCTGGCTGAATATCCTTCAGCCAATCTCCGTCGCCAAGCTCCAATTCCACAGGAGGATTCGTATGTGAACCGCCAACATCCAGCCTTACAAGACTGTATGTCTTTGAATATCTGGTCTGGAAAGTGTACTTTAGAATCACCCTCCCACGTTCCACATCCAAAGTAAAGATATCATGGAGATTGCTCGTGTAGAGATCTATGTGTCTATCTGTTCCTGGGCTGATAACGACACTGCGACAATCAGAGAACTTCTTTCTGGATATCAGCTCGAATACCTGCTCTTGAGAAAGATTTGGGTGGGCCGTAGCATCAGAATCCATACGAATCCTGATAGATATGCGAATATATATGAGTATTCGATTGCTTATTCACATCCTCTTGCAGCCGCGGAGCAGCCACTCGCCAATGGACTTGACACCGTACTTCAGCGTGGCCTTCATGTGGCGGCTGTGACTGCAGACGATGGGCGCGTCGTTGTGCATGATGTACTCGACGACCTCCTGCCATGTGGTGAGGTCGTCGGGGACCTCCACGTAGCCCTCGCCTATGTGGCGGGGCGTATGGGCGTCGCTGCCGGCAGTCATCGGCTTGCCGATCCTCCTGGCCAGCTTCTCCGAGCGCCTGTTGCCCCTCGGGGTGGAGCGCCCGTTGCGGGCCTCGATCCCGTCGAAGGGATACGCCAGGGTGTTCTTCTCCCCGAGGCCGGACCACCATCTGTAGGGATGGGCGGCGAACGCGTAACCGCCGGCCTCGTGGATCCTGTCTATGGTCTCCTGGATGGAGAGGTCCCGCGGGATCAGCCTGTCGATGCCGAGGGCGACTATGTGGCCCTCGGCCGACGAGACCTCTTCCGCGGGTATGATTATGACGCGGCCGTTGTCCTTGAGGCGCTCGTACGCCTCGAACTGGTTGTGGTCGGTCACGGCGATGCAGCCGATCCCCATGCGCTCCGCGTATTCCAGCAGCTCCTCCAGCGTGGTCTTGCCGTCGTTGGAGTACAGCGTGTGCACATGGAGATCCGCCTTCATCTGACCCTCGCCCCGTCGATGAAGTCGTTGTCGTCGACGGTGATGAAGCATCCCTTGCCGTCTCCCATGGGGACGCGGATGTCTCCGTCGTAGACGAACGCGGCGGTGTCCGGACACTCCTCCGGGACGTTCTCCCCGAGGACCTTGCCGTCGGTCATCTTGCCGACGCGGATGTCGACCTTCTCGCAGTGCTTGACCTCTATCCTCGAGGACGAGCACTCCAGACCGCAGTCGATCCTGGTGCCGTCGGGGACGTCGGCCGAGGGCTTCAGCAGCTTGATCGCATGTCCACCGAGGTCCTCGTCGTCCAGCGCCATGAGCATTCCGTCTGACTTCACGCCGCGGAACTTGGCCGGCTTGAGGTTGGAGATGACGAGCAGCCTCCTGCCCTCCATCTGCTCCCTCGGGTAGACGGTCTTGAGGTTGGTGACTATCTGCCTGGGCTCGGCCTCGCCGAGGCTGATCTTCAGAACGTAGAGCTTCTCCGCGTCCGGGTGGTCGGCGACCTCCACGACGGTGCCGACGCGGATGTCCATCCTCCTGAAGTCGGCGAACGGTCCCGCCGGCGCCTGCTGCTGCGTCTCCTTGGGCTTCTCCTGCTTCTCCTCCATCTTCGGTTCCTCCTTCTGGACCTCGACCTTCTTGTATACCGGTACGGGCTCCCCGAGCTCCTGTCCGGCGACGACGGGCCTCAGGGCCTCGTCGAGTCCCGCGTCCTCGGGCGTGCCCTGGTATCCCAGGTACTGCCACACCCTCTCGGACGAGCGGGGCATGAACGGCCACATCATTATGCTGAGGGCCTTGGCTATGCGGAGGGCGGTGTTCATCGCGGCTCCGCAGGCCTCCCTGTCCTCCTTGATGAGGGCCCAGGGCTTCATCGAATCGAAGAACCTGTTCCCGTAGCGGGCCAGGTCCATGACAAGTTTGATGCCGCGCTTGAGCTCGCACGCGCCCATGAGATCGCGGTACTCGGCGACGGTCCTCTCGATCTCGGCGACCGTCTCCGGGTCGGTCTCGCCTGCGGGGATGGCGCCGAAGTTCTTCTTGGTGAAGCTCAGGCACCTGTGGTAGTAGTTGCCGAGGGTGGCGACCAGGTCGTTGTTGATCTTGGTGTCCAGATCCTCCCAGGTGAACTCGGTGTCGTGGGAATCGGGCATGTTGATCGATAGGTAGAACCTGATCGCGTCCGCATCGTACCTGGACAGGACGCTGGGGATGTCGATCGCCCCTCCGCGGCTGCGGCTCTTGGAGAGCTTCCCACCGCCGATCATGAGGTACTCGTTGGCGGGGATGTCGTACGGCAGGTCGAGTCCGCCCTCGCCCATGAGGATCGCCGGCCATATGATCGAATGGAACGGGATGTTGTCCTTCCCGATGAAGTAGTAGTGCCTCGCCTCGGGGTCCTTCCAGAACGCCTCCCAGTAATCGGGCTTCCCAATCATCCTGGAGTACTCCACCGATGCGCTCAGGTATCCGATGACGGCCTCGAACCACACGTAGATGACCTTGTCGTCCCATCCCTCGACGGGGATCGGGACGCCCCAGGACATGTCCCTGGTGATGGCCCTGTCGTGAAGGCCGTCCTCCAGCCAGTTCCTGGTGAAGGCCTTGACGTTGGCCCTCCATCCCTCCTTGCCCTCGAGGTATTTGAGCAGGGGCTCCCTGAACGCGCTCAGCTTCAGGAAGAAGTGCTCGGTCTTGCGGATCTCCGGGGTGCCGTTGCACAGGGTACAGTACGGCCTGAGGAGGTCCCCGGGCTCGAACGTCATGCCGCACGCGTCGCACTGGTCGCTGCGGGTCTTCTCGGCACCGCAGTTGGGGCAGACTCCCTCGACGTACCTGTCGGGGAGGAACCTGGCGCAGTGGGGGCAGTAGTACTGGTCCGTCTCCTTGGTGTAGACGTACCCCTTGTCCCTGAGGTCGTTGAACAGTCTCTGGACGACCTCGAAGTGGGTCGGGCAGTGGGTCTTGTTGTACAGGGTGTACTCGATGCCCATGTCCTCGATGGCCTTCTTGTTGATCTCGTGGAACTTGTCAGCGTACTGCTCCGGCGTCATGCCCGCCTTCTCGGCGGAGACGGTGATGGGGGTGCCGTGCTGGTCGGAGCCGCCGACCATGAGGACCTCGTTGCCGATGACGCGGTTGTACCTGCTGAATATGTCCGCCGGCAGTAGGGACCCGGCGAGATGTCCCAGATGGATGGCGCCGTTGGCGTACGGCCAGGCGACGTTGACAACTACCTTCATGATAACATCCCCCGGAGGGAGGGTTGCAGACTTATATTCATCGTCCGGAAGGGAATGTGGCGGGAGTTCACTCGGCCCCAGCACGCGGATCGGCGACGGATTCCTCGTGCTCGACCCTGCGGAGGACAATGCGTGCATGGGCGTACATCATCAGACCTCCGAGGATCTCCGCGATGGCCGTTGCCCACCAGAGCGATGTGAGCGTACCGATGGCGACCATGGCGGCGTACATGCCCGCACTGAGGATTATGTTCCTGGCCAGCGAGTTGATCATCCCGCCCGTCGCCCTGTTTATGGACTGCATGAGCGAGGATCCCGTGTACACCAGTGACATCACGGGAAGGAACAGGGCGAAGATCATCAGCATCTCGGTCATGTCGCCGTGCAGGTAGGCCAGGTCGTCGGACATGGTGAACACCGACGACAGGGGACCTGCCGCCAGCGCAAGGACGACGGAGAGCGCGGCGGTCATCAGCACCGATGTGACGACGGAGTATCTGAATGCGGTACGTATGAGATCGAACCTCCGCATACCGTATTCGGCGGCACACACGGCCACCATAGCGCCTCCCATGGCCTGGCCGACGATCATGATGAAGTTGGCGATCCTCCAGCCGGTGGAGTACAGGCCGACCATGTCCGTGCCCCCGACCTCGATGACGACGTAGTTCAGGAAGATGTTGAACAGGTACATGATCGAGAGCTCGAGGGCCTCGGGACCCCCGACGGACATTATGCCCCTCCATACGCGGGCATCGGGCCTGTAGTCCGACCTGGTGATGGAGATGTACATGCTCTTGTCGCGGAGGTACCAGTACGCCGCGATGGCGCAGGAGACGACGAACGCTATCACCGTCGCCCATGCGGCTCCGGCCACGCCCATGTCCAGGGTGTAGATCATGATCGGGTCTAGGACGATGTTGACCAGGGCGCCGATGACCTGTATGGCCATGGAGCGCTTGGCGGCGCCCTCCCCGCGCAGCATGCCGGACATCACGCCGCTGAGGATGATGAAGAACGTCGACAGATAGAGGGGATTGGCATATGCCAGGCAGTCCCCGACGGTGTCGCCTGCCCCCATGATCACCATCAGCGGCTCCGCCGTCAGCAGCAGGAACGGTGTGAGTATGAGGCTCACTACCAGCGTTATCACTATGCCCTGTGCGGCGGACCTGTTGGCATCAGCGTGATTGCGATGCCCGATGTCCCTGGCTATCGCGGCCCCGACACCGATGCCCAGGCCGTTCCCGATCCCGATGAGGATTGTGTAGATCGGGTAGACGATTCCGAGCGCTCCCATGGCGGAGCCCCCGAGCCCGGCGACCCAGAGGCTGTCGACGATGTTGTTCAGCTGCTGGAAGAAGAGCGCCACTCCTATCGGTATCGCTAACGCGATGACCCCCTTGCGCGGGTCGCCCAGCAGGGTCCTCGTCCCGACGGTGCTCTCCTCCATGACCGCGTCACCTGATGTCCTCGTTATAATGACTGCGAAAGGGACGCCCCGACCATGGTCCGTCAGGGACCCATGGACGTTATCGGAACGACGCAGACGCCGTCCGGACGCCTGTACGCGTACCTGGTCATGCCGCATACCACACACAGGACCGACGGCGGGGTTCTCTCCTTCCTGAAGAACTCCTCCATCCTTTTCAGGTTCTCCGCCGCAGCATCGATCTGCCCCGCCCCGAGTTTGATCTCGAATGCGCCCCATCTGCCGTCCTCGGCCTCCACCACCGCATCGATCTCCCTCCCACGGCCGTCGCGGTAATGGAAGAGCCTGCCGCCCTCATGTTCCGCGTATATCTGGAGGTCATGTTCGCAGAGTGCCTCGAACAGGAATCTCGTGGTTCTGAGGTCGTTCCTGAGCATCTGGGCGTTGAGCCTCATGGCCGCCACAGCAAGTGACACGTCTGTCAGATGACGCTTCGACTCTTCCCGATGCGGGCATCGGACCTCACATTCGGACTGAAACTGGGCATATCATCGATGAGATGCATCCTGTACAGGCAGTTCATGTAGTCCGCGAACGTGTCGTTCGAGATGCTCTCGTTCTCGTACTCCCTCATATCCGATTTGATCTTCGAGTTCGAAGCCAAGGTGCTCTCGTTGCGGGCCAGCGAGCGGATCAGCATCGACATCTTCCGTTCGTCACGGCTCCTGCCGTCCATACGGGCCGCGTCCTCCGTAGCATTGTCCACGTACGCTCTGGCCAACATGGAGGGATACCCTCGGGATCCAAGTGCACCGGGCCAGCCCCCGCGAATCGGCATGGTTCTCTGCGGTCCATGTCTTACCGCACCAGCGTGGATTCTCGATCGATATTGCCCCGAACGCCTCGAGCATCTCCTCCATCTCCTCGTCGAGAAGTCTGGGTCTGTTTCCTTTAGGAGTCGGGGTCATGGTACCCGGATGACCTCTAATCATGATACATCTATGGATTTCCTTCCACCGACTAGAAGGATTTCCAAGTTCGGTCGATAGTATGTCTTGGACCCCCGATGACGATAAGGGGACGTGTCCTCCACACGGATCATGCCAGATGCCGTCCCTGGAGTCGCACCAGCGGATCGGACCCTCGTGCGAGTCTATTTAACAGATAAGGAAATGGAACTCGCATGCGGATAGCGGCGGTACTGAACGACAGATGCCAGAACAAGAAATGCAACCAGGAGTGCGCCAAGTTCTGTCCCCTGAACAGGACGGGAGTGGAGTGCGTCACCTTCGGCGAGAGGGGGAAGCCCATCATCTCCGAGACCCTGTGCCAGGGATGCGGCATCTGCGTGAACAAGTGCCAGTTCGAGGCCGTCAAGATCATCGGCCTCGCCGACGAGCTGAAGGAGGATCTCATGCACCAGTACGGTCTGAACTCCTTCCGCCTGTACCGCCTTCCCGTGCCCAAGAAGGGCATCGTCACCGGAATCCTGGGTCCGAACGGTATCGGTAAGACCACCGCCATCAAGATGCTCTGCGGCATCGAGGTCCCCAACCTGGGCAACTACGAGAACCCCCCGACCAAGGAGGAGGTCCTCGCCAGCTTCGCCGGCACCGAGCTCCACGACTACCTCGAGAACCTGTACGCCGGCAAGATCAAGACCGCCATGAAGCCGCAGTACGTCGACAAGCTCCCCAAGGCCACCCAGGGAGTGGTCAGGGACCTGCTGTCCAAGGTCCAGGAGCGCATGACCCTGGAGGAGGCCGCCGAGACCTTCGAGCTCACCGAGGTCCTCGACAGGGAGCTCTCCAAGCTCTCCGGAGGGGAGCTGCAGAGGGTCGCCATGGCCGCGACCATGATGAAGGACGCGGACGTCTACTTCTTCGACGAGCCCACCTCCTACCTCGACATCTACCAGAGGGTCAAGATGGCCCGCCTGATCAAGGAGCTCGCAGCCGAGAAGCAGGTCATGGTCATCGAGCACGACCTGGCCATCCTGGACTTCCTGGCGGACAACGTCAACGTCGTCTACGGTTCCGAGGGGGCGTACGGAGTCTTCACCCTTGCCCGCCAGGTCAGGACCGCCATCAACGTCTACCTGGACGGATACCTCCCCGAGGAGAACATCAGGTTCAGGGACAGACCCATCGAGTTCGAGGCCTCGCCTCCCCGCGGAGACTGGCAGACCGGGGACCTGATATCGTTCAAGGCCCTGCACAAGGATTTCGGCGAGTTTAAGCTGGACGTCACCGGCGGGGCCGTCAAGATCGGTGAGTCCGTCGGAATCGTCGGACCCAACGCCACCGGTAAGACCACCCTGGTCAAGATGCTGGCCGGGATCATCGACCCCGACTCGGGAGAGATGGACAACAAGGTCAAGGTGTCCTACAAGCCCCAGTACATCACCGGGGACTTCGACGGCACCGTGCAGGAGCTCCTCTACGCCAAGGCCTACGAGACCGTCACATCCAGCTTCTTCACCGGCGAGGTCATCGAGCCCCTCGGCATCAAGTACCTGATGGACAAGGATGTTGCCAAGCTCTCCGGAGGTGAGCTGCAGAGGGTCGCCATAACGCTGTGCCTCGCCACCGACGCGGACATCTACCTCTTCGACGAGCCGTCGGCCTACCTCGATTCCAATCAGAGGATGAATGCCGCCAAGACCATCCGCCGCATGATGGAGAAGTCCGGGCGCAGCGCCATGGTCGTCGACCACGACATCTACTTCCTTGACATGGTCTCCGACTCCATGATGGTGTTCGGAGGCGAGCCCGGCCACCATGGAATCGGCGACGGTCCGTTCGACATGCGCGAGGGCATGAACAGGTTCCTCTCCGCCGTGGACATCACGTTCCGCAGGGACGCGGACACCCACAGGCCCAGGATCAACAAGCCCGACTCCAGGCTGGACAGGGAGCAGAAGTCCAAGGGCGAGTACTACTACGCCAGCTCCTGAGCTGCCCTCCGCATCGGTCGAAGTGTTCGGGAGAACTCTAAAAATACACGAAAGGATGCGTTATCCCGATGGGAAAAGCCGATACCCATGTCCATACCGAATTCTCGGGGTTCCAGAAGCTCGGGGTGATCAAGTTCCCCGAGTCGGTCGCGCAACCCGAGACGCAGGTGGACAGGGCCCGCGACAACGGCATGGACGTCTTGTGCATCACGGACCACGACGAGGTCCACGGCGCGATGATCGCCCAGAAGTACGCGCATCAGAAGTACGACGACATCGAGGTAGTGGTCGGCGAGGAGGTCACCACCAGGGACGGCGAGATCATCGGCCTGTTCCTGACCGAGAGGGTGCCTGACATGCTGTCCGTCGAGGAGACCGTCGATATCATAAGGGAGCAGGGCGGCCTCGTCATCGCCCCGCATCCGTTCAGCTTCCACGTGCCGGGCCTGAAGGAAAGGATCCTCGACCTGGACATAGACGGCTTCGAGGTCATCAACGGCGGTCATCCGGACGCCTACACCAACATGTTCGCCAGGCTGGTCATGGACCGCTATCCCGGCAGATGGTGCGAGACCTCCGGGAGCGACGCTCACTCCGTCTACACCACGGGATACAACTGGACCGAGTTCCCCGGCAGGACCGCGGACGACCTGCGCCGGGCCATACTCGATAAGACCACCAAGGCCTGCGGAACGGCGGCCCCGGTCTTCGGACAGGTCCAGTGGAGCGTGGACGTCGTCATCGGCGGACAGAAGCTCATGTACAGGTCACTCAAGGGGAGACTCAAGAACGTCCCGAAGGACCACCTCGTCGAGAAGATCAACAGTATAAGCGACCTGAAGAAGGCCACCGGGATCTTCGCCGGGATGCTCTACGTCATCCCGCCGCTGTCCTTCATCGCCACCGTCGCCAGCACTTCGTTCCTGAGGAAGGGGGCCGAGAGGATGACCATGGGGATTCCCGACAGGCTTGAGTTCATCGACTCCGTCATAAGGGAGGTCGACGCCAACGGCGGCCCCGGCCACCACCGCCCGGCATACCTGGACGAGAGGGACGAGAGCCCGCTCGCCGCATACAAGGGCCTTCCGTTCAAACTGCCCTTCGACGTCGCCCGCAACAAATGATATCCGCCGACGCGTTCCACCCCCGATGGAAGCATACAAGATCGGCGTCACGGTGCCTCTCGGCACCGAGCATGAGATGATGGACACCCTCGACGGATACTTCTCCCCGCTCTATCCCGGATACGACCACGTTTACTCGTGGTGGGAGACCGAGGGGAGCTGGAGACCCCTGGAGGGGTCGCACCCGCACCAGGGGGAGATCGGCAGGATCGAACGCGCCCGCGAGGTGCGCATAGAGTTCGCGGTACATGCCCGGGACGCGCCCGCGGTGGTCCGCCGCATCGCGGAGGTCCATCCCTTCGAGGAACCCGCGATAGACGTGATCCCGCTGATCCCGTGGAAGGACGTCGCTGTGCTGGACGGTAGTTGAACAGGTTGTCGAAGGACTTCTGCATCCTGTGGATCTTGAGGCTCTGCTTCCTGTACGCGAGCTCCCCGTCGTCGATCAGTCCCATGGCGTTGTACCTGTCCAGGACCGCGAAGGCACCGTCGTAGTCGCCGTCGACGCCGACCATGATGTCGATTAGCCTGTTCCTGCATGAGAGCCTGCCCTCGGGCGGGAACGATGCGGAGACGGCTGGATACAGATCCAGATTCCTCAGGCACATGGCCTTGGCGTCGGCGAACCTGTCGGAGCCGAAGAGGCCCTCGATGAGACCCTCCGTCGCCCTGAACCTGGAGACGTCGTCGAGCTCGGCTGCCTCGAGGAACTCCCCAGCTGTCACGGCGAGTTTGTAGTTGTGGTCGTCGACCGCGCGGGACATCAGGTCCGTGAGGAATCCGAGCTGGGAGGACGTGTCTATGCCGTCAACGTACCTGCGAACCCTGACCCTGTCCTGGGAGGACAGGCCGGAGTACCATCCGTCAAGCCCCGCCTGGGTGACCTGAGAGGGGATCTCATCTGCCATGGGACCGGAATCGTCGCATCTGGTTTAAACCTCGGCTTCGTCCGTCTCCCTCTCCACGGGTGATGTCATGGACTCGGTGGTCCACTCGATCCTCCCCTCGAACTCGACGGTGCGGGTGAAGCAGTTCCTCTCGCACACCCTGCAGTATCCCTCGGTGCAGGGGACGGGTGTGATGGAGACCTCGATGGAATCGCCGTACTTGTCGCAGACCGCCTCGTTGATCTCGTCCTCCTCCCTTCCGACCTCCTCGACCGTCATGCAGCGGGGGAAGACCACCTTCATGTCGGCGTAGATCCTGGGGCCGTACTTTATCAGACGGAGGTTGCGGACGTCGATCCAGTCGTCATGGCGGTATCCGCGGATGGTTCCGGCCACCTCCTCCAGGAGGCCCGCGTCGGCGGTGTCCATGATGTCGTCCATGGCCCTCTTGATGACCTTGATTCCCGTGACGACGATGATCACGCCGAACACCGCCGCGATCGATGAGTCCAGCCACCTGGCGTCGTACCCCATGCTCTCTGCGATGTAGACGACGACCAGACCGATCAGGATACCGATCGAGGAATATGTGTCGGAGCAGAGGTGCCTGCCGCTGGCCTCCAGGGCGGGGGACCTGTTCCTCCTTCCCTTGACGATGGCCGCGCGTCCGACAGCGAAATTCGCCACGGCGGCTATCGCGACGAGTATCAGACCGATGTCCAACTCGTCGGTGATCTCCCCCGGGTTGATGAAGGACTGGACGGTCTCGTAGAGGATCAGGAGACCGGCTGCCATGATCATCGTTCCCTCGATCGCCGAGGAGATGATCTCGATCTTCCCGTGGCCGAACGGATGGTTCCTGTCGGCCGGCTTCGCCGACAGGTAGAGCGCGTAGATGCCGATGCACGCGGCGACCACATTGACGATGGACTCGGTAGCATCGGTAAAGATGGCGACGGATCCCGTGAGGAAGTATGCCACATACTTGATGATCAGGAGTGTGAAACCGAGGACCACGATGATCTTCTGGAACTCGAAGTTCTCATCCGCCGCTTTCGACATACATCTAGGAAAACCGCACCAGATATATGCTTATTCGATTAGAAACGCCTAATCCTATCACAAATGTGATAATCAAACTGGTTCCGAGACTCTTTAGATTAGACGGCATCCCTTTAAGTGAACCTCATTCGGAGTACGCGGAGGTCTCCCTCCCCCTGAGGAAGGATGCGAACGTCCCCACGATGCACATGCCGAGGCACACGGCGAAGGAGATGTGTATCACGTCGAGGAACGAATCATAGTTCTCCGGCACGAGATTGTCCGACCCTCCCATTATCACCGAGATGAACAGCATCGCGATGCCCATGCTGACCATCATGCCGGATTGGCGCATGACCGCCACCATGGCGGAGGCCTCCCCGGTCTCCTCAGGCCTGACAGAGCCCATGACGACCGACGTGTTGGGTGCGGAGAACATCCCCATGCCGAACCCGACCACGAGCATGGTGGCGATGACGAGCGTGTAGTCGACCTCTAGCCCGTAGAACAGGAAGAACGAGACACCTACGCCTGTGATGATCATCCCGGTGGTCGGCAGGATGCGTTTGTCCTCGACGCGATCGGACAGACGGCCGAAAAGCGGTGTCACGACGGCCTGCAAGGCGGCCTGCACGAGCATGAGGATTCCAGCCTCCGTGGCGGAGATGGCGCCGATGCTCTGGAGATAGAGCGCCAGGAAGTAGGATATGGAGTAGGACGCGGCATAGTTGAGGAACGTGGCGAGACAGGACCCGGCGAAGACCTTGGTCCTGAACAGCCCCACGTTCAGCAGATGGTCGGGCGTCCTGGATTCCCATCTGGCGAACAGAGCGATGACGACCACCCCGATGACGAGCATCGCGACCGCCCAGAGCTCGGGCATGTTGATCACACCGCCCATGGCGAGCATGATGCCCACCCCGTACAGCACGCTCCCCCTACCGTCGAAACGGTGTCCGGCGGACGGGGATATCTCATGCCTGAACGAGAGCATGCATATCGCCGATACGATGGCGAGCGGGACCACGAACAGAAACAGGGCGTGCCATCCAATCAGATCGTTGAGGGTCCCTCCCAGCGGGGGTCCCAGGGACAGGCCGATGTAGACGCACATGGTCTGCATGCCGATCGCGCCTCCCCTGGACTCGCGGGGATAGACGTCGGTGATGAGCGACACGCTGGTGGTCACGAGCGCGGCGGAGCCGAACCCCATGATGACCCTGCATCCTATGAGCCACCAGAACGTGGGCGACACAGCGCCCAGCAGGCAGGCGACAGCGATCGCGGTCAGCCCTATGAGATACATCCTCTTCTTGCCGATGATGTCCCCGGCGCGGGCCAGCGGGACCATGAACACGACCGACGATAGCAGGAACGCGGTGTTCACGTAGGCGAGCTGATGCGAACCCACGCCGAAGCTGTCCCCGATGTTGACCAGGGAGAGGTTCATCATCGTGCTCAGCAGCGGCGTGACAAGGCCGGAGATGCAGCAGGCGAGCAGGACGATGCCCCTCTCCCTCTTGCTGAATCCCTCCCCCATGTCCGTCACATCTCCAATCGAATGACCCGGCGGTCCCTCCAATGAAAGGGACCGCCGATAAAACCATTTTTCTCAGGCGGCGGGACCGGCTGACGAGAACCTGCGGTCCTTCGCGCAGTAGAGGATGAACAGGACCGCGACAACGACCGCCAGCGAACCCATGACACCGAACAGGTCGGGTATGCTGTCGTTGACGGCGGCGAGCAGAGGGACGCTGACGAGGGAGATCGAGAACTGGCCGAAGTTGAGGAAGGTGGAGTACCCTCCCATGATCTTCCCCGATGTGGATCCGGTGGCCTCACCGGCGAGGACGTTCGTCACCGCCGGGCAGATCATCCCGATGCCGAGGCCGGCAAGCACCATCGTGAAGAACGCGGTTACGACGGCCGGATGGGTCATGATGATGACCATCCCCACGCCCATGATGAGGAACCCGACCCCCATGATCATGAACGGCCTTATGCGGTCGGCCAGACGCCTATAGAACAGCGCCATGACGGCGTTGCTGATCCCGTTCACACCCAGGAACAGACCCACCACGGATGCGCTGAGATGACCCGGGAGCTCCGGATCCTCGAGGAATGTGGGCATCTTTGTGGGGAGGAGGAACGACATGGTCTGGCACACGAAGATGGCGACATAGCAGATCACGATGAGGCGGGTGTTGGCCTTCTTCGCCGGACGCTCCGCGGGCGTCGCCTCCCTGGCGGGCTCGCGGGACGGCTCCCTCATCGATGCGATGCAGAGAAGCAGGATCGGTATGCCGATCAGATAGACGAGGAACGGCTCATGCCAGCTGAACGCCGCGAGCGAACCGCCGGTGTACTCCAGGATGAGTACACCGAGACCCATGGCGGCGGACTGGTAGCTCAGGACCTTTACCCTCGACACGCCGGTGTAGTACTCGGCCATCAGGGCGGTCACGGCGGCCGATATGCCGGCGATGCCGACACCGACCAGGAACCTCATGGCGAGGATGACCATCAGATCCTCGAGGAAGAAGCTGGCCACACCTGCGGCGGTGAACAGCACCAGCGCGACGCAAAGTGTGCGGACCTTCCCGAATTTGTCGGCAAGCGATCCGATGACCAGACCCAGGAGACCGACGGCGAGCGATGGGAGGGTGATGACCAGCGAGACCGCGAAGTCCTGGCCGGGGAACGCCTCGTTTATGAGCGGCAGAGCGGGTGCGACCGCGGCGCCTCCCATCAACATGAGCATGGATGCGAGAAGCATTGCGACGAGCGTGAGCCTCGTCGGAACGAACGGCTTCCCGTCGTTCTTCGTTTGCATGGCCTGCCTAGAATCGGCATCCGATTTAACGGTTTACAGAATCCCCCTCGCGCGACTATATATCATATCTCTGCATCGCAACGGCCATGGATGCCACCCCCAAGATTCCCGAGATTGCAGAGAGGATACGCGCACTCCGCGAGATGTGCGGATTCACCGTCGAAGAGATGGCCGAGGCCACCGGCGTAACCGCGGAGGAGTTCTCCAGGCTCGAGACCGGCACCGAGGACTTCGGATTCACGTTCCTCTACAAATGCGCGGAGAAGCTTGGCGTGGACATCATCGAGATCATCACCGGCAGGGACCCGAAGCTCAGCGGGTTCTCCCTCGTCAGGTCGGGGGAGGGGCTGCCGATCAAGAGGCGCGAAGGATTCACCTACTATCACCTGGCACCCACCTTCAAGGACAAGATCTCGGAACCGTTCCTCGTGTTCGCACCGTACATCCCCGAGGAGCAGGACAAGGAGATCCACCTCTCGTGCCACGAGGGGCAGGAGTTCGACTACATCCTGTCCGGCTCCCTGCGCTTCTGCCACGAGGGCCGCACCGTGGACGTCGGACCCGGCGACACCCTCTACTACGACTCGGGAAAGGGGCACGGCATGATCGCCACGTCCAGGGAGGGGTGCACCTTCCTCGCCGTGGTCATGAGGAGGGATACCGAGTGATCGGCATCTGGAAGGAGTACCTGAGGGAGGAGTTCGACGACCAGGGACGCACCTCCAAGGCCCACATCGAGATCCCCCCGAACTTCAACTTCGCATACGACGTCGTGGACCGCATAGCGGCCGCTGAACCGGACAGGCGCGCGCTCCAGTGGTGCAGCGTGACCGGGGCCGAGAGGACGTTCACCTTCGGCGACATCAGCAGGCTCTCGAACAAGGCCGCCAACTATCTCACCTCCATGGGCATCACCAAGGGGGACTACGTGCTCGTCGTCGTCAAGCACAGCTGGCAGTTCTGGTACCTCTCGATCGCACTCCACAAGATCGGAGCGGTCATGGTGCCCGCCACCTTCATGCTCAGGAAGCACGACATCGAGTACCGCGTGAACGCAGCCAGGATCAAGGCGTGCATCTGTACCGCCACCTGCGACATACCCGATCAGGTGGACATCTCCGAGGACATACCGTCGCTGAAGATGAAGTTCCTGCTCAACGGTCACCGCGACGGCTGGATCGACATCGACGCCGGCGTGGAGACAGCACCCGAGGAATGGACCAGGGTCCCGAACCGCTCCACCGACACCATGCTCATGTACTTCACCTCGGGGACCGCCGGGGACCCCAAGATGGTCCTCCACGACTTCTCCTACCCGCTGGGCCACATCCTCACCGCCAAGAACTGGTACTGCGTCGACCCCGAGGGCCTCCACTTCACCATCGCCGACACCGGCTGGATCAAGTGCGCCTGGGGGAAGCTGTACGCCCCGTGGATGATGGAGGCCGGGATCTTCGTCTACGAGTTCGAGAGGTTCGACCCCTCGGACATCATGGACAAAGTCGAGAGGTACAGGATCACCACCCTCTGCAGCCCGCCCACCATGTTCAGGATGTTCCTCAACGCCGGGACCGAAGGGCACGACCTGTCCTCGCTGAAGCACACCGGCATCGCCGGCGAGGCCCTGAGCCCCAACACCTACAAGATGTGGCTGGAGAACACAGGGCTGAAGCTCATGGAGGCCTTCGGGCAGACCGAGACCCCGCCGATCATCGGGACCTGGGACGGATACGAACCGAAGCCGGGATCGATGGGCGTCCCCTCCCCGCTGTTCGATGTTGACCTTGTGGATCCGGACGGCAACCCCGTGCCCCCTGGTGTCGACGGCGAGATCATCGTCCGCGTGGCTAACCGCGAGCCTGGAATCACCGTCGGCTACCTGAAGAACGACAAGGGCAACCGCGAGCTCCAGGTGGAGCACGTCCACCACACCGGCGACGTCGCCTGGAGGGATGAGGACGGCTACTTCTGGTACGTCGGCAGGAACGACGACATCATCAAGTCCTCCGGATACAGGATCAGCCCGTTCGAGATCGAGAGCGTCCTGATGCACCACCCCGCTGTTCTGGAGTGCGCCATCACCGGCATACCGGACCCCGTCAGGGGCCAGCTAGTGAAGGCCACCATCGTCCTCCGCGCAGGATACGAGGGCACGGACGAGCTGGCGAAGGAGCTCCAGAACTACGTCAAGAAGGGCACAGCCCCGTACAAGTACCCCAGGGCCATCGAGTTCGTCAAGGAACTGCCCAAGTCCACCTCCGGGAAGATCATGCGGCGCACGATCAGGAAGAAGGACGCGGAGTGAAGGACCTGTAAGAAGGATGCCCCGACCGAATCCGGACGGTGTCCGTCCATGACTGGACACATATCGATCGACGAGTCAGGCGACCTCGGTTCCAAAGAGTCGACATGCTTGCCATAGCTGCGCTGGTGATGCTGAGGTAAGTCCTCGCGGATGCTGTGGGTGTCCTCTTTGCAGGGATTTCAACGTGATCGTGGACCGTAGCAGCTTCATCGAGATCGAAAGACTCAGGTAGATGACGAGAGAGGAAGCTGTGAAGACCCGGAGTCAATCTGATGAAGTGCGACAAAGTGACATCTGAGCAGAACAGGTGTGTCCATCTGGTCGACTATTGCCGGTGCTTCCAGGACAAGATTCGAGGATGAGGACACATCGATACACGTTAATCGAGAAGAGAATATCCGTTGCCCGCAGGTACTAAGGGCCACCCAACGGCGACCGACACTGCGGGTCTTATCTGGATACCTGTAACCTGTTTCTTTACTATTTGAATGGTTTATCAGTAGAAGTACAGTCTTGTTCTTCTCAGGTGAAGGTACAGGACGGCTGTCAGGATCAGCACGATCATCGCCGTCACACCCATCGTGAGATCGGGCACCGGGCTCATGCCGGATACCATCAATGGGACGATCACAGATGCCAGGCCTATCCCCATGGACCCCAGCATGGACACGGAGCCACCCTTCACCGCATAGTACTCGCTGCTCCAGTCGTACCTCGGATAACGTATGTTCATGACCATTCCCAGAGCGGGGGTGAACAGGGCGTATGAGGTTGAAACCACGACGAGCAGAACGAGATCCACGCCCGAGATCCCCAGGCCGATGGCAAGCATCGCTATGCTCACGAGTTCCAGAGGGACGACGATCGTGAGGTTGACTAGAATCTTCGATAGGAAGATGTCCCATGGCCTCAGAGGCGACGAACCCAAGATCCAGCGGGTATCGCCCTCCATCGAAAGAGACACGGACGTCGTGCAGGAGAGCGCGACGAAGAACGAGACGAACAACGGCATAGCCGTCGTCAACAGCGGCATGAGCTGTCCGAGCTCGGAGGAGTCAAGACCGTCGGTGAAGGCAATCATGTACGACAGCACGACCAGGAGAAGCATCCCGACGGCCGTGTTCGTGATGTAGATCCTGCTGGATACGTATCTCCTGATGTCTCTTCTGTACAGGGAGAACAGGCGTCCGCTGGCACGGGCTTCGGCAGCGGAAGCCTTGCGGGCGGCAGAGGCATTCCTCGAGTTGAGGCTCATCAGACATCTCGATGCGACCAGCACCACGACTGTTGCTGATGCGAGCGATGCGACGATCAGCAGGATGATGCACGGGACATCCCAAGCGGCCCATCCGGCGATCCATGCGGCAGGAGGACAGAATGCTAGAACCACATCCCCGAGGGATGTGATCATGTCGGATCCTCCGACCTCTCCGGACATCCAGTCCATCAGCACGGCCAGGACGGCTACGATGACCACCAGTGCGACGATCGAGGTCGCACCCTTGTGAGACGATGTCGAACCGACCCTGCTGACGATGGTGCCAAGGGCGGCTCCGACGGATGCGGGTATGAGCGAACCGATGAGTGTGGCGACTGTGAATGCGAATATGGAGCCCATGGAATAGTGACCGGACATCGCCAGAGCTCCGATAAGTGACAGATACAGTCCGATCGCCGCCGACACCAAATACACCGACAGGAAGCGGGATAGGGCGACATGGGTCGAACTGACCGGCATGGACATCACGAGGTCGTAGTCATCGAACACGAACGCATGGGTTCCCCTGAAGAAGGAGAATCCCAGGGAAGCCGTGACGGAGATGAAGGCGGCAATCAGAGGAATCTGATCGGCAAGCCCCATCTGGACCAGAGCGTCCATGAACATATATTGGATGAAACCGAACAACACAGCGACAAGGGCCACCGATGCGAAGTAGGTCAGGGCATCGCGATTACCGCTCCGCCTGTGGAACACCGCTCCGAGGCGCAGCTCCTCGCACAGCTGTATCTTCATGAGGGCTGCGATGTCACTGCCCATCAGCCATCAGCTCCAGGAACGCATCCTCAAGCGTGCCGTCGCCACGGACCCCATCCATGCCGCCAGATGCCACCAGCCTGCCCGACTTGATCACAGACACGGTGTCGCAGAGCCTCTCGGCCACGTCCAGGACGTGGGTCGAGAAGAACACGGCGCATCCCGAATCGCACATCTCGCGCATCATCATCTTCAGGGAATGGGTCGACTCCGGATCGAGACCGACGAACGGCTCATCGAGTATCAGGAGCTTCGGGTCGTGCGACAGGGCACCGATGATGGCCAATTTCTGCTTCATGCCGTGGCTGTACGAACCGATGAGACTGCCAAGGTCGTCCCGGAGCCCGAACACGGAAGACAGCCTGTCGATCCTCTCGCGGCGATCCCCTTCGGAGACACCGTACATGTCGCACACGAAGTCGAGGTACTGTATTCCGGAGATGTAGTCGTAGAGGTCGGGGTTGTCCGGGATGTACGCCAGTACCCTCTTGCATTGAACCGGCTCCTCTTTGATGGAGTGCCCGTCGATCGTGATCTCGCCCTCATCGAAATCCATCAGCCCAACCACTGCGCGAAGTGTGGTGGTCTTCCCGGCCCCGTTGCGTCCTATGAACGCGTGGATCTCCCCGGGACGGACATTCAGAGAAAGGTCGGAGACAGCCTTCTTGCCTCCCTTGTAGGTCTTGGACAGATTCTCTATGCGGAGTATGCCCCCGTTGTTCCGATTCCCACCCATGGTCATCGGTTACCATGGTATCTCGATTCTGTATTTATTAAGCGTTAATCCAAGATTGATACTAATCATCTAATAGTGAAGCATCAGGAGTGGGGCGGTGAGAGGATGAGACCGATGGTGTGGAACCTGCGGCCATCGGCAGGCTCGTTCTCCCTGAGCCTCCCGATGATGTCGGCGATCTCCCTCATGGCGCCGTTGATCTCCTCGTTGGTTGCAAGGACAGGGCTCATGGAGAATCCGGCATCGTGGGTGAGGTTAGCGTCGGAGTCGTCGCAGAACTCGCGGAACTGTTGCACGAAGCTCAGAACGTACTGCATGAACATGGAGAAGTACATCTCTGATGGGTTCGACCGGAGGACTGATTCCATATCTTCGAACACCCTCTTTACCGGAGCATAGGTGCGTTCCACGGTGCCACGTTTCTTCACTTCGTCGACGATCTCGATCAACCCATCGTCGGTGAGGCGTTTGAGTTGACGATACATGGTGGCACGAGGTATGTTCGGGCATCTGCTGTGAAGCTCGCTGGCTTTGGAACATGTACCGCGGAGTATCTCCACGAAAAGCTGACATCTGTAGGGATCGGACAGACAATCCACGATATGGCGGTTGAACTCCTCAGCAGACTCAGCTTTCTCCATCGATCGGGAGATGGAGACGATATTAATGTGGATTGTTCAGTAATCCCGGGGGATGTGTGACGTGGTTCGTTGATTCATCGAGTTCCCACTCAGATGTTCCCCTGTCAAAACCTGACCTTCGACGCTCGATTGATCCGATTCACGTATCTCGAACACCGCACGACAGCTCTGATGCGAACGATTAACCCCGGTGGGTCCTCCGGCGGATCTCCCGCCGGAGTATGTTTCATGCTATGTAGTCCGCCAGGACCTGTCTGATGTCGTTGGAGCTCAGCCACTCGTCGAAGCACTTGCCGCTGTCCCTGACGGCCTTCCCCAGTGTGACGACCATCTCCGGGATCCTGTCCTGGGCGATGGTCCCGACCTCCTCGCCCATGCGCTCCCTGCCCTCGGCTCCGCATCCGTTGATGGACATCTTGAACGCCGGCACGGCCTGACCGTCGACGGTCTTCGAGGCTCCCTGGAGGCCGACGATCCCGACCTGGTGACATCCGCACGAGGACGGGCATCCGGAGATCCTGAACCTCGGGAGGTACTCCCCGACGCCGGCCTCGCGGACCGCCGCGATCATGGCGTTGAGCAGGCCGCTGGAGTCGCGGACACCCTGCTGGCAGATCGTCCCGCCGATGCACGACACGGAGGTCTCGAACAGGTTCCGGGCGCCGCCCTCGGTAGCGTCCCTCACCCTGACCGCCTCCGCGCCGTCCAGGTTGATGATGTACAGGGCGCTGTCGGGGGACACGCGAACCTCCGCGCCGTCTGCGTCGGCGATGGCGTCCCTTATCCTCTCTAGCATCTCCAGGGGCACGTCCCCTCCCACGGGATGGTACTCCACATAGTACAGCCCTTCCTGGCTCTGCCTGTGGATCCTCTCCCCGGAGACGTCCTTGACCTCCTTGATCGGGAACACCGACGGGGCGGGATGGATGTCCATGCCGCCCTGCTCCAGCAGTCTGGATAGGTGCTTGCCGTACTCCTTGGCGAACAGCTCGTCCCCGAGCCTGTCCCTCATGTACCTGGTGCGGGCCCTGCCGCGGTTCTCGTAGTCGCCGTGCTCCATGAAGGTGTCCACCATGGCGCGCACGTAGTACAGCACCTTGGACGGGTCCACGCCCTCGGCGAGCATCATGCCGAACTTCGGGTTGTTACCCAGACCGCCTGCCCCCCAGACGTCGAACCTCCCGTCCGGCCTGGAGACGAATCCCAGGTCCCTGAAGGTGGCGTGCGTCTCGTTCCTCGGCGAGCTGGAGAACGTGACCTTCAGCTTGCGGGGCATCTTGACATCGGGCATGATGTCCAGCAGGTACGTCTCGGCGGCCTTCGCGTAGGGGTACACGTCGAAGTTCTCCCCCGGCTCGACGCCGGACAGCGACGTCGCGGACACGTTCCTCGGGTTGTCCCCTCCCCCTCCCTGGGTGTTGATGCCATGGTCCAGTGCGCGGTCCATGATCTCCGCGATCTCGTCCCCCTTGAGGTTGTGCAGCTGTACGGTCTCGCAGGTGGTGGTATGGATCCTGGACACCCCGTACCTCCTGCACTCGTCTATGATGAACGACAGCTTGTCCCTGTCCATGTGGCCGCCGCACATGCGGAGCCTGATCATACCAAGCTCTCCGCCCCTCTGGGCATAGCTGCCGAACCTGCCGGATATGCCCTTGTACGTCTTGGCGTCCATCTCGCCGGAGAAGAACTTCCTCTCGGCGTCGACGAACTCCGGTATCCTCGACCTGAAGAACTCGCTGTCCCTCATCTCTTACACCTGCGGGCGAATCAGGTCAGGCGTTTATACGGATGGCGGGCGACGGCAGGCATTAAACCCCCCTTTAGAGATTCACATGACATGTCAGGAACCACCGGGTGTCCGAAGGATGTCAAGGAGGGCCTGGGACTCGTCCAGGTCTACACGGGGAACGGAAAGGGCAAGACGACATGCGCCCTGGGACTCGCCTTCAGGGCGGTAGGGTGCGGACTGAACGTCATCATGATACAGTTCCTAAAGCCCGACGGAGGGTACGGGGAGCACATCTCCGCCTCCAGGATGGATGGGTTCGAGATCGTACCGATGGGCGTCGACCACATGGATGAGAAGGTGCCGCTGGAGAAGGACCTGGAGCTCACCAGGGCAGCCATGGCGAAGGCCCGCGAGGTCCTCACCTCCGGCGAGTACGACCTTGTGATACTCGACGAGATCAACAACTCGCTGAAGTTCAAACACGTCACACCGCAGGAGGTCATCGATCTGCTGGATTCGAGGGCTCCCCACACCGAGGTCGTGCTGACCGGGCGCGGGGCCCCGCAGGAGATCATCGACTACGCCGACCTCGTGACCGAGATGAGGATGATCAAGCACCCCATGGACAGGGGCGTGCCCGCCAGGAGAGGCATCGAGTTCTGACCGCTCCGCCGAAGGGCGGGGCGGAACCCCTAAATCGTACCCATGGGGTAGGCCACGCATATGACAGTCTACAACAGCATAACCGAGACGATCGGGGACACGCCGATGATCCGCCTCAACAGCATGGCGCCGCCGGGATCCCACGTCTACGTCAAGAGGGAGAGCGTCAACCCCAGCGGCTCCATCAAGGACCGCGCCGCGCTGTCCATCATCGACGACGCGGTCGCCCGCGGTCTGCTGAAGGAGGGCGGGACGATCATCGAGCCCACCTCCGGGAACATGGGCATCGGCCTCGCGATGATAGCCGCGGCCCGCGGCTACAAGGCGGTCATCGTCATGCCGGAAACCATGAGCAAGGAACGCATCTCCCTGATGCGCGCCTACGGGGCTGAGGTCGTCCTCTCCCCTGGCGCGCAGGGCATGCAGGGCTCCGTGGACATGGCGAACGAGATCGCGAGGGAGCGCGGCGGATTCATCGCGGGACAGTTCGACAACCCCGCCAACTCCGCGGCCCACCGCACCGGGACTGGGAAGGAGATCCTCAGGGACCTCCCCGACGTGGACCTCGTCTACGCCGGCTTCGGCACCGGCGGCACGGCCACCGGGATCGCCATGGCCTTCAGGGACGCGGGGTCCAAGGCCCAGGTCATCGGGATAGAGCCGGCCGAGAGCCCCCTGGTCTCCGAGGGGAGGGCGGGCCCGCACGCCATCCAGGGCATCGGAGCCAACTTCGTCCCCGGTAACCTGAACAGGGACCTCCTCGGAGGGGTCGAGACCGTCACCGGCGATGACGCCGTACGCACGGCGGTCGAGCTCTGCAGGAAAGAAGGCATCTTCTGCGGCATATCCTCCGGCGCCAACGTATTCGCCGCCATCCGCGCCGCCAGGGAGCATCCCGAGAAGCGCATCGTCGCCATCCTGCCGGACGGAGGGGACAGATACCTCAGCACCGGCATGTTCGACGAGTGATAGGATGCCGGTCAAGATCCCGGACGACCTGCCGGCAGCGGCCGTGCTGGAATCCGAGAACATATTCGTGATGTCCGCCAGGAGGGCGGACACCCAGGACATCCGCCCGCTGGAGATCCTCATCCTGAACCTCATGCCCACCAAGGTCGAGACCGAGATCCAGATCCTCAGGTGCCTGAGCAACAGCCCGCTCCAGACGAACGTCACGCTGCTCCAGATGTCCTCTCACGAATCGAAGAACACCTCCGCGGAGTACCTGGAACGCTTCTACAAGACCTTCGACGACGTCAGAGAGATGAAGTTCGACGGGATGATCATCACCGGGGCCCCCCTCGAATCGATAGAATACGAGGACGTGGACTACTGGCCGGAGTTCTGCGAGATCATGGACTGGACGCTCACCAACGTCTGCTCCACCCTCTACATCTGCTGGGGCGCCCTCGCCGGGCTGTACTACCACTACGGGATACCGAAGCACTCCATGGACTCGAAGGTCTCAGGGATCTTCGAGCACCGCGTGCTCATACCGAACGAGCCCATAGTCAGAGGCTTCGACGACCGCTTCTTCATGCCTCAGTCGAGGCACTCGGAGGTCAGGGCGGAGGACATCGCGGCGAACCCGCATCTGCACATCATCTGCGCCTCCGAGGACTCCGGCGTCGCCGTGGTCCAGTCGGAGATGAACCAGACGTTCATCACGGGACATCTGGAGTATGATGCCGCGACGCTGTCGTACGAGTACGAGAGGGACCTGAACGCCGGCAAGAACCCGCACGTGCCGGACAACTACTTCGAGGACGACGACCCGCACAAAGACCCGGTGGTCAGGTGGAGGGCCCATGCCACGCTCTTCTACACCAACTGGCTCAACTACTGCGTGTACCAGGAGACCCCGTACGACATCGACGAGATCGGCAGGCGCCGATCGTGAAAACCAGGCGGTCCGAGGGATCGGACCGCCGCCTCCTTTCGATGTGTGACCTCATGCCAGCGCATCGGCAGAATTCCTCGGAGATCCCCATGGGACCATGAGAAGGGCGCTGCAATCCGGGATCGCTGGCTGACCACCCTCGGGTTCACGAGCTTCCCGACGAGGGCGTCCCTGACGAACATGTTTATGCCCGAGTAGTCGCCGTCCGAATCCAGGAGCTTCTGGACCTCGTCGGCTATGTGTGTGAACACCTCGCGGAAGATCCTGCATGAGTCCCCGTCGGTGTTCTCGAGGCCTACCTCGTGGTAGGCGTCCATGCTGCACCCTCCGTTGCAGAACCTGTAGATGGGACACGAGGCGCACTTCTCCCTGCGGGCGACGGAACCCGCCAGGATCCTACGGAAGCCCTCAGAATGGAAGGCCTCGTCGAGGCTGGAGATGGAATTCACATTGCCCATGCAGAACTCTGGCGGGCAGGCCTTGGCACACGGGTATATCGAACCGTCGGGGTTGACGCAGACCCACTTGGTGAGACAGGATGTGTGGGCGCAGTCCGAGGGCGTGGGATCGCCCAGATAGTTGAGGACGTAGAGGTAGTGCGGGATCAGGGGGACCTTGCTGCCGGCGTCATGGAGCCATGTGTCGAAGGCCTCTATGCTGCCCCTGATGTACTCGTCCGGATCCGGGACGGTGCCGTTGCATCTGGCGCATCCCGCCGGAATCACCGGGGACATGGAGATGTTCGTCCCCCTGTCGCGATAGTACTCGTAGATCTCCCTCTGCTTCAGCGCCGTCTCGCGGGAGATTGTGGCGCTGACGGAGTACTTGTTATCCTTGTCGGATAGCATCGAGATGGCCTTCTCGGGATCCAGCTCCCTCAGAACATTGTTGTAGGGACCTTCGCACGACACGCCGACGTTGATCATCTTCTCGCGGCAGTATGCCATGAGACGGCGGTTGAGGAGCGTCCCGTTGGTCTGTATGGTGTTCCCCACACGGAAGGAGGACTTTCCGAAGTGCTTCTCCTCCAGCTCGATGGCCTTCTTGTAGAAAGACATCGGGACGGTGAGCGGCTCCCCGCCGTGCCATATGAACCAGGCCGCCTGGTACTCGGTGGCGACCATGCCCATGAGACGGTCCAGCGTCTCAAGGCTCATCTCTCCCCGGACGCGCTCGTCCGGGGCATGATAGCAATGGCTGCAGGATTCGTTGCAGAAAAGGGTCGGTTTTATGACGACCGATATGTACGGCTTCATGGCCGGCTTCCGCCGGCTCAGAAGGGCCAGTAGGTCCAGACGCCGTTGAATCCATTGGTGGCGTAGCAGCAGCAGATGCAGCAGACCACGACGCAACCGACGACGCAGGCGTGCCATCCCATACTGTTGCAGTATCCCTTCTCGCTGCAGCAGCAGTAGTCGCACTTGGAGTCTCCGCCGTGGTCCTCGTCGGCCGCCTTGTCGAAGCGCTCGTCATGGGTGTGCTCCTGGGGGAGTCCCTCCATCGCGAACGCGATGAAAGCCGAGGGGGACTGGCTCTCGTAAATCGCTGTCAGGTTGTCTACGGATTCCACGTCGTAAGCCATTGCTCAATCACCTACCACTGCTGGCTGGTTGAGCTTCCGAACCTATATTGCGTATTTATGACTTTTCGGAACGACCGTACATCAGACAGCCCAGCGGAACCCTTATCCGCACGATACGTTCACGGTGCATGGACGACAGGACGCTCGGATACATCCTGATCGCGGCGGTCTTCGCCGTGGCACTGTATGCCTCGTTCCTCATGGCCCGGCGGATCCCGCCCAAGGAGCGAGTGGGATCGCAGGGAAGTACGGCATCCGTCGACCACACGCATACGGGCGAACGACATGTTCGGATACACCACCCCAGCTTACGGAAGGCTCTCCCCGACCGACAACCGCACCTACCGCAGGTACTACTGCGAGGGATGCCATCAGCTCAGGGACGGCTACGGCCTCACCGGGACCGGGACGGTGAACTACGACATGACGTTCAACACCATCCTCCTCGAGGGGCTGGTCTGCGACTGCCCCGACTTCGGGCCCACGACCCGCAGGATCTGCGTACTAGACTCCCCCAAGGCCGACTCCAGGCTTATGCACGAGATGGCCGCCTACACCCTCATACTCACGAAATGGGAGCTCTACGACGACGAGACCGACATGCCGTCGATAAAGACGAAGCTCATCTCCCTGACTCTGAACCGCGCCATACAGAAGGCCGTCTCCGAGTTCCCGGAGTACGACAGGATGGTCGGGGAGGGATTCATGCGCCTCCGCGACATGGAGCTGGCGGGATGCAGGGACGCTCTCTCCATGGGAAGGGAGTTCGGCAGGGGCCTGACGGGACCGCTCGAGGGCATCGCCGGCGACTTCTACACGGAGGACCTGGGCGACGTCTTCACCCAGCTGACCGCCGCGGTGTACGTCATGGATACGATAGACGACCTGGACGACGACTTCATGGACGGTACCTACAACCCGCTGCTCCCCGAGACGGGATACGTCAACGCGCGCACCCTCGTCGACAGGGACGTCATGAGGTTCACGTCCCTCGTGTCCGAGGCGGTGGGATCCCTCCAGTCCGCCTACTCCAAGGTGCGCCCCTCCATGCGCGGGAACGTCTCCCTCTGCGACAACATCGTCTACTACGGCATACCGGAATCGGCCAAGCGCGTCATAATGGGCGATGCGAAGGCCAAGGCCAGCGTCAAGAACATCCTGTCGAACAGGAAGGACAGGCTGGCATCGGAATGATCCGGCGGGGTCGAAGTCCGAGCACACGTCCAGGGAGTCCCTGGGCTCCGAATGCCTGGAGCACATGCCCCCACTCCACGACCTGCAGCTGCCACAGCATCCCGGACGGTACCTCCCGCATCCGTCCTCCGGTCCCGTCGGCCTGGATTCCGGCATGCACACCCACACATCGTCCGAATGAGCGCAGAGGCGACACGTGCGGCACTTCCCGTAGCTCTCGTCCATGGACGGACATGTGCGGGAGGACCTTATCGGTTTCCGTCGGCCGTGAGACGGTCCAGCATCCATGACATCCCGCGCGCCATCCTGCCGGCCGGATCGGTGAAGTGGTTGCCGGGATTCATCTCCAGTACCACATCGGACACGTTCGGATCGCTCCCGTACGCCGTCCTGACGGATCTTATAGCATCGCCGACCGATGCCATCACCGGGTTCCTCGCCTTCTCCTCCTTGGTCCCGAGGCTCAGATACACGTATGAACCCTCAGGGGCGCCGCGTCCGGCCGCGTACTCGGTCCATCCCGGATACCATACGGACGGGGAGCATGCCACCGCCCCTCTGAACAGGCCGGTCTCGTGGAACGCCCAGAGGGAGAACAGGCCAGCCAGCGAGTATCCGCATACGGCGAGAGGGACATCGTCCCCCGCCTCCAGAGCGTCCCTCGCCCGAGGGACCCATTCGTCCCTCAGACGCTCGAGGGTCTCCCCTCCGCCTCCCGTGAAAGCCCTCGCTCCCATGACGGGTTCGGATGACCAGGGCGTGAGCCCCGAATCCCAGTCCCCCACCCTGCATTCGACGATCGCGAAGCGCGGATCCGTCGCAGACAGCCTCACCTTCCGGATCACATCGTCCGCGATGCCCGCCTCATGATCCCCGGTCATCCAGAACAGCACCGCGTCGGGACCCGGGTCCCCCGTGATGCGGATGTCGTCCGCCCAGACTCCGTCCATTGAGATCGCCTACGCACCGCAGTTCATTGATTAAATATGGAATGGGGTTGGGGGTGCATGGTCGTCAGGGTAGCGTACATGGGAATCCCGGGCTCCAACTCCGAGCAGGCGGCGACTGAGCTCGCCGGCGCCATGGGCTGGGACGTCTTCGTACTCATTCCTAAGGAGGACTCCAGGAACACTGTTGCAGCCCTCGATTCCGGGGAGGCGGACTACGGTGTCGTCGCATCCCGCAACGTCACCGCCGGACCCGTAGAGGAGACTGAGAGGTCCCTCGAGGGGAGGGGTGACATCGAGATCCTCAGGGCCCTCTGGCTGCCCATCCACCACTGCGTCTTCGTTAAGCATCCCGGGGTGAGCGTCAGACGCGTCGCCTCCCACATCCAGGCCCTCCTGCAGACGAAGGAGCACCTCAATATGCTCTATCCGGACTCCGACAGGGTCGAGGTATCCGACACGGCCGTCGCGGCCGAGATGCTCTCGGACGGCAGGCTCCCCGAGGACACCGCGGTGGTCTGCCGCCGCAACGCAGGGGAGATGTTCAGGCTCCACCTCGTCCACGAGAACATCGAGGACATGGAGGGGAACATGACGGAGTTCGAACTCCTGAGGCTCAGACGATGATCGCCGAACAGATAGAGAAGGACGCCCGCCGTCTGGACGAGATCATCGCCGGATACAACAAAGAGGCGAACCGCGCCAAGCAGTCCAGGGATGAGTTCCACAGACGCGCCTCCGAGCTCGCGGACCGCAGGGACAAGCTCCAGAAGAAGGCCAAGTCCCTCTCCGCGGAGGCTGCCGTCTACAAAGCTCGCAGGGACGACGCCAACCTCACCGCCAAGGAATGCCGCGCCCGCAGGGACGAGTGGAACGACCGCGGGGCCAGAATGCGCGCGTCCGGAGGCCTCGGCGACATCGGCGAGTGCAAATCGCAGGCGAACAGCTGGCACCAGAAGGCGGTCAAGGCCTCCGAGGACGCCAACACCGCCCACGAGAAGATGCATCAGCTCTACGACGAGGCGGACAGGCTTAGGGCGGAGGCGCAGAAGTGCCACGAACAGTACCTCGACTGCAAAAGGGGCGCCGACGCGGAGCACACGAGATACATCCAGGCCGTCAGGAGCATAGAGCGCGTGAGGGAGAACCTCCCCGATCGAGGGCGCAGCATCACGTCCCCGCGCCTTATCGCCATGAAACGGTACTCGCGCATCCTCCCGGTCTTCGGGTCCGGGAGCTCGAGGATGCCTGTCTCCCTGAAGTTCGATTTCTCGAGACATCTGCCGGAAGCCTCGTTCTCGGTATCGTGACGGGCCTGGATCCACTCGTAGCTGGTGGTGTCGAACACATAGTTCACCACCGCCCTCAGGGCCTCGGTCATGTAACCGCGGTCCCAGTACCGCTGAGAGAGGCAGTATCCTATCTCACAGTAGCCCTTCTCCGGATGCTCCCTCACCACGGTTATGCTGCCTATCGGCTCGTCGCTCCCGCGCAGCGTTATGCACCAGTCCATGGTGCCGCTCGCGTATTCTGACACCCACTCGGCTATCGTCCGGCGGCTCACCTCCGGATCTGGATGGGTCTCCCACGACAGGAATCTGGTGACGTCCGGGTCGGACATCCAGTTCCTGAACGCGGCCTCGGCATCGTCCTCCCTGAACCTCCTCAGTTGGAGGCGCTCGGTCAGGAGGCGCGCCGTACCCCTCATCTCGAAGCCTCCGCGGCCACTGGACGGCCCGACTGAACATCAGACATCGGACATCCGTATGCCGGGCATTAGAAAAATGGATGCGTCCCATCGGATCGACGGAACACATCCTGGAATTTGATCCGGCCTCCGGGATCGCACCCGGGGCTCGGTACCGGGGCTCCTGCGATGGATTATCCCCCGGACGACGCTGTACGGGATGTCCATGGACAAGGATATGTCCAGGCATCCGCGGCCTCTGCGGTACTCCCTCATGACGTCGTCCTCCATCAGCATGGACATCTCCCTCGGAGGTATCACGACCTCCGGCTCGATGTCCCACAGACGGGTTCCGCAGAACGGGCAGCGCTTCGGCAAATGGGAGCTCTTGGAGTCCCAGGAGACGCCGCACCTCAGGCACCTGTACGACTTCAGGGGGACGTTCCACTGATGGGATCCGCAGGACGGGCAGCGCTTGGGCTTGCCGTCATGGGAGTTCCATGTGTGGCCGCATCTTACGCAGGTGACCTTCAGGTCCGGATTGTTCCATTTGACCGAACGGCAGCGTGGGCAACGCTTGGGTGGCTGTCCCCTGCGGGGCATCCACTCATAGGAGCACCTGTGACACACCAATCTGGATTCTGGGGCGAACTGTGGATGCATAATAAATATTCTACCTTATGGATATATGAACATTTGTACTTAGAAAATGAAACAAACGTTATTGGTCCGACGACCTTAGTCGATTTAGAATGCTACATCACCATCCAAGATTGAATGCGATGTAGACAGACATGTACACTTCTGCCCACTTGGGTCTGCGCATCATCGCGTAGGCTCCGCGGGCGAGCGAGTACCCCTTGCGGAAAGGCCCCATGGCGTCGGCGATCTCCTCCGGCCCCCATGACGCGAACGTGTCGTGCGCGCCCATGAAGTGGGGACTGAACATCGGGTTGCGGGACACCCAGTGCTGGTACCTCTCGAGCCTGCCGTCTGCCATCGCCCTGGCCGCCTCCCTTCCGGATAGGAGCGCAGCGCCTATGCCTCCGAAGCACAGGGGGTTGGCGAGGCATGCGGCGTCACCCGCGATTGCGCAGCACCCGTCCACGACCCTCTCCTGGACGCCGAACGGCAGGTCCCTGGCGCCCCAGTCCACGATCCCCTCCACCTCGGACGGGTCTGTGTGCCCCCTCGGGAACCCGATGGACACTTTTCCGGGGCCGGAGGGGAAGCGCCAGCCGTAGAACCCGTCCCCGTATCCTCCGACGGTGAACGAGAGCACGTCCTCCTCGCCCTCGGCTATGCAGTTGAATACCTGCAGCCTCCTCGTCGGACCGGTGCCGAAGACGTCTCTCCGAACCGCCGAATGCGCACCGTCGGCACCTATCAGACCGCGACAGCGGATCCTGCGTCCGTCGGTGAGCTCCAGGGTGTATCCGACGTCGTCCGTCCCAACGGAGCGGACGGACCCGCGGATGATGTCGGCATCACAGCCGTCCATGAGCTCCGACAGCATCAACGGGCGGTCTACGACCATGCCGCCGACCGGGATGTCGACGGAGATCTCGTCGGAGAACGCTATGCGGATCGTGTCCACCCTGCGGACGCAGCCGCTGGGCCTCCAGCCCAGCTTCCCGAACGTCCTGTCGCTGACCGCCTCCCCGCAAATCCTGTGGTAGCGGCCGAAGCCCTCGTCGTGGAGGCGCTCGATGCACGCGACGGAGATGCCCCTCCCGGACAGCTCCCTGACCGCGGACGCACCGGCGGGACCGGATCCCACCACCGCGACGTCGTACGTCATGCCAGGAGCTTCATCTGCCATGATACCGCCATCCTGATCCTCATCATGAGCGTGCTCCTGCCGTACTCCTCGCAGGAGTACTCGGTGCTCCTCTCCAGGTCCGCCAGGAACTGGTCCGCCGCCTGGGCGTTGAGCCTGCGGGAGTACATCATGACGTTCGTCTCGAAGTTCAGGGTCAGGGACCTGTGGTCCAGGTTGGCCGACCCCACGGAGACGCACATGTCGTCCATCAGGATCATCTTCTCGTGGACGAAGCCGTCGTTGTATCTGAAGACCCTCACGCCCGACTTCATCAGCTCGTTCGCGCAGGTCAGATTGTTCCAGAAGAGGAAGATGTGGTCCTTCTTGTCGGGTATGAGTATCCTGACGTCCACCCCCGACCTGGCCGCGTTGGCCAGGGCGACCATCATCGAGTCGTCCGGGGACAGGTACGGGGTGGTAACGTAGAGGCGCCTGCGGGCGTTGACGATCATCGAGAGGTACTGCATCTGGACCGGGTTGTTCGGCATGGTGTCCGGACCGCCGGAGACGAGCTGCATCCTGTCCCTGCCCCCGGTTCCGGCGAAGTCTATGTCCATGTAGTGCTCCACCGGGCGGAGCGGATCCCTCTTGGCGCAGTACTGCCAGTCGGCGCAGAAGCGGATCATCATCGGCAGGATGCCCTCGCCGACCACCTTCACGGTCGCGTCCCTCCAGTGGCCCAGCGGCCCCTCGCCGCGGTACTCGTCCCCGATGTTGAAACCTCCGCAATAGGCCATGGAGCCGTCGATGATGGCGATCTTCCTGTGGTTGCGGTTGTTCTTCTTCGGGCTGAGGAGCAGGTTGAGGGAGGAGTGGAAGGTGGCGTAATGGCCTCCAGCGTTCCTGAACCTGAAGATGCCCTCCTTCGGACCCTTCCCGATGCCGAAGGCGTCCGTCAGCAGACGGACCTCGACGCCCTCGCGGACCTTGGATATCAAGAGGTCCATGAGCGCGTTGCCGTCGTG
The DNA here is from genome assembly GCA_944320495.1 of Candidatus Methanomethylophilaceae archaeon. GTDB lineage: Archaea > Thermoplasmatota > Thermoplasmata > Methanomassiliicoccales > Methanomethylophilaceae > Methanoprimaticola. The sequence goes on from CALUHR010000003.1 coordinate 178,115, forward strand.
GTCGTTGCGTATGATGTAATACTCGATGAGGATCGACTTCCTCGCGTTCGCGATGTCCCTCATCATGTCGTTGAACAGCGGCTCCCCCTCGGTGTACAGGGTGATGTCGTTGTTTGCGGAGTACGGCCATGCGCCTGCGTTCTCCAGGGACTTGGCCATGTGGAAGATGTCCGCCCTGTCCGGATGCGCCGCGTAGTCCTCCTCGATGCGACCCCTCTGCCACTGGTAGGCCCTCATCATCTGGGTGTCGGTGATGTTCTTGGGGGTGAACCTGTAGCGGTTGTAGAACGTCGCGCCCATGTAGAGATACAGGATGAAGCCCACGGGCGGGAGGAAGATCAGCAGGATCAGCCAGGTCACGAACACGCGGGGATCGTACTTCTCGAGGAAGAGCATGATGAAGATGGCCACTATGTCCAGTACGACGAAAAGCATGACGAGGTCCGAGAACACGTTGGTCACGGACAGTACATCATCGACGGTGACCTCTTCCACGCCCGACCATCCTGGAATGAATATAAAGACGATTCCAATTTAAATCCATATTGGATTATACATCCAATCATGTCACACGTTTTCCGAAGAACCCATCAAGAAGGTTTTTAACGAGGAGGGGAGACGACCGGCCATGCGTTGCGGCGAGTGCGGCAGGGAGATCGAGGACGGGTCCAGATACTGCCCGTGGTGCGGTGCAACATCCTCCTTCATCCCCTCGGACAGGAGAAGTGGCAGGAAGCGGACAGCCATGCTGGCGGCATTCGCCGTGGTAGCGCTGGTCATCGTGGCGGCGTTCATCGCCTCCATGGACTACGACAGGACCGATGACAGGACCCTGAACCCTCAGACCCAGCCCGACGGCGGATCCACGGTGGTATTCACCGATGGAGTCTACTACGTCAGCGGCGAGGATGCGGGCCTCTTCGACTTCGAATTGACCGAAAGCGACGGGGTCAGACAGCTCGTCGTCACCCTCGACGAATCGGTCGCATCGCAGTACGGCAGCTTCACGTGGTACGTCAATGACGAGAGCAAGTGGCCGTGGGGGTACCAGCAGATCGAGAAGACGGAGCCCGTGCTCTACTGGACCCTGAACGATGACACCGTCGGCGATTTCAGCGTCGGCGTGGTGTGCAGGGAATCCTCCGACTTCCCGTCGTTCTTCCCCGTCGGCGGCACGGAGTACTCGGTCGACGTCTCCATAGACGGGACCTACATCCAGCAGTACTCCTGGACCCACCAGGGGAAGTCCTACGAGCTCTCGGTCGACTACACCTACTCCGACTTCATCGAGGTGTCCGGATCCAGCGGTGCGAGCCTCGCCAAGAGGATGGGGTACGGCAACGGGACCTATTCGGTCGTGACCGACTTCATCACCGTGGACGAGACCGTCACCGAGATGGAGAAGGGCCTCTCTGAGCTGTATCTGGGCACCTACGGCGCGATGGACGCTGCCGGATACACGGAGTTCGTCCTCGCCTTCGTCCAGACATGCTTCGGATACACATACGACAGCGTCCTCTACGGACAGCAGGAGTACTACGCGTTCCCCCTGGAGACCATACACAACGGGGGAGGGGACTGCGAGGACACATCCATCCTGTGCGCAGCGCTCTACGAGGCCGCCGGATACGATGCCGGCGTGTTCATCATCCCCGGCCACGCGATCGCCGCGGTGGCCCTGGACGGATTCACCCCAGCCGAGACCTCCGTCACGACGGTGTCCGTGTTCAGCTTCGATATGGACGGCAAGACCTACTACGGGTGCGAGACGACCCTCGACTACAACACCTACGGCATCGGCTGGATCGGCAGCGAATACGCCATCGCCGCGGACGGCACCGTGTACTGCGAGGGGGAGGCCTACAGGGACCAGGGCTACGGGCTGTACGTCGTCAGCGAGAAGGATTGATCCAAACCCCTTACCGGCCGTCCGATGGCCGGGCCCATCATCTTATCTTCACGTCTTACCTGTATAGACTCCTCACATCTATTTGAATCTATGATTTTTCCTCATGATTCAATCGTCTAATCATCTTGTTTTCTGCCAGATATCCGTCTAAATCATCGTCTCCGAATCATTTTCTACAATATTATACAATAACTCACAATAAAATACATTAAATAACAAAAGAGGCATCTCTAAATCACAACGAAAGAGAGAGGCGGAGATGTACAGCCCAACGTTCGAAGAATCCAGGAAGTACGCATCCGAAGGATACGGCGCGATTCCGGTGTCGCGCACGATCCCGGCGGATGTCAGGACCCCGATCGAGACCCTCAGGGCGCTCATGCGCGAGGATTTCATCATAAGGGTCCATAAACTGCTTGGCATGGTTCTCGAAGAAGCCAAGCGTAAAGGGATCATCGAAATCAACGTTGTTCGTGAGAGAATGCGCACCCCCAGACATCCACGGAAATCGAAGTTGGAAGAAGACAAGAAGGCGCTCAAACCCGAGGATGTCATTGAAATCGTCCGTTGTCTGGATGAGGAGCCGATTACATGGCGTTGCATCCTCTATACAATGGTCATCACCGGTGCTCGCAGAGGTGAAGTCTGTGCCCTGACTTGGGACAGTCTGGATTTCAAAAACAACAACATCTGGATAGACAAGGCAGTCAGACGGATGCCTCACGAAGAGTTAATCATCAAGGATCCCAAGACATTCAGTTCGGAAAGAATCGTCTACATGACTCCGGACCTCAAGAATCTGTACGATCTCCTGAAAAAGACGCAGGGAGGACCAGCATCGGGCTTCATCTTCAAAAATCAGAGGAATCCCGAAATGCCAATGCACCCAGATTCCATCACGTCCCATCTGAAGACGTTCAGCAAGAAACATGGGATGGAGTTCTCTCCGAAGATGCTGAGAGCGTCCTTCGTATCATTCCTGATAGCAACGCTTCATGTTGATCCTAGAACCGCACAGGACATCGTAGGACACTCGTCCATTGAAGTCACTATGGGCATCTACGCACGTTCTAACAACGGATCCAGAGAGCTTGCACAAATTGAGATGGAAGAGTATATCCGCAACATGGTGGCGAGGAGTTCCGACGATGAATTGAATGCTCAAAATCATCCCTCTCAGGCAATATCTTGTGAAGAGTCAGAGTAACGTTTTTCCCTGATTTTTCCCAATTTTGCCTTTAGAGTTGGAAAAAAGCAAGTAGAAACCTCTCCATATTTAAAGAGCTTAAATAAGGTATGGAGCCGCCTGAGGGATTTGAACCCCCGGCCTGCTGATTACAAGTCAGCCGCTATACCCCTAAGCCAAGGCGGCACTGAGACCGCCGATGTCGGCATCGTTTAAATCCGTTTGCGCTGGATTCTCCGATTGTCTAATCGTTACCGACACCATTATATCAGAAAAAGCGTTGGGCGCGTTTAATTTAAATTAAAGGTGAATCCAAATGGCAGACACCAAGAAGCTCTTCCACATCAACTACACCGCCTCCTTCGCCGACACCGAGAAGATGTTCGACACCAACATCGAGTCCGTTGCCAAAGAGAACGACCTCTACAACGAGAAGGTCACCTACGCCCCCATGCCGTACATCACCGGCTCCAAGATGTTCTTCCCCGAGGTCGACGAGGCCATCGCCAACGGAGAGGTCGGAAAGGAGATCGAGATCACCGTCCCCTGCGAGAAGGCCGCCGGAGCCAGGAACCCCAAGAACATCGAGCTCCACGCCCTGAAGGACTTCTACAAGAACGAGATCAACCCCTACCCCGGCATGCCCGTCTCCCTCGGCAACCGCACCGGAGTCGTCATGTCCGTCGGAGCCGGCCGTGTCAAGGTCGACTTCAACAGCCCCCTCGCCGGCCACGACATCACCTACAAGGTGACCATCGTCGACGAGATCACCGATGCCGTCGAGAAGGCCAAGGCCATCATGGGCATCCACTTCACCGCCGCCGACGACTTCGGCTACGCCGTCATGGAGGACAAGGTCGTCATCACCGAGGCCGACGTCTGCAAGTTCCACGAGTCCTGGCCCATCGCCAAGTACTCCCTGGTCAGCGACTACCGCAACGTCTTCGGTGTCGACCGCGTCGAGTTCGTCCAGGTCTGGGAGACCGCCAAGAAGCCCGAGACCGAGTGATTCTCAACCAGGGGCCTCCGGGCCCCTGGCCCCAAACACCTTGACCTTGATTTCTGAAAAATTAAAACGGCTCACTCCTGCGTGAACCTGACATCCGAGACGGGACCCTTGCGCAGGGCCCCGTTGATCTCGGATTCCATCCTGTCCGCGAATCTGCCCTCGTACACGACCTCGATACTCCGCAACCTTACGGAGTCCATCGGCAGAGGTACGTTGCCCCCACAGCCCGTGTACGCATCCAACATGTTTGACAGCCGCTCAACGGCCTTCCTGACCCTATCGGGGACGGTCCCATGCTCCGGCGACATCCTGATCTCGAGACACTCCGAGCGGAGAATCTCATCCATGACGTCCGTGAACTGATCCTCTATCTCGCATCTGCCCTTGTGATCAGTCAGGCACTTGACGCAGCCCCTGCATCTGCGTATGCGAAGGGTACTCAGATCCGCATCGCAGGGCTTCCCCGGGGAATCCGCGAGCACGAAGCGTTCACCGTCCATGACCGGTGGATGGTTTCCCGCGATATCTTCATTTCCATGGCAGCACCGCATCCGGACCGCTTCAGTCGAAGTACGCGAGGATTGAGTTGATCCCGCTGTTGGTGTTCACGTTCCTGGATCCGCGTCCGGCGGGACGCCTGCGGAAGTCCCTCTCACTGAAGCGCTGGGTGGGCTTGGGTATGATCAGTGTCTGCTGGTAGTATGCCATTTCCGTTCTCCTGCGGCCGTCAGGGCCGCGATATGACATTCCCCGGACACTATAATAACTGCTGGCTGTAATCTTGGTAATACTTGTAATATTAGTTAATTCTGTAATTCGCATGGATTGACAGGATATGGCTCACGCTGGGGGAATCTGAACGAAAGAAGAATGTCCGGGAACCGGATGTCACTCGTCGGTGTAGAAGGTCCCGATGATGTTGCGGCCCTCGTCGGTGAGCACGTAGCGGGAGCGGCGATCGTCCTTCTCCGCCCAGCCGAACTTCACCCATTTGGATATGAAGTCCCTCTGATAGTACACGGCCTCGGTCTGCCTCTGGTTGGACTTGATATCCTTTCCGCGGGATTCGGTATCCCTGTACCAGAGACCTGCCTCCTTCAGGGCAGCGACCATCTTGCCGCTGGTGACCGAGTCTCCGGCATCGTTCCTCTGGCTGAGGATCCTGAGACCGCGGACCAGATGCTCCTCCGGCATCTCTATGACATAGCTGGGGAGCGTGCGAGGATCGTATGTGGACTTGGTGAGCCCGACGGGCTTCCCGTCCAGATAGTACACTTCGGGTATCCTCTCGGTGGGGACGGTGTACTCTTTCGATCCCACTGAGAACGGAATCGTGCCCGGTACCATCATGGACGCGATGGCCGAGGCAGCGGCATATTCCGGCGAACCGGCGGAGATATTGACATAAATCTCGCAGCCGTCCTCAGAGGAGTTCTCTTCCTGGATGATGGAGAGGACCGTGCGGAGCATCGTGGAGAAGTCGCTGACGCGCTCGTTGTGGTCGACGATCTCTATCGGAAGAGGGGACTCATTCTCGAGCAGCTCCTTGACGCGATTGCAGAAACTGTCGTAGACCTTTCCGCTCTCAGAGGCCGGATCCTTCACATAATGGATTATGTGGACCTTGTTGACCTCGTAGTAGAGAGATGGCTCCACGACCTTCGAGGTCTCGAAGGTCACGCATGCTACCATGATCCTCTTCTTGCGGCCAGACGGCAAAGTACATCCCGATTTGAGCATGAAACTAATGATATAAATAACTCTCATTACAGGAAGAACTTGGATAACGAGCATTATCCATCAATCACATATTACGAAGATAACTTGCGATAGTTTAATAATATGGAGAGAAATCACTGTGCCAGTACCTCTCCCCGAGGTGCCAAGGGTAGCCCCATCCCAAGGAGCGGCTCATGAAAAGCAGGCCGGGGATCGAATCTTTTCGCATCTCCATCCATCAGATTCCCGGCCGACCCAAATCCTTATATCCAACATCGTTATCGCTCGTCTCAACGGACGGGTGGCCTAGTCTGGATATGGCGGCAGCCTCCTAAGCTGCAAGCCGGGGGTTCGAATCCCCTCCCGTTCGCCATTTATCCCATCATATTGCGACCAGCGTGAGTTCTGCACCCTCAATCGCTACGAACAAGGATTCATCGTCACGCATGTACGCACAATGCTGGCAACACGCACCTTAGTACAACCGAGGACGGCATTGTGCATTGAGATTCCTGGATCAAGCTCATTGGGATCGACCAGACGGTAGTCGCCGAAAGTAACCTCTCTGACAAACACCGCGACATTCCCGGCCCCATCATTTAGCCGTGACAGAAGAGAGGAATCGAAGTGCCAGACTGCGCAAGTAGGACACGCCCTGCCGCATCCCCATAGAATATGTGTCTCAATATAGACAACATATGTCACATCCTAACACATCTGGTCGTAGACAAACGCATTGTCGGATTCCTATTATATGCCATATCGAGGGATAGCCAGATAACCAGAACATCCGGTTGGTATAATGGAAAAAAGGCAACTGATAGCGATCGTCGCCGTCATGTCGGTGATATGCCTCCTGGGGACATCCCTGTGCATATCATCCGATGTGGAGGCTGATGACGGAAGGACCCTGATAGTCGAGACGAGTCCAGACTTCGCTCCCTTCGACTACCAGGTCGGCAAGGAATATGCCGGCATAGACATGGACATAGTCCGTGCCGTGTGCAACGACATGGGATGCAAGGTCGAATTCAGGACCAACACCTTCGACTCCATCCTCATGTCCGTGCCGTCCGGCAAGTGCGACATCGGCGCATCCGGTTTCAGCATCAACCCCGACAGGGAGAAGCAGGTCGATTTCTCGCTCCCCTATGCGGAGATCAACCAGGTGGTCGTCGCACCCAAGGACACGACCATCCAGACCAAGGAGGATCTCGAGGGGAAGATCATCTCTGTCCAGAACGGCACCACCGGCGCTGACTACGCGGCGGAGCGCTACTCCACTAGCAACATAAAATTCCAGAAGACGTACTCGGACGTCCTCCTGGATCTGAACACCGGCAAGGCCGATGCGGAGATCGTCGACAGCACAGTCGCCCTCGCCCAGTGCGCGGCGAACCCCAACCTCACAGTCCTCGACATCCTCGACGACTCCCCCGTCGAGCAGTATGGATTCATCTTCTCCAAGGAGAACACCGCTCTGCGCGACGAGTTCAACGAGTCTCTCCAGCACATCATGGACAACGGTCTGTACGACATGATCATGGAGTACTACGAGGACAACGGATACTCCGCTGACACCCCCTCGTTCTTCACCACCAAGGGCACCCTCGTCGTCGAGACCAGCCCCGACTTCCCGCCGTTCGACAACATGCACGGCCAGGAGTACGTAGGCATCGACATGGACATCATGAGGGCCATCGGGTACCAGATCGGCTACAACATCGAGTTCAGGCAGAACACCTTCGACTCCATCGTCCTCTCCGTCCAGCAGGGCAAGTGCGACGTCGGGGCCTCCGGATTCACCATCGACGACGACAGGAAGGAGCAGGTCGACTTCTCCACCCCGTACGCCGAGATCCACCAGGTCCTCGTCGTGAAGGAGAGCACGAATATCGAATCCAAGGAGGATCTGAAAGGCAAGACGGTCACATCCCAGCTCGGATCCAGTGGAGCCCAATACGCGACTGATCATCTTCCGGGCACCAACCTGGTGGCGCAGAAGGACTACACCACCGCGCTGCTGGACGTCATCAGCGGCAAAGCCATCGCCGAGGTCGTCGACAGCACCGTGGCCGAGGCCCAGGTCGCCGCGAACGACGGACTGAAGATCCTCGACATCCTCGACGACGCCGAGACCGAGTACTACGGACTCATCTTCCAAAAGGGGGACACCGCGACCTACAACCTGGTCAACGACGCCCTTGAGAAGCTCATCGAGAACGGCACCGTCGACAAGATCATCAACTACTACTCGTCGCACATCGGCGAGGACGTCGCCTCATTCTACAGCGGAGATGCCGCCAGGGATGACACGGACGGAGACGATACTGACAAGGACGACGAGGAGGAAGAGGACGTCGGATGGTGGCAGGAGCTCAAGGACCGCTTCCACAACGACTTCCTGAAGAACGACCGTTACCTGTACATCTTCGAGGGTCTGAAGAACACCCTCATCATCACCGTCATTGCCCTCATCATCGGTCTGATCATCGGGTCCGTGGTCGCCATGGTCCGTAGCACCCACGACATGACGGGGAAGCTGAAGATCCTCAACGCGATATGCCATGTGTACATCACGGTCATACGCGGGACCCCTGTGATGGTCCAGCTGCTGCTGATCTACTATGTGGTGTTCGCCACGTCGGACCAGGGCATATTGATAGCATCGGTGGCGTTCGGAGTGAACTCGGGAGCGTACGTGGCCGAGGTGGTCCGTTCAGGCATAACCGCCGTCCCGAAGGGACAGATGGAGGCCTGCAGAAGCCTCGGTATGAACAACAGGATGTCGATGACCAACGTCATCCTCCCGCAGGCGATCAGGAACATCACACCCGCCATCGGTAACGAGGGTATCTCCCTGCTCAAGGAGACCTCCGTCGCCGGTTATATAGGACTCATGGACCTGACCAGGGGAGCGGACATCATCAGAGGACAGACCTACGACGCGCTGCTGCCGATCCTGGTCGCTGCCGCCATCTATCTGGCCATAGTCCTCGTGCTGACATATGTGATCAGAAGAGTCGAGAAGAGGTTGAACGATGCCTACTGACGGAGAAGTCCTGATAGAGGTGAGGAACCTCGAGAAGTCCTTCGGTGACCACCAGGTCCTGAAGGACATCAGCCTGGACGTGCACAAAGGAGAGGTCATCTCCATCATCGGGCCGTCCGGATGCGGGAAGTCCACCTTCCTGAGATCCATCAACCTGCTGGAGAGGCCAACGGGCGGAAGCATAGTGTTCGAGGGTGTGGACATCCTCGACCCGAAGACCGACGTGGACCTGCTCCGCCGCAAGATCGGCATGGTGTTCCAGAGCTTCAACCTCTTCCCGCACAAGAAGGTGAAGGAGAACATCATGCTCGCCCCTGTCAAGCTGAAGCTCATGACCGAGGAGGAGGCCTCCGCGAAGGCGGACGAGCTCCTCAGGAGGATCGGCCTCCTGGACAAGGCGGACCAGTACCCCTCGAGGCTGTCCGGCGGACAGCAGCAGCGTGTGGCCATCGCCAGGGCGCTCGCCATGAACCCGGACGTCATGCTCTTCGACGAACCGACGTCGGCGCTGGACCCCGAGATGGTCGGGGAGGTCCTGAAGATCATCAAGGACCTGGCGGACTCGGGCATGACCATGATCGTGGTCACCCATGAGATGGGATTCGCCAGGGAGATCTCCGACAGGGTGCTGTTCTTCAACGACGGCATCATCGCCGAGGAGAACACCCCGGAGGAGTTCTTCGGGAACCCGCAGAACGAGCGTCTCAAGGACTTCCTGTCCAAGATACTCTGAACAAACCGAGGGGGCGACCCCTCATTCCAAATTATCCCACATTTTACAATAGATCGTAGACAGCACATCCGGAAAACCGCTAGGAATCGATGGCCGGGTCTTGTGACCCGGCACGATTTGGATGGTTTCACTGAGACCCTACGGTATCCTCGGCCGACTGGATGCACTTGGTGAGGACCGAGTAGGCGTTGATCATATCGGACTCGCCGACGATGAAGATCGTATCAGTGTGACAGCTGACGGTCTCCTCGATGTTTATGCCAGCATCCGAGAGGTTCGTGATCAGATAGGCGATGACACCGCTGGTGTCCACAATCTTCTCTGGGGACTTGACGGCGATCTCCACCAGGTTCTCGCGGACCTTGATCAGATTGAAACGGCCGACCGTATCTATGATGCGTTCCTTCAGACGGGAATCGGCGATGATCGTGACCGCCGAGGCGGACTGGACGCACTGCATGATGCTGTCCTCGTTCCACAGGTCCTTGAAGAGGTTGTCCATCTTGTGCAAAACGGACCAATCGTTCTTCGCGGTAACGATGCAGGTCTTGGTGCGCATCTCGAGCCTGCTGTCCTTGAGGATGCTCAGGATGCTCATCTCGTGGTCGGTGGTCACCGAGAGCTTGGACGAGTACCTGCGACAGGCTATCATGACCGCCTCCTCGTTGTCCACACCGAGGTCCTTCATTATGGTACGGGCCAGTGACGAGTAGTTGATCAGACCTTTCGAAACACAGTCCTTGATGCTCGGATGTGCGTCGATGTACATGCGAGTCTTCTCGGCGAGACTCTCCTTGCTGACGCTCTTGGACATGCGGAAACAATCGCCTTCGGGGTATATTATCCTGTCTCAAACTGGACAGAACAAAGTAAACCGTTCAGAAAAATGAACAGAATGTCCCGAACGGAGAATCAGTGGGAACCAGACGACTCCTCGTTCCCGATCTTCTTCATCATCTCGAAGGCGGTCTCGCTGTAGATGTCGGCACCGATCTTGTCGGCGAACGCCTGCGTGACCGGGGTTCCGCCGACCATGACAACGACACCGTTCCTGATGTCATTTTCCTGCAGATTGTCGATGACGTCCTTGAGGACCATCATGGTCGTCGTCATCAGAGACGACATCCCGCAGTATTCGGCCCCGTTCTTGATCTCCTTGATGAAACTCGTGGCCGGTACATCCCTCCCCATATCATGGACCTCATATCCCGCAATCCTCAGGAGCACCGTGCAGATGTTCTTGCCGATGTCGTGTGTATCGCCCTCGACGGTTCCGATCACGACGATCTTGTTCTTGGGAGCGGAGACCTCATCTGATTCGAGCTGAGGCATGATGAGCTCCATAGCGCTCTCGATACCCGCCGAGGTCATCAGGATCTGCGGAAGGAAGATCTTTCCCCTGTCGAAGAGGATACCGACCTCGCGCATGCAGATCTGGATGGAGTTGATGAGTGTCACGGCGTCCACACCGTTGTCGAGGTAGTCGGCGACCACCCTCTTGACGTCGGCATCGGAGCCACCCATCAGCACCTTCTTCAGTTCCTTGAGATCAGGTCCATTCTCCGCCATTTCATCACCAGGGAAACTTTATCCGCTCTTCAAATCTGATATAATACCACTAAGCGAAGGGCATATACAATACTTGCTCGAAGTGTCGCATATCTCTGGCCGACGCCCGAGGTGATACGTACCGTCACTTCTTTTTCTTCTTCCTCTCCTTGAAGGGCTCCTCGAAGTATATGTCCAGGAACTTATCCAGCTTCTTTTCGGCGTCCCCCTCCTTCCTCTCGGAGGGCCTCTTGGCGGTCCACACCCGGGAGTAGTTCATGGACGCATCCATCAGCTGCTCGATGTAGGACAGCACGGGCTGTTCCATCCAGAATTTCACCGCTTTGGAGACGCGGTCGCGACCCTCCTTGTTCAGCCTCATTTTGATCTTGTTGGCCAGGAAGGGCATGTACTCTACGAAGAAGCCCATCTCCTCTTCGGCCCTCTTCGCCTCGCCGGGAAGCGTGGGTAGCCTGTCCTGGAACCGCACGAACACATCGTGCGCCTCGTTGAGCAGCTTGACCATATCGCTCAGATCCGGATAGACCTTGAACGATTCGAAGGTGACGTATACATACTCGGAGAACAGCCTGTGCAGCTGTCTCTTGGTCACGGCCTCCGGGATGGCGTTGACGTACATCCCCATCACATCCTCCATCAGGTCCCTCTCGGTGAGGACCGATGCAAGATCGGCGAGACCGTTGCGGTTGTAGAACTCCGAGTCGGGAAGGTGGCTGATGACACAGTCGCGCATGGCCTGGAGCATCTCCCTGTACTCCCCGTCCGTCGGCTGGCCGTTGCTCTTGACGAATGCCCTCCAAACGTTGGTAGCTTCGGAGAAATTGTTCCTCTTCATGACCTGGATGCCGCCTTCGAGACTGCGACTGGCGGCGCTTCCGGGCATCGGAGCACCGCACTTGGTGCAGAATTCGGGCTTCTCCCCCAGGATCAGCTTCCCACAGCAGACACATTTTGCCATTGGTTCACACCTGTCCTCCCGCGGGTCCGACGGACTCGGCGATGGTCGTACGAACCGACGCCGGGGATGACGCTCCTGCACGCATGTACCCCCTCACGGAAACTGACGGTCAATGGTACCACCCGCTTAAAAGGTTGCTACTGGCACTTCTTCGTTTTAGGAGGTTTTCGGGCGGGGAGGACCCCGCCCGCGGGCATCGCCCTCGGAGCTGCTCCAACACCTCCCTCAGGAGGCCGGTGAACACATCCTTCTGCGCATCCGTGAGGATTAGCGGGGGTATGAGACGGATTGTCCCTCCATGGGCGACGTTTATCAGGACGCCGTTCTCGCGACAGTACCTCTGGACGTGGGCGGCCGTCTCCTTGGAGTCCATCTCCACCCCGATGATGAGCCCGCATCCGCGGACCTCCCTAATCCTTGGGGAGTCGATGGCCTTCAGATCGGCCATCCAGCGGGCGCCCATCTCCTTGACATGGGGCACGATCCCATCGCGCTTCATGATGTCGATGGTCGCGCATCCTGCGGCGCACACCAGCGGGTTCCCTCCGAACGTGGTGCCATGAGACCCGGGCGTCATCACCTTGGAGATCTCATCGGTGGAGTTCACCGCACCGATCGGCACACCTCCGCCGAGGGCCTTCGCCATGGTCATGATGTCTGGAACGACACCGTAGTTCTGTATGCCGTACCATTCGCCGGTGCGGCCTATCCCGGTCTGCACCTCGTCGGTGATCATTAGCGTACCGTTGTCGGTGCACAGGTCGCGGACGCCCTTGAAGAACTCGACGGTGGCCGTGTGGACGCCGCTCTCCCCCTGTATCGGTTCTACGATGAGCGCTGCGACGTCCCGTGTCATGAGCTCCTTCACCGATTCCAGGTCACCGAAGCGGAAATACCCGTACGAATGGGCGATAAGCGGCTCAAAGGACCTCTGGATGGACTCCTGGCCCGTGGCGCCCATGGCGGCGGACGTTCTCCCGTGGAAACCGTCGAAGGCCGCGATGACCTTGGAGCGTCCTGTGTAGCGGACCGCCAGCTTCAGTGCCCCTTCGTTGGCCTCCGCCCCACTGTTGACGAACAGCGTGCGGTCCATGCCGTCGGGCGTGATCGATGCGACCCTCTCGGCCAGATCCGCCTGCTCCCCCACGTAGTAGAGGTTGGAGACGTGAGCCATCTTGGCTGCCTGCGCCTGGACCGCCGCGACCCAGTCTGGATGCGCGTATCCGAGAGCGTTGACGGCTATGCCGGCCACCAGGTCGAGGTACTCGCGCCCATCGCTCCCGTGGAGGTAGCAGCCGCTGCCGTGTGTAAAGGACAGCGGTATGCGGCCGTAGTTCTGGAACAGATAACGGTCGCTCTTCTCCTTGACTGATTCGAAACCCATCTTGCATCACTTCGTGATAACGGTCCCGTGCGGGACCCCCTTCGTTATGTCTGTGACTATGTTGCGCGGATCCTTCCCGTTGACCATCCTCACGGTGGAAACGCCGGCCAACAGCGCGTTCCTGCAGGCCTCGACCTTGGGGATCATCCCTCCGGAGATGGTTCCGTCGGCGATGAGCGCGTCAACCTCCCCCAGCGTGAGCGAGTTGACCTTGGACGACGGGTCGTTCACGTCCAGCAGTATCCCGGGTACGTCGGTTATCGTGATCATCTCCTCGCATCCGACACCGGCGGCAATTCCTGCCACCATTGTGTCTGCGTTGACGTTCAGCTTCGTCCCCTCTGCATCCTTCCCTATCGGATAGATGACGGGCGTGATCCCCTGATTGAGCAGATCGAACAGGCACTGCGGGTCCGTCCCGGACACCTCCCCGACGAGTCCCAGGTCCACCTCGCCGGTAACACCGTCCTCCTCGATGGCCATAGGGGGCTTGCGGCTGCACACGGTGCAGAAGTACCCTGGGATCCCGAGCGCCTGAACTCCGGAGTCCTGGAGGCATCCGACGACCTCTGAGTTCAGTCTCCTGAGGACGGTCTCGGCGACCTCCAGTGAATCCTCGTCGGTCACTCTGATCCCGTGGACCTTGCGAGGGATCATGCCCCTACGCTCCATCTCCTCCGAGATCTCAGGGCCGCCACCGTGAACCAGTATGATTCTGCATCCGTCGTGTATGAGCTCCGCGATCTCGGCGGAGAGGCGCATCATGTCCTCCCTGCCGCGGATGGCATTGCCCCCGAACTTGAGGACGTACAGACCCTTCATCGGGATCAGCTCGCGTACTCCGCGTTGATGCGGACGTAGTCGTAGGTGAGATCGCATCCCCAGCCGGTGGACGACTCCTCGCCCACTCCCAGGTCTACGACGATTGTGACCTCCTTGTTGTCCATGGCCATGCGCACGACTTCGACGGCGCGCTCGTCCTGGAAGACCGGAGACCCGGAATCCAGGATCGGGACCTCCATGTCGCCCCCCTTTATCGTCAGACGCACCTCGTTGATGTCGAAGGCGCATCCGGATTTACCGATGGCCATCATGATGCGCCCGTAGTTCGGGTCGGCCCCGAATATGGCGGTCTTCACCAGCGGGGAGTTGATGATCGCCTTCACGGCCTTGCGGGCGTCCTCCTTTGACGCGGCCCCGTTGACGTCGACCTCGATGAGCTTCGAGGCGCCCTCCCCGTCGGTAGCGATGCACCTGGCGATGTGGGTCATTATGGTCCTCAGCGCGGCCGCGAACTCCGGGTCGCGGTCCGCCGGCTTGCTGTTGGACATCCCGTTCGCCAGCAGGATGCAGGTGTCGTTGGTGGACTGGTCGCCGTCCACCGAGACCATGTTGACCGTGTCGTCGAGGATGGACTGCCAGGTGTCCGCGAAGTCCGGACCGAGCGTGGCGTCGGTGGTGATGATCGTGAGTGTGGTCCCGTGCAGGACCTTCATATGGGGCTCGATCATCCCACTGCCCTTCGATATTCCAGCCACGTAGACGAGGGTGCCGTCGGACAGGCGGACGCGGACCGCGCATTCCTTCTTGATGGTATCGGTGGTCATTATCGCCTGGCAAATTAGACCATCCGCCTCACGGCCCACGTCCAGCGTCTTGGCCGCACGAGATATGCCGTAGCGGATCTTGTGCATGTCCAGGAAGCGACCTATCAGTCCGGTGGACATGACCCCGACCTGTTTCGGATCCAGCTCCAGCTCAGCGGCGGCGACCTGCTTCATGGTGTAGACGTCCTCGATGCCGCGATGGCCTGTCAGGGCGTTCGCGTTGCCGCTGTTGATGACCACCGCCGACAGCGTGGGGGAGTTCTCCTCCATCATCACCTGGACGGGCGCCGCCTTGACGTTGTTGCTTGTGAACGCGCAGTACGCCGTGGCCGGCACCTCAGAGTACACCATCCCCATGTCGAGGGACCTGTACTTCACTCCGCTGTGGACCCCCGCGGCCTTGAAGCCCTGGGGCGTCGTTATTCCTCCATCTATGATCTCTACCATCTCTCACACCCCCAACCCGGGCGTGTCCATCCCGGTGGTCTCCTTCAATCCGAGCATCAGATTCATGCACTGCACCGCCTGTCCCGCGGCGCCCTTGACGAGGTTGTCCACCACACCGAACGCGACCACCTTGCCGCCGACTACGCGGGACGCCACCTGGGCGTGGTTCGACCCTGCAACGGCACGTATGGACGGTTCCGAGACATAGTGGACAAAGCGCTCCCCGCCATACTGGGACACGTAGATCGTGTCGACCTCCTCCTGCGTAGCATCGCGCCTGAGGTTGAAGTAGCACGACGACAGGATTCCGCGAACGATGGGCACCAGCTGCGGAACGAACGTCACCCTCATGCAGGACCCGGCGAAGCGGTCCACCGCCATCTCCACCTCGGGCGTGTGGCGATGATTGCCCACACTGTACGGAATGATGGACTCCCCACAGGTGGAGTGGTGGGTGCGGGTGGTCGGGACCATCCCGGCGCCCGACGTGCCGGACTTCGCATCGACGATCACGTCCTCCTCGACGAGGCCGGATTTCAGGAGCGGCGCGCAGGCCAGTATTATGGACGTCGCATAGCACCCAGGGTTCGCTACAAGGTCCGCACCACGAATCTCGTCCCTGAAGAACTCCGGCAGTCCGTAGACGGCACGTTGGAGGTTCTCTGCATCCGTATGCTCGTGTCCGTACCATTTCTTATAGACATCCACATCGTGAATCCTGTAGTCCCCGGACAGGTCGATTGCCTTGATGCCACGTTCCAGCAGGGCCGGCACCTCCTTCATGGCGACACCGTGGGGCGTCGCGACGAAGACCAGGTCGAGGTCGTCGGTATCCGAGATCCTCTCGGTGAACGAGATGTCGACGTATCCTCTGAGGTAGGGATGTACGTCGCTGACCTTGGCACCCGCGTTCTGACGGGAAGTCATGGCCGAGATCTCAACGTCGGGATGGGTGCATAGTATGCGTGCGAGCTCCCCCCCGGCGTAACCGGTTCCTCCTATTATGCCGACCTTTGTCATTTCCATCACTCGGATTATATACGCCAGCCGACACGAATACCGTTAAAATAGATATTGTTCTATTTCAGACATACTATGTACACCCCGTCCTTTCGGCAACATGCGTGGCGCATTAGGAACCGACCTGTGGACAGACTGACAGACTGTCCACGTCCTGTCCATCCGACCATTGAGATGCCCGGATAGGCGACGTCGGGATTGTGGAGACACTGCATGTCTGATAACAGACATCCCATTTCCCGTTTGTCCGTGCACGCACATGCGCATGGACAACGCTTTATTACCTGATAGAATGCGCACCTCCGATCACAATGACTTGCTGCAGCGACAACAAGGACAAGAACGGGAAAGGGACGAGGGACAAAGTCGTCCTCGCTTACTCCGGAGGACTGGACACCTCCGTGGCCATACACTGGCTCCAAGAGACCTACGACGTGGACGTCATCGCCATCGCCATCAATGTCGGACAGCCCCCCAGCAACGACGACATCGTCACCCGCGCCCTGAGGAACGGCGCCATTAAATCGGACTTCATCAACGCCACCGAGGAGTTCGTCTCCGATTACGTCTGGCCCTCGCTGAAAGCCAACGCTCTCTATCAAAACGTCTACCCCCTCAGCACCGCCATCGCCAGGCCCCTCATCGCCAAAAAACTCGTTGAAGTCGCCAAGGCCGAGGGTGCCAAGTACATCGCCCACGGATGCACCGCCAAGGGTAACGATCAGGTCAGGTTTGACGTGGGCATCGTCTCCCAGGACCCTAACCTGAAGATCATCGCACCCATGCGCGAGTGGGTCACCACCAGAGAGAAGGAGATCGAGTACGCCAAAGAGCACGGCATCGAGATCATCGTCAAGAAGGAAAGCCCCTACTCCAGGGACGAGAATCTCTGGGGAAGCTCCTGCGAGTGCGGTATCCTCGAGGACCCTTGGGCGGAGCCTCCCGCGGACGTATGGGAGAACACCGTCGACCCAGAGAAGGCCCCCAACGAGCCTGAGTACATCGAGATCGAGTTCGAACAGGGCATCCCCGTTGCCCTGAACGGCGAGAGGATGGACGGCGTCCAGCTCATCGAGAAGCTAGACAGAGTCGCCGGAGCCCACGGCGTCGGAAGGATCGACCACGTCGAGGACCGTCTCATGGGAATCAAGAGTCGCGAGACCTACGAGTGCCCCGCCGCCGTCACCCTCATCAAGGCCCACCAGGCCCTCGAGGGCATGACCCTCCCCAGGGACACCATCGAGTACAAGCGCGGCATCGAGCAGAAGTACTGCCAGCTCGTCTACGACGGCCTCTGGTTCGGCGGGCTCATGGAGCCCCTCCAGGCCTTCATCGACAAGACCCAGGAGTTCGTCTCCGGAACCGTCCGCGTGAAGCTGTACAAAGGCAGCGCAACCGTCGTCGGCAGGAAGTCCCCCTACTCCATGTACGACGAGGGGCTGAGCACCTACGCCGAGGGCGACGTGTTCGACCACAAGTCCGCCACCGGGTTCATCTACGTCTGGGGACTGCCCGGAAGGACCGCCGCGAAGAGCCACGGGAAGAAGTGATCCGCTTGCAGCAAGCCCTTTGGTCGGGGAGGTTCTCCGCCGGGATGGACGACTCCACCCTGGCGTTCACCTCCTCTCTGGATGTGGACTCGCACCTGGCGTTCTACGACGTCATGGGGTCGCTCGCCCATGTCAGGATGCTGAGGAAGTGCGGGATCATCCCCGCGGAGGATGCCGATGCCATCATCGCCGGCCTGAAGGACATCCTCACCGAGGTGGAGGCCGGGAACTTCGAGTTCGACCACTCCCTTGAGGACGTCCACACCTGCATCGAGTTAAGCCTCACCGAGGCCATCGGTCCCGCCGGCGGGAAGCTCCACACCGGCAGGAGCAGGAACGATCAGGTCGCCACCGACTTCAGGATGTACCTCCGCGATGCGGCACTCCATGCCGCAGAGGCGATCGACACCCTCATGATGTCCCTGGTCAAGGTGGCCGAGGACAACGGGGACACCGTGATGCCCGGGTTCACCCACATGCAGCACGCGCAGCCCGTGACCCTTGCGCAGCACATGCTGGCGCACGCCTTCAGGTTCTCCCGCGATGCCGACAGGTTCCTGGACGCCTTCAGGAGGATGGACAAATGCCCCCTGGGCGCGGCCGCTCTGGCGGGGACCACATACCCCATCGACAGGAGGATGACGGCGGAGGCCCTCGGATTCAGGGAACCGACCGAGAACTCCATGGATTCCGTCAGCGACAGGGACTTCGTGACGGAGCTGGCGTACTGCGCGGCACAGACCGCGATCCATCTGTCGAGCCTGTGCGAGGAGCTCGTCCTCTGGTCATCCCAGGAGTTCAACTTCATCGAGATGGACGACAGATACACCACCGGATCGTCCATCATGCCCCAGAAGAAGAACCCGGACATAGCCGAGCTCGTGCGCGGGAAGACCGGTTCCGTCGTCGGAGCCCTGATGACGATGATCACCATGACCAAGGGGCTGCCGCTGACGTACAACCGCGACCTGCAGGAGGATAAGGCGCCTGTGATGGGCTCCATGGAGACCGTCATCTCCAGCGCGCTGATCATGTCCAAGGTAATCTCGACGACCGTGTTCCATGGGGACAGGATGCTCGAGGTCACCAGCAGAGGGCAGATCAATGCCACAGACCTGGCGGACTACCTGGTCACCAAGGGGGTCCCCTTCAGGGAGGCCCACGGCATCGTGGGTGCCGCGGTGAGGCACAGCATCGACTCCGGGAGGAACCTGGATGACATGGACCTGGACGAGCTCAGGCAGTTCTCGGACAGGATCGAGGAGGACGTCTACGACGTCCTTCCCGTCGTCAGATGCGTAGAACGCAGGAACTCCTACGGCGGGACGTCGCCCTCGTCGACCGACGTGCAGATCTCCAAGGCCGTGGAGCAGATCATGCTCAGGGATGAGGTCGTACGCCAGGAGAAGCAGCTCATCGAGAACTGCTGGAAGGCACTGGTAGAATGATTCTGGACGGGCCGGGCCGTTACGCCCGGTCCGTCAAACTGTTTCTTGGTGTTTCAAACCGCGATACTGGGACCACCGCAGGGACCAATCTCGGATCCAGATGCGTCGTCCGAATCGTGATCCAATCATGACTCGGGGCCTGTCAGATCCGGAAAATCCAGATAACCGAATTCATACAGCCACTCGGCGAAATACCTTATTGCCTTGTCATAGTCCCAATCCATGACTCCGATTGAGTATGCGAGTGACACATTGAATTCTGTCGAGTAAACAGTCGCGTATACATCCCCGTCAACGGGTACCACCGAAGACATGCCATCGGTATCGAAGATCGAGGGTCCGATCATCGAGACCACAGCTTGTCCCGCACGCATCCGCTCGTTGACGAATTCCACAGTTTCCTCGAAGTCATCGAATTCCGGGGACGTATAGTACAGGACTATGGCATCGGCATTCCTGAGAACGTCGTGATCCTCAGTATCTGTCACCGACACCACATCCGGACCGTCAACGTCCAACGCAGCCATCGTCGTCTCATAGTACACTGGAGGTTCGGGTTCCTTCAGCTCGGAAGGAGGAAGGAAATAGCACACGGCCACTAGGCCTATGATGACGACGACCAACAGTATTATCGAGTTCGTCTTGTTGATTTCATTCCCCTCCAATTTAAAATCGATTTATGGTAAAAAAAATTACTATCATAAATCGGAGATCGAAACATCATGAGACATTTGGGATTCCAGACCAGAATACCCATTTTATGTATTCAACACGGTCCCAGAATAGCTGAAATCCTGAGTCTTGGCATATAGGAATATCTTCAACATCTTGATCCGATAACCTAGCTCGACATGAGATGGATCAGACATATGAGCCTGATCCATCGAACTGTTTGTTTCGTTTATGATTCAGGAACATCGCCAGAATCGTTCTCCACTTCCGGAATGTCATAGTGCCATGACGGTTCAGGGGCCTCTATGTCCGGATAACCGAGATCGTACAACCACTCGGCCACATTCTCCATGGCATCGAAATAGCTCCCGCCTGCATAGAATGCCGGAGCATTCAGTTCCGGAGAATAGGCTATCGCGAACACATCTGTGTCCACACCTATCCCTAGGGACATCCCGTCGCTGCTGAATACAGAGGATCCGATCAACGATACGACCGCCTGGCCAGCCCTCATCCTCTCATTCAGAAATGCGACGGTCTCCTCATAGTCATCGAATTCAGGGGATGTATAGTTCAGGACCAGAGCATCTGCGTTCTTGAGGATCTCCAGGTCATCCGTCTCGATCACAGACACCACAGTCTTCCCATCCACATCCAATGCGGACATGGTCGTCTCGTAATACACGGGCCGCTCAGGTTCCTCAAACTCATTGGATGGGGGGAGGAAATAGCACACAGCCGCCAGAACTATGACGATTCCAATGAAAAGTCCTACACTCGTTCTTTGGTCCATAATTCCCCTCCAGAATTTACTACGATTATCTCTATATAATATTTATGATTGGATATGTAAAAAAAATCATAGTCATGTAGCTCGAAATTATAATTCTTTGAAATACGATATAGTTTGAACGAATTCTGATGAAACCAGGTGGCTGACGGCTTGAAGCTTATGATATGATTCAGTTAGTCTTATTAACACATATCATGACATAACATCATGGGTGAATTCTGCTACTGTCCGAAGTGCCAAGAGAACAGATATCTCGGGAGGAGCCTCGAGAACGACCAACTGGCGGCGTTCATCGTCCTGATGCTTCTCGGATATATCACGATCACCATCAATCACAGTGTCCTGATCATTGGATACACACCGGCGATAATCTACCTGGTATACGTATTAACAAAGAAGAAGAGATGCCCGGTCTGCAGGACCCCCATCGACAAGCTGGAGCCTCCCAGGATCAAGTTCGAGGAATGAGTCCGGAACCCACGATATCGAAATCATCCAAACATGTTTCCCGGAACCCCTGACACGATTCAGACACGTTCCATGGATCGTGTCACGGGTTCCGGAGATGAACTCCTTGAATTATCCGAGATACGGTTAATCCTCGAAATCCGCAGGATGCCCGTTCTCCCCGTACGCCCTGCGCTCGTTCACCACCCAGGACAGGATGAGCGCCAGGGCGGACACGGCCAGGCCGACGACCATCGTTATCAGATACCCGTCCATGAACACATCCGGTGCGAGATCCGCGAAGGACTGGCCCGACGCTCCCGATCCGAGGGTGAAGACACCGGCGAACAGGGCGGAACCGAGCGCACTGCCCAGATACACGTAGAAGGAGAGCAGCGCGGATCCGTCACCGCGATGGTTCTTCGGCACGTTGTCCACTATCCTGCTCCCGGCGGATCCCCCTCCAACACCCCATACGAGACCGAGGGCGGCGTATCCGGCGATGATCAGCCAGAGGGGCGACTCCGCGTCATAGAGGCAGTACAGGAGCATCGCGATGGTGTTGATGACCACGCTGGCGACCACCATGGGCCTGTTGCCCTTCTTGTCGGCATGCTTGCCCGCCCACATACAGGTCATCAGCGTGAACAGGGCGGTTACCATGAGGAACATACCGCTAGTGACCGAGTCGTATCCCATCTCCACCCTCATGAAGAACGGGAGGATGTACAGGGACCCTGTGTAGCAGATGTTCATGATTATGTAGACAAGCGTGACGGCGCAGAATCTCCAGTTGTGGAATAGACGGAAGTTGATGACCGGGAACCTGGTCCTGCGCTCCTTGACGATGAACATAGCGAGGAAGGCCACGAAGACGATGATTGATGCTGTCGTGACCGTAGTCAGCCCATCGGACGGTAGGGCCTCCAGGACGTATAGCCCTGCCACCAGGGCTACGAACAGAAGGGCAGAACCCAGATAGTCGAACGAACTCCTGTCGAATCCCTCGTCCTTGGGTAGCACGCGGTGCGCTATGAAGGCGGCAATCAGCCCTATGGGGATGTTGATGAAGAACACCCAGTGCCATGAGAGCATCTGGGTCAGGAATCCCCCGAACACGGGGCCCAGCGCCGCACCGATGAAGTACCCGACGAGACCGACGGACAGGCCGAATGCAGTCCTGTTAGAGGGGAGGAACTTAACGACGAGTAGGATGCACGATGCTGCGAGCATGGATGCGCCGATGCCCTGTATAGCCCTGAACGCCAGGAGCATCCACATGCTCTGGGACAGCCCGCATGCCAGCGATGCTATGCTGAAGATGAGGAACCCGCCGATCAGGACCCTCTTGATGGCCCCGCAGTCGGACAGCTTACCGAACATCAGGATCAGACCGGACATCGTCAGGAAGTAGATCGTGATGACCCAGGACGAAAGTCCAGGGTCCACTCCAAATTCGGCGGAG
Source organism: Candidatus Methanomethylophilaceae archaeon (assembly GCA_944320495.1). Classification (GTDB taxonomy): domain Archaea; phylum Thermoplasmatota; class Thermoplasmata; order Methanomassiliicoccales; family Methanomethylophilaceae; genus Methanoprimaticola. The sequence goes on from CALUHR010000003.1 coordinate 201,083, forward strand.
ATGTCCGGAAGGGCGATGTTGACGATCGTGCCGTCCATACCATCGAGGAACATCCCTAGAACCATCGTTATGAGGATGAACGTCCCCGACTTGGCCAGCTCGTCTGATTCCATGCCGGAAATATGGTTAAATCACTTTAACTAAGTATCGACACGAAGAGGATAGAATCCCGACTCTGGCACTTCAGGATATGGGGAATGGTGTTTATCCCCCGTCGAACGAAGGCCCGACGGGGGTCGACGATGGTCAGCGGTGGGCGAACACCATGGCTACGCCGCCCTCGCCCTTCCTCTCGATGCGGGCGAATCCGACCCTCTCGAGCTGGACCATGTCACCGGTCGCGTCGAGTATGGAACGCTCCACGGACCCGTTCCTGACGGACCCGTCGGGCATGGCCAGGGTGGCGGGCACGGCATCGGCACCGACCCACTGGACGGCGTGGACTCCCTGCCTCAGGATGGATAGGTCGTTCCCGGCGTACCTGGCAGGCTGACCGTAGTCGAGGTTGCAGAGGTCCTTGAGACGGACCCTGCCGGCCTCCTGGAACATCGCGGAATCGGCGGCGGACACGTACACGGTCTTGCTGCCGGTGAGCTCGTACTCCCTGTATCCATGGTCGGGATGGTCCGGATGCCTGGGTGCCCTGCCCTCGATCACATCGACGCCTTCGATGTCGTACCTCACTGGATCCTCGACGAAGAAATACCTGTCCGAGACCGGGTCTATGATCTCCCTGTTCTTCATGTACAGGGTATCCCAGGAGAACTGGACGTCGACCGGCTTGATGCCAGCCTCCAGCCAATAGTTCCTGATTGCCTCGGCGGTGATGCCACGCCTCTGAAGGGCGCGAACGGTGCCGATCCTGACATCGTTCCATCCGCAGTACTCGCCGGACTTGATGCCCTTGCCGATGACCGAGGTCTTGAGGATTGTGTCCTCGATGTGGACGAGACCATAGTGGTAGTACACGGGCTTCTTCCATCCGAAGTAGTCGAAGACGTATTCCTGCCTGAACGTGTTGTTCAGGTGGTCCTTCCCCCTGATGACATGGGTCATGCCCATCTCGTGATCGTCGACTGCGACGGCCAGATTCATCATCGGGTAGATGCGGTACTTGTCTCCGGTCCTCGGGTGGGGATGGTCCACGATCCTGAGCGCGACGAAGTCCCTGATGGCGGGGTTCGGATGGTTGAGGTCGGTCTTGACGACGACGACGGCCTCCCCCTCGGCGTACTCGCCGGCGAGGAACCTGTCGTACCTCTCGAGCTGCTCTTCTACAGGGAGGTCATGGCACGGGCATGCCTGCCCGTGCTCCTTCAGCTCTCTCCAGTGGTCCCCGTTGCAGGTGCAGACGTATGCTTTGCCCATCTCCAGGAGCTTCCTGGTGTAGTCGTAGTAAATCTCAAACCTGTCCGACTGGTAGTACGTTCTGCCGATGCCGACGCCCATCCAGTCAAGGTCCTCGATGATCATGTCATAGGCGTCGGGCCAGAGCCTCTCAGGGTTGGTGTCCTCGAACCTGAGCACAAGCTCCCCGCCGTACCTCTTGACGTACTCGTCGTTGAGCACCGACGCCCTGGTGTGCCCTATGTGCAGAGGACCGGACGGACCGGGTGCGATGCGCATGACGACCTTGCCCTCGACGTTCTCGAGCTCTGGGAGCTCGTACTTGCGCTCCTTCTTCTCCTTCACGAGGAGGGACGAGTCGATACCCTCCAGGGCCTTCTTCTGAGCGTCAAGACCCATGGCGTTGACATCCGCCACGATGGCCTCGACGGCCTCCCTGACCTCGCCTGCCTTGGATCTGAGCTCGGGGCACTCTCCCAGGACCTTGCCCAGGACGGCCTTCGGATTCGCCTTCCCATTGAAGAAAACAGCATTCTGCAATGCATATTTTCTGATTGTCTGGGTCTCATCTTCCATGGCACGCCGAACCCTCTGGCACGTATATAAGGGTTTGACAGCGCGCGACCGCCGGTACGAGGGCGTCCATGGACCGCCTGGCACATCGATAGAGAACAGATGATGGAATTATCCCCGCTCACGGTTAAAGGAGGAAAACAGGCCGTTCTGAACGGGGGTAAGGGGTTTGGGGTGTGATCGCACCCGGGGGTGCGATCACTGGAGCGCGGCCTTCATCTTGGCGGCGCAGTCGAGGGCGTTCTCGGAGTAGATGTCGGCTCCGATCTCCTCGGCCCACTGCTGGCTGGTGGGGGCTCCGCCGATGTTG
>CALUHR010000004.1 GCA_944320495.1 Candidatus Methanomethylophilaceae archaeon
GCGTGTCTGAGTTCCCGTAGGCTTGCGCACTACAGTACAGGCAGATACGCGGGCGGACTTTACTTCCGGGTTCGGAATGGGACCGGGTGTTACCCCGCCGCTATGGCCGTCTTACCGAAACTGCGGAATCCTGTAAACTATATAATGATTTCTATCAAGTCCGATATGATCCGCCCCCGTCTGTCGGTCCTTCCGAGGCCCATTTAAAAAGTGACAAGGCGATTCATGCATCGATAGAGATGGCACTCCTGAAGAAGAAGGAAGGGAAGACCGAGAGCGCCGCCGCGGAGCCGAAGAAGGCTCCGGCCAAGGCATCCGAGCCGAAGGAGGAGAAGGCCGCGCCGTCAGGCGCATATTTCGTATCCCCGCACCCGGACGGCGGATGGCAGGTCAAGAGGGCCAACGCGCAGAAGGCCCTGAAGAAGTTCAAGACCAAGGCGGAGGCGGAAGCCTACGCCAAGCAGGTCGCATCCAACCAGGGCACCAGCGTCGTCCGTCAGAAGAAGGACGGCAAGATACAGAAGAAGAGATGAGGGGCCGCCCGGGCCGAGGCCCGGGTCATGCCTCTCAGCAGAAAGCGGTCTTGTCGCTGTCGAGGACCTCGTTCCAGAGCCTGATGGTCTCCTGGGCGTCCTCCTCGTCCATTATCTGGATGGCGAAGCCGGCGTGGACCACTGCCCAGTCTCCGACGTTCGCATCGACCATCGAGAGGTTGGCCTTCCTGGTCACGCCTCCGAAGTCGACATCACCCATCTCGCCGTCGATGGCGACGATCTTTCCGGGGATTGCCAAGCACATGTTATCACTCCGTCATGATCTTGATGATGGCCTCGGCGGGCTGGCCGTCGACCGCCTCCAGAGCTGCGATGGCCTGGTCCCTGTCGCAACCGGTCTGGGACATCACGAGGGAGATGTCATCCTCGGGGAAGGTCTGCTTCGCGACGCCGTCCTCTCCGATCATGCGCTCCTCGGTCTCTCCGGAGACCTGGAAGCTCTTGGTGCCGCCCATCTCGATGCAGATGACCTCGGCCCTCTTCACGACGATCTCCTTGTCCCTGGTCCTGATGATGACCTCGGTCACTCCGTCGACTGAGGACTGCTTGATCCCCATCTTCTTCATGGCCTGCTTCATCTGCCGGTCGTTGACCCTCATTCCGGACATGTCCCGCTGATTCCCCTTGTCATTCTTAAGGTATGTGTTCTGGGCTTCCGTCACTGGGACAGGGCCCTCTCGACCGCTCCGCGCATGGCATCCAGCACGGTCTCCTCCATGGAGGGGTCCTGCACCCCGCCCTGGGCGAAGTCGGGCTTCCCGCCGCCGCGTCCGCCGAGGGGATTGAGCACCTCGGGGAGCAGCTTCCTGCAGTCGACAGCCGGGTCGCCGGAGGCCATGATCACGGACAGCGTGTCCGTCACGCCGACGATGAGGGCGACGCCTCCGCGGGCCTTGACCGATTCGGCCAGCTCCGTCAGGGTCGCCCTGTCAGTCCCGGGGAGGGATCCGCAGACGACCTCCCTTCCCGCGATGGTCTCGGAGGGCATGGACGCCGCCAGCCTCCTGGTGGCCTGCTTCAGGAGCCTCGTCTTGAGCTCGTCGTCCGCCCTCGTGTTGGCCACGGACCTGGGCGCGTCCTCCGCCTTGCAGCCGATGCCGTCCACGATCTCGAGGGCCGTGGTGGCGAGTGCCAGCGCGGCGTCCTTGGCGGGCTGTCCCACCTTGAAGTGGATGGCCACGCCGTCCGCTCCGGCGGAGACCTTTCTGTCGACGATGAGCATCTCGAGCTCGGACGTCTCCATGACGTGGATCCCGCTGCAGGCGGAGAGGTCGATGTCCCCGATGGCGACGACGGTGATCTCCTCGTCCTCGGGGATCCTCTCCAGCTTGATCCTGACCTTCTCGAGGTCCGGGTCGTCGCGGTCCATGATGCTGCGGGTGACCGGGAGGTTGTCCACGATGGCCTGGTTCGCGAAGGCGGTGGCCGCCCTGATCTGGTCCCAGGTCAGGTCGTGGTTCACAATCACGTACTTGCTCTCGGGCGAGATATAGATCTTCGTGATGGTCAGGTCGGGGCACTGCCTCCTGAGGGAGCAGAACAGGAGGTGCTCGCCGGTGTGGCCCTGCATCAGATCGTAGCGCCTGTCCCAGTCCACGCTGCACCACACCCTCTCGCCTACCTTCAGGTCGTTCCCGGGGACGCGGTGGACGATGTCGCCCTTCTCGTTGCGGAACACCTCGGTGACGGCGCATCCGCGGATGGACCCGGTGTCGCACACCTGTCCGCCCCCTCCGGGGTAGAACGCGGTGCTGTCGAGCATCACGAGCTCGCCGTCCACGGATTCGACGTTGGCCTCGAACTCGAAGCCGTATCCGTCGCGTCTGAAGATCTCGTCTGTCATGGAGCGTCCTCAAGCCGAACAAAATCTTAATGAATGCGCCTGGACCTATCCAGAATCGATTAGATGTCGCTCTCGGACTTCGATGAACTGGACAAACGTATAATCGAACTTCTCTGCAGATCCAGCCAGGGCTCCTACAGGCAGCTCGCGAAGCAGCTCGACGTCCATCCGACGACCCTCATCCAGAGGGTCAAGAACCTGGAGTCCAAGGGGGTCATCAACGGGTACCGTGCCAGCATCGACTACATGAAGCTCGGCTTCGAGTACATGGGCATGGTCAGCGTCATCGCCGAGAACGTTGTGACCGTCCAGGGCGAGATCTCCAAGATCCCGCAGGTGGTGTCCGTGTTCGACGTCACCGGAGACAGCGACTGCCTCGTCTGGATCGCCTGCCAGAACAGGGACGAGTTCTCCGAGGTCGTGAAGGAGATCAACGCCGTGCCGGACGTCAAGAAGACCAGCACCGCGGTCATCCTGAACATCACCAAGGACCCGTTCACCTACATCCCACCCATACTTGGCGAGAGGTGATCCTCCGCCCCTCTGGGGCGGATATGCCCGATCGCAGGCATCGACGTATATCGCGCGCCCGTGCGACCCTATAAATAGGGATTCCCAAGTCGGTCCCCCAGTTATAGAGGCGCTCTCATGAGAAGAACGAACACCTGCGGCGAGCTCAGGCCCGAGGACCTGGGCAAGAAGGTATGTCTCCAGGGATGGGTCAGGTTCTCCAGGGATCACGGAGGAGTGGCATTCATCGACCTGGCGGACAGGTACGGAATCACTCAGGTCGTTTTCGACCCCGAGGCCCTCCCCGAGGGGGTCGACGCGAAGCATCTGGAGGAGGTCATGCGCGAGTTCTCCCGCGAGTCCTGCGTCCAGGTGGACGGGATCGTCAGGAGGAGGGTCGAGGGCACCGAGGATGCCAGGAACCCCACCGGCGAGGTCGAGGTGCTCATCACCGACGCCGAGCTGCTGAACAAGTGCAACCTCCCGCCGTTCGAGATCGGCGACCAGAAGGAGGGCGTCCTCCCGGATGAGGACATCAGGATGCGCTACAGGTACCTGGACCTCCGCAGGACCGAGATGGCCCAGGCCATGGTCTTCAGGAGCAGGCTCATCCACCTGGCCAGGCAGTATCTCGAGCAGCAGGGGTTCCTCGAGATCGAGACCCCCATGCTCGGCAGGTCCACGCCCGAGGGCGCCAGGGACTACATCGTCCCCTCAAGGGTCCACCCCGGGACCTTCTACGCGCTCACCCAGTCCCCCCAGCTGTACAAGCAGATGCTGATGGTCGGCGGCATGGACCGCTACTACCAGGTCGCCAGGTGCTTCCGCGACGAGGACTCCAGGAAGGACCGCCAGCCCGAGTTCACCCAGCTGGACATGGAGATGTCCTTCGTGGACATGAAGGACATCCAGGACATGATCGAGGGCATGATGGCCTTCGTCTGGAAGGGTCTCTACGGCACCGAGCTGCAGACCCCGTTCCCCCACATCGCCTACCGCGACGCGATGGAGCGCTTCGGATCCGACAAGCCCGACATGAGGTACGGCCTGGAGTACGTCAAGCTCACCGACGTCGTCAGGGACGCCCCGTACAAGATCTTCCAGAACGTCATCGCCGAGGGCGGCATCGTCGCCGGAATGAACCTCAAGAAGGACATCGCCGGGGACAGGATCGGAAGGAACGACAGGGACAGGTACATCCACTACGCGAAGAAGGTCGGCCTCGGAGGACTCACCTGGATGTGGGTCGAGAACGGCAAGCTCGAGTCCAACATCACGAAGTACTTCACCCCTGAGATCCTCGAGAACATCAAGACCACCATGAACGCGGAGGAGGGCGACGTGCTCTTCCTCATCGCCGGACCCTGGAAGGCCACCTACGAGGGCGGCGGACAGGTCAGGAAGAAGATCGCCGAGGACCTGGGTCTCGTGCCCAAGGATGTCTTCCAGTTCTTCTGGATGGACGAGTGCCCCATGTTCGAGGTCGACCCCGTCTCCGGCAAGTACGACGCGTTCCACCACCCGTTCGTCCTCCCGCAGAACGACCTTGACGACGACTACGTCGGAGGCGCCTGCTTCGACCTGTGCCTGAACGGCAACGAGCTCGGATCCGGATCCCTCCGTATCCACAACGCCGACCTCCAGAGGGCTGTCTTCCACAAGCTCGGCCTCGACGACCAGAGGATCGAGGAGAACTTCGGGTTCTTCGTCCAGGCCCTCGGGTTCGGAGCCCCGCCCCACGGAGGCATCGCGCTCGGAGTGGACAGGCTCTGCGCCATCCTGCTCCAGAGGGACACCATCAGGGACGTCATCGCCTTCCCCAAGAACAAGAGGGCCGTCTCCCTGCTGGATGAGTCCCCCTCGCCGGTCCCCGACGAGAAGCTCGAGGAGCTCCAGATCATCTCCCTCGCGGGGGACCTGGACCTCGGCGACATCGAGGACGACTCCTCCGAGGAGGAGTGAAAACACCATCCGGGGGAGGGCTCTTGCCCTCCTTTTCACATTGTTCCAACTTCTTTCATGCTCCGAATGGGGCCGAGTTCCGAGTAGTACGGCCAGAGAACTCGTATCCGCATGTGCTGCGGCTTAGGCACTCGTTATTCGGTTTCCTTGAATATTATTAGGAATTCCTAATCATTATATATGTGTTAGTCATCCCTAAATTGTGGTCGGGACAGGTCGCATTCATGGGGGATGATCCGTTCCGACCGCATTCGTCTGGAGGGAAGCGCGTGATAATGGGAACCAAGGCACTCAAGGCCAAGATGACCGGCAAGAAGAACCGATTCTGAACGTCAGTCAGCCTCTTTAGCGGGTGTCCCGGCCCCGGATCCGATGTCCGGGGTTCCGGGAATCCGATTTTTATAATCTCCAGAAGATGGCGTCACGATCCGCATGACCGTGGTCATCAATGTGTTCTATGAGGGAAGCGACGGCGCCACGGAGGCGTTCGTCGGCGATGTCGTCTCCGGGGGTCTGCTCGACGCGGTGCGCTCGGAGGACGGATGTCTGGGTTACGAGTACTTCAGGTCGATGGAGGATCCCGACAGGGTGCTCCTGGTGGAGCATTGGAGGGATGAGAAGGCTCTCGACGCGCACATCGCCGCCGAGAATCTCGCCCGCATCCAGTCGATCAAGGAGAGGCACGGGATCTCCGACAGGGTCGAGAAGTTCCTCTGCCGAGGGGGAAATGATGGCGGGGCCTTCCCGACCCCGCCTGTTTCACAGCCTGGACTCGATGAGCCTCCTGACGGCCTCGACGACCTCGGCGGACGAGTAGCTGCCTCCGGAGTTCTTCATCACGAATCCGATGGCCTTGTTGGCCGCCTTGTCGTTCTTCCTGTAGTCGTCGATGATCCCGGGGTTCTGGTCCAGGTAATCGCTGACGAGCTTGTCCAGGTCGCCGGCGGCGCCCTTGGCGGACTCGATGTCCTCCCCGGTCATCAGGCACTTGATCTCGATGCCGCACTCGGTGTCGGTGATCTCTCCCGCGGCGAACCTGTCGATGATGCCCATGACGTCGGACACGTCGGCGCCGCTCGTCTCGAGGGACTTCCAGTTGGAGCTCACAGGACCCGCGACCCACTTCACGGCGCTCTGGGTGCCGTGCCTCGAGGCCACGGTCTCGAACAGCTCCGCCAGGTCCACTGAGGTGGACACGAGCTGCTTGGCCATCCTCTGGTCGATGCCGTACTGCTGGGACATCCTGAGGGCCATCTTCTGGGGGCTCTCCTTTATCTTGATCGAGTCGGCGAGCTCCCTGATGTGGTAGACGCCGAGGTCGGGCTCGTCGATGTAGCCGTAGTCGGCCTCGAACTCCTTCTTCCTGACGCTGATCGTCACCCCGCGCTCCTCGTCGAAGCGGCGGGTCTCGCGGTCGATCTTCCCTCCGGCCTTCAGGATCTTGGTCTGCCTGATGACCTCGTAGGTCAGGGCCCTCTCGACGTTCTTCAGCCCGGTGACGTTTTTGACCTCGCATCTCTCCTTCCCGACGGAGATGTTGCAGTCGCAGCGGATGCTGCGCTCCCCGTCCCCCGGGAGGTCGATGACGTGGCGGATGTCCTCGATGAGCTGCTTGAGGAACTCCCTGGCCTCGGCGGGGCTGGTCAGGTCCGGCTCGGTGACGATCTCCGCCAGGGGGATGCCCGAGCGGTTGTAGTCCACCAGGGACGAAAGGTCCCCGACCCTCTTGGTCTTGCCCGGGTCCTCCTCCACGTGGATCCTGGTGATCCTGATGGGCTTCTTGCCGTCCATGTAGTAGACGCCGCCCTCCCCGATGGGGTTGTCGTACTGCGTGATCTGGACGCTCTTCGACATGTCGGGGTAGAAGTACGTCTTCCTGGAGAACCAGGTGGTGTCGTTGACCCTACATCCGAGCATCTTGGCCAGCATGATGCCGTACTCCAGCACCTTCCTGTTGAGGACGGGCCTGGATCCGGGCATGCCCAGGCACGTCGGGCACACGTGGGTGTTCGGCGCCGGGGCGTCGGTGGTCGGGCAGGAGCAGAACATCTTCGACCTGGTCGGGAGCTGCACGTGGATCTCCAATCCGATCTTCATGCCTCCACCTCCGGTCTCCTCATGTCGAACGCCTTCTCCCACTCCTCGGCCATCGTGAACAGCACGTCCTCGTCCCAGTGGGCGCCGACGAACTGCATGCCGATGGGCATCCCGTTCCCGTCGTATCCGCAGGGCACGCTGAGGTGCGGGTTGCCGGCGAGGTTGGGCGGGACGGTGAGGTAGTCGGTCTTGTAGGAGTCAAGCGCGGACATCCTCTCGATCTCGTCGAACCTCGGTGCGACGTAGGGCATGGTGGGTGTGAGGACCGCGTCGTGGTCCTGCAGGATGCGCTTGTAGTCGTCGATGACGAGCTGCCTGACCTGCCTGGCCTTGGCGTAGTACCTGTCGCGGTAGCCCACCATCCTGGTGAACGTACCGAGCAGGATCCTCCTCTTCGCCTCGTCGCCGAAGCTGGCCGAACGGATGGACGAGAAGTAGTCGTCGAACTTGAGGGACAGGTCGCCCTCCTGGACGCCGTACCTCATGCCGACGTACCTGGCGAGGTTGGTGGACGCCTCGGAGGTGGCGATGACGTAGTACGCCGGGATGGCGTACCTGAACGAGGGCATGTCGACCTCCTCGACGTCGATGCCCATGGACCTGAGGGTCTCTATGGAATCGTTGAACGCGGCCTCCACATCCCCGGAGAGTCCCTGGATGCCGTCCTTCGGGACGGCCACACTCTTCATCCTGCGCCTCTCGCTCTTCAGCTCGGGCTGGACGCAGGAGGTGGGGTCCCTCTCGTCCCTGCCCGCCATGATCGTGATGTACTTCCTGAGGTCGGAGGCCTTCGCGGAGAGCACCCCGATCTTGTCCAGGGAGTTCCCGTAGTCGATGAGCCCGTACCTGGACACCCTCCCGTATGTGGGCGCTATCCCGTAGACCCCGCAGAAGCTGGCGGGGCAGCAGATGGATCCGCCGGTGGAGACACCGAGGGACACATGGCCCTCGAGCACCGCGGCGGCGCATGCCGACCCTCCGGAGGATCCGCCGCAGGACCTCTCCCTGTCGAAGGGGTTCCTGGGGATCTCGTAGGCCGAGTTGGCGGAGAAGGTCCCGAATCCGAACTCGTCCATGTTGGTCTTACCGACGAGCATCCCGCCGGCCGCCTTCATCCTCTCGATGGCGGCGGCGTCGAACGCCGGCACGTACCCCTGCAGGATCCTCGATCCGGCGCAGGTCTCCATGTCCAGGGAGGTGAGGTTGTCCTTGGCGGAGAACAGGAACCTCGATTCCCCCGCGTCGGTCTCGTCGGTCATGGCGTGGAACATGCCGTATTTGGCGTTGATGTCCTTCAGTCTCTGAAGGTAGCTCATGACAGCCTCGGCCCCCTGACGTATCTCTCGTAGGTGTTCATGTCCCTCAGGAGCCTGTCGGCGTCAATCGTCATGCGGGGCTCGTCGTCCCTGGTGACATCGGCCACGCCTATCGGGTCGATCCCGTAGGAGTCGCAGTTGGGCGCCTCGTCCAGCAGCTCGAAGTACCCCAGGATGTCCCCGAGGTCCCCGCTGTAGCGCTCCAGCTCCTCTTCTGTGAGCCTTATGTGCGCGGTGCGCGCGACCCTCTCGACCGTTTCTCTGTCCATTGTAGACCTTCCAGACGAGATGATAGATGAATCTCTTTTAAGGTTCTCCATGGGGGCGCGATGCTCGCGCGGGCCGGTCGATGTTCTCGGTGCCCCTGCGTATGACGCTGTAGGTGGCGCTGCGGGAGCGCGCCCCGCGGATGGACAGCGTCCTGTGCTTCACCATGTACCGGAGCAGGTTGTCCACCTTGTTGCACACCTGTGATTCGGTCATCCCGGCGGGCAGCATCGGGCGGATCTCCGCCATTATCTCGCTCCGTGTGCACGGCCCCTCGCTCCACACGAACCCCTCGATTGCGTCGCGGAGAGCATCGTTGACCTCGCGGGGGGATGCGGCACAGGAGAATGTATCCGTGCATCCTCCGAACGACGTGGGAGGTGCCTCAATGCCCAGACCCCCGAGCCATCTGGAGTCGGCCTCGTCTATGTCCCCCGTCGAAAGGAGGCGGTCCACCCTGATCGCCGTCTCCATGGACACGTCCGGATCCGATCTGAAGAACGATGCCTCCCTGTCGTCCATGACCTTCCCCCAGATCGTGACACTCACCTCCTGGTCGCCGATCTCGTACCTGGGGAGCGGGAATCCGCGCCGGATTTGGCAGCGGAACATCTTCCTGACGCCCCCTCCCGCCACATCCACGAGCCCGATGTTCCTCATGACCTCGGCCAGCCGCGGGTTGCGGTAGGCGTGTTCCGGGGAGTCGCGGAGGACGACCCTATCGACGCTCCCCGGAAGGAACGATCCGACGTTCGAGAACACGAGGTGGTCGTTGGGGAACTCGGTGAGGTCCACCATGCCCTCGCGGCGGGTATCTGGAACATCAGCACCCTCCTGCCGTTCCGCTGGACCTCGTGGATCTCGAAGAACGTGAGATGGCCAGAGACGTTCTGGGCGATCTCGTGCTTCAGGGAGTCCAGGGATGCACGCTCCGGACGGAAACCGGTCCCCACGACGGCCCTGTCGCGGTCCCTCACTCCGAAGACGAGCCATGCGTACGGGGCATCCCTGAGGAGGGCCTCGTTGGAGAGCGCCGAGAAGTACCTGCCTATGTCCGCCAGGCCGTACCCGTTCTTCGCCTCCTTCAGCTCGAATATCTCGGATTCGCCGCCGGACAGCATGGATGAGAGGACCTCATCCAGCTCGCGGGCGGACAGATGGATGCTCGTCATCGACGACTGAATGCCGTCGATGTTTATCACTATGTCGATGACATAGTATACTATGTCGCAGACATAGTGCGTAGATGTCAGGACTTGTAGAGCACCAGTCCGTACAGGGTGACCCGGTCCTCCCTGAACTCGACCGTCCTGCCGAGCCTCCCGAGGTAGTTGCCAAGGTCGAAGCCGACCGCCGAGATGGACGGGACGAGCATCTCGGGGAAGCGGCAGGGATCAGGATACGAGCAGACGCCGCAGTACCCGCAGCATCCTCCCGCCATCCCCATGCTCCTGCGCCCTGATGCTCTCAGTGCCGACACGACCGCCCTGACGGACCTGTGCAGCTCCTCGTTGGCCGCCTCTATCGAAGCCGTGTCCGAGACGTGGCAGCCGAACGTCCGCTCCAGGAGGATCGCGGAGTCGTACTCCTCCAGCAGCGAGTCGATCCTCCTCGTCCAGCCGGGAGGGCATCCCCAGTTGGTGCCGTAGTTCCCGCAGGTGTTCGCCACGCAGAGCCCGGCTCCGCGCTCCGCCTCCGCCGGATCGTACGATGGAGGGTCCACGGCGACGACCTCCCAGCCGTCTGGCACATTCGCTCTGGCGATGTCGATAGGGGAATCCATGCATCGGCCTCTATGTTCACGTTTAAAAGGATTCCCAGGTAGGTTTTTAACAGACCGGGCAGTGCTAGGTCCCATGGCAGAGAGCTCCCCCGAAAAGAAGATCGCCTCGGCGATGAAGGCGATGGACGAGGGCGACTTCAAGAAGGCGTACTCCTCGTTCAAGAAGCTCGCAGCTGAGATGCCGGACAACGCCGACGTCTGGTACTTCAAGGCGGAGTGCGGGAACTACGCATCTGGCATGTTCGGCGCTAAGGTCGACACCCAGGAGATCATGGACGCGTACAAGAAGGCCATCGAGCTCGATGGCAGTCGCGTCGACTACTACCAGTCCTACGGCTCCTTCTGCATCTCGGTCGGCAAGTACGACGAGGCGGAGGGCGCCTACAACGAGGCCGCCGAGATCGACGAGTCGATGTCGTCCTCGCTGTACTCCGAGTTCGCGATCGAGTACTACAACAACGTCATGGCCGCCTACGGCGAGATCATGGAGGACCCCAAGGCCCGCGCGCCCTATGCCAAGAAGGCGCTCACGTACATGCTCAAGGCCCTCGAGATGGATCCCGAGGAAGCCAAGTCCCTTCTCTGAAGGTTAAACCCCAAAGCCCTCCCGGGGGGCCGATCCCGGGATTTCTGCTCTTATTCTCCCATCAGATTCCTTCGGCAGTCACATTAGACATTTGTCTAATTAAAATATGAATGCTAGAAATTCATCTATTTTATGTTCAAATCAGGGTGTAAAAATCTAATGAAATCCATGTTATGCAGAATCAATTAAATACAATAGACGAATAAGCGCGAATGTCTGATTCAATTAGACAAATGAGGCATAACATGAGCTTCAAGAAGACAGTGATCATCGCCACGATCGCCGTGGCAATCGTCGCGGTGCTCCTCGCCGTGGTCCCGGATGCGGTATCCGCGGACACCCACGAGATCGGGGAGCAGTCCGGCGACTTCGCGAACATGGCATGGGTGGCGATATGCTCGGCACTCGTTTTCATCATGACCCCCGGGGTCGCCCTGTTCTACGGAGGGATGCTCAGGAAGCAGAGCATGTCGTCCATCATCTCCCAGACGCTCCTCGGGATGTGCGTCATGGGCATCTCGTGGTTCGCCGTGGGATACTCCCTGGCCTTCTCCGAGGGCAACGCGATCATCGGAGGCCTGGACAACGCCTTCTTCAACGGCGTCTCCGCATCCACGATCGGAGGGACCAACGCCTACGTCCCGGACCTCGAGTTCGCGATATTCCAGATGACCTTCGCCCTCATCACTGCGGGCATCGTCCTCGGTGCCAGCGCCGAGCGCATAAGGTATACCGCGGTCGTACCGTTCCTCGCAGTCTGGTCCATCCTCGTGTACGCGCCCATGGCCCACATGGTCTGGGGCGGAGGGTTCCTCGCCGACCTCCCGGGAGGACTCGCCACTCTCGACTTTGCCGGAGGTACCGTCGTCCACATCTGCGCGGGAGCCACCGGAATGGCCCTCGCCCTCTACCTCGGCAAGCGCAGCGACAGGACCATGAAGAGGGCCCACAGCACTCCGATGGTCTTCATCGGATGCTTCCTCCTCTGGTTCGGTTGGATCGGGTTCAACGGCGGATCCGGTCTCGCAGCAAACGACCAGGCTATCCGCGCGATCATGGTGTCGCTCATCGCCTCCGTGTTCGCCATGGCCGCATGGGCCGCCGTGCAGTATCTCCACGTCGGACGCGTCGGGGTCACCGGCCTCTCCGCGGGAGCGGTCGCCGGACTCGTCGCCATCACCCCCGCCGCGGGATTCGTGTCCCCGCTCAGTGCGGCGATAATCGGTCTCGTCGGCGGGATCGTGTGCTACTTCGGCGTGATATTCATGCGCGAGAGGTCGGGCCTCGACGACGCCCTGGACGTCATGGGACTCCACGGGTTCGGAGGCATCTGGGGCGCCATCGCCACCGGACTCTTCGCCGAGTTCAACCTGGGCTCCGCCGGAGGCCTCCTGACCACCGGCGACTGGCAGCTGTTCGCGGGCAACATCGTCGCGGTCCTCGTGACGCTGGTGTTCTGCTTCGTGGTGTCGTACATCATCATCTGGGTCATCGGCAAGCTGATGAGGGTGCGCGCGACCGAGGACGAGGAGCTCATCGGGCAGGACCTCGTCGAGAACGGAGAGCCCGCATACGTGATGTGATACCCATGAAGATGGTTGTAGCAGTGATCAGGCCCGAGAGGCTCCAGGCCGTCAAGGACGGTCTGAGCGGCATCGGGGTGTGCGGCATGACGATAACCCACGTCACGGGACGCGGGGAGCAGAGGGGACTGGTCTTCACGACCAGGGTCGGCGAGTTCATCGTCGACGAGATAGAGAAGGTGAAGCTCGAGATCGTCATCGACGACGGGCAGGTCGACGGCGTCATCGCCAACATCCGCGAGAATGCGGAGACGGGCCACCCCGGCGACGGCAGGATCTTCATCATCCCCGTCCTGGAATCCATAAGGATCCGTTCGGAGCCAGGTTCCGAGGGACAGTAAACGCCTCGCGGGGCAGTCAGTCCCCGCAATCCTCCTAAAACTCATTATCCTCCCGGACGACCGGATGCGTCCGGGAGGGCCTTTCATCCATTCTCTTTCTCCGGCATTCCGACGATGTCGACGCCCGTCCATCGCAACGTCTGCGTCCAGTGTCCGAGCCCGTGCATCCCGTCCCCGCATTTTCGACCGGGGGTGGTGGGATCCACATGCATAGATGGTCTCGAATCAGAATATTGAATCAGATAGTCATACATCTAGTCAAATTCAAATATAATTATACAAATGTCTAATACATCTTGTAAATACAAGATGAATGAAAGGAGTGTTCCGATTTGAAGAACGCAATGAAGGCCATTCTCGGGATTGCGGCTGTAGCCTCTGCAGCCACTCTCCTGATCCCGACGGCGTCCGCCGCCGTCCCATCCTTCGATGAGGATTCGGTGGACCTGGTATCATCACTTTTCATGTTCCTGGCGACGATGATGGTGTTCATCATGGCGCCGGCCATTGCACTGTTCTACGGCGGCATGCTCAGGAAGCAGAGCATGACGTCCCTCATGGCCCAGTGCATTGGAGTCATGGCCCTAGTCGGTATCATATGGTGGGCGGTCGGATATTCGCTCACGTTCGGTGACGGCGGTAACGGGGGAATCATAGGGAATCTCGACTACATTCTGGGGCAGGGCATCGATGCCAGTGTCGGCAACGGTGTTCAGATGATACCCACCGCCGAGTTCCTCCTGTTCCAGGGGACCTTCGCGATCGTCACGGCGTGCATCGTGTTCGGGGCCACCGCGGAGAGGGTCAGATACCCGGCCATACTGGCGTTCCTCGCGATTTGGTCGTTCCTGGTCTACGCCCCGATGGCGCACATGGTCTGGGGAGGCGGATTCATCAGCTCCGGACTCACCGACATGGGTCTCCCGAACCAGGATTTCGCCGGAGGGACCGTGGTGCACATATGCTCGGGTATCTCCGGCGTGGCTGCGGCCCTTGCCATCGGCAGGCGCAGCGACCGCATCATGAAGGGCCGTGCGCACAACGTCCCGCTGATGTTCATCGGATGCATGCTGCTGTGGCTCGGATGGTTCGGTTTCAACTGCGGATCCGAGGGCGGGTTCGATTCCAGCGCGATCCTCGCGATGGAGAACACGTTCCTCGCGTCCTGCGCATCCACCCTGGCGTGGATCCTCATACAGTGCATCCACGTCGGCCGCGTCAGCGTCACAGGGCTGTGCGCCGGAGTCCTGGCTGGACTCGTCGGCATAACGCCCGGTTGCGGATTCGTGGATCCGTGGGCGTCCGTAATCATAGGGGTGGTCGCCTCCGTCATATGCTATGCGGGCATCGTGTTCATGCGCGGCAGGAAGGATGTGGACGACGCTCTGGACGTCATGGGGCTTCACGGAATAGGCGGGATCTGGGGTGCGATCGCGGTCGGGATCTTCTCGGTCGCGGCGTACAGCTGGGAGGGAAGTGGCGGACTGATCGCCGGGCAGGTCGACCTCCTGGCCGGACAGGCGGTATCCGTGGTAATCACCCTGGCGTACTGCTTCGTCGTCTCGTTCGTGATCATGAAGGTCATAGACCTGGTCATGAGGAGGATAGGAGGGGGCAGGGGCGCAGCCCTCACCGAGGACGAGCAGATGGTATGTTCCGATATCGTCGAGCACGGGGAGCCCTCCTACATAAGGTGACGTCCATGAAGATGATCGTAGCTGTTGTCAGGCCCGAGAGGCTCCAGGCCGTCAA
The DNA here is from genome assembly GCA_944320495.1 of Candidatus Methanomethylophilaceae archaeon. Taxonomy (GTDB): domain Archaea; phylum Thermoplasmatota; class Thermoplasmata; order Methanomassiliicoccales; family Methanomethylophilaceae; genus Methanoprimaticola. Next base: position 14,595 of record CALUHR010000004.1, read on the forward strand.
GGACGGTCTGTCCGGCGTCGGGGTGTGCGGCATGACCATAACCCATGTCACAGGGCGCGGGAAGCAGAGAGGTCTCGTCTTCACGACCAGGGTCGGCGAGTTCATCGTCGACGAGATGGAGAAGGTGAAGCTGGAGATCGTCGTGGATGACGGGCAGGTCGACGACGTCATAGCCAGCATCCGCGAGAACGCGGACACGGGTCATCCCGGGGACGGGAGGATCTTCATCGTGCCGGTCCTGGAATCCATAAGGATCCGTTCGGAGCCAGGCTCCGAGGGACAGTAAACCCGTTAACCTCCCGAACGACCGGATGCGTCCGGGAGGACCCTTCCGATGATTCTCGCGATAGAAGGCCATCACGTGTCGCTCAGATGATGAACCTCGGCGCACGCGCCATAGGATCTGCTTCGGAACACTTGGATGAAGAATTAATGGTAGCGAGGGATCGATTTGAACGATCGGTCTCCGGGTTATGAGCCCGACGGGATATCCTGGCTACCCTACCTCGCTATAGACCCACCTAACGGGGGCTGATATTTAATGATATTGTTCCGACAGCTCCCCGATGGGGGAGCCGCCGGATTCAGAAGAGCTTCTTGAGGAACAGCAGGTCGTCGATCTTGCCCTTGACCTGGATCTTCTTGAGGACGTAGGCGCGCATCGGCCTGAGGCTGCCGTCGATGAGTCCCATGAGGTTCTCGGGGGTGGTGGTGACGGTGACATCCGCGTTCTCATCCATCCCGGGCTCGAAGCAGTAGATCTGCGCATCCTTGAGCTTCAGGGTGTACGACTCGGTGCCGAGATCGAGGTTGAAGACCTTCTGAAGGGGCTCCACCTCCTTCCTGACCTCCGGGTCCTTCTCCATCTTCCTGTGGAACCTGTCGATGACGTTCTGGATCTCCTGCTGCATGCTCATTGGCTCACCATTCGTCGAGTCTCCTGACGGCCCGGGCAGACATCATCTGTCTGACGGGCTCCCAGGACCTCCTCGCGTGCGGAGGGGGACAGCCGTTGTCCCTCATCCAATCGGAGATGAAGTCCATGGTGTAGTGGTCGCTGGGGTATCCGCTCCCGAAGTCCCCGAGCTCCTCATGGAGCTCCGCGATCATGCGGTCGCGAGTCACCTTAGCCACTATGGAGGCTGCTGATACCACTGGGTAAAGGTCGTCGGCTTTATGTTTTGCGATTACCGCCGTGTCCGGGCACAAAGCTTCCAGGCGGGAGGCGAAACGGGCGTCGTTCACGTCGGGGCAGTCCGCGTAGGCCTCCTCGCAGGGTTGCGAGCCGACAGCCTCGGCGAACATGTCAAGCTCCACGTCGTTGAGCGACTTCTCCTTCCTGCGCTCGTCGATGTCCGCGGCCGAGGCGATTACGACCGTCCAATAATCGGCTTTCTCGACGATCTCATCGTACATCCTCTCGCGAACCTTCGGCGTGAGCTTCTTCGAGTCGCGGACCCCGATCTTCGAGAGGATGCCGTCGTCCTCCACCCACACGGCGCCCACCACAAGGGGCCCCATGACCGATCCCCTGCCCGCTTCGTCTACTCCGCAGTGCATTTCCTACCCGAATACCCGTAGATAGCACCCTATTAAAGAAGGGCACGGATTCGGGCGGACCATGACTCTGAAGTGCGACCTGCAGTACGGCAAGGGCGATGCCAGCTACAAGCTCACCCGCGTCGGCGTCCGCAACGTCCGCAAGCCCGTCGTCGTTCACAGGGAGGGGCTGGGAGAGACTCTGAACAACACCCTTAGCTGTGCCATCGACATCTACGTGGACCTGCCGGCGGACCAGAAGGGATCGCACATGTCCAGGAACGTGGAGGTCCTGAACGAGGTCGTGGACGAGAGCATCCGCCACCCCATCACCGCGATAGAGGATCTCGCCGCAGACATCTGCAGGAGGCTCCTCGTCCACCACGAGTACGCCAAGAACGCGGAGGTCCACATATCCGCGGAGTACTACAAGGTCAACAAGACCCCCCAGGGCAGGGACACGTTCGAGATCTACACCCTCTACGCCGGAGGTACCATCGTCCGCGACGGACCCCTGACCAAGACCGTCGGAGTCCGCGCCGTCGGCATGACCGCCTGCCCCTGCGCCCAGCAGACCGTCACAGAGATGCTGGAGTACAGCGGCGACATGCCCGTCATGTCCCACAACCAGAGGAACGTGTGCACCCTGATGGTCACCATGCCCGAGGACGTCTCCATCGAGGCCGACGACCTCATCGACCTGGTCGAGGCGTCGTTCTCCTCCCCCACCTTCGAGCTCCTGAAGAGGCCCGACGAGGGCCAGGTGGTCATCAACGCCCACAGGAACACAAGGTTTGTCGAGGATGTGGTCAGGCAGGTGCTGGACAGGTTCGTCAAGAGATACACGGACCTCCCGGACAGCGTCCAGGTCGACGTCGTCAGCGACTCCGAGGAGTCCATCCACAAGCACGACGCTTACGCCGAGCGCACCGCCACCCTGGGCGAGCTCAGGGCCGAGAACCAGTGAAAATCCTTCCCGGGGGATGGTCCCCCGGGTTTTTTATTCAGAATCCGGCCTTCACGGCCTTCTCCAGCTCTTCGACGATGCGGATGTGCTGGGGGCACGCCTTCTCGCACCTCCCGCACTTTATGCATTGGTCGGCCGGAACCCTTCCGCGGCCTCCAACCAGCCATCCCAGCTGGTTCTTCGCGAAGTCCTCGTTCCCGTACAGGGTGTAGAGGTTCATCGCGGTGAACGTGCCGGAGATGCCGATGTTCTTGGGGCAGACCTTGGCGCAGTACTCGCACGAGGTGCAGGGGATCGTGTCGTAGGCGGCGAGCCTCTCCGCCGCCCTCTTGATGACATCCCTCTGGGCGTCCGTGAGGTGCTCGAAGCCCTCCATGGTCCTCAGGTTGTCCTCCATCTGCCCCACGTCGCTCATGCCGGAGAGCACGACGGCGACACCGTCGAGGTCCGCCGCGAACCTGAGGGCCCAGGACGCCTCGGACGAGTCGGGCTCCGCCTCTCTCAGGATGGCGGAGACGTCCGCGGGGGGCTTGGCCAGGAGGCCTCCCTTCACGGGCTCCATCACGATGATCGGGACGTTGTGCGCCCTGGCGATCTCGTAGCACTTCCTGGACTGGATGTCCGGGCTCTCCCAGTCGGCGTAGTTGATCTGCAGCTGCACGAAGTCGACATCGGGATGGGCATCCAGTATGGGTCCCAGCTCGTCTGCTTTCGCATGGAACGAGAACCCGTAATGTCTGATCTTGCCCTGCTCCTTCAGCTCCCTCACGAACGACCACATGTCGTAGTCGTCGAACACCTTGGTGCGCATCTCGCCGAGGTTGTGGAGCAGGTAGTAGTCGATGTAGCCGGCGCCGGTGCGCTCGAGTGTGGTGTCGAACTGCCTTATCGCGTCCTCGCGGCAGGTGCTGCCGATCCAGGCCGCGTTCTTGCTGGCCAGCTGGAAGCTCTCGCGGGGATATCTCTCCACCAGGGCCTGTCTGATCGCGTCCTCGCTGCCCTCGTACGCCCATGCGGTGTCGAAGTAGGTGAAGCCCGCGTCCATGAACAGGTCGACCATGCGCTTGGTCTGCTCTATGTCTATGGCCCCGTCCTTCCGGGGCAGCCTCATGAGCCCGAAACCGAGCTTCCCGATATCCTTGCAGAGTTCAGCCATCATGTCCCTCCGTGCCATCTAGGCACGGAGGTTGATGACATATCGTTATTAAAATTTCATGCAGGTGGCGGAGAGACATTTATGCGCTCTGCGCCGTCGATCTTCTCCACCTTCTTCTGGAGGACTGAGATGTCGCAGACGTACACGTCCTCCGGACACTCGAGGTCGTCCAGGCAGCCGACCCAGTACACGACCAGGCCGGGCCCGAAGAGCTTGGTGTAGGGGACGAGCTGCTTCCTGGAGTTGAACCTGAACTCGGTGTTGTCCCCGAAGGAGGCCTTGCTCTCGACCCAGTGGATCTCGTGCCCCTCGTAGATCACGGGGTAGTCCAGCAGGCAGTCGGGGGTCTTGGTGAACTCCGTCCCGCGGAGGTCGTTCTCCGTGCGGTACGTCACGCCCTGCCCGTCCAGCCACTCGTGGAGGAGTCCCTCGCCCCAGATCCCGCGCTCCTTCTGCCTGTCGTTCGCCTCAGGAGAGTAGACGATGTCGTTCCTCACGGCCTCGCGGACCTCGTCGGCGGTTACCTCGCTCTCGAGGAGGTTGGGGTCCCTCACGTAGGACCAGAAGTCCTTGCGGGACGCCCCGTCCTCCAGGAAGATGAACATGGCGGTGAGGATGGGTGGGAAGCGGTACTTCTTGGAGAGGTCCATGATGGACGTCCCCTTCCTCCACTCCTTGAGCATCTTCTCGGAGCTGTTCTTCACGGCGTAGAAGCGCTTCTTGACCTCGCGGGTCGTCTTCTGGGTGAAGAGGCTGTCCAGCATCCTCGCGTCGTACGTGGAGGAGAGCCTCTCGACGTCCTCCGGCGTGCGGAGCTGGTTGTAGATGTCCTTGTACTCGTCGTACTTCATCGGATCACTGGGACAGCTTGAGGCAGAGGTCCTCGACCGCCGCCAGGACGACGTCCCGGACCATGCTGGTCGGCGGGCAGTAAGCGTTCTCGGAGTCGGCGAGGAAGGACTCTGCAGTCCTGCCGTCGACGATGGCGGAGGTCAGCCAGTTGATGCGTCCGGTCGCCTCCTCGCCGGCGACGATCTGTGCACCCACGATCCTGTGGGTGGACCTGTCGGCGAGAACCTTGACGGTCAGCGGCTTGCCGCCGGGGTAGTACCTGGCGCGGGTGAGGCCCTCGGCCTTCCCGCAGACGACGTCGATGCCGTACCAGGACGCGAGACCCAGGGAGAGTCCCGTGCCCGCGATCTGGAGGTCGCCGATCATGCTGACCCAGGGGCTGGCGACGGGTCCGAAGACCCTCTTCCCGCCCGCGGCGTTCGTCCCGGCGACGATCCCCTGCCTGACGGCGGTGGAGCCGAGCTGGCTCATGGTGGCGCCGGGCATGACGGCGGACTCGCACTGCACGAGGTCGCCGGCGACGAACACGTCGGGCACGAGGCGCCCCCTCCTGTAGGCGTTCATGGTGGGGGATGCGATCACGGCGTTCAGCTGGCCGATGTCCAGGCCGAGCATCTTGGGGATGTCCAGGTTGGCGCGGACGCCGGTGGCGAAGATCATGACGTCGCAGGGGTAGTCCTTCCCGTTGGCCGTGACGGCCTCGACCTTGCCGTCGCCCTTGACGGCCTGGATCGGCGCCTTCATGACGAACTCGATCCCTCTGGACTCGAGCTCCATCTGAACCATGTCGGCCATGTCCCTGTCGGCGATGCGGGGGATGACCTGGTCCATCATCTCGATGACGGTGACCTTCTTCCCCATGTCGCGGAGAGCCACGGCGAGCTCGAGGCCGATGACCCCTGCCCCTCCGATGACGACGTTCTCCGCGCCCTCCAGGGCCTTCTGGATGTTCTTGCCGTCCCTGACGGTCCTGACGACGAACACGTTCCCCAGGTCCTTGCCCTCTATCGGGGGTACGAACACGGTGCCGCCGGCGGCGACGACCAGGGAGTCGTAGGGGTAGGTCCTGCCTCCGGCGACGACCTCCCTCTTCTCCCCGTCCACGGACTCGACCCTGGTGCGGATGACGACCTCGATCCCGCGGCTCTGCCTGTAGAACTCGGGGTCGTGCATGACGATGTCGTCCCATCCGGTCCTGCCCTCGATCCCCCAGGGGATGGCGCAGGGCGAGTAGGCGATGTCCTCGTCCTCTGTGATGACTGTGATCTCGGCGTCCTTGGATGCCTTCCTCGCGGCCGAGGCGGCGGACATTCCGGCCGCTCCCGAGCCGATGACGACGATTCTCTTGGACATGGTTCTCTGACACCCGCATGCGCGTGCGCATAAAGGCTTTTGTGAGGGCGGACGTCGGCCGTGAACGGGAGCCTCCGATGTCTGGCACATTGCAGACGGGCATCCGGACGGCATCGGGCGCCGGCCCGTCAACATCGCTATAAATGAGTTCGCGGATAGTCTGGACGTGAAGGACAAGAGATCCCCGTCTCAGCTCGAGGCGGTCTGGAAGGAGAGCGACATGGCCGGCGGCCGCAAGGTGGACGCGATGGTCATGATCATGCGCACCAACGGATGCTGCTGGGTCAAGGAGGGCGGATGCACGATGTGCGGCTACCGCGAGGCGTCCATGCACGACGTCACGGAGGCGGACCTCCTGAGCCAGCTGGAACAGGCGCTCTCCCGCTACAGGGGGGAGCCGTTCGTCAAGATCTACACGTCCGGAAGCTTCCTGGACGATAACGAGGTGCCTCCCGCCGTCCGCGAGAGGATCTTCGAAGCATTCTCGGGCTGCGAGCGCATCCTCTTCGAGAGCCGTCCGGAGTTCATAACCGAGGAGAGTCTGGCACATGTGCCGAAGACGGTCACCGTCGCCCTGGGTCTGGAGAGCTCCGACCCCGAGGTCCTGAGGACCGCGGTCCACAAGGGGTTCACGCCCGCCGACATCGAGAGGGCCGGACGTCTGCTCAAGTCCAAGGGTCTCGGCGTGAGGACCTACCTGCTGCTCAAGCCCCCGTTCATGACGGAGGCCATGGCGATCGAGGACGCGGTCCGCTCGGCGAGGTTCGCCGACGCGTTCTCCGACGAGATATCGGTCAACCCGCTGAACGTGCAGAGGGCGACCTATGTGGAGCGCATATGGAAGCGCGGAGAGTTCAGACCCCCGTGGATATGGTCGCTCATCGAGGTGTTCAGGCAGCTGTCTGGCACTGTGAGCGCCAGGCTCATGTCATCCCCATCGGGGGGAGGGGCCTCGAGGGGAGTCCACAACTGCGGCGAGTGCGACGAGTGCGCCCTTGCGGCGATCGAGAGATTCAGCTTCAGCCAGGATCCGGCGGACCTGCAGGTCGAGTGCGGATGCAGGGATCGCTGGGAGGCGTATCTGAGGTCCGAGGCGATGCTCGGGACCCCCGCGGACCTGGACCGCGGACTCGAAAACGATTTGGCACTGAGGGAGTGAGACCCGTGGAGTACGACATCAAGAAAGGCTGGTTCAAGAACATCGAGGGGGATCTCCTCGAGGCGATGATGAGGGACGTGTTCGGCAACGTCGCCAGGGAGGGGGACGTCCTCGTCTCGTCCTACGGGGTCCTCGACAGGATCGAGGTCAGGGTCGTCTCGAAGACCATCCTCGACATCACCACCGTCAACAAGGACGGGTGCACCACGGACGACGAGGCCATCCTCGACAGCAAGAGGCGCCTCAACGAGTTCGCCGAGAAGGCGACGGGATTCGACGCCAAGGCCCGCATGAAGAGGGCCCAGAAGAAGGCCAAGGAAGGCAAGCTCTGAGCGGCCTTCCCAAACCCCTTCCCCTTCCTTTCTTCCCTATAAAGAGCGGGTGGCATAGGCTTATATATGACCCCCCTATACACGCACCTTAGATTGGACATAATAGTGTTCGACCAGACGCATCGGGCAATGCGATCGCATCCCATGTCGGACCCCCTCCCTGACGGGTTCTGGGGGCCAATAAGGCGCCACGGTCGGAGCATTAGACGTTGTTCGTCTGAAACGCGAGGTTAGCGAAGACACCCTCGCAGGCAGGTTAAAGCATGCCGCAAAGGAGACGTCCTAAGAGAGGATCCAGGGCATACGGCCCTAGGAAGAGAGCGCAGTCGCAGACGCCGAGGCTGGACTCGTGGCCCGAGATCAACGGTGCACCGAAGATCCAGGGATTCGCCGGATACAAGGCCGGTATGACCCACGCGTTCATCATCGACAAGCGCGCCAAGAGCACCACCTCCGGAATGGAGATCCAGGTGCCCGTGACGGTAGTCGAAGTGCCCCCCATGAAGGTGGCCGCCGTCAGGTTCTACGAGAGCACCGTGGTCGGCCTCAAGACGGCCGGAGAGGTCTGGGCCAAAGACCTTGACCCCCTCCTCGGGAAACGCCTGAGCGTCCCGAAGAACCACGACGAGAGCACGTTCGCCAAGTACGACGGGCTCGACATCGAGGATGTCCGCATCCTCGCCTACACCCAGCCCAAGATGGTCACCGGAGTCCCCAAGAAGGTCCCCGACCTCATGGAGCTCAGGATCGCCGGAGGCACCGTCGACGAGAGGGTCGCCTACGCCAAGCAGATCCTCGGCACCGAGGTCAACTTCACCGACTTCATCAACGAGGGCGCCCTCACCGACGTCATCGCCGTGACCAAGGGCAAGGGATTCCAGGGTGTCACGAAGCGCTGGGGTGTCAAGCTCCTGTCCCACAGGAACAGCAAGCACCGCCGCGGAATCGGAAACCTGGGACCCAAGAGACCCGGATACGTCAGGTCGACCGTCCCCGGGTCCGGTCAGATGGGATACCACCAGAGGACCGAGTTCAACAAGAAGATCATCAAGGTCGGAACCGAGGGTTCCGAGGTCACCCCCAAGGGCGGCTTCCTCAACTACGGAGAGGTCAGGAACAACTACGTCCTCGTCTACGGCTCCGTTCCCGGACCGACCAAGAGGCTCATCAGATTCAGGGACGCTACCAGGATGCCCAAGAAGGCTGACAACGACGCCGTCGATGTCACCTACGTGTCCACAGAGTCCAAGCAGGGGGCATGAGAATGGCACAGACCAATGTCTACTCGGTCCGCGGAGGAGTTGCGGGCACCGTGGATGTTCCCGCGGCGTTCGAGACCCCCTACAGGCCCGACATAATCAAGAAAGCAGTCCTCGCGGCCGCCGCCAACTCCAGGCAGCCCTACGGACCCGGAGCCCGCTCCGGAATGAGGCACTCCGTCAGCACCTGGGGCAAGGGAAGGGGAACCGCCCGTGTCCAGCGTGTCCACGACGGCAGGAAGGCCACCGAGTCTCCCAACAACGTCTCCGGAAGGAGGGCCCACCCGCCCGTCCCCGAGAGGAAGTGGGAGCAGAAGATGAACAAGAAGGAGGCCAAGATCGCCCGCCAGTCCGCCCTCGCCGCCACCGCTTGCGCCGAGTGCGTCAGGGCCCGCGGCCACCAGTTCGACGACTCCGTCTCCTTCCCCATCGTCGTCGAGGACGAGCTGAAGGACCTGAAGGCGACCTCCGAGGTTGTCGAGGTCTTCGAGAAGATCGGAATCGGCTACGACGTGGAGCGCGCCAAAGAGGGCCGCAAGATCCGCGCCGGAAGGGGAAAGATGAGGAACAGGAAGTACAGGACCCCCGTGTCCGTACTCATCGTCGTCAGCGACGCCGAGAGGGAGTCCCCCATCTTCAAGAGCGCCTCCAACCTCCCCGGAGTCACCGTGGAGGAGGTCGGAACCCTGAACACCAGCATCCTCGCCCCCGGCGGAGACGCTGGAAGGCTGACCGTCTACACCAAGTCGGCCATCGACGCCATAGGAGCGTGGACCCAGTGAAGCAGAGCGACGTCCTCATCAGGCCGTACGTCACAGAGAAGTCGATGAACCACATGTCCGGAACCCCCACCCAGGCCTACAAGGATGGGAACAGGATCGAGTTCATCGTCAACAGGAACGCATCCAAACAGCAGATTAAGACCGTCTTCGAGGAGCGCTTCGAGGTCAAGGTCGACAAGGTCTGGGTTAGGATCCAGAAGGACGGGAAGCACGCCATCATCAAGCTCGCGGAGGGCTACTCCGCCGAGGATGTCGGATCCCGTGTCGGAGTCATCTGAAGGTGAGTGAACATGGGAAAGAGACTTATCCCGCAGAGGAGGGGTCGCGGTACCTCGCTTTACCGCTCCCCCAGCCACAGGCACGTCGACGACGTGAGGCTCCCTGCCCTCAGCGAGGGGACCGCGGTCATCAAAGACCTGATCCAGGCCCCCGGCAGGACCTGCCCGCTCGCCGTCCTCGACCTCAACGGCAGGACCGATTACCAGCTCGCCGTCGAGGGAACCAAGGTCGGACAGACCATCAAGATCGGCGGAACCGAGATCGTCGCCGGTAACATCACGCAGCTCTCCAAGATCCCCGAGGGAACCCTCGTCCACAACGTCGAGGCCAGGCCCGGGGACGGCGGCAAGTTCGTCAAGACCGCCGGTTCCTCCGGAACCGTCGTCTCCAGGGGAGACAAGGTCGTCGTGCTCATGCCCTCCGGAGCCCTGAAGGAGTTCAGCCCGGACTGCCGCGCCGCGATCGGAGTCATCGCCGGCGGCGGAAGGGGAGACAAGCCCCTCGCCAAGGCCGGTAAGAACGTGCACACCCTGAGGTCCAGGTCCACCGCGGCCTTCAAGACCAAGGGAGTCGCGATGAACCCCGTCGACCACCCCCACGGTGGTGGAAGCCACGCCCACGTCGGTGGACCCAACTGTCAGAAGAGGACCGCATCGCCCGGTCAGAAGGTGGGTTTCCTGCCTCCTAAGAAAAAGGTAAAGAAGTGATACCATGGCAAAGAAGATCATTGCTGGATCAGCGAAGGCCGCCAGGAGGAAATCCAGGAAGAAGGCATCGGCGATACAGGCGAGGAGGAAGAAGGAGTTCCTGTACCGCGGGTACAACCTGGAGCAGCTCCTCGGCATGTCGTTCGAGGAGTTCCTGGACCTTCTGCCCTCCAGGGCCAGGAGGACCTACCTCAAGGGCCTGAACTACGAGCAGCAGCTGCTGTTCGACAAGCTCAAGGCTGCCGAGCCCGGAGAGGTCGTCAGGACCCACCGCAGGGACCTGCCCATCATCCCCCAGTTCGTCGGAAAGACCGTTAGCATCTACAACGGCAAGGAGTTCAAGGACGTCGAGATCAAGCCCGAGATGATCGGATGCTACCTCGGTGAGTTCGTCCTCACCAGGAAGCCGCCGGTGCACTCCGGACCCGGTGTCGGAGCTACCAGGTCGTCCAAGTTCATGCCGCTGAAGTGAGGTGTCTGATATGGTTTCAGGATACACAGCAACAGCAGACCCGGACACCACCGCCAAGGCGCTCGGAAGGGAGATGCCCATCTCCCCCAAGTTCGCCCGCGAGGTCGCCGGTATGATCCGCGGCATGAAGGTCGAGACCGCCAGGCAGGCCCTGGAGGACGTCATCGACAAGAAGAGGGCAGTGCCCCTCAAGAGGTACAACAAGCGTGTCTCGCACAAGCCCGGCGTGGGTCCCGGAAGGTACCCCGTCAAGGCCGCCAAGGCCATCCTGGGCGTCCTGGACTCCGCCGCGTCCAACGCGGAGTACAAGGGACTCAGCCCCGACGACATGGCCATCATGACCATCTCCGTCTCCAGGGGACGCACCATCCCCGGGCACATGCCCAGGGCCCACGGCCGCGCCACCCAGTGGAACCAGGAGACCGTCAACCTCGAGATCATACTCGCGGAGGTCGAGTGAAATGGCAGCAGAGAGGAAATTCGTAGCCGAGAACATCCGCAGGGTCCTCCTCAAGGAGTACCTGATGAAGGAGGTCAGCCGCGCGGGGTTCGGAGGACTCGATGTCCAGAGGACCCCCATGGGTACCCGTGTCATCCTCACCACCGAGAGGCCCGGGCTCGTCATCGGACGCCGCGGACAGACCATCAAGAACCTGACCGCAGTCATCGAGGACCGCTTCGGGTTCGAGAACCCCCAGATCGAGGTCCAGGAAGTCGAGAACGCCAGCCTCAACGCCCAGATCATGGCCGAGAAACTGGCCTTCTCCCTCGAGAGGGGATGGCACTTCCGCAGAGCCGGACACTCCACGGTCCGCAGGATCATGGACGCCGGTGCCCGCGGATGCCACATCATCGTGGCCGGCAAGCTGACCGGACAGAGGCACAGGACCGAGAAGTTCAAGGAGGGCTCCATCAAGTTCTGCGGAGAGCCCAAGGCCCAGTTCATGGACCGCGGGTACGCCGTAGCCAAGCTGAAGATGGGAGTCATCGGAGTCACCGTCGAGATCATGTCCAAGGAGTCCAAGCTCCCCGCGGACATCAGCATCCTCAACAAGACCGAGGCCGCTGCTGTCCTCCCGGACCTGTTCACGGCCGCCCCCGAGGCCCCCGCCGCAGAGCCCGCCCCCGCTGAGGAGGTGCAGTGATGGCATCCCTCAAGACCGCCGACATCAGGAACATGAGCGTCGAGGAGCGCAACCAGAAGCTGAAGGAGCTCCGCGACGAGCTGATGCACGAGAGGGGAGTCTCCGCCATGGGCGGAGCACCCTCCAGCCCCGGGGCCATCCGCGCCCTGAGGCTGAACATCGCCCGCATCCTCACCGTTCAGAAGGAGGAGGAAAAGATCTGATGGCCGAAATCTGCCCAGTATGTGGGTTGCCCAAGGAGCTGTGCATGTGCGAGGAGATCGCACGTGAGCAGCAGACCGTCAGGATCTCTATCGACAGCCGCAGATACGGCAAGACCGTGACAGTGATCGATGGTATCGATGAGAACGACATCGACATCAACGATCTCGCAAAGAAGCTGAAGAACAGATGCGCCGCCGGCGGAACCTGCAAAGACGGGCGCATAGAACTCCAGGGCGATCACAAGAAGAAGGTGAAAGCCGTCCTGGAGGAGATGGGATTCCGCACAGAGGTCAGATGAGAGACAACCGCATCGTGAGGACCGAGCTCATTGGATTGGACGTGGAAGTGCTGTCAGGGCCATACTCCGGCATAGCCGGAAAGGTGGTCGACGAGACGAAGAACACGTTCACCATCGATTCGGCCGGAACTGAGAGAATGGTACCCAAACCAGGCAATGAGTTCAGGTTCGCGCACGAGGGCAGGACGTTCGACATCAGAGGTTCAGAGATAGCCCACCGACCAGAGGACAGAATCAAGAAGGTTAGGTGAAGAAATGACAGCAGACATCAGGAACATCGGAATCGATGTCGCGGCTCCCAAAGGGGAGTGCGACGATCCCAACTGCCCCTTCCACGGGACCCTTCCCGTCAGGGGACAGATCATCGACGGCGTCGTGTCCACGGTCAAGATGAACAAGACCGTGGTCGTCGAGCGCCAGTTCATGAAATACATGAACAAGTACGAGAGGTACGAGAAGAGGAGCAGCAGGTACTCCGCGCACTGCCCCTCCTGCCTCGGCGTCAAGGCCGGGGACAGGGTCAGGATCGCCGAGTGCCGCCCGCTCTCCAAGACCGTCGCCTACGTCGTAATCGAGAAGGTGGAGTGAATGAAGGGAATCGCCGGAAACCAGACCAGGGGCCTCCAGAACGGCTCCAGGCTCACGGTCATCGACAACACGGGCGCCAAGGAGATCGAGATCATCACCGTGCCCGGGTACCACGGCGTCGCCAGGAGGGTCCCCTCCGCAGGCGTCGGGGACCTCGTCATCGCGTCCGTGAAGAAGGGGACTCCCCAGATGAGGAGGCAGATCGTCTTCGCCGTCATCGTCCGCCAGAGGCGCCCCATGAGGAGGCCCGACGGAACGATTGTCTACTTCGAGGACAACGCCGCCGTCATCACCACCGAGACCGGGGAGACCAAAGGAACCGACATCAAGGGCCCTGTCGCCAGGGAGGCCGCCGAGAGGTGGCCCCGTGTGTCCGCGACGGCCAGCATGATCGTGTGAGGTGCGAGGTATGGCAAGCAGCAAAGCAAGGGTCCAGAGGAAGAACCAGGCCAACGCCTCCGCGCACGTCAAGAGGAAGATGCTCTCCGCCCACCTGAGCGCCGAGCTCCGCGCCAAGTACGGAGTCCGCAGCGCCAGGGTGTGCAAGGGAGACACCGTCGTCATCGTCCGCGGCAACGAGGACATCAGGAACACCGAGGGCAAGGTCCTCAACGTCTACACCAAGACCGGCCGCGTGGCCATCGACGGTGTGACCATCAACCAGGCCGACGGCACCGCCGCCGAGCGCCCCATCCACGCATCCAACCTGGTGATCACCAAGCTGAACACCGAGGACGAGTGGAGGATGGAGGCCCTGTCCAGAGGAAAGGAGGCTAAAGAATGAGCGACCACATGAAGAGGCTCGCGGCGCCCAGGACCTGGCCCCTGAAAAGGAAGGCCAGCGTCTTCGTCGCCAAGCAGAGCGCGGGAGCGCACTCCATCGAGGACTCCATGGCCGCCGTGACCGTCCTGAGGGACATGATCGGCGCCTGCGACACCGCGAGGGAGGCCAAGAGGATCATCGGGAACCGTGAGATGTTCGTCGACGGCAAGGCCGTCAAGAACCCCAAGGCGCCCGTCGGGTTCATGGACGTCGTGTCCGTGCCCAAGCTCGACCTCGCCTACCGCATGCTCCTCACCGACAAGGGAAAGCTGACCCTCGTCCCCATCGACGCGGACGAGGCCGGCTGGGAGCTGTGCAGGATCGAGGACAAGACCATCGTCAAGGGCGGCAAGTTCCAGCTCAACCTCAGCGGAGGCAGGAACATCCTCCTCGACAAGAACGACTACAAGTGCGGCGACACCCTGAAGGTCGCCTTCGACGGGCAGAAGGTCATGGACCACTACCCCCTGTCCGAGGGCGCTACCGTCTTCATCAAAGAGGGTTCCCACACCGGAGCCGTCAAGACCGTGAAGTCCATGGAGGTCGTCAAGGGACCCTCGTCCAACCTCGTGCTCTTCACCGACGGAACCGAGACCGTGGCCAGGAACTGCTTCGTCATCGGAGCCAGCTCCCCCGCCATCAAGCTCCCGGAGGCGTCCGAATGAGCGACGTCATGAGGGCCATCTCCGTCGACAAGGTCGTCGTCAACATCGGCGTCGGCGAGGCCGGAGAGAGGCTCGTCAAAGCGGAGAAGGTCCTGGAGATGGTCACCGGGCAGAAGCCCGTCGAGACCGTGTCCAAGACCGTCAACAGGGACCTCGGCATCAGGGTCGGAATGCCCCTGGGATGCAAGGTCACCCTCCGCGGGGAGGCCGCCGAGGAGTTCGTCAACAGGGCCCTCGCCATCAGGGAGAGGCGCATCCCCGAGTACTCCTTCGACAAGGAGGGCAACATGTCCTTCGGAATCTCCGACTACACGGATTTCGACGGCATGAAGTACGACCCCGAGATCGGTATCTTCGGAATGGACATCAGCGTCGTCCTGAAGAGGCCCGGCAAGAGGGTCGCCGTCAGGCCCCTCCTGAGGAGGAGGATCCCGGTCAGCCACCGTGTCGACCGCGCCGAGGCGATCCAGTTCATGAAGGACAAGTTCGAGGTTCAGGTGATCGAATGAAGCCGAAGAAGCAGTTCGGAAGGTCTGTCGGCTGCACCCGCTGCGGACGCAGGAGGGGGATCATCAGGAAGTACGGCATGCACCTTTGCCGCCAGTGCTTCAGGGACATGGCCCCCGAGCTCGGATTCAAGAAGTATTCGTGAGGTGTTCAAGATGCAGAGCGATCCACTCAACGACGCAATGTGCGTCATCAAGAACGCGGCACTCGACGGTAAATCCGAGTGCATGATACAGCCTTCATCCAAGCTCATCGGGCGTGTGCTCAAGGTCATGCAGGACCGCGGATACATCACCCAGTTCGAGTACGTCGAGGATGGCAAGGCGGGCAAGTTCCGCGTCATGCTCGATGGAGCCATAAACAACTGCGGCGTGATCAAGCCCAGGTACTCCGTCAAAGTGGCGGACGTCGAGAGGTTCGAGGCGAGGTTCCTCCCCGCCCAGGACTTCGGACTCCTGATCATGTCCACAACCGCAGGGGTCATCACGCAGGACCGCGCCAAAGAGCTCGGAATCGGCGGGAAACTCCTCGCTTACGTGTACTGAGGAATAAGAATGACAATAGCAGGGAAAATCGAAAGCACCATCGCTATACCCGGCGGCGTGACGGTGTCCCAGGACGGAGGCGTCCTGACCGTCAAGGGCCCTAAGGGAGAACTTAGCAGAAACTTCGCGCACCCTGGAATCGACATGGCGGTCAAAGACGGGGAGGTCAGCGTCAGCTGCGAGTACCCCAGGATCAAGGACAAGGCTATGGTCGGAACCTATGTCGCGCATGTAAGGAACATGATCCACGGCGTGACCGAGGGATACACCTACCACCTCAAGATCGTCTTCTCCCACTTCCCCATGAAGGTGACTGTGAAGGGAGACCGCGTCGAGATCAACAACTACATGGGAGGCCACGCCCCCCGCTACGCCAACATCGTCAAGGGCTGCACCGTCAAGGTGAACGGCCAGGATGTCACCGTCGAGGGCATCGACATCGAGGCCTGCGGCCAGACCGCAGCCAACCTCGAGAGGGCGACCTCCAGGCTCGGCTTCGACAAGAGAACGTTCCAGGACGGAATCTACATCGTCCAGAAGTCCCACAAGGTGAAAGAATGACTGTCAAGAATCTCACTGACCTGAACGGTCTCAGCGACAAGAACGTCGAGGAGCTGCAGGCCATCGGCATCACCAACGTGGCCGAGCTCAAGGAGGCCATCAACGACGACGCCAAGATCAAGACCGTCATCAAGGCCTGCTCGGGAGTCGGACCCAAGACCGTCGCCGCGTGGAAATCCGCCCTCGAGGAGGAGTCCGCGCCCGCAGAGGTCGTCGAGGAGTCCACCGAGGTCGTCGAGGCTACGCAGGGCGGATACGTCGTCAAGCTCAAGCCCGAGCTCGACTCCGAGACCGCCGACGCTCTCGCCAAGAGGGCCATGATCTCCGGAAGGAGGCCGGCCTTCAAGAGGCAGGAGTGGTTCAGATACGCCAAGCTCGGCGAGAACTGGAGGAAGCCCAAAGGTATCCACTCCAAGATGAAGAGGGGCCTGAAGAGGCGCCCGCCCATGGTCGAGGTCGGATACCGCGGACCCGCAGAGGTCAGGGGACTCCACCCCTCGGGATTCGAGGAGGTCATGGTCTACAACGTCGACGGGCTCGAGGGCATCGACCCCAAGAAGCAGGCCGTCCGCATCGGCGGCACCGTCGGAACCAAGAAGAGGATCGCCATCGAGGACAGGGCGGACGAGCTCGGAATCAGGGTCCTCAACAGGATGGTGTGAGCATGGCCGATCTTAGAAACCAGAGGAGGATGGCCGCGGAGATCCTCAAGTGCGGAGAGAACAGGGTCTGGATGAACCCGGACCGCCTCGACGAGGTCGAGGACTGTATCACCCGCGCCGATGTCCGCACCGCCATCGCGTCCGGCCTGATCAAGGCGAAGCCGAAGAACGGCACGTCCAAGGCCAGGATAAGGTACGCCGCCGGCCAGAAGGCCAGCGGAAAGAGGAAGGGCCCCGGATCCAGGAAGGGAACCGCCAACGCCCGCGTCCGCGACAAGGAGCGCTGGATGGCGACCATCAGGCCCATCCGCGACGAGCTCAAGGCCATGAGGGCCAGCGGCGAGATCACCCCCGCCGTCTACAGGCTGTACTACAGGAAGGCCAAGGGAGGCATGTTCAGGTCCCGCGGGCACCTCAGGCAGCACATGACGGCCGCAGGACACCTCAAGGAGGAGGAGAACTGATGGCAACCGGTCCTAGATACAACGTAGCGTTCCGCAGGAGGAGAGAGGAGCGCACCAACTACTACTCCCGCAAGAAACTGCTCTCGAGCCACGAGGCCAGGGCGGTCGTCAGGAGGTCCAACAAGAACGTCACCATCCAGTTCGCCGAGTTCGGCATGGAGGGCGACAGCATCCTCGCCTCCGCGAGCACCAGGGAGCTGGCCGGCATGGGCTGGACCCGCTCCTGCTCGTCCATCCCCGCCGCGTACCTCGTCGGGTACCTCGCCGGGAAGAGGGCGGTCAAGGCCGGCATCGAGTACGCTGTGCTCGACATCGGCATGCAGAAGGTCCAGCACGGCGGCGTCCTCTTCGCCACCGTCGCCGGAATGTGCGACGCCGGACTGGAGGTCCCCCACGGAGAGGACGTCCTCCCCGACGAGGACAGGATCCTCGGAAAGCACATCGACGAGGCCATCGAGGCCGAGATGAACGGCATCAAGCAGAAGATGGAGGCTGAGTGAAATGGCAGACTGGGTTCCCAAGACTAGGCTGGGGCAGATGGTCCTCAACGGTGAGATCACCAACATGAGCGACGCCCTGGCGACCAAGCTGCCCCTGCGCGAGCCCGAGATCGTGGACATCCTCCTCCCTGACCTCAAAGACGAGGTCATCGACCTGAACATGGTCCAGAGGATGACCGATTCCGGAAGGAGGGTCAGGTTCGCCGTGACATGCATCGTCGGAAACGGCGACGGATTCATCGGCATCGGCAGGGCCAAAGGAAAAGAGGTCGGACCTTCTATCAAGAAGGCCATCGACAACGCGAAGCTGAACATGATCGAGATCAAGAGGGGATGCGGATCCTGGCAGTGCGGATGCGGCCAGGCACACAGCCTTCCCTTCGAGGTCGTCGGATCCACCGGATCCGTCACCGTCAGCCTGAAGCCCGCACCCCGCGGAGTCTCCCTGGCCGTCGGAGACGTCGCCAAGAGCCTCCTGACTCTTGCCGGTGTCCGCGATGCATGGGGTTTCGCCAGAGGAAACACCAAGACCAAGGTCAACTACGCCATGGCAACGTTCGAAGCGCTTAAGATGACTTCCCGCATGAGGGTCACCGACGAGCAGGCCCAGAGCCTGAACATCGTCTCCGGACCCACCGGAATCACCTACGCC
>CALUHR010000005.1 GCA_944320495.1 Candidatus Methanomethylophilaceae archaeon
GGAGCCCGACTGCCCCATCAGGAAACTCGTCGTCCCCATCGAGGGAGCCAAGCACGGAGACCGTGTCAGGTACATCCAGTTCACCGACTCCGTCTACTTCGCCCCCATCTCGCCCTACCAGAGGGCCTGGATGTACCTCTCCAGGTACAGGGGAGTCGACACCGGAACCCTCTCCGGAAGGCAGATCATCGAGGTCCGCGAGCGTGACCTCGAGGTCATGGCCAAAGAGATGATCGACAACGAGACCTTCGACCCCGCCCTGACCGGAATCAGGGGAGCCACCGTCCACGGACACGCCTGCCGTCTCGACGAGCACGGACTGATGTTCGACGGCTGGCAGAGGTACGTCTGGGACGACGAGAAGAAAGAGGTCGTCTACGTGAAGGACCAGGTCGCCATCCCGCTCGACAGGAGGATCTCCGTCGGAAAGCCCGCCGCCATGTCCGACCTCAAGAAGAGGACCACCATCTTCAGGGCCGACGGCGTCGACATGAGGGATGACAAGGAAGTGACCATGTACGGTCTGAGGATCCACAAGCTCAGGACCCTGGGCGGATACCAGCCCTGGACCGTTAAGGGAGAGTGATTTTCATGGCAGGAAAAGAGAAGCTGTTCATGGAAGCATGCAAGAAGAAGTTCAAGGAAGAGCCCACCGACATGACCACCAAGTACTACTGCTACGGTGGTTGGAAGCAGTCCAAGTCCAAAGTCGAGTTCCAGAAGACCGCCATGGAGATCGCCAAGAAGCGCGGAATCCCCATGATGAACGAGGACATCGGTGTGCCCCTCGGACAGAGGAGCTGGATGCCTTACCAGCTCTCCCACACTGAGATCTTCGTCGAGCCCGATGACCTGCACTGTGTCAACAACTGCGCCATCCAGCAGGCCTGGGACGACATCAGGAGGACCATCCTCGTCGGACTGGACTCTCCTCACCAGACCATCGAGAGGAGGCTTGGAAAAGAGGTCACCCCCGAGACCATCAACACCTACCTCGAGACCGTCAACCACACGATGCCCGGTGGAGCCGCCGCTCAGGAGCACATGGCCGAGGTCAACCCCGCCCTCGTCTACGACTCCTACGTCAAGGTCTTCTCCGGTGACGACGAGCTCATCGACGAGATCGACCCCAGGTTCGTTATCGACATCAACAAGCTGTTCCCCGAGGAGCAGGCCAAGCAGCTGAAGAAAGCCATCGGCAAGACCCTCATGCAGGCTGTCCGCGTCCCGACCATCGTCGGAAGGCTCATGGACGGAGCTACCGTCTCCAGGCACGCCGCCATGCAGATCTCCATGGCTTTCATCTCCGCCTACAAGCTCGCAGCCGGAGAGGCCGCCATCGCCGACTTCGCTTACTCCGCGAAGCACCAGTCCCTCAACATGGGAACCATGATGCCCGCCAGGCGTGCACGTGGACCCAACGAGCCCGGTGGAATCCCGTTCGGATACATGGCCGACATCGCCCAGTCCGACAGGAAATACCCCGACGACCCCGGCCGCGCCGCCCTCGAGGCTGTCGCCCTGGGAGCCGCCGTCTTCGACCAGGTCTACCTGGGAGGATACATGTCCGGTGGAGTCGGATTCACCCAGTACGCCACCGCCGCGTACACCGACAACATCCTCGAGGACTACGTGTACTACGCCATCGACCAGATCAAATCCAGGTACGGAGGGTTCTGCAAACTGGACCCCGCCAACATGGACGAGGTCATGAAACTCGGTGACGACATCAACGCGTACGCTCTCGAGATGTACGAGCGCTACCCCGCCGTCATGGAGACCCACTTCGGTGGATCCCAGAGGGCCACCGTCTCCGCTGCCGCCACCGGTATCGCGGGAGCCATGGCCACCGGAGTCGCCGATGTCGGACTGAACTGCTGGTACCTCTCCATGCTCCAGCACAAAGAGAGGACCGGAAGGCTCGGATTCTACGGATTCGACCTCCAGGACCAGTGCGGTTCCGCCAACTCGTTCGCCTACAGGTCCGATGAGGGTCTCCCCATGGAGGTCCGTGGACCCAACTACCCGAACTACGCCATGAACGTCGGTCACCTCTCCGGATACACCGGTATCCCCAAGGCGGCCCACGTCGCCCGCGGAGACGCCTTCACCTGCAACCCGTTCGTCAGGGTCGCCTTCGCCGACCCCGCCCTGGTCTTCGACTTCGCCGATGTTACCAAGGAGATCGGACGCGGTGGCCTGAGGGAGTTCGTCCCCGCCGGCGAGCGCAGTGCGGTCATCAAGGGCTGATGAAAGTGAAGGTCGGAGATCTGCTGAAGTACACCCCCACGGCGACTGTGGGGAAGGTGACCGAGATCCGCGAGAGGGACGGGAAGACCTGGGCAAGACTGGACTTCACCGACCTCTGGTACGACTCGGGCCTCCTGGTCCCCGCCGACCCGTCGGAGTACATCAAGGTCTCCTTCAAGGAGCGCAAGTCCTCCGACGGTGGCCGTCAGGCGCTGGAGGATCTCCAGAAGGAGCTCGAGGAGGTCGATACCTCCGAGATGATGCCTTCCGGAGGTGGATGAGGGCCCCTTGCCTTCACAAAACCCCTTACGCAGGGGCAAAACCCTGCGGCAACCTCCCTTCCTTCTCTCTCCCTTCTCAACCACTCTGTCCGATACGGTCATGTCTGTCCCGATGTGTGGATAACATGCATTACAAAGATAACAGTGAAAAATCATCCTATAACCGATGCATGGGCGACCATCCGGTCAATCCGCAAGAGACGAGATGATGGGGAATGATCTGCGTAACAGAAAAGGCCGCGATTGAAGCTGCGCTGACATGGCATCGGTGAGGCTGGACATCGAAGGGCCGTACGGCCCTACGGAGGGTCATTCACAGACGCGCCGAGAAAGGCAGGGACATCAGGAACCGTCGCACAGGACGTCCGGGCCCACTTGGCAGAAGTCATGGTGGGCCGGGACGCTTACGACTGCCGGATACGGAAAAGAGACGCGACGGATTCAGATACACGAACGTCCCCGAGATTCGAGTTCCCTCGCGACGACAATGTGCCATGGAGGATCGCGGCTTCCGTGCTCCAACCCCATGCCAGCCCGGCGTCTCCATCCTCTTCAGGAGTTCCGATGCGGAATCGACCATGTGATCCATGTGCTCCTATGAGTGAGAGCCAGGTCTACGACGAATGCGGGTTTTCCTTCGGCGGACTGCAACACGGCGACACTTATGGAATCAGATCTGGATATAGACGTGAATCCGGATGACCGCAACTTCAGTGAGAAGGCCACGGTAGTCGGGACGATAGAGTGACATCTGAATCGCCGCGCATGAGACGCCGTCGGTGCATCAGATCCATGTAGGCCAGTATCAGATCCACAGCACCATCTATGCCTACGGGACCTGTGTCCACGGTCAGATGATAGTTCGACGAATCGGCCCATCTCCTCCCAGTGTATCTCAGATAGTACTCATCCCTGGACCGGTCCTTCGAGCTGATACGGGCATAGGCATCCTTCTCAGATATCCCGTTCCTTTCCGCAGACCTCCTGATTCTGTCAGACACTGGGGCCGTGATGAATACATTGAGGACGTCATTGCGACCAGAAAGGACATAATCTGCACATCTTCCGACGAAGACGCACTGACCCTTCGATGCCAAAGAGCGGATGACATCACTCTGCACTTCGAACAAGGGATTGGCCGTCGGAATCCCGCCGAAGAAGAGATTCGAGCCTGTCCTGGCCCTCTCCTCCATCCGCTCCGCATCTTCCACCGGGATGCCCATGCGGTCTGCAGTCCCCTCTATGACCGACCTATCGTAGCACTCGACCCCGAGCCTTTCCGCGAGAGCCTTCCCGACCTCGCGGCCGCCGCTCCCGTTCTGCCTTCCGATGGTCACTGTTAGATCCCTCATGCTCTCGCCCCCGTGGACTTCAGAACCCTGATGTGCCTTTGCTTCATCACATAGCGTGCGGCAGGCTGGGCGACAAGCATCTCGACCCAGAACGCCACACAGAAGTTGACGGGCCAGTTCCCCGGCCATGCGAATATCGGATCAGCGGTCAGCACCCCTTCCATGAGATGTCCGACGGTCGGACCGACCACCGTCATGATCATGGACATCATCAGGACGCAGGCGATGATGTTGAACACGATCTTGGTGTAGAAACTGTCGCCCGGCATCGTGAACCTGCGGACGAACATGTCAGCGACACGACCGACGATGAATGTCATGAGCAACATGACTATCACGACGAGCAGCGGGACCGTCGCAAGTCCCATAATGATAGTCTCAACCGTCATGCCACCCATCGTCCTGCAGAGATTGAACTCGCACATGATGGTGGCCGTGATGATTGCAATCACCCCTCCATAAAGGATGCCATCCCTGTTGTTCCATGGTAGCCTGAGCTCTTCCATCGACAGACCTCCTACCGGACGTCTGTTTCCGGCCTCATGGCCTCCCGATTTACGACGGCTCCGATCGGCAATCACTTGCCATAAACGCCCAATGCGGATTCGTATAAAATCGAGACCCGACAGCCAAATCCGAGACGCGTCCTATAATGTCTCCATCCCGTGCTATGATGTCCGGAACGGAAACAGATGGACGATATCTTCCAACAGAGAATGGTGAGTCGAGGGGCCGGAGCCCCTCGAGGCCGAAAGGCCTCAGTTTATCTTGTCGAGGACAGCCGCCTCCTTGGCCTTGATGGCCGCGATGGACTCGTCAAGGTCGGGGGCGGACTCCCCGGGCTTGAGCCTGTTGAATGCCACCAGCACCGAGGCGAGCTTCGGGTTGTCCTCCATCCCGTAGTACTTCCTGATCATCAGGTCGCACGTGGGGGCGGGACTGCAGGAGATCACATCCCTGCATCCGTTGGAGGGGTTGAGCTCGGGGAACGACACAGGGGGCATGATGAACGTCTCCCCTCCGTCGGCCTTTACGGTCGGGAACAGTATGAAGCCGTCCGAGAGCCAGACGACATCCTGCTTGTCGGCGTACTTCTGCGCCGTGAACGGGAACACCTCCTCGCCGATGACCTCCCCGTTGCCGGACAGGAGGATGACGGTGGGCTCCGGCGGAGGCCTGAACCTGGGGTCCTTGACGATGCATATGACGCATTCGCGATCGAGGGCCTGGTTGAACCCCTCGTTGTCGACGTCAATGTTCCCCATGGCGCGGACCTTTGCCTCCTCTTCCTTGACCTGGTTGAGGATGTCCGCGTCCAGATAGAACGCGTGGACGACGCCCCTGAGACCGCGGACGATCTCGAGCTGCTCGTCTCCCGGCGCATCTATGTCGATTGTCATGTTCATCACCCTGGATCATTTGAGCTCGACTTCCTCTCCGTCCTCGACGAAGCGGATGACCGAGTCCCTCTTGAGACCGAGGTCGCCGGCCACCTCGAGCGCCTTGACGATGCCCGCGGGGACGGGACAGGCCGTGTGGGGGATGGCGTTGGCGGCGAGCTTGTAGACGGATGATTTGTCGAAGGGCGCCTCTACCTCGGCATAGGGGCTCATGGGTTCGAGCTTCCAGGACATCTTGAGGATGTTCGGGCAGTCGCTCTTGATGTCGATCTCGATGAGACCCATCCCGTTGTCCTTGGCGGTTATCAGGGTCTTCATCTTGCAGACCCCAGCATCGACGCATACTCTGCAGTCAGTCATTGTCATCACTCCTCAGCCTAATCAGATTGTTAATTCCTGCCATTGTCCTGATATCCACCACGCCGATGGCCGCGATGATGCGGTTGTCGAGCTCTATCGGCGTGACGATGACCCTTATGCCCTTGTACGGACCGGACGTCGCGATCTTGCGGATTGTCGTACCGACGTTTATGACCTCCTCCAGGACCTGTCCGGTGTAGGCGTTGTCGATGACGGCGCCGTTCTCGATCCTTATTCCGAGATTGTCCCTGCTCTTGGCGCATACGGGGAGGCCTCCGACGAGGTCGTGGATGGCGAATGCCAGGGATATCAGCTCGTTCCCCGTGTTCTTGGGGGTGAGGATGTCCTTCAGGTCGCGGTTGACCTGCATGCCACCCATGATGGCCAGACCCGCGGTGACCGCTCCGAGCTCAGCAATCTCGGCGGTGGGGCCGGTGCCGATGATGATCACATCCTCGTTCTTCAGGGCGAACAGGGCGGAGATCTTGCTCGAGAGGGCCTCCTCCACGGGATAGTCCGAACCCGGGAAGATGAGCCTCCCGTCCGTGTACACCAGGGTGGTCGCGCCTGTCGCACCGGAGCGTATCGCGGCGTCCCTCTCCTCGCAGCCGAACTTCACGCTCCCTGCCTTCTTGGGAACGCGGACGGCGCAGTCGTGGTCGCCGATGGTCAGGTCGCTTATGGAGATCGGGGCGATGTCCATGTGGTAGTTCCTCTTGATGTCGGCACCACGGTCGGTGAGCAGGATCCCGCTCTTGCCGATGGTTATCATGCCCTGGTCCTGGAGCTGCGAGAGGATCGTCCTCGTGCTGCCCTCGCCTATCCCGAGGTGCTGGGACAGCCTCTTCCTGCCGACCGGCTGGCTCTCGTCGAGGCACTGGAGGGCCTTCCAGATATGGTAATCGTTGAATTTCGGGACCGGTCCGCCCAACCGTCCGGACTTCTGCATCATCGTTGGATGCACCATGTATCCAATATATGAGCATTATGTTAACTAATGTATACTTGTTAGTGTATTGAACCGTTTTATCCCAATCGGGGCAGTCCGTCTAAACAAGGTTAACGCGCACTTACCGTTCGGGTTGTTCCAAGATAGTTTATATTGGCCCATGGGTTGGGCGGTTCATGGCTCAAGAGTCGGCAGAACTTCTGGTCATCGAGAACGTATCGAAGACCTTCGACGGAAGGCGCGTCCTCGACAACTTCAGCGCCACGCTGTCGACCGGGAAGATCCTCGGTCTGATTGGCAAGAGCGCAGCCGGTAAGAGCGTCCTGATCCACATGCTCAGGGGCAGCGAGGAATACGCCCCGGACGAGGGTCGGGTCATCTACAACGTCAACCGTTGCTGCAAGTGCGGCAACCTGGACCTCCCGATCGCGGGGAAGCCCTGCAGCAAGTGCGGAGGCGAGACGGAGAAACTCGCCGTCGACTACTGGTCCCTCAAACCGGACGACAGCCTGAGACAGGCGGTCAAGGCCCGCGTCGCCATCATGCTCCAGAGGACCTTCGCCCTGTTCGGAGACATGTCCGTGGTCGAGAACGTCATGGAAGCCATCCCCGCCGACATCACCGGCGAGGCCAGGACCAGGCGCGCCATCGAGCTGCTCGAGCTAGTCAACATGACCCACAGGACCACGCACATCGCCAGGGACCTTTCCGGAGGGGAGAAGCAGAGGGTCGTCATGGCGAGGCAGCTGGCCAAGGAACCGCTGTTCTTCCTCGCCGACGAGCCCACCGGAACGCTGGACCCCACCACCGCCGAGATCGTCCACAAGGGTCTCGTCGACTACGTCAGGAACAACGGCATCTGCATGGTCTTCGCATCTCACTGGCCCGAGGCCATCGAGAGGATGGGGGACGACGCCGTCCTCCTCGACGGAGGGAAGACCCTGGAGCACGGGACCCCCAAGGACGTGTGCCAGACCTTCATGAAGGACTACCACTTCGACGAGAAGAAGCAGGAGGGCATCCTTGGCGACCCGCTCATCGTGCTGGAGGACGCCAAGAAGCACTACTTCTCCGTCGTCAGAGGAGTCGTCAAGGCCGTGGACGGCGTGAGCTTCGAGATCAGGGAGAGGGAGATCTTCGCCCTGGTCGGATACTCCGGAGCAGGCAAGACCACCACCTCCAGGATGATCGCCGGAATGACCCCCGCGACCTCCGGCTCCGTCAAGATCAAGATCGGCGACGACTGGATCGACATGTCCGAGAGCGGATTCGCCGGCAAGGGAAGGGCGACCCCGTACATCGGGTTCCTCCACCAGGAGTACACCCTCTACCCGTTCGACACCATCCTCCAGAACCTGAGCACCTGCATCGGCATGAAGATGCCCGCGGAGCTCGCCAAGATCAAGGCCATCCAGGTGCTGGTGAGCGTCGGATTCGACAAGTCGAACATCGAGAACATCCTCTACGCCTACCCGGACTCCCTGTCCGTCGGCGAGCAGCAGAGGATCGCCTTCGCCCAGGTCCTGATCAAGGAACCCCGCATCATCGTGCTGGACGAGCCCACCGGAACCATGGACCCGATCACCAAGACCATCGTGGCGAAGTCCGTCATCCGCGCCAGGGAGACCCTCGGAGAGACCTTCCTGGTCGTCAGCCACGACATGGACTTCGTCATGAACTGCTGCGACCGCGCCGCCTTCATGAAGGGAGGCAGGGTCGTGTGCCTCGGGGAGCCGAAGGAGGTCCTCGAGGAGTTCAGTATGGAGCCCGTGCCGGAAGGTGAATGAGCATGAAACAGAAGATGGGGAGGTACCTCAGCTTCGTGGAATGCAGGGAATCGATGGGACTCGGCGTCGGAGGCGGCCTGGCCATGAGGGCCACCATCTCCGAGTCCGGGAGGGACGTCGTGGCCATAGCCATGGGTCCCGGCAGGAGGCACATCACCAAGCCCGTCTGCGAGATCACCTACGCCCTCAGGGAGGAGGGGATCGACACCAGCGTCCTCGTCGTGAACGCCGGGTCCGGCGTCCCGTCGGACGCCCCCGACATGACGACCGGGTCGTACTTCGGCCTCGACCCCATCGAGGCGGAGCGCATCCAGCAGTTCAAGGTCGCTCTGATCCACCTGGGCAACGTGCGCATGCACATCATCTACAAGGCGAGGCTCATCCTCAGGAACGTCGACATCCCCGCCATCATCGTGGCCCAGTGTCCGGTGGACTTCGAGGACTTCGCCGCCATCGGCGTGAAGACGTCCCGCGTCATGCCCCCGGACGACAAGATCCAGACCAAGGGCGAGATCGTGGAGATCGTGACTGGCGTGGTCAGGGGGGTCACCACCACCCAGGACAAGCTCGACGAGATCGTGTCCAAGGTGCAGTCCATGCTGCCGGAGGGATCCAGATGAAGGTCACCGTCAACGGCGTCGAGAAGAAGCTGAGGTCCGGTGCGACCCTCAAGACGGCCATAGCGGGGGAGCCCTACGTCAAGGGGTCCCTCATCGCGATCCACCTCTCCGAGGAGCGCGTGGTCAAGGAGACCAGGGACTTCGAGATCGAGACCGATGCGGGAACCATGGTCCTCCGCCTCAACGAGACCCCCGAAGCCGAGATGTGGAGGTCCATCGCCATGGGCATGGAGGGCGTCACCGCCAGATGGGTCACGCACGACATCGCCTCCTTCGGAAGCTTCCCCACGGACCTCCCTACGGACAGGGGCGAGTACCGCTACCGCACGTACGACTGCTTCCTGGCTCTGGGTGGATTCGACAACCACACCACCTACATGATGATCGCCAGGGACAACCACACCGGGTCCTACGGGGCCGGGCAGGCTGTCATCGGCAGGATCACCGTCGGAAGGCACATCCTCGACCACATCAGGGAGGGCGACGGCATCAGGTCCGTCCGCCCGATGATGTCCGAGACCAGCAGGGAGAACGTGGACGTCACGTCCGATCTGACCTACAAGCTGGAGGACGGCTACAGGATCGAGACCTACATGGGCCTCACCCTGGACCACCGCTCCCCCATATCCGCAGAGCACGCGCTCATCCTCGCGTCCCGCGGATACATGAACATCACCGAGTCGACCGGCAGCTTCGCCGCCTGCTCCGACGACCTGGACGTGGACATACCCGTCGAGGACATCGGCGTCAGGGAGGTCGGCGCGGTGACCGTCAGGAACGACGGCATCGGCAAGGGCCGCCTCTACGTCTACAGGGAGAGGCGCCAGCTCTCCGAGGTCCACAACACCGCGGGTACCGTGTCCCAGGGCCGCGCCATCATGAGGTACGCGCCGAAGGACTCCATGGTCACCGTCGTCGCCGAGCCCGCCAGGGCGCTGGCCGTCGGCATGACCATGGCCGAGGGCGAGGCGTTCCTCAGGGGCAGGGGCATCTACCCGTGCCGCACCGGGGACGTGGCCGACGACGCGATAATCGTGGAGCAGACCCCCGAGAGGACCCTCGAGGCCATCGCCAACGGCGAGGTGGAGATATTCGGAATCCCCAGGGAGAAGGTCTTCAAGATCAAGGTCAACGACAAGGACGCCGTCAGCGCCCACTACTTCAGGAAGGTCACCGGCCTCAGCCACAAGCCCATCGGCACCCTGAAGGTGCAGTTCACCTTCGAGGGGCTCCCCATGGTCACGTTCTACGGGGACGAGGTCCGCGGGAAGAACCTGTACCCCCAGGACCCGTTCAAGCGCGTCAAGCGCGGGGACATCGGCCTGACGAACCAGGCCAGGCCCCACCACGGACTCATCGGCATCAGGCTGGAGGACAGCAAGGAGTTCGGCCCCACCGGAGAGGAGGGGTACGGTACCAACATAGTCGGGAAGTTCGACGACGACCTCGACAGGCTCATGAAGGACCTGGAGGAGGACGACGTCGTCTACATCACGGAGGAAGAGATATGAGCGCAGAGAGGGAGACCAGGCTCCTCATGATTTCGCCGAGCTCCATGCTCACACCGGACCAGCTGGTCCGCATGGTCCACTCGTTCGGCCTCACCGTCACGGTGAAGGAGACCTGCTACGGATGCCTCATCGAGGCCTCCGCGGAGACCGCGCGCGAGGTGCTCTCCCGCGTCAGGGAGAGGTATCCCAACGAGGTCTTCTCCAAGGTCAGGGCCTACAGGTGCAGCGACCCCGTGAGATGCAGGGCACAGCACGGCACCAGACCCGGTTACGCACAGCTGGAGGAGGAGTGGTCGCTCCTCCCCAGGATACAGCACGGCCTCGAGGAGGTCGAGAAGGGGGCGAAGTACGTTCCGCCCGCCGAGAAGAAACGCATTCCCGTAAACGACTTCAAGAAGATCTGCGAGGCTCAGCGATGAAGGTGTTCATAGATCCGCCAAACAGCCTGGTACTCTACGACCTCGTGGAGAGGTTCGGTCACCAGCCGCTCAGCGCCATGGCGGCGATTCAGGAGAGGGTAGACAACCTGGAGGTAGACATGCCTCCGATGAACGTGTCCCTGGACGACGTCGTCAAGGGACTCAAGTACGCCGGTGTGGAGGTCCCCTCCGGCATCCGCGGGAGGCTCGCACTCTGGGGCCCCATGATCGAGGAGGCCGATGCGGCCATCATCATGGACGACTGCCCCTACAGCTTCGGCTGCGTCGGATGCGAGAGGTCCAACCTCATGGTCAAGTACCTGATCAAGAGGCGCGGCATCCCCGCCCTCCACGTCAGCTACCCCGAGGATGACGAGCAGGCGACCAACTTCGTCGCGCAGACGAAGGAATTCCTGGAGGGACTTCAGTGACCATCAAGATTGCACAGCTCTCGTGCGGGACCGAGTACAGCAGCGTCCAGTACGAGATCGAGAAGGCGGCCAGGTCCGTCGGGGCCAAGATCGTGTACCCCGACGTTTCCGCCGCGGACATAGACGACGCCGTCAGGAGGTTCGGATTCACCCCGCGCTCCCCGCAGCTCAAGCTCATGATCGCCCGCGCCGCCGCACTGGCCGACGAGAAGTACGACGCGGACGCGGTGTTCATCACCACATGCTTCAGGTGCGCCGAGGCCGCCCTCATCAGGAACGAGCTCAGGAGGTTCATCCAGGAGAACACCCGTCTCCCCGTGGTCACCTACTCGTTCACGGAGAGGCTCAAGGCGTCCCAGCTCCTCACGAGGATGGAGGCCCTCGTCACCATCGTCTCCAGGAAGGAGCTCCTCGCCAGGGAGAGGCAGACCGGCATCACCGTAGGCCTGGACTCCGGGTCGTCGACCACCAAGGCCGTCGTCATGGAGAACAACAAGATCATCGGCAAGGACTGGACCCCCTCGGGCGACGTCATCCAGTCGGCCACCCAGGTGCTGAACAACGCCCTGGAGATGGCGGGCATCGAGATGAAGCAGGTCGAGGCCATCGGGACCACCGGATACGGCAGGTTCACCCTCGGGGAGCACTTCGGGGCCAAGCTGGTCCAGGAGGAGCTCACGGTCAACTCCAAGGGCGCCGTCTGGCTCGCGGACAGGCAGAGGGGCGAGGCCACCATCATCGACATCGGCGGTATGGACAACAAGGCCATCACCGTCAGGGACGGCGTCCCGGACAACTTCACAATGGGAGGCATCTGCGCCGGAGCATCCGGAAGGTTCCTCGAGATGACCGCCAGGAGGCTCAAGATCGACGTCACCGAGCTCGGTGCGCTGGCGGACAAGGGCAACTGGCGCAACGCCAAGATGAACTCCTACTGCTCCGTCTTCGGTATCCAGGACCTGGTCACCACCCTCGGAGAGGGGAAGAGCTTCGAGGACGTCGCGGCCGCCGCCTGCCACTCCGTCGCCGAGCAGGTGTACGAGCAGCAGCTCCAGGAGATCGACGTCAGGCACCCCATCATCGAGGTCGGAGGGACCTCGCTCATCTCCGGACTGGTCACCCAGGTCGGGGAGGTCCTCGGGGAGCGCCCTATCGTCCCGCCCGACTCGCAGTACATCGGTGCCGTCGGCGGCGCCCTGCTGAGCTCCGGATTCCTGTGAGGGATACCGATGGACATCGAGATTGTAGGTGAGGACCCGTACGGCAGGGACGCCTATGCCAAGCTGTTCGACGAGATCATGAGCGACCTGAACAAGGCCGTCCTCATCGACCGCGTCAGGCTCGTGCTGAGGCCGGAGACCCCGCTGTTCATCTTCACCATCGTGCTGAAGGCCGCCCCCGGCCCCAAGACCGTGGGCGACATCGCCACCGTCAGGAAGGAGGTCGGAGGGGTCCACGTCACCATCACCGAGGAGCGCTATGCCCCCGACATCCTCACCGCCCTGTTCAACAGGTACGGGAGGCAGGGAGTGACCCAGCAGAACAGGTTCGACCTCGACGTCACCGGCGCCGAGGAGGAGGCCGTCGCCGGGATCACGATCACCTCCGGCGAGGAGGACAGGAGGGAGCTCATGGGCGCCGTCTGGAGGACGATGCCCGAGGGCATCAAAAACCGCAAGACGATGATGACCGACAACGTCATCACCGTGGTGGCCACCGAGGAGATACTCACCCCGGAGATGGTCGCGGCCGGAAGGGAGGAGCACGTGCTCATGGGAGGTTCCGCCGATGTTTGAGGTCCTGATGTACGACGGAGGAGTCTACCGCTCCGACGAGCTCTACGAGATCATCGAGGACGTCGGAGGCGTCGTGCTGCAGAAGATCCGCAGCGCGCAGATGCTCACCGTCATCATGTCCGTCCCCGAGGAGGACAGGCAGGCCGTCGAGGCCGTCTGCAGGGACATCGGAGGGGAGGTCCGCAACGTGCCCCTGGCGGGCACCGAGATCGCGGTCATCGGCCCCACCCTGGGAAGGCACCACATGCCCCACCCTATCTGCGACATAGCCGAGATCCTCAGGAGGAACGGCGCCGTCACAGTCGTCATGGGCATGGCCCGCGGACGCGGAAAGGCCACCTCCCAGATCTCCATGACCGAGAGGTGCATCGTCGACGAGTACGACGGCGCCATCTTCATGATGGGCAACTTCAAGAGCTGCGTCGAGACCAAGGCCGCCCTCATGCAGGACATCCATGTGCCCACGCTCCTCGTCTCCGGGCCCATGCCCGAGGGCATCGAGGGGACATGCGACGCAGTCGTGTCCGGTGTCGGACGCAAGGCCTCAAGGATGAGATCGGTCGAGGAGAGGGACAAGCTCAACGAGATCGTCGACGCCATGGAGAGGATCCTGAGGGACAAGAGCCGCAGCCTGGAGGAGGACCCGCTCTTCGTCCACCCGGCGGAGATCAAGCAGGTGCTCGAATCGTACGAGCCGATCAACATGTGCCTGCGCCCCGCACCGATGGTGCTTCATCTCGACGGACTGAGGATCAAGATCCCGTACGCCGAGCACAGGGAGTACCTGGAGAACGTCATGATCTACGGCAGGAGGCTCGGCGAGATAGCCGACATCACCCCGTCTAAGATCGACGACAGCAGCGTCCTGATCCGCATCAAGTCCCGCTCCCAGATCGAGGACGAGGACCGCAGGAAAGCCCAGTGATGAAACGCAAGGGGACGTACGTCCTCGCAATTACCCTGGACTCCGACCGCGACATCGCGGTCGGGGCCCTCGGAACCCTTCATTTTCCGGCCGGGACGTACTGCTACGTGGGGAGCGCCATGGGCGGCCTGGACCAGAGGCTCCGCCGGCATCTGACCAGGGACAAGGTCCACAGATGGCATGTCGACTATCTGGTGGCAGAGGCCGCTGACGTCCGCGCCTACGAATCGCATCCCGATTTCGTACCCGAGTGCGAGCTCGCCCGCATGGCCGCGAACAGCGGGATGACGTGCGCCGCGAAAGGTTTCGGATGCTCCGACTGCAGTTGCGCTACACACCTGTTCCGGGCTGACCCCGGCTCCATAGCCAGACTCGTCGACGCCGCCCGTCTTATCTCATATAATCTCATTTCTTTTCCCGACGGGAAACCCTTATAACGCGCGGATACGTGTCTCGCTCCGTGAATGCCGCGAGAGCGGAGGTTCGTTCAATGAAGAACATCAAAAACGTCAAAATCAGCGAGGAGGGGGTCGAGCACATCGCCTCCCTCATCGGCAGCGCCAAGATCAGGGAAGAGGACGGAAGGGTCATCGTGACCCCCGTCAACAACGAGGAGCTCAGCGCCGCCGTCGCGAGCGCCTTCTCCCACGGATGCTCCGTGACCCCCCTCTCCAAGAAGGGATCCCACACCGATGACGGCGGCATCCTCGTCGACATGTCCGAGATGAACGGCATCATCGACGTCGACGCCGAGCACATGACCGTCAAGGCCCAGGCCGGATGCAAGTTCCACGCCCTCATGAAGGCCGTCGACGAGGCCGGGTTCACCATCGGCGTCGTCCCCGCCGGAGCGGACCCCACCGTCGAGGACTGGATCTACACCGAGGATGCTGGAATCGGCTCCTTCAAGTACGGCACCGTCAAGGACAGCGTCTACAACATCATCGCCGTCGACTACGAGGGCGGAGTCCTCGAGACCGGATTCGACAAGATCGGCTACTACATGAGCGGGTACAACCTCATCCAGACCCTGTGCGCCTCCTCAGGAAGGCTCGCCATCGTCTCCGAGGTCACCTTCAGGATGCACCCCAAGGGCGTCACCAAGGCCGTGGCCTACTCCCTCCCCGACTCCGGGAAGATGCAGGAGGCCTTCCAGACCATCGCCCACCACCCGTCCCTCAAGCCTCTCCAGATCTCCTTCAACGGACCCGTCTGCGTCATGGCCTTCCAGGGCGCCGAGGAGTTCGTGGACCTCGACCTCCAGCAGGCAGACGAGATCATGACAGGCGTCGGAGCCGTGAAGGAGGACCAGTCCGTCGCGGACGACAAGTTCGGCAACATCGCGGTCGGCGCCTGCGTCAACCCCGACGCGGCCACCTTCTACGTCCCCCTCAGGAACATGGACGCCTTCGTCGCCGCCGCCAACGGCATCGCCGACTTCAACATCGCCGGAAACATCCCCGACAAGAGCACCGCCTGCGTCAAGCTGACCGGTGACGTCGGAGAGGACAAGTACGAGGCAGCCGCGGACAAGGCCGAGGAGCTCGGCGGACGCGCCAGCATCAGGTGCCCCAGCAAGTACAGGGACGAGCCCACCAAGGACTTCATCAGGAGGATCGAGAGCGGATTCCTCGGCGCCGAGGTCGAGGAGCCCAAGCTCGACAGGACCGTCGACGAGAGGATCATCTCCGCCCTGAAGGCCATCGTCGGTGACAAGAACATCACCACCACCGGCATGGACCGCATCCTGTACAGCCACGACATGGCCCCCCTCCCGAAGGAGGCCGGCCTCGCCTTCAACAACATGCCCGACGTCGTCGTAAGGCCCAGCACCCTGGAGCAGGTCTCCAAGATCGCCAAGCTCGCCTACGAGAACGGCGTCGCGCTCACCCCCAGGGGCAACGGGTCCTGGGGTCTCGGCGGATGCATGCCCACCGCGAAGGGAATCGTCCTGGACATGCCGTCCAAGATGAACCATGTCATCAGCATCGACGAGGAGAACCTCGTCGTCAAGGTCCAGGCCGGATGCACCTGGAAGAACCTGCTGGAGGCGTGCATGAAGAAGGGCTACATCATCGGATCCTACCCGTCCTCGTTCCCCTCCGCCACCATCGGCGCCTGGTACAACACCAACGGAATGGGAATCGGCTCCTACAAGTACGGCTCAGCCAGGGAGAACGTCGTCAACGCGGAGATCGTCGTCGACGACGGATCCATCGTCACCACCGGATGGGACGACGTGGGATCCTACCGCGCCTCGTTCAACCTGAACCAGTTCTTCTCCGGATGCGAGGGGACCCTCGGATACGCCGTCACCTTCACCATGAGGCTCCACCCCATGGGACAGATCAGGTGCCTCGCATACGAGTTCGACAACCTCGCGGACATCGACGGCCCCATGCAGGCCCTCGTCAACCACCCGTCCGTGAAGCCCCTCCACATCGCCTGGTCCGACTACCTGCACTTCCAGAACCAGCACAGGGCCGGCGTCCACGCCCCCGACGTGAAGAACCTGTGGCTCGTCACCCTCCAGGGAGACGAGGCCCACAACGACCTCGAGGAGGCCGCCGTCACCGCCATGGCCGAGGCCGCCGGCGGAAGGAAGATCGCGAACGAGATCGCCGAGCACGAGTGGGAGGAGAGGTGCTACGAGTTCAGGGCCAGGAAGGTCGGAGTCGGAGAGATCCCCGCCGAGGTCATCGTCCCCACCATCAACTGGGGCCAGTTCGCGGGTGACTGCTACAAGGGCTTCGAGGAGATGAAGATGGAGGCCGGAGGGGTCATCGGCGTCATGGTCGACAGGAGCACCGCCCTCTGGATGCCCTACTACTTCAAGGACGACGAGATGCTCACCGGAATGCTCTCCTTCGGATTCAACTTCTACCTGGGCGACGTCGCCGCCAGGTACGGAGGCAGGTCCACCGGATTCGGAGTGTTCTTCGCCTGGATGACCGACGTCATCCACAACCACGACACCGCCGACATGCTCAGGGAGCTCAAGACCGTGCTCGACCCGCACGACGTCGTCAACCCCGGCCACGTCACCTGCGGAATGACTAGGTTCGGAGTGGACATGAACAAGACCCTCATGTCCATGGGCAGCATGCTCATCCAGACCGTCAAGAAGCTCTTCCCGGCCGACAAGACCTTCGAGAAGAACCTCGCCAGGTTCAGGTACGACGACCTCGAGCACATCAAGAACCTCGACAGGGTCCACACACTGGGAGACGGAACCCAGTGATCCCGTGGCGGGCGCGAGCCCGCCACAAACATCCTTACGGCCCCCTCGGGGGCCGATGATCATTCTATTACGCATCCGGAAGCAGTATCGCTACGACTCCGCATCGGAACATGCGCCGCCGGCGGGACGGAGGATTTGGGATCGGTAACCCCTGGACCTCAGCACATCGGGGATGTCGGCGACCGAGTCCACCACGGTCATACCCGGGAAGTCGGCCAGCCAGTCCTCGCGGGTGCAGGTGCCGGTGAGAACCCCGACGTAGTCCGCCCCCGCATCGCGCGCGGAATGCCAGTCGGTCAGGTTGTCGCCGACGTACAGGATCTCCTCCGGACGGACTCCGAGGAGACCGGCGAAATCCATCATCGCCTTGGGCGACGGCTTCGCATCATCGTAGAAGGTGTGGTCCCTGCCCATCACGGCGTCGAAATCCCCGAAGAGGGGTCCCAGCGCCCTGCGCGCGTACTCGAGGCTCCCGCGGGTCAGGATGCCCGTCTTCAGGCCCATCGCGCGGATCTCCTCCAGGGCCTCGACGTTTCCCGGGAACGGCTCCGCCTCATCGACGAACTCGCACTCGCACTCGGTGGCCAGATCGTCGATCTCGGAATTGATGGCATCCCACTCGGAACCGCGACCGTTGGCCTCCAGCCAGAGGCGTATCGGCGTCCTGAGCCTCTTCGCCCTCCCACCGAAATCTATCTCGTCGAAGGGTATGCCGTGGCGCTCCAGCACCGTGCGGTCTACGTTGTTCAGCCTGTCGTAGTCCACGTGAGTCCTGAGGAAGGTGCCGTCCATGTCGAATCCGACGGCCCTGTAGCGCCCTGCCATGGATGACCCGATGACGGCATCCGATTAGATGCTATCGTCACTGCGGGGGCCACATGCCCCTGAGCCTTCCGCCCTCGCGGTCGGCGTCCATGGTCCAGACCTC
Organism: Candidatus Methanomethylophilaceae archaeon; assembly: GCA_944320495.1. Classification (GTDB taxonomy): domain Archaea; phylum Thermoplasmatota; class Thermoplasmata; order Methanomassiliicoccales; family Methanomethylophilaceae; genus Methanoprimaticola. Next base: position 18,251 of record CALUHR010000005.1, read on the forward strand.
CATGCCGGGTATGACCATCCTGACGACGGGGACTTCCAGCTCGGGACGGGTCAGGTCAACGGCGACGACGCGGTCGAACCCCGCGTCCACCAGCCTGCCCAGGACCACCTCTATGTCATCGAGGACGTCGTCGGTGGACCCGTCGGGGATGTCGGACAGGCTCACAGAGCCCCTCCCCTCACCGAACCACAGGCGGTTGAGCTCCTTCACCCTCTCGTACCCCATCTGGACTGTCGCCCTCTGGAGCTGGGCGTTGATCTTCTTGCCGTCCCTGTGGGTGGCCCTGCTCTGCGCCACCTCGGTGATCGCCCTGATGGCGGCGATCTCGGGATCAAGATGGGTACCGACACCAATGGTCAGCATCTCCGGATCCCTGGTGGCCACATCGTCGGCCGCGGCACCGATGGTGGGAATGCCTGTGTCGCATGTCAGGTCCTTAAGATGGACCTCGACCCCGTGCTCCGCGAACCTCGCAATCAGCTTCCCTGGAAGGGAATCCGGATCGGCGATCACATCGGGTACGGAGAGGTTCCTGTACTCCGCGATGGACCATGCATCCCTCTCGACGAGCTCGAAGGTCGCGTGGAGGACCGCCTCCTCCATGTTGTTGCCCGACGCGAGGCCGTTGGTGTGGTACTTGAAGAGCTGCAGGTCCGTGTCGGGGATGTACGGGTAGAACACCGCGCATGCGGGCACCCACACGCGCTCCCCTCTGAGGATGTCCCAACCCTCGGTCCATGCGATCTCCGCACCCTGGAGGTTGTCGAGGGCCCAGATCGGCAGGATCATGTCCGCCGGCGGGATGGTTGCCATGACGTCGCATGCCTGCTCGTAGGTGCCGAAGACGACCTCGTCGTCCTCGCGCGGTTCGGCGCTGTAGCGCTCGATCGACTCCATGACCGCGGAGGCCTCGGCCTGCTCGCGGGTCACGCCCTTCCCGTTGTAGTACTTGGGGACCCCCATCGCGGTCTCCATGCGGTCCACGGAGAACACCGGGATCCCAATCTCGTCCTTCGACGTTATGTCCTCGGGCTCGCCGAGACCGGCGGTGCCCAGAAGGGGGAGGACCCTGGCGAGGGTCTCCTCCGGAGGGACCGCGCGTATCCCCGTTTCACGTGCGTACTTGGGACGGTGCTTGAGCTCCAGCATGCTTATTCTCCGATGGGTGCCGGGTGGCGGTAGTAGCCCCCCTTCTGTTTCAGACGGCATTCAACTTCGCGTCCTACCCGCGGGTCCCGGGCCGGTCTGCCCCGCTGTGCGGACTTGCTCCGGTGGGGAGTCGCCGTTTCACCAAATCCCCGGGAACGTCACCATCCAATGGATCATCCTGTCTACCGGGTCTGTGTCGTTTCTGTGCCCTTGCCACGGCTCTCGCCGTATCCGATTTCCGGATCCACCTCGCCCTTGGAGGAGGGAACTTCCTCAGCTGCCTTGCGACTACCGTCGGCCGTCCTCCGTCTCCCGGCACCCCGGCTATATCAGGAGGTTAGTTAAGGGAATCGGTCGACGGATTAAAGTCATCGGGCGCTATGCCCCATCCATGGATGGGAATGCGCTGAAGCGCACGGCAGTCATAGTCATCGCCGTGCTCTTCATACTCTTGTGCGTGACGATACCCGTCATGTACTTTGTCCTCGAGGCACCGCTGGTCCTCACCATCCTCGTCGCCGTGGTCTACATCGCGCTGGCGTGCGCCATGGCGTACTACTCCGTCGAGAGGCTGAAGGAGATCAGGGAGGGATTGGACGATGCTGTTGACGACTACTGAGAACGTCCCCGGGAGGCAGTACGAGATCCTCGGGGTCGTGAAGGGGAACATGGTCCAGACGAAGAACATCGCCCGCGACATCGGCCAGGGACTGAAGTCCATGGTCGGCGGGGAGCTGACCACGTACACCGAGATGATGAACGAGTCCCGCGCCATCGCCACCAAGAGGATGGTGGAGGAGGCCGAGAGGATGGGAGCCGACGCCATCGTGATGATGCGCTACTCGACGTCCGCGGTCGCGGCCGGAGCGGCGGAGATCATCGCCTACGGCACAGCAGTCAGGTTCGTCCGAGCCTGAAGATTCGTCTGTTTCGTACACATTTGCCGAACCAGGCACCGAATTGTTCACAAACCGCCGCCCGACGGGGGCGGCGGTGATTACTTGTCTGGTTTGGACATCGGAATCCAGGCGGAGTCGTACCTTTCCACGCTCCGCCGCAAGGGAAGGAAGGAATCCACCATAATCTGCTACCGCAACGGCCTGAGGCAGTGCTTCGCCTGCCTCATGCGCGACCACAGGTCGACGCTCGCCGAGGACATCAGCACCGACGACGTGCACTACCTCTGGGAGAACCTGACCGTCAAGGAGGAGGTCCGCCAGGGCTACCTCCGGAACCTCGCGGGGTTCGTCCAGTTCTACACGGGCAGGGACGTGGTGAAGCAGGCGGACATCCTCAGGAACCGCGAGGTCCGCAACCGTGTGTTCATCGACCGCCAGGACTACGCGGTGCTCATACACAACGCCACGCCGTTCCAGCGGATCATCCTCGTGCTGGGGGGGATGATGGGGCTCCGCAGGGTGGAGATGCTCGCTCTGACGGACGAGGACGTCTGCAGCGGGCACCTGGTCATCCATGGGAAGGGTCACGGAAACGAGGGGCTCGTGATCAACGCCTACATGCCGGCCATCGTCAGGGAGGAGATCGAGAGGTACCGCAGGTGGAAGTCCACCGTGATGCCGGACTCCGGGGACGGATTCCTGATCCAGACGAGGTCACGCCGGGGCCAATGGTCCAGGGCGACACCTCAACAGGTCTCCGACGCCGTGAAGGAGCTGGGGCGGTGCTGCGGGATAGAGGTCACAACCCATTCCCTGAGGAGGCTGTACGCGACCACGCTGTACTATGAGATCGCGGCGGACCTCCAGACAGTGAAGTGCCTCATGAGGCATTCCAGCGTGGACACGACCCTCAGATGCTACATCCAGGCCAACGACACGAAGGCCCGCACCGCCGCCAGGGAGGTCTCCGAGATGCTCAGGGAATGCATAGACGTGTGAGGTGCGGCCCGTACCTCCCTTCAGACGATCGGATGGCGGCCGGAACATGGGGATCCCCGTCTCTTCCGACCGCCATCTTTATCCGTGCACACCCCGAGACATGCGCATGTCCGACGGTATGAGCATCACGATAACCGATGGAGGTCCGTACATAGTCCGCGGTAACGTGCCCCTATTCGAGAAGAGGATCGTCCGCCGGGGCGGCCTCTACGTATGGGAGGACGTCAGGGAGATCCCTCACGGCGAGACCTATGCGCTCTGCAGATGCGGGAGGACCAAGGACGCCCCGTTCTGTGACGGGGGATCCCACAAGAGGTTCAAGGGTAAGGAGAAGGCGGACCGCCGCCCGTACGCCGAGAGGTGCCAGCGTATCGAGGGACCGGGGATGGTCATCGGCGATGATATGCGCTGCTCTCTGTCCAGATTCTGCCACCGTGCGGAGGGCACGCCGTGGAAGATGCTCCCCCGCTCCGATGACCCCGAGATCAGGGACGAGATCGTCCGCGCCGTCGTCGAATGCCCCTCAGGGCGCCTCTCGGTCATAGAGGACGGGGTCCCGACCGACCATGTGCCCGAGCCCGCCATATGGGTCGTCCAGGACCCGGAGAACCGCGTGTCGGGCGGCCTGTACGTGATGGGCGGCATCCCGATCGTCGGATCAGACGGGTTCGTCTACGAATCAAGGGGACGCACGGTCCTATGCAGATGCGGCGTGTCGGGAGACATGCCGTTCTGCGACGCGTCCCACATCAACAACATGTTCAGGGACGACCGCAACAGAAGATGAAAAGGGGGCCTGGCCCCCTGTTTTGATTATGCTTCACTCGCGGGGCTTACGGGCGATGACCTCGTCCACCCCGTCCATGTCCTCGCGGACCTGGCTGTCGACCTTCTCGGTCTCGGCCTTTATCTCGTCGGGGGACGGTATCGGGCCTAGAATCTCGTCCGCGCTCCCGACGGCCCTCTCGATGTCGCTCATGTCGGACACCGGACGGTCCGGGATCTTGGAGGCTGTGCCGATGTAGTCAGAGATCCCATCGACGAGCTTCGTGAGCTCCATGGGGAAGAAGAACTTGGACGACTCGCCCTTTCCGACCTCCTGCAGGGTCTGCATCGACAGCACGGACATGGCCTTGGAGTCCATGGCGGCGGCTCCCACGGACATTATCCTGAGCCTCTGCGCCTCTCCCTGACCCTCCAGGATGGTGGCAAGCCTCTTTCCCTCGGCCTCCAGGATCATGGACTGCCTGGTACCCTCGGCCTCCAGGATCATGGACTTCTTCTTTCCCTCGGCCTCCAGGATGGCGGCCCTCTTCTGACCGTCGGCCTCCAGGATGGCCGCGCGCCTCTTCCTCTCGGCGGAGGTCTGCTCCTCCATGGAATCCTTGACCTTCCTGGCGGGATCCACCTCGCGGATCTCCACCGCCTCGATCTTCACTCCCCACTTGTCTGTGTTCTCGTCGAGGATGTCCCTCAGGCTGACGTTGATGCGCTCCCTGGAGGAGAGGATCTGATCCAGCTCCATCTCTCCGATGATGGACCTGAGGGTGGTCTGTGCGAGGTTGACCGTCGCGAGACGATAGTTGGTGACCTCGAAGAACGCGTTCTTCGGATCGGTGACCTTGATGTAGATGACAGCGTCGACGGACACCGGCGAGTTGTCCTTGGTGATGACCTCCTGCTTGGGGACGTCGAGGACCTCGGTACGCAGGTCGAGCTTCACGACCTGGTTGATCAGCGGGCAGACGATGTTGAGTCCCTGGTTCAGGACCCTTACGAACTTCCCCAGCCTCATGTAGATCGCCTGCTCGTAGGGCTGGACGATCTTCACCCCGCTGAGGACCACTATGATTATGGCCGCGAGGACCACAATGGCCAATCCTATTATCGATGCATCCATGGACAGCTCCCTCCTCGCAGCCTGCTGACGTGGACGTGCACGCCCTCGCTGCTGTCTACCGTCACCCTGGCGCCCTCCTCTATCGGCTCGTCCGATGTGGCGGACCAGATGTCGTTGTCTATGCGCACCTTGCCCCTCATCGTCCCCGGGACGGTCGCGGTGACCACGACGCCCGTCCTGCCGACCAGGGAGTCCATCACCGTCGTGGACGGGGGAGCCGGCTCGGCCAGCCTCTGGTACCCCTTGACGGTGATGAGCGTGACCGGGACTGCGACGACCACGACGATCGCCAGCGCCCACCAGGAGAGCAGGATGTCGGGGAACGCGGCCCCGACCACCCCGAGGATGACGAGGACCAGTCCGGGGATTACCATGAACGCGCCTGGGCTGAATGCCTCGATTATGAGGAACACTGCGCCGAGCGCTATCAGAATGATCGCTACGGTGAACGGGTCCATGGTGGGGTATCATATCCTGGATATTTAATGGTCCGTGAAGTCCCAATCGAATAACACAACGACAATCATATACGATGGCGGACGGGGACCTCCCGCCCGCGATGGTTTTAAATCCGCGGCCAGGGAGTCCCATCCGCCGGACCGGCGAAGGGGCGCGATCCATGAACGCCATGTGCACGGTGCGGCGAACAGCGGTCCGCGACCCTTTTCAGGGGCCCCTGCGGGAGCGTCCGGCGCGTCGTCGGAGCGATGACCGGAGGACAAACGCGGGCACGACACACACCCCCTGCGCAAGTCAGCGCCCCGAGGCCGGCGTCACCGTCGGACGATGACCGGGCGTGTTAGCGCAGTGGGGACACCTCCCTCGCACGTGCAGCCCCAGCCTCCTGAGCGCCGATTCCATCTCCGACCTCCTCGGGAACTGCGAGAGGACCTCGTCGTACTCCTTGCCGCGCCTGCCCACGCCCGGGTTGAACCCCATGCCCACATGGGCCAGCTGAGAGAACAGGCAGTAGTCCAGCAACCTCTCCGGGACATCCTCGGAGTCCAGGCTCCCCGACATGGACACGACCTTCATCAGGACGCTCGCGTGGCCCACGTCCCTGCTCCTCGAGGGGACCGTCCATCCCACGAACACGTCGGGATCCCTCTCCACCAGACCGTCGTCGACGAGCCTCCCGTAGCTGTCGGCCAGGTCCCAGACCTTGCCACGGGTGGTCCTGCTGAGCCCCACGTACCTGTTCACGTATAGCGGCTGCATACGCCTGGAGAACGATGGGTCGCTCAACCATGAGACGACCTCCTCCGGATAGTCCACCCTCTCCCCGAACATCCTCGCGTATATCGTGTCGGCTAGCGGGCGCATCACGCGCTCCGGCGCATCCGACAGATAGTCGGAGACCTCGAAGTCCGCCCATCTGTAGTTCCTGGTCCATCTGACCTTGAACTCCCTGAACGCGGCGAACTTCGCGCTCACCTCGTCGAATCCGCGCATCCTCCCGGCCGACCCGAAGCATCTCGTCAGCTCCATATCTTCCAATTCGTAGTCTCCTGCGGAATCCACCGCGGAACTCGTCCAATCGGCTTCGTGTCTTAAGGGGTCACGTCACTGTCACACTGACACATGAGGGGTTGCACCAATCCTCGGAGCCGTTTTCTATCCGGATCGGCATCCTGTCGCATGGAACAGGATCCTGAGATGATCGAGAGAAGGGATGCGATCCTGGAAGCGATCCGCAGGGAGTTCGGCTTCGTGCCCGTCGTCAACCAGGTCGTCTCCGAGAGGCCGGACGTCTTCGTGCCCCTGTCCGGGGCGGCGAGGTCAATCCTCGAGAACGGAGACCTGGACAGGAAGACGAGGTGCCTCTGCGCCGTCTCAGCGGCCACCGCGATAGGTGGGGAATACTGCGTCGACGTCCAGATGCGCCATGCGAAGGAGGCGGGCGCCACCAAGGACGAGGTGTTCGAGGCCATCATGATCGGGTCGTACATGGCCATGACCCGCGCCCAATCGTACGCGCTGAGGAGGTTCGCCGCCAACTACGGCGTGGAGCTGGACGATCCCGTGGCCAAATGATGTAACGCCGTTAAATCAGTTTAAATAGTAAATCATCGAATAAGGGACGATTAAAATGGTATCCATCACCGCCGATGCCGAGAAGTTCATCAACGACCTGCTCGAGAAGAACCAGAAGGTCGGATACGGAATCAAGATCTACCTCTCCGGATTCGCCTGCTCCGGACCCCAGTTCGGGATGTCCTTCCAGGAGAAGGCCGCCGACGGGGACAACATCGACAAGTCCGCCGCCGGATTCGAGATGTACTACGACGACGAGACCAAGAAGGAGCTCGAGGAGTGCGTCATCGAGTTCATCGACGACCCCAACTTCGGGACCGGCCTGACCATCAGGAACCCCAACTTCAACGGCTGCGCCTCCTGCGGCGGCGGTTGCCACTGATTCTCAAGCGGGGGAGACCCCGCAACCTTTCTTCTATCATCAGCAGTTGTCGGTCCCATGTCCTTCGTCTCTCACCCGCGCATCGCCCCCGACAGGGTCGAGGAGAGGGGATACCAGACCCGCATGGTGGAGCAGTGCGTCCGCGCGAACACGCTCCTGATCCTCCCGACGGGGCTGGGCAAGACCGTCATCGCCGTCCGCGTGGCGGCGGAGTTCCTGGACAGGGGCAGGGTCCTCATGATGGCGCCCACCAAGCCGCTGGTGGAGCAGCACATGGAGGCGTTCTCGTCCCTCCTGAAGGATGCCAGGGTCTCCATGCTGAGCGGCATGACCCGCGACACGAAGCGCGCGGAGATAGTGGAGTCGTCGGACGTCGTCGTATCGACGCCGCAGACCGTCCAGAACGACCTGGAGGCCGGCAGGTACGACCTGTCCGGGTTCTCGCTTGTGATCTACGACGAGGCGCACCGCGGACGCGGTGATTACGCCTACGTGGGCGTCGCCGGGTTCGTCAGGAGAGGCACGAGATGCGTCGGCATGACCGCCTCGCCGGGGAGCAGCATCGACCGCATCGAGGAGGTGTGCGTGAACCTCAACCTCAGACGGATCGACATGCGCACGGAGTACGATCCCGACGTCTCACCCTTCGTCCACGACACGTACATCAACAGGATCGAGGTGGACCTGCCACAGGACATCAGGGACGTCTCCGCCCTCCTCAAGGTTATGCTGGATCACTACTACTCGGAGCTCTGCAGCCTGGGTGCGGCGAGCCCCCGCGTCCAGCCGTCCAAGGGCTATCTCCTGAACGTGGGCAGGGACCTGCAGGCGCAGGCCGAGAGACCTGGTTCCAGCGGGGTCGTCTTCCGCTCCCTCAGCGTCAACAAGACCTGCATCCAGCTCCTGGAGGCCGTGAACAAGGTGGAGTCCGAGGGCATGACGGTCCTGAGGAGCTACCTGGACCGCCTCGAGGCGGAGGCGGCGCAGGAGCGCGGCGGGAAGGCGGCACAGGCGATCGTCCGCAGGCAGGAGTACGCCGCCGTGAGGACCATACTGTCGAAGACCAACGTGGAGCATCCCAAGGTCTCCCGCGTGATGTCCCTGGTGAGCAGGGCCATCTCCGCCGACCCCCGGTCCAAGGTCCTCGTGTTCGCGCAGTTCAGGGACACGTGCGAGATGCTGGTGTCCAAGATATCGGGAATCCCCGGCGCGAGGGTCAGCATGCTCATAGGGCAGTCCAAGGGCGGTCTGAAGCAGAGGGAGCAGGTCTCCCTCCTCGACGGATTCAGGCGCGGGGACTCGAACGTCCTGGTGTCCACGTCGGTGGGCGAGGAGGGGCTGGACATATCCAACACGGACGCGGTCGTATTCTACGAGCCGGTCCCGTCCGAGATCCGCACCATACAGCGCCGCGGGAGGACGGGGAGGAAGAGCGACGGCGAGGTCTACATGCTCATAGCCAGGGGCACCGTGGACGAGGCCTTCGAGAGGTCCAGCCTGCGCAAGGAGCAGGAGATGCGCGAGAACCTGGAGATGCTGAGCGAGAGGCTGAGCCGCGGGGAGTCCCTCGGCGACGGCGGACAGACCAGGCTCGACGGGTACCGACGGACCGATTCCCTTAAGATTGCCCCGACGATGGACGGCGCATGCTCTACTCCGACCTGGCGGAGACCTTCGACAGACTCGAATCGACCAGCAGCAGGCTCGAGATGACGGACATCCTGGCGTCGTTCCTCGCCGGTGCCGACAAATCAGAGCTCAGGAGCATCGTCTACCTGAGCCAGGGCAAGCTGCATCCCGATTTCGTTCCCGGGGTCCTCGGGATGGCCGACAGGCTCGTCCTCAAGGCGATATCGTTCACCTCCGGGACGTCCGAGACCGATACCGAGAGGCTGTGGATCGAGACCGGGGACCCAGGCAAGGTCGCGGAGACCCTGATCTCCAAGAAGAAGCAGATGACGCTGTTCTCCGAGGAGCTCACCGTCGAGAGGGTCGTGAAGGGCCTCACCGCCATACAGGACGCGGACGGCAAGGACTCCCAGGACAGGAAGATGAAGACCCTGGCCAACCTGCTCCACGACTCGGGGCCCCTGGAGGCCAGATACCTGTGCAGGACCGTCACCGGCAGGATGCGCGTGGGCGCCGCCGACATGACGATCCTGGACGCGCTGGCGCTGGCGTTCGCCACCAAGGAGGACCGCCCGGAGATCGAGCGCGCGTTCAACGTCACCTGCGACATCGGACTGGTGGCGGAGACAATAGCCGAGGGCGGGATGGACGCCGTCAGGGGGATCCGTGTATCCGTGGACAGCCCCGTGAAGGTCATGCTCGCCGAGCGCCTTCCGTCGGTGTCCCAGATAGTCGAGAGGATGGGCGGGCGCTGCGCCATCGAGTACAAGTACGACGGCATCCGCGTGCAGGCGCACATAGGGAAGGACTCGGTCAGGCTCTACTCCAGGAGGCTGGAGGACCTCACATCGAACTTCCCCGACATCGCGGACTCCCTGAGGAAGGCCTGTGGCTACGGGGAGGCCATAGTCGAGGGGGAGTGCGTGGCGGTGGACCCGGAGACCGGCTTCATGCTGCCGTTCCAGAACGTGACCCATCGCAGGAAGAAGCACGGTATGGAGGAGGCCGTCAGGGACGTCCCCGTCCGCATGTTCATGTTCGACTGCCTCTACCGCGACGGGGAGGACATGACACCGCGCCCGTACCTGGAGAGGCGCGGGGCCCTCGAGTCCGGATTCAGGCTCGGGGGGCAGATCCAGATGACCACAATGCGCATCGTGGAGAGCGAGGAGGAGGGCGAGGAGTTCTTCGCCTCCGCCATAGGGCACAGGTGCGAGGGGATCATGGCAAAATCCGTCGCCGAGGACTCCGTGTACCGCGCCGGGTCCCGCGGGTTCCTCTGGATCAAGTACAAGAAGGACTACCAGCAGGCGCTGACCGACTCCTTCGACCTCGCGGTCGTCGGGGCGTTCTACGGCATGGGCAAGAGGGCCGGCAGGTACGGCGCCCTCCTGATGGCGGCCTATGACCAGGAGACCGGGAGGTTCGAGACCGTCTGCAAGCTCGGCACCGGGTTCGACGACGCGTTCCTGGACGGCATGCCGGCCCTGCTCGACGGCACCAGAATGGAGGAGAAGCCCAGGGACGTCGACGCGGAGATGGTCCCCGACGTGTGGTTCGATCCCGCGGTCGTGCTGGAGGTCGTCGCGGCCGAGATCACGCTGAGCCCCATCCACACCGCGGCCCGTGACATGATCAAGGAGGGCTCGGGCCTGGGCATAAGATTCCCCAGGTTCACAGGCAGGGTGAGGGACGACAAGACCCCTGAGCAGTGCACCACGGTCGAGGAGATCGCGGAGATGTACTCCATGCAGGCCCACGATTCCGACGGTCTGTCCGATACGGGACCTGAGTGAGCGTACGTAGCACATTTAAATATAGAACTCGAATCCGAGGTTGCCGGAGACGGCACAGGATGGGAAAAAGATGGAGAGCGAAGAGATGAACCCCTGCACAGCGGCTGAGACCCCCGTGAGGGACGGGGAACCCTCCCAGTCATCCGAGACTCACTGGGACGGCAGCGGAGACTGAGCGCCCGCGGCCATGCCGCGGAAACCCAGCGAGCCGGCGTGCCATCACCGGGAGCCGCTCCTGGGGCCAAAACCCGATTCGTAGGTTTTTATATCAATTGGTGTTAGCCATCGCCCATGGAAACATACCTTGTCGAGAAGACCGACGACACCGTCACCATCGGATTCAAGGAGGCCAACCTGACTCTCATCACGCCTCTTATGAAGAAGCTTGACGAGGACGAGGCAGTCGACATCGTCAGGTACATCGACACCCACCCCGAGCTCGACGACAGGAAGCTCTACGTCAAGGTCAACAGCGGAGACCCGCTAGAGGCCATCGCCAGGGCCTCCAGGGCCATGTCCGAGTACTTCTCCGGGATCAAAGAGTGATCACCCTGTACCGCGAGTGCCTCACCGCAGAGGCCGGCATCGGCATGCACAGATACCTGTGCGACACCGACGGGACCGGCGGACACCTCAAGACGCTTCCAGAGGACTTCATCGTCAGGGAGATCTCCGATCCCCCTCGCGAGAAGGAGGGCGGCGAGTTCACCATCGCCACCGTCACCAGCCGCAACTGGGAGACCAACCGCCTCGTGCGCATGCTGTCCCGCTCCATCGGGATGTCCCGCACCAGGATCGGGTTCGCGGGGACCAAGGACAAGCGCGCCGTCACGACGCAGCTCATGTCCTTCAGATGCCCGCCCGAGGACCTGGCCAAGATCAGCCTGAAGGATGTGGAGATCTCCGGGATCTACACCGGAAGCCGCGCCATACAGCTCGGCGACCTGATCGGCAACTCGTTCGAGATCACAGTCAGGGACTGCGCCATGCCCATGGCCGAGATCGAGGAGACCGTCAACGCGGACATCGACATCATCCGGAGGACCAAGGGCTTCCCCAACTACTTCGGCGTGCAGAGGTTCGGGTCCGTCAGGCCCGTGACGCATCTGGTCGGCGAGAGGCTCGTCCGCGGCGACATAGAGGGCGCCGTCAGGACGTACATCTGCCATACCACCCCCGAGGAGGATCCGGATCTCCAGGAGCTGCGCGGATCCCTCGAGGGATGCACCGATTGGGCCTCCGCCGCTTCCTCCATGCCAGAGAGCATGTCCTTCGAGCGGGTCCTCGCCCAGGCCCTCGCCGGCGGGGAGGACTGGAAGGGAGCGATCTCGGCCCTGCCGACGAACCTCCAGATGATGTTCGTCCATGCCTATCAGTCATACCTGTTCAACGAGATGCTGAGCGAGAGGATGGCCCGCGGGCTCCCATTGGACCGCCCGGTCGAGGGCGATGTCGTCATCCCGCTCTCCCAGGACGGCACCCCCAACCACGATGAGACGATCCTTACCACGTCCAGGAACATCGATCTGGTGGCGAGACAGGTCCGCGCGGGGAGGGCGTTCGTCACCATCGCCCTGTACGGATCGGAGAACATGCTCGCCGAGGGCGAACCCGGCGAGATCGAGAGGTCCATGGCAGAGCGCGAGAGGCTGAGCCCCGAGGACTTCGTCATACCCGGACTGCCCAAGTGCTCCTCGAAGGGCGGCAGGAGGGAGATTCTCTGTCCCGTCGACGACCTCAAGGCATCCTTCGCCGAGGACACCTATTCGATGAGCTTCTCCCTGCCCAAGGGGAACTACGCCACCTGCCTGATGCGCGAGTTCATGAAGTCCGAGATGCGGGACTACCGATCGGACGATCATCGACTTCACGGAAGCGGCCTCGTAGACGCCGAGACCGCACTGGCTGATTATCTCGTAGACGGTCATCCCCTTGGGGAGACCCATTGCGATCCGGGACAGATGGCCGTCCTCATCCGCCGCCGGCGAGGACATCGCCGCGCGAATGTACGCCACCATCCCCTTGGCGGAGTCCGCGTCCCTGAAACCACCTGCAACGAACACCTTCTCCAGCGGGAGCACGGGCTTGCCCTCGAGGTCCTTCCATCCGATCTTGATGACGATCTCGCCCGACTTGGCCTCCATCGCTTCGAAGTCCGGATACGAGGGCCCTACGGGCCCGATGTCCTGTAGCTCCGAGAGATATCCGGAGACCTGCTCCGCGGTCTCCTTGTCGAGGCCCAGGGCGTCCAGTATGTCCGGGTCGTCGCAGGAGGTCCTTGTCGTATACGCCCTGCGGAGGGCCTTCTCCGCGTAGCGCTTGACCGCATCGCTGTATCCCCTCCTCCGCCCGCTGATGAGCTCCTCCGCCTCTTCCCGATGGCCCGCGGCCTCGAGGATCCGAGCCAGCGGGACCTTGCAGTCGTCCGGGGCACCTCCGCGGTCGGACATCGCATGGAATGCGGACATGATCATCTCGTCGTCACCGCGGTCCCTGCCGATCTGGGCCTTCAGCAGCATGGCCGAGTACCTTCCTGGATCCCTGCGCAGGATGCGCGAGACCGTGCCGGTGGCGCCTGTGAGGTTACCGGACGCCATCTGCTGCCTCGCCAGGGCCTCGGCGGTGCCGAGATCCTCCGGATCGAGGGACACCGCACGGGAGTAGCTGGTGGCGGCCCTGCCGGATTCCCCCATGGCCTCCAGCACGCGCCCCTTGAGGATGTGGACCTCCGGCGTGTCGAGCCCGGCGGCGATCGCCGCATCGGCTTCGTGTAACGCGCCACCGAGATTCCCCTTGGCCTCCCTCGACAGCCCCATGACCAGATGGAGCCCGGGATGACCTGGGTTCCGCCTCATGGCGTTCTCCACTAGGAACCCGGCGCCGTCGGGATCCCCGGTGGCCAGGGCGACCCTTGCCTTCTGGCAGTTGATATCCGGATCGTTCGGCATCACAGCGAGGGCGCGGTCTGCCATCCTCATGGCCCCCTTGAGATCACCCGCCTCCAGCAGCGAGGCGGACATCGCCATCAGGGCGCCCACGTCCTCCTTAGGCCTCTCGGGCTCCGGCTCCGGGACCTCCTCCCGAGGGCCGACGGCCCCGGAGGCCATCCTCTCCCTCTCCTCTGATATCATCCTGGAATCCGGGAGCCTCGCGGCGGCCTCGTCGAGCGATGCGATCGCCGCCTCCCTGTCCCCCTTGGACAGGAGCATGCGCGCGAGCCTCACAGCCGCGGTCTCGGAGGCCTCCACGGCCTGACGGGCCCTGAGCACCTCGGCCGCGACCGCGGTGTCACCGGATGCGGCGAGTATGTCAGCCTCGATGTCCATGATGCGCACCTCGGCCGGCAAGGCTATCCTGGCCTGATCGATGAAATACAGCGCCTCGGCGTTCCTGCCCGCCGATGCAAGTATCTTCGACTTGCGGACGAGGGCCGCGGTGCACGACGGGTCCAGCTCCAGCGCCCTGTTGAGCGACTCTATGGCCCCGTAACGGTCCCCCATCCTCTCCTGAACGGCGGATTTCGATATCCAGAACTGGGACTCCCCCTGATCCAGGAGGAGGGCCCTGTTGTAGGCCGCCTCCGCCGACTCCAGGTCCTCGCGGGCCTCGTCCGCCATCCCCTTGGAATGCCAGAGAACGGGGTTGTGCGGGTCCATCGCGGCCGCCTCGGAGAACGTCACGGACGCCCTCAGGTACTCGCCTGTCTGATATTCGGCGTTGCCCCTCAGCCTCCTGAGCATCGGATCCCTCGGATACTGCCTGCAGATGGGGTCCGCCATGGACACCGCCTCGCGGGACATCCCGCAGGACAGCATCTCGGACAGGACCACGATGGCCCTCTCGCGGGAGCCGTCGTCCCTCAGGACGCCCGCGAACATGTCCGCCGCTTTCTGGCGGTCCCCCTGCCCGCAGGTGGCGACGGCCAGGACCGTCCTCGTCGCCAGGTCCGACGGATCGGCCTGCAGGAGCGAGCGGCACGCGTCGGCCGCCCCGGCGTAGTCCCCAGTTGACATGTGCAGGTCGCGCATCAGCCCCAGGGCGTCCGAGTTGGTCGGATCGGCCTGCAGGATGCGGGAGCATTCGCGCTCCGCCGACTCCGGACGGTCCATCAGGTACAGGACACGGGCCAGCTGGGCACGGGCGGTATTGCTCTCCCCGTCCCTGCGGACTGCCCTGACGGCCGCGCTGCGCGCAGAGAGGTAGTCCCCGGAGCGCATCAGCATGATCGATCTCATCGTCAGGGTGACCGAGTCGTCGCCCACGTACATCGAGTATCTGTCGAGTATCGTCTCGGCCTCCCCGTCCATGCCCCTCTGGAGCAGGAACCTGACGGCCGACACGTGATCCTCCGAATCGCTGAACTCGCTGTCGAGCATCGCGCGGAGCGCGTTCATCATCTCGATGCGGTCCCCGGCGAGCGTCCTGGCCTTCACCGTGTCCGACAGGACGCGCCTGGAATGCCCGTCCGCCCTGGACAGCAGGTCGAGCGCACGGGTCGGGTCTCCCAGGCCGATGGCGGCCTCCGCGGCCTCTACGAACACGAATGGCGGTGGCTCCATGGAGGCCAGCTCCGAGTACACCATGGAGGCCGAGTGCCAGTCCTTCTCGTCCATGGATATGCGCGCCGATGCCAGCAGGAACTCGGGATCCCTCTCCTCGTACCACCTGCTGCCCACCAGGGTGCGGGTGGCGGAGTCCCTCCTGCCGGAGAACCAGTCGCGGTAGATCCCGAACAGCTCCTGTACCCTGCCATCCCCCGGCGGGTTGGACGGGCGCTCGCCCTCCAGCACCGCCTGGATGTTCTCGCGTATCGACCAGTCGCCCTCTGGATCGGCCTCCCTCAGTATGGCATAGGCATCCCTGCACTCCGGCCCGTATCCGTACGCACGGCCGGCGGCGACGGCGGCACCCTTGGTGTCCCCGCGGGCCATGCATATCGTGGCCTCCGCCAGGGATCTCATGACCATCTCCCCCGAGTCGGCCGACATGGCGAGGACCTCCTCCGCCCCGTCTGGATCGCCGGCCTCGAGGAGCACCTCCGATGCGCGAACAGACGGCATGCAGTCCGTGGCGCGGGAGCGGGAGACAATCCCCTTCATGATCTCCTTGTCGGTGATGCCCTCCTCCGCCAGCGCATCGATGAGCATGACCAGGACCTGTGAGTTGACCGTGTCCTCGTAGTTCGCCACCTCCGCCGCGAGGGCCGCCGGCCCGCCCTTCGAGAACGTCCTGCCCTCCAGGGACTTCCAGACGCGATAATCGAACGGGCTCTGTAGGACGGGGTGGCCTGACATGATGGCCGTATGCTGGTGTGTCTATGTAAAAGGTTTCAAGTGGTCTCCGGAGGACCACTATTGTTATATATGACGACTAAATTGGGGATTTCAGGCAGCTGTGATCTAGCTGGTTAGGATCTGAGCCTTCCAAGCTCATTGCCCGGGTTCGAATCCCGGCGGCTGCACTCATCCCTTCTATCATCGATTTCTTGAAAACGCAAGCTCCGAATCCCCTCGCGTATCATCGGATCTTCATAGCTTTCGCCACCGCAACCCGAATTTCCGGACGTTTCCGGCACCGTTCCTTGATCTTCGTTATCGTTGCCAATGAGGGATACATAGAGACAATCCGGAATCATCCGATCCTCTTCATGAAGAGGATGATGAAGAGGATTAGGACCTGACGGCATACGGTTACAGACATTCGCCCCGAAGGCTATTGAAGGCAGAATCAGCCGTTCCTCTGATGCTCACCCATCTGGATGGGAGAGGTTCAATGAAATTTCGACTTATCCTGAATTCCCGGCATGTGGAAGTAAAACATGCCGGGAATTCAGGTTAAGTTAATTCAGAAACCTTGTACTAGGATGGATCGGACCACCAGGATCCTTATCCACGGGAGGGGGTGGGATGCAGCATCAGACGATCCCGAACATCATGGCGTTCGATGCCCGTATCGGGATGTATTATTAGATTGCTATCTCCCGACACCCCGATTACAAACCGATTGTTCTGCCATTATTCCGTCTTTCTTTCCGTTACGGTACGGGACGGAGGCGTTCTGGCCTCCTCCTTAACCATCCTTAAATAATCACCAATCGTGGAAATCACGGTGACCGACTGTGTCCGCCCCCACGCCGAAGCGCATTGCTTTACTCGTTACCGCACTCATGGTCGTCTCAGCCGTCGCTCTGATCCTATCTGCCTCCGACTACGAGGGACAGGACGGAGCGGAGACCACGGAAGATCCGGTGACTGAGGTATGGACGGATGCCAAAGCCGTGATATTCGATTCCTCGAACTCTTCAGCTACCAAGACATACTATACCTCGATACAGGGGGCAATCGACACAGTCATCGAAGCCGTCGAAACGGATGCCGAGACGACCTGGAAATGGACGATCTACGTCAAGGCCCAGACCATCGATACGACCGTCAATGTGCCTTACCAAAGCAGCACCTCATCACACCCTGCCAACAGCCCCGGCCTCGTGGAGATCACTCTGAAGGGGATATCGGGCGATATCGAACCTGCAGAGGAACCGACAAACTCTGAAACTGTAACATTGTCCAAATCGCAGCATCTCGAAAGCCCGATGTTCCATGTCGAAGGCAGATTGATAATAGAGGGCATCGAGATAGTAGGTGATGATCAATCCACCGATTCTAGCTGCGCCATAGAGGTCGTCGGCACCAATCCGCATATTCGCAACGCCGAACTCTTCCTTGCAGGGACATCGATCACCGGATACAACGGAGTGGCTATCGATGTCAGTGGCGGCAACGTGACCGTGGATGCATCCAGCACCCTGGATTCCACCATTTCGTCTGAGGGCGAGGGCATCATCACCGCCAGGACCTCCAGCGTCAGTGTGTATGGAAGCGTCTTTGATCCAAAAGACGGAGACGGATATCACATCCTCGCAAAGTATGATGATGTGATTGGAAGCAACGGCGGAGCCGGACTGATGGTGTATGTCAACGGTATGGAGCAGGCGGATCGGATCAACATCTGCCTCGAGGATCGGACGGACTTGAAGGAATACACGCATCTGACCATCGAATACGAGGGCGACGTGCCCCAGGACTATGCTGGATCCGAACTCATCGACATCACATTGAACAATGATGATCTGGAAAGCGGATTCACACTGGGTCAACGGATAATAGACGCCTCCGATCTGGGGATGGACGTCGTCAGTCCTCACGACAGCCTGGGTATGGATGGCCGTTATCAGTACTATCTAGTCACACCGATCGTAGGGGATCTATCCACCTTCGTCGTCAAGAGTGATGGGGAGCCCGTCGCCAATGAGCTCGTAATCCTCTCAAGAACCACACAAGGCCCCGTCTTCGCCGGGATAACCGATGAGAACGGCATCCTTGCCCATGACGTTCTGGACGGGATGTACAATCTGCAGATAGGGTATAGGTCGCGCGGTTCCATCGCGGTGTCCAGTGCTACCACGGAGATAGAATCCGACAATAATGGTACACCACCCGTCACGGGAGACGTGAACCTGTATATCTGGAGCATAGATGCGACGGCCCTGATTGAGGAGGTTAACATCTCTGCAAATGGAGTACACTCATCAGATAACCAGATAGAACAGTTCTACAGCCATCTGTCGACCGAACAGGACCTTCTCAGGTTTATTGACATAACGGGGCTACCGGGTGGAACCTCCATGGTCTTCTCCCTGGAGTTCCCCTCGACAGACCTCGATGACAATCATATCATCGTATTCCGCGAGCACGATGGTCAGATAACCCAGCTGCAGAACGGTGACCCGCACTCGTCCAGCGGGGAATGCTTCGTGGTAGAGACCGTCGGTGAGAATGTCTATGTCACGATAAGGGCCGAGCAGTTCTCCATATTCGCCCTGGGATCCGAATCGCCTGCACCGGAGCCCGAACCGGAACCAGAATACACGACGGTCACCGCCGCCCTCGAGAACAGGATGGTCCGTATATCCGTGGGCCCGGAGAGCTACAAGGAGTACTGCATCCGTGACACCGACGGGAACATCCTCCTGGGATGGGCGTCCGGCGCTTCCGGCCTCATCATACGGTTCGACCCCCTCCCACCCGGTGCGGAGTACAGGGTCATGGGACGCCACATCGGCACGACCGCCGAGATACTCGAGGCGACGATTGTAGCGCCGAAGGATCCTGCGATTGATGTGGTCTCGGCCGGCGTGGACAGTGTCACGCTCGCATCGGAGGAGATGGTCGAGTACAGACTGCTCCTGGGGGACGGCACCCCGGTAGGGGACTGGATCTCCGGCGACGGGGCCGCCAAGACATGGGCGGACCTCGACCCCACACTGGACTACTACGCCGAGGCCACCTCCACGTCGGACGGCATGACGCTGTCCGCCGGACCCGTGCTCGTCAAGAACGGGACCATCGGCGAGATATCCGGCCTCATTAGGCACGGCGGCATGTATCTGGTCGTGACGGGCCTGGAGCAGGGATGGATCTGCGAGACGGACGCCACCATATACTGCTCCACAGGGTCGTCCCTGACCATCGGACCGCTCTCCCCCGGCACCGTGACCGTCACGTTCGTCAGCCCGGACGGGGAGGAGGGGCGCAGCGTGGAGGTCATCGTCCCGTCGATCCCGCAGGACGCGACGGACGATGCAGACACAGTCACCATCGCAGCCGAGGACGGCGTGATGTACATGCTGCGGGACCACACGGGCGCGACCGTGTCCGAGGGATGGATCGACGGCGAAGGGGAGCTCTCCTGGTCCGTGGACCCGTCCAGGGGGTACTTCGTCACAATGATCACCGGGAACAAGGACGGGACCGTGATGTTCCCGATGACCGAGATCAAGCGTCCGGCGGAGATGATCCCGCCGTCGGAGGGGACATGAGGATCAAGGACGGCATCAACCCCATCGACCGTGTGAACACCGTCGCGGCCGAGAGCGAGTCCAGTTCCGAGGAGAACGAGACCGCGGAGGAGATCCAGCAGACGACCGAGATGCAGAGGTTCGAGGAGTTCAACAGAGGGTCCGGGGGCGGGACCTCCTTCAAGCGGGAGAAGAAGTCCTCCAAGAACGCCCAGAAGGCCGTGCTCAGGACCATGATGGCGGTATCCGCCGTGGTCGTGCTGACGGTTTCGCCGATCTCCATCTTCGAACCTATATTCGGACCGGTACTCGACCCCGTCTTCGACCCCATCTTCGAATCGGACGCGGAATCGTCCGACGGAGACTTGGGGGAGCCGCCCTACGAAGGGGGCCTGACGGGGAGCTTCTCCGAGGTCGTCGCATCGGAGGACACGATATGGTACACCGTCAGCGTCGACGGTCTCCAGGGGGACGAGACGCTGACCGTGGACCTGACGAACAAGTTCACGGACCGGTCGTCGACGATCGGAGGGGACGGCTCCTCCGGCTCGCAGACCGGCCTCAAACCGGGGATGACCTACACGCTCACGCTCAGGGACGGCGGACACACACTGGCGTCCGTCACCGTGAAGACGGAGCGCGAGATCGTCACGTTCTTCCACCTGGAGGATGCGGGATGCACCTGCCTCCTCGACGGGATGTTCCACTTCTCCGCCGAGATAATCGACGGAGGGGTGCAGCACGACTTCACCGCGACGCTCACCGACTGGTACGGCAACGTCTCGACGGTCTCGATCGATCCGGAGGCCGGGGAATACTCCATACCGGTCACCGGGACCGCCCTCCTAGGGGACTCCGCGATACTCACCATATCCTGCATACGGGACCTCGAGGACGGCGGCACTGAGCTCGTGGTGCTCCACGAGTCGGAGTACATGATATGATAGGAGGGGATTGAAGGATGCAAAATAACGGAAGGAAGAGGTTCCCGATTGTCAAGGCGATCGTGCTGGTGTTCATGCTGGCGGTCACCCTGGTCTCGTGGTTCCTCGCCGACAGGATCTACGGGGAGGGGTCGGTCTTCAACGCCGCCCCCACGGGGGTGGACAGCGTCGACGCAATCTACCAGTCCATGCCCGAGGCCATCGACTGCATAAGGCTGGTCTTCCTGCTCTATGTGTTCACGAAGGTCGTCCAGTTCATCGTGACCAGGACGATGAGCAGCAACAAGAAGAGCATGACCGCCGCCAAGATGATCTGCAGCTTCGTCAAGTACGTCGTGGCGATCCTCGCCATACTGTCCGTGCTCTCGGTGCTCGGCGTAGACACTGCGACGCTGGTCGCCAGCGCCGGACTCGTCACGCTGGTGGTCGGTCTCGGCGCCCAGAGCCTCATAGCGGACGTGGTGGCGGGGCTGTTCACCGTGTTCGAGGGCGAGTACGGCGTCGGGGACATCGTCGTCATCGACGGATGGAGGGGCGAGATCGAGGAGATCGGCATCCGCTCCACCAGACTGGTGGATGCCGGAGGTAACGTGAAGATAATCAACAACAGCGAGATCGTCTCCGTGGTCAACCAGACCCAGAACTACTCCGTCGTCACCACGATCGTGCCCATAGAGTACGAGGAGTCCCTCATCAGGGTCGAGGGCGTCATCGAAGCGAACCTCGACCGCATCAAGGCGGCCATCCCCGAGATCGTCAACGGCCCGTACTACAAGGGCGTCAACGCGCTGGGCCCGTCCAGCGTCGACCTCATGTTCATAAGCGACTGCGACGAGAACGACTACTTCATCGTCCAGAGGGCGATGAACAGGGAGCTGAAGCTACTCTTCGACGAGAACGGCATCAACATCCCCTACCAGCAGGTGGTCGTCCACCAGGCGGTTCCGCAGGACGCCTCCTCGGGGCCGGTGGACCGCTCCTCAGACGGGTTCGTGGCGGAGCAGAGCAGGATCTCCAAGGACCTGGAGGCCAACCAGACCTGACGGGATGCCTCCGCATCCCTCGAAACCCTTCCGCCCTGATCCAGGGGACCGTCCGCACGGTCTCCCGGATGGGGCGCCACACATCCTCCGGGAATCACCCCGATGACGGTCGATGCCCGACCGCACACCGTGAGACCCTCCGGATGCGGAGTGCACGATACAGTGATAGTCACAGAAAGAGCCAGAGAATCAGGCCCGTGGCGACGACCCCGCAGACTGCGCCGCCCACGAGCTGGCGGGGGTGTGCTTGCGCCTGACGTAGCGGCTCCATATCACCGGCGGGAGAAGCAGGAACGCCACCGTCCCCCATGGCCAGAACGCCAGCGACAGGGGCATGGAGGGACCCGTCACGCCGGTCGCATGGATAATGATCTTCCACCTTGTGCTTATGAGCGCGACAAGCGCGGTGCTGATCGCGTAGCTGAGCATCATAACGGTCATGATGTGCGGGGCGTCGACGACCGAAAGCAGCGCCATGCCGAGGATGTATGAGAGTATCCCTACGACGAAGATCTGGCACGGTCCTCTCTCTCCTGACCGCGTCGCCGTCGGTGTTGCCGAACTTGACC
The DNA here is from genome assembly GCA_944320495.1 of Candidatus Methanomethylophilaceae archaeon. Lineage (GTDB taxonomy): Archaea > Thermoplasmatota > Thermoplasmata > Methanomassiliicoccales > Methanomethylophilaceae > Methanoprimaticola. The sequence continues at coordinate 40,452 of CALUHR010000005.1, forward strand.
GAGTGGTGATGGACGGCGGCCACCGGGATCACCGTCGCTGTGAGGAGGAATATGACGACCGGGACGAAGGCATCCTCGGCGCCCAGACCCAGCAGGACGAACATCATCGCCGAGAGAAACGGGACAGGAGTCGCCGCCGAAATCAGGCGGGACAGCCTGTCCGCCCCCCCCCCCGGCGATAGCTCCCCTTCATAAAGACTGGTCAAATCGCGGACCCTCAATCCCCGGCCTCCAGCACCTTTCCTATCATGTCCTTCAGCTCCGAGGTGCCAGACGTGTTCTCGATGACGATCCATCCCTCCGACAGCCCCAGCATCCTCCTGCGGACCATCTCCAGCCTCTCGCGGGTCTCGAATACCTCATGTTCCTCCCCGCGGCCCTCTATGCGTGCGAGCGCGATACCGGGATCGACGTCCACCAGGATCGCAGTGTCCGGTGTGGGGAGCACCGCGACTATGATGCGATAGGCGACACTGCACAGGCGATCTGGCAGGTACGCCGCGGCCATGCTGTACCTCACGAAGACGAAGTCGTCGTATCCGCGCCCCCTCCTGCCGCGCATGACGCGGATGGAGCGCAGGATGTCGAGGATGAACAGCGATGTCGAGCACAGCATCGCGGCCTTCCCCTCCCTCTGCAGGAAGCGGAGCTCCAACCTCCCCATGCGGGTTTCCCTGCTCGGATGCGTCAGCACCAGGACCCTGCGGCCGCGGGACTCCAGCCCCGAGCGGAGCATCTCCGCAACGGTGCTCTTGCCGGAGCCGTCCATCCCGTCCACGACGTACCATGCCATCGATATCACAGCCCCAGGGCGACCATCGCGAGCGCCACGACCAGAGGGGTGACGATGTTGTCGTACTGACCGGGGCACACGGCCTCCAGCACCATGGCGATCAGGCCGGCGATCACGGCCGCCGCCCAGAACGGGACGATCGCGGCGCTGTCCCCGGCGGGATAGAATCCCGAGGATGTGAGCCATCCGTAGTACAGGATGATGAACGCAGCCGCCAGAGCTGTGGCGGCGAACACCGCCAGGGATCCCTCCAGCGACTTGCCGTTGAGGATGCGGTGCCTCCCGTACCTCCTGCCGACGATGCTGCCGAACCCGTCCCCGAAGGTCATCGCCACCACTCCGATGGTGGCCGCCGTCCAGTGGTCCCAGAAGAACGCCACCAGGATGGTTATCGTCACGGTGTATAGGAACAGGCCGGTCCGGTGGCCCTTGTTGTTGGCGAGGTCCCCCAGCTTCGATTCGGAGACGGCGTTCCCCCGGAACATCGCTATGAAGAGCAACACGGCGAACGGGACCGTGAAGAACACCAGCATGATCCAGTTCTCGGAGAACATCCACCACACGAGGACGAAGAACCCGACCCCCACGTGGACGACCTTGCGCGCGTCCCCGCCGGTGCCCCGCCTCTCCATGACCAGCGCGACGGCTAGGGACGAGGCGATGATGGCGTACACGAGTGCCAGACCGACGAGATCCTGAGGGGTCACCGGATATCGTCATGGGTCACGTGTTCCATTTCAAAAAACCCTGCGCGTCCCGGGACCGGTCTAAAGGTCAAATACACCCTGGTACATGGTCGGGGCGTGAACAGATTCCTCCAGCTCTTCAGGACCGGGAACGCGGTGATGGGGATCGTCGGCGTCGTGGTCGCATCGTTCATGGCGGCCGGACTGGACATAGTCGACGGATGGGTGAATCTGATCATATCGACCGTCGTCGTGTTCATGTTCATCTGCGGCGGCAACGCGCTGAACGACTACATCGACCACGACATAGACAGGACCGCCCATCCCGAGCGTCCGATCCCCTCGGGCAGGATGGAGAGGAGGACCGCGCTGCACGCGGCCATAGTCATGCTCGGAGGAGCAGTGGTGGTATCGTTCCTGACCTTCGACCTCGAATGCATCGCCATAGTCGTTATCGCCGCGGTCCTGATGGTCGCCTACGAGGTCGCCCTGAAGCAGAGGGGATTCGTCGGCAACGTGACCATCGCCGTGCTCACTGGCATGATGTTCCTGCTCGGAGGGGCCGTGGTCGGCGATGCGCAGGACAACGTCGTCGTCGCGCTGATGGCCCTGCTCGTATCGGTCGGCAGGGAGATCTCCAAGGACATCGAGGACATGGACTCCGACGAGGGCAGGCTCACGCTGCCGATGAGGATCGGCACCCGCAACGCCGCGGCACTGGCCTGCGTGTTCTTCGTGGCCGGCCCGGTCCTGAGCGTGCTCCCGATGGTCTGGCACAGCTACGGCCCCCTGTACTACACCGTGGTCGTCGCCGATGCGATATTCCTGTACTGCGCAGCCGTGGTCTTCAACGACCCCCACAGGGCGCAGAAGTCCGCGAAGATCGCCATGGTCGTGGCGCTCGTCTCGTTCATCCTCGGCGTGTTCAGGTTCTGAACCCGGTTGGGAGATGTCTCTGTACCCTTGGGTACCGCATCGTACATAGTTTCCGAAATTCAATTGATGAAAATCAATTAATAAACGGAAACTATCGCGCCGGACATGGCAGAGGACGCCAACTTCGGATACAAGGGCCACATGCTGCTCCTGGCAACCATCGCGCTGGGGATGTTCCTGGACGGACTGGACGGGACCATCGTCAACGTCGCGCTGCCGGACATATCGGAATCGTTCGGCATCGATTCCAGCGTGTCGTCCTGGATAGTCACCATCTACTTCCTGGTCCTGGCCGGACTGGTCCTGATATTCGGGAAGCTGTGCGACAGCGGTGCGATCAAGAAAATCGTCATCGCGGGATTCGTCGTGTTCAGCCTGGCGTCCCTCGCATGCGGGCTGTCCGACAGCATCACGCTGCTGCTGGCGTTCAGGGCGGTGCAGGGTGTCGGAGCATCGATGCTCGCCGCGTCGTCCATCATGCTGAGCGTGAAGTTCCTGCCGTCCAACATGACCAGCTTCGGGCTCGGCGTGGGACTGCTCGGATCCTCCGTCGGAGCGGCCATCGGACCCGCCCTCGGAGGCGTCCTCGCAGAGACGATCTCCTGGCACTGGATATTCTTCATCAACGTCCCGATCGGCCTCGTCGCCGCGTTCATCGCCTTGAAGGCCCTGCCCAGGGACTCCGGGTTCGACAGGAGCGCCTTCGACTACAAGGGCTCCGTCCTGCTGTTCCTCTCCCTGATATTCGGGCTCTACGCGCTGGAGTCCATGCCCTCCCACGGCGTGACGACCATGACGGTCGCATCCCTCGCGCTGTTCGCGGTCCTGTTCTCGGCGTTCCTGCTCTACGAGCGCAGGCAGACCGTACAGGTCCTCAGGCTGAGGCTGTTCAGGAGCGGCAGGTTCGTAGCCGTGTCGGTATCGTTCCTGATCCTGAACGCCTGCTACATGGGATGCCTGTACCTGCTGCCGTACTTCATGAGGGTGGAGCTGGGATTCGACACGATCATGTGCGGCATCATGCTGCTCATCGCTGCCGTAATGACCCTGATCTTCTGCCTCAAGGTGGGCAGGATGGCGGACCTCAGGGGCAACAGGCCCTTCGTCATAGCCGGATGCTTCCTGATGGTCGTCGCCATGACGATATTCGCGATGATGAGCGCGGACGTGCCGCTGTGGGTCCTGGTCGTCGGCGTGGCCGTGCTCGGTACCGTTTGGGGGGTCGCCGGAGGACCCGTCGGGAGCAGGCTCATCGAGAACGTGCCCTCCGACGAGAGGGGATCCGGATCCTCCGTGCTGTCGTTCTTCATCTACTTCGGGAGCGCGCTGGGCACTGCTCTGTTCTCCGGTCTGTTCGGATTCGGCTCCGCGTCCGCGGGACAGCCGATAGCCGACCTCGACCCCGCCGTGTTCATGGACGGGTTCGCCTTCGCCATGGCGTTCGGAGTAGCATTGGCGGTGATCGGGCTCATAACGGCGGTGGCCGTCAACGAGAGGCGGTCCGCATGAACGCCAGGGACGAGTTCAGGAACCTCATGCTCTCCATGAAGATGCTCGAGGGAGGGTTCACCGAGGGCGACGGCATCTCCGAGATGTCGTACAAGAGCTCGATCTACCTCGACCTCATCGCCCTCGGGGGCGAGATGAACGTCTCGTCCCTCGCCGGGATCATGAGGGTGTCCCCGTCGGCGGTGACCAGGAGGCTGAACATCCTCGAGGATCTGGGACTTGTGGTCCGCAGGAGGAGCGAGGGCGATTCCAGGTTCAAGACCGTGTCCCTCTCGGAGCGCGGGGAGGAGGTCCTGGGGGAGTGGAACGACGCCATAGACTCGCCCTGGGGCGACCTGCGCGACGAGTTCTCCGACGAGGAGATCGACCTCTTCTGCAGGATGCTCAGAAGAGCGTCCGAGAGATACGCCGGATACTGGGACTCCCGCTCCGGAGAGGAAGACCGATGGCGGACGACGTGCTGACGGACAGGAGGAGCCAGATACTGCTCCTCTCGGTGGCCGCCGTCGCCCTCTTCCTCGACGGTCTGGACGGGACCATCGTCAACGTGGTCCTGCCGGACATGGCGGGGGACTTCGGCACCGACACCTCCGCGACCTCGTGGGTGGTGACCGCCTACTACGTGATGATGGCCGGGCTGATCCTGATATTCGGGAAGGTCTGCGACGCGGGCGCCCTGAAGAGGGTGTTCACGGTCGGACTGGTGGTGTTCGCCGTCGGCTCGCTCGCCTGCGGGCTCTCCGCGACCCTGCCGGTCATGCTCGTGTCCAGGGTGGTCCAGGGGATCGGCGCCGCCATGCTGGCGTCCTCGGCGTTCATGGTCGGGATAAGGTACCTGCCGAAGTCCATGTCGGGATTCGTGCTCTCGGTGAGCGTCCTCGGCATAGCCGTCGGGTCCGCCGCAGGCCCGCTCCTGGGAGCGGTCCTTGCCGAGTTCAGCTCCTGGCACATGGTGTTCCTCATCAACGTGCCCATAGCCGCCGTCGCTGCGGTCGTCGCCGTGAGGGTCGTGCCTCCGGACGCCGGATTCTCCGGGAGGGGGTTCGACATCAGGGGCGCGGCGCTGCTGTTCGTCGCCCTGGTCTGCGGCCTCTATGTGCTGGAATCGTCGCCCTCCCACGGGTTAGACACGGTGTCCGCGGTCTGCACCGCGCTGTTCTTGGTCTGCATATCGCTCTTCGTGGTGACCGAGAGGAGAGCCGCCGACCCCGTGATCAAGCTCCGTCTCTTCAGGAGCCGCGGGCTGCTGTCCGCCATGTTCCTGCTCACGATCGTGAACATGTGCTACCTGGGCTGCCTCTACCTGCTCCCGTACTACATGTCCACCGTCATGGGCCTGGACTCCCTGGGGACCGGGCTGTACCTCGCCATCCCCGCCGTCGCGACGCTCCTGCTGTGCGTCTGGGTGGGCAGGGCGGCGGACAGGATCGGCAACCGCCCGTTCACCATCGCCGCCTCGGCGCTCATGGTCGCATCCATGGTGGCCTACGTGTTCGCCGACGCCGACCATGTGATGCCGCTGATCGCCGGCCTCGTGCTCATGGGCGTCATGTGGGGGCTCGGCGGAGGGACGATCTCCAACAGGATGCTGGACAACATGCCGGACGAGGACAGGCCCGCGGGGGCGTCGATGTCCTCGTTCCTGATCTACCTCGGATGCGCCGCCGGGACCGCCATGTTCGCGGGGCTGTTCGGATTCGGGTCCGGATCCTCCGGGACGGCGATCGGGGACTTTGACGCGGCGACCTTCCTGGACGGGTTCGCCCTGGCCTGCATCGCAGGGGCGGTGCTCTCCGCGATAGGTCTGATCCTGTCCGTATCGAGGGACGAGAGACGCGGCGAATGTGAATAAGCGAAGGATGCCATCAGGGTCGCATGAGGATGGAGAACGACCCCGGACTGAGGGGTATGTACCAGGCCCTGAGGAGATACGATGTCGGCGTGCTGAGGACGGTCTCGGCCAGGAAGGCCCTGAAGATCGCCGCCCTGGACGCGTCCCTGGCAGGATCCGAGCCGGACAGGAACAAGAGGCTGCTGCGCACGTACCTGGACGAGGACCGCATCGCCTACGAGACGGTGGCGTACGTCCTGTCCCTGCCCGAGGAGGGGTTCGAGGAGGCGATAGCCGAGATCGGACCCGCCATGAGGCCGGAGTACACAGACATACCGCGCTCGGTAATGGACTCCTACAGGCGCGGGCTCACGGACCTCGAGCTCAGGATGGAGCAGAAGGCCGCCGAGTATGCCGACGACGTGATAGGCATCGTGAGCGGCCACTGCGAGTACCGACGGCTCACAGGACCTTCGTCTCGACGACGGTCCCGAAGTCCTCCAGCCTGCGGATCTTGGACGCCACGATGTCGACGCAGCCCTCGTCGCACAGCAGCACGACGTCGCGGCCCATCAGACACTGGGACATGCACGATTCGAACCCGTCGAACACGTAGTCCACGGGGACGCCGCTGTCCGGCAGGAGACGGCGGCAGGTGGTCCCGTAGAGCCCCAGCCTTATCTCGGTCCCTCCGAGCCATGAGACGGCGGAGTCGACCATGGAGGGGGACATGGCGTCCCTGACGGGAAGTATGACAAACCTCCCCTTGGGGCCGGACGCCATCTTCGACACGAGCTGCGTCTCGGTCCTCGGGAAGGGCACCTCCGGCAGCCCGCGCATGTCGCACAGGCTCTTGTTGATCAGGAACATCGACGGCTGGATCAGCCCGGTGAGGTAGACCTGCACCGGGTCGGAGTAGAAGCCCTCGGACTCGCCCGAGTAGATCAGACGGCCCTTCCTGAGTACATGTATCTCGTCCGCCCACGCGTACGCGAGGTCGACGTCGTGTGTGGAGATCACCACGGTGGTGCCCGAGTGGTGCAGCTGCTCGGCGAGCTCCATGAGTTCCAGGGACATCTGCGGGTCCAGACCGGCGGTGGGCTCGTCCATAACTAGGACCTCCGGCTCCATGGCGATGGCGCCGGCTATCGAGAGCCTCTTCCTCTGACCGTAGGAGAGCTTCATGGTGTTCCTGTCCCTCATGCCGGACATGCCGACCAGGGCCAGGGCGCGCTCCACCCTCGCCTCGACCTCCCTCTCGTCCAGACCGAGGTTGCGGGGCCCGTAGGCGACGTCGTCTTCCACGGTCTGCCCGAAGATCTGGTCGTCGGGGTTCTGAAGGACCACGGCGACCCTGGACCTCAGCTCCCTGAGGCCTCTGCGCCTGTACCCGACCGGCTGCCCGTCGAAGAGGACGCGGCCGGAGCTCGGCCTGAACAGGCCGTTGAAATGGTAGAACAGCGTGGACTTCCCGGCACCGTTGGCTCCGAGGATGACAGTCCTGACGCCCCTGCCTATCCTGAGGGAAACGCCGTCAAGCGAGGGGCTGTCGTTGCCCGAGTATCTGAATGTCAGGTCCTGCGTCTCTATGATCGGATCGCCCATCAGACCACCTCCGGCGCCCTTCCGAATGCCGAGAGGCCTCTGATGCGCTCCCTGACGACATCCACGAGCTCGGGGTCGCAGTAGAGTACGGCATCGCGGCCCTGCATCGCCCCGAGACAGCATCCCTCTATCGCGTCGAAGTAGACGTCCGCCCTGGACCCGGTCTCGTCGAAGAGCCTCCTGGTGCGGAACCCGTAGATGCCCACCAGCTCGCCGCCGTCATCGGGGACCGCACCGTCCTCTGGCACCGCCCTTACGGATATCCTCCCGAACCTCGCCTCCGGGGGCGACATCTTCGCCAGCAGCTGGCTCTCCGTCCTCGGGTAGGGGGACTCGGACCTGCCGCGGATGCCCTCGACGGAGCGGTTCACGGAGAACGTGTGGGGGACGGTCAGCCCGGCGAGCGACACGGCGTCGCGGTCGCCGAAGAAGGGCTCCGGCGGTCCGGAGTAGACCAGACGGCCCATCCTGAGGACATGTATCTCCTCGGCCCAGGAGTACGCCAGGTCGACGTCGTGGGTGGATATCACCACGGTGGTGCCCGCCAGGCACATCTGGTCGACCAGCTCCATGACCTCCTGGGACATCTGGGGATCGAGACCGGCCGTCGGCTCGTCGAGGATCAGAACCTTCGGCTCCATGGCCAGCGCCCCGGCGATGGCGACCCTCTTCTTCTGCCCGTAGGACAGCTGGGTTGTCGGGCGGTACCTGTACTCCTCCATGCCGACCTTGAACAGCGAGTCCCTGATCCTGCCCTCGACGATGTCCGGGTGCAGGTTCATGTTCATCGGGCCGAAGGCCACGTCCTCCTCCACGGTGGAGGAGAATATCTGCTCGTCGGGATTCTGGACGACGACCGCCACATCCTCCCTCAGCTGGTAGAGGTGCTCCCTCTCGTAGCTCATGGGGATGTCCCTGTAGAACATCTCCCCCTCGCTGGGACGGTAGACGCCGTTGAAATGGTAGAACAGTGTGGACTTCCCGGCCCCGTTGGCGCCGAGGATCACCGTGCGGACCCCCTCGCGTATCCCCACCGATACATGGTGGAGCGAATACGGGGAGTCCTCCCCCCTGCCGTACCTGTGGGACACGTCCCTGGCCTCGAGTATGTATTCCATGATCTCACGCTCCGAACGCCAGTCCGGCGAAGTCCACGACGCCCTCGGTGTGGATCCCGAGGATGTAGAGCAGTGCGAACGCTATGACCGCCACCGAGATCCAGCCGATGCCGGCCCTCTGCGGACGGTTGTATATCGGGAAGTAGCCGCGATATCCCCTGCACTCCAGGGAGACCTGCGCCTTGTCGGCGAGGTTCATCGACGATGTGAAGATGCCCACGGCGATGGATGCGACCGTGCTGATGGACCTCCTGATCCCGGAGAATCCCAGCCTGCTGCCCGCCGCGCTCCACATGGTGTCCATCCTCTCCAGGAGGAGGAACGCGTAGCGGTAGATCAGCACGACGATCTCGCAGATCTCGTCGGGTATGCGGATCTGCCTCAGCGCCTGTGCGAGATGCGGGATGGGGGTGGACGTGGCGAAGGCCATCATCATCGTGATGCCGGCCACCGACCTCAGCAGTACGAGCCACGCCTGGTTGAAGCTGTCCGCGGTCATGTAGAAGTCGAGCCACAGGAAGTCCGCGGACCAGATGCAGGGCTGCGAGTGGTCCCCGTTGATGGAGATGATCCCGCAAGCCACTATGAGTATGAGGAGGGCCTCGGCGATGGCCACCCCGAGCATGAAGGGTATCCTCATGTTCGTGGAGTAGGCCATCAGGGCGAGGCCCAGGGCGAGGACCGCGAAGGCGGTGATCACCGAGTCGGTCATCACGTTGACGACCAGCACGGCGATGACGAGGATCAGCTTCCCCAGCGGCGCCCAGATCAGCATGCGCGAGCTGTACGCCAGCGCGTCCATCCTGATGTGCTCCGACGTCCCGGAGTCGCTGGTCCTCCCCCCGCCCATCCGAGATCACCTGTAGTAGTACCTCTCGGTGCTGCCGGCGGACTCGGAGGACGCTCCGGCGACGGGCTTGGGGCCGTCCCCGCCGGACTGCTGCCTCTCCTCCTTGTTCTTGGTGTACCTTCCGATGAAGAAGCCGATGATGATCGCTCCGATGGCGGCCTGCAGGGCGAAGAGCATGCTCTCGGTCTCGCCGGGCAGCTCGTAGTCGCCGAAGATGCCGGTGAACCACGGGACGTAGTCGTCGCCGATCACGCTGCCGGCGGCGTCGTCTGCTCCTCCGAACCCGAATCCGTTGACGGACCCGTACCAGAGGATGGCGATGACGGCGGCCGCGATTATGACGAACCCGGCGATGTAGATGCTCCTGGACCTGCCGGAGCCGGTCTCCTCGACCTTCTGGGCGTTCTTGCTGGGGAACAGGATGCCCCCGGCGGTCTCGAACACCTCGGGCTTGTTGTTGAGCAGGTAGTTGGCGAACATGTAGAACAGGATACCCTCCATGATGGACAGGGGGATCTGCGTGATGGCGAATGTGGTGAGGAACTCGGAGTACCCTCCCCAGTTGAGGCCCATCTGGACCGAGGTGCAGACATAGGTGCAGAGATCCGCGAAGACGGCGGCACCGAGCATGCTGACGGCGATGCCCGCCCCGGCCCTCCTCATGACGTTCCAAACGAGGATCCCGCAGAGGGGTCCGAAGATACCCATGGAGAACACATTGGCTCCGAGGGTGGTGATTCCGCCGTGGGCGAGGAGGATCGCCTGGAAGATCAGGACGATGAGCGCCAGGAAAGAGGTGGCGCTGACCCCGTAGAGGACGGCGGAGAGCCCCGTACCCGTGGGGTGGGAGCTCGAACCCGTCATGGACGGGAGCTTCATCGACGAGAGCAGGAATATGAACGCCCCGGAAAGGGCGACGGTCATCTTCTGTTCGGGATGCTCGCGCATCAGCTTCACTACCGCCCTCGCTCCCAATACCACGAACGGGATGGCCAGTATGAACCAGACGGCGCACCATATAGGATCCAGATATCCTTCCATTATGTGCATGTTGGATCACCAGTGTGATTGGACCCCTCCCGGTCCCGGGACAGGTCGGACCGCGGTCATACCGCTACCAATAGGAATTGGATGATGTAACCAACTCGTTCTATTTAGATTGAACCATACATCCAACTCGTTATCTGGTAGATATTGTCAATCCTACCAATCGGAGAAAGTATCCCGCGAGCGGAGCCAGAATCCGGTTCGGATGCGTCGGAAACCCGTCGATCATGACGATTTCCGGCATCATCAGACCTACCCATACCCTACCGGAGTATGGTTATATGGATGTTTTTTGATAGCGACCGCGGGCATCCGCCATCACCCCGCGGATCCCCCGCCAGGGTGCCGAGGACGTCTGGCTCCCGTCCCGAACGATGTCTGAATATTCATATACGAATTTTTTAGTGGACAACTATTATCTATCAATAGTCGCAGTACACGCAGTTAACCCCGTTGACATCGGGGCGATAGAGGGGCTTCGACGTGACAAAGACCTACGAAGAGATCAACGAGAGGATCCGTTCAGGCAAAGCTGTCGTGATGACCGCCGAGGAGGTCGTGGACCTCGTCAGGGAGAAAGGCGCTGAGCGCGCCGCCGAGGAGGTCGACGTCGTCACCACCGGCACCTTCGGGGCCATGTGCTCATCCGGCGCGTTCGTCAACTTCGGCCATGCCGACCCGCCCATCAGGATGACGGACATCCGCCTCAACGGGGTCGAGGCCTACGGAGGCCTCGCTGCCGTCGACACCTACATCGGCGCGACCTCCCTCATCGACCCGCCCGGCACCGGTTACGGCGGGGCGCACGTCATCGAGGACCTCATCGCGGGCAAGAAGGTCCACCTCCAGGCATGGGGGCCCGGCACCGACTGCTATGTCCGCAAGAGCATCGACACCTACATCACGCTCGACGACGTGAACGAAGCCTACCTCTACAACCCCCGCAACATGTACCAGAACTACGGCGTCGCCACCAACACGTCGGACAGGACGCTGTACACCTACATGGGCAAGCTCATGCCCCGCATGAAGAACGCCACGTACAGCTCCGCGGGCGAGCTCTCGCCCCTGCTGAACGACCCCCACCTGGACACCATCGGCATGGGCACCAGGATCTTCCTCGCCGGCGGCGAGGGATACGTGGCGTGGCAGGGCACCCAGTTCAGCACCACGGCCCCGGAGGTCAACGGAGTCCCCACGCAGGGATCCAGGACCCTGGCCGTCATCGGCGACATGAAGCAGATGGACGCGAAGTACGTCAGGGGGCTGGACATCACCGGTTACGGGATATCCCTCGCCATAGGCATCGGCGTCCCGATACCCGTGCTGAACAAGGACGTCATGCAGAGGTGCGCCATCTCCAACGAGGAGATCTTCGCGGAGATGGTGGACTACAGCATCCCGTCCAAGAGGCCCTGCATGCAGCGCTACTCCTACGCCCAGCTCCGCTCCGGGCAGATCGAGTACCAGGGCAAGACGGTCAGGACCTCGGCAATGTCCTCCCTGCACGGGGCCAGGGACGTGGCGAACACCCTGAAGGACTGGATCGAGCACGGGGAGTTACTGCTCAACGAGCCCTGCCTGCCGATGCCGCGCGAAGGCAAGCTCAAATCCCTGATGGAGAGAGGTGTCTGAGATGGAGAAGAAGTTCAGGATCGACTTCAACGAGAGCAACGTCCTCGAGTCCGTCACCTACACGCTGGTCTCGGAGTTCGACCTCAAGCCCAACGTACTGAGGGCCGACATCGGAGGGGACGGCCACGGGTTCATGCTCGTGAGCATCGTCGGCGAGAAGGAGAACATGGTCAAGGGGATGACCCACCTCCGCGACCTCGGATACGGGGTCAGGGAGCTCAGCGGCCACATCTTCCACGACTACGACAGGTGCTGGAACTGCGGCGCCTGCGTGTCGCTCTGCCCGACCAGGTCCATCTACTACACCGAGGACGACGAGATCAAGCTGAACACGGACACCTGCATCGCCTGCGGGTCCTGCATCAACGCCTGCTCGGTGAAGGCCATCCAGCTCGAGCTATGAGGTTCCGCCTCGAATACAGGGAGAGCATCCTGTCGGTCCTCTGCGACGACGGCCTGGAGGGCGTCGCCTACGACGCCATGTTCGAGGCCAGGTCGGCCATAGAGTCGAAGATCGCGGAGGACCCGTTCTTCGGGATGACCTACGACCCCTATCCGGCATCCCCCCGGGATCCGGAGATAGTCAGGCGCATGTGCGACGCGTCCGTCATCGCGGGCGTGGGACCGATGGCCGGCGTCGCCGGCGCGGTGGCCGTGAGCATCGCCGAGAGGCTCGTGCGGGAAGGCTCGTCATTCGCGATAGCCGAGAACGGCGGGGACATAGCGTTCTACTCGAGGGAGCCGAGACTCATCGGCATCTACGCCGCGCACCCTGTGCTCAGAGACATGGCGTTCTCAGTCTCTTCGGACCATATCATCGGGATATGCTCGTCGTCGAGGGTGGTGGGACCGTCCGTCTCACTGGGGAACAGCAGCATCAGCACCGTGTTCGCGGACGATGTGATACTAGCGGACTGTTGCGCCACCGCGTTAGGGAACCTCGTGAAGGACGAAGGGTCCCTCCAATCCGCCGTGGAGACGGTGGGTTCGATGGAGGGCGTCTCCGGATGCCTCGCGTGCTGCGGGGACAAGGTCGCGATGTACGGGGACCTGCCGGAGATCGTGCCGGCAGACTGCTCGGACGTCGCTCCGATGGATGGGTGAATCAGAAGGATGGGAAGGCCCGTGCCGCGATGATACGGCACGGTGGTTTGCTCATGCGGTTCCTGTGGACCCGCTGTCGTCCTCTTCCCCGTCCTCGGTCGGGTCGGCAGGCGTCTCCGGTTCATCCGACGTGTCGGGTTCCTCGGTCACAGGCTCGTATTCGTGCTCGACGCCATCGGCATCGGTGAACGTCACGACGAGCTTTCCTGCTCCGAGCTTGGAGATTATCCCGTTGACATCCATGCTGACCTTCTGGTTGAAGAAGCTGTGAGAAGAACCGGTCATGGTGATGGCATCCTGTCCCTCGCCCCAGGTGAACGTGTAGACGATCGTACCGGGCTCGGTGGTGCTGAAGGTGATGTTCGAACCGTCCTCTGGAATGATCTCCTTAACATCAGCTGCGGCCCCATAGGATACGGAGACCTGCTCGGGGGATTCGACCGTGATCTTGGCGGTGTCGGCGGAACCCAGCTCGTAGACGGGGATGATGCTGATGGTCGCATCTCCCTTGCCCCAGGCAAGGCCATTGATGGTCGTGCTGAACGTTCCTGACAGGGAGGACCCTATGTTCACGGCGTAGATCGTAGATGGTGCGTACTCCCAGGATACATAGATGTATAGCGCCTTGAGGATCCCGTCCTCAGCGGTGGTTATGTTCAGGGTCAGATCAGTAGACTTGTTGAAGGGTTTGGTCAGATCGGCCTCCGCGCCCCCCACATAATACTTCACGTCCACATTGCTGGAAGCATCCGTCACCAAGAACTCGGGCATATCCGCGTTCTCGGCCACCTTGCCGACATACAGGGTTCCCAGGTTGGTGTCGTCCGGGATCGTGATCTGAACTGTGGTGCCCTCTGTGACCTTTCCGGCCACGGATCCCCAAGACAGGACGTACTGGGTCTCTACGCCCTCTCCGGCATCGATGGTGAGTGTTGCTCCGTCCTCGGGGGTGATGATGGCACCATCTCCGAACTGGGCCTCGCCGTAGGTCACCTTGACGCCCTCGTCCGCGATTATTCCTATGTATGCTTTAGGCTCGGAACTCCCCTTGTCAACCACAGGGGTGACGCCCAGGGTGACATCCTGTCCGGCCTTGACGTTCACAGTGATTGTGGCCTCAAAATCGGTATCGCCCTTGGTGAGAACGATATCGCCGACCTGGGATACGGAACCAGCAGGGGTCGCATTAATCTTTACATCCTCAATGAAGTCCTTGCAGGTAACCTTCACGACAACTGTGACGTCCTCGGTGAGCTCCAACTCCCCGGTTACGGGATCCTCTCCGATGATATACTCGACCTTCGCCCCGGTCTTGTCAGGGTCGGCGAAGGGCGTGAGCGTCAGGGTGTTCTTCTTCGCGACCTCGCCGAAGGTTATGTTGAATCCCACGGTCACGTCCTTCCCGTCGGAGACGGAGAACTTGGCCTCGTAGACGAGACCGTCATCGGTCTCGCCGGTCCTCTCCAGGCTGATCAGCTTGGCGCGATCCGCTGGGGACATGGTGAATCCCGTGATCTCGTGGCTTGTGGTGATCTTGGCTCCGAACTCGACATCGCCGTCGACGGCGGCCTTGCCGTCAGCGATGGCTTTGCCCTCGGAGTCCGTTATCTCTATCTTCACATCGGGGTGCGCCGCGTCCTCGAAGTCCTCGAACGTGACTGCATACCCCTGGGCTTCGTCGCCCCCATCCCTTGTTAGGAGGTAAGCTGCGGCCGCCGCGACGATCACCACGATCGCGACGATCAGGACCAGCATCCTCCTGTCCATCTGTAGAGCCATATCGGTCGGCTACGTATCGTAATGACGGATATATACCGGTCAGCACCGGTTGGTCTTGATCATCCACCAGCAGGCCGCGAAGAAGACAGCGAGATACACAGCCAGGATGGCCACCGAGTCCATCGGGATGCATGTGTCCAGCATTATGCCCCTCATGAGCTCGCTCACATGGGTGAGCGGGAGCGCGTAGACGACCCATGACGCCACCGACGGAAGGGCTTCGACGTTGAACAGCGTCCCGCACAGGAACGTCATGGGTATTATCACCAGCGACGTGAACAGGTTCAGATGCTGGCTCTTCTCCATGAACATGCCCACGAGCATCCCCATCAGCGAGAACGTCAGGGCGGCCATGACGACCACCAGGATCGCCAGAGGCTGGAGGCTGACCTCCGGGGATATCAGATGCCCGACGACGATGAGCAGCGTGCAGCTCAGCAGCGCGCGGACGATCCCGGTGGCGCACTTCCCCAGGACGATGGCGGAGATGTGCACAGGGCAGAGCAGCAGCTCGTCGAAGCTCATGTAGAACAGACGCTGTACCAGCACCTTCATCGCCACCGTCGAGAATGTGGCGGACAGCGTGGTCAGAGCTACTATGCCGGGCACGATGAACGCCAGGTACGCATCGGGGTCGCTGGAGACGCTCCCACCTATGCCGAACCCGAACGCCAGCAGATAGAGCAGAGGTCCCACCAGGGATGTGATCAGCACCTCCGCGATGTTGTCCCTGATGTACACGAGGTCGCCCCAGGCGACCCTGTAGGCCTCGTCGATTATCGAGAGGAGCCTCATTCGAACCGCCCCCTGCCCTCGCCTGTCAACTCCAGGAAGACGTCCTCCAGGGTGGTCCTGCGGATGCTGACGTACGCGTCCCCCAGGGAGGAGGCGTACGCCCTGGCGTCATCCATTCCGCGGAAGTACCTCGTCTCGGTCCTCCCGTCCGGGTTCGAGTCCACCGCGACGCCGCCGATCATGTCCCTGAGCTCGTCCACTGTTCCGATGGCCACCATCCTGCCGTGGTCGATGATCGCGACCCTGTCGCACAGGGACTCGGCCTCCTCGATGTAGTGGGTGGTGAGGAATATCGTGGTCCCGCGGGCGTTGAGGTCGCGGACCAGGTCCCAGAGTATGTGCCTGGACCTCGTGTCGAGGCCGGCGGTCGGCTCGTCCAGGAGCAGGAGCTCCGGCTCGTGGACTATCGCGCAGACTATCGCCGCACGGCGCTTCCATCCGCCGGAGAGACTGCCCACGGTGCGGTCCATGTAGTCCTCCAGTCCGAGGAGGTGCGCGGCCGAGTCGATGCGGGAGTCCAACTCGGACCTGGGTATCTTGTGCAGGATGGCGCGGTGCCTGATGTTCTGGCGCACCGTGAGGTCCTTGTCCAGTGAGATGTGCTGCTGCGCTATGCCGATGCGCTTGCGGGCCTCGATGTAGTCGGACGATGCATCGTGACCGTCGATCAGCACCGTCCCGGACGTCGGGCGCTGGATGGTCGTTATGGCGCGCATAGTTGTCGTCTTCCCGGCGCCGTTAGGGCCCAGGAAGCCGAATATCTCGCCTCTGCGGACCTCGAAGGTCAGGCCGTCGACGGCGGTGAAATCGCCGAACCTGATAACGAGGCCCCTCACATCGGCGATGGTGGCGTCGGAGCATCCTCCGGAGGCCGCTGAGAACTGGTTTTCCGTATCCCGGCACATCTCTTGATCGAACCGTGGAGGTTGTTCCTAGTATATTGGATGATAGGTCCATCTCATGCGGGCCCTCTGTGTTCGGGCACGGAAGACGGACATTCCGCATCGCAGAACGATGGAATCCGAGACTGTCGTCGGTCTCTTGCCGTCGAAGGCCACACTGCAAAGCAGCGCCTCCCCTTATCATGGCATCCATCGGTTGGAACGGATGGGACCTATTCGGGACAAACGACCGAACGGACCTATAACGTTGCGGAAACAACGGAACCAATCATAATCTCCTCCGACCCTCTCCATCCCCATGCTGGGAAAGGACATCGTCATCGACCGCGAGAAGTGCGACGGGTGCGGACTGTGCGTCCAGGCGTGCCACGAGGGCGCCCTGGCCATCGTCGACGGCAAGGCCGCTCTCGTCAGGAAGGACTTCTGCGACGGGCTGGGGGACTGCCTGCCGGCCTGCCCCCAGGGTGCGATATCCTTCGCCGACCGCCGGTCATCGAGCACCGAGTGCGGATCCGGGTTCGACTCCGGATACCAGTGGCCCATCCAGCTCGCCCTCGTGCCCCCGAGATGGGACTTCTACCGCGGCACGATCGTCATCGCGGCGGACTGCACCGCGTTCGTCATGGACCGCTTCAGGTCGGTGATGGCCAGGGGCGACCCCGTGATCATCGGATGCCCCAAGCTGGACGACCGCGCCAGGTTCGACAAGGTCCTGGCCATCCTGAGGGACAACCCCGTCGACGAGGTCCGCGTCATACGCATGGAGGTCCCCTGCTGCCGCGCGCTCACAAACATCGTCAGGGCCGCGGCGGAGCAGTGCGGCAGGGATGTTCGCGTGACCGAGACCATAGTCTCCCGCGGCGGGTCAGTGCTGTCCGCGGAGCCTCCGCAGGCGCCCGCCGGGTTCGTCGGGCTGAGGCGATCGTCGCCTCTTTACCGCCAGGTACAGGACCCCGGGCTCCCCCGGGATCGCCCTCGCGTCCATGCCGACGGAATCGAGGAGCGAGAGGATCTCATCGTCGGGGATCATCCTCGCCCCGTAGTCCCTGTTGATCTTCTCGACGATCTCGTCCCTTCCGGCGCCGAACCTCTCCTCGGCGCCGATGGCGAGGATGCCCCCGGGTGCGAGGACCCTGGCGATCTCGACCAGACCGGCCCTCAGGTCGGGCCAGAAGAAGTAGGTCTCGATGGCCGTGACCATCGCGAAGGACCCGTCGCCGAAGGGGAGGTCGTCCACCGAAGCCAGTTGGAGGTCGAACCTTCTGGAACCCATGAGATTCTCGTTCATCTCGCGGGTGACCGCGAGCGAGTCCTCGGAGATGTCCACGCCCGCAAATCCAGCGTCGGGATACCTTGCGGAGAGCCTTCTGAGGAATCCGCCCCCGCCGCATCCGACGTCGAGGATGCGGCCGTCGACCGTCGCGGGGAGCCTCTCGAGGCAGAACTCCCAGAGGGGGACGTGGTGCTCGTTCATCCTGGCGAGGACCTTCCTGCCGTCCTCGCCGATGGGCTTCCTGCACTGGGATCTGAGATGCTCTTCGGCCATGGAAGAAGGGATGGCCTGCTGGGATAAGGATTCGATGATTGGTCAGACTCGCTGATCGGCGTCCGGTCCGACGTACCTGGAGCGGAACGACGCCTTCCCGACCTCGTACAGCATGAGGTCGTCGGCGACGTACGATTCGGGGAAGATCCCCCTGGCCTCGGCCTCGAGGACGCTCCTGTCGTCGTAGCGGTGGCTCACATGCGTCATGATGAGATGCCCGACCCCGGCCTCCCTCGCGAGGCGCGCGGCCTGTGCCGCAGTGGTGTGGTTGTGCTTTCCGGCGTTCTCCGCCTCGGCGTCCATGTAGGTGGCCTCGTGGATCAGCACGTCCACCCCATGGGCGGCCTCGACGGTGCTGTCCGCCGGTTTCGTATCCCCGGTGTACGCGACGCTGATGCCCGGAACGGGAGGTCCTATGACCATGTCCGGCGTGATGTCCCTCACCGGCTCACCGCGCTTCAGCCTCGCCATGTCCGGGCCGTCCCTGGCGCCCAGTGCGAGCGCCCTCTCATGATCGAGCTTCCCGGGCCTGTCCGGTCCGCGGAGGACGTAGCCTATCGAGAACATGCCATGGTCCGTCCTGAAGCAGGACGCCCCGAAGCCGCAGGCCTGGAACGTCTCGCCTCCGGACAGCTCCCTCACGTCTATCGGATAGCTCAGCTCGCCCCCGGTGGCCTCCATGGCCGTGTCGATGAGCGCGCGTATGCCGGGCGGGCCGCATATCAGAAGGGGATCCCTGCGGTCCGACAGGCTCATGGTCTGGAGCAGACCGGGCAGACCGAACACGTGGTCCCCGTGCAGGTGCGTGACGAGGATCGCGCCTATCTTCATGAACGAATAGGGGGACTCCATCAGCCTGCGCTGGGTCCCCTCGCCGCAGTCGAGGAGGACTATCCCGCGGCCCTCCTTCACTGCGATGCAGGAAGTCGAACGGTCCTTGGAGGGGACGGCCGCGGACGTCCCCAGGAACAGGATCTCCATCGGTAGACCTGGTCGATCTCCCTGTCCTGCTTGGTCTGCTTCTTGTACTCCTTGTAGTGCTCCTTGCAGAGGTGGACGCTGCGGAGCCCCTGGGACTTGTAGGAGAGACCGCATCTGGAGGCCTGCTTGATGTTGATCGAGCGCTCCGCGGGCTTGTCGCAGCCAGCGACGTCGCAGACTTCCTCGGCGGTTCCATGCTTTGCCAGTGCCATGCCACCCGGATAGACCTAATCAATAGATAAGGGTGCCAGACGGAACGACGATCTGGCGATGCTTCCGGCTCGAGCCACCATACCGCGTCCCTTCCCCGAGCAGGACCCGACGGGGCCCCGGAGAAGTGGGGATGGGATGGCTTGGGACTCCGCCATCGCCGCGGTCGCGAAGGCCCCGGCCTGCACGGTCTCGCGCAGGCGAACGGTCTGAAACGGGGGCATCCAGGACCCCCTTTCCCCACCGGTGCCTACGAATCCATTTAATCGGACACGCCGATGGCCCCCACCATGACTCTCGTATCCCCGTCCATCCTCTCCGCAGACTTCTCCAGACTCGGCGACGAGGTCGCCCGTGTGGACCGCTCTGGCGCGGACTGGGTCCATCTGGACGTCATGGACGGGATGTTCGTCCCGAACATCACATTCGGACCGCCAGTCATCAAGGCTGTCAGGCCCTGCTCCGACAGGCCCTTCGACGCCCATCTCATGATACAGGACCCGGCGAGGTACATCGACGCCTTCGCCGACGCGGGATGCGATTCGATCACCGTCCACGTGGAGGCCGACGGGGACGTCAGGGACGCCGTCAGGCGCATCTCCGACCATGGGCTGGGCGTGGGGATCTCCATCAACCCCGAGACCCCCTTCGAGAGGATCGAGCCGTTCCTCCCCGATGCGGACATCGTCCTCGTCATGACCGTCCATCCCGGGTTCGGGGGCCAGTCGTTCATCGGGGACTGCGTGCCCAAGATCTCCATGGCAAGGCAGTGGGCCGAGGACCACAACCCCGGGCTGCACGTCTCCGTGGACGGCGGCATCAATGACGTCACCGCGCGCACCTGCGTCGAGGCGGGCGCGGACGTGCTCGTGGCCGGATCCTTCCTCTTCAAGAAGGAGGACATGGCGCCCACCATCGAGGCGTGGCACGGCATGAGGGTGAGGCGAGATGGGAGTAAACCTCTCGCCCATCGTGGAGTCGGCGCCGATAGAGCTGTCCGACCTCCGCGGGAAGACCGTCGCCATCGACGCGTACAACACCATCTTCCAGTTCCTCTCGATCATCAGGCAGCCCGACGGGAAGCCGCTCATGGACGACGACGGAATGGTCACGTCCCATCTCTCGGGACTGCTGTATAGGACCGCGAATCTGATCGAGAACGGCATCGAGCCGGCGTTCGTCTTCGACGGGAAGCCCAGCGAGCTCAAGGCCGGGACCATCGAGGAGCGCATCGCCAGGCGCGAGAAGGCCAGGGAGGAGTACGAGCAGGCGCTGAGGGAGGGCGACATGCAGAAGGCGTTCTCCAAGGCGCAGCAGACCTCCAGGATCACGCCGGACATCCTGTCCACCTCGAAGGAGCTGCTGACGCTGATGGGCATACCCGTGATCCAGGCGCCGAGCGACGGGGAGGCCCAGGGGGCGTACATGTGCCTCAAGGGCGACGTCCATGCCGCCGCCTCCCAGGACTTCGATTCGATTCTCTTCGGCGCGCCCACGCTGGTGCGCAACATCACCATCTCCGGCAGGCGCAAGGTCCCCGGCAAGAACCTCTACAAGACCGTCCAGCCCGAGATCATAGACACCGGGAGGATGCTCTCGGACCTCGGGGTCACGAGGGAGCAGCTGGTGGACGTCTGCATCATGATCGGCACCGACTTCAACCCCGGGGTGTCCGGCATCGGGCCGAAGAAGGGATTGAAGCTGATCCAGCAGTACGGCGACCTGGAGCACGTGATCGCCGCCAAGGGCTACGACATCCCCGGCTACGAGGAGGTCCGCGAGATCTTCCTGGACGGGCCCAAATCGGACGATTACTCGGTGAAGCCCGGCCAGGTGGACGCCGACGGAGTGCTGGCCATGATGTCCTCCCACGGGTTCTCGGAGGATCGCGTCAGGACGGTGCTAGGCAAAATGACTGCCGCCCGCAAGGCGGAGTCTGACAGAAGGAAGCAGAGGTCTCTGGACAGCTGGTTCCGATCGCGCCCTCACGGCCAGCCTCACCAGGTCATGCCCCTGGGAGAACAGCCTGCAGTAGACGTCCCTGCACCTCTTGTAAGACCGGAAGGTCCTCTCGGCGGCCTCTACGTCGCCGTACACCTTCCAGCATCCGATGCAGCGGCAGCACCTGCCCTCGTTCTCGATGTACCCGCGGACGTCCTCCATGGGATAGTCCAGGAACACGCCGACCTCAGGGGGCATCCTGGGACAGAGCACGAACCTGCGGCAGAGCTGGTCCACCATGTGCTCCGCGTTCCCGCTGTCGTAGCCGTAGTCCTCGAGGAAGGACATGACCTCGCGGTCTGCGATCCTCGCGCAGAGCATCGACGGGCGGTACACGTACACGAGCGAGCCCTCGCCGTCGAAGCTTATGATGCGCACGCGGACGCCGCGGTCGCGGAGCATGCCCTCGATCTCCCTGGTCTGATGGAGAATACCATGGGGGTCGGACTCCACCCTGAACATGCTTCCGCACTTCAGGCCCGCCAAGGTCGGCGAACAGTGGCGGACGACGCGCTCGCGCAGGTCGGGAACGGAGGTTCCCACCCGTCCGGGGCATGTCTCTAATATTGGACGGGCTGGCTCATGGATCTCTGCTATGTCGGAAAGTCCCTTCCCGCAGACCGAGTCGCCGTGTATGTCCGACCTCATGGTGATTAGGACATCCTAAACTGCGTATATAAGATTTAGGCTCAACTAATAAAATCAAATCGAGCCTAAAACATCGCAAAGGAAATGTCCGGGACGATGCATGCGGGTGCCATGGGATTCGCCGACGCGCACCTCCACCCGCTCGAGATCGCGGACAGCGGAGCGTATCCGGACCTCGGGGAGGCGGAGGTCCTCTTCGGGTGCGTGTCATCGTCATCGCAGTGGGACGCCATGTCCTCCTTCGAGGACAGCAGGATCAGGCGCTTCTACGGCGTGCATCCGTGGAACGCGTCGGAATGGTCCGCGGACGCGTGCGCGAGGCTGGAATCCATCCTCGAGGATGATGAGAGAGCGGGTATCGGCGAGATAGGTCTCGACTCGAAGCACGGGACGACGGAAGAGCAGGCGGAGGCCTTCGACGCCCAGCTCGCGCTGGCCGAGAGGTTCGGAAGGCTGGTGAACATCCACTGCGTCGGATGCGAGAGGGAGGTCCTGGAGCATCTGGAGCGCCACAGACGCATACCCGGAATCGTGATCCATTCCTTCTCGAACGAGAGCTACACGGTCCCGTTCGTCAGGCTGGGATGCCATCTGTCGGTGAACCCGCGCATATTGGCGCGGTCCGAGGTACGCATCAGGAAGCTGATGGATTCCATCCCAGGGGACAGGCTCCTCCTGGAGTCGGATGCTCCTTTCACCCCGCGCTTCACCGGAATGATGGATTTCGCCGAGAGACTAGCCGGAGCAATCGGAAGCGACGCGGGGACCCTTCTGGGCGCGGCGCTGGACAACGCGAGGTCGATTTCATGAACGGGATGAACGACAGGACCGGGCTGATACTCGGAGAGGATGGACTCGAGAGGCTGAGGGACGCGCATGTCGTCCTCGCGGGTGCCGGAGCCGTCGGAGGATACGCGCTGGAGGGGCTCGTCAGGGCCGGCGTCGGGCACATCCGCGTGGTGGACGCCGACGTGTTCTCTGAGAGCAACCTCAACCGCCAGATCCTCGCCACCGTTGACACCATCGGGAGGCCCAAGTCGGAGGTGGCCTGCGAGCGCGCCAGGTCGATCAATCCCGATGTGGACATCGAGGGGCTCCCGCTACTGGTCTCCGAGGAGACGATCCCCGAGATCCTGGATGGCTGCGAGGTCCTCGTGGACGCCATCGACACCGTCCGCCACAAGACGGCGCTCATACGCGCCGCGGTGGAGATGGGGATCCACGTCTACTCGTCGATGGGCGCGGCGCTGCACACCGACCCGCTGGCGGTGCGCATCGACACGCTGAAGAGGACGTCCGTGTGCCCGGTGGCCTCCGCGGTCAGGAAGGCACTGAGGGACATGGACACGTCCGACGTGACGTGCGTGTACTCGGTGGAGCCGCCGGTGACAGTCCCCACGGAGAGGGACGGGCACGGGAAGAGCGTGCTCGGCTCCCTGCCCACAATCCCGGCGGTGTTCGGGATGACGCTGGCGAACTGCGCCGTGATGAGGATCGCCATCGACAGTCGAACGATATCTTTCGCTCCAAAGTCATGAGTCCGTCTCACGGACATATTCATCAAAGGTCATCCCCCGGCCCATAGCCAGTACAGATGTTCGACGTTATACGAGGATTTCAGGACTCGTCGAATCTACAATCCTCGAACACGATTCATGATTAGGTAAATTTATATATTGGATGATACATCCAACCAATAATGACAACAGTCGATGCAGCCAGAGAGCTTACCGAGGCGGAGATCGAGGAGATCTCCGAGAGCGACTACGTGTCCAACGACCGCAGGGACCTCTATGCAGCGATTCGCGACATGAAAGCGGCGAAGATCCTCGCCTACGACAAAGCCATCAAGGAGGGCAGCGTCGACGCCGATGTCGGAAGACCCATCATATCGGTCCTGAAGACAGACATGATGATATTCGACCTGCTGGCCGTGACCGACCTGGAGGACAGGAAGGACACCTCCGCCACCCTCGAAATGATCAGAAAGATGATCGTCAGCTCCCCCAGGCCCGAGCACCAGGAGGACTACTTCAAGACGCTGACGGACAACGAGGCATCGATGGAGTACATCTACTCCAAGACCCTCGAGAGGCTCCTGGAGATGGCCAAGGCAGCCTGACAGTTTCAGTTTCCTCCTTTCCATCGTGGTGACACCACGGGAGGGGGCCGTCTGACAGAACGGCCCCCTCCTACACCGGATCCCCCGGACCCGGCATCTTCCCCATCCTTCTGCTTCTCGGACCGGAATCATCCGATGACGGACCGGACGCTGTCTGCCAGCCTGTCGGCGTTCAGATCCTCGAGCCTGAAGTACGTACCCTCGAGCTCCTCGGCGAGGCGCTCTGCGTTGTCGAACCTTATGTAGCCGGTACTGGCGTCGACGACTATCCACCTGACCTGCGGGATCCTGAGGTCCGCGGCCAGCTCCCTCGACTCCTCATTCGCGTCGGCCCCCTCGCGCAGGGGGACGTTGGCGCGTCCGTCGGTGATGAGTACGATGTAGCACGATTCGCCGGGATGCGACCTCGAATACGAGGTCATGAACTCGCCGACGGTGACGAGGGCCTGCCCCAGGGGCGTCTTCCCGCCCGTGGGGAGCTCCTCCAGCTTGCGGTAGCTGTACTCGACCGACCTGGTCGGCGGGAGCACCAGCTCGGCCGAGTCCCTGCGGAACGCCATCATCCCTATGCGGTCCCTCTTGACGTAGCTGTCGCGGAGCATCGACAGCACCGCGCCCTTGACTGCTGCCATCCTCCTGCGCACCCCGAGCGAGCCGCTGGCGTCCACCAGGAACAGTATGGTGCAGCCGGAGCGGCGCTCCCTGACCTTGCGCCTGATGTCCTGCTTCTCGATGGATACTGCGAGGCCGCCGTGCCGCCTCCCCTTCTGATAAGGCGCGGCGGCGCGGATGGTGGCGTCGAACGCCACGTCGGATACGCGGCCCTCCGGGATCCTGGAGCGGGCGTACCTGCCCGTGGAATCGCTGCTCTCGGCCATGGCGCGCCTGCCCTTGCGGCTCGACGTGGTGCGTATCATCCTCCGGCCGTCCTGGAGATAGTCTATGACCCTGAACTGCTCCCCGATCTCGAACATCATCTCGTCGAGCATGTCCCGCAGATCCTGGGGGAGGTCGGGGGGCTCGCCCTCAGGGGGCTCCGGAGGTTCAGAGGAGTCGTCGCGATCGTCCTGACGGTCGTCCTGCGGCTGCTCCGGCGGCTCCCGGTCCGGCTCCCCCTCCTGGTCCTGCGCCTCCTGCTGCTGGGGCGGCTCGGGTGGCGGTGGCGGCTGCGAATAGTTCCTGCGGTGGGCCAGGCAGATCATCGCCGCCTCCTCCACGTCCTTCCGCAGAACCTCGTCCCTGCCGTTGAGAGCGGCGAGCGCGGAGGCGGTCTCAGCCATGGCGATGTCCCCGCGGAACCCGTCGGCCGACACCCTGGCGGCCAGTTCCACGGCGACCCCGAGCAGGTCGTCCGATATTGTCACCAGCGGGAGGATCCTCTTCGCGCGGTCGATGCCGGCGCGGAGCTCGGACTCCTCGTCCGCGTACATGGCGGCGAACCCCTCCGGATCATCGGCGAAGGCCGAGTTCCTGCGGAGGATCTCCTCCCTCCCGCGGACGTCGTCCTGCGGGAAATCGGAATAGGCGCAGAGGTCGAACCTGTCCAGCAGATGGGGGCTGACGTCCGTGTCCTGGGGGTTCATGGTGGCGATCATCAGCGTGTCGCAGGCGTACTCCCCCGAGACGCCCTCCCTCTCGACCACCACGCGGCCGGTGGCGACGCAGTCCAGGAGCGAAGCGAGCATGCGCTGGTCCATGAGGTTCGCGTCGTCCACGTAGAGTATGTTGCCGTCGGCCTCCGACAGGAGGCCTCTCTGCATGACGGCGCGGCCCTCCCTGATGGTGGCCTCGGCGTCCATCCCGCCGAAGAGCATCTCCTCGGTGACGTTCAGCGGGACGTTGACCACGCGCCTGCCCGTCAGGTCGCCGGCCGCCCTGGAGAGGACTGTCTTGGCGGACCCGGGTCCGCCGCGTATCAGCACGGTGCGGATGCGGGGGCAGACGGCGGCGCACATTATCGCGCGCTTGGAATCGTCCATGCCGAAGACGGCAGAGAACGGGAAGCTCAGATTCCCTTGAGGCATGTCTCCAGCTCCTCGGGGTCGAAGGCCTCCTCCTCGAACGGCCTGCGCCTCATGCGGTGCGAGAGGACCGGGGTCGCCACGGCCCGGATGTCGTCCGCGATGACGGCAGGACGGCCCTCGAGGGCGGCGTTGGCCCTGGCGGCCTTGAGCATGGTGATGTCCGCGCGGTGCCCGTCGACGCCGAAGTGCGTGGTGATGTTCACGACAGCCTCAAGGACAGGGTCCGGTATCGAGACCTTGGACAGGGCGGCCCTGGCGTCGGAGATCCTGCGGCGCATGGATTCCGTCTCCTCCCTCAAGGATGCCGTGTACCCCTCCGGGTCGGAGTCGAAGGCGAGCCTTCTGCGGACGACCTCCATCCTCTTGGCGGTGTCCCTGTCCCCGCGCACGTCCACAGACAGGCCGAACCTGTCCAGGAGCTGGGGCCTGAGCTCGCCCTCCTCCGGGTTCATGGTGCCGACCAGGACGAACCTCGACGGATGCGAGAACGACACGCCCTCCCTCTCCACGTAGTTCACGCCCATGGCGGCGGAATCCAGCAGGGGGTCGACAATGTGGTCGTCCAGAAGATTGACCTCGTCCACGTAGAGCAGGTTGCCGTTGGCCTGCGCCAGGACGCCTGGCTCGAACCTCTTCTCGCCGGTCTTGAGGACGTGCTCTATGTCCAGCGTCCCGGACACGCGGTCCTCGGTGGCGCTGAGCGGGAGCTCGACGACCCTCATCGGGACCTCCTCCGAGGGGAGCGGGCCCTCGGAAGCGAATCTCTCCGCGCAGTAGGGGCAGAGCCTGTCGGTCCTCGACGGATCGCATCCGAAAGGGCATCCCGGCACGGCGGTCCTAGACGGGAGGATCTGGGACAGCGACCTGACCGTGGTCGATTTGGCGGTGCCCTTCTCCCCCTTGATGAGGGCCCCGCCGATGCCCGGGTCGACGATGTTGAGGAGCAGGGCCCTCTTCATGTCCTCCTGGCCGACAATCGAAACGAAAGGGAATAGCAGCTTATCCATGGGTCTCACTAAGTTGGATGATATATCCATCTATTTGATATAAACCAGACGTATGGATTATTATTGACATATTCCAGAATGTCCCCCGAGAGGATTGGAACAATCATTCAAAATCAGAGCCAGCATATCCAGAATCACAATCGCGAGAGGGTAGGATTTATATCAATCGGATAATACATCCAATATGCCCCTCAGAATAGTCTATGTCACGATACAGAGCGTCGATGCATCCTTATTCCGCGAACCGGCGGAGGAGGTGTGCCGTGAGAACGGCTGGGATCTGGACCTGTTCTGCGCGAACGATTCCGACGTAGACGAGGACCCGCTGCTGTACCACGAACTGTCACTCAGGACGAAGACGGCCGACCTCGTGCTGGTGAGGGTCATGGCCGATCCGACGAGGATGCGCCGCTTCGAGCAGTGGGAGAAGGTACTGAGGGAGTGCCCCGGGTACGTGCACGTGTACTCCGGGAACCTGGAGGTCTCCCTGGTCTACCGCGACCTGTTCAAGGGCGACGACAGGGAGTACATGAGGCTCCGCGAGTTCGTGAGAGGACGCGGGGCGGAGAACGACCGCGCCATCGTGCAGTGGGTGCACCATGCGGTCACCGGCGAGGGGGACGTGCCGGACCCGGTGGAGCATCGCCCCAACGGCATCTACCACCCGGACTTCGATAGGGACGTTACGCTGGACGAGTATCTGGCACATCTGGACCCCTCCAAGCCCACCATCGGCCTGATGTTCACCGCCAACCTCTGGATCTACGGGAACCTGGAGCACATCGACGCGTTCATCCGCGAGACGGAGTCCCAGGGCATGAACATCATCCCGGTTTTCTTCTCGTCGGTGGCCAGCAGGACCGACGGGAACGAGGGGAGCGTCGCCATCGTCCGCGAGTACTTCACCGAGGGCGGGAGGGGCAGGGTGGACGCCCTCGTCATGGCGACCCCGTTCTCCCAGCTCAACAACTCCAGGGACTGCTCCGGCGTCTACACGCCGGACTGGCAGAACTACTTCCACACGCTCACCGACGTGCCCGTGTTCCAGGCGATGTCCGTGTCCGCGCACTTCGCCGACTACGAGGAGAGCGCCGAGGGGCTATCCAAGGGCGACTTCGGCATGAACGTCATCTGGCCCGAGGTGGACGGGCAGATAATCACCGTGCCCTTCGCCAGCAACGAGAGGGGCAGGGGCGGACCGAAGGTCTACACACCGCTCCCGGACAGGATAAGACGCCTCGTGTCCACCGTCGGCGCCTGGGCGAGGCTCAGGCACAAGCCCGCATCCGAGAGGAGGATAGCCATCCTGATGTACCAGTCCAGGCCGGACTCCGGTAGGATCGGAGGGGCCGCAGGCCTTGACACGATGCAGAGCATCAGGGACATGCTCGAGCGCATGTCGTCGCTCGGCTACACGGTGTACCACGTCCCGGAGACCTCCAGGGCTCTGACCGACGAGATCCTCGACAACATCACCAACGACCTGGAGTGGTCGTCGGAGGAGAGGGTCCGCGAGAAGGCCGCCGCCATGGTGCCCATGTCCGACTACGAGCCGGAGTACGGGAGGTTATCCGAGTTCAACCGCAGGCGCATGGAGGAGAGCTGGGGGAAGGCCCCCGGCACCGTTTCCGTCCAGGACGGCAGGTTCGTCATCCCCGGGATCGTCAACGGGAACGTCTACATCGGCTACCAGCCCCTGAGGTCCTGGGCCGACCAGATGGAGTCCGTCTACCACGACCCGGTGGTGCCGATGCCCCACCAGTACCTGGCGTTCTACCGCTGGCTCAAGTACGTGTTCAAGGCGGACGCCGTGGTGCATGTGGGCACACACGGGACGCTGGAATGGCTCCCGGGCAGGAGCCTGGGACTGTCGGGGAAGTGCTTCCCGGACCTGGTCCTGGACTCGATCCCCAACATCTACCCCTATGTGATCGACGACCCCGGCGAGGGGATACAGTGCAAGCGCAGGTCCGAGGCGGTGCTCATAGGGCACATGTGCCCCACGATGGCCCGCGCCGGTTCGTATGAGACGCTGGAGGCGGTCGACGGTCCGCTCCAGGAGGTCTTCAAGAACACCGCCGCCAAGGGCGAGCAGAGGAGGGCGATGGTGTCCGAGGTCCTGGACGCCGCCAGGGAGGCGGACCTGCTGAGGGAGCTCGGGATACCCGACGGCATATCGCCGGAGGACTTCGAGGGCGAGCTTGGCAGGATCCACGACTACATCACGGACATCAAGGACACGATAATCCGCGACGGGCTGCACGTGCTCGGCAGGGCCCCGGAGGGGGAGCTGCTGACGGAGAGCGTCTACTCGCTCACCCGCGTCAGGAACGGCGACGTGCCGTCGCTCCGCTCCGCCGTGGCGTCAGCCATGGGCTTCGACCTTGACGCCCTGCTGGACGACAGCTCCGACATGACGGACGGGGAGCTGAACAGCGTCATCCTGGACAGGGTCGATGACAGGGTCATGTCGCTCATCGCCGACATGCAGGCGGCGGGATACGCGAAGGATGGGTGCCTCGCCCTGGCCGCGGATGTCGGCGATTCGGACGGCCTGACGAAGGCCGTCGTGTACATCTGCGACACCCTGGTGCCGAACCTCGCCCGCATGACGGACGAGATGGGGAACATGATGCACGCCTTCGAGGGCGGATACGTTCTCCCGGGGCCGTCCGGCGCGCCGACCCGCGGGAACGCGGACATCCTGCCGATGGGGAGGAACTTCTACGGCATCGACCCGGACATCGTCCCCACGAAGGCGGCCTGGGAGATCGGCCGGCGCATGGCGGACCAGATGGTGGAGCGCTACACGAGGGAGAGGGGATCCTACCCCACGGAGGTGGGATTCATCATCTGGGCCACGGACACCATGAAGACCAACGGCGACGACGTGGCCTACATCCTGTGGCTCATGGGCGTGAGGCCCGTGTGG
This sequence comes from Candidatus Methanomethylophilaceae archaeon, assembly GCA_944320495.1. Lineage (GTDB taxonomy): Archaea > Thermoplasmatota > Thermoplasmata > Methanomassiliicoccales > Methanomethylophilaceae > Methanoprimaticola. Next base: position 70,513 of record CALUHR010000005.1, read on the forward strand.
TCCTCCAACGGCGGGCAGGTCGTCGGCCTGGAGCCGGTGCCTCTTGAGGAGCTCGGCCGCCCCAGGATAGACGTGACCGTGAGGATAACGGGACTGTTCAGGGACGCGTTCCCCAACCTCATCGACCTCATCGACGATGCCGTCCAGCTCATCGCCGGATTGGACGAGGGCGACGAGGACAACGCCCTCGCCGCCAACCTCAGGAGGGACATAGTGGACGGGATGGCCGACGGCCTGACGGTGGACGAGGCGCGGAGGCGCGCATCGGCCCGCGTGTTCGGCTGCCCTCCCGGGGCGTACGGCCCCGGCGTGAACCATGCGATCGAGACGAGCGACTGGGAGACGGTGAGGGACCTGGCGGACATCTACATCACCTGGGGCAGCTGCGCATACGGGCGCGGGCTGCACGGCGAGAGCATGAGGGACGAGTTCGTCCGGAGGTTCTCGAAGGTGCAGGCCACGGTGAAGAACATGCCCGACAGGGAGATCGACCTGCTGGACATCGACGACGTCTACGGCTACCTCGGGGGCATGAACTCCTTCGTCCGCGCCTACGGGAACAAGGACGCGTTGTCGTTCATGGGCGACGGCTCGAACCCGGACAGGGTGCGCGTGAGGGACACAAAGGAGGAGCTCCAATTCGTCTACAGGAGCAAGATCCTCAACCCGAAGTTCGTGGACGGGCTGAAGCGCCATGGGTACCGCGGCGTGGCGGAGGTGGCGAACCTCACCGAGTACACCTTCGGATGGGACGCCACGTCGGACATCGTGGACGACTGGATGTACGAGAGGCTGGCCGACACGTACCTCTTCGACGAGGACACCCGCGATTGGATGGAGGACGAGAACCCCCATGCCATGGCCGACATGATGGACCGCCTGTTCGAGGCGATAGACCGCGGGATGTGGGACGTTAAGCCGGAGACCCTTGAAAAGCTCAAAGAGGTCTACTTGGAGCTGGAGGAAAGGATCGAGGAGGTCCAGGACAGGTGAGCCCCCGGGTCCCGCCGGCCGGATCACATCCAGGCGCTCTTACGCTGCCTGACGAGGATCCAGATGAAGAGCGGGCCGCCGATCATCGAGCAGATCACTCCTACGGGCAGCCCGTTGGGCCCGCTCACCTTGGCCACGGTATCGGCGAGTATCACGAACGCCGCCCCGAAGGCCGCCGACGCGGGGATGAGATAGCGGTTGTTCGATCCCACGAATATCCTGGCCACGTGCGGGCCCACGAGGCCGATGAATCCAATCGTGCCTGTGAAGCATATCAGGACGGCGGTCATGATCGAGACCAGCACGAGAGTCGAGACGCGGATGTTCTCCGCATTCTCCCCGAAGGTCTGGGCAGCCCTGTCTCCGGCGTACATCACATTGAGCTTGCTGGATGAGAACCAGAGGATGACCGTGATCAGCAAGGTGACGACCAGCATCACGGGGATGTATTCCCACTGCATGCTGCTCAGGGATCCGACCCTCCATTCGTATGCATCCGCCATCGTCTCGGACGGCGCGGTGACCATCATGATCTGCGTGATGGAGCTGAACAGGAACATGACAGCGATCCCTGTGAGGATCATGGCGGTTGGAGTCAGCCTACGATACTTCGCCACCAGAACGATGATGGCTGTCGGAATCAACGAACATATGAACGAATTCACGACTGTCGTAGCGGTTCCGCTGATGAACGGGACGATGGAGATCCCCAGGATTATGTTAAGGGTCGCACCCAGGAACGCTCCAGAAGATATCCCCATCGTGTACGGCTCCGCCAGGGGGTTCTTGAAATCATTCTGCATGATCGCTCCGGCCACCGACAGCCCCGCACCGATGAGCAGAGCCCCCAGCGCCCTGGGGACACGGACATCCCAGACGTAGTAGTCATCGCTCGGATCCACGGGGTTGCCCGCAAGATGGTCGAAGAAGGTGCCCACCGCATCCGATATTCCGATCCTGTAAACCCCGAAACCCAGCGTCAGGAAGAACGCCCCTGCGGCAAGCAGTATGAAAGCCAGTATGAACAGGACCTTCCTCCTGTTCATCGCCCTGTACTCCTCGCGGAATTCCTCGTTGGTCTCCTCGATCAATATATCGCCCCCGCCTTTTTCGTCTGCCACAGGATGATCAGGAAGAACACCGGGCTCCCAATGACGCTCATCACCACACCTACGGGTATGTCCGAGAACTGGAACGCGATGTAATCCGCGGCCAGGAGCAGCAACGCCCCGGCAGCCATGGATATGGGTGCGACGAACCTGTTGTCGGACCCTATCACCAGCCTGACCATGTGCGGAGCCACCAATCCGATGAATCCGATGATCCCCGTGAACGACACGATGGCGGCCGTCATCACCGCCATCAGAACCAGACAGAACAGACGGAACTTCTCGACGTCCACCCCGAGACTGATGGCACTGTTCTCCCCAAGGGACATGACGTTCAACTTGGATGAGAGGAGCATCACTATCACGGAGCCTGCGACCGTCACGACGACCATTATCGGAAGCGAATCCCACGACATCCCGTCGAGACTGCCGACCTGCCACATGTAGGCGCTCTGCAGCGTATCGGCGTCCGTGGTGACCATCAGGTACGTGATCATCGAGTTGAAGAAGTAGGAGATCGCGGTTCCCAGGAGGATCAGGGTGGCCGGGGTCATGTGGATGCGCTGGGCCAGGAACACTATCAGCAGTGCCGGCACCATCGCTCCGATGAATGCATTGGTCACTATCCCCATCTCGCCGGTCACCGACGAGAACGATATCCCCACGACTATGGCGCAAATCGCCCCGAAGCAGGCTCCCGAAGATATCCCCGTGCTGTAGGGATCCGCGAGCGGGTTCACCATCATGGACTGCATCATGGTGCCACAGATCGCCAGGGCGGCTCCGGCCACTATCGCCGCGAGGGCATGTGGGAATGCCGTGTTCCAGATGTAGCGGTCCGCCCACCAGAACAGGGACTTGGAAGGGTACTCGTTGCCGAGTATGTGGTTCCAGATGATCTCGTAGGTCTCCTTCAGACCCACACCCTCGTAATTCGATAGGGAGAGCAACCCTACGAAGAGGACTATCCCCAGTACGCAGACTGTCAGAAGGATGATCTTCCGGGCGATGGCATGATGGTACTCCTCCTTCAGCCCGTCTCTTGTGAGCTCCTCCTCTTCGTATTCCATGGTATCTCTGGGAATCGGGGGGATGGGACCCCCCGGTTTGTTCAGGCGGTCACTTCCCTGTAGAGGTCGTAATCAATGTAGGCGAGGACGGTGTCGAGGGTCTGTCCCTCGAGAGGCGCGGTGCCCATGTCTATGAAGTCCTGGAGGACCCCATCGGCCCACTCCCTGGAGAAATCGTCGCCGTACATCGCATGGGCCATGTAGGCGACCTTGACGGCCCCGGGCAGCAGGTTGTTGATGTAGACGAGCCTGTCCTCGAATCCCTTGAAGTACATGGTGGAAGACACACCCTTGTTGTCGTGGTCCCATGTGTCGATGACGAGCTCCTCGATCCCGGCCTCGTCCAGACCCCAGTCCATCGAACGGTTGTTGAGGATGGCCCCGACATCCGTGTAATTTGACAACGCCTCGACGCTCTGCATCTTGGTGGATCCGTCTCCGGCATATGTCTCGGAGAAGTCGGAGTTGACGATGTAGTAGGGCAATCCGCCTGCGGTGGATGCGCTGCTGTTGAACGTCGAATCGTTCTCGCAGATGTAGATGTACATCGTGCAGCAGATGTAGCTGCACTTCTCGTCATTGGACAGGGATCCGACCTTTTCTTCGATCAGATTGATCACATCCCAGCTCTTCTGGGCGTACTCCACACCGATCTCCTCGCAGTCCCCTCCGAACAGGAACCCGAGGGTCAGGACGGTTGTGATCTCGGAGGTGGCATCGGCCGAGGAATAGATGATCATGGGTATGTCGGCGGCCTCAAGATCGGCTGCACGGACATCGGTGATCTGCGCGATCCCGCTGTAATCCACCAGCAGCGCTCCGAGTCCTCCCTCGGTGTTTGCATCCAATGTGGTGAAGTTCTTCCATGCCGCATCACTGATCTGACGCTGAGTTCCACCGAGGTCGACAGCACTGTCGCTGATGGAGCTCTCGGCAGTCTCGTAGCTACTGACGAAATATCCAGCCACATACTGACCGCCGTTCGCATAGAGGGTGGGCAGCTGCATGTTGGTCCCGTAGGGGACCACATTCCTCAGAGGGTAGGTGCAGGAAACGGTCGTTGGTTTGCCGTTCACATCCAGACAGAGGACGTAAACGGTAGTTCCATCCTTCCTGTCGATAAGGTCCTGTAGAAGCTGTTTGTCCGTTTCATCCACATTTCCGTCGTTGTTGACGTCAGCCAGCGGGTAGTCGTCGATGGACTTGTCGCCGGAGATGACATCGTCGAGAATCTCCATGTCCTTCTCATCGATGGTGTAGTCGTCGTTGGCATTGCCCCTTATCTGGAGCTGAGAGGCGATATCCGAATCACCGGAGGAATCGTTGCCCCCGTTACCACCGAACCCTATGAGTACGGCGGCAACGACGACAATGGCCACAACTACGACAGCCGCGATGATTGTCGTTGTCTTCTTTTCCATGTTCTCACTTTCTGGGATCGCCGTTAGTTGGCATATACATCCAATTCTCTCAATCGAAAAGTCCCAGTCACTCTCCCCCGAGGATCAGGATTCGGCCGGCTGCGACTCGGCAGCGCCCTCCCGCTCCCTGCGCTCCCTAATACGGGCCATGACTGCGGACGGGTTGATCCTCTCGTCCATCGGCAGGGCGTCCCTGAGGATCACGTGCGGACGGCCCTCGTCGTCGATCACGCGGGATTCGACCCCGTAGACCGTCCTGAGGTTGTCCTCCGTGATGACCTCCCGCGGCGTCCCGACGTCGAAGATCTTGCCCTGGAACATCAGGATCACGCTGTCCGCGTACTTCGCCGCGATGTTGATGTCGTGGCTGATCATGATGATCAGGATCCCCTTCTCGACGGACAGCCGCTTGAGCATCTTCGTGACATCCAGCTGATGCCGGATGTCCAGATTGGAGGTCGGCTCGTCCAGGAGGAGTATCTTCGGCTCCTGCACGAGACCCCTGGCCAGCATGACCTTCTGGTGCTGGCCCGCCGAGAGCTCGTTGAACTGGCGCATGGCGAGATGCGAGATCCCGAGCATCTTCAGCGTGTCATAAACCACGTCGAGGTCGTTGTCCAGGGACTTCCATTTGGAGTGCGGGTGCCTGCCCATCATCACCGTGTCCACCACGGTGAGCGGGAAGGTGTCGTTGGCCGAGTACGGCACGTATCCAATCTGCTTGGCCAGCTCCTTGATCGACGTCTCCCTGACGTCCTTGCCGTCGATGAAGACCGAACCGGAGGTTGGCTGCAGGATCTTGTTGATGCAGTGTATCAGCGTGGACTTGCCCACCCCGTTCGGCCCCAGGATGGAGACGAACGCGGGCCCGTCGATGTCGAGCGAGATGTCGTTGAGGACGGGCGCGCTGCTGTAGGAGAACTCCACGTTGTCGATTCTGATCTGCATGGGACCACTTCGATTGGATGTATATGCCAATTATTTCCTAGCATTTAAGGATAATCAGAAAAATAACATTGCTGTTTCACATTTCTACTAAATTAATTGTTACTTTTAAATATAATCTCAGCAGGATTGGTCGATTAGGATTTAGATATACCTAATAAAAACCGATATAATAGTAGGACCCATCATCCAACTCACCGCAGGCCGCAGCCTGGGGAGATACCATGGGCGACATCATCGTGATAGAGGACCTCGTCAAGACGTTCGACGGGAAGACAGCCGTCGACCGTCTGAACCTGAGGATCCGCGAGGGGGAGCTGTTCGGATTCCTCGGTCCGAACGGGGCCGGCAAGACCACCACCGTCAGGTGCGTGGCGACTCTCACGAACTTCGACTCCGGGACCATAACGGTCGACGGATACGACCTCGTGAAGAATCCGAGGGAGGCGAAGGAGAGGATGGGCGTCATCCAGCAGCAGGTGTCCCTGGACAAGGACCTTACCATCCGGGAGAACATGATCTCCCATGCGATGTACCACATGATGGGCAGAGCGGAGAGGGACGAGAAGATCCGGGAGCTCTCCGACTTCTTCGGCCTCGAGGAGTATCTCGACAGACCCGTGGACTCCCTCTCGGGAGGGTGGAAGAAGCGCGCGGCGATAGTGTGCGCGATGCTCCACAACCCCAAGGTCCTCTTCCTCGACGAGCCCACCTCGGGTCTCGACATCAACGCCCGCAGGCTGCTGTGGGACGTGGTCAGGAGGCTGCACGCCGGCGGCACGACGATCGTGCTCACCACCCATTACATCGAGGAGGCCGAGGCTCTCTGCGACAGGGTGGGCATCATCGACCACGGGAGGATCATCGCGCTTGACACCCCGCAGAGGCTCTGCGAGAGCGTCGGTTCGGTGGCGGTGGAGTACATGGAGGACGCCAGGACGCGGTATCGCTACTTCGGGACCCGCGAGGAGGCCAACGCCTTCGCCGCGGGCATCAACACCGGGGTCGACGTCACCATACGCAGGACGAACCTGGAGGACGTGTTCGTGGAACTCACCGGGAAATCCGTGGGGGGACAGAAATGAGTAATCTCCTCAGACAGATCTACTACGTCGCGTGGGGCGACATGATGTTCATGAGACACAACTTCCTGAACATCCTCATAATGAGCATCATGAGCCCGATACTGTACCTGATAGCGTTCGGGTTCGGGCTCAGGACCGGCACCACCGACATCGGCGTATCGTACGTGTCGTTCGTCATCCCCGGTATCGTGGCATTGTCATCGCTGAACTCGTCGTTCTCGTCCACATCCACGAGGATGAACGTGCAGAGGCTGTACTATCGGAGCTTCGACGAGATGATGATGTGCCCGCTGAGCCTCCATGCCATAGTCTGGGGCAAGTGCATGCTCGGACTCGTGCGCGGGCTCATAGCCTGCTTCATACTGTACGCGCTCGGACTGGGGCTCGGTGCGGCCAGGATCGGCGGGATGGAGCTGGAGCTCACGCCGATGTTCGTCGTGTGCACGGTGCTCTCCTGCATCGTGTTCTCGTTCCTCGGCATGGCCGCCGCTCTGCTGGCGAAGTCCCATCAGAGCATGGCGACCTTCAACAGCCTGATCATCCTGCCCATGACGTTCCTGTGCGGGACGTTCTTCTCCGTCTCCGCGCTCCACCCCGTGTTCCAGACAGTCCTGTACTGCCTCCCGCTGACGTACTCGAGCGAGTTGATCAGATCCGCGGCGCTGCCGGACTTCCTGGAGTTCGACTGGCTGTGCCTGGTGGGACTGATCCTCTGGGGCGTGGCGTTCTACGCGATCGACTACTGGCTGCTGAAGACCAGGAAGGTCTGAGATGATCCACCAGAGCCGGTCCCGCCTTCCGGGCGGGGCCGACCCATGAATTCCGATGACCGCCGGTGCGATCGCACCATGTCGGTCCCGACCAGCGTCACCTCTGTGACCTCGAACCCGTCCCAGCGGTCGCACTGCCTCACGAACCTGTGGACCAGGGAGTCCCCTCCGATGTAGAAGGTGTCCGTCTCCGTGCAGCCCTCGCGCTCCCTCCACACGGTGTACACGCTGCAGACGGCCTCGCCGTCGAAGGTGTCCAGCATCGCGTAGCCGGCGCTCCTCTCCGAGAGGCGCTCCAGCGCGTCGTCGGAGAGTATCAGGGAGCCGGGATCGAACCCCTCGAGGGATTCGTCGGATGGCTCCCCGTCTATGTAGATGTCCAAGGTGAAGCGACCGTCCGGGCGGACATCGGACACCACGCCGCGGACGGTGTGGCTCTCGACTGACGCGTCCCTCCCCTCGACGGTGCGGGTGACCTCCCACTCGATGTAGGACCCCTCGGACACCTCGCAGGATGATGGCGCCTCCAGGGCATCGGTGCCGTATACGATGAGGACGGAGGTCGCGACGGCGAGGACGGAGATCATGATCGCGACGGCGGCCCTGCTGACGGGGATCATGTGTTCCTCACCCCGTGGAGGATCTCGTCGAGGATGTACATGGCACCCCGGAGGCCGTAGACCGGCCTGGGGATGATGTCGTCGATGCCCATCGACGAGTACCCGATCGGGATGCCGGCGCGGCATTCGCCCGCGACCTTCATCGTCAGGGCGGTGATCCCCTCGCATAGAACGACGCCGGACGGCACGGGCTCCCTGCCCCACGCCTCCGGGAATCCGATCCTCCCTAGGAACGACCCCAGCTCCTCCGATTCGGTCTCGTCGGCGCCGTCGTCGACTGCTACCGCGGCGGGAGCCATCGCCAGATAGCCGTACAGCCACTCGGTCAGCGGTCTGATCACGGACGCCGTCCCGGCAGCCGAGAATGTGAGCCCGCGTATGCGGAGGGCGTTGTAGCGCATGCCGATGAACCTGCGGCGGACCTCCCGCCTGCAGGCATCCACCCTGGCGAGGGCCTTCGACGGGTCCCTGCCGGTCGCCTCCGCGACCGCCCTGACCCACGCCTCCGTCGCATCGAAGCCGACGGGCGCCCCCTTCGGGGAGCGGATGCTCGACACGCCGCGGGATTCGTACCACTCCGTCAGCCCGTAGCACATCTCCGGGCAGACGATGACGTTGAACTCGGAGTCGACGGAGCGGACCATCCCCTCTACTGAGGAGCCTGCGCCGGGGCAGCAGGCGACCTCCAGACCCATGTCCCCCAGAAGGGAGACCAGCTCGTCCCTGGCGGCCATCCAGTCCTTGTCCATCAGCGACATGCCGAGGAGGTTCACAGTCCCCTCGCGGACGTCCCTCCTCTCCGGGTCCAGGAATTCCATCACATGTGCCAGCGTGCGCCCGCAGGCCCACGTTGCGGGGACCGAGGCCATGGACTCGGGGATGTGCATGGCCACGTCCTCCAGCCCGTTCTCCCTGATGGCGCGCCAGTGGTCGTCACCGATAAGGCTGGCGCCGGGCGAGTCTATCACCACCGCGAGCGCCGGATGCCTGAGCGACACCTCGCCGAGGCCCTCCGCGGACTTGTAGTAGGCGCCGTTGATGAAGTCGTACTCGTCGAGATAGGACGACGGCACCCTAGGATACCCGTAGTAGTACGGCGCAGAGAAGGACTCCTCGCCGTCCCTCGGAAGCACCGCCGAGGACACCACGGTGTGGCGTATCCTGCAGCCTCCCGGCCCGTGCAGGAACACCGCCGCATCGGATATCCCTTCGACAGCCATGATCGAACCCGTGAGCCCGTCGGGCAGCTGCCTCATCATGGCATCCTCCATCCCTCGACCGCCGGGAGGCGGGAGGTGTTCTCCAGATACCGGATGTAGTCGAACACGGGGCGGTAGCCCACGCCCATCCTGCTGAGCTTGGCGAACGTGGTGCCCTCCGGAACGGGTCTGGCTATGTCTCCGATGAGGTAGTCTGGCCTCATATCGTGAAGATCCCTCGCGAGGTCCTCCTCCGTGTAGTCCTCTGTGACCTTGTACCTCGAATCCGCCCTGCCTCCGGCCTTGCGGGGGCTCGGCGCGACCCCGACCCTGAGGATGTCGACGCCCAGATTGTCCAGAGCGTCTATGAGCCAGTCGGGGTTGGAGCCGATCTTCCAGGCCACGATGACGCGCTTCCCCTCCATCTTCGGGCGGTGCGATTCCAGGAACGCTTCGTACTCCGCTCTGGCACGTTCGGTTTCTTTCAAGGCCATCTCCTCCCTGCCGGTCCGGCGCCCCATCTCGGACACCCAGTCCAGGTACCCGCGCATGCCCATGGGCATCGGCGCCGGGAACGGCTCCCTGCCAGTCCTCTCCGTTATTAGCGACATCGTGCGCCTCGCGGCCCGGGTGTCGCTCATCAGCATGTCGAACTCCGCGCGGCACACCTCCTCAGGGGGAGCCGGCGAGCCGTCGTCGATGAACCTGCAGTTCACCTTCAATCCGAAGGATGCCAGCATCCTGTCCAGCTCCCGGCGGTGGTCGGGGGACTGTATGTCGAAGAACGAGTTGGAAACCAGGTTCACCAGGCCCCTCTCCGGCTCCAGCGAAGGGTCGATGCGGTCCGCGATGGCCTCGGCGGCCATCTCGAAGCCGTCGTTGTACTCGCCGGCGATGTCTCCGTCCGCAGATACGAGATCTATGCGAACGTCGGGATGTGCCAGACGCGCCGATTGGACGACGGACTGGCAGTCGTCGCCGATGATCCCGGGCATGCAGGTGGTGACCACGGCCACCTTGCGGTAGCCCTCGGATATCGCGTTCTCCAGGGACCATCTCAGGAACCCGTCGCCGCCGAATATGGCGGCGGAGTCGTCCATCATCGACGAGCGTATGTCGCAGGTCGGGGGACGGGAGTACAGACCCTGCTCGTAGAGTCCGAGCACGGCCTTGGCGCGGGTGGTGGCCATGAGGTACGAGCAGGACATGGGGCCGTGGACCACCACGGCCGTGTCACCGAGCCTGGAGAAAGCGGCCACGGCGCCGTAGGCGGCGCAGGAGCTCATGACCCTGGCATCCTTGATCGATGATCTGCGGCAGGCGCCGCATCCGGTTCGTTGGGGCAGATTACCCGATGAAGGGCGTATCTCCCTGCCGGCCGCCAGGTCGGAGAGCTGGTCGTCGTCCAGGGGGTGCGGGAAGGACATCACATCCTCGCCGTCGGATGCGACGGCGATGCGGTCCGCAATCCCGCGGACCTGGTCCGCTATCGCGCTGTCCGGGTAGAGTTCCATGACCGTGTGGCCCTTCGATTCGGCGTCGGCAAAGAGGCGATCCCTCGGAATGACGGCGATGACCTCGGTGCCGGTGGCGCGGGCGAACCTCTCCACGGTCTCCCTCTCCCCCTCCACCCCGCGGCAGTTGAGCACGATGCCCAGCAGTCTGGGCCTCCCGTTGTCGAAGTTCAGCAGGCCGCGCATGATGTTGTTGGCCGCGTACATCGCCATGAACTCACCGGATGTCACCAGTATGACGGCGTCAGCGTACTCGTTCCTCAGCGGGACGGCGAACCCTCCGCACACGACGTCCCCGAGGACGTCGTAGATCCTAACGTCCGTGTCGACGGAGTCGGCGCCGAGCCTCTTCAGAGTGTCGAAGGTTGTGAGGATCCCACGGCCGGCGCATCCTATGCCCGGCTCGGGGCCGCCGGCCTCGGTGCAGAGCACCCCAGCGGTGCCCTCCTCGATCACATCCTCGAGCCTCCTCCGGCCGATCGGCGTGTCCCTCACGTAGTCGAGGACGGTGCGCTGGGCCCTCCCTCCCAGGAGGAGGCGGGTGGAGTCGTGCTTCGGGTCGCAGCCGACCTGCATGACCCTCATACCCCTCTCCGCCAGGGCCACGGAGATGTTGGCGGACATCGTCGACTTCCCGATGCCGCCCTTGCCGTACACCGCCACTTGGAACATACATCCAGGAATAACGGACGGGATGATAACATGTTCGACGGACCGTGCCACCCTTCATGTACGTCCTCGGGATTCCCCTCGCAACATCACGGAGAATGTGAGGGACATGGGAATCAACATCGGCATCATGGAGATGGAGGCGCCCAGCGCGCCGTGCAGGGCGCTCCGCTCGGAGACCGTCAGGGTGCACATGGCGGACGTGTCCGGATTCGAGGACGCGGCGGTCTACGACGAGTTCGTGCCGTACGAGAAGGCGAGGGCGGCGCTCCCGGACTGGGAGGCGTTCGTGAAGAGGAACAGGCTCAACGAGGACGCCGATGCCGTCTATCTGGAGAAGATCAAGAAGGAGGACGACCTGGAGATGCTCCGCCCCCTCGCCGAGAGGAGATGCACCGGATGGGTCGTCATGGAGAGGGTTCCGGAGGACCGCAGGGAGGAGGCGAGACAGCGCGCCGACGATGCGGTGACCGGATGGGACTGCCTGGACTTCGACGAGATGAATGCGATGTGCGGGTCCTGCCCCCTGTCCTGGGACAAGGGCCGCGGCTGCATCGGGGCCTTCGGCCCGGACAACAGCCTGCTGCCGGAGATCGCCGGCAGGCACGGATGCCCTATCGTCGCTTCGGTGCCCCAGGCTGTGGCCGAGGGCAAGAGATTCACGTCGGGGGACGCGGACGAGCTTCTGCGCGAGGTCGCGGTGCTGAGGGAGGCGCTGCCCGTCGAGGGGAAGATGATGGTCCGCCGCTATTCCGGGCCGGTGGACAGGATGGAGGCCGTGGCGAAGATCTCGAAATCGGAGGGCTGCGGCTTCTATTTCTTCTGAACCTTCTTACTCAGGGGGCCTCCAGGCTCCCGTCTATCATTGACCGACGGGCAACCGATGCCCGTCCGTCCAATCCCTGACCCGCGTGGTCAACCGATTGCCGTCGGGGTTGCGAAGCGGTATATCCCGTCCAGCTTTCTCGAGGCCCATGACCTGTCCCTTCTGCCACTGCGAGGTTTCGGATCTATGCCCCTTCTCCATCTGCCCCACCTGCGGGCAGCCGATAGAGGACAGGCAGGCATGATTGTCTCGGTATTTGGGGCAATGTTCTCCTTATCCCTGGTCGGTCCTCCATAGATTCACACCATGTGAAGTTAAGACCATTGATGGCATTCATACTTGCAAGTGCAACGAGATTGCACGCGGGGGGGGGGGCCGCCCGTTATTGGTCGTCCCTCCCGTCTTCCGTACGGAGGGAAATCATGAACAATCTGACCAAGATGGCTGCAGTCATTGCTGTCATCGTCGCCGTATTCGGATGCACGGCCATAGCATCTGACAACTCAGAAGCCGCATCTACGATCTATGTCGATACGAATGCGACTGATGATCAGACGACGAATACATACTCCACCCTAGCAGGTGCGATTGCAGCAGCAACAGATGGCGATATAATCACGCTGAAAAGCGACATTACGAACTGTCCCAAGATAGAGCTTGACAACGGAAAAGAATTCACCATAGACCTGAACAGTTTTGATATAACGTTCGCCCAAAATGCCTACTTCCATGTGGTGAACGCATCCCTGGTAATCACCGGAAACGGTACAGTGAAGGAGGGGTCCCCCTATTACGGCCCATTCCTCATCAACACTCCGATAGATGCCGTTAAAGGACAGGAATATGTCTCCCTTACCGTCGGTGAGAACGTCACAGTCGAGGGTTGGGCCCCAATTTTTATCGATTTCAACGACGAATCTGTGGTGAAAAACGCCTACGGAGTAACCATCGACGTCTACGGCACGCTCAACAGCGTCAACGATTACACCGGAGCCGCCGGACATGGTATCTATCTGAACGGAACCATAACAGCCACCGACGACTATGCCACCATCAACGTACATGAGGGCGCCACCATCACATCCAATGGGAACGGCGCCTACATTGCAGGATACGCCGCCCTCAACGTGTACGGCGGAAACATCTCTGGAGACACGGGAATCGAAATCCGCGCCGGCATCCTGAACATCAAAGGCGGCACCATCACCGCAACCGGAACCGAATTCAACTCCGCACCGAACGGTAACGGCTCCACTACCAGTGGAGTGGCCATCGTCGTCTCCCAGCACACCACGGACCTGCCCATCGATGTCAGCATCTCTGGCGGCTCCATGAGCGGGCTCTACGCCCTCTATCAGGCAACCACCGACGCTGGCAACAAACCCGAACTGATCAAGATCGACATCAAGGGCGGAAACTTCTCCACAACCGACACCACCGGCGAATACGGGTCCGTCTGGGCCGAGGACTCCAGGAACTTCGTCTCCGGCGGCTCGTACAACACCGATCCCTCCGCCTATCTCGCCGATGAGCTCGTAGCCGTCCAATACGCCGATTCCGGCATGTTCCTGATCCAGAACCAAGATGCATTCTTCTCCGTGGACATCGTCTCCGATACGGAGAATCCGTTCATGGGCGAAGAGGTGAACCTCACGGCAGTGGTTACCGGCGCCCCCTCCGGCGCCGACCTGACATACAAGTGGTACGTGGACGAGAAGGCCGTCGAAGGCAATGGAAACACAATCACCGTGAACGCTGGTAGAGTAACGTACAATGTGGAGGTATACGCCGACGGCGTGTACCTGGGCCAGACCTATGCGGAGCCGTTCACGTTCATGCTCAGGATCGACTACACCCTGGATGGGGCCCTCATCGATTCCCAGACGGTCCTCCAGGGCAGTCTACCGGAGCTCCCCGACCTTCCGGAGCTCCCGACCGGATACGAATACCAGGTGGATGGAATCCCCGTGATCGATTGGACGCCGTTCGAGCTGTATGAGGATTGGACGGTTCCTATAACCACGGGAATCGCCGATGTGTCCATCTCGGTCACGGCAGGGATCGATTCGGCAGGCAACCCCATGCTCACCGCGAGCGTCAGCGCGCCTGTGAACTACGTGGACGGCCTCTGCATATGGTCATTGGATAATGAGGAAGTCGAAGCCACGGGATGGACCATGCCCCTGACTGTTTCCGGATGGTATTATGTGGCTGCTTACGTCGAAGACGCCGACGGACATTTCGGATTCGACTACATGGCATTCTATTTCGAGGTTCCCGATGACGGGGAGACGGACATAAGCGGTTCCGGAGGGGTCGTGAACACCTCCACGGCGACCAACACGGCTATAATCACGACTGGAACCGGAGCCAATGATGCCACTCTGAACCTGGCCTACACCGATGAGAACGACAACAAGGTCGCGGACATCGCCATAACAGGAAACGTGGGGCAGGGGGTCGCGGCGGTCACCGTCAATCCCATGGGAAGCAACACGGCTAAAAATGCCGTCTCCAACGTCGTCTCCGAGGAGCAGGCGTCCAAGGCGGTCGGAGTGGATGTCAAGGTCAGCAACGTCACTGACTACCGCATGACCATCAAGGTCCCGATGACCCTCGACGAGGGACAGTACGCCGGCTCCGCCGTGGCCTACTTCATCGAGGAGGACGGGTCTCTGACCCCGGTGGACTGCATCGTCAGGGGCACCGAGGTGTGGATCTACACCACCCACAACACCGAGTACGTCGCGGTGCCGACGTCCATCGTCTCCGCCCCTGTGGAGCAGGAGGAGCCGGTGTTCGAGGATGATGATTCTGGCTCAGACCTGCCTCCGTTCATCCCGTTCCCGCCGCAGGACGACGGGGACCCGATCGAGGTCTACCCGAGCCAGGACGGCGGATCCTCCAGCGGCAGGGACGACACCATGAAGGTCGTCGCCGTCGCGGCGGCAGCCGTGATCGCCGCGATCCTTGCGATCATCCTCGCGTCCACATACCGCAAGAACTGATTGAAACGAGGTCCTTCGACCTCCCCTTACCGCCCTCTCACGGGGGCGGATACCTCGCCCCGATGAATCCGGGTTCACCCCTTTGACGGACTTCCTCCCGCAGGGGGTGATGCGCATCCCGATGTCGTCATCGTAATCCGTCATGCCCATATTGGTCAGAAAGCGGACGCCCTCCACGGGCTCCGGTTCCCCGCGATATCTAAGAGATCCCTCCCCTCGTAGGGGAGGATCGTCATCTGGAAGGCGGCCGGACTGCGGGATTCTGCCAGTCCACTCCGCTTCGATTCCCGGGAGATGCCATGTCCTCTCGCCTCGGGTTCGACGTCCATATTCATGGAGCCGTCGTGTATGCGATGACGATTTCAAATAGCCCATCGGCCATCCGCCATCGATATCCGTGCACCACGACCCCTCCGATCTCCTCGCCGCCGTATCCGAGGCCTGCGGACGCACGCCGGACATCTCCTCGATGGAGGGCCGCCTGACCCTGCAGAGGGGATGCTACATCCTCAACTCCAGGGGATGCGGGCCGTTCTACGACTACGACGTCTACATCCGCGGGCCCTACTCGAGGGAGCTGGCCGACGACATATGGGGGCTGGGGGCAGTCCCCTCCGGGGGCACGGGGCTTCCGGAGGCGGAGGTCTCCGTGCTCATGGGGCTGTTCCGCAGGGGGCCGTCGTACGTGGAGGCGTATGCGACGACGCTCCTGCTGGTCCGGATGAACCCGGGGGTCGCGAGGCATAAGATCGCGGAGAGGGCGACGGAGCTGAAGCCTGATCTGGAAAGGGAGGTCCGGGAGGCTTTCGACGAGATTCTGGAACAGTGAATCCCTGTGGATTTTCGCAACGGTTCTAATCGCCACCCAGATATTGGATTATACATCCAATAGGTGTTCTCCCATGACCAAGGTGGCGATCTACGGCAAAGGCGGGATAGGCAAATCCACGACGGCGTCCAACATCTCGCTGGCCCTCTCGCGGAAGGGGGCAAGGGTGCTCCAGGTGGGCTGCGACCCCAAGAGCGACTCCACCCGCTCCCTCCTCGGAGGCCGCCCGCCGGCCACCGTCCTCGGCTACGTCAGAGGAACGCCTCCGCTGGAGAGGAAGCTGGAGGATGTCGTGATGCCGGGAACCAACGGCGTCATGTGCGTCGAGGCCGGAGGGCCGGAGCCCGGCATAGGATGCGCCGGGCGCGGAATCATCACCACATTCGAGACCCTCTGGAGCCTCGGCATCGACGACCTCGACGCGGACGTCACGGTCTTCGACGTCCTCGGCGACGTGGTCTGCGGAGGGTTCGCCGTCCCCCTCCGCAGGGAGAACGCCGACGCCGTGTTCATCGTGACCTCGGGGGAATTCATGTCGGTGTACGCGGCGAACAACATCATGAGGGGAATCGTCAACTTCGGGACCGACCGCGGGAGGGTCGCCGGCATCATCCTCAACCGCAGGGGGGTGGAGGGCGAGGACCGCATCGTCAGGACCCTGTCGGAATGCACCGGGATCCCGATTGTCGCCGATGTGCCCAGATCGGAGCTGTTCAGACGGGCCGAATCCGGAGCAATGACTGTATCGGAGATGTTCCCGGACTCGCTGGAGGCCTCGATCTACTCGAAGATGGCGGATATGATACTCGGCATCGCGGATGGGACCACGAGGCTGTACGTCCCGCATCCGCTGGACGACGCCCAGCTCGAAGCCCTGGCCTCCGGCCGCGCCGACATGGGGCCGGGCCGTTTCGCCAGCCGCCGCCCCTGCTCCGAGAGGGGTTATGTGGGCATCGGCTCCTGCGCCTCCCGCGGGGCTGTCTTCGAAGCCGGGAGGGTCTGCGACATCCCGATCGTGGTCCACGGACCGGACAGCTGCGGTTACGTCATGTCCCACACCCAGGACGGACACTACCTGGAGGCCCTGGCGTCGAACAGGTTCCTGCGGGCCCATATGCGCAACAACATCTCCTGCACCGGGATGACCGAGCGGGACTGCATCTTCGGCGGACGGAAGCCGCTGAAGAGGGAGCTGCTCCGCCTCGCATCGGAGGGGCGCCGCACCGCCATGGTGGTCACAACCTGCGTCTCCGGTATGATCGGGGACGACGTGGACTCCGTCGTGAGGGAGGTGGAGATGGAGATCCCGGGGATGCGTGTCATCCCGGTGAAGGCTGACGGGAACCTCACCGGGGAGAGCGAGGAGGGGCGCCTGATGGTCATCGGGGAGTTCATGAACATGATAGAGCCTCATGAGGGGCCAAAAAGGAACAGAATCAACATCGTGGACGACACGTTCATGTGGTTCGATTCGGGGAACAACCTGCTGTGGACCGAGAAGCTGCTGAGGATGGTGGGCTCCGAGCCCGGCGTCCGCCTGTTCGACGACTGCACCCTGGAGGAGCTCCGCTCCTCCGCATCCAGCATCCTTTCGGTACTGGCGGACGATTCGCCAGTGAACGTTCGCATGGCGAAGATGCTGGAGGCGAAGGGCATGGACGCCCTGCCGGCCCCGCTCCCGCGCGGGTACGGAGAGACCATGGCGTGGATCCCCATGTGCTGCGAGCGTCTCGGGACCGACCCCGGGCCGGCCCTCGCCAGGGCGGAGTCCGAATACCAGAGCGCGCTGAGAAGGCTCTCGCCGAGACTGTCAGGCAGGAGGGTGGCCGTCGTGTCGCGTTCGTCCTCCGATCCGGACTGGATGATCGAATGCCTGCAGGACGCGGGCGCGGACGTTGTGTGCTCCGTGTCGTTCCGTGTGGGCGCGGGATCCGTGAGGGGGATGCGCTCCAGGTTCGCGGACCACGTCGAATGTAGGAGCGACGTGCCGGTATCGGAACTCGAGATGTTCCTGCTGGACAGGTCCCCGGACATCGTGGTCGGACCGGGCAACCTGCTTTCCAATCTGGGAATCAGACACATATCGCCTCCCTCGGAGACGGTGTCGCACAGGGCGTCTGAGGCGTTCCTTGAGAGGGTGGCGGACGGGCTTGTCCGCAAACCCTCTCCGGGATGGATATCGTGGGGGGAGGAGGCATGAACCCGAAGCCCGACGGATTCATCGGAGCGGTGATGGCCGCGGAGGGGGTCTCCAACATGACCACCCTGCTCCACGGGCCGGACGGATGCAGGAAGAACCTTGCCGCGCTGTCCCGCAGCCTGCTCCCGAAGGGCGGGAGATGCGACCTCAGCACCCCGTTCTATAGGGGATTCCCGGTGGTCCCGTGCACTGGCATCGGACCGTCCGACTACATCTTCGGTTCCGGAGGGAGGCTGACCGAGGCGCTCGGGTTCGTGGGCGGAAGGACGGAGGGTCCGGTGGCCGTCGTGTGCTCCCCCGGAGCGTCCCTCATCGGGGACGACTGCTCCAAGGCGATCGCGGACAGCGGGATGGAGGGCAGGGCCGTCGTCATCGGCGAGGACACGATGTCCAGTCCGCTCTGCGAGGCATACGACGCAGCGATAGAAAGAATCCTCAGATCGCTTGCGCCCCGGGATGGCGAGACGATCCCGGGGACCGTGAGCCTCGTCGGCCTGAGCGTGCTGACCAAGGACTGGCACACCGTGACCTCCGAGTTCTCAGCCATGTTCGGCATGATGGGACTCGATGTGCTGGCATCGCCCGGGGCCGGTAGCCCCTCGGAAGACCTGCGCCGGTCGGCTCAGGCCGAGTTCTGCGTGATCATGTGCCCCGAATACGCTCGTCTCACGTCATCATTCTACAAAGAGCGCGGATCGGAGATTGTTTCGCTGGGCCACGCGCCGGTCGGCTTCGCGGCGACCAGGGAGCTGATCCTCAAAGTGGCCGACGCCTCCGGCAGAGACCGGTCGGCGGCGCTGGAGTACATCAGGGGATTCGAGAGACGCGCCCGCACATGCATGCTCACCACACAGGAGAACGTGTCCGGAAGGACCTTCAGGCTGGAGGCCGACGCATCGGTCGCGCTCCCCCTGACCAGATGGCTATGCGACGACCTTGGCCTGGTCCCGGCGTCCGTAATCTGCCAGACAGGCCTCAGGGCGGCGGACGAGCTGATCGGATATCTTGATGGGATGGGGCTGGGCGACGTCTTCGGCGTCCCGCCTCGGTCCGAACCGTATTACGCGTTCTGCGACGGGAACACCGCCCGCCTGGAGGAGCTGTCCGGGGTCTGCCGCAGGGGCGTGGATATCGTGTTCCCGTCGAAGCTCAACACGGACTTCCGCCCGTCGCCTGTGATGGGGCCGTCCGGGGCGATGTACCTGCTGGACCGCGTGGTCAATCCGTTCCCGAACCGACGACCTGGAGGCCGTCCTCGGGATTGTCCATCAGCATGATGTGGGGACGGCCCTCGAACGTGACGATCTCGCATCCGATTCCGTACACGTCGCGGATGTTGGCCTCGGTGAGGACCTCCTCTGGCGTACCGTCGGAATGGACCGTCCCCTCGCTCAGAAGGATTATCCTGTCGGAGTAGCGGGAGGCGATGTTCAGGTCGTGGCATATCATCAGCACTATCATCCCCCTGCTGTGGGCCAGGTCCCTGAGGAGATGCGCCACCCCCATCTGGTGCCTGATGTCCAGATTGGCCGTCGGCTCGTCGAGCAGGAGTATCCTCGACTCCTGGGCCAGCCCGCGGGCGAGCATCACCTTCTGATGCTGTCCGGCCGAGAGCTCGTTGAAGGAACGCAGTGCCAGATCATCTATCGACATGAGACAGAGGGTGGAATGTACGATGCGCAGGTCCTCCTCCGTGCGGCGGTTGCCGCTGTGCGGATACCTGCCCATCATAACCGTGTCGGCTACGGACATGGGAAACGACGTTCCGGATGAGCACGGCACGTAGCCCATGATCTTCGCCAGCTCACGGCCGGGTATCTCGGAAACGTCCCTCCCGTCGACCCTGACGGATCCCGATCTAGGCGTCAGGATGCGGTCGATGCAGTGTATTAGCGTGGACTTCCCCACGCCGTTGGGTCCGAGGACAGACACGAACTGAGGGGATTCCACCGAGAACGTCACATCCCTCAGAACATCCGCGTCGCCGTATCCGAACGTGATGCCTTCTACTTCCAATCTCATGATATCTCCCTCGGTTCCAGACCTTCCTGTGCTGGGTCACGAGTATGTAGATGAACAGAGGACCGCCGATTATGGACGTGATCACTCCCACGGGCAGACCCGTGGCGGTTATCTCCACGGCGAGGCAGTCCGCGGCGGCGAGGACGAACGCCCCGCACGCCGCCGAGGCGGGGAGCAGATACCTGTTGTCCGAATCGATGAAGATCCTCATCACATGGGGTGCGACCAGTCCGACGAACCCGATCGTGCCTGTGAAGCAGACCAGGGTGGCAGTGACCAGAGACACCACGGCTATGGTCACCAGGCGGACCGTCTTGGGCCTTATGCCGGAGGATACGGCCAGGTTCTCGTCGCAGGAGAGGATGTTCAGCCTGGCGCTGAGCATGGACAGGAGGGCCACCCCCGCCAGGGTGGCGCATATCAGGTACGGCAGGGTGTCCCAGGAGACGCTCCCCAGGGTCCCCAGGCCCCACATGTAAACGGAGGCGAAGGTCTCCGAGGAGGCCGCCAGATTCAGCATGGTGGTAAACGACGAGAACACATACATCACGGCGATGCCCACCAGTATCATCGTGGTGGGATTGGAGCTGCTTCTGAATCCGGATGCGAGCATGATAACCGCCGCCGGGATGAGGGACAGCACGAACGCGTTGCCTATGGACCCCATGCTCCCGGTAAGGAACGGCAATATCACCACGCCGGCCACCGACGCGAGGGCGATACCGAAGTTGGCCCCAGACGATATGCCGGTCATGTACGGGTCGGCCAGGGGATTGCGCAGAGCGCTCTGCATGGCGGCGCCGCAGATCCCCAGCCCGGCACCGACGAAGAATACCGCCAGCCCCCGGGGAGCGTTCTTCTCCCAGACCACATACTCATCTGTGGCATTGTCTATCGGGACACCCGTCAGATGGTCGAAGAACACGCGATACGCCTCGCCGAAGCCTATTTCGTAGGGCCCCAGGGCGATCTCCAGCAACGCCGCGACGGCCGCCAGCACGAGCATGATGGCGATCACCAGCCTCTTGCGGCGGATACGCCTGCGGTACGACTCCTCGAAACCCTCGAAGCTCATCGCTGCCACGCCTCCCTGCGCGTACGCATGACCAGGAGCAGGAACAGCGGAGCGCCGATGAATGAGAGGACCACGCCGACCGGCATCGTACTCGTGGCCAGGATCCGGCTCAGCACGTCGGCGAGCAGGATCAGCACCACCCCGAGCATCGCCGAGGCGGGTATCACCAGGCGGGTGTCACTGCCGAGTATGAGGCGCACCATGTGCGGGGCTATCAGACCCAGGAACCCGATCATCCCCACGAAGCTGACGATGGATGCTGTCACGAACGATACGATTATGAGGCAGATCATGCGGAAGTTGTCGACGTTCAGGCCCAGGGCCTTGGCGTCATTGTCGCCCATCATCAGCAGATTCAGCCTGCCGGACATAGCGTAGAGGGCGACGCACCCGACCAGCGTCACCGTGAACATCATCGGCAGGTACGACCAGGACGCCCCGCTCAGAGAGCCCACCTGCCACTCATAGGCCTCCTGCATGGCGTCGTCGTCTGCCACCATCATTATGAGCGTGCTGAACGCCGAGAAGATGTACGACACGGCCGTCCCGACCAGGATAATCGTGGCTGGGGACCCGCTGCTGATTCTGGAGACGAATATCATCACGCCCGCGGGAATCAGGCTGAAGAGGAAGGCGTTCAGCACCAGACCGTACTGCCCGATCCCGACCACGGCGAGACCGAGCACGATCGCTATGTTCGCACCCAGCACCGCCCCGGACGATATGCCGGTGGTGTACGGGTCGGCCAGGGGATTCTTGAGGACACTCTGCATAACGGCTCCTCCCACGGCCAGCCCCGCCCCGGCGACCATGGCCACGAGGGTCTTCGGGAGCTGGGAGTTCCAGATCAGGATGTCGTGGAACCAGTCGTCCGACCCGGTCTCGTATACTACCCCGCGGACATGCCCGATGACGAGACCGAACGCCTCCGACACGGACAGACCGCTTATGCCGGCGGTAAGCGAGTATCCCGCCAGGACCACAGCGACCGCAGCCAGGGCGGCGATGAACACCGCCTTCACGGTGTTGCCGGCGCGGTAGTTCCTGACGAACTGATCCTCGGTCCCGCTCTCTGTGAAGGAACGGATGTATCTAGACACCACCCCGGTCCTGTCCGCGTACACGATGCACGCGAGCACGATGGCGACGAGGGACACGACCGACGCGGTGGCGCATGCCAACACGACGTCGTCGGCCCCGGACTTGGCTAGGGCGGCGACGGCCAGAGCCCCCGCTGTCCCGATGACGACCACGGAGGCCACCGCGTTCTGGACTGAGCGGGGGTTCATGCCTATAGCGAAAAGATGGGGGCCGCGCCCCCGTTTACCCTCACTTCACGTCCTCGGCCGTGAAGATGAACTGCCCGTCCACATCGTAATCCAGGCCGTAGATGTCGACGAGCCTCTGGTGCCACTGATCGGCGTATCCCTCCCCGAAGATCTCAGGATAGAGGAACTCGGCCATGTACGCAATCCTCAGGGTCTGGGGCAGGGTGAAATCTATGACACAGAAGTTGCCGTTCTTGTAGGCGTCCATGCCCTCGATGATGGACCCGTACTTCTCGTAGAGCGCCTGGCGGCTGTCCTCCGTGGAGCTGTAGCCCATGGTGAAGATCCTAATCATATACTCGGGGTGGTAGTTGAGGACCCAGGTGCTCCTGTCGGCGTCCAGGGGCTGATATCCGGTCCAGTCCGCGACGGTCTTCCCACCGGCGAGCTCAAGGGCCGCAGTGTACTGGTCGTCGTATCCGGCGCAGGCGAATCCGCCGTACCACACGAGGGCAGTCTTGCGCTCGGAATCGGGAACAGCGGACAGCTTCTGCTCGATTTCCGCGAGCATGTTGGTGCACCATTTCGAGTACTCCTGGGACTGCTCGACGCAGTCCACGAGGAATCCGAGAGTCAGGGCGCTGGAGGCGCTCTCGGCGCCGTCCATACCGGCAACGCTGATGATGTCCGTGCCCATCTGGGCGTAGAGGTCCCTAGTCTCCTTGGTGATAGCCGTGGTATAGCTGGACTGAGTGATGATGGCGTCGGGTATCCCGTTGCTCGTCATGACGGTGATGTCGTCCAGGCTGCTGCTGGACAGAAGAGCAGCACCCTCGAAGCTCTGGAAAAGGACGGAGTCGGCCTTGGTGTAGCCGATGATCCTTGTGTCGTCCAGCCCGACGGCGAGGGCCATGAGCTGGGGCGAGTTGCTGAGGACCACGAATGTGTCCAGGGGCCAGGTCACGCTCTGAATCTCGTCGATGCCGTCGACGTACCAGACGACGGTCCCGTCCCTGCGGTCGATCAGGTCCTGCACGTATTCGGCGTCGGCGACGTCGACCTTGCCGTCGCGGTTGGCGTCGCAGAACTCGGTGAGCTCCACGTCGCCGTTGAGGTAGTCATTGATGTAGTCTATGTCCGCCTGG
Source organism: Candidatus Methanomethylophilaceae archaeon (assembly GCA_944320495.1). Classification (GTDB taxonomy): domain Archaea; phylum Thermoplasmatota; class Thermoplasmata; order Methanomassiliicoccales; family Methanomethylophilaceae; genus Methanoprimaticola. The sequence goes on from CALUHR010000005.1 coordinate 94,281, forward strand.
TCGATGGCGCTGTCCATATTGGCGTTGCCGAAGACCTTCAGATCGCTGCCGTAGTCCACAGTCCCTCCGCCCTCGCCGCCGCCGTCGCGCGTCAGTGTATAGGCTGCGACGACTCCGGCGATGACGAGGATGACAACGGCGGCCACTGCGATCAGTTGCTTGCTGTTCATCTGCTCTCTCCGAATTTGGGTTTCCAGCGGACCGGACGATGACCTCCGGATTCTCCGGCCCGTTAGTTGGATGTATAATCCAATATATCTTGGAATCCTGAAGCTTGTATATAACGCCTGTCTGGGCGCCCGTCCGCCCTACCTGTAGGGGATGCGCCTCGGATGCCCGTTTCAGGGCAGTGTCCGGTGATAACGCCGGTATCCGGAGCTCAACGGAGCAAATGTATCTATGATAACTGATTGCACAAAATCGAGCAACGGCAAACTGCTCGCCGCCGTCATCGGCATGCTGATGGTCGTGTGCGCTGTTGCCGTGGTAGCGATGCCTGCCGATGCCGACGGTACCACCAAACCCACCGTCAACTTCGCCGGCGTCGATGCCGTTGACATCGCCGATGTCGAGGACCTCACCGCAGACATCGGATTCGATGCCAAAACCGGCGTCCTCACCGTCACCGAGGACACCGTCCTGAACATCACCGGAACCCTCGGTTCCGCCACCGCCCCCGCCATCGAGCAGATTATCCTGAAGGCCGACCTGCAGATCCAGGGAAGCGGAAGCCTCTACGTCGCCAACTCCGGCGCTGGAGTGAGCACCGTCATCTTCGCCGCCGATGGAGCCATCCTCAGCATCACCGACGGAGTCATCGTCAACCTCGATGCCGACGGAGACCAGTCCTTCGTCATCAACAACGGTGTCAGCAAAGAGGTCACCGACGTCAAGAACGTCACCGCCCTCCTCAGCGTCACCGACAAGGCGACCCTGAACATCACCCACACTCTCGGAAAGTCCACCTGGTACAACGCCGACGGCAACACCGCCAGCGAGACCTACATGGACGTCGACAACGCCACCGTCAACTTCAACGAGAGCCACTCCGTCCAGGGAGTCGTCCTGACCGCCACCAACAAGGCGGCCATCAACCTCAACGACACCGATGCCACCGGAATGGTCCTGAAGGACGGATCCGTCATCTCCGACTCCACCGTCGCCCTCGACGGAGCCAAGTACGCCGGACTCTACCTGAAGGGAACCGTCACCGTCGAGAACGGATCCTCAGTCACTGTGAAGAACGCCGACCAGGGCGAGGCCTCCTATCCCGGAATCAACGTCGAGAACGTCTCTGGAGAGACCTCCGAGCTGAAGATCGACGCTACCTCCAGCGTGGCCACCACCGACGTCGGATTCGCCACCGCGACCTCCAAGAGCTTCACCATCTCCGGATCCGGATCCTTCTCTGGAGACCTCACCGCCGGAAAGAGCACCGAGACCACCAAGACCTACACCCTGAACGGAGTCACCGTCGGCGACATGGCTGTCGATGAGAACATAACCGTCGCAGCTGGAACCGCTGGAGTCGTTCTGGATGGTACTGTCGACCTCTCCAAGGCCACCGTTTCCAGCTACAGCGGAATGATCATCGGAGCCGATGCCAAAGCCACTCTGAAATCCGATGCCACCGGATACAATGTGCTTCCCGGAGCCACCGTCAGCGGACCTACCACTGCAGTTACCCCTAGCTCCACTATCGAGGCCACCACTACCAACTTCGCCACCGTTGCCGGCATGGACAACGTCACCGTCTACCTCCCCTCCTCTGATGTCACCCTTTCCGAGAACCTCGTTATCGGAAACGGCACCACTGTCGACTACAAGGAGGGCAGCAACGGAGGCGCCATCGTGCTCGGTTCCGGAGAGAACAAATACACCATCACCGGAAGCGGAGCCTTCCACGCAAAGGTGAAGTCCGTTGACACCAAGAACTTCTTCGAGCTCAACATCAACGGATCCTACGCCATCGCCGACGGTTCCGTCGAGCTGAACGGATCCCTCGTCGAGACCAACGTCGTGACCCTCAGGTCCGGAGAGATGGTCCTCACCGGCAACCTGTCCGGAGAGCTGTCCTTCGTGGCCGACCAGACCAACATTCCCGCAGCTGAAACCACCGTCGTCTTCAAGGACTTCACCGTGAGCCCCGGAGCCGTCATGACCCTCGTCGCCGACAGCAACGTCTCCTACGAGTCCGAGGACAACTTCTATCTCTACGGAAGGCTGAACTCCGCCCAGGATGTCGCCATCGACGTCCAGGCCGATTCCACCTTTAAGGCGTTCACCGGAGCCAACATCCAGCAGACCGTCACCGTCCAGGCCGATTCCGTGACTGCCAACGACAAGACCGTCATCGACCTCGACGACGCGATGATGACCCTCACCATCAACGACGACCTCGCCTCCACCAACACCTACTCCCAGGTCCAGACCCTGGTCATCGCGGACACCCTGAACATCACCCCCGACGTGACTATCACCGTCATGGGTCAGTTCATCGTCAACGAGGGAGTCACCCTGACCATCCAGAACGGAGCCACCCTCAAAATCAGCGGCCCCGTCGCCAAGATGATCGTCAACGGAAACGTCGAGGTCGAGGAGGGCGGAGCCATCATCGTCGAGGACGGAGAGGGAATCACCGTCACCGGCGCCATCGAGTCCGACGGAACCTTCACCGTCAACGGAAAGGTCACCATCGAGGAGAACGGAAAGGTCACCATCGACAACGGCGACAAGTCCGTCATCAACGTCACCGACGACCTCACCGTCAAGGCCGGCGGAGAGCTCGAGATCAGGGGAGAGATGTCCATCGCCAAGATGTACAACTCCGGCACCGTCGTTCTCAACGGCGCCAACCTCACGAAATCCAACTCCACCATCAACATGGCCGCCAACGGCGCCGTCGTGGACATCCAGTCCTTCACCGCCGACAAGACCATCGACCTCATCATCACCGACGACGGAATGAAGCTCGGAAAGAACGGAGATGTCGAGTACTCCGTCGGAATGAACGCGGACTACAAGTCCAACAGCATCACCTTCAACGGTGATGCGACCTACGACGGAGTCGGAATCAGGGGAGTCACCGTCACCGAGGCCTCCTCCTTCGCCGTCAAGGCCGACAAGACCGTCGAGATCTCCTACAGCATGTCCATCGCCGGAACCGCCGCCATCGTCGACGACAGCGAGCCCCAGAACAACAAGACCTTCTCCGATGCCGAGACGAAATACACCATCGGAATCGACGCCAAGGACTTCAGGGTCCTCGCCGACTCCGAGTTCAACCTCGGATCCTATGTTGTGTTCAATGTCACCGGCGAGCTGACCGTCGCCGGAACCATGAACGCCGTCAACACCGAGTCCAAGATCACCAACGGCGGTGTCATCGACGTCACCGGAATGATCACCGTTCTGGAGGAGGGTGAGATCAAGCAGCCGACCATCAACGCCGCCTCCTACGAGGCCACCGTCAACGGCAACACCTACGTCTACTACACCACCCTGAACAACGCCATCGCCAACGGAGCCACCGAGATCGTGGTCCACGGAACCGTCAAGGTCACCGAGTCCGTCACCATCCCGACCGGCACCGAGGTCAAGGCCGACACCGGAGCCAAGATGGAGATCGGCGAGGACGACAACAGGGATGTCGTCGTCACCGTCGAGAACGGCGCCACCGTCAGGAACTTCAACGCCGGAATCACCGTCTACGGAACCCTGGACTTCGCCAACGCCAAGGACAACAAGTCCAACATCATCATCAGCGACGTCTCGGTCTCCAACGAGCCCGGAATCACCTACACCAACATCTACACCGCCCTCGGCGACGCCGTCGACGGAGATGTGGTCACCATCACCAAGCTCAAGGCCACCCAGGGAGCCGTCGTCCTCAACGCCGACATCACCGTCCCCGCCGGAGTCACCCTCGTGATCCCCGCGGCCGCGGAGGTCCAGGTCAACGACGACGTCACCGTCACCATCGACGGAACCGTCCAGATGCTCGGAACCATCGTCTCCGAGAGCACCGACGGATTCTACAGGTACACCGACGCCACCATGACCGACGAGAAGGACGAGTTCTCCGAGATCGTCGTCAACGGAACCCTGATGTCCATGGGAGCCATCCCCTACGCCACCCAGGGCGAGAACTACGGATACTACATCGCCGGAGCCTACTACTGGCTCGTCAGCACCGCCGGTAACTTCTACTACGTGACCCCCGTCGCCCAGGCCGCAGCTGTCTCCAACGACGTCACCAACGGAGCCATCGAGATCTACGGCGCCAACACCGCCGGAGACGTCGACTTCACCGGCGACTCCACCACCGTCGTCACCGTCACCCTCATGGCCGACGCCTCTCTCACCGCGAGCAGCGTCACCCTGAGCTACGCCACCCTCGACGTCGACAAGAACACCGGCGTCGCCTTCACCGGAACCGTCGACTCCGCCGTCGGATCCGTCACCGTCGCCAACATCGACGGTGTCGTCTTCACCGACGCCACCACCGACGGAACCGAGTACCTCTACGTCACCGGAAGCCCCGTCCAGGCCGATGAGGACGGAGCCGATGCGACCGTGACCGTCGCCACCGGCAACGTCTCCGTCTCCGGACAGCTCTTCGTCGACGGACTCGAGGAGTTCGCCATCGCCGAGGGTGCCACCATGACCGTCGGAAAGGGCGCGACCCTGACCGCCACCCTGAACGCCGACAAGGAGATCACCGTGGACGGAACCCTCATCGCCACCAACGGCGGAAAGGTCATCGCCTACACCCTCAACGTCAGCGGAACCTTCACCGTCGCCGCCAAGACCGACAGCGCCGCCGCCGGAGAGGCCGAGATCTACTACATCAACGTCGGAATCTCCGTCGATGACGATGGGGACTACGTCGACGCCACCGCGGCCACCGCCACCCTCGACGGAGTCAAGAACCTCAAGCAGGTCGCCGTCTCCGCCGAGTCCACCGTCACCGGCGCCCAGCTCGAGGACATGAAGTCCACCGAGTTCTACGTCGAGGACGCCCTCTGGATGACCGTCTACGTCGTTGCCAACAACAACGTCTCCGTCAACAACTTCGAGCCCGGAGACCTCGTCAACAGCGCCTTCTCCAACTGGAAGGACGCCGAGGGCAACAGCACGATCGGTGCCAAGAACCCCTACGTCGGAGCCGCCGGATTCGAGAAGGTCTACGCTGTTATCAACTACGAGATCTACACCGTCTTCGTCCTGGCCAACCAGGCCGTCGACGACGTCTTCATCGACGGAAGCCTGATGACCTATGGAATGTACCAGATTGGTAACCCCGATGACGGAACTGCTCAGTACGTCAACGCGTACATGGCCGTCGTCGCCGCCGGTGACCATACCATCAGCTACACCCTGAAGAACGGATACTCCGGAGACGGAGTCCTCACCGTCAACGGCGAGAAGATGTCTGGACTGACCTTCAGCACCTCCGATGCCGAGGGCTACGGATACAGCCTCACCCTGACTGGATTCGAGAAGACCGGCTACGTCCCCGAGTCCCCCGACACCGGCGACAGCGACTCCGCTGACACCGGAATGACGATCACCGACTACCTGCTGATCGTCCTCGTCGTCCTCATCGTCGTCATGGCCATCATCGTGGCCATGAGGCTCATGAGGAGCTGAAGCGACCTATCCCAGTAACCTGAACAGGAAACCCCGAGAGGTCCGCAAGGACCTCTCCTAAGGGATGGGGAGAACCGTCCGACAAGACAGTGCCAGAAACCTGAAGAGCAAACGCCGACGGCTCCGAACGGAGACCGTCCCGCCCCGTCCGAGCGTCGCAGACGCCCGGCCGGGGCATCATTCTCATAACCCTCTGGTGAGCCTACGGTTTATAATGCCCATCTACATTCTGGCAAATCAGCCCGAACATCTCGATGGATATTGATCGCGTTGAACGGCAAAACACACTGCCCTCGCATAATGAGCTGGATAACAGACGGCGCCACGGATCCTCCATCGGAACCTGTGGATGCAGTCGATGATTCCGAAGACACCCTCACCCGATGAGGAACCAGAGCAAAGCATCGATTCCGAGCAAAGCGAGGAAGACGACGTTGAGTGTGACAGCAGCACCGTTGTCAAGGGCGGCCGACCATCCCCTCTCAAGCAGTTTCCCTTCGCGGCGAGGCCTTTGTCTGCCGGCCATGATCTTCTGTATCGCCATCAATAGGAACACGATGATGTTGAGCACCACGATGGCGCAGAGCATGACGACGAACACGCTCTCGAATATCGGTACCTCCGACACAGCGGTCATCGCATCCCCGATGAGACTCAGGCCCCCAGTGAACGTCATCACGATGGCCGCGAATATCCCGAGGATGGCGACCATCTCCATCTGGATGCGGGAAGCCTTGTCCTTGGCCTCGTTCAGATCGCTTGTCGCCTGCTCGAGTTCCTCTTTGAGCTCTCCCACACGCGCGCTCATCTTGGCCAGGTCCTGATCGCTTGCCATCAGGCGCCTCTCGAAATCGGCCTGATCCCTGTACCTCTGGATCTCGATGGCGACATGATCGCAGAGCTTATGCAGACCCCAGAACGTCTCGGAGTTGTACTCCGGATACTCGTTGACGAAATCGCGGAGCTTGCGGAGATTGTACGTCAGCGTATCGAGAGGACCATCGGACTCCGAGCGGTCATTGGTCTGAGTCTCTTCCGAATCGGCGACGCCGAACTGACGATATCCGTCGTTCCCGCCGATAAGCCTGACATACGTCAGTATGTCGGAGTACTCGTTGCGATACCCGTCCTTGTAAATCTCCACTGCACGTTGAGCCAGACGCCTGAGATCGTCGTCACCCAGCGAAGACTGCTCTTTGCTAAGGTCCACCAACAGATCGCGTACCTTCACTGACCTGCGGTGACTCTCATCGGAGGTCAGATACTGGGACGTCTGGCCTCCGCCTCCATATCCGCGTAAGGGATTACGTTCTTCTCCCCCGGAACATAATTCCTCTTCCAAGGAGCTGATTCGTGAGACTTCTCCACGATCCTGCCCAATCCGACATCCTTGTATTCCCTGAGTATCCCCAGCAGGAAATCGGACGTGTCCTTGTTGATCTCCTGAGACGGAGGGAACGTAGCCATTATGGTGTTTCCGGCGAAGCGCCAGAAATCATAATAGACCGATGGGACGACGGGGCCGTACTTCCATGCCTGGAACTCCTCGTCCTCGAAGAGAGGACCGCGACCCGAGGCGGCATGCTCCAACCAGGCGAAGTAGAGAAGCTTCTGGAGCTTCAGGTTGGAGATCCAGATCCCATTATCTATCGACAGCTGGACCATGCGCCTGCCGATATCCTTCGCGGTATAGGCCATGATAAGTAGTTCCAGAAACGGTATCACTGGAGTAGTATATCATGAGTGTCCTGCTCTCAGAGAACATCTGGCTATCCGCCACTGGGACATCTGGCTGGCGACATCCCTATTCAACATCGTTACAAACTGGATATCCGCCGATGGAGGGTTGCCGACCACCCTCCATCGACGTCCAATCCTCTTGATTCATCCTAGCGAATTTGTGTTGCTTTGGCAGGGGGCAGATCTCATCCGCCCTCCCCTCACTCCGGATTCAGCCTCACGATCGCCTCGACCATGTTCTGCACGAGGGACCTTATCCCCTTCATCCCCTGCACGTCGTCCTCGTACTCCGGGGACACCAGGGACCTCACGATCGGCATGGGGTTCGACCCGCACACCAGCATCCCGTTCTTCAGCATGAAGTCCACCAGCTGGTTGTACACCATCGTCGCACCGTCGTGCCCGCACACCGCGAACGCTCCCCCGACCTTCCCCCTCAGGCCCAAGTCGCCCTTCTCCAGCACCAGCATCGCCCTCTCCAGGAAGGTCTGCATCATGCTGGGGCAGGCGTTCATGTACACCGGCGCTGCCATGATGATGCCATCAGCCGCCCTCAGCCTGTCGAGGATGTCATTCAATCCGTCGTCCTCGTCGTAGCACCTGCCGTCCCCGCGTATCTCGCAGGTCATGCAGACGTTGCAGTTCGTCAGCGTGTAATCGTAGATCGAGATCGTCTCCATCTCTATCCCCTCGCGCTCGAACATGTCCGCCACCTCGTGGAGGATGTTGCTGCAGTTCCCCATGGGACGGGGACTCCCGTTGACGGCGATGACCTTCATGCCCCGGCCATCGCGACACCCGCCTTAACAATATCCGTCGTATGCGCGCATACCTTAATACCCGAAGACCCTTCACGCCGTTACAGGTGAGCAGATGACCGAAATGCTGAGTGTGGTCGACCTACACGCCGAGGCGGGCGGGAGGGAGATCCTCAAGGGCGTCGACCTGACCGTCGACCAGGGGGAGACCTGCGTCCTCTTCGGACCCAACGGTTCCGGGAAATCCACCCTGATGTCCACCATCATGGGATACAGCAACATCACCGTCACGTCCGGCCAGATAATCTTCAAGGGCAAGGACATAACCGACATGCCGGTGGACGAGAGGGCGAAGCTGGGCATAGGCATGATGATGCAGCGCCCCCCGAACATATACGGCGTCAAGCTCGGCGACCTCATCCGCGTCGCCTCCCCCCAGAACGGAGAGGCGGTGCTCGCGGATGCTGACAAGTTCAAGATGTCCGGCTTCCTGGACAGGGAGATCAACGTCGGGTTCTCCGGCGGGGAGATCAAGAGGTCCGAGCTGCTCCAGCTCACCGCCCAGAAGCCGGAGTTCATCCTCCTCGACGAGCCCGAATCCGGGGTCGACCTGGAGAACATCGACCTCATCGGCAACAAGGTCCACGACCTGCTGTACGACTCGGCCTGCCCCGGCAGGGGGAGGCACGTGTCGTCCCTGGTGATCACCCACACCGGCCAGATCATGGACTACATCGGCGCCGACAAGGGCTACGTGATGAAGAACGGCAGGATCCAGTGCAGGGGCAACCCGCTGGAGCTGCTGAAGGAGATAAAGAAGAACGGATACGGGGAGTGCGACGCATGCAGGATGATAAGGCTGTGAGGGAGGCGCTCTCCAAGAAGGGGGCCTACGGCGCGGACATCGACCTCGACAGGTACGAGGAGGGCAGCAGGGACGCCGAGCAGATCAGCGATCTGAAGGACTCGAAGTACAGCGCCTACATGGAGAAGGTCGGCGTCATCGCCGACGAGATGAACCGCTCCGGGACGCTGATGTTCATCGACAACGCCCCGAGCCACTGCTCGTCCGCGGTGCAGGAGGGGCTGGAGATGATGCCCCTCAGCCAGGCGCTCAAGGTGCACGATGGATTGAAAGATTACATGTGGAAGGCCGTCAGCCCAACCAAGGACAAGTACACCGCCAAGAGCTACCTGGAGGACTCCGACGGATACTTCGTGCGCGTGAAGGCGGGATACCACATCAAGGACCCCGTCCAGGCCTGCATGATGCTCGATACCGACAGGACCATACAGAACGTCCACAACATCGTCATCGTCGAGGACGGCGCGTCCCTGGAGATGATCACCGGATGCTCCACGTCCCCTCACGCCAACGACTCCCTGCACGTGGGGGTCTCCGAGATTTACGTGGGGAACGACGCGTCCCTCGCCTTCTCCATGATCCACAACTGGGGCAAGGAGACCGGCGTCCGCCCGAGGACCGGCACCGTCGTCGGCAAGAACTCCGCGTACACCAACAACTACGTGATACTCAACCCCGTGGGGACGCTGCAGAGCTTCCCCTCCTGCACCCTCGACGAGGGCAGCAGCGCGCTGTACAACACCATGTGCATCGCCCACGAGGGCTCCGACATCGACACCGGGGGCCTCGTCTACCTCAACGGGAGGGGCAGCAGCGCCCAGATCATGAGCAGGAGCATCTCCATGGGCGGGCACATGTGCGCCCGCGGAAGGCTCGTGGGCAACGCCCCCGAGGTCAAGGCCCACCTGGAGTGCAGGAGCATCATCATGAAGGACGGCGGCTCGACGAGCGCCGTGCCGGAGCTGGAGGCGCACGTCGCGGACGTGGAGATGACCCACGAGGCGGCGGTCGGGAAGATCGCCCAGGACCAGATCGAGTACCTTATGTCCCGCGGCCTGAGCGAGGATGAGGCGGTCAGCATGATCGTCCGCGGATTCCTCTCCGGCAGCATCAACGGACTCCCGGCCGAGCTCCAGAGGGAGCTCGACGAGGCCATCTCCCAGGCCAACCTGGGGGACTGAAACTACGCTTCCGGGAGGGGCCCCGGCCCCCCCCCCATTCTCATCGATCGTGACAGGACGCCGTCCGGGGACGACGTCGGGCCCCTCCTCCTGAAGCGACGGCCCCGAGGAGGCGGAAGGTTCCGCCCCCACCTTATTTCTATCCCGAGGGGGTACGCGTGGGCATGCCGGAAAGCAACCGTCCGTTCCAGTCCCTCGTGCTGGCGCTCCTGCTGGCCGTGGGCGGCCTCATCACCCTCGCCGCCGGCGCGGGATACATGGGGAACGAGGATGTGTCCGAGTACGTGGCGTCCATAGACATCATCGCGGGCATCATCCTGTTCGTCGCGGGCCTGGGATGCCTCGTGGGCAGGCCAGTCCTGTGGAAGCTCTGCTTCGCTTCGCTGATAGTCGAGATCGTGGCCGGGGTCGCCATGATGACCGTCACGATCGCCGGAGGGGTCCTCCTGGTGATCATCAGCGCCCTGTTCCTCTGGTGGATACACACCAACGCGATCAGGAAGTGGTTCGGGGTCTGAACTCCGCACCCGTCTCTATGGCCGTGAGGACGTTGCCCTCCGAGTCGTAGAACGAAACGCTCGTTCCCATCGGGCCCCTCGCCGGGTCCGATGCGAACCTCACCCCCTCGTCTATGAGACGGCGGCGGGTGTTGTACGGCGAGTCCACGCCGAACATTATGCCGGTGTCGATCCCCGGCCTGTCGCTCCTCCTCAGGACGATGCGGCACCGCCCGCGGACCAGGTACGATTCCGAGTCCCCCCGGGAGAGCAGGGCCATCCCCAGGACCTCCGTGTAGAAGCGGACCGCGCGCGCCATGTCTGCGACGGGCACGGCGCAGGCGAACAGGGTCTCTGGAAGGCCTTCGCAGGTATATTCGAAATTCCCTCCTTCGGGATCTCCGAGCGGCATGTCCCCCGGATTGCGAGCGGGATATTAAGCCGGAGCGGCCCCCGGAGGGGCCAGAACGGGTGTCGGATTGTGATTCGACCGAAATCATTATATATAACACTGGTATACCACGGATTACTGCCCTGGTAGTGTAGCGGCCTATCATGAAGCCCTGTCGAGGCTTCGACTCGGATTCGAATTCCGACCAGGGCGCTCATCTCTCTTTTTGAGAACCTTTGAAGCGTCATCCCCTTCGCTCAGCTTCATGCTCGTTAGGTCATCCTTCGGACCACCTGGATACAGACCCTCCGGAATGCGTCGACCTGCATTCGCATAATGATCCGCCCCCAAATTCTTGAGTTTGATGATGAATTAACGGGGATATCCCGGTCGCGTTCGACACAGAATTTAGTTAAGGCCCCTCTACATTCATGACATAGTGCCTTGGAGCGCACACGGGTGGGGGGGGGGGCTGTTCAGTTTCGTCCAACCTCCCGTCTTCCGTTCGGAGGGAAAAATGGACAGAAAAACAATGGCCGTCGCGCTGTTGGTCATCGCCTCACTTGTCCTGGGATTCACCCTGAACCCTTGGACCGATGAATATGAGGCGGATAATGTCAGCGATGCTGATTCGCTCAAGGATCTGATTGACGGCTTCGACAAAACGAAGAACAGTTACGGGATTAAACTAACAAACGATATCGAGATGAATTCACCGCTCATATTGGATTTTGGAGGAGATGTGGGTGAGGGCAGAAGCTACACCATCAACCTCTATCTTGGAGATCTCATCAATAAAAATACTCTCAGTTTTACAGGAGATTTCGAAGGACCTGCGATTCAGATCGTCAACAACGGTCTAGATACGATCACTTTCAATATCAGGGACGGAAACATCGTCGACGAACGTGAATCCAACGGATCTCTGACGACCGTCGAAGTCACAGGGTCTGAATCCGATGAAGCACCCACCACAGTGAAGATTTTCTCCAACGCCACTGTATCAATGACCGGTGCCTCAGAAACCGGGAGTAGCGTTGTGAGCCTCTCGAATAATGCCATCTTGGAACTGCAGGGCACCATAACCGCCTCAAACGAAAACGCAACAGGGGTTGTTTTGGACGGGTCCTCGATCAAAGTCTCCAATGAAAAAGCAATCATAGATTCAGAATCTAGTGCCATCTCCACCACAGACACTGACAAAGCTACGATAGAGATTGTATCCGGGACCGTCAGAAGCTCTGGGGACTCTGCAATTGTAGCCAACGGAGAGGTCTCTCTGACCGTAGGAAACGGACTGATCTCGGGCACGGACATCTCTATCGAATCGGAAAGTGGTCGGATCGACCTTACTCTGAAGGACGGAGGAGGGGTGTACAGCAGTGACATCTCGGAGTGCTGTGATATTCAAGAAGGTTATTCCTTGGTAGAGATCAACGGCAGATGGTTCGCATCGTCTGACACGGCGGACCCCGTGGTTTCGCTCACTGACGACACCAACACAGCCAACTACGGAGAACTGACCGATGCAACCACTGCCATCAGGTCTTCGGACGTGGACCTGACTGCCATCCTGAATAAGGACATAACAGAACAGTTCGAACTCAATTCCTCGGCAAACATCACCCTCGATCTTAACGGAAACGACATAACGGTCTCCAAGAACGATGCCATCATGATCGATGGCTCGGGCAAGATGACGGTGACTGACTCAAAGGGATCGTCTGTTGTCACCGGTGTATCGAGTGCCATCCTGAACCTCGGCAATCTGACCGTCACCAGTGGGACGTTCAAAGGCGATGACTATGCCATCCATCAATCAATTTATTCCGATGGGACGCTTACAATCGATGGAGGCATCTTCGAAGCCGAAAAGGCCCTCTCGGTTGAGAAGGGAGATGCCATAATCGAAAACGGCACCTTCACCGGAACCGTGGCAGGCGTTGAATGCTACAGCCTTGAAGGGAACAGCCCGTCGATAACCATAAACGGAGGCACGATCAGCGCGCCGACTGGCGCCACCGTGATCGGTTCCAACAGCACAGCGACCGCCACCCTCATTCTGAACGACGGGACCATCACAGGGACCACCAACATGGGAATCGGAGGGAACGCAGGAAACGGCAACACCGTCATCAAGATCAACGGGGGGACCGTGGAGTGTAGAGGCAATGAGAACTGTGCCGCGATATACCACCCGCAGAAGGGCACCCTGACCATCACCGGCGGGACGATCACCGGGAAGACCGGAATCTCGTTCTGCGGAAGCGGATCCATCTCCATAACCGGTGGGACGATCACGGGAACCGGTGCGGATGATGTGGTTGGCTATGACTCCGGTCCCATCTCAGACGGGTCCGCCCTGTCGATCGTATCCCGCGGGACGAGCTATCAGGCCGATGGCGAGACGATCTCCGTCAACATCACCGGTGGGACTCTCGTCAGCGAACAGGCCAACGGCATCTCCGAGTACACATACAGCTACTCGAACGGTACTCTGATCACAGGGGAGGACTCAGGGGTGGAATCCGTCGTTTCCGACGTGAGCATCTCGGACGGGACCGTGACGGGTGCCGATGGGAAGAGCGCCGTAGCTGGAGAGACCAGAGAATCCTACAGCGTCACCGGAGGAAAGTTCCTCTGCGGCTCCGAATCCGATCCGTCGATCGACGACTACATGGAACCGGGATACGACATCGATGAGGACACTGGGGAGGTCTTCGTGAATGGTGACGAGGCATACTTCCAGGTCGGGAGCGAGTACTTCATGGACCTCCAGTCAGCGATCGACGCCATCAACGGACAGGGCACCATCGAGGTCCTCAGGGACTACGTCTACGAAGGCGACCAGCAGTCCGTGGCAGCCATTCCCGCTGGCAAGGACATCATCATTGACCTGAACGGCAACGACATAGTCTCGGAATCCACCTACAATGGCGGAAAGGTCCGCGTCCTCACGGTGGACGGGGAAGTCACCATCATGGACAGCACGGCCGTCTCGGAGCCGAGCGTCGACCCCAATTTCGATGTATCCTACACATCAGGATCCATCACGTCAGCGGGGACGACCCTGTACGCCCAGAACGGCGGGACTGTGACCATCGAGAGCGGTACGGTGAGGTCTACCGGAGATGAGACCATCGCACTGTACGCATTCGGGGACATCAGCGGAGACGGCAGCATAGGATCATCCGTCATCGTCAACGGAGGGTTCATCGACGCCGTAGGGTACGCTGCGGTGCCCCTCGGTGTCGGAGCGTCCGTCACGGTCAACGGCGGAGTCCTCAGGACAACCAACAACCCCACCGTGTCAGGGAACGGGAGTGTCGGCGAGAACAACCAGTGTGGCGGCGTCACCATAGACATCACCGGCGGAACCATCATCGGAATGATGACGGGGAGCTATGCCCAGAAGGGGTACATCGCATGCGCGGTCTACATGCCGAACTACGGTGACCTGAGCATCTCCGGAGGCGACATCATCGCAGTCGGAGGTGTGGCGGTCCTTGTACGCGCTGGAAACGTCGAGATCACCGGCGGCAGCATGACGTCCACTGGGACCACCAGCGGGAGGGTTTGCGACACGGACGTCGAGGTTCCATCGGCCGCGCTGGTCGTGGACCTGAAGGCTGGCTATGGAGGCGCCCAGCTCGGAACGTTCGAGACGGACATCAGGAGCGGAAGCTTCTCCTCCGACATAGACGAGACCGTTCAGCAGATCTACGACACCGCTCCGACAAGCGACATCATCACGGTTTACGGAGGCACGTTCGACACAGATGTCTCCGACTATGCCGCCGACGGCTACGTCGTCATACCAAATCCTGACGGCACCTACGGAGCCGTCCAGAGCGACGTCTCCGAAGACACCATCACGGGAGTCGGGACCTACGCCTACGAGACCGACGGGTACGTCATCACCCTCCGTTCCAACGGTCAGTACGACGGTGTCACCCTGGTCCTCGGGTTCGGTCCGGTGGACGTCACCGTCGTTTGCTCCGTGACCGGGGACGTCACCGTCGTCTGCTGTCCCATCGACTCTGAAGATGCGGACTACGCGATAGAGCTCGACGTCTCCGGGGTAAGCGACACAGGGATGTCCATCACGATCGCGATCCCCGTGACCGTGGAGTCCGGATACAGCATCGACGCCGACTCGGTGTACGCCTACTCCATCGTGAACGGGGAGCGCGTCTCCGAGACCGCATACGTCTCCGGCGATTCCATCGTCATCGAGACCGACCACAACACGCCGTTCTACATCGGATACGAAATGGAGCCCGACCTCCCGCCGTTCATCCCGTTCCCGCCGGAACAGGGAGGGGACCCCGTGGAGGTCTACCCGAGCGGTGACGGCGGTTCCTCCGACGACGGCGACGACACCCTCAAGGTGGTCGCCTGCGCCGCGGCAGCGGTCATTGCGGCGATACTCGTCATCGTCCTGGCGTCGACGTACAGGAAGAACCGATGATTCAAACGGGGCCCCGGCCCCACCTTACCCGCCCTACAGGGCGGGTTCCCAACCATACTTCACCCCCTCTTCCAACGGCATCCGATAAATACGAGGTGCGTTTTCATCGGTATTACTAATCAATAAATTCGTATTAACGAGTGTGATTGGATGAACTACAAGTTGCTATCTATCATCGCCGTCGGGGCGATGCTCCTGACCGCCTTCGCGGCGGTCGACGCGTCCGCGGAGGACGCGGGCTTCGACATCACCGACGACACCGGGAAGACCGTCCACTTCGACGGCCCAGCCGAACACATAGCAGTCAACGGAACCGGAGCCGTACTCACCATCGCGGACGCGGGGGCCGTTGACAAGATCGTCGCGGTAGACCAGTATTCCACCTATGAGAGAACCGGATACGAGCAACTCAAGGGCCTCGATGCCATCAACCTTGGGAGCTTCTTCTACGAAACGAACCACGACCTCATCGTCACATCCCTACTCAACCTCGTCAGTGAGGGAAAGATGACAGTGGACGACCCGGTCATCCTCACCGGATTCGCTCAGAATGCTGCGCTCAGGGAAATCCTCGAGGAAGCGGGATTCACCCACGTTCTCGTCTGGATGACCCAGAACATCACCGAGTACGACGACATCGTCGACTTCGTCGAGGACCTCACGATGATCGCCACCGGCGAGCGCAGCGAATCCATCCAGCAGATGAGGGAGAAGATCGAGTACGTATCCTCCACCGTCTCCCAGGTACCTGAGGGCGAGAGGGCCAAGGCAATCTCCGTATGGTACACCAGCTCCACCGGAAGCCTGATGGTCAACAACATCGGAATCGCGGGAAGCATGCTCGAGCTCTGCAACGCCGAAAACATCGGATACCGCGAGGACGGCGGAAGCAGATATGGGGACGACAACACCGTGATCAGCCTTCTGGGAGAGAACCCCGGGACCATCATCTTCATCTCCGACAGCTATGCCAGCTCCGGAAAGACTGCCGAAGACTTCCGCAACGAGTTCCTCGGTGGTAGTACCGACTACCCCATCGTCCTCATGGGGGCCCTCTGGAACAACTACTGCCCCGAATCCGCCGACGGACTCATCCTGATGGCACAGGCCCTCTACCCCGAGTTGTTCGATGCCCAAGGAGGCGACGACACCCCGTCAGGCGACGACACCTCCGACGGTTCCGATAATAACGCCCTCCTGTGGGCCGTCGCGCTGATAGTCGCCATCATTATAGTGGTGGCAGCATACGCCGTCTTCAAGAGGACCCACACATGAGAAACGATTCAGCAGGACGGAGGATAACGAGAATCGGTCTGACCGCCATAGTTCTGATTGCGGTCACACTGGTCTTCGTCCTGCTGGATCTTGCCTGGGCAGGAACCAGGATCCTCTCCCTCGGAGAGGTCTGGTCCGCCCTCATGGGCGATGGCACCTGGGCCAACGACATAATCGTCAACCATAGGAACGCGCCCCGTATCATCGCGGCCATCGTCATAGGGGCCGGACTGGCCGTCACCGGTTGCGTCATGCAGGCGGTGTTCAGAAACCCCCTGGCCACACCATACATCCTTGGACTCTCATCCGGAGCATCCCTGGGATCGGCATTCGCCATCATGCTCGTGCCTGCATCGATGATGGCTCTCGCCCAGCCCGTACTCGCTTTCGCGATGTGCCTTCTGACCACGTTCCTCGTCTATACCGTCTCCCGCTCCGGAGGAACGATGGTCAGGACGGAGACGCTCGTCCTTGCCGGAGTGGCCATCTCATCCCTGTTCTCAGCCGTGGTCTCGTTCCTCACCTATGTGGCCCCCAGCGACAAGATGCAGAACATCGTCTTCTGGACCATGGGCAGCCTCGGAGGAGTCGGATACGAGGAACTGACCGTCGTGCTTCCCATAGTAATCATCGGAATTGTTCTGATGCTGACCCAGTGCAGAAACCTCAACGCCATGATGATCGGCGACTCCCACGCGATGGACCTCGGGGTGGACGTCAGGAAGGTCAGGATCGCCCTCCTGATCGTCTCTTCCTTCGTGGTCGCTGCCTGCGTCGCGTTCGTCGGAACGATCGGGTTCGTCGGTCTCGTCATCCCCCACATCCTGAGGATGGTGATGGGGCCCGACAACCGCCTCATCATGCCCATGAGCGTCATAGGCGGTGCCGCCTTCCTCCTGATCAGCGACTGGGTCGCGCACATCGTGGCCCCCTACTACGGAGTGCTTCCCATCGGAGTCGTGACAGCCCTGGTCGGAGGTCCCTTCTTCATCTACCTCCTGTGCAGGAGGAAGAGGGAGGTGGGATGGTGACGTCCCCGCTCGAGGTCCGCGAGCTCGGATACGACTATGACGGGAGGTCCATCCTCGACTCCGTCACATGGGACCTCCGCAAGGGGGAGATCCTCGGCGTCCTGGGCCCCAACGGATGCGGCAAGACCACTATGCTGAGGAACCTCAACAGGAACCTCTCGCCCAAACGCGGATGCGTCGTCCTCGCCGGCACCGACCTGGAGGACATGGCCAAGAGGGACATAGCCAGGCACATCGCCGCCGTTCCCCAGAGCAACGAGATCCGCTTCGCCTTCACCGTCCGCGAGATGGTCGCCATGGGCAGGATGCCCTTCCAGGAGGCCTTCCGCGGGAACTCCTCCGAGGACGAGCGCATAATCGACGAGGCCATGGAGCTCACCGGCATCACCCACATGTCCGACCGCCTGATCAACACCATGAGCGGCGGAGAGCGTCAGCGCGTGATCATCGCACGCGCGCTGACACAGCAGCCGGAGATCCTCCTGATGGATGAGCCGACACTACATCTTGACATCAACATGCAGTTCGAGGTCCTCGACCTGGTGTCCAAACTCTCCAGGGACAGGGGGCTCACCGTCGTCATCGTGTCCCACGACCTGCCGATGGTCGCCCGCTACTGCGACAGGATCATCCTCATCCACGACAGGACCGTCTGGGCCGAGGGGAAACCCGAGGACGTCCTCACGCCGGAGAACATGCGCACGGTGTTCAACATCGACGCTAGGTTCGAGCTGGATGACAGGGGCCAGAGGACCGTGAGGCTCTACGGCGCCTGCCCCAGGGAATGACTATCGGTTCGTAGGATGACTCGATCGAGTTCTGCCCTCGTCGAGAACTTGCTGAAAGGCGGGAAGTCCGAGTGCACCGGCTTCTCAACTCTCGGTGCACCCGGAACCGTCCCGGCAGGAGGTGATACGACCCTAGTGATCATCGCTGAAATCCGGAACTCTGGTTCCTAGTGACGATCGTCACCGGCGGCGGTGTGATCGTCATTGACATTCCGTAAGGAATGCCGAGGTCTGATCCGCCTCAAGGATCCGGCTCCTTCGGGAGCCGTTACCTCCTTGGTTCTAGTAATGGACGCGTGCGATATAACAATCTGCCGACAGAGTAACCGCCGGAATACGATTCCCGGATGCCTTGAATCTTCAGAATGCTGCGCGACCACAGTCCGTTCCGACGAATGAGGACGTCATGGATGCTGCTGTCCAAGAGCTTGAGACCCTACGACACTCTACTCTCGAGGATCGGAATCGATTATGTTTAAGGTCCTAGATCATAATTCTTATCGAAGAGCAAGTGTTAATTAGACCCATGCCAATCTCATATCCAGGAGGTTGACGGTCCCCGAAGGGACCGGATGCCTTCAGGGCATCACTCTTCGCCATCCATCAATGGATGACGATGGTGATCCTGACCCTGGGGGTCCTGACCACCACACGAAGCACGCCCCGACGGCGCTCGATACGGATCTTCAGGATCCTACCAACCTCCTACCGGGACGGTTCCGTGCATGCTGAGAAGGTGAGATGTCACGGCATGCACGGACTTCCCGCCTACCAGCGATTCTAGGCCAGTTGTGTATATGTTATATATTTATCGAATAGACATCTTTTATCATAACAGAATTCTACTCGATCGATCTGAAACAGCGTCAATCCACCGCCCCGAACCGCCGATCGCTGGTTGTTGGGGAACCTACTTATCGAAGCCCGCCTACTCCCGCGCATATGCGCTGGATGCTCCGCTCCAAGATCCACAGGGCCACCGTCACCGAGACCCGCGTCGACTACGAAGGCAGCATAACCGTCGACGAGGACCTCCTGGAACGCTCCGGGATCTGGGTCGGCGAGAAGGTGACCGTCGCCGACGTGAACAACGGCAACCGCTTCGAGACCTACACCCTCCCGGGGAGGAGGGGCAGCGGGGTCATCGCGGTGAACGGCGCCGCCGCGCACCTCTGTGACGAGGGCGACCTCGTCATCATAATGGCGTACGAGCTCGTGGACGAGCCCATCCATGCCAAGGTGCTCCTCGTCGACGGCGACAACAGGGTCTCCAGGGAGCTGTTGTATTGATCTCCGCCTACTCCGACGGGGGCTCCCGCGGGAACCCCGGACCCTCCGCCTTCGCGATAGTCATCGTGAGGGACGGGAAGGTCGTCCATGAGCACGCGGAGTTCCTCGGCGTCCACACCAACAACTACGCCGAGTACCGCGGATTGATTGCCGCGATATCCAAGGTCATAGAGCTCGGAGAGAGCGAAGCTGAGTTCGTGATGGACTCCGAGCTCGTCATCAAGCAGATGAACGGGATCTACCGGGTTAGGAATCCCGATATGGCTGCACTCCACTCCGACGCGAAGGCGCTCGCATCCCTCATCCCCAAGGTCTCATTCAGGAACATCCGCAGGTCCCAGGAGTTCATACCCAGGGCGGACGCGCTCCTGAACGAGGAGATGGACAGGCACCGCCGAGGCGGAGCCCGTCCGGTTTCACTGGGGGGAAGAAGAACCCGGCGGTCATGCTGAGGTAGTTCGCTCCGGAGTACCCCGGGGCACCTCTCGTTGACCCTGACGGTGAACTCCTCCGCGCTCGAGCGGCCGGAGGCGATCCCCTTCAGGCCCTTGAGGTAGGCGATCTTCGTCTCCACGTCCTCCCTGGTCTCCGGTCCGTAGTGGGCGGAGAGGAACAGCCCGTATCCCCTGTCCAGGTAACCGCGGAGGTTCGCGATGATCGCGTCCGCATGTCCGGCGCCGGTGACGATGAACCTCAGGGTGGACGACCGCTTCGTGCAGGACGAGGGATGGTACAGGGCGGCGGAGCGCTACGCCCGGTTCGCCGAGAAAGCCATGATCGCAGAACGCTGCATCTGGATCTCGGCGTCGGCTACAACACCCCCGGGATCATCAAGTTCCCGTTCCAGAGCATGGCACACGAGAACCCCGAGAGCAGATACGCCGCCGTGAGCATCGGATCGGCGGACGTCCACTCGTTCCTTCGGGACCGCGGGATCGGCATCGACGCCGACATCGGGAGCGTGCTGGAGGCCCTCTCCGGATGATTCCGCCACGAGCCTCTTGTACCACCAGCCCCAGTCCTCCATCGCGTCGAGGATGGGCGCGAGGCTCTCCCCCAGGGGCGTGAGCGAGTACCCCACCCGGGGCGGGACCTCCGGATAGACCGTCCTCGCGATCAGCTCGTTCTCCTCCATGCGGCGGAGCTTCTCTGTCAGGGCCTTCTGCGAGACCCCCGTCACCGATCTCATGAGCTCGTTGAAGCGCTTGGTCCCCGTGCGCAGGTCGCGGAGGATGAGCACCGCCCACTTGTCGCTGATCAGGAGGAGGGCGGTCTCCACGGGGCAAGGAGGGAGGTCGGTGATCATGCCCGGGGGATGAGTGGCGTGGTGGTTCCTATGGCGGATGGCGCGGCGGGAAAATCCATCAGTGAAATTCGGGAAATTCATGGATTGGGATCTGGGAAATTCATGGATTGGGATCTGGGAAAATCCATCAGTGAAAGTTGGGAAAATCCATCAGTGAAAGTTGGGAAAATCCATTAGTAGAAAATGTAATAAAATATCGGACACCTACTGATATCCTGATGACACTTACCAGACCAGGATATCGTCCCCGCCTCATCGACGTAAGCATAGCGAGAACGCTACGCACTACGGGAGCGGTTTGCATAGAGGGGCCCAAATGGTGCGGTAAGACTTGGTCGGCCCTCAACCAGGCCAACAGCGCGGTGGATCTTTCCGATGCCCGTGGAGACTTCCAGAATAGGAGTCTGGCGGAGACGGATCCGAATCTCGTCCTGGAGGGAGATGCCCCTCATCTGGTCGATGAATGGCAGGAGGTCCCGAAGCTCTGGGATGCCGTCCGTACAGCTGTCGATTCGGGACAGAAGAAGGGGATGTTCATCCTGACCGGCTCATCGACCCCTGTCCGCAAAGGGATACTACACAGCGGCACGGGCAGGATGGCGACGCTACGCATGCATACGATGTCCCTGTACGAGTCGGGGGACTCTATCGGCACCGCCAGCATCTCGGACATGTTCGGAAACAGATTCAGGAGTTCGAGAACAGGCGATGTGAATCTGCGCGACCTCGTCTACCTGACGGTGCGCGGAGGATGGCCCGCATCCATAGGCGTCGCGAGAGAGGACGCCTCCATCATCGGCAGGCAGTATCTGGCCTCGATGAGGGATGAGGACTTCGAGAAGATCGACGGCGTCAAGAGGGATGCCGACAAGGTCAGGATGCTCATCAGGTCCCTGGCACGTAACGAGAGCACCCTTGCATCCAAGAGCAAACTGGCGTCCGACATCAGAGAGGAGGATGATTGGGAACCTGCCGAGAATACGGTGAATGACTACCTGGGCATCCTGAACAGGATGTTCCTGATAGAGGATCAACCCGCATTCAACCCAGGTCTGAGATCGTCCTACAGGGTGGGCAAGACCGCCAAGAGGCATCTGGCGGACCCCTCATTGGCTGCGGCGGCGATGGGCGCCGACATCGAGAGCCTCTTCAGGGATCTGAACACCTTCGGACTCCTCTTCGAGGCGCTGTGCGAACGCGACCTCAGGGTGTACACCCAGTCTCTCGATGGAGTGATGGGGCACTATCGCGACGGTCGTGGGAACGAGATCGACACCGCCATCCAGCTCCCTGACGGACGCTGGGGGGCCTTCGAGATCAAGCTCGGGATGAACCAGGTCGACGAGGCCGCCGAGAAGCTGATAGCGTTCACGGAGAAGATAAGGAGTGACGGCGGAAGAGTCCCGGAGTTCCTCTGCGTGATCGTCGGTCTGTCGTCCTACGCCTACCGCCGCGAGGACGGTGTGTACGTCGTCCCGATAACCGCCCTCAGAGACCGACGGGCTTCCTGACATCGGCGAACTGGAACTCCATCGCCTTCGGCAGGTCCGCCACGGCCATCTCGATCTGGTACCCGACCTTCCCCGCGCTGAAGTAGATCCTCTCCAAAGTCTGGGCGGTGGCGTCTATCGTCACCCTCATGGGCCTCTTGGTGCACAGCGGCGAGCATCCGCCGTGGACGTACCCTGTCAGCGGGAGCAGCTCCTTCGACCTGATCATCGACAGGGACTTCTCGCCGACGCTGGCGGCCGCCTTCTTCAGATCCAGGTCCCCCGTCACGGGAACGAGGAATACGTAGTAACGGTGCTCCTTCGACTCCGTCACCAGGGTCTTGAAGACCTCCCGCGGATCCTCGCCGGCGCTCTGCGCCACCTCCATGCCCGACAGCGCCACGTCTCCGTAATAGTGGACCTCGTAGGGGATGCCGAGCTTGTCCAGATGCCTCATGGGATTGGTCTTCTGCTCCATGATGCCTCATCGACAATCAAGTATTTGAACGCCCATCGCAGACGGTCGGGATCCGTCGCTGGAACTATATCGTTCCAGACAATGCGGGGCCTCAGAGGAGTTGCAATGGTCAACATATTCCACGACATCGACCCCGAGATGGTCAAGCCCGAGAGCTTCACCGTCGTCATCGAGATCCCCAAGGGAAGCAAGGTAAAATACGAGCTGGACAAGGACACCGGCATGCTGAGGCTGGACAGGATCCTGTTCACCTCCACCCACTACCCCGCCAGCTACGGGTTCATCCCCAGGACCTACGCCGACGACGGCGACCCCTTGGATGCGCTCGTCCTGTGCAGCGAGACCATCGCCCCGCTGACCCTCGTCCAGTGCCGCCCCATCGGCGCCATCAAGATGGTCGACCAGGGCGACAACGACGAGAAGGTCATCGCCGTCTGCGAGGGAGACCCCGACTACAAGGACGTCAAGTGCCTCGACGACCTCCCCAAGCACCTCATCGAGGAGATGTGCCACTTCTTCGAGGTCTACAAGGCCCTCGAGCACAAGAAGACCGAGATCGACGGCACCATGGGCAAGGACGAGACCGAGAAGCTGGTCCAGGCCTGCATGGACGGCTACGTCAAGAAGTACTGCTGAATGTCAGACGGGCCTCCGGGGAGGGGGCCCGGAAACCCTTTCCTTATCATTTCTGAACTGACCGGTCAACGTGACGATCGAACCTCGACCATAACGAGCCTTCACACGGGCCCGTTCCCACCCTCCGCCTTTATCAATTAACGCCGTTACATCATCCATGATGTACGACATGACCGTGTACGAGTCCGAGGACGCCAGGAACAGGGACCCCGCCGACGCGGAGAGGTTCGACGCCAGCTGCAGGGCGCTGTCCGCGGCGGGCATCGAGTTCGGACGCGTGATGTGCTCCTCGCCGGACGACATCACCGACCCGGAGGCCTCCGCCATCGTCGCAGAGAGGGGCATGGGCGCCCTCCCGATCTGCATCTTCCAGGGTGTGGACATCTCCGTCGGCTCGTACCCGTCGGACCAGGACCTTGCGGACTTCCTCGACGTCCCGGACGGGGTTCTCAGCGTGGACAGGACAAAGGGGCCCGCCATGGGCAACGACCTGCCGCCGTCCTGCTCCTGCAGACCCGTCAGGTGACGCTGGCATTAAGCGCAGGACGACCATCCACCGATTATGAGGATATCGATCCGCGGCACCGTGCAGGGTGTGGGCTTCAGACCCGCCGTGTACAGGGCGGCCGCACGCGCCGGCGCATCCGGCACCGTGAGCAACACCGGCTCGGAGGTCGTGATTGTCACCGACAGGGGCGAGGAGCTCCTCTCGGAGTTGATGTCCGACCTACCCCCGCTCGCCAGGATCGGATCCGTCGAGAAGAGTGACGAACCGTACAACGGCCCGGACGGCTTCTCCATCGTACCGTCCGAGGGCGAGGGGTCGGGCGCGTCCATCCCCGCGGACAGCGCCGTCTGCGACAGGTGCGTGAGGGAGATGTTCTCCCCGGGCAGGCGCCACCTCTACCCGTTCACAACATGTACGGACTGCGGCCCGAGGTTCACGCTCCTCAGGGGGATGCCCTACGACCGCCCGCTGACGTCGATGGACGGCTTCCCCGTGTGCCCCGAGTGCGGGAGGGAGTTCTCCTCCCCCGGGGACCGCAGGTTCCACCATCAGACCATCGCCTGCCCCGTGTGCGGACCGTCGTACCGCCTTGAGACCCCCGACGGGACGTTCACGGACGACCCCATCGGCCGCCTCGCGTCCATGCTCGACGACGGATGCAGGGCCATCGTGAAGGGGTGGGGAGGGACGCACATCTGCTGCACCCTCGACCGCATCCCCGAACTGAGGGAGTGGTACGGCCGCAAGGCGAAACCCTTCGCCATAATGGTCCGCGACATGGACGCACTCAGGCGCTATGCGGACCCGACCCCCGATGAGGAGCGGATGCTCGCATCCCCCGGAAGGCCCATCGTCCTCTGCCAGAAGGTCGATTCCAAAGAGACGGAGGACGCCTCCCCCGGGCTGGACACCATCGGCGTGTTCATGCCGTACACAGGGATGCATCACATCCTGTTCTCCGGATTGGAGCACGACGCCCTCGTGATGACCTCCGCCAACCCCCCGGGCGAGCCCATGGCCGTCCGGGACGGGGACGCCAGGAGGATCGACGCGGACGCCTGGCTCCTCCACGACCAGCCGATAGTCAACCGCGCGGACGACACAGTCCTGAGGATGCTCGGGGACCGCACCCAGTACATACGCAGGTCCCGCGGGGCCGTGCCTTATCACCTGGACACCGTCATGGACGGGGACGCCGTGGCCCTCGGCGCACAGGAGAACCTCGCGGGCGCAGTCGCGTCCGGCGGGTCCATCTGGCCCACCCAGTACGTGGGCAACGGGGAGAAGATCGGCGTGCCGGAGTACCTGGAGGAGGCCGTCAGGACGCAGATGCGTCTGACGGGGTGCGTCCCGGAGATCGTGGCCATCGATCTTCATCCCGGATACGCGAACAGACCCTTCGCCCGTGCCCTGGCCGAGGAGTCCGGGGCGGAGATCATGGAGGTGCAGCACCACTGGGCCCACGCCGCCTCCCTCCTGGCCGACAACGGCAGGGAGGGATGCGTCGCGCTCACCCTGGACGGGACGGGCATGGGCGACGACGGGACCGCCTGGGGAGGCGAGGTTCTGAGGGCCGACCTCGAGGGATACCGCAGGGCGGCCCACCTCGAACCGATACCCCTTCTGGGCAACGACAGGGCCCTCTACGACATCCGTAGGCTGAGGTTCGCCATCGACGAGATGAACGGCGCGGAGAACACGGACTTCGGCGATCGGGACGCCGCTGTGCTGAGGAAGCTCATGGGCAGGAGCGTCATGTGCTCCTCGATGGGCCGTGTCCTGGACGCGCTGTCGTACTCGCTGGGCGTGTGCGGGTACCGCAGCTACGACGGCGAGCCTGCCATGAGGCTGGAGCCCCTGCTGAACAGGGGACGCATCATCGAAGGCTACCGCGCCCGCTCCGAGAACGGCGTCGTGAGGACCGCCGAGCTGTTCGCCCGCATCGACCCAAGGAACAGACCGGAGGACGTGGCCTATTCCATAGTTCACGGGATGATCGACGAATTGGTCTCCCTGGCGGCCGTCGAGGCCGACTCCGCAGGGTTCGAGTATATAGGCCTTACCGGCGGCGTATCGTACAACGGGGCCATAGCCAGGATGTTCACGGAATCGGTTATATCATCCGACCACCTTCCCCTTCTCCACAGGGAGGTGCCGAACGGCGACTGCGGGATATCGGTCGGCCAGGCGGCCATCGCCCTGAGGAAGATGTCAAGATGAGCAACCTGCTGTTCGTTCTGCTGGACGGAGCGGAGGACGACCCCTGCCCGCAGCTCGGTGGTAAGAAACCCATCGAGGTCGCCGAGATGCCGTTCCTCGAATCGAAGGTCACGCACCGCTACAGGACCACCGGACGCGGGTACACCCAGCTCTTCCTCAACGAGTTCTTCACCGGTCACCCGCCGGAGATCGGGAGGGCGGCCCTGGAGGCGTACGGCCTCGGTCTGCCGATCGACGACCCGAAACGCGTCGCGTACCGCCTGAGCCCCGCGAGGCTGGGCGACGGCATGGTACATTGGTGCTACCACAACGAGGACTTCGCCGACGAGCTCCAGGAGTGCATCATGTCCCACATGGACCTGCTGGAGCCCTACAACCCCGCGATCAAGTTCTTCGTGGAGGGTCGCTCGGTCCTCACCATGGAGTCGGACACAGTCCCGGAGACCCCCGCTCCCCCGGTGGACGCCCCCGAAATAAAGATAGACGGACCCCTAGGACAGCTCATCGACGCGGTGGCGTCGGAGATGGACGGCATCACCGTCTATCCCTGGGGATGCAGCCGCGCGGGGAGACAGTACCCCGCATGGCCCGGCCTGAGGGACCTCACATCGATATCGGACAGCCCCACCTCCCTCGGCGTGTGCTCATCGCTGGGATTCACCAAGGTGGAGCTCGTCTACGACCTGGAGGAGAGGTTCCCCATCGCCCGCGAGGCGCTGAAGCACGGTGACGTATTCCTCCACATCGACGAGGTCGACGAGTACAGCCATCAGAAGGACCCTTTCAAGAAGAAGGCGGTCCTGGAGCGCACCGACGAGCTGATGGCCGAGTACTTCGCCGACGCCGACCGCATAATCTACTTCGCCGACCACGGGACGTCCTGCGTGACGGGCGAGCACATCGTCAGGGACACCCCGGTCTGGACAACATTCGACCTCGGCGCCGAGGAGGGCAGCACCATCACGCTGGACCGCCTGGTGCCGTCGATCATCGCGCACAGGTGACAACAATGGATTTCGAGCTGCCGCCCTCTCTGGGCATCTACGGTAACGAGAAGATAGCCAAAGACGTCCTGTCCAGGATCTGGGGGAAGCGCGGAGTGTTCACATGCACCGTCGCCAACACCAGGACGTCCACCATCCCCGGGATCTCGGACGCGGGAGACACGCCGGAGCTCACGCTCTTCACCGGCCCCGCCGACGCGGAGCTCCTGATCAACAGGAAGACCACCTGCATGAAGGGCATCCCGATCAACCCCGGCGGAATACCGACACCGGCGACGCTCACCCTCGCGGCGCTGGACCTCTCGGACATGCCGTGCTTCATCGTCAACGGCGGATGCTCCGTCGTGCCCTACGTGCCGTTCTTCGACATGGGCGGCGAGTGCGGGGATTACATCACCACCGGGAAGGCGGTGAAGAACGTCCGCACCGAGTTCGAGAAGGGGATGATGCTAGGCAGGATGCTCGCCAAGTCCTACGACTTCGTCGTGATCAGCGAGAGCTGCGCCGGAGGGACCACCACCGCCCTGGCCGTCATGACGGCGATGGGCGTCCTCAAGGAGAACATCGTGAGCAGCAGCTCGCCCAACAACCCCAGGGAGCTCAAGTCCAAGACCGTCGCTGAGGCGCTGAAGGCCGCCGGCATCGAGCCCGGGGACCTGGCCGACGACCCGCTGAGGGCCATCGAATGCGTGGGCGACCCCATGATGCCCGCCAACATCGGCATCGTGTGCGGCGCCGCGCCCCACGTGCCGGTGATCATCGGCGGAGGCACCCAGATGGGCGCCATCATCGCCAGCGTCATCAGGCTCCACCCTGAACTCATAGGGAACATCGTCCAGGGCACCACCAGGTGGCTGATGGGCGACGTCAACTCCAACATGAGGAGGATCATCGACACCATCACCCCCGACGTGCCGGCGGTCTACGTCAACGTGGACTACAGCGGCAGCCCCTATGAGGGACTTCAGGCCTACGAGTGGGGATACATCAAGGAGGGCGCCGGATGCGGCGGATCCTCGGTCGGAGCGATAGCCATGAGCGCCGGCGAGATAACCGCCGACGCCCTGGAGGCCAGGGTCGAGGAGATCTACAGGGAGATTATGGGCGACGCCCTCGCTCCCTGAAGTAGCTCCGGGCCAGGTCCAGCTCCCGCGGCGTGTTCACGTTGACGGCGAGCTCGGGCCAGTTGGTCTCGAAAAGGAACTCCTCGAGGTAATCGCCCGCCAGGGTGCGCGGGCGGTTCATTATGCAGAGGCCGGACAGCACCCACTGGAAACCCCTGTTCTCGCGGGTGTACGATGGGGTTATCCCCAGTCCGCGGACCGTGGCCTCGTCTATCACCGCGATGGCGGACTGCATCGTCCCCGGAACGAAGTACTCGATGAAGGCGTCCACCACATGGGTCGTTATCAGGGGAAGGTCGGACGGACAGGTCAGGACGTAATCCCCGTCCATCCGCTCGAACGCCGTGTGGAGGTCGTCCATGAAGCTCTCGCCGGACGTGCGGATCGTGCGCACGCCCATCCCCTTCAGGTACTCCTCCGTCTCCAGCGTGTGGTCGCTCACCGAGACGAAGACCTCGTCTATGTGCTCCGATGCGGAGAGGGCGTCCACCACCCTCTGGATGGTGGGCTTGTCGCCCACCTTCTGCATCGGCTTCTCTATCCCGCATCTTCCCATGCGGGTGCCCTTTCCCCCTGCGTTGATCAATGCCTGCATGGGACTCAGACGACCACCATGTAGACCAGGATCATGATCGCCATGACGGCGAACCTGGAGATCTCGTTCGTGGCACCGAGGATGTCGCCGTTGACCATGCCGAATACCCTGTTGCACCTCCTGGCCATGAGGAATCCGACCAGGATGGACATCAGGAGACCGGCGACGACAGCCGCATAGGTCCCGGTGACGTCCACGACGTTGAGGTCGAAGATCAGGGTGTCCGTCATTATCAGTGCGACCAGCGCGAGGATCGCGGCGAGGACCAAGGAGATGACGGTGGAGAAGATCAGCGAGGTCGTGGTGGTCTCGGAGACCTGCCTGCCGGCCATTCCGTGGCCCGGCTCCCCCCATGCCGCCGCTGCGACCTGGGCGTTCTTCACGAAGACCTCGGCGACGGTGGCGAACACGATGACGGCCAGGATGTCCCCCGCCATAGAGTACACGGAGAAGTTCAGCAGGGTGACCAGAAGGGCTACGCCGAGTCCTCCGGCACCGATGAGGGTGTCCTTCAGGGCCCTGACGTGATCCTCCTGCGTCCCCGCCACGACGGAGCCGTCGCCGAAATCCGCGAGACCGTCGAAGTGCAGGAACCTGCTGCCCACAAAGACCGTCGCGAGGATCGCAGCGGCCACGAACATCGAACTGCCGAAGTACCCCTTGTAACCCAGGTACACGAAGATCGAGGACACTACCATCACGGCGATGCCGAACAGGGCCCCCAAAAAGGGGACGAGGTGGAACTTCCTGTTCATCGCCTCCATGTCGTCCTCGTCGATGTCCATCCTCCAGATGGTGAAGAAGGCGACCATCGCCTTCAGCGCGCTTCCATCAGCCATTGATATCAACCCTTTCCGATAGCATGCGGACGAACCTGTCCAGCAGGCCGCCCTCGTATGACGGGGACGCGCCGATTACGCCGGCGACCGCCTCCGTGAGAATGTCGAGTTCGCGGGGATCGCCGTCCTCCGCGAGCGAATCCGCCCTCTGGGCGGAGGACCAGACGATGTCCGCGGCGGCGGACACCTCCGGCGACGAAACGGTTTCCTCCAGCGAACGGCGGTACCTCTCCGGATCCGCGTCCGAACCGCACATGGCGCGCAGACCGTCGGCATCCAGCCCCATCTTGGCCAGGAGCTTCGATGCGGTCATCGGCATGGGATGCTCGTCGCGCGCATCCAGCGCGTATCCGACAGCGGCGGAGACCGCGCGGGCGGCGGCGATGCCTATGTTCGAGCCGGTCCCGGTCCAATCGACACGGTCCTCGCCGATGGGCGATATGACGGCCATGGAGTCGGACGTGGTCCCGGTCTCCAGGAACCCGTGCTCGGCCATCGCCACGGACTTGCCCTCCACCAGAGGGATCATGAGGTTCACCTTGCCCGCGGTCGACAGCGGCACTGGGGACACGACGCAGATGTTGATCGTCCCCGCCAGCGCCCTCGCTCTCATCGCGGACACGGCGCTCTTCTCGTCATAGTCGTCCAGGACCTCCCCGGCGACGACGTGGTTGCTGAGCCCGGCGGTGGCGATCGCCGTCACCTCCGCGCCTTCGAACCCCACATCGCGGACGTTGAACACGTGGCGCACCTCCGCGGCCGTCATCATGCCCAACGAGTCCTCTGGCAGGCCCAGCTCCCTGCGGACGGCATCCGCATGGGCGGTGGGGTCCGGATGGTCGTAGTTCTTGGAGACCTGCATGATGAACACCGCGCTGACCACGGAGTCCCCTCCGTTGAGCACGGCGCTGCTCAGCGCCTCCATCCTCTCGGTGAGGCGGACCACGCCGACGGGCATGCCGTCCGCCTCCATGATCTCGTATGATTGAACGAACGTCAGAACACAGACCCCCAGAATCCGAAGACCGCGTCCTCGCACCAGAGCTGCACCCCGATGCCTATGGTCCCGTAGAGGATCAGGCAGACGGTCAGCAGGAAGATCATGGACGCGAGCTCGATGAGCCTGCAGCAGCGCCTCACGTCATCGGTGGTGGGGAGCGGGTGGCCGGGGTTCATGAAGTACACCCCGCGCTTCTCCATGCCTATCCCGAGGACCGCGGCTGCGGCGGTCATGGACCATCCGCTGTTGGGGCTCGGGGTCATCCTGTGGTCCTTCTTGGCGGCGGGCACCGCCGCCCTCCAGTCCATGCCGAGCATCATCCCCGCGAGGGCGATGAAGTACGGCGACACGCGCGACGTCACGAATCCGAGGACATCGTCGAACCTTGCCGGGAAGTGGCCGATGTTGGCGTACCTCTCGTTGAGGTACCCCCACATGGCGTCCATCAGGTTCGCGCAGCGGAACATTACCGCCCCGGGGAGACCGAGGATCCCGAAGTAGAGCAGCGGCGAGTAGACGCTGTCCACCAGGTTCTCCGTCACGGTCTCGCAGCACGACGAGGCCACGTGCTCCGCGTCCATGCCACGGGTGTCGCGGCTGACGATCATCTGCACGCGCGCGTCGGCGCTCTCCAGGTCCCCCTTCTCGAGGTCCTCGCAGATCGGGCCGGTGTGCTTCCTGAACGAGAATATCGCGAAGTTGATCTTGAACAGCAGCGCGGTCAGCACTATCCAGCATATCTCGCCGGCCAGCGGGTCCACAGATGACACGCCGTACCTCACCAGCGACGTGAGGCACAGCCCCACTCCGCAGAACACGGCGAACACCAGCAGGTACGATAGGAATCCGGCCGCGGTGGCCTTCCAGGACTGCCTGCTCCTGACATGGCGGTCGATGGCCGCCAGCATGTTGCCCATCCATCTCAGCGGATGGACCGAGTTGGGGACCTCCCCGATATAGCGGTCGATGAGCAGCGCCAGGACCACGATCAGTATCGCGTCCAACCACAGCGGCATGTGCTCACCCGTTCAGGACGGAGTCCGCGGCGGCGACGAACCTGCAGTTGCGCTCCCTGTCCTTCACGCTGTATCTGACGTAGGACCTGTACTCAGGACCGAAGGACGAGCAGTCCCTCACGGAGATGCCGCGGGCAATCATCCTGGACTTGAACTCGGCTGCGTCCATCCCGAGGGATTCTATCGAGTTGAAGTAGAAGAACGAGTCCGACACGTCCCCGCAGGGGAACCCGATCTCCCTTAGGGCCGAGTTCATGATCTCGGACTCCTCCGCCATGACGCCGGCGGCGTGGTCCACATGGTCGCGGCAGTCCCTCAGCAGGGCTATCGCCACGGCCTGCTCGATCTGACCGACGTTCCAGGTCATCCTGACCTTCTCCATGCTCTCGATGATGTCCTGGTTGGCCATCCCGAAGCCGATCCTGATGCCGGGTATGGCGAAGGACTTCGTCAGGGACGAGGCCACGATGAGGTTGGAGAAGCGGGACACCATGTTGGACAGAGTGTTGTCCACGAAGCCGGGCACCAGCTCCAGGAGGGTCTCGTCCAGGAACACGAGGACGCCCATGTCCTCGCATCCGCGGACGATCCTGATGAGCTTGTCCTTGGGCTCGACCCTGCCGGTGGGATTGTTGGGGTTGCAGATGTAGACCGCCCTGGCGCCCCTGGCCCTCTCCAGCAGCCTGTCGGCGTCTATGCGGAAGTCCTCCTCCGGACGGAGCACGAACGGGTCCACCTCCGCGCCGACGATCCTGCACTGCTGGGTGTACTCGGCGAAGCTGGGGCATGGGATGACCACGCGGTCCCCCTTGCGGAAGAACGTGTTGGGGACGTTGCGGATGATGTCCGACGACCCGGCCCCGATGGTTATGCACTCGGGCTCGACGTCGAAGGCCTTCGAGATCGTGTCCCTGAGCTCGGCGCAGGAGTCGTCCGGATAGTGGCCGACGCCCTCCAGGGCCGCATCGACGATCTCCCTCAGATTCTCGGGGGGTCCGAACGGATTGAGATTGTGGCTGTAGTCCTCCACACCGTCGAGCTTCCAGGCCTGGCCCCCGTGAACGGTCTTCGGAAGTCCCAGGAGCTCCTCCCTGGGCATCATGCGTCCCTTCATGCTGGCGTCAAGGCACTGGGGATTCTTAACCCTGGCGGGATGTAACAGCCAGGCTCAGGTCCGGGATGTGCGCGGAGAGATGCTGACCGCCGAGGAACTTGCTGTGAAAGGCGGGCCCGCCGGGATTCGAACCCGGGTCTGAGGCTCCGGAGGCCCCCATGCTATCCAAGCTATACTACGAGCCCAGAGAACTGTTTGCTGGCGTTTGGTCGGTGTTTGGGAGCGTGAGAGAACATGTCGCCGGAGAGGGAACTCCCCGGCTTGGATCCTGCGCCTCCTTGTGAGAGGGTGGAGGCGGATGAAGATGTTCTCGTACGCTCACTGCTTGAACTCGGTGTATCCGCAGTTGCCGCAGGAGACACGGTCCTTGTGGGTGGCCATGAACACGCCGGGGCCGCACTTGGGGCACACGGGCTTGGTCCTGGTCAGCTTGTCTCCGTCGACCTGGTAGGCGTCCTTCTTGGAGACGACCTTGGGCTTAGCTGCTGCCTTTGCCATTCGAATCACTCCTCTGCGGGGGCCTCAGGCTCAGCCTTGGGGGCCTCGATTCCGTTCCTCTTGAGAAGGTACTCCCTCTCGAGCTTCAGGGCGTCCTCTTTGGAGTCGTAGACCTTGGCGTATCCCTTGGACATGCCGGTTCCGTAGACGGACTCCACGGATGCGACGACGACGCAGTCCCTCTTGCTCTTGGTCAGCTTCGCGACCTCCTCGGCCACGGCGTTCCTTCCGGGGGTTGCCTCACCGGTGTGGTCGATGGTGAAGCAGACCTCGGCCCTCTTGTAGAGGGGGTTCTTCTTGTTCTCGATGATCTCCATCTTCATTCCATTTCCTCCATTCTGGACAGGAGCTCCTCCGCCCTGCCCCTGGATTCGCCGTTGACGGCGATCTCCATCATGCATCTTCCGGGCATCCCGTACACGATGCGCGACCCCTCTGGGGCCATGACGAGGCACGGGAGGACCGCCAGGTCCTCCTCCCCGTCCACGCGCACCAGCGCGGTCTCCCCGCCGATGCCCCTGCGCAGAGCCTCGGCCAGTCCGGCCGATATCCTCCCCGCGGGGTTGACGACGTCGATCCGCGGCTCGTCCTCGACGAGCCTCGCGAAGTCCGTCATCTCGCGGCGTTCGGTCAGGCCGTCGTACACCGACAGCACCGGCCTGGCGCCGCATCTCCTGAGCACGAGGGAGACCACGTCCCCCACGGCTATGTAAGTCGTTTCTCCTGTGGTATCGACGAGGGACTCGGGAAGCTCGGAACCCAGCGGGGACTTGAACGCCTCGCGCTCCGATTCCGGCAGTACCAGATCCCTCTCGAACATCAGCTTCAGCGCACCTTGAGGGCGTACTTCCCGTTGGACGAGATGCCCATCCTCTTGGCGATCTCGGACTTCTCGAAGTCCGTGACGACGAGGAAACCCTGCCACTCTTTGGAGGTCTGTCCGCCGCAGACGGGGCACGTGTCGGCCTCGCTCAGGCGGCTGCACTGCTTGCAGGCCCTGTAGTTGGGTCCGGCCATCAGGCATCACCCTCGGCCTTGTCCGCGTGCTTCTTGCTGTCCTCCGCGAGCCACTCCAGCTTGCCGAGCCCGGGCTGGCGCATGGTCAGTCCGATCTTGCTGTCCTGGGGGTTCTTCTCGTTGAGGTCGATGCTGACGACCCTGGCCCTGACGATGTCACCGACGGCGAGGAACCTTCCGGTCTCCTTGCCGACGAGCCTCTGGTTTGCCTCGTCGATGTCGACGCGATCGTCCATGATCTGGCTCACGTGGAGCAGACCGTCGAGGGGACCGAACCTGACGAATGCGCCGAACTTGAGGATCTCGACGACGACGCCCTCGATGACCTCGTTGTCCCTCGGCTTGAAGACCACCTGCTCGAACTTCACGGACTGGTACACGGCGCCGTCCCCGTGGACGATGCGTCCGGGACCGACTGCCCTGACGTTCTTGATCAGGAGTGTGAAGCTCTTGTCGCCCTCCGCGAGGCGTCCCTCGTACGTCTCCCAGGTGAGGTTGTCGACGACCTTGTCGGGATCGTCCCCCAGCTCGGAGGGAGGGATGCGGATGACCTTCTCGACCTCGTTTAGTATATACATGGCGGGTCCTCTCGAATGACCCGACTAACGCGGACTCATATATAACACTAATCGGCCCCTAATACGCGCATGAGAACGTCGGAAGGGACCCTCTTGGCACCCGCTCCTGACGGCCGCCTCGGAAAGGGGCTCGTCGACCACCGTGTGACCGCACACGACGGATGCGATGCGGGGTGCGCCACCGTCATCGAGGTACCCGGGGCCGAACGTAACGACGGGGTTCAGCACATCGCGCTCGGTGGCCTCGGAGGCGTTCCTGGCGCCCATGTCGCAGCACAGTGCCAGCACGATATCGTATCCATCGGCGGACGCTGCCATCTCCCTCGCCTTGCGCATGAAACAGCACGCCGAGGAGCGGACCACGCCGGCAACCTCGATGCCGTCCGACGACAGGCGGGAGGCGAGATCCTCCGCCCTGTCCCTACCGCCGATCCCGCAGAATCTGGCACATGTGTCGCAGGTCCACACGAGCACCGACCTGCCGCGGAGATCCCCGACCAGGTCGCCGTAGTCCCTGTCGCGCGCCATCACCTGCATGCTTCGGACATCGCGGCCCCGGTTTTAACAGTCTCGGAACCTCGTCCCGATCTGGAACGCACGGTCCAGGACATCAGGGTCCATCGGCATGTCCAGCGGCATGAACCATGTGCAGTACGATATCCTCCCGACGGACTGGCAGTAGAAGTGCTGCTCCATGATCTTCTCCAGCTCGACGGACACCCTCTCGGCGCTGGTGTCGTCGGCCCCGGCGGTGACGATGACGGCCACCTTCTTGCCCTTCGGCATCGCCGAGCAGGAGTTCATGTCCAGGAAGCTGTACAGACGGTCGAAGACGAGCTTGAACAGCCCGTTGGTGTCGTTGAAGTTGATCGATGTGCAGAGGATCAGGCCCTCGGCATCGCGTATCTCCTCCAGGATCGGGGTGATGTCGTCCTTCAGGACGCAGTGGCACCCGTTGTTCTTGCATCCTCCGCAGTTCTGGCACTGGCGATAGGACGTCATGTCATTGAGGCGGTGAATGCTTACGGCCTTCCCCACGGACTCCGCTCCCTCGACGGCTTTCGCCGCTATCATCGAGCCGAACCCGTTGGCGCGCGGACTGGAAATCAGGCATGTGATCATTTCAGACTACCCCTTTTCGGAATCCCCTGCGGCTACGATAAAGCCAGCAGTTACAGCCAGGTAATGAGGTGCCGCGTGGGCCGCGGACCACCACTCGACCGCGCCCGGATGCGCCCGGATGCGCCCGTGGCCCGGACGTGTAATCTGTACGCCCGACAGCATCGTATTTATGGAAGGGGCATCTAGCGATGCACAGTGAGTCAATATGACTGCGAAAGACGAGCTTGAACTGATCGCCGTTGAGGACATCAAAGTGAAGAAGGGGATGACCGTCGAGGAGATGCTCCAGGCCATGGGACGCGCCGGAGGATTCACCGCCCAGAAGCTGGCGGACGCCACCGACATCGCCGAGGCCATGGTCAAGGACAAGGACTGCCTCAAGATCCTGTCCTTCCCGGCCTGCATCATGGCCACCGGAACCCGCGGCGTCATCGTCGACATGGTCAAGAACCACATGGTCGACCTCATCATCACCACCTGCGGAACCCTGGACCACGACCTCTCCAGGACCTTCGCCGCCTACTACAAGGGCGACTTCCAGATGGACGACGCCATGCTGAGGGAGAAGTACGAGATCAGCAGGCTCGGCAACGTCCTGGTCCCCGACGAGTGCTACGGAATCGTCCTCGAGGACGAGCTCCTGCCCATGTTCGACGAGATCTTCGAGGGAAAGGACTCCATGTCCACCCACGAGATCATCGACGCCGTCGGCGCCAGGCTGGACAACGAGGACTCCCTCCTGTACCAGTGCCACAAGAACAACGTCCCCATCGTGGTCCCCGGCATCACCGACGGATCCTTCGGATGCCAGCTCTGGATGTACTACCAGACCCACAGGAAGTTCAGGATCGACCTCTTCGCCGACGAGCAGATGCTCTCCGAGATGACCAACCACGCCGAGAAGACCGGCGCCATCGCCATCGGCGGAGGCATCTCCAAGCACCACGTCATCTGGTGGAACCAGTTCCGCGGCGGACTGGACTACTGCATCTACCTGACCACTGCCCAGGAGTACGACGGTTCCCTCTCCGGTGCCCGCATCAGGGAGGCCGTGTCCTGGGGCAAGGTCAGGTCCGGAGCCAAGAAGATGACCGTCGAGGGCGATGCCACCATCCACCTCCCGATTATCTACGCCGGCCTCGTCGAGAGGCTGCTCTGATATGGAGCGCATACTCTTCCTGCCCGGAGACGGGCAGGGACCCGCCTCCGTCGACGCCGCCATGCGGATAGTCTCCGCGGTGGACGGCGGCGTGGAGGCGGCGACCGGCGACATCGGCTCGGCCGCCTACGAGAGGTACGGGGCGTCCCTCCCCTACGAGACCCTCGACCTCGTCGGCGGCTGCCCGGTGATCGTCAGCGGCCCCACCCAGGAATCCATCGACGGCCGCGACCCGCTGGCCGACCTGATGGGCCAGATGGACCTCTACGGACGCCGCAGGAGGTTCGTCACCCTGGCGGACGGCCTCGGCGTCCCCGGCACCGACGTCACCATCTGGGGCACCAGCGCCAGCGGCCGCGCCGGCATATCCGAGACCAGGGACGTGGACGGCGTCACCATCTCGAAGCACATAGGCACGGCCGTGTACGCCAGGATCATGGCGGCCGCCATGACCGACATGGAGCTCCGCGGGGCCAGCAGGGCGGAGTGCATCGCGAGGGAGGACCTCTTCCCGGAGGCAAGCGGCTCCATCTACGAGTCCTTCGACCTCCTCTTCCAGAGGGAGGGCATCGAGTCCCACCGCTGCAACGTGACGGACTGGGTCCCTCGCTTCGTGTCCAACCCCGCCTCCTTCGGGTTCATCGTGGCCTCCGACCTCTACGCGATCATAGCGGAGAGATTGGCCGCGTCATTCACGGGGGGCATCTCCATGTCGCCGCTGAAGCTCGTCGGAGGGGACAGCACGCTCATCCTCCCCTGCGGCGAGTCCAGGACGGGCGACTCCGTGTCCGCCGCCATGACGGCGGTCTACGCCCTGGAGGACATCGGCCACCGCGAGGAGGCCGCGAGGGCCGAGGAGGCGATCCGCCGCGCACTGGCGGAGGAGCCGGAATCCGGCAGGATAGAGCCCGGGGACTTCGCCGACCTCGTCGTGTCGATGCTCCGACGGGCACGACCCTCAATAGTCATTTTCTATCGGCTCCCCGATTAAGCGGGCATGAAGGATGCTGGACACAGGACGGCCGTCGAGGCCGCCCTGAACTTCGAGGACTGCGGCAGGACTCCGGTCAACAACTTCGAGGTCGTCACCGCCGCGCGCTACGCCGGCGTCACCGTGGACCAGGCCCGCAGGGACCCGAAACTCTCCGCCCGCGTCGCGGTCGACTACTGCATGAGGACCGAGTCCGACTTCGTGAAGCCGGTCCTGGACTCGCAGATCCCCCTGGCGGACATCGGCATGGAGGTCAGGTTCCCGGAGGACGACTACGGCAGCGTCCCAGGACACCTGGTGGACACCCCCGAGGACATCGACAGGCTGCACATCTTCGACCCGGACAACGCATCGGAGTGCCCCGGCTTCACCACCGTCAGGCAGGCGCTGACCGAGACCGAGAGCCTCCTGGAGGAGGACCTGCACATCTGCGGGCTCTCCTGGGGCCCTATCACCACCGCCGGCTATCTCATGGGAGCGGAGAACATGATGTTCGCCATGCTGACCGACGAGGACCTCGTCAAGAGCCTCGTGGACAAGGCGTCGGAGCTCGTCTCCGTGATGGAGAGGGCCATGGTCGCCAGCGGTGCGTCCCTGATGTGGATGGCCGACCCCACGTCGTCCGAGGACCTGATCTCCCCGGAGATGTTCGACACGTTCTCCAAGGCGGGCATCAAGCGCGTGATCGACGACGTGAAGCGCGAGTACGACGTGCCGAACTTCGTCCACATCTGCGGCAACACCGTGGACACGATCGCCCACCTCAAGGGGACGGGCGCGGACTGCCTGAGCTTCGACCACGCCGTCGACCCCGCCAAGGCCAGGAGGGCTGCCGGGAAGGACCTGGCGCTCATGGGCAACGTGGACCCAGTGAAGTACGTCATGCTAGGGACCCCCGAGCAGGTCGCACAGAAGTCCTACGAGGTCATCGAGGCCGCCGGACGCGAGGGCGGGCTCATCCTCGCCCCCGGATGCGAGACGCCCATATCCAGCCCCTTCGAGAACGTCCTGGCCATGGGACGCGCCGGAAGGGAGTACTGGACCCGCTGACAATCGAAATCATTTTAAAGGGGGAATATTTCCCCCGTTTCACTGCAAGGGTAGTCAAGCCTGGCCAACGACGCTAGCTTGAGGGGCTAGTCCTTAGTGGTCCGCGAGTTCAAATCTCGTCCCTTGCACCACTTCCCTTTTTCCGACAGTCTTTGGGAACGCTGGTGAATGTTACGAATCATCCGTCACCGTTTCGACGGATGCACCTGGTCCGAGGAGACCCGTCTCCGCGAAGACACCTTCGGTGTCCACCGAGGAGGAACTCCTTTTCTGGAGTTCCATCCCGGATGATGATGTCGTCCTCATCGACATCCGCACCTGCCCGCTCACCCTGAGTGGTGTGATGGACTGGATTGGGGAGGCTGTCAGACGCCTCCCCCGCCACGAGGTCTTCATGGACGGCGACCGCTACGCCGTCGTCGCCCGCCCGAGGAGGGATGCGGCATGAGCCGTGTGTTCAGCGGTGAGGGTGTCGTCCCCGACTCCGTCCGCATAGGCGGACTGCAGGACGGGCTCGCCGAGTCCATCCTGTCCGTATGGAAGGGCTTCGACATGCCCTTTGATCCGGATTTCGACGGGGCCTTTTGGAACTCCGTCCCCGTCGTGCCGTGCGTCGAGGAGGTCTGCAACCTCCCCGACGGGGACGCTCTCGTCTACCGCGGATGGCAGACCGACGCCTACGGACCGCTAACCGCCGTTTCCGAGCTCTGGTACGTCGCCGACGACGGCACTTGGGTTCGCGTCCGCGACGTCCGTTCCGAGGCCTTCAGGTCCATCACTCTCATCCTCAGGGAGGCCCAGCGATGGCCCAGAGGTTCGACGTCGGGGACGCCTCCTATGACGGCCAGATAATATGCCCCGTCTGCGGGGGATACGTCCCGAGGGGACACATCTTCCGCTATCTCAGGGGCCCTGGGTGCCGCTACGTCGAGCTCAGCACCTGCCCGTGCGGGACCGAGGTTCTCTGCACCAGGCCGTTCGGCATATACGACTCGGAAGGCAATCCTTCCGAGATTGAATGGGTCTCGGATGACGGTCATTGGGCGATTCTCGGCGTCGGCCCGACCTCCTACGGCATCGCGGTCGAGATGGAGCACCCTGTCGCCATGATGGAGTATCTCTGGCCGGAGGACGACTCCGTCTGCTACGTCTTCATGGACGCCGACGGGAACATGGAGTGGGTAGTCGGCCCCGACGAGGTTGAGATGCCCCAGGACTTCATTGATGAGGTCCGCGCCCGCCTGGACGCTGTCCGCAGGGAGGTGTCCGCATGATGTCCCCGAAGGACCTGCTCTACGCATCGGCCTTCGCGGACATCGTCCGCCTCTGGCCGAACGCCCCCGTGGCGTCCGTCGTGAGATTCCTGGACTCCAACAGGGAGAGGGCTTCGAAGGCCCTCTCCTCCATGGAGGACCCCTTCATGATCCTCACCGTCATCGAGACGGAGTACGACGAAGAAGGCAACCTGATCTCCGCCCGTCCCCGCACGGGCGGTGCCGACTGGGCCCGCGCCCGCATCGAGGACCCGGAGACCGTCGCCCGCGAGAGGAACAACCTCCGCCGCGTCGTAGAGTACTTCGACTGCGTGATGGAGCTCAACGAGCTCACGGGCCTGCTCGAACGTCACAAGTACGGCAAGGCCGAGAAGTTCATCGCCAGGAGGACCCGCCGATGGCCGTCTCCATCCTGAGATGCCCCGGCGGCTCCCGCACGGCGGCCGCCATCGCCCGCGCCTGGGACACGAGGGACCGCGACGACGTCTGCCTCGATGCGGACGTCTGGAAGGTCACCTCCCCCGGATCGAGGATCGCCGTCCTCTCCGAGGCCAACCCCCGCATCACCCTCCAGCTGGCCCACCGCACGCAGGAGATGGGGCCGGTGACTGAGCGCTACGTCTCCTTCGTCCTTTGGAGGGAGAATCTCGGCTACCGCGCCGTGACGGACATCCGCACGTCCGGCGGGGACGTCGTCGTCGAGTACGACGAGTCCCCGGACGTCCCCGTCATCGGGGGGAACGACCTCCCGTCCTACTACGAGACCCGGATCTCGTCCCCCCGCCCCGACGCCGTCTGCACCACGTCCTACATCGTCTGCTTCGGGTGCGTCGTCACCAGGGCGAAGAACGGATGGAGGGTCACCATCAACGGGAACACCATCCCCGTCGACCGCTTCACCGTCTGCGGGGACAGGGTCGTCTTCCACAGGGAGGGGTCGGCATGAACGGCACCCGCCGTCCCATCGCGGACGTCAGGAGGTCCCTCCGCCTTCTCGGGTACGAGGAGGTCACGCTCTACTACTCGAAGTACAGCGACTTCCTCGACTACTACAAGGACGACCGTCACGTCGTCCTCAACGCTCACAGCTACCGCTTCAGGGTCTCCGACAGGGAGTCCTCGGCCTTCATCGCCGACGAATGCACCCCGTCCCCGGAGCCGTGGTACTCTGAGATCGTGGCCGCGCTCTACGCGGAACCGAGGGAGGTATCGGCCTGAACGGATGCGGCTTCGCAGCATCCGGACCGTCCGATTTCCACGCAATTTCTGAACTGGGAGTGACCGAAATGTTTATGAATGAATTCGTAGACAATTTCGTACATAGTTCATCTCAGTTCACGCATCTGGCTGTACCCCATTTCAGGTCTTTGAGTTCG
This sequence comes from Candidatus Methanomethylophilaceae archaeon, assembly GCA_944320495.1. GTDB lineage: Archaea > Thermoplasmatota > Thermoplasmata > Methanomassiliicoccales > Methanomethylophilaceae > Methanoprimaticola. Next base: position 136,615 of record CALUHR010000005.1, read on the forward strand.
ATTAATGGAACCGACCTGAACCAGGCTGTGTGAGTGCATGTCCCGCCCCCGCTCGGACAGGCTCGGCGACAACCGCATCATGGTCGCCATCTCGATCCTCGGATTGGACGAGAACGGCAGGCTGAGGACCCAGTCCGAGGTCGCTTCCGACCTCGCGATGGGCAAGTCCACCGTGAATGCGTGCGTCCGCGACCTTATTTCGGGCGGATACATCGTCGAGGTGGGCAAGTCCCGCCGCGACAAGTACTACGGAAGGGGTCCCCGCTGGGCCCTCCTCGAATCCCAGATCTCCGACGAGATCAGGGACAAGATGAGGAATCTCAGGTCGGTTCGGAAAACCAGACCCCCTGCCTCTCAGCGGAACCGTTCCGAGGTCCCCGAGGACGACGATTCGGCTTCACAGGGCTTAACCGCCGAGAACGGCGGAAACCCCCCGCAGATCGCGTGGGAGGTCCACCGTCCCGGCGGCGGGTACGTCTTCGGAGTCGAGAGGGAGGGCATCATCGACAGGGTGCCCCTCAAGGTGACCGACCCCTCCTCGAAGAAGGAGAGGACCGTCATGCAGTCCCTCTTCTCCCAGCCCTCCTACGAGGTCGACGGGGGCGTCTGCTGGTCCGACAGGTTCATCCTCCCGGGCAACAGCAAGGGCAACAGGTTCGCCATCCGCTATCACAGGACGGCGTCCAAGAGGCTGTTCTACGTCATCCCCGACTTCGAGGTCCTCGTATCCACCGAGGAGGCCACCTCCAAGGAGGCCCTCGTACGCGCCTTCGTCGCCGCCTGCACGCCGATGCTGATGTGGCTCGAGCGCTACGCGGGATGGGTCTTCCTCAAGGACGACAGGGGCGTCTACGTCCTCCTTTCGGACATCAAGGTCACCCAGATCCACCGCGCCATGCGCGGGGAGCTGAACACCCTGATTACCGACCTCACCGACGGTGCCTTCGTCGGCAACGGCGAGGTCTGGACGGACTGCTCCCCTGGTTCCCCCGAGTTCGAGACGAACAGCGTCGACTACGTCGAGGCCATCGTCGCCCTCCCGGAGACCCGCGCCAAGGCGGACTTCGCGTGCAGGGAGATCCCCGTCATCAAGCAGGACCTCGCGTCGCTCCACCGCGACGTCGAGGAGCTCACGGACATCTCCCGCCGTCTCTACGACGTCTCGCTCAACATCGTCCGCACGGAGTCCAACACCCTCCGCATCATCTCCAACAGCCAGACCACCTTCGATCGCTTCGCTCCCGACGGCGTCACCGTCACCGACGCCGACGGGGCGGAATCGCAACCTCCGAGGGGATACCAGTGAGCCAATCCCTCGGCGGGTTCAGCCCCAAGACTTCTGGGGGTGTTTCTTTGGTTCTCATTCAGGATAAGATAAATGATATTCTGGAATCCGCGGAGGATCAGCTCCGCGACATGGAGCTCCCGCGCGACCTCAAGCGCGAGAACCCCATGGACAGGCTCAAGACCCTGTCCCGTCTGATAGACTACAAGTCATCCTCGATGGCGTTCGAGTTCTCCTCCCTGGAGACCTGCGTCAAGCACAACAGGATCATGCTCGAGGCCCAGCTGGACTCCTACGCCCAGCTTGTCCGCGACGTCCTCCTGCTGTCCCTCGAGGCCGAGCACAATCTGATGCTCCTTGCCGGCCGCATGGAGGTGGAGGGATGACCCTCTTCGTCATGGGCTTCGACGTCGACCTCAAGGGCGTCCTTGTCGAGGCCGACTCCGCCATCGAGGCCATGGAGAAGGCACCGAACGCCGTCATCTCCCGCATCTTCTCCGTGATAGATGCGGACGGCGTGGGGGCCGAGGTCAGCAAGATCGATACCTACTGCGAGGAGCTCGTCGGCGACGAGGACATCCTGGAGGTGGACTGATGGCCGACCCAGTCATCATCCCCGTCACCATCCCCATAGGGGTCGCCAGGGAGATCCTCGGACTCTTCCGCGCCGGCCGTTCCAACGTCCGCGTGGAACCCGAACTCTCGCCCCGCGGTACCCCGCTCAGATGGTACCGCGAGAACGACGGCTACCCCGACCTCTATCTCGATCTCACCGACGACACCTGCCTCCGCTACGGCCCCTACAACCCGGCCGTCGTCGGCGGCGACTCCCGCTTCGTCGTCGAGCTCGTCGTGGACGACTGGGCCGTCGGCACAGTCGAGGATGCGTCCATCGAGGACGCGGAGATCGAACGCCAGCTCGTCCTCGTTCTCTCCACCGGACACGAGTACCACATCTGCATCGACCCCGAGGAGGTGTCCGCATGAGCTGCCGTGACGTGCTCGCCACGCTCCGCACCGAGGGACCCCTCACCTCCCGCCAGATCAGCGAGAGGAGCAGATGCTCCATGTCCTCCACCCAGAAGAGCGTCAGGACGCTCAGCGACGAGGGCCGCATCCGCGTCCACTCGTCCACCACGGTCCGCGGGAACGTCATCATCACCTGGGAGGTGGTGGCTTGAACAACATCTTCGCCCGCATCGTCGACCACACGGTGATGGCCGCCCTCTCCGCGATCCGCGAGGAGCCCGGCATAACCCTCACCGCCCTGAGCGACCGTCGCATCCCGTCCGTCAGGCAGAACGTGAGGATGCTCTCCGAGTACGGCTACATCTCCCAGGAGACCAAGGGCCATGCGAACCATCTCACCCTCTCCGACAGGGGGAACTTCCTGCTGGACATGATGCAGACCGTCAACGCCTACGTCGAGGTGGACGCGGCCGCTGTATCCCGCAGGATGGCCGAGATAGGGGGTGCCGCCGTTGAGTGACTACAACCCCTACAGCAGGATCGTCTCCCGTACCGTCTACCGCGTGCTCAGGCTGATCCACGACGCCCCCGGAACCACGAAGACGCAGCTCAACTGGAGGAACGACGCCCACGGACGCCGGACCATCGACACGCTCGTCAGGGACGGCTACATCGACGCGGTTCCCACGGATGACCGGAGGGGCAACCGTCTGACTCTGTCCCCCAAGGGGACGGAGCTCCTGTCCCTCATGGAGAGCATCACCGTCCTCACGCTGGACGACTGCCGTCGCTTCGACGGGCTCGACATCGTCGGAGGTGGACAGCTTGACTGATTCCGCATCCGTCGGCAGGACTGCCGTCCTCTACGTCCGTATGTCGCGGTACAGCACCGTCGACGAGGTTGAGCAGATCGGCAAGATGCTCGAGTGGTGCGCCGAACACGACGTCGCCGTCGCGAGGATCTTCCGCGACGACGAGGCGTCCGGTGCAGAGGGGCGTGTCGGACTCGACGAGCTCATCGGATACGCCATGAGGCGCAGGCCCGACATTCTGCTTGCATGGTCCGTTGACACGCTCTACGACGGTTGCTCCGAGAACGCGGGACTGAACTCGCTTTGCCGTGACTGCGGGATGTCCATCGTCCTCGCATCGTCCGATCTCGAGTTCGACAATCCCGATGGCAGGATAATCGCGATGGTCGTCGCTCTGCTCTCGGATACCGCCTTCAGGCATGATCTGCTCGCCAACATGCGTCAGTGCGGGGGTGTCTGCCATGAGTGACTCCCCGTACAACGGCATGACGGCGGTTCTCTACGCCCGCGTATCCACCGACGACAAGGGACAGACCACCGAATCTCAGGTAAGGGAGATGAAGAAGTGGTGCGAGGCCAATGGCGTCGAGATCCTCGGAATCTATCAGGAGGAGCAGTCCGCCAAGGACCTGGACCGCCATGAGCTCGATTCGGTTCTCGGGCGCATCGCAAGGGGAGGTGTCAACATCCTCCTGGCGTGGTCGGAGTCTCGTCTGTCGCGTGACACCAAAGACATGGAGTACATCGTCGCGCAGACGAATCAGTACCACACCGTCATACGCTACGTTACCAACTCGGCCACCGCGCCGGAGGACGCCAACGGCAAGCTGCTGAACAACATCGGCACATGGCAGGCGCAGGTTGAGCGTGAGAAGCTCTCCATCAACACCAAGAACGGGATGCTCACAGCGAAGCTCGACGGCAAGCACTGCGGTCGCATGCTCGCGTTCTGCTTCTCCCACAGGGTTGCGGAGAACAGGCCGATGGTGCAGACTTCCCCCGATGCGAAGAAGCGCACCGTCATCATGTCGCTTGACAGCGTCATGGACCTTGCCCGTCAGGGCTATACGGTGAACTATGCGGCGAAGATGATCATAGGCATCGACCCTAAGACGCTCCGCAACGCACTGAAGAAGGAAGGTGTCCTCGAAGAGTATGAAAATCTCTCGGAAATGGCCCGTCTGAGACGGGAACAAGGGGTTGCGGGAACAAGGGTATCGGAACCCCCCGAAACAACGGGAACAAGGGGTGATGCCCTATGACGGGAACAAGGGAACCCTTGTTCACGCTCGATGAACCCTTGTTCACGACTGAAGGACCCAAGGAGGACGTTTCCGCGCCCACTTCGGTGCGTGCCTACGTCATGATGCCTCCGAGCGTCGTCGGTCGCTTCAAGGAGATCGTCGTCGCAGAGCGTCGCACGACGTCCGTCGTGATGCAGAGATGCGTAGAGGACTTCCTCTCCAAGGCGAACAACGAACCCCGCCCGTACATACCGTACCCTCTCCACGACGAGAAGAACGTGAAGATGTACTACACGCTCCCATCGTCGCTCAATGAGTCGTTGAGACGCAGATCGAAAGAGGAAGGACGCGATGTTGCGACTCTCCTTCTCCGCGCACTGCTCGACTACTGCGAGGGGAGTCCGGACGATCCCGTCAAGCTGAGATTCGGCGGATCGCAGATTTCGGGCGACTCGAGTTCGAACGGAGGGATGGTCGGATGACTGACCATCCTTGGGATGAACTCGGTCGTCCCGATGACAACGGGTGCGAGGGACAGCAGGAGGTCACACCTTCCGCAGACGAGTACGAAGTACCCATCGTCATCTCCTCGAAGACGGCGGACCTCCTCGAGACTGCGATCCGCACGTTCGGGCTCGACGCCGACTCGACGATCCGCGCGCTGCTCGAGTCTCTCGACTGCTGCGGATTCGAGACGCCGTCCCTCCTCCCTCCCCATATAGATTCTATTATAGGGGAGAGGGTCGGGGACGGGAACTTCCACAGCAGGGACGAGGCCATCCGCCACTACGTCCTGCTCGGGCTCTACCACGAGCAGTCCGCGACAGGGGGGTGCTTCCTCTGAACACCATCTACCGCAAGACCGCGGACAGCACCCTCAGGTGCGTGGAGGAGCGCGCCCGCACCGTCAACACCGACGACAGCTTCGTGATGGGCGTAACCGACCTCTTCGTCTACGGCGAGTACACCGGCGGAAGGGGACCCTACGGGAGCCTCGATGTCGGCGTCCGCCTCTCCTGCAAGTGGGAGGGCGAGACCGCCCGCTACCTCATGGAGCTCAAGCGCGACGAGCACCGCTACAAGGACGGCAAGGACCGCCAGAACTGGCCGGCCCTCGAGGTCCTCAAGTACCTCAGGAGCCGCCGCACCGTGACGATCCGTCTCTTCGGGGACGAGCCCACGCCGAGGGACGCCATACCCCTCGCGCTGGTGCCCGTCACGATCCAGAACGAGCAGCCCCCCACCGTGAGGCGCTGCGACTGCGGATGCAGGGCCAGGCTGAACAAGGTGTCCGAGAACGGGTTCACCACCTACTCCGTCGGATGCTGGGGCTGCAAGAGGTTCACGAAGCCGAGGGCGACCCTCGTTGAGGCCGTCAGGGATTGGAACGGGGGTGACTGCTATTACCTCCGATCTCGGACCCCGCATACCCACCGAGGATGACCCGCTCCGCGTCGTAGAGCTGTTCTCCGGCATAGGCAGTCAGGCCATGGCCCTGAAGAGGCTCGGCGTACCCTACACGGTCGTCGGCACCTCCGAGATAGACGGACCCGCCATGAGGAGCTACGAGGCCATCCACGGCCCCGTCAACCAGCTCGGCGACATCACCAAGCTGGAATCGCTCCCCGAGTGCGATCTCGTCACCTACTCGTTCCCGTGCCTGACGGGCGACATGCCCGTCCTGACGTCCAAGGGCTACATGCCCATCCGCTCCATCGAGCCGGGCGACTGCGTGTACTCCCTGGACGGGAAGTACCACCGCGTACTGGCCAGCGGATGCACCGGCACGAAGCCCACGTACCGCCTGAAGGTCAAGGGACACAAGGAGGTCAGATGCACCGCCGACCACTCCTTCCGCGTCCGGTACGCGGACGGGGGCATCGGCTGGGTGTCCGCCACCATGCTGGACCGCCTCGGGGAGGCCAGGGTCGTCGCGTGCGACGGCGAGGCGGAGGACAGGCCGGTCCTCTCCCTCTGGGAGGTGGAGTCGGTGACACCCACCAACTACGCCGAGAACGTCTACGACATCACCGTCGAAGGCTCCCAGAGCTTCGTCGTCAACGGACTCGTCACCCACAACTGCCAGGATCTCTCCGTGGCGGGGATGCAGAGGGGTATGGAGCTCGGCTCCGGCACCCGCTCGTCCCTTCTCTGGGAGGTCGGCAGGCTCATCGGCAAGGCGGTCGAGGACGGACACCCGCCCCAGTGCCTGCTGATGGAGAACGTGGACGCGATCCTCAACCAGCTGAACATCGACGCCTTCGAGGCGTGGATCCGCGTCCTCGAGAAGCTCGGGTACACGTCCACCTACCGGGTCCTCAACGCCGTCAACTACGGCGTCCCCCAGAACAGGAGGAGGTGCTTCATGGTGTCCTACTACGGGAACCTGAAATATGTCTTCCCCGAGGGGCACCCGACCGACAGGCGTCTCCGTGACGTGCTGGAGGACGACGTCCCCGAGAGCTTCTACCTCTCGGACGATAAGATCGCCAAGTACGAGGCCCACAAGCGCCGCCACGACGCCAAGGGCCACGGACTCGGCTGGAAGCCCGTCACTCCCGACGGGATCGGCCACCCGACCACCACCAAGCCCGACCGTCAGTCCCAGAACTTCCTCATCACCCAGGGCTCCCTCGCGGAGTACCGCGCGGAGCACAAGGACGATTCCGAGTCCGCCGACGGGGCGAGCATCGTGATCGCCGGCAAGATCGACTGCGGCTACGACTACCGCGGACGCGTCTACGGCGACGAGGGGATCTCCCCCGCACTCAACGCCTGCGGAGGAGGGGACCTCATGCCCAAGATTGAGGTCGAGGGACACGGGGAGGTCGCACCATCCGACGGACCCCACGATGCATCCCTGGCATTCAAGGGCAACATCACGTCCACGGGCGTCCAGTCCGGCCGCGTCTACGGGGACGACGGAATCGCTCCGACCATCCCGTCCCAGCCCTTCCAGGGCCCCACGCCCCCCGTGATGGAGGACGGCCACACCAGAGGTGACGTCGATGAGTGACGACACAGTGGTCTACCCCTGCAACACGAGGAAGGGCTACATGGTGGCCAGCGAGGGCGACGGACTCGTCACGATGCGTCCCGAGAAGGCCCGTGGCACCGTACAGCCCCAGAAGGCGCCCACCCTCACCACGGGTGCCGCCTGCGGATGCGGTGTCGTCGTCCGCGACGGACCCGAATCCCCGGAGTGCGAGGGACACGGGGAGGTCGCACCCTCCGAGAACCCCCACGGCAAGCTGAGGATCCGCTACCTCACTCCCCGCGAATGCTGGAGGCTGATGGGACAGCCCGACTGGGCGTACGACAGGGCCGTCGAGGCGGGGACCGCCAAGACCCAGCTCTACCGTCAGGCGGGCAACTCGATCGTCGTGGACATCCTGATGGCCATCTTCAAGGGCATGTACGTGGACCGCACCTGGGAGAAGCGCAAGTTCAAGCCAGTCTCCCTGGACGATTTCACGAAGGGGGGATCGGAGTGATCGGCCCCTACAGCTGTCCCAAGTGCGGGACCACGTTCTACAGCCAGGACGAGGCCATCGAGCACTTCGCCGTCTGCGGCGGCTACGTCACCGAGGAGGGGTCGGAATGAGCGACACCCGTATCCGCATCCCCCTCCCCGAGGGATTCACCGTCCGCGACCTCTGCTGGCTCCTAGAGAGGGCGGAGGCGCTCAGGGACTGGGACTGGAGGGACGACGGCTACCCGGACGACATCTGGGACGACAAAGCCCTCACCCTCTACGCCGACGACAAGTTCGGACGCGAGGACGTCAGGAGGTTCAGGGACCAGCTCCGCTACCACAAGTGGGATGTCGAGCCCGACTACGAGCCGACGCTCGCTTGGATCGACGGCACCGCCATCCCCTTCCCAGAGGGCTTCACGGTCCGCGACCTCGCATGGCTGGAGGAGGAGGTTGCGAGGATACTGCGCGACTGCAACATCATCCCGCACCCCGAGACCAGCACCGACGCGGACATCGTCTGGTACCCCGACTGCCTCCGCATCTACATCGAGATCGACGAGGGACACGCCAGGGAGCTCAGGCAGGCGCTCCGCGACCGCGAGTGGGACGTGAAACCCGACTTCGAGCCAGTGTTCGCATGGGCCGACGGGGGTGAGTCCCCATGACCGTCAAGATGTACGTCGAGATGAGGGAGAACTACCCATGCACCGACGTAGAGGTGGAGATGACCCTCTCCGACGGCGACAGATCCGCCTGGTACGACTTCATGAAGTGCCGCGGACCCGTGTCCCTCTTCTGGGACGCCAAGGCCCACAGACTCATCATCCAGACGCCCAAGGTCTACGAGACGAAGGAGTTCCTTGAGTGCCGCAACTGCCACGCGTGGCTCCTCGGTTCCGAGATCTCCGAGGACAGGGATGGGTACGACGGCGACTGCTTCAAGAGGTGCCCGTGGTGCATGGGCCCGTCCGCCTTCGATCTCATGATGCCTGTCAGGTTCGAACCGGGGGGGGGTCGTCCTTGACCCTTTCCTCGGCTCCGGCACAACAGCCGTCGCCGCCAGGCAGCTCGGCTACGACTGGATCGGCATCGAGATCGACCCCGCGTTCTGCGAGGTCGCCCGCCGGCGCATCGCTGGTTCAGCACCGTCCCTCACGGGACTTGAGCGTTTCGCAACCGTTGGTTCAGCGGACGCTCTCGAAACCCTACGCACAAACCGCTCAACACCCAGAGGAGAATGAAACAATGGATGGGAAGAACAACAAGAACCACGACATGACCGAACTCGCGGCCGCCCTCGTGGACGCCGTCAGGACCGCCCGCGACCAGGGATGGGAGATCAAGGCCGTCAGGGTCAGCAAGATCACCGATCCCGACATCCCCGAGGACGAGGACGAGACCCCCTGGGGCCAGGTCGAGGCCATGCTGGACGCCTGCGAGGACTCGAAGGAGGACGGAACGGACGACGGACGCTTCGACGGCGACGACGTCTGCATGATCGTGAACGTCGCGGCCATCGCCACCGCGGTGGAGATCATGGGGTCCGCCCTCAAGCTCCTCGAGAACCCCTGCTCGGGGGACGATGAGTTCGACGCCAAGGTGAAGACGGCGGCGGGGGTCATCGGAAGCACCCTTGACATGGTCTACAATACCTGCGAGGAGGCCAGGGAGTCCATCTTCGACGACGGGGGTGAGGAGTGATGTCCTCCGGGGCAGCCGTCATCAGCACCGCCGTGTTCGGAGGCAACGACCACACCCTGGACGTCATCCAGAGGATGAGGCCCTTAGTCACCGTCATGAAGGCGGGCTCCGAGGAGCTCCGCAAGCAGGTCTACGACCTCGATGAGGACGTGGCGCCCCGTCTCGGGACACCGCTGTCCTCCATCATGACCGACCTCCTCAACTTGGAGCGCGAGATGGACGCCATCGCCGACGGGATCGTCTGGGGGGATGAGTGATGGCAGCCGTCACCACCATCAGCAAGGCCAACCTCGTGACCCTCCTCGGCCAGATCCAGACCGTCGTCCGCGAGGACATGTGCATCGAGTACACCCCCGACGGATGGAGGATCAAGGCCGTGGACACCGCCCACGTGGCCATGATCGACATCATGGTCTGGAGCCAGACCGCGATGGAGGCATACCAGCCGGACCCCAACATCCCCGAGGTGTACCTCCCGATCAAGAAGCTGTCCGACGCCCTCACCATCTTCCCCGACGACAGCCCCGTCACCCTCACCGACGACGGCACCACCACCAGGCTGGACTGCGGGAAGATGCACCGTGTCCTCCGCAACATCGCAGTCCCCGGGACGCCCAAGCCGAAGATCCCCGCTCTGGAGCTCACCTGCATCTTCGAGCTGGACACCTCGGAGATCGGCAGGATGATGCAGAAGGGACTGTCCGTCTCGGACCACTTCCGCATCACCTGCGGACCCGAGGGCCTGAGCATCGTCATCGTCAACGACGACGGGGAGGAGGTGGCCTACGACGACCCCGAGAAGAAGTCCGCCGACGGAACCACATACTCCGCCATGTTCCCACTGGACTACTTCGTGTCCGCCCTGAACGGACTGAAGGGTTCCATCCTCGTGAACATGGAGACGGACTTCCCCATCGCGCTGAACAGCCAGGCCCCGTTCACGACCAAGTACCTCCTGGCCCCCAGGATCGAGGAGGAGTGAGGGGGCGGTTCCGTTGATCGTCACTCTGGACGAGATCTTCGAGCGCGTCAGGCAGGGGCAGACGCCCCGCCAGGTCGCCTCGGATCTCGGCATAACCATGAGCGCCATCCGCAACAGGATGCGCGAAGCCGGCCGCTGGGACGAGTTCCTGGCGGTGGCCGCCATGACCACCGCGGACCTCGTGGCCGCGGTGGACGTGGGGGCCCTCATGGCCAAGGCGTCCGAGGGTGTCAGCCTCAACCGCGCATGCGTGGAGCTGGGCTACACCCGCGCGGTGGCCGAGGAGGCCCTCGAGTCCGTGGGCAGGACGGCGGAGTACCACGTGCGCCGCCAGGCGGCCAGGATGGGGATCCCCGTCCCCTCCCTGGACGCCATGTCCTACCACAGGGGTCCGAGGACCGCGATCACCACCGTCATCCCACTGCTGGACGACGAGCGGAGGGCCTCTGTCCTGGAGGCCCTGACCGCCATCGACGGCATGATCCGCGACGGTGCGACGCTGTCCCGTATCTGCGGGGGATCCCCATGAAGCAGACAATCGTCATGAGGATCCTCCCGGACTACGAGATCCGTCTCTCCAAGGACGTCGGCGGTGCGGAGCTCTACAATGTCTACGACAAGACGCTGAACCGCATAGTCGGCCACTCCAAGCGCTACGAGACGGCCCTCACCTTCGCCCTCACCCGCCAGGAGCCCATAATCGTCGGGACCCCTCCCGAGGGGTTCCACCGCGAACAGCTCTGCACCTACGGCCCCTACACCATCATCAGGACCGTCCGCAAGGACGGCGAGGACAGCGGGCTGAGATGGGTGTACGAGGCCGTGGACCGCGACGGGACCGTCATGGCCACGTCGTCGAGCTTCATCGACATCAGCCAGAGGGCCGTCCGCATGGCCGCGGAGGTGAGGAGATGACCGTCGCCGAGACGTCCGTGCAGGCGTACTACGGCGCGGAGCGTCTCTCCCGCCAGAGGTGCATCCAGGTCCGCGAGTTCATCGAGGCCAACCCCGACGTCTGCAACGAGGACATCTCCCGCGGGCTCCGCATGCCCATCCAGACCGTCACGCCCCGCGTGAAGGAATTGAAGGAGAACGGGGTCGTCTGGGTCACCGGACGCAAGAAGACGTCCACGGGGGCGGGTGCCAAGACCTACAGGGTCGCCTGCTGTCCCAAGTGCCTCTCTGCCCGTCTGGAGGCCACAAGGATCGACAGCCAGAGGTTCCGCTATTACTGCTGGAGCTGCGGACACACGTTCATCGCCCGCCTCGGGGAGCGCTCCGAGGACGTCGTGGAGGTGCTGGCATGACCCGCGTCCTCGATCAGAGGGAGAGGCTCAGGCCGATCCCCAAGTGCAGGATCTGCGGGGGGAACTTCTGCGTCTGCGGACGCCGCATCTCCAAGGACGGCACCGTCCTCATGGAACTCGACTGCATCTGCGGGAACCGTCTCACGGTCCTCCGCAGCCTGAGAGGCGTATCCCATGCCCGAGGACGACTGGAGGAGCATCTCCGGCAGGACCTACCTCATGGGTACCCGCGCCAAGGCCGTGATGGACAACCTGTCCGTCATGCTCCCCGGCATCAGCAAGAGCCAGATCCTCAACGTGGCCCTGTTCTACACGGCGAACTCGATCCGCGAGCGCCGCGGGGACAACCATGACGTCCCCGTGCGCAAGGCGTTCGACGAGATCGTCGACGAGCTCACCGAGGTCGGCTACAAGGACCTTCTCACCAGCGTCCTGCCCTTCAGCTCGAAGAACCAGACGCGCCTGGACAACTTCCTCGGCTCCAAGATAGACGTGGACCTCGATGCCGAAGGCTTCGACCCCCTGGAATCCGCCGAGTACGAAACCGATTTCGAAACGACTTCCCGGGATGGGATGGAAATGGATGGGAACGACGAGAACGTCGGTGAAGAGGGGGGATCGGAATGACGATGTCGTTCCGCAGGACCCCCGAGCCCAGGACGCCGAAGGTGACCCGGGCCATGATGGGTGTGGACGACGATGCCGCGGAGCCGAAGGCCCCCTTCGAGCGCAAGCGGAACATCTCCAAGGAGATCGCGAACCCCCCGAAGAAGCAGTTCGACTACCTGATCATCAAGCAGGACGGGGACATGATGTTCGTCGTGGACGGCACCATGCCCGCGGAGAAGGCCGCCAAGGTCTATCTCCGCCACATGCCGAACGCCCAGGTGTTCGACGCCTACGAGCCCGGATTCGCCCGGTTCAACGTCGTCACCCAGGCGTACGAGGTGTGCCCCGAGGGCAAGGGGACGTTCCGCGTCCACATCTTCCACATGGGGGTGTGAGCACGGAGACCGTCAGAGAGACGTTCTACAGGTGCGAGGTCTGCGGACAGAGGTTCAGGGTCCTCTCCGAGGCGTCCGCCCACGAGGTCGTCTGCCGCGAGAACGAGTTCCGCGCGAGATCCCTCATCGGGAAGTGGGTGTTCTACGGCACCAGGGCCGGATTCGTCTTCGACGCGGCCGACAACGGTTCGTGCGTCAGGCTCTACGTCCCCCTCGAGGCCCTCATCCACATCACCCCCGCCGATCAGTGCAGGGTCACCGACGAGGAGACGGCCATCGGGGACATCAGGAAGGCCCTGGAGGACAACATCGCCCTCACCTCCCTCTACAAGAGGATGGCCCCCGCCAACGCCGAGATCGAGGGGGCGGTAGAGTGAGCGGCCGCGAGTACCACTCGTGCAGGATTTTCTCCAACGAGTGGACATCCGAGGGGCGTGCCATAAGCAACATCGTCCACGGGTCCGTCGGGGCCGCCCTCGAGGAGGGTCTGGACGACGCGGAGAGCGAGGTCGCCTTCCGCGAGTCCTACACCGTCGTCGAGTACGTCGGCGGACGCTACGTCCGCGTCCCGGACGAGACCGTGGACGAGCTGAAGAGGGTGATGCTGGCATGAGGGCCGAGACCCACTTCGTCTGCGAGCTCTGCGGCGAGAGGTTCGACTCCAGCACCGACTGCCTGGAGCACGAGTCCACCATGCACCGCGCCCCCGCCCCCGGATTCTACACCTCGGGGGACAGGCTCATCCACGTGACGCCCACGGACCACAGCTTCGTGGACTCCGACCTGCACGTGAGACACGACACGAACGACAGCTTCCGCTTCACCGAGGTCGTCGAGATCTCCGAGTGGGAGGCGTACAAGATGATGAGCGGATGGAGCTCGGACAGGTTCCGCAACCTCCTGGCCACGATGGGCATCCGCGAGCAGGGCGTAGGGGGGAGGAGGCGATGGCCTTCGAGTACCGCGAGTGCAGGGACTGCGCCCACCACGTCCTGGCCGAGTCCATCGAGATGGGCCCGGAGGGGATCATGGGCAAGACCGTCGTCCCGATCTGCACCCTCAAGGGCATCACCATCGGGGAGGTCGGCCGCGGGGCCGGCTACTGCTCCTACTTCGAGGAGGGGGAACACCCTCCGAGGGAGACCTGCCATGGATGCTCCCACAGCTTCAAGGTCGAGACGTTCGAGATGGACCCCTCCGGTATCCTCCTGAAGGTCGAGAGGGAGTTCTGCGATCTCAAGCGCCTCCCCCTCTCGGACATCAACCGCCCCGCTGGGGACTGCCGCCACTTTGACGACGAGTCCGAGGAGGAGAAGGACGAGCGCGGGAGCTACTACGTCGTCCTCACCGGGACGCAGACTATGAAGATCTACGACGCCCGGAACATCCGCGACGCCATCAGCCAGGCACTGGACCAGACCTGGCTCGAGGACCCCGAGGTGGAATCCGTGGAGGCGTTCCGATGCCGGCCGTTTCTCACAACCTTTCAGACGCCCCCGTCAGCCGGGGGCATCCAAACCACACGATCCGGACAGGAGATGATGACAGGATGGGATACATGTTCGTCAGACGCAGGGACGGCTCCGCCGCCCTCTACAAGGAGGCCATCGGACGGGGCTGGATCCTCTGCGACCCCGATACGGGGAAGGAATCGGACGTCGCCGTGGGATACGACGTCGCCACGAAGGACTGGAACCTCATGGAGGTCCTGGACGACTGGCAGGACGCGGTGGACACCTACCGCGTCAACGCCGTCGCCCTGCCCCGCTCGCCCTACACCGGCATGAGGGGGATCTACGTCGGCAACGTCGTGGACGGGGGGCTAGGGGAGTCCTATGCAGTCTGCACCACCGGCGACGGCCGCGTGGTCGTCGGCCACGGCGACGGCGAGAGCGCCATCTGCCCGAACGAGGCGATGGACCTCTCGCTGATGATCGCCAGGGCCGCCACCTACGCCGAGAGGGAGTGGGTCCGCATGACCGAGGGGGGATTGCTTTGAACCCCGAGACAGTAGGCATCATGACCGTCGAGTTCTCCCCCTCCGCGCCCGTGGAGTACCTCCTGGACCTCATGGACGCCTTCGAGGGGCTCGTCGGCTTGGACATGAACATGAGGATGGTCCGCTACCGCGTGGAGGTGGGGAACGTCACCGCCTCCGTGTACGAGGGCATCTCCGACGCCATCGCCGAGCGCATCGGCCCCGACGGCTTCACGGGCGTCCAGTGGGTCCCGAACGACGGTACCACGGCAGTCAGGGAGGTGAACGCATGATCGCCCCCGAGGGACTCATGCCCAGGAGGGCCACCCTCTCCTCCGCGGGATATGACTTCTACGCGCCCGAGGACATCCGCCTCGAACCCGGGAAGTGGACCGAGGTTGACACCCAGGTCCGCTTCGACGGCTCCGAGACCGTCGAGGGATGCCCCAGATGGTTCATGCTGATGGCCCCCCGCTCCGGACTCGGATTCAGGCACGGCGTCCGTCTGGCCAACACCGTCGGCGTCATCGACCAGGACTACAGGCAGAACATCAGAGCCAAGCTCACCAGCGACACCCCGTGCGAGATCCCCGCCGGGAAGGCGTTCATGCAGGGGATAGTCATCCCCTACGCGACCTTCTCCGAGGAGATCGAGCCCGTCGCGGAGCGCGTGGGCGGGTTCGGATCCACCGAATCCCGCTCCGAGGCCACGGCCATCCCCATCGGATGCCCCTGGTGCGCCGACGCCCAGCTCACCGCCTCCGGCAACCCGAAGGACGGTCCCGTGACCCTCAGATGCCCGCACTGCGGACGCTCCGCCACCGCGGACACCGTCTTCGGCGCGATGCTCACCCTCGCGGACATCTACAAGGACGGCACCGACTCCGGACCCCTCGAGGTCTTCGTGAAGGAGGCGGCCCGATGATCCACTACGAGAGATGCACCGTCTCCTCCGGCAGAAGGCTCGACATCAACAGGGAGATGTGCCAATCGGTCCTGATCCCCGTCGGACCCCAGATCCTCCGCTTCTACGTCCCCGAGAGCGACAAGGACGCGGTGAAGCAGCTCCTGAAGGTCCTCGGCGTCGAGAAGATCAGGGAGGCTCGCGGGCAGGTTGTGTCCGTCACCGTCACGGGGAACACCGCCGTGCTGAAGAACCCCGTGACCGAGGAGTCCGTCAGCGTCTTCGAGCACACCTACACCTACAGGCCGGGGGTGTACGTATGACCTCCAGAACCATGTCGTTTGTGTGCGACATCACCTCCGGCCCCAAGCGGGACCCGTGCGCCAGATGCGGCATCGCCCACCCGAGGATCGTCTTCCAGGAGAAGGACGGCGAGAACAGGTTCTGGTTCGGATGCAGGGGATGCGGCTCGTCCACCGACGAGTACCCCCTCCTCTCCGAGGCCCTGGCCGCCTGGAACGAGGGAAGGCTCATCGAGCCCCCCGAGGAACCCGCATGGGAGGGATACCGATGATCACTGGCAAGCACGGCATCACCGACGCCCGCAGCGTCAGATGCGTCCTCTGCGGAGCGATCCTCGACCTCCCGGGGGAGATCCCCCTGTCCCAGCTGGGCTCCGCCGTCCACTCGATGGGCTGGAGGATGTCCGGGGACCGCTTCGTCTGCCCCAAGCACAAGGACGGTGGTTCCAGATGAGCGGATTCACCCGCATGGACCTCATCCTCGGGATGGAGTCCTCGCGCTGCTGTCTGAGGGACTGGTTCGCGCCCATGGCCGAGAACATCGGCATGGACGACGTCGCCGGGCGCCTCAGGGAGATCTCCGAGGAAGTCGCCGAGCTCGTCGCCCGCGTATCCGAGGGGGTGGAGGCATGAGCGAGGTCATGGCATCGTCCGACCTGCGCCCCTGCCCCTTCTGCGGATGCGCCCGCATCCTGTCGAAGGCCACGTCCCCGATCCCGTTCGTCACCCATTGGAAGGTCACCTGCCTCTCGTGCGGTGCTTCCACCGACGGCGACGTGGACTTCGGCAAGGCCGGGACCCCCGAGGAGATGAAGGCGCGCGCCGAGGAGCGCTGGAACAGGAGGGCGAGGGCATGACCGTCTTCCACTTCCGCTACGGCGGACGCGAGGAACCCCTCCTGACCGCCACCAACTACCATACCGCCCGCATCAAGGCGTTCAACTTGCTCATACTCTCCCCCGAGGACGTGAGGTACGGCCTCCTGCTCCGTTCCAACGGCAAGAGGATGACCGAGGTGGGCGTGATGTTCCGCGAGTACCGCTACCTCGCCCTCAACGGCGACTCGTTCTCCGACTTTCTGGAGCATCCAGAGCGCTTCGAAGACAGGATCGTGGACGAGTACCCCCGCTTCCTGAGGAGGGTCATCACCTCCGTGGACGGCGGGATGGAGCTCGCCTTTGACGCCGGCGTCTTCCAGAGGGAGACCTCCGACGAGCTCTACCGCAGGAGGTTCGGCGTGGAACCACCCGAACCCCGCGACACCTGGTGCAGGAAGTCCCGCGGATACTACCGCGAGAGCAGGACCCGCACCAACGGATCCTGCCCCGTCAGATGCTACGCCTTCCCCGCGAAGGAGGTGGCGGAATGACCCGGGCGCTGGACATCCGCATGTCCGACGGGAAGGTGTGGAGCCTACCGTTCGACTATGAGTGCGAGGCACGCATGACGATGAACCGCATCCGCTGTTCCGTATCCAGCTACAGCTTCACGGTAGACCGTAACGGTTGCATCCCGGGGCTGTATCTGGAGGACTATGGCTTGCCGGACGTGATCCCGTTCGTGTCGCACACAACGTCCCTGGAGCTCAGGGAGGTGGTGTCGTGACCGAGCCCGTGACGACCTACTCCTGCCCGAACTGCGGGAAGACCTACGAGACCGAGGATGAATGCAAGGCGCACATCGCCTTCTGCGACAGGACCCGCGCCGAGAGGGAGTCCCTCATCGGACGCTGGGCGGAGGGCAACCACGGCGGGATCACCGCCATCGGACGCATAGACTCTGTCACCGGCAACGGCGTCTGGATACGGGGACTCGTCGTCAGCGAGTGCTTCGGACGCTTCAGCCTCGACAAGATGCCCCAGGTGTTCGCCTATGAAGACGTCCGGGTCTTCGATTCCGTCGCAGATGCCAGGGAGAGATGGCATCTGGCGGTCAAGGACGTCGCCGACCATCTGCTGGAGACCTCCATCCCGGGGGTGGATGAATGAACAGGACCAACGGGCTGTTCGCCCCGTACCGCTGTCTCGTCTGCTACCGCGAGTTCGCCGACAGGGACGAGCGCGACGCACACTCCGCGGAGTGCCAGGCCCTCGCCGACAGGGCGAAGGCTCTCGTCGGATGCTGGGTCCGTGCTCGCCACGGCGATGTGGACGTCGTGGGGAAGGTCAGGGGTGTCGACGGCCCCGACCCCATCATTGAGGGGCTCGAGATCAGCGGAGGCTACATGGTCGTCGACACCTGCATCCAGATCGGTGCGGTGGAGGCCGACGAGCTCGTCGCCCTCGAGTCCGAGGACATGGCCGCCGAGGTATGGCACGACATCGTGGCCGATCACGCCGAGAGGATCTGGAACGACGCCAGGGGGGCGATGGAATGACCTCCGCCAACCTCGAAGGGCGCGACCTGCTCACCAAGTGGAGGGAGTACCCATGACGGACGGCCAGAAAATCCTGAGGCACATCGTCTGCGAGGACGGGGACTCCATGCTCGTTCTGGGCACCGTCCCGGGACCCGACGCAACCATGCTCGTGACGCTGACGCACCGCATCGGCACCCATGAGGACGGCTACAAGCAGGCCGTCATGCTGGACAGGGGCCAGGCTGTCGCCCTCCGCGACGCCCTGGACGAGATACTGTCCGCACGGCGCGAGGGAGTCTTCGGCTTCCCGAGGATGGAGAAGGTTTGGTTCTACGTCTACAACGTCACGGACACTTACTGCGGACCCGCCGTCACCGTCCTCGGGAAGCTCCCCGACGGAAAGGGATTCGTCCACGCCATCGTGGACATGCTGGGCATCTCCTACCCCTTCGTCACCCCGAACCGCCCCTCGATGGCCGGCCTCAAGCCGTACATCCTGCTGGAGACCCTTGGGGAAACGATGCCCTATCTCGACAGGGCGAGGAGGGAGTACATCGACACCCGTCTCGCCGACGTCGGACTGATCCCCAAGATCCGCCCGTACAAGCCAGATGAGGGCTTCGTGGACGCCGTCCGCACCGACGATGGCATCACCGTCCTCTCCAGCCACATCATCCGCAACGTCGGGACCCAGTACACGCTGACGTCCCTCTCGGGGGAGTCCAGGCGTCTCAGGAAGGTCACCTCCGAGGAGAGAACCGACGAGAGGCCCGCCCTCGAGGGCGA
Source organism: Candidatus Methanomethylophilaceae archaeon (assembly GCA_944320495.1). GTDB lineage: Archaea > Thermoplasmatota > Thermoplasmata > Methanomassiliicoccales > Methanomethylophilaceae > Methanoprimaticola. The sequence goes on from CALUHR010000005.1 coordinate 155,726, forward strand.
GCATCTCTCCGAGGACGAGTGCAGGAACATCCTGACCGTCAGGTACAACGGCATCTGGAACACCATCATCGACGAGATTAGGGGGTGGTGCGGATGCTGAGGTATCTCATCGGCATGGCATCCGCCCTCACCGTGTCCGTCCTGTCGGGCATCCTCATAGGCATCGACATCAGGGAGGCGGAGAGATGACCTCCGACAGGGGATCCAACGCCTACCTCCCCGACTTCGTCTACCTCGTGAAGGAGCGCGGGCTCCTGGGGAAGCTGGATGAGGGCATGACCCTGACCGTCCCCCGCAGCGACACCGTCTACAGGAGGGAGGACGACGGCAGGATCGTCAGGTTCCGCGACGGCAGGTTCACCGACATGCCGGACATGCTCAGGGACTTCATGAGGGGACGCTACGTCCACGACCGTCCCGAGTACCCCCTGACCTTCGATCAGGCCATGGGGGCCATGTCCAAGGGGCGCATCGTCGAATGCGACCTGGGATCCTGCAACCTCTTCGCCCTCAGGGACGGGGTGCTGATGTACGTCTCCCACGGCGAGGACAAGCTGACCAAGGCCACCCTGCACGGCAAGCTGCTCACCGCGAAATGGAGGGTCGTCCTATGAACTTCGAACACTTCCTGGGCGAGTTCAAGCGCGACATGGAGAGGGGCGTCCGCTTCAGGGACCTCGATTCCGGTTACGTCTGGTACATGGTCGGCGGAACGCTCTACCGCGAAAGGAACGGCATCCTGGAAACGGCCCCGGACGGCCTGCTCTACTTCCTCAGGAGCGATGCCGTCGTCCACGACGGCACGAGGTACTCCCTGGACTTCCGCCAGGCCATGAAGGCCCTGGCCGACGGGAAGACCGTGGAGCGCAGGGGACGCCCCGGCCAGCCGCTCATCCTGAAGGACGGCAGGATCGTCAACGTGACAAGCAGCAACCCCTCCATGGAGGAGGTGCTGTTCGAGGCGGACTTCCGCGACGACTGGAGGGTGGTCAGATGACCTTCGCCTTCACGGACGCCCGTCTCGACGCCGTCTGCGACGGCTGCGGGAAGGAGACCTCCATACCCATCAAGGGCAAGCGCTCCGGCGCGAAGCAGGCCCTCCGCTACCGCGGATGGTCCTTCCGCGACGATCACGCCTACTGCCCCGGATGCACCATGAGCCAGAGGAGGGAGGACGGATGCCCTTCTGGTCAGTGATGCTGGACTGCGGGAGGCTCGTCGAGCTCGGGGCGGAGACGGTCCGCGAGGCCCGCATCGGGGCGTACAACGCCGTCCTGAGGGAGGACGGCTGCTGCACCGGCACGCTCAGGAGGAACGGGCAGCCCTTTGAGGAGATCGACGTCGAGGGCTACCGCTTCCCCGTGAGGGAGGACGGCCTGACCGTCTATTACCACCCCATCCTGGACGACGAGCTCATCATGGGCCCGACGGAGACGGGGAACGGGTTCGTCGTGAACGCCGACCTCTTCGAGTTCGACAACATCCCGATAGCGTGCTACGAGAGGGACGAGACCACCGAACCCTACGACATGGAGCACCCGATCGGGATGTGGGCCGTCCCGGGCATCGACGGCGAGACGGGCGGACCGTCCTGGGAGTTCGTAAAGGAGAGGGACGAGAGGGCGGTCTTCCCCGTCTGGTTCTTCCCCGCGAAGGAGGGGTCGGAATGATCTCCGCGTGGATCGTCAACGACTCCGTCGGGAACCACGTGGGCATCATCCGCACGAACGACGCCGACGAGGCCGTCAGATGGGCGTTCCAGGCCCTTCTGAGGATGGGAAAGGAGTGGGGCTCCGTCGTCCACGACGGACGCACCTACTGCACCGTGGACGTGCTGGGCGGGACGTTCTCTCCCGCCTTCCCGCCCGGCGCGGGCGGCGAGAGACGCCCGATCTCCCGCGAACCCGCGATCCTCAGGGGAAGGGACTGCGCCTACGTGGACGCGGGTCTCGTCTCCAGGGAGGACGTCCCCGCCTTCCTCCGCATGAACGGACTTGGTAATCTCACCCCCGAGAGGGGAGGGAGCATCGCGGGCGGCAACGCCCGCTACTCCCCCTCCGAGGGCTTCACCCTGACCAAGGACAAGGATACGGACACCCGCCCCGTCTGGTTCTGCACCTCCATCGACTGGATCCCGGAGGACTGCCGATGGCCACCGAGGGCGAGGTCCGCCACATCATCGGCAGGCTCTGGCCGGTCTTCTGCGAGCGTCTCGACGAGATGGTCCAGGAGACGAGAACGAAGGAATACGACTCGGAGGACGAGAGGGAGGGCGTGCTGAAGGGCCTGGAGATGGCCCGCTCCGCCTTCCCTGGCTACTTCGAGGGGATCATGACCGACATGCCCGAACCAGAGGACGACGGGCGCCAAACCGCTTCGTGGAACCCCCTGCACAGGTTCAGGAGGACGATCTGAGATGGATGGAAAGAGACAGGATGGGATGACCTTCGACGATCTCGCACGCGACGTCGCGTGGATCGTCGGGGAGACGACCGCCCTCGCGGACTTCCGCGACAGGGCCGTCATCGGGCTCCGCCAGAGCGTGTCCGCGCTCAGGACGGAGGCCGCTGGGGATATGGATGCGATGCTCGCGCTGGACGACATCGAGAGGAGGCTGGACAGGCTGGACAGGAGGTGCCTCCGATGGCACTCTCCTGGATGGCCGCCCGCATCTTCGACCACACCTTCCACTCGGGGGACTTCTCCGGGTGGGGACAGTGGAGGAGGATGGACGACGGCTCGTACGTCAACACCCTCATGCTGTCAGCCAACGGCAGGCGCAACCGCTACACAGCCCTGGCCAGGACGAGGGACCCCGCCTCGGGGGAATTCGTCTACATGCTCTGCGTGGACCAGGTGGATGAGAGGATGCAGCACCTCTGCAACAAGTTCGGCATAATGGCCGTGGAGATGTCCGACGACGAGTCCAGGATCATCTTCAGGATCGACTTTGGCGAGCACATCGTCGTCGACCTTGTGGACGCCCCCGCATTGAGGGACATCTACGCAGACGAGCCCGAACCTACGAGGGGGATGCCCGAGTGCGGACCCGAGAAGGAGGAGTATGACGGAGATGCCCCTCCATCGGAGGAGGATGAGGACGAGGGATCCCGCAGAGGCATCCTCGGGGCCGTGGGATCGCTCACCCAGAGACGCGGTGTGAAGAGGGAGAGGAAAGACCTCCGGCGCAAGGCCAGGGGCGGCATGCCCCCGAAGTCCAAGCTGGGGCTCCGCTGAGAACCATTGCCCCCTCCGATGGATGGAGGGGGCGGCAAACCACAGTGATGACGATGAGAAATCTCCTTTCCGGCACGGCATCTTGGGTGTGGAGGACTCGCACCCGCATATTGGAATGGAACGAACGGTGTAGGATCCTCGGGGACGACGCGAAGTTCGACGGGGACGGCACACGGCTTTTGTGCGTCCTGTTCTCTTGTGCGATGACGCTGGAACTGGCATTGACCCCGTTCTTTTGCGAGAAATCGCCCCTCTTGGCGATCCCGGGGATGGCCATAGGCTTCCTGGCCCTGCTGTTATTCGTCGCCGCATACGTCTTGATAACCCGCGAGAGGCCACATCCGGCCCCAGATACCTTCAGGTACGGTGCCTGGTTGGTTGGCATCGGGTCCGTCTTAGCACTCGCCGAGCTCTTGGTCCAGACCCTGATGACCTCCGCCGGAATGGGCGTCTCCGGTGCGTTGCCGTTCCTGTTCGTCCTCTTTTTCAGAGAGGACTTCGGACCCGCCTACCGCTCGTCAGAGACTCCCCGTGGGCCCTGATGCAACTAATCACCGCTGGGGGGGGGGATTGTAGACATCATCGGAATTGTTCGTCGCAATGCCACACCCACGTTCACACATCGGCGAATCCAGGGATCAGATTCTAATGGACCTATGTGTTTCTGGCCTTGGCCATGTCAAACTCAACCCTTTCCGCGGCGAAGGTTGCCAAGAACGATGAGTTCTACACCCAGTATTCCGACATCGAGTCTGAGATGAATGCCTATGTGGAATTCAATCCGGATGTGTTCCGTGACAAGACCATCCTTCTGCCATGCGATGATCCGGAGTGGTCGAATTTCACCAAATATTTCGCCTCGAACTTCGAGCGTTTCGGACTGAAGAAGCTTATTTCCACATCATTCGCCAAAGGTGCGTTCAACAAACAGACCACCTTACTGGAGTTCAATTCCCCTCTTTACGATAAGGATAAGCACGATTCACATGGCAAGCTGTTCATCGTGGACAGGGATTCCAACGGTTCTGGGAACGTAGACATCGACGACATAGAGTTTTCTGGATACCTTCACGGGGACGGCGATTTCAGATCCGAGGAGGTATGCAGACTCAGAGATGAGGCCGACATAATCATAACCAATCCCCCGTTTTCGTTGTTCAAGGAATTCCTGGCATGGATAATGGAAGCTGACAAGAATTTCGTAATTCTCGGAAACATGAACGCGATACCTTACAAGGAGGTCTTCCCCTATCTGAAAAACAACCAGATATGGCTCGGATACAAGTCACTCAATCAGGAGATGTATTTCGAGATTAACGATGAATACCGTAAGTGGCTGTTGGAGAACAAGAAGGAAGGCTCAGCCTATAAGATAGTTGATGGTAGAGTTATGGGTAGGCTGGCCTCGGCTTGCTGGTTCACCAATCTAGATCATGGAAAACGCCATGAGAAGTTAATTCTCGACACGATGGAGCACAATCTGAAGTTTAACAAGAGACTTCGCAGCGAGTTGGAAAAACACTACGGCGAGATAAAGTACCCGAAGTATGACAACTATGATGCCATCGAAGTTCCATTCGTCGAGTGCATACCATCCGATTATGATGGAGTAATGGGCGTTCCCATTACATTCTTGGACAAATATTGCCCGGAACAGTTTGAAATCATCTGGCAAGCAAGCGGAAACGCCTATGCCAATGCTCCCAAAGAAATCATGGAGGAGCTGAAATTTGATCCGTCTGTGAAGTATGGCGGAGGCCTTGGAACGGGCGTGATTAACGGGAAGGCAAAATACAGTCGCATACTGATTCGGACCAGGAGGGATGAGGGGGCGATTGAATGAAGACTACACTGCATACCGATTGGACCGTCGGGGACGTCTGTGAGGGATTCATCTTCGACAGGAATGAGAACAAGGGGCTGTTCGGACTGGATGGCAAGCTCATCATCCAGCCGGAATACCAGAGGAACTACATCTACGGCGACGGCAAGAGGGACGTCGCTGTCGTGGACTCCCTCCTCAAGGGGTACCCCCTGGGCCTGATATACTTCGTGAAGAACTCGGACGGGATATACGAGGTCCTTGATGGACAGCAGCGCATAACTTCATTCGCCAGGTTCGTCAACAAGTCATGGCCCTTCGCTGTCATCCGCAACGGGAAGCCGAGGTACTTCGACAGCTTGGACGACGACGAACGCGAACGCATCGTGGATGCCAGGCTGACGATCTATGTATGCGAGGGAGAGCCGTCCGAGATCCAGGAGTGGTTCGAGACCATAAACATCGCAGGGGTCCCGCTCGTCAAGCAGGAGTTACGCAACGCATCCTACCACGGTCCGTTCGTATCGCTGGCTCGTGCCGAGTTCTCCAACACATCCAATTCCAATATGACCCGCTGGCAGACCTACGTAAAAGGGGATCCCAAACGCCAGGCGATTCTGGAAACGGCCCTCGATTGGGTCAGTGACGGAAACATCGACGATTACATGGCCAAGCACCGTTACGACACCGACATCAGGGAGCTGAAGGGCCATTTCGAGACCGTAGTCGACTGGGTGGATTCAATCTTCGACTATACTGGCAAGGAAATGTGCGGACGCGAGTGGGGCCGTCTGTACAGACAGTACCACTCGAATTCCTATTCCAAGTCCGAGGTAACAGCCGAGGTGGACAGACTCATGGATGATTCCCAGGTGCAGGACAAGAAGGGGATTTTCGAGTACATCCTCGGCGGTCAGAAGGAGACGAGTCTGCTCAACATACGCGTCTTCGACGAGAAGACGAAGAAAGCCGTCTATGCCACCCAGACGAAGGATGCGATGGCATCGGGCAAATCGAACTGCCCACTTTGTGCCTTGGGTCGTGGCAACAACTCCACGCGCATCTACAAGATGGGGGAGATGGATGCGGACCATGTGACGGCATGGAGCAGGGGCGGATCCACGGACATATCTAACTGCCAGATGCTCTGCAAAACCCACAACCAGGCAAAGGGAAACAGATGACTATGCGGACGAAAGGGCTCTGAACCAGAAATGATCGGATCCCGGTGGCAATCGCACTTATCACCTCGAACCTCCGATGCACCCCGCATGGAATTCGAAGAGGCGAAGGACAGACTCTACGCCGTGTTCCCGAGGCTCGTCATCGAGGACGGGCTGTCCGTGTACGAGGGCATGGCCTACGGGCTGGTGAGGGGGATCGGGATGAAGCCCGTCGAGGCGGCCGCGGTGATGTCGCGGCTCACGGGGAAGGACGTGACCAACCACGCCGTCTCCAAGTACGTCCAGAAGGCGAGGGAGAAGTACAGGGATGCGCCGCGGGCCGATGCCCCGCGAGATCGTCATGGGGTTCGAGGGCATCGAGGAACTGCAAGCATTGTCCGGATTTTCGGGATAATGCGGTGGGTCCTCCCGATCTACTATTTCAATCTTGGCCGATTGTACCGACGGATTGTGACAATCGGCTACCACAATCCCCTGCCCATCCCGAAATGTTCTAAAAATGAACATTTCACGAAATGTTTTTTTCTTGAACATTTGGGGAAAGGCATCGGAATCCGCACATCGGGCCATATTTCAACCCGGGTTTGTTGACATTTTATTCAACAAACATTTTTTGTTGAGAAATCTGACAACGAATCATCAGCGAAATCTCACGATTTCCAGAGATTCATAGCGAATCGACCCACTCAGCCAGCTCCTCCGCGTACATCCTCAGGTCCCCCTCCGGGTCCCCGTCCCTCATGACGATGCAGCGGAACTCCCCCGCGGGTCCGGGGAACTCCCCGATGTACACCCTTAAGATACCCCTCAGGTCACCATCCAGGACGCCTTCCCTCTCAAGGGTGTCCAAGCACCCGTCGTACGCCTTCGTCCCTCTCAGGCCGTTCCTAGACGCCCACACGGCCCTTCCCCTGCCGAGCACGGGGATGCGGATGTCCGGGAACCCCAATCCCTCCTCAGAATCCTCGGCGATGTCCCTCAGCATCCTTACCATCGAATCCCGGGGGACGTCCGAGAACAGGTCGGGGACGCCCACGGCGACCCAGTCCCCCATGCGGACACATCTGGGGTTCGGGTTCCACGACAGGACGTAGAACGCCCTCATGTCGATCCCGAGTTCATCCCCGATCCCGGCGGCGATGCCCGCCAGCTCCGCATCCGATATGCGCCCGTGCATCCTCGGAGGGAGCGGACACGTCCCGCATACGCGGGCTATATCATCCTCGGAGATCGGGAACGGCATCAGACGGGGAAGATCCTCCCTCTGTGCGCCTGCGGAGATCAGCATCTCCAAGGCATCGATCCTGTCCTTTTTGTTCCCCCAATCATACGTGCGGTTGTCCATGGGGACGTCCGGATGGGACGGGGGTTTATAGAATCGCCAGAACCAAAATATCAGAAAGCTCGTCTGCGACGGAACAGACCTCTCACGCTCTTGGAGGCCGTCACCCTGTGGTCGATTCCGTTGAGCAGTTCGATGGCGGTCGATTCTATCATGGGCAGTTCGTTGACCATGAAGTTCCATACAAGTTCGGGCTTGGTGCGCTCGTACTGATGGATGAAGAAGACTCTCATCTTCTTCACACCCTTCATGACATCCGTGAAATGCTGTCTGTAAATGGCGGGATAATGCTCCTCGATCCTGTTGACGCACTGTATGATCTGATTGATCTTCGAGTAGCAGCAGTCTTGGAACATCATGGACTCGACGAAATCCTCTCTCGAATGCCCGAAGTAGTTCATGTATGAATCCACACCCGAGCAGTATTCGACGATCCAGTGGAGGTTGTCCTCCAAGTCGGTCAAGTCAATCTCGTCACGTCCTCTCATAGATCAACCTCAGATCACCGGATATGCGGTTCCTGAACCTATCGCCCATGTAGTCCTCGAACGCCAGGTCGACATCCCTTCCGAGGGCATCCTCGAGATCCTCCCTGTACGCCTCGACATCCAGGATGGACGCGTCATCCGTGGTCAGGATGCAGAAGTCATAGTCGCTGTCACGACGATTGTCGCCGCGTGAACGGGACCCGAAGATGGAGACGCGGATGATGGACTGGTGTCTCTCAGTGACCGACGACACCACTTGCCTGACATGTTCCAGGCTGTCCTTGCGTCTCCAGAACATGATACGACATCGTCCCCTCGATAGATAATCGTTCTGGGACCACGTCGCGTGTCGCTTCCCGAACCCCAACCGATGCCCCCTAGCCCAATCCCTTGCCGACGTCCCGAACCGATTGCCGTCGGGGTTGCGAAGCGGTTTATCCCACCCCGCTCTCCACCGTCCCATGACCTGTCCGTTCTGCCACTGCGACATCCCCGACTTCTGTCCGTTCTCCCTCTGTCCCACCTGCGGACAGCCCATCGAATCGCGCCAAGCATGAATGGTTCGATTCATCCTTTTTGTGGATGAGTATGCCCATGAGGCATTTGTCATCGGATGTATTCTAATCCTCGAGGATTATACAGGATTGTGAGAATCCTACATAGAAAATCAAAGGATGACAGACTGACAGAATATCATCCGGACACTTGGGAAGATATCAAAATCAATGGACTGCCACCTGGCGGCGTTCCGGGATATGTCGGACCATTTACCGCGAACATCGTTTTCAGAGGCAAGAGGTACAAGATACCAGTAGGAATCGACGGATGTGTTCTGGCTGAGGATCTTGTGCGTAGATTCTACAAAATGGACGGCAAGAACAGAGACACTTCCAGAGACAAGGCGAGAGATGCTGAGAGGATTCTCAAAGGATACAATGGACTTAGGCCCGAGGATATTATCGAATGGTGGGCGGATCCCTCCAGTTGCGATATACTCGGAATAGACGATAGCAAGCACTGGATAATCGCAAATGAGTATTATGACGATCCAGAACGCGCCGAAGTCAACGAATGGTTCTACATTTCGCCAAATTTCACTGAATCTGAGAAGACAACCATTCGTGAAGCCCTCAACTCCTCATTCTCCCTCGATGAACTGAAGATGGTTGTTTCGGACGGAACTGTGAACATAGTTCCGGCCTTCACGATTGAACACGGTGCGGCTGGTGCGTTCAGCCCTATCAACAATGAAATCACGCTGAGGGTTGCGAAACGTAACGCAAAGAATCCTGAGGATACGCGCAACATCATCGATAAGAAGACTGTCATACACGAGGTTGTTCACGCCCTCAAATACCATGAGATTCGGCGCAAGCATCCGGTGACGAGAAGTCATTTTGACGATTATTACTCACATCTCGACGATAACCTGGCAGAGGCGCATCGTTTCCAAGATTTGGAAGAATCCGAGACGGAACTTGAATCCATAAGCCGTCTGACACCGTATAGTACGCCCTCGAATCCCGGGTATTATGCCCATCTTCCAGAATCGAGAGTTTATACAGACGATCCCCAGCAACGGTTCAGGGTTGCCAAGGATCTTATGATGGATGACAGGGACAAGATCGACAAAAAGAAGACACTGATCGGTCAAACCGGTAAAACTCTTTTGAACAGAATCGAACGCAAATACGAAAACACTCATATTTCCAGGTTGCAATACTTTGGTGACACCCCTGCCATTGAGACGGCCAGGAGAGTCAAGAAAAATGAAAAGGAGGAATCGAGACGGAAGAAATAACCTACATCGAGGGGTACGAAATCGATGCCCCCTTGGAGAACATGGTCCGCTATTACATGGACCTCGGCATGGATGTCCGCGAGGCAATTGCGGCCGCATACGGCGTCAGACGCCCCGCTGTACTTGCGAGGATGCTCCGCATCTCCGAGAATGAGGCGTCTGGGGTCATAGACGCCACCTTCCGCAAGTTGGATGCCGTCGAATCGGATCTCGGCACCCCTAAGGATACGACGGGGTGTCTCGTCTACCCATCCTTCGGGGCACGATGTCCGCAGATCCACCATTCCTAGATGGTATCCGAATAGGCCGTTTCCCACGAAAGGTATAAATGCAACCGAAATCCCTTTTATATCATGGACAGGAACACCGAGTGTCTGGACATATCCGGGGCCAAGGCGTCCGAGATCGTATCGATTGTGTCCACCGACGCGGGAATCCGCGTCACCCTCCGCGACGGCACCACCGGCATGGTCGGCGGCGGCATCGCCGAGTTCTACACCCTGAGGGACAGGTGCCCCTGGGCCGTCGCCGCGATGTGATGTGGAATCGGGAAAATGTGCGTGCTAACCGGGTTCCCCCGGCATGACACGCTACAATCGGACATGATCTGGCCGATATATGGCGGTTTGCAGCCATCGAACCCTGTATGCCACGTATCCCGACTCCATTATCTCGTGGACGAACGAGGCGGGATCGCCCTTCGCCCTCTCGAACTCCTCGGGCGTCACCACCAGGACGTCCGTGTCCACGCGGAGTCTGCTCAGGGAGATGATGAGGGGTATGCGGCGGGAGATCCTGTCCCCCTCCGCATCCATGACCACGAGGATGTCGATGTCGCTGCCGTCCTCAGCCGTTCCCGAGGCGGCGGAACCGAAGATTACGACCTTCTGCGGATGGAACTCCGTGACGATCAGTTCGACGGCGTCGTCCACGAGACTGTAATCGAACATCGGATTCCCCCTTCCCCTGACCGGCACACATTCCGAATCGGCCGGCGATACTGGATGCGATCCCGGTGATTTAAGGGAGACATCGAAGACCTCCGTAGGTAACCCATATTACCGCATCCCGCATCCCCCTTCCCATGAGGTTCTACGGCCGCGTATCGGAGATCGGCGTCATCCGCTCGCGCACCGACGACGGTCGCGGCGGATGCCGCATCACCGTCGTCACGTCCCCGAGACGCCACGGCCTCACAACCACCGTCCTGAAGGCTATGGAGGACAGACACCACGTCTTCCTCCCCGTCACCCGCCAGTCGGACCCCGTCCTCGGCATGGACATGATGCGTCTCGCATCGGGGCAGGGATTCGAACTCCCCCCGTGCCGTTCCCTCCCGGACGTCCTCCGCGGCCTCATGCGGCTATCCCGGAAGGAACACCTCATCGCCGTCATCGACGACATCGACGAGTCCTACTCCCAGTCCCCCGCCGTCCTCTCCGCCCTCGGAGAGGTTTGGAGGGATGAGGCGGCATCCTCGAACCTCGATCTCGTCGTCACCGGCCACACGGAATGGGTCCTCAGGGAGCTTTTCTCCGAGGAGGGGCCGATGGCCCACCCCGACACCGAATTCGTCCCCATCGGCCCGCTTTCCCTCAAAGAAATCAAAGCAATCCTCCATGACCACAACCCGGACTACCGTCCCGGAGACCTGATCGCCCTCTACGCCGTCGCGGGCGGCTCCCCCGCCCGCATCGGACTCCTCATGGACGGGGGATGCACCACAGAGGACTCCATCATCGGATCCGTCTCCGACCCTTCGTCCCCTCTGATCGCGGACATCCGCCTCACCATGGCCGAGACCCTCGGCTACCGCTCCCGCGCCTACCGCACGATCCTCCGCTGCATCGCGCGGGGCGTCGACCGCAAGACGGAGATCGAGATGCACACGGGGATCCCGTCCGGGAAGTACCTGAGCCAGCTGGAGCTGGACTACGGGCTGATCCGCCCCGAGAGGTCCGTGTTCAGCCGCTTCGAGTTCGTCCGCTTCTCCATACCCGACCCGTCGGTGCTGTTCCACTTCGCCGTCGTCGAACCCGTCGAGTGGAGGATCGCCATGGGCGACAGGGGCGCCCTGGCCGAGTCCGTCAAGGGGAACATCCAATCCTGCCTGGACAAGTCTCTGGTGTCCCTCCTGAGGATGGACATGGCCGAGCGGAACCCCGGATGCAGGGTCGGCGGGATGTGGAGCAGGGACGAGGACACCGCCGCGGACGTCGTCGTGAGGGACGACGGGAACATGACGGGGAGGTTCTACTCCGTCGTCTCCCCTAAGGAGGAGCTGGAGGGGTCCGTGGAACGCCTCTCGAGGTTCTACGAGGGATACAGCGTGTCCTTCGGGACACTGGGGCCGGAGGATCTGCTCCATCCCGAGGACGACGTTCGTCGATGGTTTGAACTTGTGAAGTAACGATACGTCCCACCAGTGCGATTGCACGCGGGGGGGGGGGTCCGCTGTCTTCGGCTGTCCTCCCCGTCCTCCGTTCGGAGGGAAAATGAACAAACAGATGATGACAGCCATCGTTCTGATGGCAATACTGTCTCTGACGGGAATTCTGGCCGTCGCTCCAGCGATTGATGCGGAGGATGTTGCTGACAATCAGGCCCATGACGTCCAGAAAACTGTTCTGGACAGCGAATACCTCGCATCCATCGGGGATTCGATGAACTATTACCGGTTGACTGGGGATTTCATTCTCCAGGACGATACTCTTGACCTAGGAGGCAAATCGATCCAGTTCCAAGGGGATTGCTCCCTTGACCTTAATGGGAAGAGGCTTCAGGCCAACGGTAACGTGATTTCGGTTCAGACCAAGGACTCTGCTGGAACCACGTACATATATGACAGTTCAACCGAGGGTAACGGCACGATTTACTCATCGATTACATCAACAAGTAGCGGTGCCATCGTGAATACGGGGAACCTTGTCATCCAGAGCGGTATCATCGAATCCACTGGAATCACCGTGTTCAACAACAACTATGGCGGAACGATCTCAATATCTGGGGGGACTCTGAAGGGGAGTACTGCACTTGCGATGTGGAAGGGCGATCTCACCGTCAACGGAGGAAACTTCGAAGGAACAAACTGCGGAATCGAGGTTAGAGGCTGGGGAAGCAACAACGCCTCGGCAACAATTAATGCTGGTACGATCGAGGCACCGGCCGCCATCGTAGTAGAAGGCGGAAGGGGTTCGACAGAGCTCCTCGTGAATGGCGGCACTATCACCGGCACCAACTACGGAATCTCCGGCAACGGAACCTATGACAATACGGACATTACAATTGCTGGAGGAACAATATCCAGCAGCAACGCACCCGCGATCTATCATCCCCAGAAGGGCAACCTGACCATCAAAGGGAACGACACTACCATCACCGGACCCACGGGAGTGTTGTTCTGCGGTAGCGGAAGCATCGACATATCCGGAGGTAAGATCACTGGAACTGGTGCATATAACATGGATGATGCAGAATCCAGCGGAAACCTCCAGACAGGTTCCGCGATTTCTGTGGTTACCCGCGACGGATACTACGAAGATGGTGATACAACCACGCTCACCATTACAGGAGGAGAATTCGTCAGCCAGCAATCCAGCGCCGTTTCCGAGATGAGATACAGCTACGACGAGACGGCCGGTGCCATCGTCGGTTCCGACAATTCCATGAGGTCCATCGTCTCCAGCATATCCATCGGGGCGGGAACCTTCAAGGGTGCCGAAGGCAGCGATGCCATCGATATTGACGATGCGGGCGATGAAACGAGCATCAGCGGGGGATCGTTCTCCAGCGATGTGAGGGATTACTGCGAACCCGGATTCGCCCCCGCCCAGGACGTGAACGGCAACTACGTAGTCTCCGAGGATCCAGACTATGTTTATGGCGTCACCGCCGCCGAGTTCCTAGCCACCGGCTCGTACTCCGACGACGGAAAGACCGTCACCTTCTTCCTCGACAGGGACTACAGGATCACCGACGGCACCATCTACTTCGCCGATCTGGCCGAGCAGGGATACGAGTCCATCTCCATCGCCGGGAACGGACATACGATTTACGGCGGCCTAAGGTTCGATGCGGACTACGAGGACGGCGAGAGCCAGAGCTATTCCGTGACCATCTCCGACCTCAACCTGGATGGCAAGGAAATCGCTGACTGGGGATACGGCATCGTGATCCAGAACCAGAGCCCCGTCTCCAACCCCGCCCGCACCATAGACTTCACCATGACCGGCGGATCGGTCAGGAACTTCGATTCCAAGGGCATCTACCTGATCAACGTCCAGTCCGTGTACATCCAGGGTGCCGAGATCGAGAACTGCGCCACCGTCCCCCACTACCACGACGAGGCCAACGAGGACTTCAAGTACTACGTCAGAGGGGACTACGCGGTGGACATCGACGTCACCGGCATCGAAGGCGCGGAGATCAGGATCGACGACGTCGCCTTCTCCGGCAAGACCGGAGCGGTCGCCGCCCTCAAGATCGCCCAGCGCGGAGGCGCTGGCGACAATCCCGACACCTGGGGCGACGCCTCCATCTACGGCGTCATCCTGAACGGGCTGGACTTCTCCGCCTCCGAGGCACCGCGTGACATCATGCTCGGCAGCGAGCCCAACATCACCGGAGACGACGAGGAGGAGCTCAGGGACTACAACTCCGCCTTCACCGTCCTGCTCTCCGCCAGCGGCGAGACGGTCCTCTCCGTCTGGGGGGACGACAGGAACGGCGACAGGAACCTGGACGTGACCCTCTCCGACGGGTCCATGCTTGGCACCTCCTGCGAGACCAGCGGCGGGGAGCACGGGAAGATCGGCTTGGAGCTTCTCTCCGGCTCCGCGAAGGTCTCCGGAGTGCTGGGGCCGAACATGTCACTGAAGGCCGACGAGGATGCGGTCACGTTCGAGGACTTCGCCGACGAGAGCGAGGGCGGACTCGAGATCGTCGAGCCCGAGCCGGAGCTCCCGCCCTTCATACCGTTCCCGCCCGAGCAGGGTGGGGACCCCGTGGAGGTCTACCCGAGCGGGGACAGCGGATCCTCCGACGACAGCGACGACACCCTGAAGGTCGTGGCCGTGGCCGCCGCAGCGGTCATCGCGGCCATACTGGCCATCGTCCTTGCGTCCACATACCGCAAGTGATGACCAAACGAGGTCCACGAGACCTCACCTTACCGCCCCTCCGGGGGCGGACATCCTTCACGGTCTATGATTCTCTGACCATTCACCACAGATACCTTGTTTAACCCATACCGCGATGCGAACCCTCAGTGCTTCAGATTGCACGCGGGGGGGGGGGGTCCGCTGTCTTCGGCTGTCCTCCCCGTCCTCCGTTCGGAGGGATAAATGAATAGCAAGACAGTGGCCATCGTCGCTACAGCGGTGGCCTTCATTCTGGTGCTGTGCGTAGTGGTACCCGTTTCCGAGGAATCGGAGGCCGCCGACTACAACATCAATGATTCGCAGTCACTGAAAGATAATATCAGCACGATAACCAATGCGATAGCCTCGCAGTCCGCAACGAGCGCAACATATAACATCAAAATCACCAGCGACATCGAACTGGATTCTCTGAACCTGGATTTCAGTGGAAACAGGACTGAGGCGAAAAAATACACGATCAACCTCGACATCGGAACCAAAGAGGATCCGAAGACACTGACCCTTGCAGGAACGGAGACGGGGTCGGGGATCACAATCGCCAACAACGGCCTCGACAGCATCACGATAAACATCAGATATGGCAACATCATCGACAACCGCACCCCGACGACGGGTCCGATGTCCACAATAACCGTGCAGGGGCCCGGTGATGGAACCGGCACCACCAATGCCACACTGCTCAACATGAGCGTCTCCTCCACCGTTCCGTCGACCTCCGAATCCAGTTGCATCCTGTCCGTCTCGGATGGGGCCTCCGTCACGCTCAACAGTGCCGTCCTCAAGACGAACGGGAATGACGGAACCGTAGGGGTATCGATGGAGCCAAACAACGGTTCCAAGACCACGACACTGAAGACATACTTCGACACCCTGGTTGAATCGTCCGCCCAGGGAATCCTGACGGAAGTCGGAAAGACATCAATCTCAATGTCCGGCAACACGCATATCGTCAGCACCGGCTCCAATGCAATACAGCAGGACGGGGGAAAACTCACCGTCAGCAGTGCCAAAGTCGTGGTGGAAGGGGCTGATTACGCCATCTCCAAGAACGCAGGGGACCTCGCCGTCTCTGGCGGATTAATCAAGGGAACAATCGGTGCCATAGAGAACACCGGTACCAACAAGATCAGCACTACTCTGAGTCAAAGCGGAGGGGTGTTCAGCAGCGACATATCCGACGCATGCAACATAACCTCGGAATATTCCGTCGTACGGGTCGGAGACAGATTCTACGGATCCTATGAGGGAGAAGAACCCGTCGCATCCATTGGAGATGCGAAATACTCGTCTATAAGCTATGTCAACGCCGCGCTCCACAGTTCAGATGCGGATTCGTTCGAAGTGACCCTGCTTTCCAATACGAGTAGCTCAACATTCACGCCCTTGAATGATGTTACCATCAATCTGAATGGATACAACCTCGCTCTGACCAGAAGCGATGCTCTCGTGGTGGACGGATTCTCCGTCGAAATCACAGGAACAGGCACTTTGAGTCTTTCCGCCCTCTCTATTCTCGGATCGGACGACCCGAACGCCGAGAACTACAGCACGCTGAAGATCGGAGAAAACGTCACCGTCAAAGTGACCAACGCCATCATAATCGGCGAGGCCGACAGACCCCACGGATATGGGGTCGTCGTCGATGTGAACGGAAAGATTGACGCTTCCACCGAACAGGGAAGCGAACCCCCTCAGGGAATCACCGTCAACGGAACCCTCAAGGACACCACCGGCAACACCCCAGTCATCAACGTCAACGGCGAGATTCTCGCGGTCAATAACAGCTACGCAATCTACGCCGCCGGATACGCCACATGGAACATCTACGGCAAGGTATCTGGCGGAACGGGAATCGAGATCCGCGCCGGAAACGTCAACGTCTACGATGGATCGACGATAACATCAACGGCTGAGGGGTTCACCGAGAAGAAGAACCCCGACGGCCCGACCATGATCGGTGCGGGAATCGCCGTCAGCCAGCACACCACCAACCTCCCGATCGCCCTGAACATCGAGGGCGGGGACATCTCCGGACCCTACGCGCTCTACGAGAAGGACCTCGAGGACGACACCGGAACGGAAGACATAGGCATGGAAGTCACCGGAGGTACATTCACCGGAACCACAGCATCCGTGTCCAGCGAGAACGTCAAGGACTTCCTCGCGGGAGGAACGTTCCTCAAGCAGAATGGCAACGAGACGCCCGTGGCGGACACCTCTCTGAACGAATCCGACCTCCTGGCGGGGGACCGCACCATCGACGAGGACGGAGGCGTCACCCTCGCGAACGCCGTCGCGAAGGTCGGCTCCGTGGAATACGGCACCATCGCCGACGCCGTCGCCGCGGCCAAGAACGGCCAGATTGTCACCCTGCTGAAGGATACTGCCGAATCCATAACCATTTCTGGCAAGGACATCACCCTCGACCTCGGGACCTACACGCTCACCAACACCGCCAATGAGCACACGATCACCGTCGAGTCCGGCGCGACCCTCACCATCCAGGGGAACGGTACCGTCGACAACATCTCCCATGCCAAGGCGGCCGTCTCCAACGAGGAGGGCGGCACCGTGACCCTGGAGGGCGGAAGCTACACCCGCAGCAAAGAGGCGGGGATGTCTAGCAACGACAACGGAGGCAACTCCTACTACAACATCCTGAACCAGGGCACCATGACCATCAAGGCGGGGGTCACCGTATCCCAGAAGGGGGTCTACTCCAGCCTCATAGACAACGGCTGGTTCGATACCGACGGAATGACCGGCGACCATGAGGCCAAACTCACGATCGAGGGCGGAACGTTCACGGGCGGCAAGTACACGGTCAAGAACGACGACTACGGCACCGTCGAGATCTATGGCGGCACGTTCACCAACACGGCGCAGGCGACCGTCCTCAATTGGAACGAGATGACGATCGACGGAGGCACGTTCGACGGAACTGGTGCTGGAGCGGTCATCGTGAACGGCCATTACGCTGACAGCAGTGTCGGTAGCCTGACCGTCAAGAAGGGACAGTTCAACGGCACAGTCGGAATCAAGGACGGCGGCTACGGTACTGGGACGACCATCCTCGTAGAGGGAGGTGATTTCGACGTCAGCGGCGACGTGTTCAGCTTCACCGGCGGCGAGCCCGACGTCTCCGTGTCCGGAGGTACCTTCAACAAGACCTTCGACAGCAAGTACATGGCACCCGGAGTCACCATGGCCCAGAACCCCGACGGCACCTACGGCGTGGTCGAATCCATAACCATCACGTTCGTCGACATCGACGGAACCACCCTCAAGCAGGTAGACATACCCAAGGGATCCTCGGTCCCCGCCGAGGAGATCCCCGCGTTCGGCACCGCCCCCGAGAACTACGCGTACCACTGGAACAGCGAGGACGTGGTCGACGTCTATCCGGACATCGATGTGTTCTATACGGACACGACCCTCACCGCGGCCCTTCACATAGAGCCCTTCGAGATAACCGTCGAGGTCTCCGGAAACACCGCGACTGCGGTGTTCGATGTGCCCGTGGATGGCTGCACCGTCAACGGATACCTCTGGTTCTACGTGAACGGGGAATCGTTCGAGGATGTCGGATCCGACGCCTCCGTCACCCTTGACAGGGACGGACTGTACTATGTCCAGGTGGAGGTGGAGGATTCCGAAGGCATCGTCGGCTACGGTATAGGCTACACAGAGTACACCGCCGGATCGGAGCTTCCGCCCTTCATCCCCTTCCCGCCCGAGCAGGGAGGGGACCCGGTCGAGGTGTATCCGAGCGGAGACAGTAGTTCGTCGTCCGACGATGGAGACGGCACCCTGAAGGTCGTGGCCGTTGCGGCCGCGGCCGTCATCGCGGCCATTCTCGCCATCGTCCTCGCGTCCACCTACCGCAAGGACTGATGGATAAACGAGGTTCTCCGAACCTCCCTTACCGCCCCTTCGGGGCGGTTTCTCACCATACCCTCTTAAGACCCCATAGCACGATTCTCCCCCCGCATGAAAATGCACGCGGGGGGGGGGCGACCGATTCTGTCTTCCCTCCTCGTCCTCCGCATAAAAAGGAGGGAAACGAATGAACAGAGCAGCTTTTGCGGCCATTCTCATAGCCGCCATCACCGCCCTGTCCATGATGGTATCCATGCCATCGATGGAGGCCGAGGTTACGGACACCTGGGACGGTACCGCCGACATATCATGGTATGACGGCATGAAAACCGAGTATCATATCGACACGGCGGAGAAGCTTGCCGGACTGGCACAGATCGTGAATGGGGATCCAGCCGAAGAGTTGGAAGGGATCACGGTATACCTCGATGCCGACCTAGACATATCCGGGCATGAATGGGATGCCATCGGACAGGGGAACAACGCATCTGGATTCTTCGGAGGGATATTCGACGGACAGGGGCACGAGGTCAGGGGACTGACCCAGCACGAGGCTGAAAGCATCGGCCTGTTCTCCGTTATAGGGATGAGCGGTGCCGTCAGGAACCTCGGCGTAACGGAAGCCGACATCGATTACACCGGGAATCGCCTGGATGCCGGCATCCTCGCGTCGTGGGTCGACGGAGGGGTGATCGAGGATTGCTACTCGACTGGTTCGATGTACATCGGAATGAACATGCTGATCGGAGGCCTCATCGGCCAGTGCACCGCGGGTGCGAGAGTCATAGGATGCTACTCCTCTGCCGATGTGACCGTAAACACGCCTGGGGAGGATATGACGGTTGGCGGCGTCATCGGACAATGGGAGAATTCCACCGATGCGTCCCTGATCAAGGACTGCTACTTCTCAGGAAGCATACATGAGATAGGAGCCGGAGGCGCCGCGGTGGGCGGGATACTGGGGGCCAACTTCGATTTCTCCGGTCAGCCCGGCGTAGACATCGAGGGATGCTTCGTGACCGCGACAGACCTCGTAAGTTCTAACATGGACAACATCCTCTGGATCGGGGCGTTAGTGGACGGCAACGTCTCGAATTGCTACTGGCCATCGGAGCCGGAAGAGCGTATGACCGTCGTCAAGATGGTGGTGGACTGGGATGCAGGTACCGCATCGGCCGATCCGGATTTCGATCAGAGCACCTGCGGCAGTGCCGTCACCGACTTCTCGACGGACGAGTTCCTCCAGACCCTCAATGGCGGAGGGGACACATGGATCGCGGGTCCGGACGGACATCCCATCCATTCCTGGGACGCCGTCAACCACCCCGCGGACTACTCCGAGGTGGAGGAGGCAGTCGCCATCGCTGGAGGGATGGATAGCTCCGACTACTCGAACTGGGAAACCGTTCAGTCCGCCATCGACGCCGTCGACTATGGCCTCACGTTCGACAGGCAGGCGGAGGTCGACGCCATGGCCCAGGTAATCCTGGATTCGATTGACGGTCTGGAACACGCTCTGCCTCCATTCATACCGTTCCCGCCCGAGCAGGGAGGGGACCCCGTAGAGGTGTATCCCAGCCAGGACAGCGATTCATCCGATGAGGATGGATCCATGAAGGTAGTCGCAGTCGCGGCCGCCGCTGTGATTGCGGCGATTCTCGCAATCGTGCTGGCGTCCACATATCGTCACGACTAATCCATAAACGAGACCCGAAGGGTCTCCCTTACCGCCCCCATCGGGGGCGGGACATCCCGTTCTGAAATTGCTATGTTATAACACATCATTCTCCCTTTCAAATTGAATTTGCTATGTTATAACACATCATTTTCAAAATCAATTTATAATCCGATGTGATACAACACATCATGTCCTCCGAAACCCCCATCCCCCGCGAACACTACATGGAACGCATCCGCCAAGCCCGCGACACCCCTTTCATCAAGGTCCTCACGGGCATCCGCAGGTGCGGCAAGTCCACCCTCCTGGGCATGTTCATCGACGAGCTCAGGGCGTCCGGCGTCGCCGACGACAGGATCTTCTCCGTCAACCTGGACGACGAGGGGTGCGGCATCGGAACCTACGCGGAACTCATCTCAGCCGTCGAATCCCATATCCCCGAACTCGAAGGCTCCTACATCTTCCTGGACGAGGTCCAGAACATCCCCGAGTGGGAGCGCGCCGTCTCCACGTTCTACGTCCGCAAGGCGGACGTGTACATCACCGGCTCCAACTCGAACATGCTGTCCTCGGAGCTGGCCACCAAGCTCTCGGGCAGGGCGCTGGAGATTCCCGTCCGCCCTCTCGTCTTCTCCGAGTACGTCGGGTTCCGCGGGATCGACGACCGCCGCAGGCTGTTCGAGGACTACATCCGCTACGGCGGGTTCCCCGCCGTCGCCCTGATGATGGATCGGATGCCCACGCAGGTGCCGTCCGTCCTCGAGGGGATCTACAACACCGTGTTCAACAAGGATGTAGCAGGGAGACACGAGATCCGCGGGACCGCCACAATCTCCAACCTCTGCCGCTACATGATGCGGAACATCGGCGACCGCACCTCCGCCCGCGGTGCGGCCGAGTACCTTACGAGCAAAGGGCTCCGCACCCAGCCCGCGACCATCGAGCAGTACATCGGCTTCCTGGAGGAGGCCATGCTGTTCTCCAGGGCCAAGCGCCTGGACTCCAAGACGAAGGAGTACCTCCGCACCTCGGACAAGTACTACGTCTCGGACCTGGGCATCAGGAACGTCCTGGTGCCGTTCACGCCGAACGACCTGGACGGCATCCTCGAGAACGTCGTCTACAACGAGCTCCTGTACAGGTACGGAGGGGCCGTCGTCGTGTCCGTGGGGAACACCGAGGTGGACTTCATGACCGAGCCCTCGGAACCCGCGTCGTACTACCAGGCGTCGGTGAGCGTTGCCAACCCGGAGACGCTGGAGAGGGAGCTACGCTCCCTCCGGGCGCTGGACGACAACTACCCGAAGACGGTGGTGACGCTGGAGAGGTACCCGATCCCCGACGTCGGGGGCATCGCCGTGAGGGAGGTCGTCGATTGGCTGCTGGAGGGATGAGGTTCCGAGAACCTACCGCGATGACGGCACGCGTCGTGCGTTCCCTGGCATCGGTTAAATACGCATCGGGCGATGGTTCCTCAGAGGTCCAGAAATATCTTTCCTACGTCCGTCCAAGAGGAAGACCGCTCCCAAACCCACCCCGCTCCAGATCGCGATCAGGGACGTCGATGGCAAAAACTACATAACCATCGACGACGACAAGGTCCCCATAGTCGATGTCATGTGTACCCTCTGGTATGTGGAGGTGGATGATCTGGGGGAGATCACGGCCACGGAGAGGGGACGCGGGATCATGGATGGGACCATAAAGACCGATTATACAGTCCCCCGGTTCCTCATAGGCTACATGGCCGAGAGGGAGGGCTGCCGGTGTGGTACGGCTGGATCCCAATCCTGAGCGACGGCGACATCCCGCTGGTGAGGGGACATCCGCCGAGACTCGGCAGGAGATACTCCCTGGACGGGACCGATGACGACGGCACGATGCACGTGCTCTACAACTCGCCGACGGGGGCCGAAACGATATCGGTCGACCTGGTGGGCGGTTTCATACGTCTGGACGGATTCCGCGAGACGAAGGACAGGGGCAACTACACCGCGATCAACAGGCTGTACAGGATCCTGAAGGAAAGCTACCATCTGGATGTGACGCACGGTCCCGGCGGCGGGCTGTCGGTTGTCAAGGCGGACAGTCTGGAGGATGCCGTATTCAAAACCGCCGATATGATCGTGCGGAACGGCGAGAGTTTCCTGCTCAACGTGGGCGGAGTGACGGATGTGACGACCCTCCGCTCGATATACACACAGAGCAGGGGCTGCGTCGAATACGGGCTCGCCTTCATCCAACGTTATGGAGACATCCTCGGGGATGCGGGCAGGGGGTATCTCGAACGTCTGACGTCGCTGTCCCGTTTCATCGACACGATCTACGGAACCAAGCGCGACGAGATACAGGACGAATTGGCGTATCAGAACAAGACCCTCTCGGAGTCCATGATGAAGCTCTCCAGGAACACCGAACGACTGTCGGTGGCCGTGATAGCGCTCACCGTGGTGTCGGCGATCCTGTCGTATGTGGCGCTGATAGAGGGCGGGGGAAGGGACATTACATGGGCCGTATCCGTCAGAGTCGTCGTAATAGGGGTCTTCGTGGCAATCGTGATCGGCTATGAATTGTGGAGACGTGGAAAGGACTCCGAGGAGCCGGAAGATGAGGAGTTCAGACGATCGGATGGGATCGGCGGACCTCGGACCCCCTCGGCGGCTGACGCCGCCGGAGGGACGGTATGCGATCCCTTCGGATCGGGGAGGCCGTGCGTCGGGAACGGCGGCGAACACCTTCCGGCCGCCGCCATCCCCTCCGCGACGGGATGATCCCTGCAAGGAAGGCATCCGTTCCGCGTGCCCGATTCGCGGTCGCTGTCTTCAAATCCCGGCGATGCCTGGCAATCTCTGGCCGTGACGCGATCCCCGAGTTCACGATGGGCTATCGGGGACAGCAGGGTGGTATTTCCTCAGTAGGTTTCGCAGTCGGCGTCACGGCCGCCTTCCGATCTCTCAATCCGCTGGCACACCCTCTGCCCGTCATCCGTTCTTAAACGGTTCCCATCCCATTGTTCCAGCTCCCTTACCCCGCTTATACCGAAACTCTCGAAGATTCAACCGCCCGGCCCACCTTGGGCGGGAGGACTTTAAATGTACAGATTCGAGAAAACTGCCAATCATCAGAAGATGTTGGCCGCAGCCCTCGTGGCGATGCTCGCCATCTGCTCCTTCGCGTGCGTATTCTCTGAGGAGAGCGACGCCGCCTACGACCAGAGCTTCGACATCAACATGAGGACTGGAGACGCGTTCTCCTACACGCCCGCGGTCAATCTCTCCGATGCCACCATCGGTACACCCACTGGTTCCGCCATGTCCGCGGGACTCTCTTGGACCACTGGAACTCTCGGCGGATCCTTCGCGACCGCCACCGGTTCGAGTTCCGCCAACCAGGCCGTCATCACGGCCAACTGGACCAACGGATCCCTGTCCCAGACCGCCAAACAGACCATCAACTTCTACGTCTACGACCTCATCACCTTCAACAACGGAACCTCCGGAAGCGAGTCCTACATCATAGAGGACATCACCGAGGACATGTCCGTGGCCACCATCAACGTCGCCAGCGGCCAGTATCCCGTAACCCCCACGATGACCCATACCATCGCCAAGGACGGGGGATCCGACAACGGACTGTTCACCTTCGACGACGTCTCGGGCGCCCTCACCGCCGCCAGGAACGCCACCGCCGGTGACGAGGGAACCTACACCGTCACCGTCACCGCCACCTACTCCGGCGACGGCGGACACGCCAACGGAGGAACCGTCACAGACACCAAGCAGTTCGTCTACACCATCAACGTCGGAGCCGACTTCGCCCTCGACAGCGAGCCCGAGCAGGTCAACACCTTCGTCACCAACACCACCACCTCCCAGAACCAGTTCACCATCACCACGAACTACCCCGATGAGACCTTCACCTACACCATCAAGGAGGTCACCAACGGAATGACCGCCCTCGTCAAGCAGGGTTCCGCCGGAAGCGAGAACGTCTTCACCATCGACACCTCCGCCGGTGCCAACCCCTGGGACGACGACAAGACCACCACCGTCAAGGAGTTCGACGTCACCGTCACCGTCGCCGGAACCATCGGCGAGTACGGCGACTCCGAGGTCAGCGAGGACATCACCGTCCACGTGAAGATCTTCGCCGAGCTCGTGTTCATGGACGAGCCCAAGATCGCCGACGTCCAGGCCCTCTCCGCCACCGGCAACGGCCTCGACGCCCTCGCCACCGCCAGCTTCTCCGGAGCCAAGTCCATCACCTACAACTGGGGAGACGGAACCCAGACACACGTCGACGTGAAGAACACCTCCAACCCGACCTACTCCGCCAGGCATGTCTACGACTCCGCCGGCACCTACCTGGTGACCATCACCGCCGAGAACGATGTCGGAACCCAGAAGGCTTACATGCTCTACGACGCCACCAACGGCGCATGGGCCGCCGCCGACGAGACCACCGAGACCAGCGACGATGACAAGGGCTTCTTCGAGGAGCACGGATACCTCTTCATCCTCTTCGCGATCTTCGCCCTGCTGATGGTCGTCGTCTTCTTCGGAGTCGGCATCCAGCACCCCTTCGTCGCCATCGCCGCCATCGCCTTCGTGATCCTGGCGGTGCTCTGCTTCCTGTACGACGACTTCGGACTCCTCGACGGATTCCTGGACGGAGAGAGCTGAGGAGTGGGCATGGACGGGACAGCGGATGCGCGGACCGTCCGCGCGGATCTGTACGGGGGATCCTCCCCCCATCCCGGCCCCTTTCATGAGGTGACCCCATGAACTGGAAGATGGCATTCGCCGTCGTTCTGATCATAGCGGTCGCCGCAGGGGCCGCCGTCATGGGCCTCGACGCCGCCGACGACGGCGGCATCGAGGACACCTACGTTGACAACGAGGTGTTCCAGGTGCCCTATGCCGCGGACGGTTCCATGGGCTCCGTCGAGATGGAGGGCTATCTGTCCTGGGATGAGGTGACCTTCACCGCCGTCCCCAGCCAGGGATACTCCTTCGACCGCTGGGCCTACGCGTCCGACGGCTCCACCTACTCCGAGAGCATCTCCTTCACCGTACCGATCGGGAGCGTCCCCGATGTGGTGGCGTACTTCGTCCCTCTCGAAGGGAACAAGGTCGTCACCCTCGAGTGGGACATGCCCGCCTTCGACGGCGACGACATCGAGGTTGTCGCGGTCACCCACGATTCGTTCTCCGTCGCCATAGACTCCGCCGAATGGTGGGAGTCCGTCTACGGCGACGGCGACACCCAGAGGCACGCGACCTCGGATGTCCTGGTCCCCTCGGCCCTGGTGGTATGCGACGGCGTCGTCGACGCCATAGCGGACCACCTGGAGCCGATGATGGCGGGGCTCACGGACACCCAGAGGGCGATCGCTGTCATGTACTTCGTGCAGGACGCGATTGACTACCGCGAGGACATCTCGCTGTACGGCGAGAGCGAGTTCTGGGCCCTGCCGATGGAGACCGTGTACTCCCTGGAGGGGGACTGCGAGGACACCTCCACACTGTATGTGGCGATCGCATCCGTCCTCGGCCTCCAGGCGGGGTTCGTCTCCTTCGAGGACCCCTCCGCCGGCCACATGGGCGCGGCCGTCGCCATAGTCGACGGCGCGCCCGTGTCCGGCAACGGGGTCTTCGGGATCGACGGGACGACCTACGCCTTCGTGGAGACCACCTCCGACGGGTACAACTGCCCCCTCGGCTCCCTGGGCACCTACCAGGGAGGGGTGACCTTCGACATCGACGACGGCAAGTGGACCCCCCTCTTCTACGAGGAGGGGACATTCACCTCCGGTGCCACCGCGCCGATCGCCGGGTCCTCCGACCCGGCGACCCAGTACGGGGTGGTGTACGGCTCCTTCTCGGAGCCGCCCTCCATCCCCCTGGGCGTCGGCGACACGTTCCTCTACGTCCCGACAACCTCCCTCCCGAGCGAGATCGCCGCCTCCGGCGACGGCCTCGTCTCGGAGGGGGGATTCCTTATCTGGGATGCGGAGGCGAACGAGCTCTCCGGGACCGCAGTCGAAGAGGGCACCTACACGGTGACCCTCTCCGCCTCCTGGACCCACGGGGAGCTGGAGCAGACCGCCACCCAGACGATCGTGTTCACCGTCTCCTCCTCCGCCCCGGACTACTCCGGGGAGGACGTGGAGCTGGTGTACTCCGCGGCCACGGGCGAGTGGAACATCGTGACCACCGAGCCCGTCAGCCCCGAGAGGGACAACTCGGTCCTCTGGATGGCGGCCGGCGCGCTGGCCGTCATCGTGGCGGGACTCCTGATCTGGAGGACGGTAGCATGAGCGCAGCCAGAAGGGCCATCGCCCTGATGGCCGTGATCGTGACCCTGACGGCCGCCTTCGCTGTTGTGGGAACCGTAGGGTTCGACGACAGCGAGGGGTCTGTCGAGATTGTCGACGGATTCAGAGCGGAATCCGAATCCGAGATGACCCAGATGGTCCTCGACGAGGACGGTACCGAACTCATCGAGATCACGGCTGTGATCCGCTCGGACGGCTGGGTGAAATTCACATACGGCCCCGTGCTCGAGGACAGCCGCAATTATCTGGCATACACGATCGGCTTCAAATTCGGCGATAACCCCCTCAGGGAGGGACACTCTGCGATGGAGGGCGTTAATCCCGCACTCATAGAGAACGCCGGACTCCAGCCGACCGGCGAGGGTTACGGATACGCCGAATTCTACATGGCGGAGGATGGGGTAAGTGCAGACACCCCCATCGGCCCCGTGACCAGGTTCGATTTCACCTTCACCGCCCAGACAATCTACAACTACACCACAACGATAACATACGATGCCAACGCGACGGGAGATTACAACCTCCCTCCGACGACCTCCCGCGAGGACAGTAGGACATCCGCGTCCACCATGAATGTGAGTCTCACCGCCTCCTCGACCGAGCTCACCCGCGACAGGTACGTCCACGTCGGATGGAACACCAAAGCCTCCGGCGACGGCGTCCACTGCGACCTCGGAGGGAGCATCGACGTGAGGATCGGCGATGACATAACCCTCTACGCCGAGTGGGAGATTGTCTCCCATACCGTGTCGCTGTACACGACCGACGACACCACGCCCTGGAAGCAGGTGTCGGTCCAGGACGGACAGGTACTGTCCGTCGGCGACCCGACCCCGCCCGAGGGACAGTTGTTCGCCGGATGGTACACCGACAACACCCGTTCCACCCCGTTCGACCCCACTACGGCGATCACGGCGGACGACGCCCTCTTCGCCAAGTTCGTGGACGAGCTGGAGTTCACCACCACGCCCACGGCCAAGGCCAACGTCACCTCCGTGGAATCCAGCGGCACGTTCGTGTTCGACTCCGGTGCATCCGCATCGGCCGCCAAGGTGCTCTGGGAGTTCCCCGACGGCACCACATCCACCGACAGGGTGACCACGCACTGGTT
This sequence comes from Candidatus Methanomethylophilaceae archaeon, assembly GCA_944320495.1. Lineage (GTDB taxonomy): Archaea > Thermoplasmatota > Thermoplasmata > Methanomassiliicoccales > Methanomethylophilaceae > Methanoprimaticola. The sequence continues at coordinate 183,764 of CALUHR010000005.1, forward strand.
CGAACCTGGAACCCATACTGTCAAGCTGACCGTGTGGAACAGCAACGGCGAGATGTCCGAGACGGAGTTCGACGTCACCGTCACCGACGGTAACGACAATCTCCCGATCCTCTGGATCGCCGCGGGCATCCTCGCAGTCGCAGTCATCGGCATCGTGATCTGGAGGGTTGCGATATGAACGCATCCAACCGCGCGGTCGCCATCCTGGCAATCGTCGTCACCCTTCTCTCGGCATCGTTCGTGGGAATCGTATTCTCCGACGATGCCGACGCCAGCAGCACTCCGACGGAGCTCATCCACATGGGCACTGCCTCGGACAACATCACATCCGACAACCCCGCCGTCATCGAATACGGCGGAGAACCCGCAGTGGAGGTCTACGTCAACAGCAACCTCTCCGACGGCGAATCCGCCGAATCCTGGGACAAGACCGTCTACTTCCGCTTCGTTTCCGACGCGCTGAAGGGCTACAACATCTACATCTACGACACGTGGTACTTCACGGACGGTTCCTCGGACGAGTACAACGGGAACAACGCTCTCAACAGGAGCAACGAGTACTGGAACACCAACGCGTGGTCCTCGCTCAGGCCCGTCAACCTGACGATGGACAGCGGGGTCAACCGCATCGTCATTCACGCCTACATCAACGACCAGGACAGCGGCTACTCGGGGAAACCCGACAGGCTCTCCGGGACCAACGAGGTCACCTTCGACTTCACCCTGGGCAGGACTGACGGGTACACCTACGTCACGAAGGTGTCCTACGACATCAACTACTCCGGGGGTTCCAACCCCAACGCGACCTCCACCGATCCCGTGTACCGGCCCTCCGCGTCCACGGAGAATGTGAAGGTCAAGATCGCGGGCGAGCAGACGAGGTCGGGTTACACCCACGTGGGATGGAACACCTCCTCGTCCGGGAACGGCACCCACTACGACGTCGGAGCCACCATCGACGTGAGGATCGGCTCCGAGATCACCCTCTACGCAGAGTGGCAGATCGACAGCCACTCGATAGCACTGTACACGACTGACGACTCCAACCCGTGGAAGACGGTATCCGTCCAGCACGGACAGCATCTCTCGATAGAGGATCCGACGGCCCCCGAAGGGAAGCTGTTCGCGGGCTGGTACACGGACAACACCAGGACGCAGCCCTACGACTATCCGAGCGTGACGGCGGACGATTCGCTGTATGCTTTGTTCGTCGACGAGCTGGCGTTCACCACCACGCCGACGGCGTCCCAGAACGTGACTCCCATCGAGCCCGAGGGGACGTTCATGTTCAGCTCGCTCGAATCCGAATCCGCTGCGAAGGTTCTCTGGGAGTTCCCCGACGGGACGACTTCTACCGACAGGGTGACGACCCATTGGTTCGAACCCGGTTCCTACAAGGTAAAGCTGACCGTCTGGAACAGTCTCGGAGAAGCATCCACCACGGAGATTCAGGTCGAGGTCGGAGAGGAACCCGACGAGGATTCGAACGTCCTGATCTGGGTTACCGCTGGGATCGCGGTCGTGATCGTCGCCGTCGTCGTGGCGAGGAGGTTCATATGAACATGACTAAAACCCGCGACATCAGCGGGAGATCGGCCGCCATCGGCATCGTCGTGCTGATGGCGGTCGCCGCCCTGGCGATCGTGCCGATGTGCTCGGACGATTCCGAGGCCGTGACGGATCTCGGAGTTTACACCGGCGGAACCAATCTGAGCAGTAAGGACGCCGCATATTCTGGAATCGAGGTTGACATCTCCAGAATCAATGGGATGACACTCTTCGTCTCAATGGGCGCCCAAATCAAAGTGACATATGACAACTACGTCGACAAATATGATGATAATTCGAATGGATTGGGAATGGGATGGAGCATCGGATCTGGCACAGTTTCCGAATACGGAAGTTGCAGATGGGAGGATGCAGCAATCAATTCCTTCAAACTCATCTGCCTCGATCCGAACAACATTACGAATCTGGGACCATACACTGGCGGAGAGAATCTGAGTTTTGAGAAAGCTGCATATTCTGGCGTAAACGCCAGTGTCACAGATGATGCTTTTCCAAACACTGGTGCGGGTCGTCCAAATGATATCTATGTGTTGCCTGGGGCCCATATACGCATTGTTGCAGAGGACACGGGCCCTTCTTTCACATACTACCCGAATTGGTTCATCTCGTCTACCAATGGGAGAGGGTTGGAGGTGATTGATGGGACAGTCCCAGGCTACGGCGAATGGTTGGTGATGTGGGACGGTATCGTTCACATCGACATAGGGCTAGTGTGTCTGGGCCCCAGCCACACCGTAACCTTCAACTCGAACGGAGGTTCCGATGTCCCCAACCAGGTGACCGACTCCGACGGATACGTCATCGCCCCCGAGGACCCCGTCCTCGCGGGCCATGTGTTCGCGGGATGGTTCACCGACGACGGAGAGCCCTTCGACTTCTCCCAGCCCGTGACATCGGACATCACCCTCCACGCCCAATGGGTCGACGAGCTCGTGTTCACCACGACTCCCACATCCAACGGCACGGTCCAGTCCGTCCCGATGATGGAGGGCATGATCGTCTGCGACGCCACCCAATCTTCCGATTACACGTCCATCCTCTGGGACCTGGGGGACGGGACGTTCTCCACCAACACATACGTCACCCACAGCTACGCCTCTCCGGGGCAGTACACGGTGACGCTCACGGTCTTCAACGAACATGGGAGTGATACCACGGAATTCACTGTGAACGTGCCCGAGGATGCCGGCAGGGGGGGGGGGGCAGTGACCTCTTGCCCTACGTTCTCGTCGCCATCCTGGCACTCGTATCGGGAGGTCTGGTCCTCAGACGTCTCCTGTGAACTGATGACAAATGAGGGGGTGTTCCAGTGAACACCCTCTCGAACCTCAAAACCATAGCCGTGGCCGCAATCGCGATCGTCTCGGCGCTGATGTTCGTACCGATGATGTCGGACGATTCGGATGCGGTCACGGATCTCGGAGTTTACGCCCAAGAGGGGGAGAATGTCAGTTCTCCGACGGCGCTCTACTCCGGCATCAATGTATGGACAACCGTAGCATTCGTTGACAACAACGAGGTTTACTACGTCTCCCCCGGATCGGAGATCACTTTCGTCATGAACGACATCGGGGGACTCACCATCGATTCGAAGGACAAACTCGGATTGAAGGAGGATTCGAGTGTTGGAATCTATGGCGGAATCAGCGGGACGATCACCGGCCAGGGGTATGTGGAGATCACAGCCGAGGGGGAGTTTTTCTCCAAGTTCTCGTTCTACGTCGCCTGCATCGACCCGAACGGCAGTTCCGATCTCGGAACATACGATGGCGGACCCAACATGAGTTCGCCAGAGAAGACGTATTCCAAGATTGAAATACGTGGCTATACCGACTTTTGGAATTTGATCGACGGTTCGAATCTCGTCGTCTACGTCTCTGATGGGTCGGAGGTTTGGGTCCAGGGTGCCATAATGAGCACGAATCTGGAACGCAACGATCTGAATCTCTCCATTGCTGACATGGAGATATTGTATGGGACGGTCGAAGGCTATGGAACCACGATTTTCAGATCCGAGGCATCACTGTTCACGGTTGTGTGTATGGCCCCTACTCACACCGTCGTCTTTGACTCCGAAGGCGGTTCCAGTGTCCCCAATCAGGTAACCGACACAGACGGCATCGTCACCGCCCCCGAGGACCCCGTTCTCTCAGGATACATCTTCGGCGGCTGGTACACCGAGGACAACATCCCGTTCGACTTCTCCCAACCCATATCAGAGGACATAACGCTCCACGCCAAATGGATCGAGACACTCGTCTTCACCACGGTTCCAACATCCAGCGGTACCGTCAAGGCCGTCCCGATGATGGCGGGAACCATCGTATGCGACGCATCCCAATCCAGCGACTACACGTCGATCCTCTGGGATCTCGGGGACGGGACCACATCCACCAACACGTATGTGACACACTACTACAGCCAGCCCGGGACCTATGAGGTAACCCTCACCGTCTTCAACGAACACGGAACGGATGTCACTACATACACTGTCGAGGTTCCCGAGAGCTCGACCGGGGGGGGGGGCATGACAACCTTCTCCTCTACATCGCAGTCGGACTGCTCGCAACCATTCTCATCGCAGTCGTCGCATTGCGGTTGCTCTGACCACTCCATGGGGGCGGTCGCGTGACCGCCCCTGTAAACCTCAAGACGGCCTTCGTGACGATTCTCGCTTTGGCATCCGCGATGGCGTTCGTCCCATTGATTGCGGACGATTCCGACGCGGTTACCGATCTCGGGACGTACGCTGGCGGGGAGAATCTCAGCACCCCAGACGCCGCCTATTCTGGGATAGTTATAAACAGCGTGGGAACAACGCTTCCCAGCAACAAGGTGTTCTACGTAACCATTGGTGCGGACGTGAGTCTGTCCCTTGGAGATGAGAATCAGAGTTTCGATTGTGAGAATAACGACCTCGGCCTGTACAATGACGACTTGTACGGCGGTGTCGATGGAACCGTCTCCGGGTACGGATGTGCGGAGATTTTTGCGGATTACAGTTACAGCAGATTCTACATCCTGATTGTCAGTCTCGATCCGAATGGAGTGACCGATCTGGGATCGTACGACGGTTCGGTGAACGTCAGCAGCCCCACCGCCACATATTCTGGCATTACGAAGCACGGGGACTGGTTCGAGACGATTTACGTCTCGCTTGGTGCGGTCATAGACGTCAGGGAGGAGAATGAACCGCTTGTTCTCTCCCTGTCGAACGATGACATGGGCATCTATGTCTGGACGGACAACAGCATCGACCAGCTCGGAGGCACGGTTTCAGCCTATGGTTCAACCGATGTGATGATCTCCTACTCTACGGGCGGTTACAGCTATACCATAACATGTCTAGAACCCATCAAAACATACACCGTCATCTTTGATTCCAACGGCGGTTCCACAGTGGACAACTTCGTCACCGATGCCGACGGACTCGTCAAGGAACCCGACGACCCGGTCCTGGCGAACCACATCTTCGCAGGCTGGTACACGGACGATGGCGAACCCTTCGACTTCTCGCAGCCGATCTCCGAGGACATAACCCTCTATGCCCAGTGGGTGGACGAGCTCGTCTTCACCACCATTCCCACATCGGATGGCATCGTCAAGGCTGTTTCCAGTCTCGCAGGCACGATCCTCTGCGACGCCACGCTGTCCTCCGACTACACCTCCCTTCTCTGGGATCTCGGTGACGGAACGACATCGACCAACACCTACGTCACACACTACTATGGCGAACCGGGCCGGTACAAGGTGACTCTAACTGTTTTTAACGAACACGGGAGTGATACCACGGAATTCACAGTCAATGTGCCCGAAGAGTCCGTCGGGGGGGGGGGCAATGAACTCCTTCTCTACGCCGCAGTCGGACTGCTGGCACTCGTCGCGGGAGGTCTGGTCGTTAGAAGGTTCCTCTGATCTTGCTATGGCCGAGGGGGCGGTCGAATGACCGCCTCTACAAACCTAAACAAGGGGATGTGCGGAATCGCCATCCTGGCTATCATCATTTCATCGTTGTCTGGGATGATTATGGTTTTCTCAGAAGATGGAGAAGCCGCTACGAGAGGTGGTTCTGGAACCCCCGAAGATCCATACTGGGGAACATTCGGTGGTCTGACAATTTATCTTCAGTGTAATCAGCACGATGGTGCCTATTTCCTCGTCGGCACCGTGTTCAGGTATGGTGAGCCATCTAGTGGTGAGGGATTCTATGACATATCTCCTGGATTTGGCCTAATCAGTGATGACTATACCATCGTAGGCACTGTGACAAAGTCTGGGCAGTTCGATGCCCACCTCAAGAATCCAGCACAGGCCGATGAAATAACTCCAGCACACTTCACGATTTATTTCATAGACGAACCAGTCACACCAACATATACAGTCGTCTTCAACTCCAACGGCGGATCGGACGTCCCCAACGCCACCACCGATGCCAGCGGCCTTGTCAAGGAACCCGACGATCCAGTCCTTGCGGATCACGTCTTCGCGGGCTGGTACACCAGCGACGGCGAGCCCTTTGACTTCTCCCAGCCCGTTACGGAGGACATAACCCTCCATGCACAGTGGGTCGACGAACTCGTGTTCACGACCATACCTACATCCGATGGCACCGTAAAGGCCGTGTCCGGCCTTGCAGGTACCATCCTCTGCGACGCAACCCTGTCCTCGGACTACACATCCCTTCTCTGGGACCTGGGCGACGGCACCTTCTCCGACAACACCTATGTCACGCACTACTACTCCGAACCCGGAACGTACACCGTGACCCTCACCGCGTACAATAACTACGGCACCGACGTCACGAAATTTACTGTCGAAGTGCCCGAGAATCTCGCTGGGGGGGGGGGGCAATGACAGCATATTGCTGTGGGTCCCCGTCATCCTCCTGGCAGCCATCCTCGCCGCCGTGGTCATCACTCGGCTGCTCTGAACCCATTGCGGAGGTGGTCTGATGGCCACCTCCGTCAAACATCTCAGGGAATTCGCCGTCCTTGCGGTGGCGATTTGCTTGATTTCGATCATCTCCTTCGATGACGTGTCGGCGGATTCGGACGACTACTATCGCTATGTCATTCATACCGATGGCACCATTGAGGGAAACTACACACCCATCGGAACATCATCGTCCACTGGCAGCTACACCAGCGTGAATGGTACGAACAGCGGGTCCTGGGCGTTCGACGAGGATGGATATGGCCCCTTCGGCTCGTTCTACGCGGCATTCGATCCTGCACAGGACAACAAGATGATTGGCCATCTGGATCCCGATGACCTGACCAGGCTTGTCGATGGTACAAGCATTGCCGGACAACGGTACAATGTGATGTGGTGTCTCCCGACAGTGTACTGGCTCACGGATTCGAACGGGAATCTGATTCTCACCGACGACCCAGATGCTGGCGGAACTGCCTACGCGCACACCATAGATGGACACGTCTACGGCTACATCGGGATAGGAGTTTATGAGGCTAGCACTTGGACTGTCAATGGTAAGGCAATCTTAACATCATTCACAGAGATGGACCCAAGAACAGCTACAACACCAATCATCATGCGCGGTTGGGCAAACAATCAACTTGTCAACACCTCTAATGACGAAACAAACGGTTGCGCCATGTTATGGAACTTCTACCAGTGGCAGTTGTATCGTTTCTGCGCTGTATCGGTTATGGGATCTTGGAATTCCCAATCGGTTGCTGGGACTGGTAGTTTCAATTACAATAGATTCGATGGATATGCGGAAACCACGGGACAACTCGACAGCTCTGGACCTTACGCTGGAGACAAAACAACTGGCTCTGCAGGATATTGTACCCCCGTCAAGGTTTTCATCGAAAACGCATGGGGATCCACCGAAGAGTATGTTGACGGCGTGGTAATTGATTCGCTCGAATACTATATCGATCAATCCGCGGTACCAACAGGAACAACGTCTGGAACATACATAACCAATCCGAATGGAAAACTACCTCTGGGTTTAACTGGAGTGTATGCAGGCAGCCCCTCAACCGAAACCCAGATATGGGGTATGCCGACATCGATGGCGTCGACGCCTTTGCTATATGACGCGGCCATAACCACAAATGATACGGGAACACGCATCATGCTGGTTGGAGGCGCCCCCACAACTACGGATTCAATAATATCTGTCGCACAGTTCGGAGGCATTTCGGCTATTAATTGCTCATACGTCGGGACATCCAGCATATATGTGGGGTCCCGTCTCGCCTTCGTCTTCGACGACGACCCATTCCAGCCCCAGACACACACCGTAACCTTCTCCACCGGTTCCTCCACCACCATCCCCTCCCAGATCATCGAATCCGGCCAGACCGCCCTCACACCCTCCAACCCCACCCTCGAAGGCTACGTCTTCGACTGCTGGAGCACTTCCCCGACATCCCGCGTCCCCTACGACTTCAACACCCCCGTGACGCAGGACATCACCCTCTACGCCTTCTGGGTCGAGACCCTCGTCTTCACCACCACGCCCACCTCGCAGGGAACCGTCTCCGCCGTCCCGCGGATGGCCGGCACGATCCTCTGCGACGCGACGGGTTCCAGGGATTACACGTCCCTGCTCTGGGACCTCGGCGACGGGACGCTCTCGACCGACAACTACGTCACCCACTACTACTCCGATCCGGGGACCTACACGGTCACGCTGACCACGTACAACTCCCAGGGTGCGGACGTCACCACCTTCACCGTCGAGGTGCCAGAGGCACCCGGCGGGGAGGGCGACGGCGATCTCTTGCTCTGGGTCGCCATCGGGCTGTTGGTTTTACTGATAGTCGTCGTGGTGCTAGCGAGGATTCTATGAGAACCCCGGGGGCGGGCGGATGCCCGCCCCCGGGAAACCCTTTGACCGTTCGTTCTCGGATGTTAACATTTGTTGATATGATGTATACAAATGTTAACATTGGAACGGGACGAGAGATCATGTGCCAGCGCCCTGACGGGCGCCGGCATGGGAACATGGTTGTTGATCCCTTCGTTCCAACCGCCGGACCGCGTCCGGCGGAGGATCGACCGCCCGGCCCCTCGGGCATGAAGCCCGGGGCCGGACGGCGTCAGCCGTCCCGCCCCTCGCTCGGACGGATCATAGTACTTGGAAGTTCTGCGAAGTCTCGTCATATACTCATACGCCAGATCGGATTCGGGATTCGATGGAATCTTATCAATCAAGTCCTGATTAATCTGGTCTGAACTTCTGGCCATAAGATATTCCAAGGCATAGTGGGTAGCTATACAATTGATCGCAATTGGATTCATCAGACCCGCGGTTTGACAGAACTCTCTTTGGAAGATCTCTGCGTCTTCCAGATTGAATATTGTGAATAATCCCCTCGGGGACAGTGGAAAGATGTAGCCGTCCAAACACATGCCGCGCTCCCGATACTCCTTGCAATGTTTGTGAATGTCGAACAGGTTGCATGGCATCACGGGGAAATCGCAGGTTATTAGCGCATCATGTTCCCACGATACGAACGAACACCCGTAGCTCTCCATCGGTTTCCCCGCGAGTTCCTTCTCAGAGCTGTCTATGGCCATCTGTCTCAGACGGCGGTTTGTCTCACAGATCCTGCTCTCATATTCCGGCCCGAACCTGTCGTCGTAGAATATGTCGGTGGCGGGGGATCTCGCAATCATTAGACTCGCGTATCTCAGAACCTTGCGCCATTGCTCCCAGTCCGTGATGGTTCCCTAAAGCATACCATCTATCATCGGTTCGCATTCACGCTCTATCCTCGCGATGTCTTTCTCGGTGAAGTTGATTGGACGATCCTTGGATTCATAGAGTTTCTCTATGAACAACACATTGTTCGGCGACGTGAGGAATCCTCTCCTTCTGCGTGTGTTGTAGAAGTAGACCTTTCCCTTCGCAGATCCGTCCTAGCTGGCGAATCTCTCCATGTACGCCTGAGGGATGAAGTGGGATCTCCGTGTGGGATTCTGGGCGTTCGTAGGCATATCCTCATCCACCGGGGGTCGCAGGTATAAAGGAATCGACCGACTGGTTCTGGCAGCATATTCCGAGAATCCGTTCGAACGAAGTTCAACGGAGCAATTGTCTCTATGATATCTTCGAATATGAACAAAAATGGGGAGAAAACCAAGCTCCTCGCAGCGGTCGCCGTGCTCGCCATGATCATGTGCGTGTTCGCGGTCGCCGCCATCCCGTCGTCCGATGCGGTCACAGGAGACGAATTCCTGGACGGTGCCGATGCAAACGGCGTTATCACCCTCGACGCGGATGTCACCGTAAGTTCCGTTATCACCGTGACCGGAGCACTTACCATCAACGGTAACGGACACACCATCTCCGCCGCCAAGGACTTTAGCACCTCTGGCCAGGGAGACAAGAACCTCATAAGCATCGAATACAACGAGGACAAAGTCGTTCTCAACGATGTCACCTTCGCCGGTGCCTACGGAGTCAACGTCTACGATGCCGATGACGTCACCCTGAACAACGTCACCGTCAAGGACAGCACCGGTGCCGGACTGACCGTCGGAACCAACTCCGTCGCCACCGTCAACGAGTCCTTCTTCAGCAACAACGGCTGGGGAGACATCAACGTCGACAAAGCTTCCACCCTGAACATCGACGACGCCACCGAGCTGACCAGCAACTTCCAGATCTGGTCCGAGGACGTCACCGCCGAAGAGAACCCCAGCGTCATCAACGCCGACTCCTACGTCGGCTACAGGTGGGACAAGACCGGCAACGATGCCGTCACCGACGGACGCGCCTACTTCAAGAACGGCAACGTCCCTGCTGACATCACCCTCACCAGCCAGACCCTGACCGTCGCGGAGGGCCAGGCCCTCTTCATCGTCGGAGGCTCCACCGGAGTGATCCCCACCGGAATCACCAACAACGGAATCGTCTACACCATCCCTGAGGGAACCACCGGTACCGTCAGCGGCAACACCGTCAGCATCTCCGGCACTGCAGCTATCGCGGACCTCGATGCCACCGGAGCCGACTGGAACGGCCTCTTCGACGGTGTCACCTCCAGCTGGTCCATCGTCGGAATCGCCGTCACCCTGAGCGACTACGAGTCCGTCGACCAGACCAACCCCGCGATGAACGACGCCTACCCCAAGGAGGACGGCACCGAGTCTTTCCCCAACGACAAGAAGACCACGACCCTCACCGGTAACGAGACCGGAAGCTACTGGTTCCTCATCCCCACCGACGGATCCCCTGTCAGTGTCACCTTCAACGGAAAGGACACCAACGCGGACCTCGCTCTGACCTTCAACTTCGACGTCGAGAACAAGGCCACCGCCACCGATGCCGCCTCCGCTAACGATGCTCTGAAAGACGAGAACATCAGCGAGGTCTCCATCGACGGATCCAAACTGACCAGCAGCACCACCCCCATTGTGGTCCCTGCCGACAAGACCCTCGTCATCGAGAACTCCACCGCTGACAGCGAGTTCGCCATCAACACCGTCGACGGCGACAAGACCCAGAGCGCCAAATTCGATGGAGTCACTGGAACCATCATCATCACCAAGGGATCCGTCGTGATGTACAGCCCTGACATGGTCAAGGACGGAGTCGTCACCGTCGGAGCCGGCACCACTCTCAGGATCGCCGACGGAACCTCCATCGACGGAGTCAAGTTCGTCGGAACCGACGACAAATCCATCGTCGAGGTCCCCAGGAGCGCGACCGTCACCTTCGCCAACACCGTCACCTTCGACGACGTCGCCGTCAACCTGAAGGGAACCGTCAACGGCGGAACCATCCAGGTCGAGGAGGGCGCCACCGTCACCATCGACGGAACCGTCACCAGCGCCTTCGTCAACAATGGCGGAAAGATCGTCAACAACGCCCCGTCCCTCGGAGACATCGAGCTCAAGGATGGAACCACCGTCATCGACCAGACCTCCATCAACGGAGCCCTCGGCCAGGACATCACCGTCACCGGCGAGGTCACCGTCGCCAAGGGAGGACACATCATCTCCAACGGAACCCTGACCATCGCCGAGGGTGCCAAGCTCATCCTCGAGGAGGGATCCTACCTCGCCATCGGAGCCACCGGAATGGTCGTCAACAACGGAACCATCGAGGTCCAGGCCGGAACCGAGGGCAACGAGACCTTCCGCTACGGCGGAAGCAGCATGGACGTCAGCACCACTGGAGCCATCGACTTCCAGGGCGCCAACTCCTTCGCCAACGCCTTTAACGGCAGCACCGGAACCGACATCTCCGTCGCCGGAACCGTCACCGTCGGTGAGGAGGCCGCCGCCAACATCACCGGTATGACCGTCGCCGCCGGAGGCAACCTGTACGTCTACGGCAACGCCACCGGAGCCATCGTCAACAACGGAACCGTCACCGTCGACACCGAGGTCGGTTGCGACCTCGATGTCAACATGGGCAACGGGGCCGTTCTGAACCTCGTCAATGCCGTCGGAACCGTCGACGTCGCCGATGACAAGATGTCCTTCAAGTACCAGAACGCCGACAAGCCCATCAAGAACCCCGCCGAGGTCACCTTCCAGGACGTCTCCGGAATCACCGTCACCGACTCCCTGACCACCAAGGTCGAGAAGGACACCGCCACCGCGGATCCCGATGATACCACCAGGAACGGATACGGCAAGCTCTGCATCTCCGGAGCCGCCGGCATCGCCTCCAACGTCGATGACACTCTCGATAAGGCCACCATCACCGTCGTCAGAGGAACCGTCAACGTCGCCGAGGACGCCACCCTCTCCTTCGTGAAGGGCTACACCCTCGCCGTCAACGGAACCCTGGCCGTCGCCGGATCCGTCGACGCCACCGCCGAGGAGACTTCCATCAACGGCACCGGAACCGTGGACGTCACCGGAAAGATTACCTCCGACGATACCATCGCCACCACCACCGTCAACGCCGCCTGGTACACCAGCGGAACCGGAAAGGACGCCGTCAACGTCTACACCTCCCTGGCCACCGCCATCGCCGACGGAGCCGACGACATCGATCTCCTGGGCAACTACAAGATCGCCGAGAACATCACCATCCCCGCCAACGTGAAGGTCAACGCCAACAGCGCCATCACCGTCACCGTCGACAAGGATGTCACCGTGACCGTCGCCTTCGACGCCGCCACCAACGCCAGCGGAAAGCTGATCAACAGCTCGAAGGTCATCACCGTCAACGGAACCCTGATCGCCCAGAACTACGACAAGAGCGGAGTCGTCCAGAACAACGTCGTCTGCGACGTCATCGTCGACAACGAGCCCGAGAAGAAGTTCACCAGCATCTACGTCGCCCTCGACGAGGCCGTGGCCGGAGATGTCATCAACATCACCAAGACCGGAACCCTGACCATCACCGAGGACATCGTCATCCCCGAGGACGTCAAGCTCGTCGTCCCCAGCGACTGCGACGTGGTCGTCGACGACGGTGTCACCGTGACCGTCAATGGAACCTACGAGGGAGAGGGTGCCTACGACATGACCAACCCCGAGGATGAGAAGGACCCCGCCCAGACCATCGTCAACGGCATGTTCAAGGTGTCCAACACCTGGACCGACGAGATGAGGCAGTACGTCTCCGGAGCCTACTACTCCTACGACGGCTTCTACGTCATCTCCCCGCTGTCCGTCCTCTCCACCGTCATGGCCGACGTCGAGAGCGAGGACGCCAAGATCTACGGAACCGTCACCGAGGGAGCCGTCACCCTGGCCTCCGAGGACGATTTCGCCGTCGTCATGACCGCGAACGCCAACCTCACCGTGACCGACCTCACCCTCGACGGTGTCAAGTTCGACTTCGCCGCCGACAAGTCCAGGGTCAACGGAACCGTCACCACCGCCGACGGAAGCTTCGCCCTGACCAACGTCATGGGAGGAGTCATCACCGCCGAGACCGCCATCGACGGGGACAACGAGACCGTCACCGCCACCCTCACCGGCAACGTCGTGAAGACCAACCTCACCGTCGGAAACGAGAAGGTTGATGACATCAAGGCCTCCGTGACCGTCTCCGGCACCGCCGACATCGCCGACGCCACCGCCTTCGGAGTTCCCATGACCGTCTCCAAGGACGCCGTCGTTGGAGTCGACTCCGTCAAGTTCGACGAGACCGTCACCGTCGAGGGAACCCTCAACGTCAAGAGCACCGCGGTCGAGTTCACCACCATGAACGTCACCGGAACCGTCGCAGTCGCCGACAAGGCCGCCGCCTCCGTCGACACCCTGTACCTCGGCGTCTCCAAGAACGCCACCACCAACGTCATCACCGACCTCGGTGCCGGAACCATCTCCAACGTGACCGTCGACAGGGTCGCCTACGTCGGACCCTCCGCCTCCTTCACCGCGATCGATGCCCAGGCCGAGGACGGAACCAACGCCCTCAAGGTCACCGCCTACTACGCCGAGGACGCCCTCGTCGTGACCGCCTACGCCAACGGCACTGCGGCCACCCCTGTCAAGATCTCCGAGATCACCGCCTCCGTCCCCAACGCCTACCTCTACGGATGGGCCGACGAGGAGGGCAAGGTCATCGGCGAGAAGTACGACAACGTCGAGTACGATCCCGTCGTCGGAGCCGAGGACTGCGCCAGGGTCGATGCGAAGGTCAACTACGACATCTACGTCATCAACCTCAGGGCCGACCAGAACGCCATCAGCAGCATCTCCGTCGATGGAAACCTGATGGAGTTCGGAATGATCCAGGGCGGAGTAGCCACCGATGGAAACGCTGGATGGTACTACGGCTACACCATCACCGTCGCCGCTGGCAGCCACACCATCCAGTACCAGCTGGCCAACGGTTACTCCGGAGAGGGTGTCCTGACCGTCAACGGAACCCAGCAGAGCGGACTGACCTTCACCACCGAGGGCAACCCGACTGGCACCGACAAGACTGTCACCTACAACCTCCAGCTCACCGGCTTCGAGAAGTCCGGCTATGTGCCCGACTCCCCCGACACCGGAGACAGCGACTCCGGCGAGACCGGAATGACGATCACCGACTACCTGCTGATCGTCCTCGTCGTCCTCATCATCGTCATGGCCATCATCGTGGCCATGAGGCTCATGAGGAGCTGAAGGTAAGATTCCGTCCCTCAACCTGAAAAGCAAACCCCGAGGGGTCCGTAAGGACCTCTCCCAAGGGATGGGTCGAAGGCAGACGAATCATCTAGTAACCTGAACAGGAAACCCCGACGGCCAGGTAGGGCCGTCCCGCCGATCCGGTGCCGCCAAAGGCGGCACCCGGTCGGCACAGCATTCTCCAGATCCGTCGGATCGGACTTATCATCGTTCTCCCGAACAATCCGTTCGGATCTCTCATTGAGGAAGAATGATCCCTCCGCTCTCGGAGGGTCGGCAGTCCTTTCGGGACCGCCTGTGTTTGCTCTTCAGGTGATTGGTTACTTTCTCTTGCTATTGCTCCCCATCCCTTTGGAGGGGTCCTCACGGACCCCTCGGGGTTTCCTCTTCAGGTTGTTGGATGGTTCGCGATCAGCTCCTCATCAGGCGCATGGCCACGATGATGGCCATGACGATGATGAGGACGACGAGGACGATCAGCAGGTAGTCGGTGATCGTCATTCCGGTCTCGCCGGAGTCGCTGTCTCCGGTGTCGGGGGAGTCGGGCACGTAGCCGGACTTCTCGAAGCCGGAGAGCTGGAGGTTGTAGACCTTGACAGGGGAGTCGTATCCGGAAACGGTGGACAGCTCGCCCTCGGCGGTGAATGTCAGTCCGGACTGCTGGACTCCGTCGACGCTCAGGACGCCCTGTCCGGAGTATCCGTTGGCCAGCTGGTAGCTGATGGTGTGAGCTCCGGCCTCGACGACTGCGGTGTAGCCGTAGAAGAAGCTGCCCTTTCCATCGCTGATCATTCCGAACTGCATGATGTTGTTGTCGATGCTGATGCTGGAGATGGCGTTCTGGTCGGCCCTGAGGTTGATGACGTAGACGTCATACTTGACCTGGGCATAGACCGCGGCCACCTGTCCGACGCTCTTCTCGTTGGCGGAGACTCCGTCGGCATCGAGCCAGGTTCCGTTGAACCAGGCGTTCTCGACGGGGACGGCGGCCTTGATGGTGTTCTCGAGGGTGTCTCCATCGATACCGAGAGCGGGCTCGCTGGTGTAGGCGGTGATCCAGAGGGCATCCTCGACGTAGTACTCGGTGCTGTTGTCGAACACATCCTCGTCGACGGCCACAGTGGTTCCGGCGGCGGCGTAGATGGTGTCGCATCCGACGGTTCCGTTGACGGCGGCGGAGGTGCTGGTGACGGCGAACTCGTCGTCGAGACCGACGTACATGATTCCGTTGACGATTCTCAGGTTTCCGTTGGAGTTGGTTCCATCGGCAGCGGCGACGGTGACGGTTCCGGCGACGAAGAGGTCGTCGACGGTCAGGGTCTGTCCACCGGCGACGGTGACGGTTCCGGCGACGAACAGCTTTCCGTCGATGGTGCCGTAGGTGGCGGAGACGGAGGTGCTGGTCGCGGGGACGGTCAGAGTGGCATCCGCATCGACGGTGACGTCGCCTGTGACGGCGGCGGTAGCGGCGTTGGCGCTGCTGACGATGACGGTTCCGGCGGTGACGTTGAGGGTGGCCAGGTTCTTCTTGGGAGTGTTCTTGTCGTTCGGGTCGGGGTAGTTGACGTTGGCTCCGGTGATGACGAGTCCGTTCTCGGAGTCGACGTCGAGTCCCTTGACCTTGACGGCCTCGATGCTGGCGTCGCCGACGGTGACGGTTCCGCTGAAGACACCGGCAGCGTCGGAGTCCAGCTGGGCCCCGTTGGCGAGGACCAGGGAGGTCAGGGTGACCTCGGCCTTGGCACCGATCTTGATGACGGCGCAGTCGTCGGTGGCGGTGAAGGTGGTGTCTCCCTCGGAGACGGTTCCGTAGATGACGATCTCGTCGAGGACGGTCGGGAGGACCGCGGCGGAGACAGCGGTGGCGACGGTGGTGACGTAGTTGTAGTCGCCGTCGGTGAAGTAGGCTCCGGAGATGTAGGATCCGTCGTCCAGGGTGTTCTTGGTGGTGTTGGACGCCTCGTAGACGACGTCCTCCATGACCTTCAGGGTGCCGGTGACGACGATGGCGGAGGCCTCCTTGTCCTTCTCGGTGGTGGCCTTGGTGGCGAACTGCTTCTCGGCGACAATGCCCTCGTTGGGCCTGTCGGACTGGAGGGTTCCGGCGACGGTCAGGGTGACTCCGTTGTTGATGACGATCTGGGAGTCGAACGGGATGACCAGGGTGACGCCCTCCTTGACGGTGAAGTCCTTGTCGAGGGTGACCTTGGTGGCGTCGAAGACGTTGATGACGTCTCCGGCGGTGGCCTCGGTCATGGCGGTGTAGATGTTGGTGTACTTTGCCCATCCGTTCTTGGTGAGCTTTCCGTCGGCGTCGACCTGCTTGGAGACGACGTCGGCCTTGATGGTGGTCTCGGCGGCCTTCAGGTCGGTCCTGTCGTTGAAGTACAGGGTTCCGAGGACGTTGGTGGTTCCGACCCTGCCGTAGGTGGCACCGGCGGCGATGTCCAGCCTGACGTCCCTGTTGTCCTCGTCTCCGATGTTCAGGACGGTCTTGTCGTCCTTGAAGGTGAAGTCGATGGCGGGGACGGTGGCGGAGGTCAGGACGGTGTTGGTTCCGTAGAGGGTGATCTCGTCGATGGTGCTGTCCGCGTTGGCGGCTGCGATGGCCTCGTCGACGGTGACGTAGTTGCTGTAGTCGTCGGCGTTGACCTTGGTGACGTAGTGCGCGGCGTTGACGGTTCCGCCGATCTCGAACTCGGGCATGTAGATGTGTCCGGCGTCGGCGAGGGTGATGGTTCCGGTGCTGACGATTCCGTTGTTCAGAGCCTTGTCGGAGACAGGGACGTATCCGGAGACGGTCAGCTTGGCGGTGCTGCTGATGGTGAGCTTGGTGTTCTCCCCGATGGAGAGGGCGGCGGCATCGTTCTCGGCAGCGGAGACGGTGAAGTTGCCCTGTCCGAGCTCAACGACGGCAGCAGGGTTTCCATTGTCATTGCCATTGTAGTCGGCGGCGATGCTTCCGGAGATGTCCATGACGTTGGTGATCTTGTCGACGCCGTCCACCTTCTTGACGCTGAAGTTCTCGACGACCGTCAGGCCGGAGATGGTGGAGTTGGTTCCGGAGGAGCTGAATCCGAGACCGTTGGCGGTGACGCCGGCGGTGGATCCGATGGTCTGTTCGTCCTTCACGATGAGGCTGGCATCGGTGATGTAGAGGTATCCCCCGGTTGCCATGGCGAGTTTCTGAACCTCGACGGAGGCTCCGTCGGCCATCATGTTGATGTTGATGTTCACCTGGCAGGGGAGAAGGTTGCTGTCGATGTCGGTGGGCTCGGAGTCGATGATGATGGCTCCGCTGTTGTCGAAGGTGACCTTGTCCTTGAACTGGCCCTCGAGGGTCAGGGTGACGTCCTGGGCGACGACGATCTTGGCTCCGTCAACCTGGTAGAGGCTGGAGGAGTCGGAGAGGGTCGTGTTGCTGTTGACGTTGACGGTGGCCTTGGTGTTCTTGACAATCTCGGAGTCGGCACGGATGGCACCATTCTCGTCGAAGAATCCGGCGGCCATGGTGGTGTCCGCGTTGTCCTTGAGTCCGTATCCGACCATGACGGTACCGTCGATGTTGGCGGTGCCCTCGATGTTGAGGGTTCCGTAGGCGACGGACAGGACGGCTCCCTCCTCGACGGTCAGGGTGCCCTCGACGTTGGCGGTTCCGAATCCGATCCTGGTCTTGTCGGTTCCGCACTCGGATCCTCCGATGATGAGGACTCCGCCCTCCTCGATGACGAGGTTTCCGAGGACGTTCAGGGTTCCGGGGACGACGATGACGTTGCCATTGGTGATGGTCCAGGTCTGTCCCTCAGGTACGGTGAGATTCTGCTTGGCAGGGTACCAGTTGGTATCGATGCTGTCTCCGTACACGATCTGCTCGGAGGTGTTGTTGTTGACGTATCCGGGGGCCTCGACGGCGACTCCCATGTTACCGGAGGTGTCGTTGGTGACGGATCCGGATCCGGTGATGGCGGTGGTTCCGGTGACGTCGGCGCTGTTGGTGAACCTGCCCTCGACGTTCAGTCCCTTTCCGTATCCGGTGTCGACGGTTCCCCTGTTCCTCAGGTTGTCGGCGACGGTGATTCCGTCCGCTCCGGCAGAGAGGGTGACTTTCTCGCTGACGGTGTTGGTTCCGGTGAGGGTGGTTCCGTTCAGCTCGTAATCGGCGGCATTCTTGGCGGCGCCGGCCCCGGTGGAGGCGAGGAAGGTGGCTCCGTCGATGGTACCTCCGGTGACGGTAGGCATGGCAGCGTCAGTGGTATCCTCTTTGATGTCTCCGTTCCAGTCCTCTGCGACCTTGACGGTGTCGGCGGAAATCTTGGAGTCATCGTCCATGGTGACTGCGGAACCGGTGTAGAGGATGACACCAGCCCTGCTGGCGTTGTTGTCCTTGTTGGCGTCGTTGACTTCGAAGGTGGAGTTGTCGGTGGTGACTTTTCCCTTGAAGGCGAGTCCCTGGACGTTGGCACCGTTGACGGTGTAGGCCAGGTTGGCGATGTTGGAGCCGTCGGCGGCGACGAGTCCGACCTCGACATCGTTCATGACGATGGTGTTGGCGGTGCCGGTGGTGGTGATGACGGTGTCCATGAAAGCGGCGGTGCCGTTGCAAACGAGGTCGGCGTTCTCCAGCTTGAGGTTGGAGACTTTGCCCTCGCCGGTGGCGGCGATCCAGGTGGATCCGGATCCGCCGGAGACGACGGAGCCGGACTGGGACAGGGTCAGGTCGGCGTTCTTGACGCTGACGGTGGCGGTGTATCCGCCGGTGGTACCGTACTGGCTGTTGAAGATGGAGTCGGTACGGTTGTTGTCGGTGGCGTTGTCGAGGTAGACGCTGGCGTTCTCGACGTTGAAGGAGAGGTTGTCGGCATTGAAGTAGACAACCGTGGAGTAGTTGTTGGTTCCGCTGGTGACCGTGGTTCCATCGGTGGTGATGAAGAGGTTGTAGTTCTTTCCCTCAGCGGATTTAATTGTAAGGTTTCCTGCAAGGACGAATGCAACATTCGCGGCATCGGCATCAGAGCCGATGTCGTTAGTGAGGGTGATGGTTGCACCCGCAGCAGGCACCTCGATGATGCCGTTGGTGGCCAGAGCCTCGAGCTCGGCAACACTGCCGACCTCTTTCTCTCCGCTGAGCTCTTTGCCCGCGACGGGGTCGTAAGCATCGGCGGAGGGGGCCGCGACAACTGCCACGGCGCACACGACCATCAGCATGGCGATGACGGCGGCGAGCAGTTTGCCGTTGTTTTTGTTCATATTCGAAGATATCATAGATACATTTGGTTCCCCGCCGAAAGAAAGAAGAACAGATGTGCCAGCACCATTCGGAAACCATCGGATGAGGACCCCAAGATACCAATTCCAACCCCTTCCAGGACCGTGTCGGCAGGGACCAGCATCCATTCAGGAACAGAACACGGGCCCGATACGTGTCAGACCCATTGGATGTCCGAATGCACGGGCCCCCGTCGGACGAACGGGGGCGATGATGAGGAAGTCTCGGATCAATCCCTCTTCGATCCGAGGAAGGCATGGGGTTTGCGATACTCGTCAAACGCGGGCTCGGGGATTTCCTGGAATTGAATTCCAGTTTTCTCCCGAGAGGGGCATGCCGACACATCCCCCTCGCATGTCTGCCATTCACTGGGCGTAGTGTCCTGGGACGGCGGATCAGCGACCTGGAAGGCACCCCGGCATACGTTTCGGATTATTCCCCGCCGTCGTCCAGTAGCCAGTCCACGATGTTCCTGTGCCTTATCCCGCCCTCTATGGGCACCAGGAACGAATCCAGGGAGAGTACGGTCTTGGGGTAGCTGTCGCCCACGTCCCTCAGGGACCTGACCTCCCTCTCGTAGACGTCCTCGGGCAGCATCGTCTGCGTGACCTGGAAGTATTCCACCCCGCCGTTCCTCACGGCCGTGAAGTCGACCTCCCTGTCCCTGTAGCTCCCGACCATCACCCTGTACCCCCTTCTGATGAGTTCCAGGTACACCAGATTCTCCAGCTGCCTGCTTATGTCGTTGCCGGCGGCCAGGCCCAGGGCGGTGTTCCTTATTCCCGTGTCCGACACGTAGTACTTCTCGCGGGTCTTCAGGAGCTTCTTCCCGCGTATGTCGTACCTAGGGACCTTGTAGATCAGGAAGGCGTCCTCCAGCGCCCTCAGATAGCGACCGATCGTGTTGGGGGATGCCTTGACGGTATCGGCGATGTTCTTGCGGCTGGTGAGGTTCCCGATGTTGGACATCACGAACCTCACGATGTTCTCGAAGCGCACCTGGTCCCTAACGCCGATATGGGTCTGGATGTCCTTCCTCACCACGGTGTTGTAGATCCCAAGGAGGAGGTCGGAGGTGTACTGCTCGTCCCTGTCCAGCTCGACCGCTGGGAGGGAGCCGGTCCAGATGTACTGCTGGAGCCTCCTGTTCCTGTCCTCCTTCGGTGTTGGAGGATTGAGCTCGAGGAACTCCGAGAAGGAGAGCGGCAGCATCCTGATCTCCACATAGCGGCCGGAGATGTAGGTGGCAAGGTCCGAGGACAGGAGGTACGCGTTCGAGCCCGTCACATATATGTCAGCGTCATAGTCCACCTGGAGGGAGTTGATGGTCCTCTCCCATCCCTTCACCCTCTGGACCTCGTCCAGGAAGACGTAGGTCCTGTCCGTCGGCATCCTGTCGGCGAGCCATGAGTTGAGGGCCTTGGAGTCCGTTATGTCCTCGAACTGCTTCGACTCCAGGTTGGCGTAGACTATATGATCCTCCGCGACGCCCTCGGACCTGAGACGGTCCATGTACTGCATCATCAGCGTGGACTTGCCGCAGCGGCGCATGCCGGTGACCACCTTCACGACGTCGGTGTCGTCCCTGCCTTCCTCCAGCCTCTCCAGGTAGCGGCGGCGGAGGACCATCTTTCCTTTCATGATACTGAAAGGAACCGCTGAAGTTTATATTTGTTTCAGTCAACTGAAAACTTATCAGAGATTTGATAGTTGTTTCAGTTGAATGAAATAAAATGTTTGGGAATCGGACATGATGCATGATATCCCGTCCCTGATTCCATGGGCGGATCCGTTCGGGACGGTCGATGCCCGTATGTGCGGATCCCGACTCACCAGAGGATGCATTCCTCGGTGGGCCAGGTGAAATTGGGATTCGCGGCCTCGATATTGAATTGAGCAGCCTCACGCGCGATACCGCTCAACTCAAATCATAATCAATAATCTGACCACTTGAAATTCGGATTATTCTTTTTGATCAAGTCAGAATAGTGTGCAGCATCGCATATTGCATATACATAAGAGATGACAAAGGTCAGTTCTGTCACAACATAGAGATTCGTCAGATACTTGTCAGGGTTTATCTTCCTCTGCCCGATTTGATATATATCAGTATTCCACCATTCGTGCGCTAACCTATCACGGATGTCGTCAGGAAAATCATCCGTCTTGTTTTTTGAGTCCTCATCTGTTCTGGAGTCCCGACTCATATCTGTCTTGGATTCTGCACTCTTATCGAGCAAGAAGTGTTCGTTGAGCCATCCTAATATTACATTACTATTGGTCAAGCGTTTGATTACTTCCCTGGTTCTCGGCCATCTGGATTCAACTTGATTGATGATAGTTACTCTGAGAGCCATGTCATACGTTGCATTATTGATCCCGACTTGTCCGGACAGAACCGGTTCGACATCTCTAATCAATTTTTCCAAATAATGGCTGACATCGTCTGGGAAATCAAGAATGTGAATCTTTTGGGCGACTCTCAAAGCTATTTCTTGTATCGCCTCAGTGCTGACTGTCATACGAAAATCTACTTCTTCGTTTCCGCCGTGTCTGTTTTCGAAACATATCACATTCTCGCCTATCTTTACGTTATTATGCATGACTGCATGTCTGATATCGACCAGGATCGGATTCGGGCTGTCGTGATTGAAGAGCGGGAAGCACTCATCAAACGGCCTCAATGATTCTTTGCATTTTCCGTTTTTGCGATAAGCAATCATTCCGACAGAACTGAGAAACAGAATAGAAACCAAAGCTGGGTCACCCTCGTATCTAAAATCAACACTGGATCCCATGAATCCCAAAAGTCTGTTCATGAAGCTGGTGTTGTCAATCACAGGGACTGGGAGTTTTACCTTGCGTCCATGTTTAGGTACATATTGAGCCCATAAGTTGTTGTTCAGATAACTGACTATCCAATTCATGCCGAAGCGGGAAGTAAGGCACTCGTCTAATGGTATCAGAAGAGTCTCAGCAGGCACATCCTTGACCAATCCTCTTTTATAGTAACTGAAGATAACGTCGAGTTCCACTAAACCCTTCCAACACCCGATGCTGGACATGAATTCCATGACAGTCTTGATGGCAGGACCTAAATTAGGTTCCAGGCCCTTGTTCATCAGTTCTATCGATCTGTCGTTTGACATGATATTTCCTCTCTGCCATCTGGTTGAGGATGTGCTTGCGCATCATTCTCTGATGGATAGGAATGTACATACATCCTTAGTTCTTAAAGTATTGCATATTTGAATACGATAGATACTACTGTAGTAGTATGTATTGTATAGGCACACAGGTGGTCACAGATTGCATACAGCACGGTATGACAGCTAAAGGCCATCTGAAATCATCTTCTCGACTTTGACCGCTTTATGATTGGATGATAATCCAACTGAACAGTTTCCATATGCACGTACTGGAACTGGACACAATTCGAAGTAACGAACCAAATGTCTCTATGATATCTTCGAATATGAACAAAAATGCGGGAAAATATCTCGCTGCGGCCATCGCCATGCTCATGATTGTGTGCGCTGTGGCCGTCGTGGCGATGCCGTCCGAGGCTGACGCCGCAACCGTCCCCGAGCTGGAGACCCCCAGCTTCGCCGACGATGCCAAGGCCACCTCTCTCGACGGACTCACCACTGCTCTCGAGAAATACGATGCCGTCGCCGTCACTGGCCCCATCACCATTTCTGGAGGGCAGCCTTTCGAGCTCAAAGAGGGCAAATCCCTCTACATCATCGACAGTGGAAAGGTCACCGTCAACGGTGGAAACCTCACCATCGACGGAACCGTCTACAACCAGGTCGGAACCAGCGATGCCAATTCCGGTATTGCATACCAGAGCGGAACCATCACCGTCAACGGAATCATCTACAGCGTGAGCGCTGTCAATACCACGGGGATTCTCACCCAGAGCCCCGTCATCAACGCCTACTTCACCAGCATCGACGACGCCGTCGAGGGAGCCACCGGCTACCAGCACATCTACGGCGGAGACCTCGCCACCGTCGCTGGCTATGCCGTCGACAACGAGTACACCAGCGGCCTGAGCGGCAAGTACGTCATGGCCTACGGTACCCAGGAGATCACCGGAACCGTCAACATGGCCGGTGTCGGACTGGTCGTCGGATCAACTGGACTCAACAGCACGCTGACTATCGCCGAGGACGCCGTCGTCATCGCCAGCTCCTTCACCGCCCAGAGCGGAAGCACCATCACCTACAACGGACTGGCCTTCGACCTCCCCGAGGGAGCCTCGGCCAGCTACGCCAACAACACCATGACTATCTCCGGAACCCTGGTCGCCGCCGCTGCCGACGACGACTGCGAGGATGGAAAGTTCTCCGGAATCTTCACCGACAGGGCCGCCGGATACGCGTTCATCCAGATCAACGGTCTCCAGAACGTGATCGGAGAGAACACCGTCACCATCAAACAGACCAACAACGCCCTGGAGGAGGTCTACACCGGAAACCATCAGGACAACATCCATGAGGTTGTTGACGGCACTTGGTACAAGTTCGACTCGTACACCGCCGATGAGGTCGATCAGGGATACGCCTTCCTCGTCCCCAAGTCCGGCAACGTGACCGTCGAGGTCGGAGAGACCACCTACACCTTCAACTTCTCCGGCGTCACCAACGCCGCCGAGTTCGATGCTCCCGCCGCGACCGAAGTCGCCGACGCATTCAGGGCCGGCAACACCCTCGTCACCCTCAACGGTGTGGCTAACAATGCGATCTACGACGTCCCCGCCAACGCGACCCTCGTCATCAACAACGTCACTGCGAATCAGACCTTCAGCATCTCCACCACCGTGGTCGGAGAGACTGCACCCCAGTCCGTTGAGATCAGCGGAGCCAACATCAGCTCCATGACCGTCAACCAGGGATCCGTCACCCTCAAGGACGTCGTCATCGACTACGACATCAACGCTTCTCAGAAACCGGTGATTACCGTCGATGCCAACACCAACCTGAAGTTCACCGGCAAGATCTCCGTCACCGGAGACCTCACCATCGACGCCACCGCCTCCAACGCCGTCGTCGACGTCCTGAGGAGCGCCGAGATCACCCTCGTCGAGTACAAGAACGCCGCAGGTGCGACCGTCCAGTCCACCATCACCTTCGTCGGCGGAGAGGTCAACATCAAGGGATCCATCCTCGGCGGAGAGATCATCGCCGGAAACGGATCCACCGTCACCATCGACGGAACCGTCACTTCCGACATCAGCAACACCGGTGGAACCATCATCAACAACTCCGCTACCGCCGGAACCATCACCCTGTCCGACGGATCCATCGTCGACAACAGGACCTCCGTCAACGGTTCCATCTCCCAGGAGATCATCGTCTCCGGAGAGGTCACCGTCGTCGCCGGCGGTCACATCACCGTCAACGGACTCCTGACCATCCAGGAGGGAGCCACCCTCGTCCTCGAGCAGGGAGCCACCCTCGAGATCAACGCCTCCGGTAACGTCGTCAACAACGGAACCATCAGCGTCGAGGCCGAGGCTGACAACGATGACATGATCTTCACCTACGCCGGAAGCAGCATGGCGATCAACGGAACCCTCAACCTCGAGGGTAAGAACGCCTTCAAATCCACTGGAAAGGGAATCACCGTCTCCGGAGACATGAACGTCGGAGACGACGCCACCGCCGACATCGACGGACTCGTCGTCGCCGCGGGCGGAGAGCTCAACGTCAACGGAGAGATCGCCGGCGAGTTCACCAACAACGGAACCGTCACCATCGACTCCGAGGTCGCTCCCAAGACCACCCTCACCGACGGAAAGAACGTCAAGATCTTCATGCGCGACGGAGCCGTCCTGAACCTCGTCAACGCCGATGGTGAATACACCGTCACCGACGCTGGAATGAAGTTCAGAAACTCCGACGGAAAGGACGTCTCCATCGCCGACGACAAGGATGCATCCGTCACCTTCACCGATGTCTCCGGAGTCACCGTCACCGAGTCCCTCATCGTCAAGATGGAGCCCGCTGGCTCTACCAACGCCACCAGGGTCGGATACGGCAACATGGCCATCAGCGGAGCCGCCGATGTCGCCAGCACCCTCGCGACCACCGCCAACACCGGTGCCACCATCGCCATCACCGATGGAACCGTCAACGTCGCCGCCGAGACCGAGCTGACCCTCGCCGAGAACGTTAACATGACCATCGCCGGAACCCTGGCCGTCGCCGGATCCGTCGACGCCACCGACGATAAGGCCGGCATCACCGGTGCCAACCTCACCGTCACCGGGACCGTCACCTCCGACGTGGAGCTCGACCAGATCACCAACATCCTGGCCGCCGTCTACGAGAGCGGAACCGGAAGCTCCAAGGTCTTCACCTACACCACCCTGGCCGCCGCCATCGCCGCGGGAGCCGACGACATCGAGCTCCTCGGGGCCTACGTCATCGACGAGGACATCACCATCCCCGCCGGGGTCGAGGTCGACGCCAACACCGCCGACGAGAGGGTCCTGATCAAGGAGGACGTCACCGTCACCGTCGCCTTCGACGCCGCCGCCAACAGCAGCGGTAAGTTCACCAACGGCACCGTCGTCATCGACGTCGACGGAACCCTCATCACCGAGCACCTCAAGAAGAGCAACGTGAAGGAGAACGCCGTCGAGAGCGATGTCACCACCAAGAACGGCGACTACGCCAAGTTCACCAGCATCTACAACGCCCTCGCCGAGGCCCAGCCCGGCGACGTCGTCACCGTCACCACCACCGAGAAGATCACCATCAAGAAGGACATCACCATCCCCGCCGGAGTCACCCTCTCCGTCCCCTACGCCGACATCGATGTCGACAAGGGAGTCACCGTCACCGTCGACGGAACCTATGAGGGAGACACCAAGTACACGATGCTCCCCGGAGCCGAGGACGACCCGACCCAGACCATCGTCAACGGAATGTTCAAGCTCCTCGGAAGCACCAGCCAGTACACGACCACCGCCAACAACGTCAACCTCATCGCGGGAGCCTACTACTCCTACGACGGCTACTATGTCATCTCCCCGCTGTCCGTCCTCGCCACCGTCATGGCCGACGTCGACGGAGAGAGCGCCATGGTCTACGGAACCGTCACCGAGGGAGACGTCGCCCTGACCTCCGAGGACTTCACCCTCTACGTCATGGACAAGGCCGTCCTGACCCTCAGCAGCCTGGCCCTCGACGGAGTCGACTTCGACTTCCAGAACGGAAGGACCAGCGCCACCGTGACAGTCGCCGACGGAACCTTCGTCCTCGACAAGGTCAAGGGAGGAATCATCACCACCGTCTCCGAGACCAAGAACGACGTCACCACCGTGACCGCCGTCCTCCGTGGAACCCTCACCGATGCGCCCGCCATCACCACCACCGAGAAGGTCGACGGATCCGTCACCGTCTCCGGCACCGCCCAGATCGGACTGACCGGCGTCGCCGCCACGAACGTCGCCGTCGAGACCGAGATCGCCGCCGAGGCCTCTGTCGCAGCCGTCAACGCCGGATTCGCCGGAAAGGTCACCGTCACCGGGACCCTCACCGTCGAGAGCGCCAACGTGACCTTCGGAACCATCGAGGTCTCCGGAATCGTCAGCGTCGCCAAGGATTGCAGCGCCACTGCCGACAAGATGTACGTCGGAGTCACCCAGGTCGACAGCACCGGTGCCGACGACGGAATCGTCACCGACCTCGGATCCGGAGCCGTCTCCGGAGTCGAGCTTGACGCGGTTGCATCCCCTTCTGTCGACACCAACGTCGTCTACGTCAGCCCCAACGCCACCTTCACCCCCGTGGAGGACCAGGCTGCCGACGGAACCGATGCCCTCGTCTCCACCGAGTACTACATCGAGGACGCCCTGTTCGTCACCGCCTACGCCAACAACGGCAACGAGGTCAGGATCGACGATGTCAAGGCCACCATCACCAACGCCTACTTCGCCGGATGGGCCAACGAGGACAACCAGTTCGCGTTCGTCGACAATGGAAACAAGGCAGACACCATCCGCCACGTCGGAGAGGACAACTTCGAGCAGGTCTACGCCGACATCGAGTACGACATCTACGTCATCAACCTCAGGGCCGACCAGAACGCCGTCTCCAGCATCAGCATCGATGGCAACATCATGCAGTTCGGAATGATCTGGGACACCACCGTTGCCGATGGATACTACTACGGCTACACCGCCGTTGTCGCCGCCGGCAGCCACACCATCAGCTACCAGCTGGCCAACGGATACTCCGGAAACGGAGTCCTCACCGTCAACGGCACCCAGCAGAGCGGACTGACCTTCACGACCGAGGGAACCCCCGAGGTCGGCAAGCAGACCATCAGCTACAACCTCCAGCTGACCGGCTTCGAGAAGTCCGGCTACGTGCCCGACTCCCCCGACACCGGAAGCGACTCCGGCGACTCCGGAATGACGATCACCGACTACCTCCTGATCGTCCTCGTCGTCCTCATCATCGTCATGGCCATCATCGTGGCCATGAGGCTCATGAGGAGCTGATCGCGAACCATCCAACAACCTGAAGAGGAAACCCCGAGGGGTCCGCAAGGACCTCTCCCAAGGGATGGGCTGAAAGCAGACGAATCATCCCGTAACCTGAACAGGAAACCCCGACGGCCGGAACATGGCCGTCCCGCCGATCCGGTGCCGCCGAGAGCGGCACCCGGTCGGCACAGCATTCTCCCGATCCGTCGGATCGGACTTGCCATCGTTCTCCCGAACCGTCCATTCGGTTCAGTCATTGAGGAAGAAGGACCCCTCCGCTCTCGGAGGGTCGGCCCCCTTCGGGACCCGTGTTTGCTCTTCAGGCGATTGGTTGCTTTCTCTTGCGACTGCGCCCCATCCCTTTGGAGGGGTCCTTGCGGACCCCTCGGGGTTTCCTCTTCAGGTTGTTGGATGGTTCGCGATCAGCTCCTCATGAGCCTCATGGCCACGATGATGGCCATGACGATGATGAGGACGACGAGGACGATCAGCAGGTAGTCGGTGATGCCCATTCCGCTGTCGCCGGAGTCGCTGCCGGTGTCGGGGGAGTCGGGCACGTAGCCGGACTTCTCGAAGCCGGTGAGCTGGAGCTCGTAGATGACGGTGGATCCGGTGGTGGGCTCGCCCTCGGTGGTGAAGGTGAGGCCGGACTGCTGGGTGCCGTTGACGGTCAGGACACCGTTGCCGGAGTATCCGTTGGCCAGCTGGTACTGGACGGTGTGGCTACCAGCGGCGATGGTGAGGGTGTATCCGTAGTAGTATCCCTCGACACCCATGTTGGGGTGGGCGGGGTCCTTGTACTCGGCGATCATTCCGAACTGCATGAGGTTACCGTCGATGCTGATGCTGCTGATGGCGTTCTGGTCAGCCCTGAGGTTGATGACGTAGATGTCGTAGGTGACCTCGGCGGTGACGACGTTGAAGTTGTCGGTTCCGACCTTGGCGGTGGTGTTGCCGACGGCGACCTTGGTGGTTCCGTCCTCGGCGACCCAGGTTCCGTTGAAGTACGCGTTCTCGACGGGGACGGACTTGATCTGCTCGGAGGTCAGGGCGACATCGACGGGTCCGCTGGCGTAGGCGGTGATCCAGGTCGCTCCCTCGACGACGTACTCGGTGGACTTCTTCTCGGCGTTGGTTCCGACTCCGAGGGTCTCGTCGGAGACGGTGGCTCCGGCGACAGCGTAGACGGTGGTGCATCCGACGAGTCCGTTGACGACACCGGTTCCGGTGGTCTCGAGCTTGTCGTTGAGTCCGACGTACATGATGTTACCGGTGACGTTCAGGGTTCCGGCGGTGGCGGTGGAGGTGGCGACTGCGACGTCGACGGTTCCGTTGACGAACAGGGTTCCGACGCTCATGCTCTGGTTGCTGCCCAGGGTGACGGTTCCGTCGACGATGAGCTTGCCGGAGACGGATCCGGAGGTTGCTCCGGCGGTGGCGGCGGGGACGGTCAGGGTTGCGCCCTCGGCGACGGTCATGTCGCCAGTGACCGCATTGTTCCCGATAATGACGGTTCCGGCGGTGGCGGCGAGGATCGCATCGACCTTGTCGTCGTCATTCTCGTGGGTGACGTTGGCACCGGTCACGGTAAGTCCGTTCTCGGACTCGACGGTCAGGTCCATGACATTGGTGGCCTGGATGCTGGCGTCTCCGACGGTGACGGTTCCGGTGAAGAGTCCGTAGTTGGTGGTGCTCCCGTAGAGAACATCGAGGACGGCGTTGTTGGACAGGGCCAGGGAGGTCAGGGTGACCTTGGCTCCGTTGTCGACGATGATCTGCTCGCATCCGTTGTCGGTGGCGGCGAAGACGATGTCTCCCTCGGCGACGGTTCCCTTGAGGGTGATCTTGCTCTCGATGTTCGGGAGGACGTTCGCGGAGACGGCGACGGCCAGCGGGGTGACGTACCTGTACTCTCCGTCGGTGTAGTAGGCACCGCTGATGTAGGATCCGGTGAGGTCGGCGACGGCGTTGGCCTGCTTGTAGTCGACGGTCTCCATGACCTTCAGGGTTCCGGTGACCACGATGGCAGACGCGTAGTCCTTCTTGACCTGGTCGTTGACGGCCTTGTCTGCGAAGGCGGTCTGGGCGATGATTCCCTGGGAGGCCCTCTCGGACTGGAGGGTTCCGGCGACGGTCAGGGTGACGCCGTTCATGACCTTGATCTGTCCGTTCTCGGGGACGATGAGGGTGACTCCCTCCTTGACGGTGAAGTCGCTGTCGAGCTCGACGACGGCGTTCTCGAAGACCTCGATGACGTCGCCGGCGACGGCCTCGTTCATGGCGGTGTAGACGTTGGTGTACCTGGCCCAGCCGTTCTTGACGAGCTTGCCCTCGGCGTCGACCTGCTTGGAGACGACGTCGGCCTGGATGGTCTCCTCGCCCATCCTGAGGTCGGTCCTGTCGGTGAAGTACAGGGTTCCCTCGACGACGGTGGTTCCGGTTCCGTTGTAGTCGGCTCCGGCGGCGATGGTCAGGACGACGGTCCTGTCCTTCTCGGTTCCGATCTTCAGGGTAGCATCGCTGAAGGTGAAGTCGATGGCCGGCACGGTCGCGGAGACGGTGACGGTGTTCTCTCCGTAGAGGACGATCTCGTCGATGGTGCTGTCAGCGTTGGCGGCGGCGATGGCTGCGTCGACGGTGACGTAGTTGCTGTAATCGTCGGTGTCGACGGTGGTAAGGTAGTGGGCGGCGTTGACGGTTCCCTTAATCTCGAACTCGGGCATGTAGACATGTCCGGCCCCAGCCATGGTGAGGGTTCCATCACTGTTGTAGATGTTGGCGGATTTGTTCACGGGGACGTATCCGCTGACGGTCAGGGTCGCCTTGTTGTCAAGGGCGACCTTCTCACCAAGGGACAGGGCAGCGGTGTTCTCGCCGGCGTCGGAGACGGTGAACTTTCCGCTAACGAGCTTGAGGTAGGCGGAGTAGTTCCTGGTGTCGGCGGTGGAGGAGTTCGCAAGGGCGGACAGCTCTCCGCTGACGTTTCCGGCGATGTCCATAACGTTGGTCAGCTTGTCCTTGGTGCTGTTGTAGGTGACGTCCTCGACGACGGTGAGTCCGGAAATGACGGAGTTGTTGTCGGAGGAGTTGGTCACGTAGAACTGAAGGCTGGTAGCGATGGTTCCCGCAGTGACTCCGATCTTCTTGTCCTTGGCATACTCAAGTCCCGCGTCGGAGACGGTCACTCCGCCACCGGTGGTGACGGCCATGTTCCTGACCTCGACGGAGGCTCCGTCGGCGGCCATGTAGACGGTGACCATGTCGTCTGCGTAGATGATGTTGCCCGCGTCGTTGGTGGGCTCGGAGTCGATGACGACAGCTCCGCTGTTGTAGATGGAAACGGCCTCCATGAACTGGCCCTCGAGGGTCAGGGAGACGTCCTGGGCGACGACGACCTTGGTTCCGTCGTTCTGGTAGATCGCGGAGGTGTCGGACAGGGTGGTGTCGCTGTTGATGTTGAGGGAGGCGTTGGCGTTCTTGGTCTCGGGGTTGGGACCCATGTTGCTGATTGCGTTGAATCCGTATCCGACCTTGACGGTACCGTCGATGTCGGCGGTGCCCTCGACGTTGATCTGTCCGGCAGCGACGGCCAGGGTGGCACCCTGCTCGACGGTCAGGGTTCCCTCGATGTTGGCGGTTCCGGGTCCGATGCGGGTGTTGTCACCGGTGCACTGGGAGGCTCCGATGACGAGGACTCCTCCATCCTCGATGACGAGGTTACCGAGGACGTTCAGGGTTCCGGGGATGACGATGACGTTTCCGGAGATGATGTTCCAGGTCTGTCCCTCGGGGACGGTGATGTTCTGGTTGGAGGTGTACCACTGGGTTCCGGTGCTGTCTCCGTAGACGGACAGGTCGGAGGTGTTGTTGTTGGTGTACTTCTCGACCAGGACGGGGGCGCTCATGGTTCCGTCGTTGGTGACGGATCCGGATCCCTCGACGGGTTTGGAACCGTCGACGGTTCCGGAGTTGGTGAACCTTCCCTCGACGGTCAGGCCAGCGGTGTTGAGGTCGACGGTTCCCCTGTTCCTCAGGCTGCTGTTCTCGGTGACGGTGATTCCGGTTCCGGCAGAGGCGAGAGTGACGTTCTCGTCGACGGCGTTGGTTCCGGTGAGGGTGGTTCCGCTCAGGGTGTACTTGGCAGGAAGGATGTCACCGGTTCCGGTGGAGGCCTTGAAGGTGGCTCCGTCGATGGTACCGCCGATGATCTTGGGCATGACAAGGTTCTTGTCCTTCTCGGCGTCGAGATCGCCCTTCCAGTTGCTTCCGGCGACCTTCATGGTGTCGGCGAAGATCTTGGAGTCGTCGTCCATGGTGATCTCGGATCCGCCATAGAGCATGACACCGGCCCTGCTGGTGTTGTTGTTCTGGTTGGCGTCGTTGATGTCGAAGGTGGTGTTGTCAACGTCGACGGCTCCCTTGAAGGCGAGTCCCTGGACGTTGGCACCGTTGACGGTGTAGGTCAGGTTGACCAGTTTGGAACCGCCGGCGGCGACGAGTCCGACCTCGACATCGGTCATGTTGATGGCGTTCTGCTCACCGGCGGTGGTGATGACAGCGTCCTGGAAGGCGGCGGTTCCTATGCAGTTGAGGGTGGAGCCCGTCATCTTGAGGTTGGTCTTGTCTCCGTCGGTGGCTCCGATCCAGGTGCTTCCGGACACGGTCGCGGAGCCGGTCTGCTTGATGGTGACGACGGAGTTCTTCATCTCGAAGGTCGCGTTGACACCGGTCTTCGTAGCGTCGCTGACATTGGGCTCGGCGTACTGGCTGTTGAAGATGGAGTTGGTGCAGTTGCCCTTGGAGGCGTTGTCGAGGGTGAGGTTCACGTTCTCGACGATGATGGACTTGTTGTCGACCGCGAAATAGAAGACGGAGGAGTAGTTGTTGGAACCACTCGTCACGGTGGTCTTGGTGGTTTTGATGTAGAGGTCGTAGACCTCGGTGGCCTCATCATCGGATTTGATGGTGAGGTTTCCGTTCAGGATGAATGCAACATCCGCAGCGTCGGTGGAGTCACCGACGTCGTCGGTCAGGATGATGGTTGCACCCGAGGCAGGCACCTCGATGATGCCGTTGGTGGCCAGTGCCTCAAGCTCCTCAACGGAGCCGACACTGTTCTCCACTTCGAGCTCTTTACCCTCGACGGGGTCGTAAGCATCGGCGGAGGGGGCCGCGACAACTGCCACAGCGCACACGACCATCAGCATGGCGATGACGGCGGCGAGCAGTTTGCCGTTGTTTTTGTTCATATTCGAAGATATCATAGAGACATTTGCTCCTTTGTTGGGCATTCTGCACGGTTCCCCCTCACCGGCCACGCTTCCACGCGACCTCAGGGGGACCATGCAGACGAGCTGCGTCCCGGACGCCCGGGGGCGCCCGATACACGGCTTGTCTCCCGAGTGGGTTCTTCCACCCGGTAAAATACGAGACTCTTCGTTTCGGATATTAAAGCGTTCCCCCGAGGCTCGGAGTCGGTACACGAAAACGGGGTGTTTTTCACGGTCGCGAGAGGACGGGGATCGGGCGGACGGTGCGGACGCCGTCCGCGCGTCCCGATTCCCCTCCCCGGGGCCGGGAGGCCCCTCGGAGGGCCGATCCCCGGCGGCGGGGGCCGCCGATCCGCCGCGTTCCCCGATCTCCCGCATTAAGATTGGATAATAGATCGCCGTCCGTTTTATCTCCGGGGACCGCATCCGAATCCCCGTCATAGGGGTCGTCTCCCGAAAGGGAGCAGTTGTCTCTATGGTTACTAACTATGCGAACAAAAACACCAGCAAACTGCTGGTTGCGGTCCTCGCGATGCTCATGATCGTCGCGGGAGCCGCAGTCGTCCTCGGTGACACCGTCTCGGCAGCTGATCCCGAGACGGATGACACATCCGTCGCGAATGTGTCCACCGCGGAGGAGCTGGCCACCGCCCTCTCCAGTGAGGACGTCACCACCATCAATCTGACCAAAGACATCGACCTTAGACAGATTGATGACAAGAATGGATATGTCATCGGCAAAGCCGTCACCATCAACGGAGACAACCACACCATCTCTGGAAATCTCTACAACGATCCTTCCGCCAAGCTGATCGTCGTCCAGAACGTCAACACCAATAATGCCAAGGTCGTCTTCAACGACGTCAAGCTCGCCGGTGCCCTCAACGTCTACAAGTCCAATGTTGACCTGAACAATGTCGCCATTACCGTCAACGGTCTCTCCGGACTCATCGTCGGGGACACCGCCATCGTCAAAGCCGAGAACCTCTCCATCACCGGCAACTACGGTGTCTGGGGCGGATTCGTCAACGTCGACAAGGGCGGAGACTTCACCGTCGACACCATCTCCGGAGTCGGTTCCATCTACTCCGAGACCCTCGGAACCTCTGCGATCACCGTCGAGGACGCCCCCGTCTACGTCCAGGGCACCGGAACCTGGGCCGGATACTATGCCGACATCGACGACGCCCTCAAGGCCGTGAAGGGAACCTCTTCCACTGAGGCCACCGTCACCGTCAACGGATCCACCACCCTCGACGGAGACTACACGGGAGTCAATAAATTCACCACCCTCAACATCACCGTCACCGAGAACGGTAACCTGAGGAACAACGGAAAAATCGCCTTCACCGACTTCACCGTCGACGGAAGGTTCACCAACAACTCCGACGGAGTCGTCGACGGTGCCAACGCCATCGACGGAACCGGAAAGATCGTCAACGACGGTACCATGAACGCCGCCGTTCTCGTCGAGAACTACACCAATAACAACACCTCCGAAATCAAGCTGTCCGGAGACAGCACCGGAACCAACTGGTACCCCGCCAAGCAGACCATCACCGTCCCCGCCGGCGAGACCTGGACCATCATCAAGGACAACATCATCGTCATCCCCGGGACCCTGAACGTCCTCGGAAACCTCGTCGTCGAGGAGGGCGGAGTTCTCGTCATCGGAGCCGCCCAGTGCACCGGAGACAACACCAGGGTCGGAGCCGGAACCGCCAACGTCGAGGGAACCCTGACCGTCGAGGAGGGCGCAGTCCTCTCCGTCGCCATGGGACAGCTCAACATCGAGGGGACCGCCAACATCGACGGTACCGTCAAGGTCGGATACGGATTCGATACCATCGCCAACATGAGCGATGACCCCACCGTCGAGAACGCCAACGCCAAGATTAACGTCAACAGCAACACCACCCTGTCCGAGACCTCTGAGATTAGCCAGGTCGACGGAACCAAGGTCGTCGTCGCCCAGGACGTCACCATGACCCTTGAGGGAGTCTTCGCCACCGCCGTCACCTTCGACAACAGCGGCGCCGTCATCATCGACTCCCAGCCCACCGACGCCAGCAAGAACAACGCGCCCGTGGCCTGCGGTGTCGCCATCAACGTCAACATGATGGCCGACGGAGCCTCCGTCGAGATCCAGAACCTCGCCGTCAACAAGGACGGAAAGGTCATCGTAGACGATGCCAACCTCGTCGTCAACAACAGGACCGGCGTCACCATCGGAGACTACAAGGCCGATGCATCCGACTCCAAGGTTTACAACAACAGGATGAAATTCGATTCCAACGGAACCGACGCTGTCATCTCCGGACTGACCATCGTCGAGAACTACGACGGGCTCAAGGCCGTCGCCGGCGACGCAACCAAGAAGGTCCCCCAGAACACCATGGACCTCTCCGGCAGCATCTCCGTCAGCGATCTCAACAGGGATCAGGATGCCGATGGAAAGGTCCGCATCTATCTGAACAACGGAAACTTCACTATCACTGATGCCGGAGACGCCACCGCTCTCGCCATCGGTGCCGGAGCGACCCTCGCCGTCATGAACCAGGCCGAGCTGACCGTCTCCGGATACGTTCCCGTCAGCGCCGACAGCACCGCTCCTGGCGACATCACCAACGCCGGAGAGATCACCCTCGCCGGAAACGGACACATCTACATCAAGGACTCCAACGACAAGATCACCACCGACAACGTCAACGCCTCGATGTACGAGACCCTCGTCAACGCCGACAGGTACAACAACTACGTCACCGTCGACGCCGCCATCGCCGCAGCCAACGCGGACAGCACCATCGACGAGATCACCCTCTACGGGGAGAACACCGTCACCGCCTCCGCCACCGTGCCCGCCATCGACTTCAGCTTCGACAAGGCCGTGCTCTACATCGGAAGCGAGGACGACAGGACCGTCACCCTGACCATCGCCGCCGGAGCCAACTACAACGGAACCGTCGGATCCGCCGACGGAGTCGATGCCGGAAAGGCCACCGTCGTCTACGGTACCCTGTACTTCACCGACAAGACCGACCGCGCCATGTCCGAGGACACCATCGACGCCGACGTCAGGTCCTACCAGGTCGACGCCGAGGGCAAGGATGTCAAGAACGGCTGGGCCAGGTACACCAACGTCTACACCGCCATGGACGCCGCCGTCGCCGGCGACGTCATCGAGGTCTTCGACGGAGCCAAGGTCGAGCTCGACAGGGACTTCACCGTCAAGGAGGGAGTCACCCTCATCGTCC
The DNA here is from genome assembly GCA_944320495.1 of Candidatus Methanomethylophilaceae archaeon. Taxonomy (GTDB): domain Archaea; phylum Thermoplasmatota; class Thermoplasmata; order Methanomassiliicoccales; family Methanomethylophilaceae; genus Methanoprimaticola. Next base: position 220,691 of record CALUHR010000005.1, read on the forward strand.
CCGAGAACGGACAGATCAAGGTCATGAACGGCGTCACCCTGACCGTCGCCGGAACCCTCCAGTCCGAGAACCCCACCGCGGGAATCGTCGCCGAGAACGAGTTCGCCGACATTGCCGAGAACAACACCGCCACCGCGGACGGAAAGAAGACCTCCGCCATCGTGGTCACCGGCACCCTGAAGGTCATGGAGGACAGGGCATACAAGGCCGCCACTGTCACCGAAGCCAACAAGGGAACCCTCCAGAACTCCTGGATCGACGGAGCCTACTACACCGACGGAGAGTACAACTACGTCTCCCCGATTGCCGTCGCCGTCTCCGCGACCGTCCTGCCCACCATCGAGAACGACATCACCGTCTACGGAACCGTCGCCGAGGGTGACATCGCGTTCGCCCCCAACGACAACGACTGCAACCAGATCATCATCGCCGACGGAGCCAAGGTCACCCTGAGCTCCCTGACCCTGAGCGACAGGGCCATCCTCGACGTCTCCTTCACCAGCGAGACCGTCTACGGACTCTTCACCGGAACCGTCACCGTCGGAGACGCCAGCATCCAGGCCGTCAACGTCAGGGACCTGACCGTCAACTCCGCCAGCGGACTGACCGTCACCGATGCCGATGTCAAATACGACGACAAGAAGGCCGAGACCAAGGTCGACGCCTCCCTCTCCGCCACCGCCGGAACCGTCATCGTCGCCAACGTCGACGGAGACATGACCGTCGCCGAGGGCGCCACCCTGACCGTCGCGACCCCTGCCTCCGCCAACCAGACCACCGACGGAACCGTCACCGGCAAGCTTACCGTCAACGGAACCGTCACCCTGGCCAGCGGACAGAACCTCCTCGTCAACGGAACCCTGTTCGTCAACGGAACCGTCGACGTCGCAGCCGCCACTGACACCGCCGTCGCCGGCAGCCTGAACGTCGACAACAACGCTGTTACTACCGACGGCTACAACGGAATCGTCTATGTCGGACTCAGCGATAAGTTCAAGACCACCGGAACCGGAGCCGTCAACGGACTCGTCGGATGCGCCACCATCTACGCCGTCGCCGGAGCCACCGTCTCCGACGCCACCATCGGTGTCGGAACCGCCAACGAGAAGGACTCCACCGAGTACTACATCGAGGACACTCTCTGGATGACCGCCTACGGTGCCGGCAACATCGTCGCCGACAACATGGAGAACGCCCCCGTCGAGAACGCGTACTTCAACAACGTCTGGCAGAACGAGGCCGGCGATGCCACCTACGACAACGTCGAGTCCACAGTGAGCGCTACCAACCCCGCCATCGGATCCGTCGATGCCGTCTACGCCGTCATCGAGTACGACATCTACGTCATCAACCTCAGGGCCGACCAGAACGCCATCTCCAGCATCAGCATCGATGGCAACATCATGCAGTTCGGAATGATCCAGGATACCACTGCTGGATCCACTGGCTACTACTACGGCTACACCGCCGTCGTCGCCGCCGGCAGCCACACCATCAGCTACCAGCTGGCCAACGGATACTCCGGCAACGGAGTCCTGACCGTCAACGGAACCCAGATGTCCGATCTGACCTTCACCACCGAGGGTAACCCCGCCGATGGAAAGCAGACCGTCACCTACAACCTCCAGCTCACCGGCTTCGAGAAGTCCGGCTACGTGCCCGACTCCCCCGACACCGGCGACTCCGGATCCTCCGACTCCGGAATGACGATCACCGACTACCTGCTGATCGTCCTCGTCGTCCTCATCATCGTCATGGCCATCATCGTCGCCATGCGCCTGATGAGGAGCTGATTGCGAACCATCCCACGAACCTGAACAGCAAACCCCGAGGGTCCGCGAGGACCCTCCCAAGGGATGGGAAACCCGGTAACCTGAACAGCAAACCCCGCGGTGAGAACCGCCCGCCCCGTCCGGACGCGAGAGGCGTCCGGCCGGGGCATCCTTCTGTTTGATTGTCATTGCCCGCCGCCGAAGGCGGCGGATCGGAGTGGTTGGCGGGGGACACCCGCACCCCGCCCGGCCATACGGCCGCGGGGTGCGGAGACAGGTCCGCTCCGCGGACCTTGATATTCCCCCGATCCGTTCCATCACCGATGTCCCCTCCCTACGACGCCACCGACATCGCACGCTTCATCGTCCAGAGTTCCAGAGGGATGGGCAACCCCGTGACGAACGCCAAGCTCCAGAAGCTGCTCTACTACGCATGGGTCGGATACTACGGGAGGACGCACACATACCTCTTCTCCGACGAAATCTGCGCCTGGAGGTTCGGCCCCGTCATCCCGTCCGTCCACCGCGAGTACAGGATCTGGGCCGGCGTCCCGATCCTCCTCGCCGAGCCGCCGTCGGAGATCGACGGCGACACCAAGCGGTTCCTCCTCGATTTCATCCGGGACAACAGCGACTTCACCGCCAGCCGTCTCGTCAACCTCCCGAACCGGGAGGACTTCCCCTGGGGGTCCGTCTATGACGGAAATCGGAAGTTCACCCCGATCCCCTTCGAGAGGATCGCCGCCATCGAGCGTCTCGGGGATTCGGCCCGATTCATAAACGCTTCCCGACCCATTCGCCCGTCGGCTTCGCGGCAGGCTTCATCACGGAACCGCACGCGGTTCCGTGTTCAGCGTCCCCCCGTTCATCATCAGATATGTCATCGCCCCGCTGGCCCTCAGCGGTTTCGGGATCGCGTTCGGGATCCTCTCCGCCGTCGGGTACGATGACCCCTTTCCCGTCGCCGTTGCCACCATCATGCTCGGCGCATACGTCTGGACGGTCCTCGTCTTCCGCATGACGGGTCTCCGCTACCTCACCGTGGACCGGACGCACCCCTTCGGCCCCGATGCCCCCGCGTCCGCCCTCGAGCGCCCCTTCTGGGGACTCGCCCGCCGTTGGTCCGTCATCATGGAGTGCGGCCTCGGGGGTTGGATGGTCAGATTCCACGGATGGCTGTGCAGGGGCTCCCTGCTGTTTCTGGCATTCGGGTGCTGCGCGGTGGGACTCCTCGCCCAGATCATGGGATTCCCGGGATTGACGATATTCTTCCTGTCGAGCGTCCCCTGCTAGCTGGGTTACATCGCCATCTCCGACGACCGGGCTGAAAGGCGGGACGATTCTGCCACCTCTCGAACTCGGGATCGACGATTATGTCCCCGTTCTCGTCCCGTTTCGGCTGATAGGTCCCCCGATTCTCGAACCATTGCAGGACGAACGCCATCGGATAGGTCAGAACGACTATACCGAATAACGCCAGAGGGACCATCCAGAGGTTCGGCGCGACATACGCGTCCACGAACGCCCCGACTTCGCCGTGATAGATGAACAGACATGATAGCAAGAAGGTCGCGACGCCGATGAGCGGAGCCATCGGAGTCGCGCCCCTCAGATGGGACGCGACGAAGATCGATGCGGCCGCGACCCCCAGGATGGTCACCGGCACCCCCAGATCATCGTGGAAACAGAACAGCGGCACGAGGATGCCTATGGGCGTCTTCAGGAATTCGATGACGAGAACGGCCCTCAGACCGAGTTTGAACACCCCCAGCGCGGAACAGATTACCCACACCGATGTCAGAATCAACTCGAACTGATCGCCCGTCAGCCGCCCCACCAGGGCGGCGGTATGCGGGCATCCTCTAAAGACCCAGCGACCCCGCGCATTCCATCGCATCCCGTTCATAAACGCTTCCCATCCCATTGCCCCCTTCCCTTTTCCCCGATACACCCCCGACATCCGAACTCCGATTCGGACCCGGCCCCGGCCATCGGGCCGGGCCGAACGCGTGATATCATGCTAGCAACCGCAAGGAAACAGACGATCGCCTGCGCGGCCGTCGTCGCGCTCCTGGCGCTCTGCGCCGGAGCCTACGTCCTCATGGACGGCGACGCCGATGAGCGGGTGGAGTTCGCATCCGAACCGGGCGGATACGGACTGGCGTTCGAGCCCGTCTACGGCTCGAACGTCTCATACTCGGAATACGACCAGTCGTACGAGATCCACATGAGGGTCGGCGACACCTTCACCTACACCCCCGAGACCAACTTCCCCGAGGCCGTCATATCCTACTATGGGAACACCGACGGCCTCTCCTGGAACGACGACACCACACTCGCCGGCTCCTTCTCCGAGTCCGGCGACTTCTCCGGAGTTCTCACAGCCACCGTCACCCACGGCGACGGCGAGGACCCCCTCACCCAGCACGCCTACCAGAGGATCACCTTCCACGTCTACGACAGGATCGAGTTCGCCGGTGCCAGCGGCCCCGGCGACGTCTCCTACGACTACGCCTTCGCCCCCGGGGACCTCTCCGATGGAAGGGCAGTTCACCGCGTGGCCCTGGCCAGCGGCCTGACCACCCCCAACGTATCCTATGCGTTCGAGGTAGTGGAGGGCAAGACGGGAGTGTTCTCCTGGGACGAGTCCACGAAGACCATCGTCGCCGACAAGGTCCTCGAGGCCGCCGACGAGGGAGACTACGTCCTCAGGGTCACCGCATCCTACGCCTACGAGGGCGGGCAGGACTCCGCCTCCGTCACGGTCAACGTGACCGTGAAGGAGGGCGTCGCGATCACCTCCCCGTCCGTCTTCGACGTCACCCTCGGCGACGCCGATGCGAGGTACCAGATCACCACCAACAAGGACTCCGACATCGAGCTCGACTACTCCCTGAACGTCACCTCCGGCTACGAGGGCATCCTCATCCTCTCCGACGGAACCATCACCGTCGACATGGAGAAGGCGGAGCAGACCATGGGGGACTCCGAGAGCTTCACCTTCACCGCCCACATCACCGTGAAGGAGGTCGGGGACGACTCCAACACCGACACCAGGGACGTCACCGTCACGATCTACGAGAAGCCCTGGACCGCCGCCCCCGTCATCGACGCGGACTCCGTCCTCGTCGAGCCGATCGACGGCGACACCACCAACGTCAGGGTCACCGTAACCATCGAGCACGCCGACTCCGTCGTGTTCGCCTGGGGCGACAACTCCACCGACGACGTGAACGGCGTAGCGGACGTCTACACGATGGACCACGCCTACGCCTCCGGCGTGAAGAACCCCGTCGTCATCGCCGTCTCCGCCGAGAACGCCCACGGCGACGTCATCGGGTACATCATGTACGACCTGACCTCGGGAGAGGCCACCTGGTCCGACGAGAGGCCCGACGTGCCGTCCACAGATGACGATGCCAAGGAGAACACTGGGTTCCTCGCGGAGCACGGCATCCTCTGGATCATGTTCGCCATCGCCGCGATCGTCCTGGCACTGGTGTTCCTGTTCGGGGTGCAGAACCAGTACATCCTGATCGGCGTGGTCATCCTCGCCCTGCTCGCGGTGGCCGCGTTCGTCACGAACGACTTCGGCCTCGAGCTGATGAAGTGAGCATACCCCGGGCCGTCCGTCCCGGACGGCCCGAAACCCCTTCCCCCATCATCCCCAGCCCCCGCGCGTGTGTCCATTATTTCGGGGGCCGGGGTCCTCCGGACCCCTCCTTGTGATTGTCATTCCTTAGAACGTTTGTTAAATCGCCGACCCCCTCAACCCCTTTCATAAACGCTTCCCATCCCATTCGCCCATCGACCGTCCCCCGCCTTTATCCGCTCCGCCCGAGGGGACCCCGTCCATATACATGGACGCGGACGGGGTCCGCCGCTCCGATCCACTCCAAGATGGCGGCGGAGGCCCGTTTTGGAGTGATACACATGAATGAGAAAGCAAGACGCATCCCGTGCGGGGGATGGGCATGAGGCACGAGAGGCATCTCGTCATCGCGCTCCTCGCCGTGGCCCTCGTGGCGGTGTCGTGCTGTCTGGCGCTGACGTACGCGTCGGAGGATTCCAACGCCGAGATGGTGGCGGATCCGACGTACACGCTGACGCTACACGACGACAGCGGGACGAACAAGGACATCCCGTACACCGTGTCCAGTGCCGTGAAGGTCCGTCTCCCGATCTACGAGTTCGAGAGGGACGGGTACTACCTTGAGTACTGGACGGACGGAACCAATAACTATCGTCCCGGGAGCGAGATTCCCCAGTTGACGAAGGATACGACCTACACCACCGTTTGGAAGCAGGGACATGGGAACCAGCTTCCGGATGTTGTCGGTTCACCTGGCGAGGAATTGCGCATCGAGACGTTGAAGATGGTGAGCACCAGCTCTGTCGATTCGTTCTCCTGCACCGCATACCCCGAGGAATGGCTGACGAACATGGGATACGCTTCTGGGGTCTTTGAAGGAAGCACCACGGAAGCGGGAATTTACTATCTCTGTTTCGACATCTCAATCTACCACATCAACCCGACCTACTACTGGTTCAGGATAATCATCGAACCCGAAGAATACACCCTCGACGATAAGTTCACTGTCGAATTCGACACCAACGGCGGAACCGTCGACAACGCCCAGGAGCTGAACAGCAAATCGGCACCAGTGGGAACGATCATCACCCTTCCTTCCCCCGATTCCTGTCACAATAACAACAACACGCTTCTCGGATGGACGGTCATGGTCAACGGCGTGCCGATGACCGCGATGGGGGTGTGCGGACAGTACACCATCGACCCCGATGCTGCGGACGTGTCCGAAGGCGAGCCGATAACCATCGAGGCAAGTTGGTATGCAGAGCAGTACGGACTGATCTTCAACGCCTTCGGATCGCCCGGTGTCACCGGTGCCGTGGCGAGGGAGGGTGACAACTACAAGATGGTGGCCACCACCGAAACCCAGATTGGATACACCTTCGGCGGATGGACCGAATGGGACTCCACGGACACCGTCATCCCCATCGATTCCCTCTACACCGTCGAGAAGGGGATGCAGTTCTTCGGCTACTGGATCGAGAACGGGGCATCGACGTACCACGTCACCCTCGATGCCAACGGCGGGAGCGGTACCCTGAACGTCGACGTCAGGCAGGGCGACAAGGTCCAGCTGCCGAAGGCCATGCCTGACCGCGCCGGATACACCTTCGTCGGTTGGGCTGACGAGAGCGGGAAGCTGATCGAGACCGAGACTTTCACACCCTCGAAGGCGACAACGACTCTCAAGGCCCAGTGGACCCAGAACGTCAACCCCGTAGATAGCATCACATTCTCTGGATCGTCCGCAGTGAGCAAAGGCTCCAGGATCAGCATCCAAGCCACCGCATACCTCCAGTTCGACGACGACAGCCTCCCTGGCGACCGTCGCGTCTACTTCAAGGTCGCCGAAGGAGACGAGGACATCATCGAAATCACCTCCCAAAGCACCAACTCCACCGGAGGCACCTGCAGGGTCCTCGGACTCAGCATCGGCAAGGCCACGCTGATTGCCTACTCCGCCGACGGCAACTGCACCGTGGAGAAGACCATCACCGTAACCGCCAAGACGTACGTCCACACCCTGACCTACGACGCCAACGGCGGAGTGAATGCCCCGTACCAGGCACCCGTCGATACCGGAACGGCATCGTCCTACACGTTCACCATCTCCGAGCAGGAGCCCTCCTATGAGGGATACGATTTCCTCGGATGGGCGACCACCAAGGATGGGGAACCCGAGTACGGATGGGGCGAGAACCAGAAGCGCACCATAACCGTCTCCGGCTCTCAGACGCTCTATGCCAGATGGCAGGAGAAGGAGACTCTGACCCATCAGATCGTCTACGACGCCAACGGCGGCATCTGGTCCGACGGCGAGACGCAGGATGTCATCGGCACGATAACCACCGACGAGTCCTACGAGTTCGCCATCAGGCAGGATCTGCCGACGAGATTGGGGTATCAGTTCGTCGGATGGTCGGAGGACAAGAACGCGGACCCCGATTCCGAGGATCTCCTTCAGGCGAAGGATCCACTGGTTGTTTCTGGAACCAAGACACTATATGCGATTTGGGATGACAACCGCACAACATTCACACTGAAATACGACGCCAACCACGGAGATGCCGATTCCGTACCAGAACCTTGGACGGACAAGACCCCCAGCATCTCCTACACGACGGATGTTGACTTCTCCGTCATACCCACTAGGGATGGATACACGTTCTTGGGATGGTCTAAGTCGCCCAGTGCAAGTTATCCGGAGTTCACCGCCGACGGTGAAACCACGATCACTCTGCGCGCCGCCGCATCTGGTGCTCCGACTGAGGTGACACTTTATGCTGTGTGGAAGTTGGCATCCAACATCCATGTGCTGACGTTCGATGCCAACGGCGGTACGGGTGCCCCCGAGGCACTGAAGTCCGAGCCGACCCAGGAACCGTCATACCCCTTCGAGATTCCGAAGGAGGTGCCCACGAGGGAGTTCTATACCTTCCTGGGATGGTCGAGCGATCCCAACGCTAAGAGTCCGACGTACACCGTCTCCCCTCCCGACAATGAGGTGATCGTCAAGAAGGAGCTCATACTCTATGCGATATGGGCCCCGAGCGAGGACTTCTACTCTTACCAGCTCATCTACGATCTCAACGGTGGTGTGGGGGACGGATTCGATTCCATCGTCGAACCGAGCCAGGATAAGTCCTACACCTTTGATGTGACCACACTCGAACCTGCCAGGGATGATGGAGCTAGATTCCTTGGCTGGACACTGGATGAGGATGACTCCTCTCCCGACTACGGACACAAGACCGGCCAGAAGGACACGGTCGAGGCCACCTCGGAACAGCCAATCATCGTCCTTCACGCTGTATGGAAGGAGATTCCGGCAGGTTCCATCATCGTCCAGTTCAACACCAATGGCGGTTGCACTGTGGAATCCCAGGTGATTGCCAGCGGTGACAAGGCTACCGAGCCCAAGGATCCCGTTCGTGACGGGTACGAATTCCTCGGTTGGTTCACGGCCTCTGGCGAAAGATGGGACTTCAACACCTCCATAACCGCGGATCTGACGCTCTTCGCCCTTTGGGAGAAGACAGATTCACCCACCGGCCCCGATGACGATTCCACCGTATGGATTGTCATGATTGTTGTAGGCGCACTCTTGGTCGCGATCGGATTCGCCACCAGAGTAGAATTCGCTGCCTACGTTGGAATCATCTGTACCGTCATGGGAGTCGCTTTCTTCCTGATATTCTGAGTTGATTGAAATGAAAGATAGAACGATGCTGATGATGTCCGTGATTGTGCTGATCGCATCCGTGTTCTGCACAGCGGCCATCACATATGATCAGGACGTCGAGGGGGCAACCTCTCCGTCCAGTCTCTGCAGCGTGTCGTTCGTCCCCAATCTAAGCGGTGACGGACATGACACCAGCCAGGCCCACACATACGATGTCCTCAAAGGCAACACCATCGAACTCCCAACCAAGGAATTCACGAACACCAACCACGTACTCATCGGATGGACGGTCGGATCCGTCGACGGGACGGAATTGTTGACAGGTGCCGAATATACGGTGAATGAGAACACAACGTTCTACGCCAAATGGGTGGAGACGAACGTCGCCGCAACCCATCAGTCCGACTGGGATTCGAACCTGACCGTCGGTGGAGAGTTCGATAAGACCTACTCGTTCGATTCGTTCTGGAGTGTATCCGATCCCCGCATCATCAGTGGACCCGACTGGCTTCATGCGGAGGTGAATGGAGACGGCGATGCCCATTTCTACGGTAACGCGGAATCCTCCGGAAGCTGGTATGTCGAGGTACTCTTCACCCACAATATCGACACTTACAGGCTCTGGTGGCAGATCACTGTGCCTTCTGCCATGGACAAGGAGATAACTTACACCTATGATGGCAACGAAGGATCGAACATCACCCTTTCCTCGTTCACCCTTCGTGCGGGAACCACACACATTCTGGCCGACGCTTCCGTCACATCCAGGGCTGGATATGACCTCTGGGGATGGACCATCCGTGACGGTGCGGGCAATCAGCCGACCTACGCTCTCGGATCTGCATACACGGCCAGCGAGGAGCTGTATGACAGATATGGTGCGAACCAGACAATCTCCGCACACTGGGAACCGATGGCCAACATCCTCATCCTGAACGCATCTGGTGCGGATGGAATATCCGCTCAGGTTGTCAGGGAGGGGGACATCCTGACATTCCCTGCCACCACGGACTACAAGATGCCAGGATACGTCCTGAAGGGATGGTTCTTGGACAGCGATGAGAACGCTATTTACGCCCCCGGATACCAGTACAAGGTTGGGTCCGCCGCAAAGGGGGCCATCTATGCTTGTGCATACTGGGTAGCCGAAGGGACAGAGACCTACAAGGTGACCTACAACGTCAATGGAGGGGAGGACTACTCCCTGAGCCAGGAGGTTGAGGAAGGAAAGTCCGTGGTCCTGCCCACAGAGGGTTTCACCAAGAAGGGTTTCACACTCGTCGGATGGTCCGAGAAGACTGAGGATGACGAGCCTTCCCTGGCCGGACAGGCATACACCCCCACGAAGAGCGTAACCTTGTATGCAATCTATCGCGAAAGTTCCTCTGGATCGGGAGAGACATATTCCGTGACCTTCAATGTCAACGGCGGAACCGGTGTGTTCCAAGCCCAGGAGGTGGAGGAGGGCGGATACGCCACAAAACCCTCGACCGATCCCGTCAAAGAACGGCACATCTTTATGGGCTGGTTCCAGACAGGTTCCGCTACCGCATGGGATTTCGCCAGCAAACCAGTCACACAGAATATCAGTCTGGTTGCCAACTGGAGGGAGCATTTCACGGTCACGACTGATGGTAATATCGTCACTCTGAACGTGGATTCGTACTTCAGCAGACTCGGCATATCGACTGTCGACTGGGGAGACGGCAAGATCCAGGAGAATGTCAGCACCAAGGTCACCCACACATACGATGATGATGCCTCTGGAACCATCACGGTGACGACGAAGCAGACTGGGGCATCCACGACGTACGTCTCGTCCTACAAGTTCTCCATCGGAGAGGGCGGAGGCACCCCACTGAAGGCGGTGGGCAAGATTACCGACAACGGGGACGGCACATGGACCCTCAGTGCTGAAGGTTCCACAGGCATGGACTCCTACGCATGGTACGTCAACGATGAGTTCGTCGGCGATAAGGCAACCGTAACTCTCGAGAATCTCGAGGATGGCAGGTATGACGTGAAGCTGGTGGTTGATGCCGATGGTGCAGAAAAGCCGTCCGAATGGAAAGGCTCCTTCACAGTTGGAGATACTTTCGACTACACACTGATTATCTATGCCGTGGTCATCGTCGTGGTTATCATCGCACTGATAATGGTAGCGAGGAACTTCCTATGACTGAGACGCTGAATACCAGCCGTAAGCGCATCTTCGCCATCGGTGCCGTATTCATGCTACTCTTCGCCGGATTGGCAGTTACGGCGACGGATGACGAGAACGAGTCTCAGGCCCTGATCATCGACAATTCCACGGCTTTCGCCATCGGTGTTTCGGTGGGTCTCGGCATCGCCGCCGTAACCATCACAGTCCTGGATCTCGTACTCGACAGGACGGAGGAGGAATTCGAGGAGGCCAACCGTTCGGCTGAAGCGGGCATAGTCGCCAGTGCGCTCATTTCCACAGTAGCCCAGTATGAGAACTCCCTGTCTCAGGTTGCCAACATCTGGCCCTTGACCAATGACCACTGGGTGAGACAGGCCGAGATGACCGCCGCATCGATGTGGTCCTTTGGCGAGGAGCTGGATTTCGACGAGCTCCTGGTTCAATCGGACATCTTCAACAACATCGGCCAGAATCTCGATAACCTGTCGTCCCAGTTCAACGACACTTGGGACACGATAGGGGAACGTGTGAAGGAGTGGAATACCACCGAATTCGCCGAAGTATATGGGACTGGAATGATGTCGATCAGCGTCGACTACGGCAGCAACCATCTGACCGCCGATTCCGGAGAGGACTTTGACATAGGCGTTGGAATCGTCCTTCGCGACGTCGTCAAGGGACAAGACCAGGCATGGCTTTCCGGCGGAGCTCTGTATGCCTCCGAGGAATGCACAATCACGGACGGAGAACACGTCGTCAATCTCGGAAAGGGCTGGAACACACTGCCCGAACCCGACGAATTCTACGGAGGAATCTGGACATTCCCCGCTGGCGTGACATTCTGCGGGAATATAGTACCGATCGTCGGATCTGGCGGTGCCGAAGGCGTTGCCGGACTAGTGGCCGACATAAACGGCGAGACGAAGGTCTTCACGGCCGCCAACTACGAGGAAACGTCCGAGCTCTACAAACCGACTTGCGATGCGTACGATGGTGACAGCTACTATGACGAAGTCTCGGTCTCCATCACACCGAAGGAATCCGAGAATGCCCAGTCCCTGGACATCACGGACGTCCTTGCCAGATACCAGATGATTCTCCAGACTCTGGAGGCCACACTGCCCGTCTGCGTGGATGCGGCCTCCACGGTATGGGAGATCTACAACATGTCTGGCGAGGCCAACCTATACCTGACAACCCTCATGGTCCCAGAGGAATACGAGAACGTCCGTCTCACCGATGACCAGCGTACCATGATTACCATCTTCGCGATGGATCAGCTCACGCAGTACTGGGAAGACAACGGCGACGAGGTTAGAAAGACATCCTACACCATGACCAAGGAATCGATGTCGCTGTATTGCCGTGGCAACGTCGTCGTCACGGACTACAGTGTTGACGGCACCTCTAAGGCCGTGGTGTACGAGGACGTTATCTTCACGCCCCTGTTCAGCGAGGATTACAACCTCAAAACGGGAATGAACGAGATTACGGATGCGGGATCCGTCATGATCTGGGGCAAGGGACAGTCCCTCTCCACTTTTGACGTGACCGATCCGGAGATGGCGGTCCTGATTCCCGTGGCCAAGGGAGTGAAACTCGAGGTTGCGGCCATCATGTACAGCGGAGAGTACGTCGACTCTCTCCAGCTCAATGCGGTCAACGTGGATAACGTGGAATCTGACACACCCATAATCCCCGACCCTCCGAAGCCTCAGCCCAACAACGATCTGGATGAACTCATCCGTCTCATTATGGTCGTCGCTGGGCTGCTTATTCTGCTGTGGGGGTTGAGGACCATGGACGTACGGTTTATCATCATCGGAATCGCAGTGATGGTTGCCGGAATCATCTTCGCTGAGAAGATCGAGAATCTGCTCCAGAGCGCCTTCGGCTGGGAATTCCGCTGGCCCTGAGTCCTGAACCATTAACCAAATGGGCCTAACGGCCCAAAATCCCCTTCCAATCCCATTATTCGAACAGAAGAGTCAGGAAGCGCATTTATCCTGACCACCTCATCACGACACCATGAACCACAAGACGGCTGCCGTGGTCGTCATCGCGGTCGTCATCCTGGCCGGTGCCGGACTCATTCTTTACAACGAGGATCGCAAGGCCCACGCGGATGACCCCGCATACATCCTCCACGGCAATGGCGGAGTCCTGACGGACGGATCGGAGACCTACGAGAACAGATGGACCCTTGAAGGCTGTCGTTTCTCCAATGCGGACCGCACATTCGTCGGATGGAACTCGGAACCCGACGGCAAGGGCGAGTGGCATCAGATCGGCGAACGCAGCGATGACCGGAACATCGACCTGTACGCACAGTGGGGATTCGGATTGAAGATTACCGTCATCGACGGGACTTCCGATGGGATACTGGACGGATACAACGGATTCCTCACCTACGGGAACAAGGAATGGCGTCTCCTGGCGGACATGGTGATTCCGTCCGCCGGGGCCGAACTGACCCTGGACACGCACATGGAGTGGGAATTCGACGGACTCCGCTTCACCGATTCGCAGAACCTCTACACGATTGAGATCGACATCGAGGGCGGCGTAGTGACATCCAGCTCCGCCAGCGGTGGCGACGTCGTCCTCTACCTGGACCCCATCACCGATACCGAACTCACCGTGACCGTCACCGACATCGACTGATGCCGGTTTCGAATCGGTCCAAACCCCTTCCCACCCCTATTATACCCGCCCTCCCATCCACACCCCATGTCCAGCATCCGCGTCGTCCGTCAGAGGATCCAACCCTGGAAGGGGCGCGACTGCACCGCCGAGAGGTACTACGTGAACGACTGGGTCGACCGCATCCAGCACAACCTCCTCCTCTACGCCTCCCGGAATCCCGGCACCCCGTCGCTGTCCCTTCTCCGCAAGGTCGGGAAGGTGTGGTACGACTCCAACGCGGGATGCCACGTCGACGGGATCTTCGACAGCTATCTGGCCCGGTTCATCGCCCGCACCATGGAGGACACCCAGTTCCTCGAATCCGAGTACAACGTACCCTACGGAACTACCGAGATCGTGGACTGGACGTCGCTCGTCGACGCCGTTCCCATGGAGGAGCGCAACGGGATATGCGTCTTCAGCCACGGCGGACGCGAGTACCTCGTGGAGCGCGGATACTACGAACACGCCCGCCGCACGATCCAAGCCTACCGTCTGTTCGACGGCACGGTGGACTTCGAGACGGAGTCCGCCGACCTGATGGAGCTCGTCCGCAGGCTGATCGGAGACGACGGGCATGAGGGGATCGTGCCGCTGTCGTCGATGTTCTCGCGACCTTCGCACCTTCCCGCCGTAGCTGGCGATCGTCGACTCCCTGCACTCCTTCTCAGCCAGCCTCATGCGGTTGCCCATGTAGCGCCAGTCAGGCACCCCGTCCCCGGCTGGCAGCGTCAGCCTCAGGTTCAGGAGATCGGAGGCGTTGTCGATGAGGATGTCCTCCCCTCCGATCAGTTTCTTCGCCATGGCGCAGACGATGTACTGCTGGACGCTCCTCGGCATCTTCCTCCTGGTGCGGAGGACGATCACCTGCCCGGACGTCTTGAACGGCACCGGCTGGTATGTGACGGCCACGACGCGGCGGCCCCTCAGGGAGACGGCGATGCACTCGCCCTTGTGGACATCCCCGTCCGCCGGTGCGAACTTGCCCCACCCGTTGTTGCCCTTCTTCGCGATGACCGTCGGGACGGTTCCGGAGACCTTCGGCGGCTTGGCGGAATCCTCCTCGAGGAACCCGTTCGCCTTGTAGTTCGCCGTCTTTATCGTCCTGACCTTGAACGACTTCGCCGGTTCGGCGGGGCCGTCGTTGACGACCTCCATTCCGTTGCGTCTCTGTTCGGCGACGAAGTCCAGCCAATCTCTCATGTAAGCCGTTATGTCGTCGCCATTCACCCTCGCCCCTTTCTCCGATGGGTTCACCCACCATTCGTCGGGGGCGACATCGACTACCCTGAACAGATTGGATGGCCTATTGTCGCGAAGTATGTCGATGATGTCGAAAACATCATCAGTCCCCGACGGCGATGCAATCCTGGTAGCGGTCTTGTCGTGCGGTTTCCCCGCCGAGAGATAGACGATGCAATGGCGGTCGTCCAGGCGGATCGTGCTCACGAGCCTGTTGTGATCGAGGATGCTGGAGCGGAGTACCCTGCAGCCCTTGGCGTCACCGGACACGGCCTTCATGGGCACTATTGCGAACACCGTCCCCTCGATGCGTACGGTGTTCAGCATACTGTTGAGCAGAGAAAGAACATCTGAGGGGGACAGATCGCGTTCCGAGATGTCCGTGACGATATGGTCGGGCCTCTTGTTCCCCGTCGGGAGTTTGTCATCGGGAAATCTGCGGGGGACCACATTGATCCTCCTGGCACCCGATAGGATGACGTTGAAGATCGCCGTGGTGTACCTCCACGGATCGGACTCCATCCCGTAGATTCCTTTGTTGACCATCTTGTCGGAGCCGCTCCTGCTCTCCGCCTTGGCACCCACCCTGTAGGAGACCGCCTTGATGAACGCCCCGTCACCGCAGAACGGATCCAGGATGACCTGCCCCGTCACCGGGTTCAGGGTGGACACCATCGCCTGCCCGTAGAGTCCCAGGTCGGGTTTCTGACGCTTCTGATCCAGATTGTGTTCCTGGCACTCGGTGAACACGGAATACAGCTGCCCCATCTGCTCCATGTCCATCTTGTGGATGTACCTGCGCGTCTCTATCGCCAGTCTTCTTATGGGACTTTGGCCGTCTTCGCCCCTTTTGTTCAACCGACCCTCCTTGGTGAGGGTGTCCAGGATGTCATAGAACACATCCTCCGCTGACCCATCGGTTCCGGGGAAGACTATGCCGAGCTTCCGCAGTGTCGCCTCGGTGTGATCCTTGAGAATCTTACAGTCGGTGTTGTACGGATCGCCCTTGAGATCGAACTCGCTGTAGGTCTTGTCCAACTTGGCCAGCAGCATCAGGCCCATGAGGACATTCCGTTCCTCTCTGGACCGCGTCACCTTGTCGAACTTTGTGCGAAGGTCCCTGCAGATCTTGGCAAGTTCCTTGGGATTGTCACTCAGCCCCCTGTATTTCAACCCCAGACCGACCGAGATGTAGTCTCTGGCATCGGATTCCGAGAACGCCGTGAAATCCCTGACGGTCCTCTGGGGATCATAGAGGCACGTGTACCCGTCAGTGTCCAGCTGGCAGATGTACGGCTGGATGTTGAGGACACCTTTCTTCGCGGTGCAGCCGACGGCGATCGCTTGCTTGAACCGCCCGTGTCTCATCACCTCGCCCGCATAGAAGACGGCCCCGTTGTCCGCATACTTGGCGATTGTCTCGAAATCCATACGGAGATGGTCCGTCTCGTCGACGGAGCGTTGGTAACGCGGATCGGCCTTCACCTCCACGATTATCGGAATCCCGTCCGACATGACGACGATGTCTGGGATGCCCTGATGCCCCGACCCCCTCTTGGAGGCCTTCGATAACGCCTGGGCGATGCGCTTGTCCTTCGTACCTTCGAACTCCGGCTTCAATCCCGCCTTCTTCATGAGTTCGCCGATCTTGTATGTGACATCGCGCTCGCTCAAGGACCACCACGGACCCGATTGATTAGGAGTGCGCGCTTAATTGTTTCGACCTTTTCAAGGCCAGCATCGGCTCGGGTCGGACTCGTACCCCTTCTCCAGGACGGAGCCTCTCCCGATCTATCTGGCGGAGGGCAGACACAAATTCCACGTCTTCATGAACGGGAAGGAGATCGCCTACACAGACACGGAGATCTACGGCGACAATGAACTGGTCGTCTGGCAGGAGGGCATCACCGCTCAGACGAGATGCAAATTCTATGAAGGCGGATGGTGAGGGGCAACCCCCTCATCCCTCAACCAGGGTGATAAGGTCGTAATCCCTCTCGCCGCCGTTCTCCCAATCCGCCCTTTCGTAGTCCCTCATGACACTGCGGGAGAATGTCTTGTAGAGATTCAGCTCGTCTCCCGGCGTCCCCACCCTCATGCCCAGTTCGTCACAGCGGAGCCATATCATCGCACCCGTGGAATCGTACTCGGCCTGAACGGTGATGGGTCTCGAAAGCCTGATCGTCCTCGCGCCGTATCTGAGGGTGTCGATCTCGAACGGCTGTCCCGTGTATGCGGAGTTGCGTATGGCCCTCTCGATCCTTTTCAGTTCGGTTCCGCGGGACATGGGCTTGGTCGGACGGTTGGAGTACCTGGGCTTGGGACTCTTGCGGCGCATCATAACCGTGAATCGCTCTGGGGGTTCTTACGGTCTTGCGTTTTAATGGATCGAGGGCATCCGAAGATTGTGACCCGACATGTAGGGGCATTCATCATCTGTAGGTACGGGGCGAGAATATGGCTCTGTTGGGGCTGGATTCGGATGGAGACGTCTCGGAAGTGATCCAATGTCCTCCCGTATGACATGGTTTGTCCGAAGATTCCAGAAAAACCATCAGAGACCGACTCAGCTGTCAAAGGACCAGCTCGTCTTGTGCTTGTCTTTGAGATATAGATGGGCGCGATCGGGATACAACAGGGGATAGGTGCAGCGGTCGCATCTCCCATCCGGACATGGGTATTCCACTATCGCGCATTCGCCGTTCCGCTAATTCCTGAATGCGTCTCTGACATCCGTCATGGTATCGTTCCGTATGAATTCAAAGACTTAATCCTTCAATGAAGAGTCTCAGAGGGACGGGCTGGGGTCACCCTCAACGGGCAGCCCCGGGAGGCACTCGGTCGAGCTCTTCATGAACGGCAAATCCGTTGATAGGAGCATAAGCAATCTGAAGGAGGATGTCGCACTTGTCGTGAGCTCGGGGCTCACGGGCAAGGTGGACTGCGACATCGTTTCTCTGGATTCACTGTGAACGCCTTCTGCGGGAGCGGATGCTGAGCAATCCCCGCTCCCTCAGACTGTCGCGGTACTGCTCCTCCGAATAGGTGCAGTCGAGATAGTCGTTGAATTTGCGCTTATCCTCGAATTTCATCTGTTTTTTCATTTTGCCGAGATTGTCGTCCGAGATCTCTTTGCCGTGACCCCCGTTGCTGTAGAAGGTGCGGATCGGCTGTTTGCCGAGAGGTACTCCGGTGAGTTCGAACCATGTGTGGCCACGTTTCACACCCTTCTCTTTGTACCCCTTCTTGAGAAGGGCATCCCTCACATCATCGCTCTTCCTGGGCATGATCATCCCTCCACATGGAGTCTGATGGCCCTGGCCTGACGATCGTTCTCCTGTCCGAACAGTTCGTAGGCACCGATGAAGGCACCGGAGAAGTCCTTGTACGCCTCCCTCATGTTCGGTCCGAACCCCCAGATCTCGAGCTCGTCGCTGCCGATTCCGCACCCCTCCTCGGATAACGATGTCGTTACGGTGATCGGCACCTTGAGTGCCATCTTCTTCAAACCGTAACGCAGGGTGTGGAGTTCGAAATCGCCGCCCCCGTTGAGTTCTATGAGACGGCTCTCACGCTCGATGCGCTCGATCTCATCGCGGTAGGACAGGTATTTCTTGGCCCTTGCTGGTTTCCTCACATAGATATTGGAGGGACTGTTGCTTCTGATGGCCATGTATTGTACTGTCCCCGATCCGTATTTATGGTCTTTGCAAACCTGCTCACCGATTGTGACCGGATAATGCGGTCCCGACAGAGGGACGGGCAGGGGATACCCTTCACGGACAGCCCCGGGATGGAAGACGGAGATGCCCGTCCCGAACCCGCATCCCGTTCCCGCGTATTTCTCGGATTCGACCCGCGCGGTCGGCTCCCTTATAATCCCATGGGAGGATTCGTACATGACCCCCACCGTCCGGGACCCGGCGTGGGGGGGGGGGGGATTCGAATAAAGTGTCTCAGGGAATGTCTGGCCGTCGCGGTGGCCGTCCTCGTGTGGTTCGATAGGCGCTGAGAAACACATCAAGCGGGGCGGGCCCAGTACTCGGATGCAATGAGACCGGTTCAAGGGGTTTACCCGCCCCGCATCTTCCATTCTTGATCCGTATTTCAATCCGACGACCCTTCGGCGCAGGTGTCCGCGATCAGCCCGAACAGCGTCGCGGCCCTCTCGCCCTTGGGCGTCAGATACAGGTACATCGTGTTGTGCTGGCGGGACGCATCATCCACGCGGATGAACCCCTCGTCTATCAGCTTCCCCAGGAGTATGAACTTCGTCCTGACGCTCCCTGCGTCGTGGTTCGTCACGTCGCTCTTCGACATGCCCGGGTTCTCCTTCAGGAGCATCAGCACGTAGGGGGCGAACTTCGATGTCAGCACTTCCGGGATGTCCTTGGCCATCTCTCTGAATCTCCTTTGCAGTTTGTATCCAAACTGCCATTCTGATTATTTAGATGTTGGCACCGAGAACGAAATGAGCGCCCTGGCTGGGATTTGAACCCAAGTCGGAGCCTCGACAGGGCTCCATGATAGGCCGCTACACTACCAGGGCAGTGTAACCGCCTATCATGGCCCGATATAAGAGGTTTCAGCCGTCGATGTGTTCCGCGAGGATCGAACCGCCCTTCTCCCCGCGGTAGTACGCGGCGATGGCCTTCCCGGAGAAGTCCCTGAGGGCCTCCTCGGGCGTCTCCCCCGTACCGCGGATGCTCATGTCCAGGCTCCTGATGAGACGCCCGCCGTTCGAGATCACCACGCGGATCGGCCTGTCCAGCTTCAGCGTGGCCCTCCCGTCCGACAGCTCGGAGATCTCCATCCCGACGCCGTCCCTCTCCGGATCGAGCGTGAGGAACCTCTCGGCCATCCTCATCGCAAGGTCGGCTATGTCCTCGCCCTTGGGCGTGAGGGAGATCACCTTTGCGTTGTTCGTCCCCGTCTCCCTGTAGTCGATCAGCCCCGTCTCGATGGCGTCCTGGATCCTCATGAACTTGGTCTTCTCGTTGCCCTCGTCCAGCGTCATGAGCTCCGTCTTGGTCATCTCGCCGTGCAGCCTGAGGGCCACCAGGACGTACATCGCGTACTTCCTCTCGAAATACTCGGGAACCTTCGTCATGTCCACCATTGTATCACCATTCCGTTTGGTCTTGTAGTGTTTACAAGACCATGCGCGACCGGGTATTTGATACGTCCGATGGCGGCCCTGTCATGCGATCCGACACCCATTGTTGAACGATTATCCTAGAGACTTCGGACGCACTGGCACATTGCGGACACCCTTTCCGAACAGTGAGCCGATTGCTAAAGCTTAAGACCTTAATCGTACATCATGAGAATCCCGGGGTACGGGAACTCGAAAACCTTAGCCCCCGGGAGGAGGTGGGAATCTGCACCTCTGCGAGGTGCACAGCGATTTCGTCGTGCACATCGAGATCTCCGAGGACGGGGATGTCGATGTGTATGTCCTCCCGTCATAAGGAGGGACGAAGGCCAGACACCTCTCTGGAAAGGGAAATGCCTGGCAGATATATAAGGTCGAAGAACGGAAGGAACAAGTGAGGTGACAGGACGGTGAAACCGTCCACAAACGACGCCCGATACGTGCACGGGCGTCATTGAAAGGTCTGCCGCGGGGAAATATGGGCATCCTCAGGTCAGGGAATCCGCGGCAGGAGGTGAGTAACCAAGATGCGGGCGGTGTAACTGCAAGGGACCCGCGTCACGGCACGATTCTCAGAACGGCATCCCGTTATTTCTAGGTCGGCACTTCGTATGTGCCAGCATCCCGATTCATTCTTAAACGGTTCCCATCACATTGTTCCAGCCCCCGTAACCCGTTGAAGACTGCCCTTCCGAGATTCGAACGTCCGCATGCGCGGGCACTGCCCCGGGAGGCGGGAAGTGCGCGAACCTCCGAATCCCCCTTCCGGGGCTTTCGGAGATGAAAGCATGAAAGATACAGCAAGATTGGCCGTGATGGCGCTCGTTATAGTATGCGCCATGGCGGCGGCGACCGTGTCCTTCCAGGGCGCTGACGCCGACACCGCGGCCGATACGGGATCGACGGGTGCCGAGGACTTTCTGGCACTCGCCGACGGGGGCAGTATCGTTCTGGACAAGGATTACGTCCTGACCACTGCCCTCGTCATAACCGGGGAGATCGAGATCGATATCGCCGGACATCAGATTTCCAACGGCACATCCGCACACACGATTGAGGTCGCCGAGGGAGGCAACCTCACCGTAACCGACTCCGTCGGGGGCGGATCCGTCACCAACACCTCCAACGCCAAGGCCGCCGTCTACAACGCCGGGACCGCTGTCCTGAATGGCGGAACCTTCACCCGTGCCTCCGGCACCGAGTACTACGTCATCCAGAACGAGGGGACGATGACCATCGGCGACGGCGTCTCCGTCGTCAGAGACACCGAGACCCAGACATCCTCCCTCGTGGCCAACGCCGCGAAGGGACCCGCCACCATGACGATCACCGGAGGAACCTTCACCTGCGGACCCTTCATCGCCGTCATCAACCACGGCGACGGTATCCTGAGCATCAGCGGAGGAACCTTCAGTCCGTCCGATGCCAAGCAGAGCTCCGTCCAGAACTGGGGCAGGGCCACGATCTCCGGCGGTACCTTCACCGCGGGAGTCTACAGCCTGTCCGACGATGAGAACGCCTCCGAACTCACCATCACCGACGGAACCTTCTCCAACAACGTCCGGGCGCAGAACTACGTCGAGAACTACATGTCTGGCGACGAGCCCGCGTCCAATGTCGCCAAGGTCACCATCACCGGCGGTACCTTCAACTGCATCAAGGGCTACGTCGGTTCGTACATCGGCGGCGGGAAGACGAGTCCCATGGGAACCACCGACCCGTCCGTCGCCATCCTCTCGATCTCCGGCGGGGACTTCAAGGCCAACGTGTCCCAGTTCCTCGCCGACGACGCCACCATGCTGTACACCAACAGCCGCTACGTCGTCACCGAGGACGTTTCCTCCGCCGTCGCCAAGGCCGGCGGACTGTACTTCCTCACCCTGAGCGACGCCCTCACCAAGGCCGAGGCGGGATCGGACATCGTCCTCCTGGCCGACTGCGAGGTCTCCTCCTCGATCACTGTGAAGGCCCACATGGACATCGACCTCGCCGGCCACGCCGTCGTCGGAGAGCTGTCCACCAGGCTCATCAACACGTTCAACAAGACCGTGACCGTCACCGATTCCGTCGGCGGCGGTTGCATCCTCAACTACGGCACCGGGGCGTCCATCGAGTCCACTGATGACGAGCCCGCCCTCACCATCGAGGCGGGGATCTACTCCTCCGATGTCAGCACCTACGTCGCCGAAGGCAAGGACGCCTACGAGTACGGAGGATTCTACGTCGTCTCCATCGCCGACGCTTCCGACGCTGAGATCGTCATCAACGGGGTGCCCTTCGCCACCATCGAAGACTCTCTCGACCTCATCAACGCCGGGGCCGAGAGCGCCACCTTCAACGGCACCACCCTCACCCTCCTCAGGGACTTCGACGATTCCGCGTACAGCATCACCCTGAACACGGACATTGTCATCGACGGAAAGGGCCACACCCTCAAGGGAATCATCACTCTCGATGCCGACGGCGACGGCGGAGTCTACTCCGTGACCGTCCGCGACCTCGTGATGGACGGCGACGGCACCCTCTCCTGGGCCTTCGTCGGGCAGAACCAGGGCGACGGCGTCCGCCCCGTGGAGCTCACCCTCGAGGACGTCTCCATATCCAACTACGTGAAGAAGGGCGTCTACCTCACCAACGTCGTAAGGCTGGACGTCTCCGGATGCTCCTTCAACGACAACGCCACCGCCGAGCAGACCTCCACCGTCGGCGACTACGCCTTCGATCTGAACCTCTGCGGCGTCACCGACGTCGAGATCAGCATCGTCGGGACCTACTTCGGCGGCGAGTCCGGCGGCAACGGACCCATCAAGATCACCCAGCGCGGGGGAGTCGGCCTCACCGACGACACCGCGTCCGACATCACATCCACCAAGTCTGCCACCATCCGCACCGTCACCATCGAGGACTGCGTCTTCGACGTCACCGGCTCCAAGGTCGGCGACATCATCGTCGGATCCTCCCCGAACGCCGACGGCACCTGCAGGACCTACTGCCAGTCCTACGACCTCTACATCGAGGGGACCGCCGCAACCGTCGCCTACCGCGGAGCCGTCGTCGACGGCGACGAGCAGTACCTCAGGATCGTCCTCGATTCCACCGACGCCTTCGACGCCGACGGTGTCGACGGCGGAATCTCCATGCTCGTCAAGGGCGACGTCGAGATGTACGGCACCATCAGGACGTCCGTCGAGGTCGTCTCCCTCTATTCCGTCACCATCCCCGAATCCGAGAGCCTCACCGGCACCGTCATGTTCGGCTCCGACGCCGCCAACGGCGCGAACCTGAACGCCGTCACCGGCGGACAGGGCGGACTCGTCATGTCCCTCGGATCCGTCGTCCTCTCCGGCAACGCCGAGAGCGGTTCGATCTCCATCGTCGGACACGGCCTGGCCGTCGGCAGGATGGAGCTCGGCTCCGCATCCCTCAGCATCCCCGAGGGATCCTCCTTCTCCGTCGGAAGGGACGCCGCCCTCTACGGCTCCGGCAGCGTCGCCGTGGCCGGCGAGATGAATGTCTACGGCGTCGTGGACATGTACGCGGTCACCAACACCGGCTCCATCGTCCTCTACGAGGACGGCGACATCGTCCCCGACGTCGTCGGCGAGGAGCCCGTCAAGGGCGACGCCGCCAAGCTGATCATCTACCAGATCTCCACCCTCCACGCCGACGTCGGCGAGATATTCCGCGTCGCCGTGGCCGTCTCCGACCCCGACGCGAAGGTCACCGCCACCGGCGCGGACTGGCTCCAGTCCGTGGACGGCAGGGTGATCTCCGGGACCCCCGACAAGGTGGGCACCTACACCATAACCGTGACGGCCGAGTCCGAGGGCATCACCACCCAGATGTCCTTCGACGTCGTCGTCGGCGAACCCGCCGACGAGGACGACGGCGACGGATTCGACTGGCGCATCGTCGTGCTCGTGATCATCGGCATCATCGCCGTCATCCTCATCCTGAGGGCCATCCTGGGGTGAGACGACGGGCATCGCCGCCGCATCGCTGGCCCTGGTGATCCTCCTCATGCTCAGCTACGTGGGGGCGTGGAACCACCACGTCCCCATGCTCCTGGCATGCCTCATCGGTGCGATCGCCGTCTCGGTCTTCTGCGACACCGCCCTGACCCCGCTCTTCGAGCGCTCCGGGGCCGTGGGCATGGAGCGCTTCCTCGAGGTGGGCCCCGCGTTCATCCTCGGGGCGTCCGTGGTCGTGTGCTACTGGTACGCCTGGAAGCGGATGATCCTGCACGTCATGGTGTGCGTCCTGCTCGCGGCGGCGACGATAGTCCTCGGATGGTGAACCGATGGGAAAGGCACTGCTGATCGGCGTCGTCATACTGGCCGTGGCCGTGGCGGGCGTGATAATCTACGATCACGAGTCCCGCGTGGAATACTCGATAGAACCCGCCCTGGACACGGCGGTGTTGGACACCGTGACGTTCACGGTGTCGGCGCATCTGGACGATGCGGCCACCGTGGTCCTGAAGGTCGACGGCAAGCAGCTCTCCTCCCTCGGGGCGTCCGAATGGACGGCCCCCAAGGGAGACTGGGAGAAGCTGTTCGTCGTGACGATACCGGACGGGCTGACCTTCGACGGCTTCTTCGATCGCCTTGTCATCGAGTTCGACGGCAGGGCGGGGAGGCTCGTCTGATAACGACTGCCCCTCCCTTCGGGGAGGGGCGAAAACCCCAACCCGCGAGGTTTCTGATATGTTCGATGTTCTCGGGAGGTCCCGCCGATGCTGGACCTCGTACTGGCGATCGGCGCGGTGAGCGTGTTCCTGCTCATCATCCCGCTGATCCTGATGCTCGTGTTCATAATGCAGGGCCGTATCGTTCCCGCAGTCGTCTGCGGTGCGATCCTGCTGTTCCTGCTGAGCCCCACGCTGGCACTCATCCTTCTCCTGGTTGGTGCCATCGCCAGCCTGCTGATAGGCCGGCCCGATCTGTCGAAGGCTTGCGCCCTGACATTCATCGGCATACTCCTGGTGTATGTCGTCCTGATGGTCGTCGGCGTCGTGACCATCGTCGCCATCTCGTGACGGCGACGGCCCCTCCGATCCGAGGGGCAAACTCCTTCCTTCCGACCTACCAATTTCTTGTTAGTGCCACTTTTTTCCTCGATTAACGTCCGGAATTGAAAACAGTGAGACGCTTTTCCCGAGTTAGTGGGGATTTTTTCTGCGATTAAGGGGAAACACGGATGTCCGTCAAAGGAGCGGTCGCACAGGAAACCCGGACATCCGTTTCGCAGGCGCATTGGTAATCGACCACTGATTATAAAAGGGATGGGCGGACGAAGAGGAATCGGAACGTCCGCCCTCGGATCCGCTGGATTCTTTGGGAGCACCCGGAGCGGATCCCGGCCACAAAGGCTCTACAGAGTGACCGTATGTCCAGATGCGACCGGGTATTTATTCCGCCCGATGGAACCCCCAGAGAGGGGGCGGGTGCGTCAAGAAGGAGGACCGCACCCGCCCGCCGCCATCGGGATGATTGAATGGGATGCACGCTCCGACGACAATAGGTCAAGAAGCATTTCCCGATGTCGGATGGATAATGGATAGTGACCGAACTATAAATTCCGTTCGATGGGAAGCCGGGGTGTCCCATCCTTGTCCAGTACCTTCCATCCGGACACCCCGGCACCGGTGCGTGTCTCTCCCCCAGAGGTAACAACATGGGGCACCGGGTCGCTGCTCTTCCAGAATGCGACGTCCCTCGAATTGCGTCGCCGTATAAAGATTGAGCGGTCACAACCGATGGTGACCGAACCAACACTCGCATTTCCGCACATCCCATTCATAAACGCTTCCCATCACATCGTTCCAGCGGCCGTCCCCCGTTGAAAACCGGCACCCCCGAATCGCAAACATCTTCCGCGAAGCGGAAGGAGCGTGATACGATCGAACAGCACACCCTCCCGAAGGTGATGTGATGGATCTCTTGGGACTGTATCCTTTCATCGCCATCGGATGCGCCATATTCGGACTATTCGTGGGCAGCTGGTGCAAACGCCGCACCCAGGTGATAGTCCCCTTCAACGATCCCCTCTCGTGGACGTTGCTCCTGATGGTGTTCGTCATCCTGCTGATGCCGGACCTCAAGCCCGAATGGGCGTTCATCGACCCCTACGACCTCAACCACGACGCCTGCCTGATCGGCTTCTTCGTCATGTACATCTACGGATACTGCAAGGAGGAGCTCCTGATGGAGTTCGTCTCCGCCCATGACATCTTCAAGCTCAAGCAGGAGATCAAGCCCATCGCCTACTACTTCAACGACGAGGCCCAGCTCTGCTGGCAGCCGCAGTCCATGAGGTACGTCCTCAAGAGGCTGATCTTCAACGTCGACAATCCCCTGGACTACGACTTCAGCAACATCAACCGCCGCCGCTTCGTCGAGTTCCAGGGTAAGTTCCTGAAGATGTCCGCCTATGTGGTGGACACCGCCAAGATGACCGAGAAGGTGGAGTACGTCTACAAGTGGCGTCTCAAGTTCAAGGTCATCAAGCTCCACTTCGATCCCTCTCCGGTGAACTCCTTCGACATGTACGACTTCTACGTCGAGGGGAAGATCGCCAACGAGTACGTCCAGAACTACCAGCGTCTCAAGGTCCAGAACGCCAACTCCTCGGCGGACATGAGGATGGCCAGGATCCTCGGGGTCGTGGACCTCATGGAGGGACTCACTAGCATGACACCCGACGCCGTCGTCATGGACCGCCTCATATCCGACATGGACGCCAGGAACGGCGTCACCACCGAGGGCGACGTCCGCCGCGCGGACAGGTCCGGCAAGCAGAGCGCGAAGGCCAGGAATCGCGTCCAGCGCATGGCCAGGGAGATGCAGTCCGAGGAGGTGAACGACGATGCCTCTGATGAGCGACGACCCCTACATGATGGGCCCGCCCCGCTCCCACGTCATCACAGAGCAGCCGGACCTCAACACCACCGAGATCACATCCTACGGATCGGCGTACATGGACGTCAAGGCCGCCCTGTACCTCCTGGACCAGATGATCGAGGAGGCCGACGAGCGGTACACCCGCGCCCTGGCCTCCATGTACGGCCAGAGATACGAGGAAACGAGGGAGATCCTCACCCGCAAGTCCATGTTCCTCGCATCCCCCAAGCCGAAGGTCCAGAGCTACGAGGAGATGCAGGCCGTCAAGGTGGCCAAGGAGATCTACCGCAAGGCGTCCACCCTCAGGGACCTCAAACAGCTCCGCAAGGAGGTGGAGGCCTACGGCACGATGGTGGGCACCCAGGAGTACGGCGAGAGGATGCTCGAGAACGGGCTGTCCAACGACGTCTCCCGCACCGTCTTCAAGAAGAGGGCGGCCAAGGGACTCACGAACAACTACGAGTCCATCAAGGCCATGAGGGAGGGCCGTCTGAACGACGGACTCGACGAGCAGCAGCGTAGGATGGAGAGGATGGCCAGACTCATCCTCATGGCGAACGAGTTCGACGACGCGGAGAGAGGCTACCCCGAGGAACCCGACGTCGGAAGGCTCAGACGCGCCAGCGGTGCCCCGGCGACGGTACCCGTCGCCAATCCCGAACCCATAAGGGCCGTGGCCAACGACGACTACGAGGAACCCGACGAGGGCATCGACATGGGCATCCTTGACCTCATCACCACCTACTCGGACGGATTCGAGGAGGAGGAAGAGGAGGAATCTGAGGAGACTCCCGCCGACGTCCCCGAGGGACCCGAGCCGGAGGAACCGCTCCGCATAGCCCCGGTCGCCAGCTCGATGGAGGATGTCCTTAACTCGATCCCGAAGGAGACGCCCAAGGAGTACATCGCACCCGCAGCCAGCTCGATGGAGGACGTTCTGAAATCCATCCCGAGGACCGAGCCCGAGAGGGAGATGATCGGCCCGATCTCCGAGGCCGACCGCACCCGCATCGACGCCCTCCGCGGACAGCGTGTCGAGCGTCTTCCCCCGGTCAGCAGCAGCATCGAGGACATCCTGGACGTCATGGATAGGATAGACGCCCTGGACCGCTCCGACGCCGAGGACGACTACATCAAGTGGATGCTCAGGCAGAACCTCGAGAAGGGCCGCACCGAGCAGATCGACAGCGAGGAGGACGGCGGCGTCGTCATCATAAGGCAGGAGGGATCCGAATGAGCAACCTGTTCATCCAGGTCACCCCGGACGCCCTCAACGCCTACAACGACCTGAGGTACTACTACTCCGTCGGCGACTACAACGCCACCTACCTCCGCGTCTTCGAGACCTATCTCAGCCCCCTGTTCAAGGAGGACTTCCTCGTGAAGGACAAGCTCTACGAGGAGGTCTCCCGCCTCTATCCCCTGCCGGACGAGGACGACGACTGCCAGTACATCTCCGCCAGGGCCTACCTGCTCTACATGAGGGCGTACGAGAAGATCATGCGCCAGAAGGGCATCATCGGCGGATGGGACGACGGCGAGGCCGTGGCCGAGCAGACCGACATGAGGGTCATCGACCCGATGGTGGAGTACAGGAGGCGATGCCGATGGACTACCACACCAACATGGTCGGATACGTCGGCAGGCTCCGCATCGTCAGCCCCATAAGGCTCGACATGTCCGTCGACGGCAACGGCCTCTGCCGTGTCCTCGAACCCGACATGCGCCTTGACGGCATCGGCACCTGCCCGGACGAGGCCCTCAACGAGTTCATGGGCGAGGTCCTCTTCGCCTGGGACGCCTTCGTTAAGGATGATATCGGCAAGTTGGATGACTCTGCCAAAGAACTCCGCTCGTGGCTTCTCTCCCACTTCGAGGAGATCGGGGGTGAGAGCCGATGGAGGACGTGGAGGCGTGGGAATGGCACGAGCAGCACCGTCTCGGAAGGAAGATCATCGGCGACATCTACGTCGAGGACGCCTTCGATCCCGATTCCGATGGGCCGGAGGACGACGACATCGACTTCGAGGATGACGTCCTCGGATTCGATCCCGAAACAGCCGAGCAGCAGCAGGACGAGGTACCTGTCCCCGAGTGGATCAACTCCGCCATCGACGTGGACAAGCTCATGTCGGACATCTTCCGCCCCGGCACCAACCACGTCACCGACGGGATGAGGGGCGGAGGCAAGACCCATCAGGCCGTCGCCTACACCGAATACATGGTGGAGGGCCGCTTCAAGGGGATGCCACGCGTCATCATGCTCACCAACATCATCTTCGTCAAGAGGGTGAGCTTCGAGGGCGACCTCGAGGATCAGTTCGTCATGGAGGACCCGCCCGGCGTCCACCACGTCACCAGCATGGAGCAGATGTTCCGCATACAGACGAAGATGATGAGGCGCTACGGCAGGGAGGGCGTGATGTTCATGCTCGTGCTCGACGAGGCGCAGAACTTCCTGTTGGCGGACGAGTACCAGCAGGACACCTCCATCGCCTTCATCAAGTTCTACGGGACCACCAGGAAGTTCAACACCTGCATCTGGCTCCTGACCCCTTCGATCAACAACCTCCCTCCCAGGGCCAGGAACTTCCTCGATGCGGACCCCGCCGGCTACGTCTCCTGCCAGTGGAGGAAGAACAAGCAGCTCGCCGCCCAGTACATCGCGGCCAACCACATAGAGAACGCCGATGTCCGCGAGTTCACCACCATGAAGATGGGTGCCAACATGGCCCCCGTCTGGTTCAGGATAACCACGACACCGTGGACGCGCCCCCTTGAGGAGTTGGGAATAGGCGAGTACGGCTACGACCATCTCGCCAACGCCGACTTCAAGGTCAGCATCGACGACAACAACCCCTTCGACTTCAAGGCGTTCATGGAGGCGACCTCGGACATGCCCTCCTACCGCATGGCGACGGTCATGCAGGAGTTCTTCGACAGGATGGACGGCAAGTCCGCCGACCCGGACGCGCCCCCCGAGGACGACCCCAAGGCCGAGAGGACGGCAGAGATCCTCAGGATGAGGGAAATCGGCCTGACCTTCGATCAGATAGAGTTCGTCACGGGGGTGGCGGCATCGACCTGCCGCTATTGGATCAACAGATACGGCTCCGCAAATCCGGCCGCACAAGCGGCCGACAGTCCCAAGGGGGCGGGGGGCGGAGACCCCGCCCAACCCAAGCGCGGGAACCGCTCTAGGAATACTCCTAGAGTGGGTTCCCGCGCGGGTAAGAAGGGGCTGAAAACACCTCCGAAAAGGCTGAAGAGGGACTCTGCTCTAGAAAAGCTAGAGTTGCTGAAAAATGACACAGCCAGATCTTTGAGCAGCAGCAACGCAACCACCCCGTTTTCGCGCCCTTATATGTATAATCCTAGAGAGGGGGAGGAGGACGGGGGGTCTCGCGGAAAGTTGCCGATTGACCCCCAACCGGTTGGCGGACGGTTGGCAGCCGAGACACCCCTAGAGGGGGAGGATTCGGCTGACCTAAACCATGATGAGGATGAATCGTTCGACGACGGGGTATGGGGCTACGGCGAAGATGGGGGATCCGATGACGGGGAACCCTACGACGTCGGGGAGGAATACGAAGAGGCGGAGCGATCTCCGCGGGAAGAGTGAAACATGAGGGATGGGAAGATGAGCAACAGCAAACGGAAGGATGACGACCCGCTCTCCTACGGGAGCGTGATGGCCGTGTGGATGGGGAAGTCCTACCGCATCCCCGTCGATGCGGACGGATACGTGCCCATGGAGGCCCTGGTCATGCGCTATCAGCAGATGGGGAACAACGGAAGGGACAAGGGAAGGGACTCGGACATAGTGTTCCCCTCCCATGTCAGGCCGAAGGAGATCGTCAGATGGTGGGCGGACCCGTCCTCGTGCGACATCGAGGGCATCGACACCCGCGACTCCAAGGTGTACGACGTCTCCGGCCTGAAGGGAAGGCGCATGAAGGCCGCCCAGAGGAAGATCGGGATAGTCACCCCTTCCGCCGACGAACAGAGACGCATACGCAGGATCCTCTCGGAGGCGTTCACCGCCGCCGAGCTGGACGCCATGACGAGGGAGGGGTCCTTCGTCATCCGCA
The DNA here is from genome assembly GCA_944320495.1 of Candidatus Methanomethylophilaceae archaeon. GTDB lineage: Archaea > Thermoplasmatota > Thermoplasmata > Methanomassiliicoccales > Methanomethylophilaceae > Methanoprimaticola. Next base: position 251,976 of record CALUHR010000005.1, read on the forward strand.
CCCGCCCGAACTGCGGGAGCGTGATGGGATACTACCTCAGGAAGGCCGACGGCCAGGAGATCCCCCTCATAACCTTGGAGGAGGGCGTGTCCCCGGACACCGTCGTCCACGAGACCGTCCACCACGCAAGGACGTGCAGGAGGTCGGGCAAGTACACCAGGACGGCGTTCCCCATGAAGGGCGGAAGGCTGGACGAGGCGTACTACGGACTGAGCCAGCAGCAGCGCGACATGATCAACGACGCCGAGGAGACGGAGACGACAGCCGAGGCGACAGCGAGGACCAAGAGGGACCCCTGCCCCACCGGGTATTGGGACAATGTCGGCGGAAGGGAGGCGTACATCCGCGACAAGACCGCCCTCGCAAGGTCGTGCGGCGGAGGGGACTGCACCCTGAAGGGGGCCAAGGCCGTCAGGACCGTGGAGAAGCAGTACGACAAGCTGGACATCGCGATGGCGTCTATCATGGCTGACGTCCCCGCGAAGGAGTCCGCCGCGAGGATCGCCAAGGGTTCCGCGTCCGGTAGGCCGAAGACGAAGACGGCAGCAACAGCGAAATCCAAGAGCCAGACTCCGAAGAAGACCACGAAGGCAAAGAGCCAGACATCCAAAACCAAGGGGAAAGGGACGAGGCGACCCCTCTCCCTTTCCAAGGTTCCGTTCCTTAAACCGCTTGGCCCCTGAAGCGACCTTATACTCCCGATCCGATGTTCTTCCGCCTACGACGTCGCTCACCTCGGACGTCTCCCCGCGGGCACCATCGGTCTGTCATTCCTCTTATGGTCTCCTTGCCCCGCGGGGCGGGCTTTCTGACGATTCTTCGGACATCCCACGCGGTTCCTCCCATTCGGTTCATAAACGGTTCGCATCCCATCGTCCCGTTGCACCTCACCCCCGATAACATCCCCTTCCGATGTCAGCACATGTCTCACCTCGGACCGACTGCCAGGCTCACCGTTTCTTTGACCACCCCGGAGGCCGGCGCATGAGATCCATGAGGGTGACACTCCCCCAGGCGCTCCGCAGGCAGCGCCCCTGGGGTTTCTCCGATCCCTCCGTGGTCATGGTGGACCTCACCGGCCACGTGTCCCTCGAATCCCCCGTCGGCTCCCCCTACGGGGTCGGCGACGAGCTCTCCGACGGGAGGTTCGACTGCGGGATGTTCTCCAAGATGGGTTCCCTCCACGAGAGGGTCGCCTACCTCCACGGCTGTGGGTACTCCGCCGTCCCCGCGGGCGACGGGTTCGCCGTCCGCTTCGAGGACGACGCCCCGTCCGTCGATTCCGAGGATGAAGTCCGCACCGTAGTCTACGAGTGGGAGACCCGCAGGCAGAGGCTGCCCACGGAGTCGATCTCCGGATGCCCGTTCAAACTCTGCCCAGATGCCAGGGTCGCCTACGCCATCGTGGAGTACGAGGGGGACCATCCGCACATGTCCCTGGCCGCAGAGTACGTCGCGTCGATGGACGCGGTGGACGGGAGGAACTCCTACTCCCCGTCCGAGATGTCCGACGCGATAGATTCCGTCAGGGCGGTGTCCGATGCCGACTCCCATTTCATGGCCACCGCCGCGATGGACGTGGCCGACGCGTCCGAGAGGATCCTCGACGAGACCAAGGGCGACTACCTCGCGAAGCTCTCCGAGAAGATGCGCAGATTCGTGTGAGTCTGGCACATCGCCCTTCCCAAAACCTCTTGACCTTCTCCAAACGCTTGAACGGTTATCCCGCCCCCGTATCCCGAACTTCTCTAGAAGGCATGCCTCCTGCCCTTCGGCGATTGCGGATCAGTTGACCGAACACGTTAAAGACCCGTTCGGAGGCAGATGCGGCGATCTCCGGATCGGAACTCTCCGAACCTGAGATCGGAGTGATAGAATGCTCGGATGGAGAGGTAAGAGAAAGCCCACCCCGGAAAACGGAAGGACAGACGCCCAATCAAACAACATACGTCCACCCTTCCCCAAAGCATCCAGGGACGGCAGATTCTCGAAAGCCGCATGGGGACTTAATGATTCCGTTCACAGGTTTATCATGGGGTCTTCGCTTAGTGACGTAATCCAGAATGATGACGTCCTATGCAAGGAGCTGGAAAACATGATCTATGGGTGGAGAACTCTTGATGAACTGGTCATCCAGCTCATTTTCTTCCTCAGAGGGCTGGGACCCAGCAACATGTGTCGCGATGTCACATTGAACGCACTCCGCATCATGGCCGATCAGAGTTTTATCGAATTGGACGAGAGTGGATTGTATGAAACCCTCACCCAACTGGACCATCATCTCATAACCGAATCGGAGGCCTTGGATCTCATCCCGAGGTTCATCAGGATCCTCTGAAACACTTGACGACGGGACGACCCCACCCGTCCCGTCACCAGAGTTCAGAGTTCGTTCCCGTGAAGAACCCAATCTACATGTCTGCGGATTTCGTCGATGCGTGCGAACACGCGATGTCTCTCGCGGAACCGTCTCTGGCGTTCCACCCTTCTGGAATACTCTATCCAGTCACACGGACTGAAAGGGCTGTAACTGCGTCTGCCCTCTTCGAAGTCGCGGATTTCGTACTGGTACACCGCCGCCTCCCTGGCCGAATCCCTGTACCATTTCGGGACTTCCCAGACATAGGGGGTCCACATCATGTACCCACGTTTCTGGTAGAATCTCATCCTCGGACAGGAACAGCGATGGCTGCATAGCCTATGCAGTATCGCCCCGATGGAATTGCCATCCTCCATGATTGAATCAGCCGACGGCATCCTATATAACGGTCCGCCGCGGCCGGCGGACACCTCCGATCTTCGACGTCTGGCTATGTCTCCCGGAGCGGCCTTCGGGACCCCTATCGGACGGGTTCCGACGCCCTTTCGGGGACGGTTCATAAACGGTTCCCATGACATCATGTACGCAGGCCCCGCCCCCGTCTTCAATGGGTCCGCCGCTCCGCCGCTTCCGGATCGGCGGTTCGGCGGGATCCCGCGGGAATCCAGCGCGTACGCCGTATAAGAAGGTCTTCGGAAGACGGCAGAAGCGGGACGGCGAGCAAATGTATCGAAATCTCTCCGCCCCGATGCGATGATAGGACGTCCGGTTATAAGGATTGGGACATCCCAAGTTCCAGAGTTGACGCATCTCGCCATGACCCAAGAGTTGTTTTAGGACGTTGTCAATCCAACTCGGGGATTGGATGCGCAGAATATCGTTGATTCGCAGAAGGAAGGCGGTGTCGGAATCCAGACGCTATGATGCCACCACGAGGAGCTGCGTGAACAGGATCATCAGGGACAACATGGTCATCAACGGGTTCCCAGAGGGTGACCCGGAGGTGGACGGCCCGAGATTCGTTCGCTACGAGGGTGCCATACAGGGGCTGTGCGATGCCCTGATGATGGACTCCGATCCGGTGGCCAGGGCGGCGGTATGCCTGGATTACATCCTGAACATGCATCCGTTCGTCGATGGGAACAAGCGCACCGGGCTGGCAGTCGCCTCCAGATTCATAACGTCGGCGCACCGCAGACTTCCGCTCGATGATGAGGACACCTATCTCTTCGTCAGGCGGATAGCGGCCGAAGGGCTGACGAGATACGAGATCGAGGCTTGGCTGCGCGAGAACACGGTCGGCAATCCTTCAGCTTCGAGAAGACGTACTGGAAATGGTCCATGATCTCATAGAGCCTTCCGTCTCCCCCTTCGAGGAGAGGGTCCAGTCTGGAAGCGTCCACCGACATGTCCCTTCTGCGGATGCTGCGACTCTCTCCGTTCATCGCATTTCGATAGACGGGATCCGTATTTCTCTTTGACGGGACCGCACCGCTTGTGCGGTCCCAATCCAAAACACTAGAGCGAGCGGAATAAATACCATGACCTCCCAATTACCACCGAGGCCCTCGGCGGCACCGGGACCCGACTAAACGCCCCCCACCTACCGGATACGTGGAGAGGGGTGCGGGTCTGCCATCGGACCGGAGATCAAAACCGGAGCATCCGGATGAACAGCAACGACCAGCAGCCGTGTATGACGCTGGGATAGGAACAGTGCGGCAACAGGAGTTGAACCCAGGATGACAGCCGGGAGCTGCATCATGGGCAGCCCAGGCTTCAGCCGCGCTGTTCATGATTCTGACACCGCCGTCCCCTACGAGGGGGCGGTTGCATGACGGAGCCCTATCAGGGCCAGCTCTTGGACCATGAGGTCTACCGCGTCGCGCTCTCCGACCGCTCCAAGGTGGCGGCCAGGGTGCGCGACTTCATCGCCGCCGATTCCGTCACGATAGAATCCGACGGCCATGAGTGGTGGTTCGAACCGGTCCGCGGCGCGGGGCGCATCCGTCCCTCCAAGGAGGTGTACGCGTGGATCGCACGCTACCTCTCGCGGACGTACGGGCTGCGCCACAGGGGTCCGAAGCCCGAGATGGCTTCGGACGAGTGATTTCTTGGGCATCTTCTCCAGCGGCGGAACGATCGGTCCGGACTAACGGATACTCGACGGGACCGCCCGCCGCGGGGCCCTACCCGGGTGCGCTCGACCCTCCCTTCTCGGGGTCACGGGGCGCGAAAGGGCGAATCCGTACGAAGCAGACCCGCAGGCCGCGAATGACGCGGGGACAGGAACAGTGCGGCCGGACGAATTGGGAGAGAAGGAAAGATGCCCAAAAGCAACGATGCGATCCTGGCAGGGCAGTATAGGAAGCTCGACAGGACCAAGAACCGCGCCGTCCGCGACAAGCAGGCGTACGCGAGATACAACAGCAAGGCCGACAAGTACCGCTCCGGCACCGGGCACGGCATCGCCGTGTTCAGCCCCGTGTCGAAATCGGATACGTGGACCTACTCCGAGACCGGCGGCGAGACGAACGCCAACCGCAACCAGTACGGGGAGAAGGCCCCCGACAGGTCCTCCGGCATGGGCTTCGACGAGCACACCAAGATGCTCGCGAAGCAGATCGAGGCGGCCGAGAAGGACGCCAAGGACGCGAAGAAGAAGAGGAAGACGGCCAGGAGCGAGATGCTCGAGGCCCGCAACCAGCACATCGCGTACAGGATGGCCCAGGGCAAGGCCCACGGCGTCGTCGTGTACAGCACCAGGGCCAAGCCCGTCGTGGGCGAGGTCGAGGTGCCCAGCAGGCACGGTTCCTACAACCGCTACCCCGTCGACGAGGACGGGAGGATCCCCGCGAGGGAGGTCAGGAGGATCGTGGACGAGCGCGTCGGATACTCCGGCGTGGACGACGGAAGGACCGCCAGGAGGGTTTACCCGTCCAGGCCGACCCCCCAGATGATGGACGACTACCTCGCGAGGCCGAACAGGTCCGACATCGTCGGCATCGATGCGCCGAAGGGAACCAGGCCGACGGTGGACGCGAGGACGTACAAGAAACCGAAGACCGCGTCCGCCAGCGGATCCTGCAAGGCGAAGGCCAAGGCGCCCGCGAAGTCCGCTTCTAAGAAAGCACCCGTGAAGAAGACTCCGGCCAAGTCCACCAAGGCCAAGACCTCCGGGAGGCGCTGACCATGGTCGACTACTCCGACATCGTCGGGAACAGCATCGTGGCCAGCGTCATCCAGTCTGACCCCGACACCTTCGAGGAAGTCGTGGCCAAGGCCGTGAGGACGACATCCAGCCGCAGCCAGGCCGCATCCAAGGTCGAGGACTACGTCAACGACGTCCTCTGGGACGTCATCAACGGTATGGAGGAGTACGAGCCCATCGCCTACTCCCTCGCATACTACGGGATGCAGTCGATGGAGTACGACGGCATCGGCGACGACATGACCCTGATCGTGGACACCTACATCAGGGAGAACGGCCCCAAGGCCGCATCCGTCAGGCGTTCCCCGAACGGCAGGTCCGCACCCAAGCCCAAGTCCGCAGCCTGCAAGCCCAAGGCCAAGGCACCCGCGAAGAGGACGCCCGCCAAGTCCGCCAAGGCCAAGACTTCCGGGAGGCGCTGACAATGTCCTACAACGGATACAGGAACAGCGCCACCTGGGGCGTCGCGCTGATCTTCGGCAACGACTACGGCTACTACCAGCTGTCCAGGGAGTGGGTCGAGGCATGCGCCCGCAAGGGGATGACCAAGGCCCAGGCCAAGGGGAGGATCGCCGAGCTCATCGAGAACGAGGTCGACCACGAGTGGGACGGGGCCTACGACGCCGTCGCCCGCGTCGGGCCGATCGCGTCCCAGCTGCTCCCGTCCCTCGGGAGCATGGAGATCGACTACGGCGAGGTGGCCGACGGCATGCTCGAGGACTACTCCGACCTCAGGAAGGAGTGCGCGTCGTCCTCCGCCAGGCCGAAGGCCGGGAGCGCTGCGTGCAAGTCCAAGGCACCCGCGAGGAAGTCCCCGGCGAAGTCCTCCAAGCCGAAGTCCAAGACCGCAGGGAGGCGCTGACATGCTCCCTCAGACGTTCGAAGGGGAGGACGGCTTCGTCTCCGAGGTCGTCTACTACACCCTCTGCAAGAGGATCGACAGGCTCATGGACTCCCTGTACCGCAAGGGCGTGAAACCCCGCGACATGCGCAGTGACATCAGCGGGCTGATCGATTCGGAGATCGGAAAGGTGAACGCCGCCGGCATGAGGCCGGACGCCACCCTCACGGAAGCCCTGGCATACGCGATCGCCGACTGGTACTACGAGGAGAGGAACGATGTCGTCCAGTTCTGCATCGACAACTATGTCCCTCCCAGCGGTTCCAAGGCATCCAGGCCCAAGGCACCCGCCAAGAAGTCCCCGGCGAAGTCCTCCAGGCCGAAATCCAAGGGGAGGCGCTGACCGTGGCCCGGAGTCCCATCCGCATAGACTACGGTCATGTGAGCGGGATGGCACTGGACATCGTCGTGGTGTACGAGCCGAAGTTCTCCGACACCCTCTGGGAGTGCGTCTCCGAGGGCATGGGCAAGGCCGACTGCATCGAGGAGCTCCGCTACTACCTCTACCACGGTGCCGAGCTCGCCGTCGGCAACACTAGGTTCGCCCCCGATCCCGACACCCCGCAGGACGAGCTCGACCTTTGCAGGAACATCGCCCTCAGGGGCGTCGACGACTACCAGGCGAGCGGGGAGGCCGACAGGGCCGCCAGTATCCTCGTGAACGACAACTACGAGAGGTTCAGGGCAGCCGTCAGGGACCACGGGAGCGGATCCCGCAGGACCGCTCCGAGGGGCGGTGCCAGCAGGCCGAAGGCCAAGGCACCCGCCAGATCTTCCAAGCCCAAATCCAAGGGGGTGAGGAGATGACCTACAACGGTTGGGCCAACCGCCCCACCTGGGCGATAGCCCTCTGGTTCGACAACGACGAGGGCCTGAGTTCCATGAAGGACGAATGGATCCAGGATGCCGCCGATCAGGGGATGTCCTATGAGGAGGCCGAGGACTACGTCTGGGACCGTCTCGAGGAGTACGTTGAGGAGGAGTACGCCGAGGCATGCGACTCCGTCAACCCCATGATCGCCGACGCGCTGCTGATGTCCCCCGGAATGGCCAACATCGTCTTCTCCGAGATCGTCAGAGGGTTCCTCCGTGACGCGGACTACAGGCCCGCGGCGTCCGGTTCCAAGAAGCGGAAGGTCGGGGGCGTTCCCAAGAGCGGTTCCAAGGCTGTCAAGCCCAAGGCGAAGACGCCCGTGAAGAAGGCGTCCAAGCCGAAGTCGAAGAGGGTCCACAGATGACCCGCTATCGCACGCCCGACGGCGACGTCATCGACGAGGGCGACCTCGAGGACGCAATCTACGCCGCATTCACCGAGGACGACTTCAGACGCTGGCTGGACTCGAACTACTCTGGGTTCGACTATGACAGGTACCACATCCCCGCGTCCGAGGTCCTGGACGTCATGGGAGAGTTCGACTACAAGTACCGCGAGACGGTGGACTCCATCGTCTCCGACTACGGGTCCGACTATCCGTCACTGGAGGACCTTGGATTCGAGGAGCTCGACGACGATGACGATGAGTCCCACTCCAAGAGGCCGAAGGCCCGTCCCAAGACCTCCAAGCCCAAGTCCAAGGGGGTGAGGAGATGATGTGGACCTATGAGGATAGGGACGGCGTCATCCGCGTCGCCGACGAGCAGGAGATCCTCTACAAGGTGACGCCCGACGCGGCCTTCGCCAAGTACCTGGACAACGAGTTCTCCGAGATCGACATCCTAGACCGCACCTACGAGCCGTCGGAGGTGTTCATCGAATGGTCCGAGGATGACTTCGCCAGGGCTGCCTCCGAGTGGTTCAACGACGCCATCTTCCACCCGACCGAGAGGGACCTCTCCTACTTCGAGGAAATCGGAGTCTTCCCCGCGACCGAGGAGGACATCCGCAACGAGAAGGTGGACAGGGGCATCGACAGGGTCGGCAAGAGGTCCGCGGGACTACAGAACGCCCTCGGAAAGAGGGGTTCCGGCACCGCCAGGCCGAAAGCCGGCGGCAGGATGACCATCAGGCCGAGGGCGAAGCCGAAGACTCCCGTGAAGAAAGCGTCCAAGGCGAAGTCCGCGTCCAAGACCGCCAAACCGAAGACTCCCGTGAAGAAGACGTCCAAGCCCAGATCCAAGGGGGCCCGCAGATGACCGGCTCCGACTGGGCCAACTACGAGACGTGGCTCGTCCACGTCCACATGTTCAACGAAGAGTCCGTGCGGAAGGAGTTCCGCTCCGCCCTCGAGAAGAGGGCCAAGGAGGGGCTGGACCGCCGCACGGTCCGTGACATCGTCACGCATGATGTCCAGGCTTTCGTGGAGGAGACCGCCGAGGAGGCGTCCCGGCGCGTCCGCAACCCCATGATAGCCGATTTCATCGGATCCTTCCCGGGACGCATAGACTGCTCCCAGATTGCCGACTCGTGGATGGAGGTCTACGACGGCATCGCCGCGGAGCAGGTGACATCCAGGTCCCCTTCCAAAGGGACCGCTCGCAACACACCGACGAGGAAGGGACAGAGGTCCCGCGCCCAGAGGTCGAGACGATCGAGGGGAGGTGTTTCTGAATGGTTTACAACGGAAGATCGAAAGGAAAGATGAAATCGAGAGGAATGGGAACGAAAGCCGGGAGGAGGCCTCCCGCATCCCGGTCGCTGAAGGCGGTCGTCACGCCCGACGTGTCGCCGGAGAGCCCCTTCGACGGCATGTCGATGTTCGGTTCCCTTCTGATATGCGATCCGAGCGTCGGCAATACCCGCAACTACGTGTCCTTCGAGGATCTGGACGAGTTCTGCAACGCGAAGTTCGACATAGACAGGTTCTACGATGAGGTCTACACCAGGAGCGAGAGGGACGTCGCCACATACATCCGTATGTACGGCGCACTGGCCGTGGAGGTCCGCGGCGCACTCATCATCGCGGGCCACGAGCAGATCGTCCGCGAGTACGGCTACGACAACGCCGATTCGAGGGCGAAGGCCCTGGACCTCCTGAGAAACGAGGCCGAGATCTACATGCAGTGGGCCGACGGGGACGTCTGGCAGGCCATCGTCTATGACGACCACACCGACGACGAGTCCGTCCCGGACAGAGTCGTCATCAGGTACGATCCCTGGGACGACGACGAGGACGGCGATATCGTGGACTCCCTGGGCGAACTGTACGGACAGGAGTACGCCGAGCAGGAAGCTAAGCGCATGATCGTCGACGAGAGGGAATCCCGCGGGCAGACCCCGAACTTCGCCAAGGGTTCGGCGTCGAGGAAGGCTCCAAAGAGCCGTTCCGCGTACAGTGCGAAGGGACGCCCTTCCGTCGGCCAGTATGACAGGGCGAGATACGCCAGGGCCACGAGCGGCGGACACTCGATTCTCAGGGTCTACTACGATCCGGGCGAGTCCGAGATGATGGGACGCCCCGTCTACGACGTGGTTGCCCGCAAGGCCGGCATCCCCGGGCTTATCTGGGGCAAGGACTACGACCCCGCCTCCGGCCTCTGGAGCGGAGGGGACTACGACATCACGAGGGAGAAGCTCGAGAGACACGCGATGGGACATGACCTCATCCGCGAGTACGGGCAGATTCCCGCGGACGCGTTCGGGAGGTCCAAGGGCATGAGCCAGACGTCCAGACCGAAGTCTAAGCCGAAGGTTCCCGCATCCAAGGCTGCCAAGCCGAAGTCCAAGGCGCCAGCGAAGAAGCCCGTCGCCAAACCCAAGGCGGAGGGGGGACGCAGATGACCCTCCGCGACGAAGCCCCGCTGACCTTCGAGTTCGGCAACAACACCTGGCTCACCTGGGAGTACTACCGCGACAACGAAGCCCTCTCCGAGTCCTGGACGGAGGAATGCGCCCGGGAGGGACTGACCCGCACCCAGGCCGTCGAGAGGATCGTCGGGAACATCAGGGACGATCTCGCCGACGCCTTCAGGGACGGCGTGTTCAGTACGCAGAACCCGGCGACTTCCGCGGTCCTGCTCCAGGACCCCGATCTCATGGACATCGACTACAGGCAGGTCGCCGTACGCATCGTCCATGCGTTCTGGCCCGAGGGGTCCGCATCCCCGAGAAGGGCGTCCAAGCCGAAGGCACCCGCGTCCAAGGCGAACAAGCCGAAGGCCAAGGCACCCTCCAAGAGGCCCACAACCAAACCCAAGTCCAAGGGGGGACGCAGATGAAGGGCAGGACCGCAACCAGGTCCCCGTCCAAGCGCTCCGTCATCTACCCGGTCAGGGACGCGCCCTGCCCGGTCAGGACGACAGCGGGTTCCGACATCACGGACGACGTGATCCTGTTCCGCCGCAAGGGCAGGCAGGGGGACCCCGCCGCGTATCTCACGGACGACGGACGCTCCCTCATCGACCTCGTGGCCGCCAAGGCCGGCCCCGATGCCGCGGGAGGGTTCGCATCCCACAGGTTCCGCTCCGACGACACCATGACGAGGGCGCTCAGGGAGCTCGGCATATCCAACGAGGTCGTGGACGAAGGCATCCTGGCATCGGCTAGGGGCATCTACGGCTACGAGTCCTACGACTACAGGATGTGGTCCAACGGCCACACCGGATACCGCGTCGCCCATGTGGAGGACCCCTCCGACGACACGGGCAGGAACCTCATCGTGGACGACGAGTCGAAGATCCCTGGCAGGGTCATCTCGAAGGGGAACCGCATCTACTACAACGAGAGCAAGGCGGAGCTCCACGGTGCCGAGTTCGGCAGGGACAACGCCCCGAAGAGGGACTGGAGGTTCAGCCTGGCGTTCCGCGGGGATACCAGCGGGCTCACGGTCGAGGAAGTCTCCAGGCTCGGCTACGACGGGCGCGACATGGAGGTCGGCGACGAGATGTCCGTCGGCCCCCTCGTGATCAGGAGAGTCAAGGGCGACGCCATGGACTACGTCTCGAGGTCTGGCTCGCCGAGATCGAAGGCCAAGGCGCCCGCCAAGAAGGCATCCAAACCCAAGTCCAAGGGGGTGAGGAGATGAACGGCAAGGCACCGAGATCCCCATCCAAGCGTTCCGTCATATATCCGGCGAAGAACGCGACCTGCCCCGTAAGGACCAAGGCGGGAAAGGACCCCGCGGCCAACTCGACACTCTACCGCTTCAGGGGCGACGTCGTCGGGGACCCGAACGCATACGTCACCGACGACGGGAAGACTCTCGTGGATCTCGTCGGAGCTGTGGCGGGTCAGAAGGATGCCGAGGAGTTCTCCGGACACAGGTATCGCACCATCGACGCGCTTCTGGACCGTCTCGGGGGATTCGACATCTATGCGACTCGCTGCTCGGACCTCTCGATAGTCGCCGGGAGATACAGCATAGTGTACGACGAGGCCAAGGATTATGACCGCTGGCTCGACGGCGACGTGTTCCGTGTCGCCGAGGTCGACGACCCGTCCGACGATACCGGCAGAACCCTCTACGTCGATGATGTGTCTCAGATCCCCGGGCGTATAATCCGCAAGAGGCACGGTGTGTACTCTTACGAGGACGCACAGCACACGGCGGCGGAATTCGGCATGGAGAATGCCCCGAAGAGGGACTGGAGATTCTATGTCGGTCAGAGGCCTGGTGACAACTCCATCGGCTACGATGATGCGGTCAGACTCGGCTACGACGGTCGTGACATGAAGGTCGGCGATTATATGGAGGTCGGGCCTCTCATAATCCAGAGGGTCGATGGCCATCTGTCGGGCTATTTCGCCCCGGACTCCGACGGCTCCAAACCGATAACCAGGAGGACGGTCGGGCCGAAGGCTGGGACATCCGGCAAGGTACCAACCAAGACTCTCGCATCCAAAGCCACCAAGCCCAAGTCCAAGGGGGTGAGGAGATGAGCGTCAGCGCGTTCGTCCACACGTACTTCATCAGATACCTGGAAGAGAAGGGCGTGGACATCTACGACTACGCCATGGAGCTGGCGGAGAGCGGCAGGGACTACTGGGACTGCGAGGAGGTGTTCGCGGACTACATCGAGCGTCTCGCCATCGAGTTCCAGTACGATGCGGCGGACTACGCCGAGTCGGACATCACCACGATGCTCGTCGAGGACTGCCTCCTCAGGGAGGTCGTGGACTTCGACCTGTTCTTCGACAGGGACGGCAGCCCGCTGAAGGGCAGGTCCGGTTCCCGCAGGCCCGCGTCCAAGGCAACCGGGCCCAAGGCCAAGGCATCTGCCAAGAAACCCTCCAAGCCCAAGTCCAAGGGGGTGAGGAGATGACCGGGTACGGCTGGGAGTTCCCGGACGGAACCGTCATCCCCGTCGAGGACGGTTCCGCCGTCGAGGACAAACTCCTCTCGATGGACTCCTTCTGGGACAGGAACAGGAAGGACTGCCTCCGCCAGGGGCTGTTCTACCAGTGGTACTGCGACGAGATCGGGCGCGACATCGAGAACATGTCCGAGAGGGAGCTCTACGACCACTTCGGCGTCAGATGCTCCGAGGACAGGGACGGGAAGGTCGTCTACGTCCTGCCCGAGGGTGACAGGACCGATGCGAGGGGACTCTTCGAGTGGATCGAGGAAGAGGGCTACCGCTACGACGAGTGGCTGGAGTTCAACTCCGACTGCTACGACTTCAAGGAGCTGGTGAAGAACGAGGCCGAGTATCTGACCTCCGACTACGGCAACGAGGAGTCCATGGGGTACTACGGCGTCAGGCTGGTACCGATGTCCTCCGGATCCAAGAGGCCGTCCAAGCCGAAGGCGAGGACTCAGGCGAGGAAACCCGTCTCGAAGTCCGCGTCCAAGGCATCCAAGCCCAAGGCCAAGGCTCCCGCGAGGAAAGCATCCAAGCCCAAGGCGAAGGGGGTGAGGAGATGACCGCCGACGTGTTCGTCGCCCGCGCCTTCCTCAAGTACCTGGATGGGAGACGGGAGAGACACGATCTCTACGCCCTGAAGCTGGCCGACAGCGGCAGGACCGAACGGGAATGCGAGGACGCGTACGCCGACTATATCGGACGTCTCGCCGTCGAGTTCCAGCGGAGTGCGGTGAATGACGTCGATCCGGACGTCACGGAGCAGCTCGTCGAGGACTTCGACTTCCATGAGTTCGTGGACACGGGCTACTACTTCGAGTTCGACGGGACCCCGCGCGACAGGTTCGGCACCCGCAGGGCCGGGTCCGCGTCCAAGGCATCCAGGCCGAAGGCCAAGGCTCCCGCGAAGAAGCCCGCATCCAAGCCCAGGTCCAAGGGGGCGAGGAGATGACCGCACCCAGGCGCAGAGCATCCTCGAGGTCCGCCCGCTACGCGGGGGACCTCCCCAAGAGGATCCGCGACCACCCGTACCTGTCCGTCCCGGGAGGCGTCCTCCGCCTCCCCGACGGGACAAGGGTGTACGCCGAGTCGGACATCGAGCTCCTCGATGGCCAGGACGAGGGTCTCGTCTACTTCTGGACGGACGCGGTCGACGAGGAGGGCGGATACTACGGCATCGCGTTCTCCTTCGAACTCGACGAGCTCATGAGGACCCCCTGGAACAAGGTGGACTGGCAGGGACACATCGACGACGTGACCTACGAGCCGCCCGAGAGCGGTTCCAAAAAGCCCAGATCCAAGACCAAAGTCTCAAAGAGGCCCGTCTCCAAGTCCTCCAAGCCCCGCGTCTTCACCGTGGCCGATTGGGACGCGGGGAGGATCGGGGAGATGAGGCCCGGCGACGGGCTCGACAGGGAGCTGTACGACGGACTCCGCTGGAACGGCTACCCCTACCCCGCCGACCCCCGCGTCCTGGCGGCCAACGGTTGCATCCGCGGGTACTGTCTGGGGAAGGTCAGCGATAGGGGCAACTACACCTACGGCGAGACCCCCGACGGGAGATACGTCTACCTCGGTCTCTCGATCCCGCTGGACGAGACGCCCTACACCATGGCCCTGTCCAACCCGAACAGCCTCGATTCCCGCTACGACGCCCGCGTCGCCGCGAAGGAGGTCGAGGCCGAGGAGAGACGCCAGAGGGAGTGGGCCAAGGATCCCCGCTCCAAGTACGTCGATGTGGACGAGTGCAGGATCTACGGGGCCGTCGAGACGTTCGACGACCTCGTGGAATACTACACGCTCTTCAACCCGGAGTATGCGGAGCGTCTCCGCGACCCCGAGGTCGTTGGGTATCTGAGGGACTACTACGCCCACATGGACTGGGTGAGCCACGGGAACGGACCCAGCTACGACGAGGACGTGGACGGGGAGACGATGCTCAGCCATCTGTACGACCTCACCGAGGAGGCCGAGTCGTTCCAGACGGAGTTCATGGAGGACGAGTACGAGAACGGCGACACCGACATGCTGGACTTCCTCAGACGCCGTGCGGCGATCCAGAGGAGGTACGGAGTCGAACCAGACTGGAAGGATTCTTCCAGTGGTTCCAGGAAGGGCAAGACACCCTCCAAGGCGTCCAAGCCCAAGGCACCTGTCAGGAAGGCCGCCCCCAAGGCGGCCTCCAAGACCACCAAGCCGAAAGCGAAGACTCCCGCCAAGAGGCCCGCCGCCAAGCCCAAGACAAAGGGGGCGAGGCGATGGGCACGTCCAACTACGCCCACGACACCAGCTTCCTCGTATGGGCCTTCGAGTACGAGCCCGACGAGGACTGGTACCGCGAGGAGTTCCCCGACGAGTCCGACGACTCGATCCACCTGATGATGGCCGAGGACCGCGACATGGAGTACAGGCAGGTCGAGAAGGCCGTCCAGCCCATGCTGGACCGCCTCAACTCCGATCTCCTGTTCCACAGACTGGGTATCCGCTCCGGGTACTACGACGGCATCCAGGTCTATGTCGACGAGCCGTCCCAGGACAGGTGGCTGGTGCCGGAGCTCCGCGATGCCTGGGAGGAGATGTACGGCGAGGACTCCGTCCCCGACGACACCAGACTCCTCGGCGTCTACGCCGACGAGCGCACCCGCATCAGGAAGTGGCTGAGGGACAACCTGCCCCGGCTCGGGTTCCATGCCCTGAGGTACACCTCTCCGTGGACGATCGAGCGCGTGGAGAATCCCAGCAGGAGGGCGTCCAAGCCGAAGGCGAAGAACCCCGCAAAGAGGTCCAGGCCGAAGGAATCGTCCAAGACGGTCAAACCGAAGACTAAGCCCAAGAACCAAGAGAAGAACTCTGGAACTAAGTCCAGAAAGAGGTTCCGACATGTCCAAACGCGAGCGTGGCGGTGTCGGAAAGAGACCTGGTAGAAGGTCGTATCATCAACCAGGACAGCCCAGATACCCCGTCAGGAGGTCCCCAGAAGAATTCAAAGAGATGGGTTCCAAAGTCTCCAAGATTGGCAGAATCGAAAAAAGAAGATCGATCTGGGCCATAGACGATTCAGGAACTGCTGATTTTACCGAAGGTGCGAGTGAATACCTGACGTTGACGGCAGTGACGATGCTGAACGAATCGGATTTCAGGAAGATGTTCTCTAACATCACACTGTATGATGGGGAGATAAAATTCAATCTCCTGAGATTGGAACATCCCGACGAATGTCTCACTGCCATGAAGCGCATCGGCAGCAGTACGGCCTTCATCGCTTGCTACCCTCGCTTCAAGGATTTTTCCAATCCCCAGGATCGTCGTCTGTTCTTCTTGGAATCCCTACAGAAACTCATCGATTCTATCATGCGGATCGATCGTTCGAGTCTTGTCCTGATAGGTGTGGATGAGAACAACTACCTGTTGTCCTCTGACTACTACGAACTATGCAGTCCCAGATGCCTGGTATTCCCTATCGACTCGAAGGATTCTCTCCTTTTGCAGACAGCGGACATGGCCACGAGTAGCTTGGGCCATGCCCTGCTTCCCGCGAATAGGGGGACATCCGCATATTTCGATGAAATCAGAGACAGAACGATGAATGTACACGGGAAGCCCGGCGTAAGCACACAGCAAACACCAAGGGGCTTCAACCGTGACGATATAGAATCGACCACAGAAGTTAAAAAGGTTGGTGGGTCCAAATCATCCAAATCCCGTTCTACGAAGGTTGTTCGTGGAAAGGATGGAAGATTCGTATCCTCTAACCCCTCCAAGCAGAAATCAACCCAGAAAAATGAGTCGAAGGCATCCAAGCCCAAGGGGGTCCGCAGATGACCCTTATATCCCCAGCCACTGATGTTGGCGATGCGGTCGCGGAAACACCTCGCAGTAGGGAACGTGGCGGCTCCCACGCGACTGCACCTCTTGTTTCAGATTGTGAAGATAGAAACGGACGCCCGCTCCCGGTTGTGGGCACAGTTCTCCCACAGTGTCGGGTGCGTCGTCCCCAGTGGTCCCAAGGTGTCACCCCCAGGTTGCCGCCTGCAAGGATCGATGCGGCTGAAGGTATTTCAACCCATTCCCGCACCATCAACCGTACGTCCGTCCTCCGTGGACTGGCGCTGAACATTCTCTCGCACATCGCGGGGACCTCTGGGTCCCCCACAAACCCCAACAAGGATGGGAATCCGATGAAAATGTACAGCGCAATCAGTGGAACGGGGGTCTCCGCATGACCCTCTGGAACGTCTATCTGCCCCACGGCAACTTCGCCGAGAGGATGGCCGTCGAGGCCCCGAACGAGAGGGAGGCATTGGAGGCCGTCGCGGAGAAGCTCCGCGGGACCGTCTTCGTCATCGACTATGACGAGTGGGACGCCAGATTCCAGGACTACATCGCGGACGGGTACTCCGCCGACGAGGCGGAGAACATACTGGACGAGATGTACCTGCCGGTGGACGGCGGGTACTACCTGGACATCACGGGCGTCACCATCGAGGAGGCCCGCGACACCGGCTCCGACGGCAGGGTCGACGCCGTCAAGCTGGCCTACGATCTCGCCGACTTCGGCGAGGAGACGGACCACTACGAGTTCTGGGACAACTACAACACCATGGAGGACGCCGTCACCCAGCTCACCCAGTCCCTGGGAACCCTCGCGGGCTCCAGGGCGATCCGCGACGACATCGCGGAGAGGATGGCCGAAGGATTCGCCACCTATGGCGAGGACGAGAAGGCCAGGGGCCTCATATCCAGGCTCGACAGGCACATCAGATCCTTCGGCAGCGGTTCCGGGAGGCCGAAGGCCGGGAGGCCCGTCTCCAAGGCGTCCAAACCGAAGGCCAAGGCACCCGCCAGATCCTCCAAGCCGAAAGCCAAGGGAGGACGCAGATGAACTCGTACATCGACGCGGGGCAGATCGCCGAACACCTGAGGTACGAGCGCGACAGGGGGAGGCTCGAAGCCTTCCTCGATAGATCCGTGGATCTCGACGGCATCCTCATCAAGACGAGGGAGACGTCGAGGGGTGGCAGGGTCGTGTCCGAGCGCGTCATCGAGATGACGCTGCCGATCCGCTGGGCCGATCTCGGGGCCACCTTCGTCCTCAGGCCCCTCGCGCCCAACCACGTCGCCATGTACCCCGAGTCGGACCCCGAAGACCCTGTGTATTCGACGGTGGCGAATGACGTCTGGAGATGGCTCCTGGACAGATACCGCGAATCCGCCGCCGGACACGGCGTGGACATCGATGCCTACGGGACCGTCATCACGGCTTCCCTGAGGCCGGCATCCAAACCCAAGTTCAAGGGGGCGAGGAGATGAGCGCGCGCATCAACGACCCGCTCGGGTTCGCCAACGGCGTGATGCCCAGGAACCCTCCCCAGGCTTACCGTGCGGTGATCATGCGTCCCGACGGCAGCGTCAGCATCACCCATGAGTTCCCCCGCGGATTCCTCGAGCAGGTAGTCATCCCGGACGCCCTTGCCCAGGTTCCGGGCGGAAGGCTCTTGGAGATAATCCGCGACGAGGATAAGGAGGCCTGGATAAGGGCGCACACCAAGCCCAGGTCCGCGTCCAAGGCGTCCAGGCCGAAGGCCAAACCTCCGGCGAAGAAACCCGCGTCCAAACCCCGTTCCAAGGGGGCGGTACGCTGAACACCAAGCCGGAGAGGAAGGTCTGGACATCCCCCGACGGGGTGTGGACCGTCACCGCGACGTCCGACGACCCGGCCGACCCCTCCGGCCCCCTCGGGGCCAGGGTGGTGGTGGAGAACCCCGCCTCCGCCTGGACCCGCTACCGGGAGGTGTCGGAGTTCAGGCCCCGCGGCGCGAGGGACGAGTGGGTCGGCGTCCCCGCCTACGTCAGCGAGAGGGCGGAGGAGATGCTCGAGGACGAGCGCGACGACCTGGAGAACAGGATTCGCTGGATCCTGAACAGGCACGACGGGCGCGGGAAGATCCTCTACGACAGGATCAAGGGTTCCGCCGTCGGCCCCTGCCCCAGGTGCGGCTCCCGCTCGGTGACCGTCGATTCCTGCGTGAAGAGGGGGAAGGGCAACTCGCTGGTGGACGGCCCCTATTCCATAGCGTGCTGCGACTGCTGGCTCCGCACCTCGTACCACGTCGACAGGTCGCTGATGCTGGCTGAGTGGAACGAGGGGCATCCGTGGCTCGAGTACAGGCCGGGCAGGCCGGTGCCGATCCGCGGGGACTATGAGAGGTGCGGGGCATGAAACCGATCCGCGTCCGCACGGGATCGGATGATAAGGATGGGCAGAGAGGTGACTTCACATCACATCACGACGTGGCCTCTTTGCCCGGTGTGCGGGTCGCTCATGCCCTACGGCAGGAGACGGGACGGCCGCAACACGGATACAACGTCCGCGCCGTAGTTGATACTTCCGCCGGAACGGACATCGTCGGAGAGAAAGGCGGGAATGGCGAGACTTGCACGCAGCAGAATCGCTACTTCATCCCCGTATCTCCGATTCATCCGCTGGCTAAGAATCTTTCTGGAAGAATGGAGGCGGATAACATAATATCCTCCACAAGAGGTATGCCGTACTGCAATTCGGCGGAAAATATATCGCTACCAGGGGAAGCGGCGAGACCCCCCGCTGGATTGCGTTCTGTTGTGTTCTCCAAAATCCAAATTCAGGAGATCGAAGTACAGGGATGCGCCGAAATCGACCTCGCAGAAGTCGGGATACGCATCCCCGCACCCTCCATCCCCTCCCCGACCAAGAACCTTTGCACGGAGGTGTCCGCATGACCGCCGATCCGCCGGCGACCATCGACATCCCCGGCCACAGGGTCCCCTTCGAGGGCGGAATCTATCTCACCCTCTGGCCGGCGGAGTTCGTCTCCGCCGAGAAGGGACACTACCACTACGTCGTGGGTGCCAAGGATCCCCGCGCCTCGGGGTATGCCACGCTGCACTTCGAGCTGACGCCCCGCCAGCTCTCCGCGGCCGCCGAGGGACGGAACGTCTGGCCCCGCGCCTACTTCCAAGCGTTCCCCGAATCCGATCGCCCCAGGCCTCTCCGCGGAGACACCGTCCAGTACGAGCGGAGGAAATCCTCCAAACCCGCGAAGAAGCCGAGGAAGGGCGTCTCCGAGAGGCAGAGGAAACGCGAAAGCTTCCAGAGGATCGCTCTCGCCCCCCGCAAGTCCGAGATAACCGTCGTGGAGGAGGGCAGGGCCAAGGGCATCCCGATGACGGAGAGCGGATTCGTCCCCGCATCCGCCCTCCAGGAGAGGAACTCCAAGCGCTCCGCCCGCTCCCGCGCCATGGACTCCAGACGCCGTTCCAAGAAGGTCATCCGCCTGCCGGCCACGCCCCTCCAGGTCGCCTCCTGGTGGCATCACCCCGAGAGGTCCGACATCGAGGGGATAGACACACCGGCGGGGAGCGACGCGGGCGACTACATCCGCGAGCCCGTGGACATGGCCGCCATCGACAGGAACCGCGTGTCCAACATCGACGCCGAGGGCAACCGCCGTCTGTTCATCGACTACCGCAACGACGAGTTCCCCTGGCTGACGGACCCCGAGAGGGCGTTCGCCATGGCAAGGGAGGCCAGGAAGAGTTCCGGGTGGGCGGAGCAGAAGTACCGCGAGGCCTGGGACCAGTTCTACAGGAGGAACGGGATGGAGATGGATCCCGACGACTACTCGGTGTCCGACAGCAGGAGGCCGAAGAGACATGCCAGGCGGAGGCTGGGCAGAAAACACTGAATGGGAGTGGACGGCGAAGGAGACCGTCCGCCCCCCGTTTTTCAGAAGATGATTCTATGTTTGGAAGGAAATGTAACTCCAGGTATTCAAGGTCGGCGTCCCGCAGGGTCGCCGGACGTCATGTCGTCAGCAGATCCCCGAGGAACCAGGTGCCGTCTCTGCCGAGGGGTTCGGCTCTCTACAGGGGCGAACAGGCGACGGACAAGGAACTCGCCAATCGTGATGAGGGACGTCCGCTCATCCTACTCGATGATGCGATGTCCAAGGCGACCGGCGAGAAGTTCCTCATCGCGGCATGGATTCCGACCGAGGGGAGAAAGGATTTCAGGATGATCTCCGAGAGACATCCCCGCACCACAAAGGATGGGCATGAGGCCAAATATCGTAACACGGGTGCAAAAGAGAGGGAGAATCTCTTCGTCGATCTGAACAAGGCCGTATTCGAGATTTCCGATACGTACGACTATCGGAACCCCTCTGATTTTGAGAAGAAGATGCCCTTCGCACACAGGAAGAACCTCGACCGCCGTGCTTTGGGATACATCTACCAGACCGATTTGATCATCCGCGAGATTCTGTCCCGTCATCCAGGCAGAATCGACATCGCCATGGACAATCCTCCGTACGACATCTGGGATGAACTGATGCAGCTATGCGGGGCACTGATCGCCGAGGGCTATCAGATCACATGGTACATCGTCACACCCAGCGGAATCATGCAGGAGCTTTGGATCCACGACTATATGGCGGGATTGGATCGCGACATTCTGGAAGATGAGATCGAGGACAATCCGCAGATGCACGCACAAGACAAGAACGGCAACCAGAAGCCGATGACGGATGCCCTTCGCAATTCGATTGACGGGATAGCCAAGAGAAGGGTGACGAATCCCGATTATAAGGGGGTTGAACGCAAACAGACACCGAAGACGGAAGATGACAAGCGTCCGAAGAACGCGAACAAAGGAAAGAAGGCGAAAAAATGAGGATTCCCGTGGTATGTAAGCTGCACGGTCACCCGTACCACGGTATTTGTCAGAAAGTCCCCGCCTATTTTTGTATGCCTCCGCGTGCTCTAGGTCATCAGCATACCGGCCCTATCAGACCCTATGGTAGTCCTGACGTAATAGACAGCAGATCGGTGCAATATAAGGTCTCTGTTACGAAAATCGAAGCGGATGATATCATGGGAAGGAGATGCAAAACGAATGGGAACGCCCGGTTGCCGATCTCGGCAGTCAGATACCAAGCAGGGGCGTTCGGGCAAGGACACATGAGGGCCGAAGTCCTTGAAACCTTCGCCAGGAGGTGCGGATGTACCGCATCGTGAAGCGCAGGGACGGCACCACCGTCCGCATACCCGTCGGAGAGGACGGCTACGTCCCCTTCGACGCCTACGTCGAAAGGAACAACAAGCGCTCCAGGCGTGCAAGGACGATGGACTCCAAGAGGGTGTCCAGAAGGCTCCTGAACCCTCTGATGACGCCCGAGGACGCCGCCGACTGGTGGGTACACCCCGAGAGGTCCGACATCAAGGGCGTGGACGCACCGGCGAGAAAGAAGGAAGTCATCGCTCCGAAGAAGAGGAACCCTAAGGCATTCTTCGGGGAGAACAGGCGCAGATCGAGCGTCGCCAACCTGCCCTGGCTGTCCGATCCGCAGGAGGCCCAGGCGAAGGCGAGGGAGATGGGCGTCAGCGAGGACATGATCCGCGCGTACCAGCAGGCGGCCTGGGACGATCTGGACGTCCAGCTCGGCGTCCCGCGCCACACCGAGATGTTCGACTCGAACTCGAAGCGTCCGAGGAACAGGAGACGCGGATGAAAACACGGTGGGGCACCGCCCCGCCTTTTCCTTGATTCTGACACAGCCAGACATCCCATCGCGTAGGTGAGACCGACCGATAAATACGGAACCCGTCCAATTACCGACGATGAAGGGCAGATTCAGTCTTCGGAGACGTCGTATCTACACGATCGGAGAGATTGCGGAGATAATCGCTCCCATCGCCAGGAGATACGGGGCAAGAGAGGTTTGGCTCTTCGGTTCCTACGCTCGCGGCGAAGCCGACGCGGACAGCGACGTGGACATCGCCGTGATGCCCGGGGAAGGTTGGGGCATACGCATCGGCACGTTCTGGCGCGAGATCAGCGATGCCCTGGACAAGGATGTGGACCTGACTACGTTTGACGACGAGGCGTTCATCGATTTCGTCAAGAAGGACATGGTGCGGATTTACGTCTCGGAATCCAAGCGGATGATGCCGTGAAGGGAGCAATTATGAAGGAAACACCCGGGTGCAAATCTTAGCCAAGGACCAAGTAGATGCGTTCGGGCAAAGACACATGGGATGTGTCATCCTTGAAACCTTCGCCGTGATGCACCCAGACACAAAGCGACAAGGGGTTGCCCCCCGTCGGAAACCCCGCGACTGCGGGGAACACCGCATCATCTCCAAGAGTTGGATGAATGTCTTGGAATCACCCCCGCTTACGCGGGAAACACGGCCTGATGCTGATGGTCGCGTTCGCCCAGTTCGGATCACCCCCGCTTACGCGGGGAACACTCAATCCCGGTACATCCCATAGAATGTACTCTACGGATCACCCCCGCCGGAGCGGGGAAGGCATCCCGGCCCGGGGAGTCGCGTTCCAATCCCCGGGCCGGGCCTCCGTCGCCACGTGCAGGGACGACGGCGGACCGCAATTGGAGGTTTAAGGTCCATCACGGTCAAGGACGAGCATATAGAAACGGTCTTCCCTGGAATCCGCCGCGACCTTGACCGTCCGACAACCGTCGGAACGGTTCATAAACGGTTCCCATCCCATCGCCCCCGTGTCCGTGACCACCGAATCAACCCCCGAGACGGACCCCTCACGGGGATCCCATGTACATTAGCGAGGAGGAGGAGGCCCGTCGCCTCGCGGAGATCAAGCGGTTCTGCGATGCGAACGGGATCCACGCGTCGAAGACGTTCGATTCGTACTACTTCACGATGCGCGGCCATCGGTACCGCGTGTCCAACCACACGGTGGAGGCATCCAACCGCCACGCCTACGACAGGGCCGGGCGGAAGCGCAGGGAGCTGTACCATCCCGACGGGAGGGAGGACGGCGTCACATACATCCACGCCAGCAGGTACCGCATCATCAGGATCTACCTGGACCTCAAGCTCGGCGCGAAGCTGGACGGACGCGGGCGCGTCGTGGGGTACACCTACCGCGGGAACGGAGGGGGCAGACGATGGCCGTCATAGTCCGCGCCCCCGCAGACTCCGCTCCCACGTCAGTGCGCTGCTGGAACTGCCGGAGGAGGGGGCTGTCCAAGCCCCGCTCCCGTACGCTGTCCCCCGGGAGGGAGGACGGCGTGTACGCCTGCTCCGAGTGCGGCGCGCTCACGTCCATCCGCTCCACCCGCGGGGACCTGATCTGGGCGAGCGACGACGGGATGTGGGCCATCAGCACCGACGTGGACTGGAGTCGTCTCTTGGCCAGGAGGCCGGGGGCGAGGTTCGCCCTCGAGATCCAGTCCGCCGACGGACGGCGCATCCCCGCGTTCTCCGAGGGGCGCGGGATCCTCACGCTCTCCCCGATCCCTTCCGACGCACCGTCCGAGCTCCTCCAGGCCGTCACGTTCTACATGCGCTCCCAGCAGAGGTCCTCCCCGCCCGAGGGGAAGTCCGTACGCGGGATCCTCAGGAGGCACCGAGTTGACAACGTCCGATGACATCAGGGCCGAACTGGTCCGCCACCCGGCAGGGAAGAAAAAGAAGAAACTCACTCTGAACCAGAAGCGCGACATCCGCGACGGGATTGCCTTGGCGATGTCGTCGATAGGTACGGCGATCTCCGTCGCCGCCTTCGCCATGACGCTCAGCCCCAAGAACGACTCCGAGGGCGTGGCCCTCGCGGACGATCTGGCCGGCTACTTCGGGGAGTTCGCCCCGTCACTGGGTGCGGATCGCCGCACCATGCTCCGCGCGATCTCCACCGCCGACGGGTGCAGACACATGATAACCGCGGTGAACGCGGTGGGTTCCGGGCGCGAGGCGTGGAGGCTCGTCCGCGAGCTGAACAAGAGGATGAGGGTCCTCTGAACCGCTTATAAACCCCTTCGGACCCATCGTCTGATGCGGTCTGGGACGGGAAAGACATTCTTACGCATCACCCAGAACCATGAATGATGTGCTGCGGCCCCAACCGTTAACTACGGAGGCATGGTTTCACCGCTCATGCTGGGCGTCGACGTGGATCACGAGGAACTCATTGTCATCCCAGACGTTTCGGGATTCCGCGTAGAGGCGAATCCGAAGGATTCGGATCGCTGAATCCCCCTCCGGTACTCGTTCAGGTAGTAGTCCAGCGCGTAGTCGCAGATGTCCGATCTCGCCATCAGCCCCATCGCGACGATCCCGTCTACGACGGCCTCGTCCAGACGCACCTGTATGGACTTCCCCTCACCGCGCCTCACCAGCTCCACGGACGTCGGCCGCTCCCTCCTGAGGCGGTCGTAGTAGGCCCTCATGGCGAAGCGGAGCAACTCGGAGATGTTCTCGAACTCGCCCGTCTCGATCAGGTGTTGGCACTGCGTGTATCTCTCTAGCCGTACCGTCACGGTCATCGGCACCTTGCATCCCATGATTACCTACATTTGTTATTATATTAAATACATTTGTAATTAGAATCTGCCGAAGTATAAGCACAAATGTCATTAAAATAATGACAAATGTAACTATTAAATATGGCACAGCCGAATCCGTAGGGCATGGAAGCAAGAACATTCCTCAAGCAGTATGAATGTCAAATGAGCGTTGCGTGGAACGAGAAGCGCCGCAATTGGCCCGCCATCGGATCCGTCCCCCGTGGAGAGTATCTCTTTCCCGACACCGTCGAGGAGGACCTCCAGGCATGGTGGAGGCACCTGATTGATAGCAACATCAACTGGCATACGGTCAAGGCCAACTGGGCCGCCACCCGCAGATGCATCAAGCTCCTCATGGACGCAGGATTGAACTACGAGGCTTACGCCGTCGATAGAGATGACATCATCTTTCTCAGAGAGGACGGTTTCGCTGGCCTCTCCCCCGACACCGTCAAGTGGTACATCATGCTCTTCGGGCGCTACCTGAAGTTCAACGGGAACTCGGTGATTGACGGCATGGATCTCCATTGGCAGAACTCGGACGTCCATCCCGGCAAGGACTGGCTGGAGAGGGAACAGGCCGCCGTTCTCATGGCCTGCGACGGCTATACCGTCCACGAACGCACGGCACTCGTTCTGATGTTGACTATGGGACTCCGTAGGATCGAGGTCCTCAGGCTGAGGGTGGATGGCATCACCGACGACGGTGTCATAGTGTGCGGTAAGGGGCACGGCGGCGGGAAGTACCGCTTCGTGCCGTACTCCAAGGGCGCAAGGCTCCAGATCCAGGAGATGCTCCGCTGGAGGGAGATGCAGATCTCCGACGAGAGGGATCTCGACCCCGACTACGAACCTGATCCGGAGTTGTTCCTCACCCAGACGAGGCACCCGCATCACTACAATGAGGCGGGTACGGGGTTTGACAAGAGTATCCTGAGAGGCATACGCGATAAGTCGGGGGTGGAGTTCTCCAACCACACGTTGAGGAGGACGTTTGCCAGGCTGACCTACTTCGAGAACCCCACAGAGAGGACGCTGGAGATACTGGCCAGCATCCTGGGCCACGAGGACACGAAGGTCACGCTCCGCTACATTGGGGTGTCCGAGGACGAGAAGTCCGACGTCATGCTCAGCCAGAGCTGGTTCCGATCCCCTCAACGGAGTTGAGGGAAACCTCTTCCAAACATCGGATCGGGCGAGACCGTTATATCGCACCCGATCCATCCCTTCATCACAACCGGGTGCGTCTCCGTGACCGTACGCCATGGCGAGCGAGAGTGTGAGTGCCGCACCCATACCATGTTCTCATTTTTCGGTAGAGGAAACACCTCCGTTTCCACTGCAGACCATAAATACTGACCATCCCCATGTGGTGAGTGCGTGTTGGGATGCACGCAAGAGGAATCAAAATGGGAACGCAAGAGATTGCGTTCTCAGAGACTTTCGGAACCGAGACTGTGTCTGCGATGGCGAGTTCAAATCTCGTCCCTTGCACCACTCTTCTTCAACATTTCTCCGTTCAGAGGATGGTCCATCTCGTTCGTTTCGTAGAAAAAGGGGGCCGATCATGGGCCCTGACGACGCATGAGATTGGAAGAAGGGAAGGATGGGGCGGACCCGTCCAATCGTCCGCCCCGGATTGTTCGTCTCAGGACCTCTTGGCGAGGGACGTGCACGGACATATCGTCTCCCCGGTCCTGACGTAGGAGTAGGTGGGCCCGTCGAACAGGACCGCACCCACCTTGGAGGAATCGATCTTGCCGTCCGTCAGCAGATCGTCCTGGACCCAGGTCGCCTTGATATCCAGGATGAAGTTGTCGAATCCTTCCGTTTCCACATTCTGGTATACCTCGCACTCCATCACGACCGGCGCCTTGTCGGGAATGGGCACACCACTGGTGCCGGGATGCCACAGCATGATTACCGACTTGTCGTCCTTGTTGCCGGTGAGGACCCCTGCGATGTCCGCCTCCCTCAGCATCCCCTCGTCCACAAGGCAGACGGAGACCTTGCCGGTCTCCCTGATCCCCTTGTTGGTGTGATGGGCCTTCACCATGCTGACCATGATCCGGTCCATCCCGACGATGCCCGAATGGGCGACCTCGGTCCAGTTCGGCTTTCCGTCCACCATGGCGCCGACCACTACGATCGGCATCGGATTCAGCGCCATGACCGCACCTATGTTGCTCTGCATCCTTACATACCTCCTGTATCGAAGAGCTTCCTTCTTCGATAGGATGCATAATGTATTGTAATTCTAATTTAAATTACAATTCGTTACTACGGTGTAACTTCTCGGAGCGTCTGACGGCAGGAGGATCCGATCGGACCCTTCCCGCCACGGCGAGATCCGCGAGCCTGTCACGGCTGGCGCGATAGGAGTCCACCACCCCTGCCACGCCGTCCAGGAAGTCGGAGTCCGCAGAGGACAGCCCCAACCCATCCTGTGGGTCGGCCCCGTCCAGGAGCCTGACGGCGGCCTCCCTGGCCTCCGGGCCCGCGTCACGAGCGGAGCGGTACGCGGCGGCGCATCTGGCCGCCAGGTCGTCCAACGAGTCCGCGAGGGCCTCCAGCTCGGGGGACGGCTCCCTCTCGGCGTTCATGGCGATCTTCCTGGACACCGCCGCGGACTTCACGACGCAGTTGGCCTCCGCCTCGTCGTCGGGATTCCCGCGGAGCGAGGACATCAGGCAGGAGACGTGCTCCCTCGCGAGCGCCAGATGCCTGGCCGCCAGGTCCAGCGTCTCCTGCCCGAGACGGTACGGCAGGACGACGAAGTTGGCCAGCGTTGCGACGGCCACGCCCGCGAGTATGTACAGGACCCTCTCGGTCACGACGGTGTCCGTCGGGACGGCCATGCTCGCCGCTATCAGCGCGGAGACGGTGACGAAAGCCATCTGGACATCGTACCTCTTGGGATCGAGGACGGTGTAGACGTAGTTGATCAGCATCAGCGCGGCCGACATCAGGGCCACGTCCGAACCGGTGAGCGCGGCCAGCGCCATGAACGCCACGGCCCCGACCAGGGTCCCCGCGACCCTGCGAACGGACTTCTGCATCGATCCGTCCACGTAGGGCTGCACTATGGCCACGGTGGTGAACAGCAGCCACTTCGCGTTCTCCAGGTCCCAGTGCCGCCAGACGAACGCCCACATCGCGAAGAGCAGGGTCATGCGGACGGCGAAGGTGAACCTGACGGAGTCGACCCTCAGGTCCTCCCTGAGGCGGACGCCCATGGCGCGCACGGGCGGCCTCCCTCCGGGGAAGGACGCACTCGCCCCGGAGAGCCTCGACAGGGCGTCGTCCACGGCCGCGACGGCGGACATCATCAACGGGTCCGCCCCGCGGTTGGAGGACCGGACATCCGCGTATGTGGCGCGGAAGTCCTCCAGGGACGCTTTCCCGGCCTCATGGTCGGCCAGGATGTCCATCAGCGACGCCACGCCCTCCAGGAGCCTCGGATCCGCTTCCGGTGAGCACACCCTGCGGCCGAGTCCCCTGACAGCGACCATCAGATCCAGCAGGGAGCGGTCCGCCGGCGTCGTGA
Organism: Candidatus Methanomethylophilaceae archaeon; assembly: GCA_944320495.1. GTDB lineage: Archaea > Thermoplasmatota > Thermoplasmata > Methanomassiliicoccales > Methanomethylophilaceae > Methanoprimaticola. The sequence continues at coordinate 280,557 of CALUHR010000005.1, forward strand.
AGAAGTTGGACTTCAGGCGGTCGCCAAGAGCGGCGCCCAGGCCCTTGCAGGATGCGTCGAAGGCGGAGGCGTCGGGATGCCCTCCGGAGGCCGCGTCCCTCGCCGCGGATGCGACGGCGCGGCACAGGGCCTCCATGCCCCTGTGGGACGTCATCTCGAAGCGCCTACGGTTCACGACCCAGTTCATCCCCACCACGAGCACGGATCCGACGGCCAGCGCCAGCAACCTCACGGGCAGCTGCTCCGCCGTGACCGGCACGGCGAGCATGAATGCGTAGCCGAGCATGAACGGGAAGTGCATGGGGGACGCCAGGTCCTGCAGGGTGAGGAACACAACTGCGAACACCAGGACCAGGTTCAGCACCAGACCGAGGTACTCGTCCGTGAGGGATGCGTATGCGCACAGCCCCATCGCGAGGTTCAGCCCGAGTATCCCTCCGAGGTTGACCAGCGGACGGGCCGAGAGGTCCCTCTGGAGCAGCATCAGGGCCATCACAACGATGACCACCCCCACCAGCGAGTTCTCCTGACCGAAAACGGACGAGAACCCCGCTATGAAGATGACCATCACCGCGAAGAACACGGTCTTGCCTGCTATCGTCTTGGCGTCCATAGTGATTTTGAGCGCAATCAAATCCTGTATTTAACAGGAGACGATGACAGGAACGACGGAATCGGCGGATCAGACGAACCTGTACGACAGCTCGCAGGCGCCGTCCCTCACATCGAACTCCGCCATGGCGCCGTTGACGAACGTCATCCTCGGCGCCTTGTGGCCGACGTCCGCATCAAACACCGCCGGCACGCCCAAGTCCCCTATCTCGGCCATGACCGCATCGTTGTAAGGGGATCCCCCGTGGTAGAACAGCGGCCTGCCGAACACGAACCCGGTGCAGTCCCGCAGCCAGCCCTTGTCGCACATCAGCCTCAGGAGCGTCCTGATGCGGTCCTCGGCCATGTCGTACGTCTCCAGGTACCAGACGACGCCGTCAGGCCCGTACCTGTCGACGAACCCCGACGCGTCGGCAGTATCGTACCTGACGAACCAGTCGATCACGTCCATGCACCCGCCGATGAGCCTCCCCTCGAACCTGACGTCACCGGACGGCGAGACCCAGACTGTGTCGGCGTCCTCCCTGAAGGGCTCCAGACCGGTGACCCTGTCGGCGAAGCCCTCGGCGTGCCTGGCGAAGGACCTCTGCGACGTCCTGCGGCCCTCCAGGAACTCCAGGGACTGCTCCACGCTGGGGTGCCAGGGCTCCATGCCGAAGTCACCGTAGTTGCCCCCGTAGACGGTGGCCACGTCGTGCTCGGCCGTGATCTTGAACAGGAGGGTCGTGTTGTCCGAGTATCCCTGGAACCACTTCGGGTTAGATTCTATCAGATCCCAGTCCATCAGGGGGAGCATCTCGAACTCGTAGTCCCCTCCGGAGGCGGCGTAGACGGCCGCGACCGACGGGTCCTCCATGAGGGAGTTGAACTCCTCGACGCGCTGCTCCGCCGGGGCGCTCCGCCCCTGCTCGTCGCACATGAAGGTGTCCGGGGTCTCGACGACCCTGTACCCCCTCTCCTCCAGCCTGCGCCTGGCGTTGGCGAACCTTGCGCGGTCGGTGGCCTCCGTGACCCCGGCCGAGGGGCCGGTGACTCCGATGACGTCGCCTTTCGAGAGGAATCCGGGATACTTCATGCACCGTCAACGAATCGACCCTGTTATAAGCGATGCGCCCATCTGGACCCTCATGGGAATCCTATCTGACAGGGACATCATGGAGAGTCTGATGACCGGGTACCTGGGCATCTCCGACTTCTCCGAGAGGGGCCTCACCCCCAACGGCTACGACCTCAGGATCGCCGAGATATCGGTGCGCGGGGACCCGGAGGTCAAGAGGGAGGGCACCGTCGCGATCCCACCCAGAACCATGTTCTACGTCTCCACCATCGAGCGCGTCAGGATGCCGAAGGACGTCTGCGCCCAGCTCTGGATGAGGACCACCTGGATCAGGAAGGGGTGCATCGGCGCGTTCGGGAAGATCGACGCCGGGTTCGAGGGGACGCTCACCCTCGGCGCCTACAACGCCACCGACGACGTCGTCGAAATCCCCGTCGGCGAGAGGTTCTGCCAGATGGTGTTCGAGACCCTGAACTCCGAGACCGTGAAGGACTACGCGGCCAGGAGCGGGCACTACCAGGGCCAGACCGGCATCACCCTCGATCCCCTGAAGAGGGATTGATTTTTCAGAGGGCCTCGGCCCTCCGTCCTGTACCTTCTCAGGGGGAGGTAGCACGCCGGGATCCTCGGCAGCGCCTTCGGCACGAAGCTGCCGTCGAGGATGTCCTCGATCATCGCCTCCTCCCTGACCTCATACCTCTTCGGTATGAACCGGCGGGTCTCGTTGTCGACCCTGCCCACGTATATCCTGTCCGACACCGGGCTCCTCTTCTCCGGGACCCTGCAGGAGCGGCACTCGTAGATGTACGTGTAGCGGCCCTTCACGATGCGGACGATGTAGACCATGGCATGGTGTCATCGATGGCTGTATATCAGCCTTGTCCGCGGGATTGTAGTTACCACCAGGATGCATCCAGCCTCATTATCCGTCCATATGGGCCCGCGGATGCGCACCTCTTCAAATACCGTGCACGATTGGAGCAGTTCCGCGGCCATCAGAGGCCGAGGAGTGAACAGAGATGGTGTTCATCAGATACCAGCACGTGGAGCGCCTCGACGCCGACGAGGCGGAGGGGCTCCTCGAGGGGAGATGCCACGTCTTCCCGAAGATGGACGGCTCGAACATGTGCGCCTACCTGGAGGACGGGGAGGTCCGCACCATGAGCAGGAACAAGGTGATCGGCCCTCCGGAGCCGTTCGCAGTGTTCGTTGCATCCCACGAGAACATAGCCAGGTTCCTGAGGGACTTCCCGGGGCTGCGCCTCTACGGGGAGTGGATGGTCCCGCACACCGTGAAGTCCTACGTCCCGGAGATATGGAACCGCTGGCTCATCTTCGACGTGACCACCGAGGACCCCTCGAGGACGTATCCTCTGAAGAACGGCGGAGCCCTCGACTGCGCCGGCAGGACGTACATCCCATACGAGGAGTACGCTCCGATACTCGGGATGTACGGCATCGAGTGCATCCCGCCCCTGGCGGTGATCGAGAACCCGGACCCGAAGGAGCTCGGGCGCATAGCCGACGAGGACAACACGTGGATGGTGGCCGAGGGCGCCGGATGCGGCGAGGGCGTTGTCGTGAAGAGGTACGACTTCACCAACAGGTACGGCAGGGCCGTGTGGGCCAAGGTGCTGAACTCCAGGTTCTGCGTGTTCAAGATCGCCGGCAGGGCGAGCAGGAACGAGGAGAAGCGCGACGGCACCAGCGTGGAGCACGAGATCGCCCTCAGGTACGTGACCCAGGACCTGGTGGACAAGGAGTACTCCAGGATCCTCGCGGAATCGGAGTCCAGGAACGTTCAGGGGCAGCTGCTCGGGACCGTCTGGCACTGCCTGGTCACGGAGTGCCTCTGGGACGCGGTCAAACGCTTCGGCTCGCCGACCGTGGACTTCAAGCTGCTGCGCAGGGAGTGCGATGTCCGCACCAAGATGATCCGTCCGGAGGCCTTCGGCCTCAGGGTCATGGAGGTAGCGGACGAGTGAATCACCAGCGGGGGCGGGGAGGGGTGTAAGGAACGCCGCCCCTCCCCGGATTACCCATGATTTGACAAAAACGAGAAACCCATTCACTGTCGTCAGAGGAGCGGATGCTCCGATCGGAGCTTGTGGACGTCGATCGAGTACACGCTCATCGTCGGGGAGTAGGTCTTCAGCTCCGAGGTCTCGAGGGAGATGGAATGCCCGTCCTCGGCGGCCATGGCCGCCATCTCCTCGCACAGCTTCGGGAAGTCGTCCCTCTCGATGATCTTGTACATGTGGACGGTGCCTCCCCTTTTGAGATGTGACAGAGCCAGCGGGAGGAACCTGTCCGCGATCTGCGGGAGGTTCATGATGATGCGGTCGGCCATCGGCAGGGTCGGGACGACGAGCGTGGCGTCGCCAGTGATCGGCTCCAGCACGTCGCAGCGGTTGTCCTTCCTGTTCATCAGCGCGAAGCGCTCCGTATCGGGATTCAGGTCGATCGAGTACACGGCGGAAGGCTTCGCGGCCCTGCAGATCTGGACCCCGAAGGGCGCCACACCGGCGAACATGTCGATAACAATCTCCCCTTCCTTGACCTGGGAGGCTATCCTGTGCCTCTCGCCGGCCAGCCTCGGGTTGAAGTAGACAACCGCTGGGTCGGTGTGCATCCTGGCTCCGAACTCCCTGTGGACCGTCTCAGACGGACCCTCGCCGGCGATGAGCTCCAGGTCCCTGACCCTCAGCTCGCCCTTGACGCCGGAATCCAGGAAGACGCAGCGGAGGCTGTGGTTGGCGCGCATCATGGCGGCGCCGATGTCGGATCTGAAGGGCATCAGCTCGTCCGGGAGCTTGATCATGCCCACGTCGCCCACGACATCGAAGGACGACGGCAGCATGTCGGACAGCCCCTCGGGCAGCGTCAGGAGCTCCCTGTAGTCGCCGACGGGACGCTCCTGCGGGCGTAGCTCCGCCTCGCACATCTCCATGCCCTCCACATCGGAGGTCACCGGGATCAGCAGGAAGCCGTCCTCGGAGCCGATCCTGTGTGCCGTGTCCAGCAGACCGGCCTCGAGGATCCTGGCCCTCGCCGACTCGCCCTCGGCCTTCGGTACCCTGACGCATCTGACCATGCGACGCCCCATGCGCTCCACGTTTAAAGCGTGCCGTGGTCGCTGTGGTACCTCTTGGGCAGGACGAACAGCTCGCCCTCGTCGTCGAACCCGACCGAGGCGTCCACCTCGTACACCTTGCGTATCAGCTCGGGGGTGATGACCTTCTTCGGGTCGCCGATGTCGACGATCTCGCCCTTGCGCATGATGATGCACCTGTCGCAGTACCTCGCCATGAGCGAGATGTCATGCTCCGCGACGAGCACGGTCATGTCCTTCTTCACCATGGCGTTGAGGTACTCCATCACATCCAGCTTGTACTTCATGTCCAGATGCGACGTCGGCTCGTCCACCAGCATCAGGCGGGGGTTCTGGACGTAGGCCTTGGCGATGAGCACGCGCTGGCGCTCTCCGGACGATAGCGCGCCCACGGCGCGGTCCTTCAGATGGTCGACGCCGAACTTGCGCAGGGCGTCCATCACCATCTCCTCGTCCTCCTCCGGCTCCCACCAGACGTTCTTGAGATACGGGTACCTCCCGAGCATCACGGTCTCGAACACCGTCAGCCCGAAGCTCCCGCGGAGCTCCGCCGGGACGGTGGCGACCTTCTTGGCCACCTCGCCCGGCTTCTTGTCCAGGACCGACTCCCCGTCGATCAGGATCTCGCCGGCCGTGGGGTCGTGGAGCCTGTTGATGCACTTCATCATGGTGGACTTCCCGCAGCCATTCGGTCCGATCAGACCGACCAGCATACCAGGCTCCAGCGTGAAGGACACGCCGCGCACGGCGCGGTAGCCGTCCTCATAGGTCTTCTCGAGATTGCGGATCTCGAGGAGCGGAACATCATCCATCGTAGATCCTCCCCTTCTTGATGAGCAGATACGCGAACACCGGGATGCCGATGATCGTGGTGATGGCGCCGACCGGCAGCTCCAGACCGTAGTACCCGGTCCTGGACAGCAGGTCGGCCAGCATGAGCATGACCGCGCCGAAGCACAGCGATGCGGGCAGCACCATCCTGTGGTCGCTGCCCAGGAGCATCCTGCACAGGTGAGGGATGACCAGTCCGACGAAACCGATGACCCCGCAGAACGCGACACACACCGAGGTGAGCACGGACGCGAGCACCAGCATGCACCTGTTGAACTGCTTGACGTTGAGACCCATCTCGCGGGCCTGGTCCTCGCCCAGCAGCACCAGGTTGAACTCCTTCGCCCAGAGCATCGGCACCAGCGACAGGAACAGGGACAGGAACAGGACGACGCCCACCTGCGCCCAGGTGACCTCCGCGAAGGAGCCGTAGAGCCAGGAGAGGGCGTTGCTGAGCTTCTGCCCGGCCATCGTGAGCATGAGGGTCTGCACGGCGGAGAACGCCAGTCCGACGACCACTCCCGCCAGGACGTAGTTGATGGAGCTGCCGCCGGCCTTCTCCGCGATGAGCATGGTGCATCCGAATGCCACGAGACCACCGACGATGGCTGAGATCGCGGTGAGGAATATCGAGTGGTCGGAGAACAGGCCGAAGAACGTGAAGTCGAACGCTATCACGGCGATGGCGGCCACGCCCGCTCCGGAGGACACGCCCATGATGTACGGGTCCACCAGGGGGTTCCTGATGATCGCCTGGTAGATCGAGCCGGCCACTGCCAGGCCCATGCCCACCGCCAGCGCGGCGATGGTCCTCGGGAGGCGGAAGACGAAGACCGTCGTCTCGGTCGCATCCAGCCCCACCCCGCCCTTGGCTATGGCGGAGAACAGCATGGAGTACGCCTCCACTGGATTGAGGATCTGCGTGGATCCTATGCAGAGGCACAGGGTGAACGACACGAACAGCAGGACCGCGGCCACGATCAGCACGAACTTGAGCCTGTGCCTGTTCCTGGTGTTGTGCGAGAGGTTGTCCCCGTACAGATAGTGGAGGAACCTCTCCTTGAGGTATCTGAAGGGCCTCTCCTCCCCCTTCCCGAACCTGATCGCCGCCCATATCGCGGCGAGGACGAGTATTATGACGGCGGCGATGACCGCGAGGTAGACGATGACGGGCGCACCCTGGACATCCTCGGCGACGACGTACTCCGCGAAGACCCCGTCCAGGACGAACAGCCCCGAGTCGGTGCATCCGATGAACAGATCCCCAAGGATCAGCGGGGACGACATGTTGAAGTTCCTGACCTCGGGCGCGCAGTAGGCCACGCCGTCGATCGAGCCGTCCGCGAGCGATATGCGGTAGATGGGGTCGGCCGACGAGTAGCTCGTCAGATACAGCCACTCCCCGTTGACGACGACACCAGCGGAATGGATCTCCTTCAGACCCTCAGTGACCCTCTCGACCACCCCGTCCGTGCTTATCCTGAGCAGGACGGAGTCCAGCCCCTCGGACACTGTGACGTAGGCCCCGGTGAAGCCGGCGTTGGACACCGGCGACACATAGCGACCGAAGGTGCCCATGTCCGTGTTCATGTACCTCTGGACGACGATGTCGGAGGACGGATCGTACTCGTAGACCGCCAGTCCGGAGTTGGACTGGCTCATCCCGAGGCCGTCCGTGACCGTGAAGATGAGCGTGTACGTTGAACCAGTGTCGAAGACGGCGATCTGCCCCAGCCCGCCGTACATCCTGTCCCTGATCTGGACCTGGTAGACCTCCTCGTCCACCTTGGCGGATCCGTCCGCCGCGTCGAGGATGTAGAGATGTCCGTTGAACGCGCTTGTGAACACGAGGCCGTCGACGACCGTGGGCGCGATGAAGTACGCGCCGGCGTCCATCTGGTACGACCAGACGAGGTTCAGGTCGAGATCGAAGCAGTACACCATCCCGTTGGAGTGGGTGGCGTAGATCGCCCCCGCACTGTACACGAGGGACGAGAACCCGGCGTCGTAGGTCGTGCCGGTGTCGAACTCCCTAATGAAGGACGGGGCAGGCTCGGCATCTGCGAAGGATGCGCCGGAGATGGACGTGACGTTGGCGTTGTCCTCGCCGGGGCCCTCCCACAGAGGGATCTTGTACAGGTATCCGGTCATCGTCCCGACGTAGACGTAGTCACCGACGATGAGCGGCGTGGAGGACTCGTAGTTCATGCCCGACAGGAACCTGAAGTCCCAGGCGTGCTCCCCGGTGGACAGGTCGATGCAGGACACGACAGCATACCCCTTGTTCTCCCCGGTCGTGTACGTGCTGAACTTCTGGATGATGTGCCCGTCCACGTACAGCGGGTTCGAGAACGGAGCACCGCGCTCGTACCAGTCCACCTCGTATCCGGCGGAGGATGAGAACGCCGCCTCCTGGTTGCCGCTGTTCAGGGCGTCCCCCCTGAACATGGTCCTGACGTTCGGGTCGTCCGGCGTCGCGGAGGGCATGACGCCATCGGGATACAGCCCAAGGGCGAGCGCCCCGTAATCGGATGCTGGGGCATCCGGATCGGCCTCGGCCCATGAGTCCCCGGTCCATCCGTAGAGCTTCCAGGAGGCCTCTGCTGTAATACCCGTCGAACCGGTCTGGCTCAATGTCCCCCCGGTGTCCTCGGAGCCCGTGGTGACCGTCGAGACGCCGTCGACCGTGAGCGCCCCGTCGTATTCCGCATCCATCCCCTCGGACGATGCAGCGTCGGCCACCGCGTCCATCACCGTCGAACCGGATCCCGATGCCCACGAGGTCCTCCCGTCGCCCATGTCTATGAGGGCATCCGTCCCCGATGCGGCGTCGGCCTGGATGACCGGTGCGAACGATATCGCGACGAGTATCGCCGCCAGGATTATCGCTGTCCTTCCGCGCAAATTCTCAACCTCAGTCGTTGTAGGACATATCAGCGCTGAACGTCAGATAGTCCATGTACTCGCTCCCGATGATCTTCGGGACCTCGATGTCGGAGCTTCCCGGGTACAGTATCGTCGAGATGAGCTCCGCGGTCTGCGCGATCCTCGGACCCGCGCGCTGCACCATGGCGGCCGCGTCCTCGCATATCACGTAGACCTCGCCGTTCCTCCAGGCATCTGTGAGCTGCCACTGGGGGGACAGGCTGTTGTATAGATGGTCGTACTCCTCCTGCGTCGCGGAGTACTCCGTTGTGACTATGATGATCTTCTGGGGGTTCGCGTACGGGATCCTGTCCGAAGTTATGTGGACCCAGCCGAACCATTCCGAGAAGACGTTGTTGCCGCCCATGGACGTGACGACGCTGTCGAGATAGGTCCCCGTGCCGGAGATCCATGGACTTATGTCCGGCTCGAGCGAGATCATCGTATCGATCGGCTCGGAATGATCGGCCCCGGTGGCCGCCCTGATCTCGTCCATGACGTAGCCGGTGTCCTCTATCACGCCCTTGGCGGCGAGCTGGTATCCGATCGACGTGCCGACGATGTAGATGTTGTCCATGATGCTCTCCAGACTCTCCCCGGGGTAGGTGACGACCGCATCGATCCCCACGTCCCTGAGCCTGTCGGCCATCTTCACCTGGGATGTCTGGGACCCGTCGCATATGACGATGTCCGGGTTGGTGTCCGTGATGAGCTCGAAGCTCGGGCTGGTGTACGACCCGACGACGGCGATGGATCCGTCCGCCTTGCCCTGGACGATGCTCTCCGGGTAGTCGGAGTAGTAATCCACTCCGACGATGACGTTGGACGCCTTCACGGAGGCGAGGATCTCCGTCACCGCAGGTGAGAGTGAGACGACCCTGTACTTCTGGGAGTACCCGTTGACGGGGGTGCCGCTGTAGTCGACGGCGACCGTGGGCTCGTCCGAGAGGGACCAGGCCATGACGGTGAACTCCGATGGCTTCTGATCGTACGGCTCGGGCAGGGCGACCCATTCGGTCTCTCCTGGATAGACGGCGAATAGCCTCCACTCGCCCTCGTTCCCGTCGATGGATCCGACGGATGCGCCGTCGGATACGAGCTCGAATCCGTTCTCCTCGCAGGCGAATTCCAGGAGCTCCAGCGGATCGTCGAACCCGGACACGTCCGCCTCGGTCCACACGGTCTCGTAGTCTCCGAAGTCGATCACGACCCCGTTAGCCTGAACTGGGTCCTCGGCATATGCCAGCACCCCGGCCGTCACACCCAGGATCACACCTGCGACGACCAGAACGACGCTGACTGCGAGACGGGACCTGTCATCCATCGGAACACCATGAGAAGGGTGGAGGGGTCAACCCCTCCTTGAGGTTTCAGGCCGCGAAGGGGCCAGTGGTCATCCAGTCGGTCGTGTATGCGGGACCGCTGAGATAGTTGGTCGCCCAGGTCTCGGGATCCATAGTGTACTCGCTATAGGTGATGTACATGATGCATCCCTCGACGGTGTTGAGAGTGGGGCCCGTGCCGAAATAGCTGGCATTCGGCTGGGAGACGTCAGTCGAGGTATAGACGTATGTACCGACGCCGGAGCCAGAGTTCGTGGCTGCATCGAATGTCCCCTCGTATCCCTCGAAGGAAATCCATCCGCCGTCGACGGTGAATGTCAGTCCGGAATCGGCCAGAGCGACCTTGATGGCCTCCTCTGCAGTGGCACCGCTTGCGGTGTACCATCCATCGGCGTCGCCGAACCCATTGAGGTAGAAGGAGTAGTCCTGATAATCGATGGGCTGGTAGTCAGAATCGACCGCAAAGGGACCAGTGGTGCTCCAGTCGCTATTGCTGGCAGGGCCGTTCTCGTAGTAGTCGGTCGCCCATGTGACGGGATCCATCGTGTACGCACTGTAGGTGATGTAGAGGATGTTCCCGGTGACGGTGTTGAGGGTGGGGCCAGCTGCGAAGTATGCTGCGCTGGGCTGAGCCACATCGGTCGAGGTGTAGACATAGATGCCAGTTCCGACGCCAGAGTTCGTGGCTGCATCATAGGATCCGTTGTATCCCTCGAAGGCGATCCATCCGCCGTCAATGGTGAAGGTCAGACCGGAATCGGCCAGAGCATCCATGGCTGCATCCGCCCCGTTCTCTCCCGGAGCCTCGTACCAGCCATCGGCTTCGCCGAATCCTTTGAGATAGAAGTAGTAGCTGTCCTCGGTCTGGGTATCGTCCCCACCATCCTGGATCATATAGTATGCTCCGACAGCTGCGATGACGACTATGACCGCGACGACAACCGCAATGATCGCGTTCTTGTTTTCCATGTTACCACTCAGGTAGGACCTGTTGGATGGATACGTCATCCTGGCAATAAAAAAGTGCTGGATGTATATGACCAATGCACGTCGCGACATCCGGCCATATCCCGATGGATGCCCGATGGAGGGGCAGACCCCTCCCGGATCACTCGTCCTCGATGATCTCCTCGGGGGCGCCTGCGAACTTCACCAGCGCAAAGGCCTCCATGAAGTGCAGCTTGCCGGGGAGCACGAGGGAGTGGAGTGGCTCGCCCAGGTCCATCTTCAGGAGGTCCTGCGGGTACCCGGCGAACACCTTCTCGTCGGGGCATCCCACATGGGTGGCCACGCAGAGGATGGTCTTGTCGTCGATGAGCCCCTCGCCCCACTCGGACTCGGCCGTCATCAGCCACTCGATGGCCTGGTGGGCGGTCATGTACCTTAGCTCGTCGGCGCGGATGTCCAGGAGGATGAGCGTGTGCAGGCCGCGCTTCTTGTTCTCCATGATGTGGTCGTAGGGGGACTTGGGGTGGTAGTTCTCCTCCATGAACGGCAGCGTGACCGTCCTTCCGAACTTGTAGTGCTGGAGGCCCAGGGACGTGGGGCACGCGGAGAAGATGGAGATGCCGTGGAAGACCCTGACCGGGATGCCCTCCTCGGCCGCCTGTATCCTCAGATCCACATGGGTGGTGGCGGACATGGTGTCCCCGGCGGTTATGAAGCCGACCCTCATGGTCTTCGCATCGGAGATGATGTCGTTGCACTCCTCCACCTGCGCGCGGTAGAGGATGTGGATCTTCTTGCCGATGGCCGCCTCCAGATCCTCCGGCTTCGTGCCGATGAGGACGGAGGTGTAGAACTCCGCGTAGATCTTGTCGCACTCCTTCAGTGCGTTGAACGCCTTGACGGTCATTCCGTCGGTGCCGCTGAGGCCGAGTCCCACGAAGACGAGTTCGGATGTCATCGGGCGCTGAATGGATGGGGGATATAAAAGGGGGAAGGGGGCCCGGTTTCGTCTTCATCTTTATCGCGCCAAGGATAAGGATAAGGATAAGGATAAGGATCCTTTTTGTCCATTATCTAGACTTTTGTGCTTAGGATGCTCACATCCAGATGTGCGAATCACCCGGATCGGTGCGCATTGTCCCGGATCTGCGACGAATCAGAAAAGTAGGAAGCTGTTTCTTAGAATGGGAGGGGTCTCCCCCTCCCTGAAGCGTTTGCGATCACTCCTTGACCAGGGTGACCAGGGCGTCGACTGCCCAGCAGCCCTTGCCCTTGAGCCCGACGATGACCGGGTTGATCTCCAGCTCGCGGATCTCGGGGTTCTCCTCGGCGATGAGGACGATCCTCTTGATGGCGTCCTTGAGGGCGTCGATGTCCGCCTCGGGCAGTCCCCTGGCTCCGGACATGAGCTTGTAGGCCTTGGTGGACTTGATCATCTTGTCGAGCTGCTCCTCGGACATGGGCACGTGGGCCTGGGAGATCTCCCCCAGGATCTCGACGTAGATTCCTCCGAGACCGAAGGACACAACCGGTCCGAACTGCTCGTCGCGGATCATGGACAGGATGACCTCCTGTCCGGAGACCATCTGCTGGATGGACACTCCGACGATGTTCGCTCCGGGGACGGCCTTGGTGCAGGAGTCCATGATCTTAGTGTAGGCGTCCTTGGCCTCCGCGGCGCTCTTGACGCCGACGACGACCCCTCCGACATCGGTCTTGTGCTTGATGTCGGGGGAGACGATCTTCATGACCACGGGGTAGCCGATCTTGTCGCACGCGGAGGCGGCCTCGTCGACGCTCTTGACCAGGGCCTCTCCGGGGGTGGGGACGCCGTAGGCGGCGAAGATCTCCTTGCCCTCGCTCTCGGACAGAGAATCCCTTCCCTCGGCCTTGGCCCTGTCGAGGACGGCCTTGGCGGCCTCCCTGCCGGCGACCTTCGGGGTCTGCAGAGGGGTCTCCTTCTGCTCGGCGTTGATGGTGTAGCGCCTGAGGATGGACAGCGCGCGGACCGCCCTGTCGGGGGTGGGGAAGCACGGGACCCTGCCCTCCTTGAGGATGGCGTTGGCCTTGTCGCACTTGTATCCGCCGGCGAAGCAGACGGTGGTGGGCACGGGGATGTCGTCCCTCATCTCGACGATGATCCTGGCGACGGCCTCGAGGTCGGCGGTGTCCAGCGGGGATCCCATGATGACGAGTCCGCCCACGTTGGGGTCCTTGGTGACCACGTTGATGGCGTTCTTGAAGTACTCGGCCTTGGCGTCTCCGCGGACGTCGATGGGGTTGGTGAGTCCCGCGACGGTGGGGACGCCCTCCCTGATCTGGTCGAGGATCTCGTCGGAGAACTTGACGGCGTAGACGTTGGGCGCGTCGTAGGTCGCGTCGGCGGACATGACCCCGAGGCCTCCGGCGTTGGTGATGATGGCGATGCCGTCCTTCTTCATGGGGCTGCAGGTGCTGAACACGCTGAGCGCGTCGAACATCTCGTCCAGGTTCAGGGCCCTGAAGATGTTGAGCTTGTCGAAGATGACGTTGTTCACCGCGTCGGATCCGGCGAGGGACCCTGTGTGGGAGGACGCGGCGGCGGATCCTGCCTGGGTCCTTCCGGACTTGAAGACCACGATGGGCTTCTTCACGGGCATGTTCTCGACGGCCTCGACGAACTTCTCGCCGTTGTTGATGCCCTCGAGGTACATTCCCAGGACCTTGGTGTTGGGGTCCTCGGAGATGGACTTGATCAGGTCGGCCTCGTCGATGTCGGCCTTGTTGCCGAAGGTGACGAAGTTGGCCAGGCCCATGCCGTTGTGGTAGGCCCAGTCGATGATGGAGGAGCCGACGGCCCCGGACTGGGAGAAGATGGATATGTTCCCGCTCTTGGGCAGAAGGTGGGCGAAGGTGGCGTTGACGCCGGCCCCGGGGTTCATGAGCCCGAAGCAGTTCGGTCCGAGGAACCTGACGCCGCACTCCTTGGCGACGGCCACGAGCTCCTTCTCCATCTCGGCCCCGGCGGGGGAGTCCTCCTTGAATCCGGCGGTGAGGATGGTGGCGTACTTGATGCCGGCCTCCTTCATCTTGCGGATCTCTCCGGCGACGAGGTTGTTCTTGACCGCGACGACGGCCAGGTCGATGGGCTCGCCCACATCGGTGACGGAGGCGTAGGCCTTGAGGCCCATGATCTCCCCGCCCTTGGGGTTGATCGGGTAGAGTTTGCCCTTGAACCCGGCGTTGATCATGTTCTTGAGGAGCATGCCGCCCAGCTTGGCCTCATCGTTCGACGCTCCGATGATGGCAACGGAGTTGGGACTGAGGATTTCCTTCATGAGGTCGCGTATCTGGTCCGCTCTCATAAAAAGGTTTCTTCTGATTTCGTAGAATCGTGGTAAATTTCGTAGGTGTTTTCACGAATTTCGAAAAATTGCGTTTCGAATTTCACGGAATCAGTAGAATTACGTCAAATGTACGATTATTTTTCGTACACATGGACCCGAGGGGCATCTCCTACGGCGAATGACGTAGTGCCGCGATCGCGATCGCTCCGCGGACTCGTCCATGAAGGACTTGTCGACCTTCTTGCGCTGGCGTCCGCCGGTCTTCTTGAGCTTGCCCTGGTTGATCGCCCACTCGTAGCTCTTCTGCTCCGGGGGCGTGATCAGCACCCTCTCGCCCTTGCCGTACTTCCTGCCGGTCACCCAGTTGGTGAACGGGGCTACCACGCGGTACTCGTCCGCGTCGAGCACGATCTCGCGCACGGTGGGCCTGCCCTTCATCTGCGAGTACGTGCCCGCGAACTCGGTGGCGTGGCCGTCCTTGACCTCGATGACCTTGGTGCACACGGTGTCCAGGAAGTACCTGTCGTGGGTGACCGTGATCACGGTGCCGTCGTACTCGTTCAGCGCCTCCTCGACGGCGTGCTTCGCGGGGATGTCGAGGTAGTTCGTGGGCTCGTCCAGGACCAGGAGGTTCGTGGCATCGAGGAGCAGCGTGCACAGCGCCACCCTCGCCCTCTGACCTCCGGACAGGGTGGAGATGGGCCTCTCGACGTCGTTCCCGAACATGAGGAAGCGTGCGAGCATGTGCCTGGCCTCCGCCCTGCGCTCCTTGCCCACGATGAGCAGGAGCTGCTCCTCGGCGGTGAGCTTGGGATCGAGCATCTCATGGTGCTGCGAGTAGTACCCGATCCTCGCGCCGGGGGCGACCCACAGGTCCCCCTTGGAGGGTATCTCGCCGAGCAGCGCCTTCACCAGGGTGGACTTGCCCTCGCCGTTGGCGCCGAATATGCCGACCTTCTCCCCCTTCTGGATGTCGAGGTCGACGTCGGAGAGGATCCTCCTCCCGCCGAGGTCCACGCAGAGGCCCTTGGCGATCATGACGTTCTTGCCGGACTTGGGGGCGGACTGGATGCGGACGGTGATCTCCTGCATCTTCTCCGGCTTCTCCTTGACCTCCATCTTCTCTATCATCTTCTGGCGGGTCTTGTGGGTGGTCATGTACCACTGGTCCTGATGGAGCTCGGCGGCGATCTGCTCCTGGCGCTTCTTCTGGGAGGCGTACTTGCGATACTCCTTCTCCATGCGGTCCAGCTCCAGCATCTTCTTCATGATGAAGTCGGAGTAGTTCCCCTTGTACTCGCGTGACTTCCCGCGGTCGATCTCCAGCATGCGGGTGGCGATCTTGTCCAGGAAGTACCTGTCGTGGCTCACGACGAGCACGGCGCAGTGCGATTTGATGAGGTAGTCCTCCAGCCACTCGACTGTGGTGATGTCCAGGTGCGAGGTGGGCTCGTCCATGACGAGCAGGTCGCAGTCGTCCGCCTGGATGACGATCCTGGAGAGCATGACCTTGGTGCGCTCCCCTCCCGAGAGGGTGGACATGAGACGCTCCATGATGTCGGGGTCGAGGCCGACCTTCCTCAGCGCCTCGACCTTCTGGGCCTCGTCGTCCTCGTCCACCTTGGCGAGCCTCGCCTCCAGGGCGGAGTTCTCCTCCGCCAGGGCGTTCCAGTCGATGTCCCCTCCGGACATCATCTCCGCCTCGATCTCGGCCAGCCTCCTCCTGATGGCCTCGATGTGGCCGTACGGGCGTCCGAGGACCTCGCGCACGGTGACGTCGCCGGACTCTGCGAACTGCTCCAGATATCCTATCCTCTCCGTCTGCTGTATGAGCTCGCCGGTGTCCGGTTTGATCTCGCCCATGAGGATGCTCAGGAAGGTGGTCTTCCCGGCGCCGTTGACCCCTATGAGTCCGATGCTGTCGCCCTCGTTGATCTGGAGGCTGACGTCCTTGAGGACCTTGACGGGGCCGAAGGCCTTGGCTATCGACTGGGCTTTGAGGAGCATGATGGACCCCAATCTCTCAAGATACAAATGTTCGCGGTCGCCAGCGGGGGACGGAGTATCGTTCCGACCGCTGTCGTCAGATGCTGATTACATGGGTCGGGACCAGACTTTCGGAATCGGATCGCGGGACCTCATGGGGACGTCGAACCAGCTCCGTCGGACCTCTCGCCCGCACCGGGATCGCCACCGTAGATGCGCTTCAGCCGGTCCAGGCTGTCGAAGTCGAACTCTGGCATCTCCCGGTGGTCGATGGAGTCCATGAACGATGCGGCAAAGAGCGGATAGTGCCTCACACCCTTGTCGTCCACGAAGCAGTTCCTGGTCTCGAACATGATCCCCCCGAGATGCATGTCACGTATCGCCTTGTTGAGGGACGAGCAGTCCCTCTTGCCTCCGGACTTGACCTCCACCGCACAGACCTTCCCATCGACCACCAGGACGAAATCGAGCTCCATCCGCATCTTCTGATTCCTGAAGTAGTACAGCGGGCGTCCCTGTACGGACAGCGCCTCTGCGATGGCGTTCTCGGCGATCGCCCCGGAGTTCACGTCCAGGTTGCCCGCGACCACCTCGGCTATGAGCTCGGGCTCGTACAGATGCATGAGCAATCCGGTGTCCAGCATGTACAACTTGAACATGCTCTCTTTGGTCCGTTCCTCCAGCGGCATGTGCATCTCGGAGACCCTGTGGCAGGAAAGCGTCATACCGGCCATCGCCAGCCAGTCCAGCGCGCGGGCGTACCTGGAGTACCCGTCGTTGTATGCCCGGTCGTCATCCGCGTCCGGAACATCCCCGCAGTCCTCGCCGGATGGACTCACCCCGTTGAACATGAACCTCTTGTTCTCCGTCGCCAGCATTCTCGGTATGGCATCGAAGCACGCCTCCACCTTGGACCTCAGAGCGACCGTGTCCCCTGTGTGCTTCTCCATGTCCTCCCTGTATCCGCCGAGGATCTTCCCATGGACCCTTCTCACGGGTGCGAACTGCCGGGATCCTACGAACTCCCGGACCGCCTCCGGCATGCCGCCCACCACGAGATACCAGCTGTAGTACTTGCTCAGGGATTCGAATACCGTCCCGTCGATGGCCTCGCACCGAGTCAGCGATGAGCGCACGCTGTCCATGACGGCTTCTGGCACCCCGAGCGCCCACAGGAACTCCTCGAAGTCCATCGGCCCGAGTCCGACCTCCTCCACATACCCTGTAGGAGGCAGCGGAACATCTCTCATGTGCAGCCCCAGCAGCGAGCCAGATGCCACCACCCTGTATCTCCTGCCATTGTCCTCCGCGAAGGATTTCAGAGCGGTGCGGGCCCTTGGACACTCCTGGATCTCATCCAGGAAGATCAGCGTCCTCCCTGGTATGAAATCGAAATCAGGATACTCGGCAGAAAGACGCAGGACAATCTCATCGACCGTCAGGTTCCCGTCGAACGCCCTGCGCGATTCCTCGTCCTTGGCGAGGTCCACCCTTATGGAATGTATTCCGTTGATCTCACAGAACCGCTCCACGGCATACGTCTTCCCGCATTGGCGCGCCCCGCGGATCATCAGTGCGGACCGCCTGTCCGACCCGTACCACTCACCTATGGCATCCAAGACCTTCCGACGCATGCAATACGATGGGCATCAAGGTAAATCAACTTTTTTACAATAAAATTAGATTGTATTTTCAATTTTTATACAAAATTATTGAGAATCATTTTCAACTTTTATACAGTATTCTGAGAATCAAGATTCTACTTTTTCACAGTACTATCGACTTCCTCAACAGTCAGGAAAGGCTCTGAAACACGGAGAACCGACGGACGTCGCATCGGACGTACTCGTCCGGCAGCTCCGTGGGGACGACCCTGCGTTCCGTCAGGTCGGAGAGCCTCCTCAGGAACTCGTCCCTCCTGGCTATTGGTATACTCGCCCTCACGTCGACGCGCTCGGAGTACTCGCACTGGGGGCGTACGGCCATGAGGTCGGCCATCTTCGACTCGAAGGCGCTGTAGTCCGCGTAGCCCATGTGGAACGAATAGACACAGCACGCCCTGCGGGTCACCCTGGTTACATCGGCGACCGCAATCTTGGCCCCCTCGGTGTACGCATGCACGAGGCCGCCCGTCCCGAGCAGGGTCCCGCCGAAGTACCTGACCACGACGACCATCGCATCCGTCAGGCCGGTCCCCTTCAGGACCGCCAGGATCGGCTTCCCCGCCGTTCCGGAGGGCTCCCCGTTGTCGCTGGACCTCTCCTTCCTCGAGGATCCGCCGTACACCGCCGCCCAGCAGTAGTGGGTGGCGTCCCTCCATCTGGAGGAGACGGACTCCAGGTTGGACTGGATGGAGCCCTCGTCGGGACACGGCATGCATATCCCGATGAAGCGGGATCCCTTGAGCGTCAGCTCGCCGGTGGTCTCGCCGGTGATCGTCTCGAAGTCGGATATGCTGCCCATGTGCGGGTAATTGAGGGGGCCGTTGTTGAAGGTTTTGAGAGGCACTGTTTTCTCAGAATTTCAATGCCGGTTGATGGCGAGTGGAAACGGATGATGAGAGAGTTTCCATACCGTGGTGTGACGGCAATCACACGCCCCATCATGCCCGATGCTACAGATGACTCCGATCCCGCGGTCCGCGGGGACCATCGGGCACCTCGTGGATTCGATGCACGGACGGATTGATGGGCAGGGACGATGGGGTCCTGAAGGAACCGTTAGAAGGAAAGGGTGGCCCCCTCCCCGGTAGGGGAGGGGACCTTGGGATCGTTCTCAGGCCTCCTCGGGATCCACGTAGTTCTGGGCGGCCTCGAACTCGTCCAGGACCTCCTGGGAGGGGGCGGGCGTGAGCTTGGCCACGACGACCCCGACGATGAACGCCAGGATGAATCCGGGGAACAGCGAGTACATTCCGGTGAAGTCCATGAAGGTCTCCCAGAACACGACCACGGCGAATCCGGTGATCATGGCCGCCATGGCTCCCTGCCAGTTCATGCGCTTCCAGAACAGCGCCAGGATCATGACCGGCGAGAACGCGGATCCGAATCCGGACCAGGCGTAGGACACCAGGCCCATGATGTTGTCGCTGCCGAACAGGGCGAGGCACATGCCGATGATCGAGATGATCACGACGATGATCCTCGCGAGCCACATGAGGTTCCTCTCGGAGATGTGGACCCTGCTGCTCTTGGCCAGGACGTCGTTGGTGATGGACGACGCGGAGACCAGGAGCTGGGAGCTCGCGGTGGACATGATGGCCGCGAGGATGGCCGCGAACACCACTCCGAGAAGGAACGGGGCGGTCTCCTGGAAGAGCTCCTGGGCGGTGTACATGAACACGAACTCCGCCTCGCTGGAGGACATGGACAGGATGTCGATGCCGTTCATCGGCAGGTAGACGCCAGCGATGATTCCGATCAGGCACACGAAGGACAGGGCGAGGATACCCCAGATCAGGGAGACCCTGCGGGCGACCTTGATCTCGGAGACCTTCCTGATGGACATGTACCTGACGACGATGTGGGGCATTCCGTAGTATCCGAGACCCCAGACGAGTCCAGAGATCACGACGGTGAGCGTGATGGGGACACCGGCGTTGTAGAAGAAGTCGGTGTAGCCGGGCATCTCGGTGGCCATGATCTCGTCCCATCCAGCCGAGATGGTGTCCCATCCCAGGTCCCCGATGATGACCAGCGGGACCATGACGATGACGATGACCATCAGGATGGCCTGGAAGAAGTCGGTCCAGCAGAGTGCCTTGTACCCTCCGAGGAACGTGTAGAGGATGATGACGAGACCTCCGACGAGGATCCCCAGCTGCATTCCGCTGTCCTCCAGGAGCATCTCCATGACGATGCCGCAGCTCTTGAAGCCGGAACCGACGTAGATGGTGAAGAAGAACAGGATGACCACGGCGCAGATGATCCTCAGATATCCCTTGTGGTCGGCGAAGCGGTTGGAGAAGAACTCCGGCATGGTAAGGGAGTTCTTGGAGACGACGGAGTGTTTCCTGAGCCTCTTGGCCACGAAGAGCCAGGAGGTGTACGATCCTATGAGGAGGCCGATTCCGATCCAGGCCTGTCCCAGTCCCATCAGGACGATGGATCCGGGAAGCCCCATCAGGAGCCAGCCGCTCATGTCCGATGCCTGTGCGGACATGGCGCTTACGTATGGGCCGAACGACCTACCCCCGAGGATGTAATCCTCCATGCTGTCGCGGTCCTTGACCTTCCAGAAGTGGACACCGATCAGGATCAGCGCGATGAAGTAGATGACGAACGCCACCGCTGTCATTGCGTCCATTTTGTTACCTTGGAGGGGTTTTAAGAGATGTATAACATAAAAAGAAAACCCCTGCCGAACATTCGGATACGGACGAAACACCCTGCCGTCCGTCTGCCGTCGGGACAGGGGAGGACGTCGTCGACCGTCCGCATATCGTGCCCCGACACCCTGGGGCCAAAGATAAACTAGATAACATTACATCACCGCATCATGCCCAGTTTCGATCCAGAGGCTCCCTTCGATGAACTCCCTCCTCTCCCACCGAGAGAGGAGATCGAGACGGAATCCGTCCTGAGAGCCTGCATCGGAGCATCCAGAGCATTGGGAGAACTCAGAGGACTCGTGGAGACCGTCCCTGAGCAGAGGATCCTCCTCGAACTCCTGCCACTGCAGGAATCCAGGTCCAGCTCCGAGATCGAGAACATCCTGTCCTCACGGAACAGACTCTTCGTGGCGGCCACGGGCGGTGATGAATCCGACAGATTCACCAGAGAGGTCCTGAGATACAATCAGGCCCTCATGAGGTACAACCATACGGTCCCCGATCACACAGCATTGTGCGGGATCTGCTCCATCATATGCGATCAACCCATGAACTATCGCAGAACGGACGATGACGAGGTCTTCCTCGTGTCATATGCCGGCAGAGGAACGTCATACACCCCTCCGTCCGGAAGCAATGTAGGGCGTCTGATGAACAATCTGATGGAGTACATATTCACAGACGACGAGACGGACCCGCTCATCAAGATGGCCGTCATGCACTACCAATTCGAAGCCATACATCCGTTCTTTGACGGGAACTGTCGCACAGGCAGGATCCTCAACATTCTGTACCTGCAGTACAACAGACTCCTGAATGAACCGATACTCTTCCTGAGCCAGTACATCATCGATCGCAAGAGCGAGTACTACCGTCTCCTGAGAAACGTAACATCGGGATCCGCATGGGAACCGTGGATCGTATTCATGCTGGAGGGCGTTCGTGAGACGTCTCTCTCCACGATACGCACGATCAGAGGCATAAGAAGACTGATGAATGAGACCGCTCCCAGATGCGAGGCGCTCAACATACCCATGTCGGCGATGGAATCGATCTTCTCCAATCCTTTCTGCACGATATCCCGGATGCAAGCGGAAGTCGGATGCAGCAGGGCAACTGCCGCCAAATATCTGAGGGCGATGGAAGCGGGAGGGATCCTATCGTCGGAGAGGAAGGGGAGGACCGTCGTGTATCGCAACGACGGCCTCCTGAGTTTGTTCCGGGAGCGACGACGTGACTAATTTCTTCGGTTTTTTAGTCACGACAGCGACGACGTGACTAATTTCTTCGGTTTTTTAGTCACGTCGCCGGACTCACTCCTCCGGGTCGAACTGGCTGTTGTACAGCTCGGCGTAGAAGCCTCCCTGGGCCAGCAGCCCGTCGTGGGTGCCCTGCTCGATGATGTTGCCGTCCCGCATCACCAGAATCAGGTCGGAGTTCCTGATGGTGGACAGCCTGTGGGCTATCACGAAGGACGTGCGGTTCTCCGTCAGGCGGTCCATTGCCTCCTGGATGACTCTCTCCGTGCGGGTGTCAACCGAGCTCGTCGCCTCGTCGAGGATCAGCAGCGGCGCGTCCTCGATCATGGCCCTGGCTATGGTGACCTGCTGCCTCTGGCCGGCGGACATCTCCGACGCGTCGTTGATGCGCGTGTCGTAGCCGTCCGGCAGTGTCTGGACGTAATGGTACAGGCCCACGGCCCTGCAGACCTCGTCCAGCCTCTCGTCCGTGACGCCCTCCTTGGAGTACACCAGGTTCTCCCTGAGGGTGCCCTCGAAGAGCCAGGTGTCCTGGAGGACCATGCAGAACAGGTCGTGGACGTCCTCCCTCCGCATGTCGCGGGTGGACACGCCGTCGATGAGGATGTCCCCGGAGCTCACCTCGTAGAACCTCATGAGCAGGTTGACCATGGTGGTCTTGCCCGCACCTGTCGGTCCGACGATGGCGACCTTCTGTCCGGGCAGGACCTCGGCCGAGAAGCCGTGGATGATCTCCCTGTCCGGGGTGTACCCGAAACGGACGTCCCTGAACTCCACGTGGCCCTCCACATGGTCGAGCCTGGCGGACTTGCCGGACTCGTCCTCCATCTCGGGCTCGTCGAGGAACCCGAAGACCCTCTCCGCGGCGGCGGCTACGGCCTGCATGGAGACGACGGCCTGGGAGATCTGGGTCAGCGGTTGGGTGAACAGGCGGACGTAGATCATGAACGCCATGATGACGCCGAAGGAGATGCTGCCGTCGATGCACAGCAGGGCACCGACGATGCAGACCATCACGTATCCCAGGTTCCCGATGAAGTTCATGAAGGGCATCATCAGGCCGCCCAGGAACTGGGACATGAACCCGGACCTGTACAGGCTCCTGTTGATGCCGTCGAACTCCGCCTTGGCGGCGGCCTCGCCGCCGTAGGTCTTCATGACCAGGTGCCCGGAGTACATCTCCTCCACGTGCCCGTTCATGGCCCCGAGGTCCGTTTGCTGGCGGTCGAAGTACTTCTGCGAGCGGCCCATGACCACGGCCATGAAGGCGAACCCCGCCAGGGAGGAGAGGATCGCCGTGGCGGCCATCGTCATGTTCGTGTAGAGCATCATGATGACAGAGCCCGCCAGGAGCGTTATGGAGGTGGCCATCGTGCTGATGCTCTGGTTCATCGACTGGCCCAGCGTGTCCACGTCGTTGGTGACGCGGCTCATCACGTCCCCGGTGGTGCTGGAGTCGAAGTAGCGCAGGGGCAGCCTGTTGATCTTCCTCGAGATGTCGCGGCGGAAGTTGGACGCCGTCCTCTGCGATATCGTGGTCATGATGTACTGCTGCACGAAGGTAAGCACCGCGCTCACGGCGTACAGCGCCACCAGGAGCAGGCAGAGCGAGACTATCCTGTCGAGGTCCATCTGACCGACGATCCACTCGCCGTTCTCAATGTCGAATACCGAGACGCCCGCCTGGATCAGGTCGGTCACGTCGCTGATGATGTTCGGTCCGGCGAGCGTGAGGACCGTCCCCACGCAGGCGATGACCATCGCTACGAGGAACGGTATCCTGTAGCTCCCCATGTACTCGAAGAGGCGCCTCCAGGCCAGCCTGAAATCGTCCGCCTTGGCGCCCCCCATCGGGGGCCCCCTCCTTCCGTGTCCGGGTGCGGGGCTCATAGTCCCAGCTCCTCGTCGGACAGCTGCGACCTTGCGATGTCCAGGTAAACCGGGCATGTGCGGAGCAGCTCCTCGTGCCTTCCCATGCCGACCACCTCGCCGTCGTCGAGGACGACGATCCTGTCGGCGTCGATTATGGTGCCTATCCTCTGGGCCACGATCAGCATCGTCGCCCCGGAGACCTCCCTCCTCAGGGCCTCCCTCAGGACCCTGTCGGTCCTGTAGTCCAGCGCGGAGAACGAGTCGTCGAAGATGTAGATCTCCGGATCACGGCAGACCGCCCTGGCTATGGAGAGCCTCTGCCTCTGGCCTCCGGACAGGTTCGTCCCGCCCTGGGCGACCTCCGATCCGTACCCGCCCTCCTTGGACTCCACGAACTCGGCCGCCTGGGCGATGCCGACGGCCCTCCGGACCTGCTCCTCCGTGGAGGCTTCCGACCCGTGGCCGTACCTCACGTTGGACTCTATCGTGCCCTTGAACATGAACGCCTTCTGCGGGACGTACCCGATCCTGTCCCTCAGGTCCTGGAGGCGGTACTCCCTCACGTCGACGCCGTCGACGAGCACCTGGCCCTCCGTGGCGTCGTACAGCCTGGGGATCAGGTCCACCGCGGTGGTCTTCCCGCTCCCGGTGGCGCCGATGATGGCGACGGTCTCGCCCTTGGAGGCGGTGAAGCTGACGCCGTGCAGCACGTCGCCCGATGTGCCGGGATATCTGAACGACACGTTCCTGAACTCCACGGTGCCCTCCCTCGGGGCCTCCGCGCCGGGGCCGTCCCTGATCGATGGCACGGTGTTGATGACCTCCTGCACGCGCTTGGAGGCGACCATCGCACGCGGGAGTATCATGAAGATCATCACCAGCATGATGAACGACATCACGACCTGCATCGCGTACGAAGAGAACACGACCATGTCGGAGAACAGGACCAGCTGGTCCTGCATGGCGGCGGCATCGATCAGCGTCGCGCCGATCCAGTATATCGCCAGCGACAGGCCGTTCATGACAAGCATCATCGCGGGGAACATCGTGGCCATGGCGCGGTTGGCCGAGAGGTTGGTGTCCGTGAGCTCCCTGTTGGCCTCCTCGGACTTGGCCTCCTGATAGGACTCGGCGTTGTACGCGCGGACCACGCGGATGCCCGAGAGGTTCTCCCTGGTGACCCTGTTGACGTTGTCGGTGAGCCCCTGGATCCTCTTGAACCTGGGGATGGCGTACAGCATCACGATCGAGATTATCGTGACGATGGCCACGACGCCCACGGCGGTGGCGACGGTCCACTCCCAGTTCTTGTCCAGGATCTTCGTGATCGCCCAGACGGCCATGATCGGCGCCCGGATCATGATCATCAGGCCCATGGCCGTAGTCATCTGGATCTGGGTGATGTCATTGGTGGAGCGGGTTATGAGGCTCGACGTGGAGAACCTGTTCATCTCCTCCAAAGAGAACGACTGCACCGCGGAGTACTCCAGGTCCCTCAGGCGCATGGAGAAGGACGTGGCGATCCACGCCGCGAGGCACCCCACCACGACCGAGACCACGAGGCTGCCGAACGCGCACGCCAGCATCATGCCGCCGTCGCTCAGGACGACGTCCATGTCCGTGTCCATCCCGGTCAGCTGGGCCGTGATCGAGGTCATGTACCCCGGGATCTCCAGCTCCAGGTAGACCATGATCGCGACGAGCACGACGCAGACCGCGATGGCCGCCCAGTGCTTCGCGTTCATGTACTTCAGTATCATTCCCCGGCCCCCTCCGGTCCGATCGGTATCGTCCCGATGCGGTTCTCGGCCACACTCTCCCTCCTCTGCGGAGGGGTGAGCACGAAGGCCAGGGTGTGCAGCCTCTGGTCCTCCGACGTGCGCGCCAGGTACGGCTCCATCAGGGACACCATGTCCCACGACAGCTTCCTGGCCTGCTCCTCCGTGAGATACACCCCGGTGGACGCGAAACCCGTGCTGTCCCTGTTGAGGTCCGCATCCGGGTCCTCCGAGTACTCCTCGAAGTCCCTCATGAGCCCGAGCATGAACGTCCCGAACATGCTGCAGTAGCCCTTCAGGTCGTTCTCCCTCACCATGTCGACGTCGAAGTGCTCGAAGTCGAACGAGATGTCATAGGTCCGTTCGATGACGGCGCGGACCTTCGTCTCCGACACCACCCGTATGATGCCGGCCTCCTGCATCCCGCCGAGCGCCCTGTAGACGGTGGTCTGGGATGCGCCGGTCTCCTGTAGGATGGTCTTGGCCGTCATCGGCCCGTTCCTCGCCAGGAGCATCAGTATCCTGAGCTTCAGCGGATTCCCGATGCACTCGTGGACGTCCGCAATGTCCATTCCCATGGACGAGGGCTCTCGTTTTCGATATAAGAACATTACCGTTTTGGAAACATAACCAACGAAGGAATGTTGTCACGAAGAGAATGATCGATGATGGACGGGATGGGAAGAACGGCGCCCGCCCCGTGGAAGGGCGGACGCCTAGAGGCAGCAAATGTACTCGGGACAGCGGATCGTCCCGGCATAGGGGGAACTCAGGCCAGGTCCCTGGCGAGCAGGGCCTGCTTGACGGTGGGCGACGCGATGATCCTCCCGTGGATCCTGGTGCTGGACACCGTCTGCTCGATGAGCTCTGGCGTGACGTCCTCGTCCGCGACGACGAGGCCGACGAGCTCGATGTCGGTCTTCTTGCCCGAATCCCTGAGACCCTCCAGATATCTGCGGCTGAGTCTCAGCGTACGGAACATGGTTTTCGGCATTGATATTCCTCCTCGGTCTGAACCGTTGCATCTGCATTATCACACAGATATAAATGTTTAATGTTTAACGATAAACCCGTAATGTTTCGGTTAACTTGGATAGAAACAGATTAATATTGACTTGACCTGGAAGAGCCGATAGCATGGATGAGGAGAGTCTGGTCAGGCTCAGGAGGATATGCGGGATAGGGTCCTGGATCGCCGTCATCGTCAGCATCTTCATGGCCCTGCTGCTGGTCTCCAGCGCCGTCAACCTGTCGCGGTGCTCCCTCGACCCGGAGTTCTGCCTCCCCATGATGAACCACGTCCAGTCGTGCCTCTCGTCCATGGAGGACCTCCTGATGGGCGCGTTCGGCATCATCCTCTGCGTGATCGCCTATCGCCTCCTCAGGAACAACGGCGATGGGTACACCCCGTTCACCCGCGAAAACGTGACCGGCATGAAGACCATCGCCACCGTCGCCATCATCGGCTTCGCCATCATACTCTGTGCCCAGATCTTCATGATCGTCGTGATGGATCCCGATGAGTGGTGGATCGACTTCCCCATGAGCCTCGTGATCCTAGCGGTCATCACCTATGTCTTCGCCCTACTGATGGAATACGGCACCGTCCTCCAGACGGAATCTGACCACTTCCTGTGATACCATGCCGATAATCCTCAGACTCGACCGGATCATGGTGGACAGGAAGATGTCCCTGAAGGAGCTGGCAGAGAACGTCGGCATCTCCTACGTCAACCTGTCCAAGATCAAGACCGGGAAGGTTCAGGGGATTAGGTTCTCCACCCTGGAGTCCATTTGCGAGACGTTGGGATGCCAGCCAGGCGACATACTCGAGTTCGTTCCCGGGGAGCACCTCTGTGACGCCTGCGACGACGGGTTCTCCGGCGAGGCCGCGGAACACGACAGGCATACCCGCCATCGTGGTTCCGGCGAGCATGCGCGACGTCTGCTTCGCTCCATTCGGAGCCCATGGCCGAGTGGGACCTGGGCGGCACGTCCGACAAGAACGTCCGGACCCTGCCCCCATCCGTTCTCGGTCCCGTGCCGCTGCATCAGCCACGGACGGCCCATCTGGACGCCCTGTAGCTTCTCCCGATGTCCCTGGGGGGTGAGTCCGGAGCGGCGGGGTGCTCTGAGACCGCGACCTCCGACGGGCTCTCCGACATTCTTGCTCCGCGAACGCGGCGTCCATAACGAAGGGCACACAGGGATATGGGGATGAGAACGGCCCGAGGGCCGGCAAACGGTTTAAGATGAGGGGGTTCGACGCCCCCTCGTTTCTCACTCCTCGGACTTCTCCTCGGACCTGGGGGCGGGGTTCCCTCCGAGGAACTTCGGCCCCTTCCAGTTCCAGTCGCCGAGCAGGTGCATGACGGCCGGGACGATGTACGTGCGCACGATGAGCGCGTCGCAGAGGATGGCGAAGCACAGGGCGAAGCCGAACTGCTGGAGCATGCCCATGGAGGACAGCATCAGCGTTCCAAAGGCCCCTCCCATGATCAGTCCGCAGATGGTGATGACCGATCCGGAGTGGACGACCGCATGGTGGATGGCCTCGTCGTTGCTCATGCCGTTGGCCCTGACGTTCTCCTTGATCCTCGTGGTGAGGAGGATGTCATAGTCCATTCCGAGACCGAGGCAGATGACCAGCAGGATGAGCGGGATCAGCCAGGTGACCTCGTCCCCGAAGAGGAGGTGCGTGGCGGCCAGGGTCCAGCATATGCTCATCAGGATGGTCGCGACGGACCTCAGCGGGATGGTGTACGAACGCATCACGAAGAACAGCAGGATGATGATCAGGACGACCACCAGCAGCTCGATCATCGTGAACTCGCCGGAGATGATCTCCGAGATGTCGTACATGATGACCGCGGTTCCCGTGACCCAGGAGGCGGTGATGCCCTCGGTGGAGGACACGTAGTCATCGATGACGCCCTGCATGTAGGCGATGGAGTCCATGGAGATGGGCGCCATGGCGGCCGCGTGGGTGGACGCGGAGATCTTCACGAAGGTGACGTCCAGTTCCGTCTGCCCATCGACCTCGGCGACGGAGGCGTCGAACTGCGCGTACTCGCCGCCGACGTATCCGAGATTGACGTTGACCAGATAGTCGAGGGTTCCGGCGCCGGAGAGCGCGATGAGCGCGTCGACGACGTTGGCGTTGCCGA
The DNA here is from genome assembly GCA_944320495.1 of Candidatus Methanomethylophilaceae archaeon. GTDB lineage: Archaea > Thermoplasmatota > Thermoplasmata > Methanomassiliicoccales > Methanomethylophilaceae > Methanoprimaticola. Next base: position 309,103 of record CALUHR010000005.1, read on the forward strand.
AGACCATCTCGAGCATGCCGCTGTTGTAGAGGTCGGACAGGTTCGCAGGGGTTCCGAGGATCCCCTCCAGAATGGGCGCGAACTGCTCGTCGAAGGCCCCGGCGGAGATGTACGCGTCGTACTGCGCCTGGATCTGGGGCAGGGCCTGCTGGAGGACGAGCGCGCTGGAGCTGTTGTCACTGATGGCGGCGAGCTCTGCGGCGTCGAGGATCCTGCTTCCGTTCTGGATGAGCGACATCATGTCGGTCATGGAGACGCCGAGCTCCCCCATGGCCTCAGCGACGTATGTGTCCCACATGAAGACGCCGGTCACGGACGCTATGTTGTCGTCGGGGTCATCGTCGATCCTCTCCAGGGTGGACGCGAGAGACGAGCTCAGGCCGCCCTTCCAGGAGTCGGACCATGCGAGAGACCAGTTCGGCTCACCGGTGACGGGGTTGACGTATTCGCCGGTCAGCGGGTCGGGGACGGCGGTGACGGTGGCGATCGGCTCGTCGTACTGGAGGATGGCGTAGTCGGGGTAGATGATTCCCTGGTCGGCGTACTCGCCGAGATAGTCCATCCCGGTCTCGGAGTCGCCGGTCATCAGGGAGCTGGTCATGTCGTAGGAAGTCTCGGAGGTGACCGTCACGTACGCGGCGGGGAGGGTCACCAGGATGGCCACCAGAGTGATGGCCTTGGCATGCTTCAGGGTGAACCTGGAGTTCTTGTCGAAGTACGCGTGGCCGACCCTGGAGCACCAGGCGAACCAGCCGCGGGTGGCCTTGCCGCCCTCCTGGTACTCCTTCATCTTGGTGGGCCAGAAGATCCTGTCCCCGACCACGTTGATGAGCGCGGGGATGAAGGTGAGCGCCGCGAGCAGCGCGACGATGATTCCCAGGGCGAGGCAGATGCCCATGGTGTGGATCATGCTGAAGGAGCAGATCGACATGGCTCCGAAACCTATGATGACGGAGGCGCCGGAGATCGTGATGGACTCGCCGGCCCACTTGATGGCGCTGTGCAGGGCCTCCTCGTGGGTCCTGCCGTCGCGCCTCTCCTCCCTGTAGCGGGCGAGGATGAAGATGCAGTAGTCGCACCCGGCCCCCATCATGGAGACCAGGAGCATGACCTCGGTCACGAAGAAGATGTCCATGACGAACATCAGGCAGTAGATCAGGCCCATGGTGACGGCGAACGCGACGCCCATGGTCACCGGCGGCATGGCCGAGGTGATGAAGGACCTGAAGAACAGTCCGACGAGGATGAGGATCATCAGCACGGTGAAGACGTCGATGTGACTGATGTCCTCCATGGCGCCGTCCTCCATGTCGTAGGAGACGGCGGGCATGCCGGTGAGGTACACTCCGACCTCGCCCTCGACGCCCGCATCCGCCAGGACGTGGTGGATCTGGTCCCTCAGGACGGGCGTGTCGTCGATGGCGTTGCCGTCGAAGTCCTCCGAGTAGGTGAGCATCAGCATGATGATGCCGGACCCGTCCTCCCTCGCATTGGAGTCGGACGTGTCCATGCCCGTGGCGCTCGTGATCTTTATCGCTTCCTCGCCGTCCGCGTTGACGTACGTGAACAGCCCTTCGTCGACGGCACCGCTGATGATGCCGTCCACCTCCTGCGCCAGAACGTGCTCGTCATCGTTTCCGTATGCGATGACCAGTATCGGCGACGAAGAGGTGTCAGCCGAGGAGGACGGGAAGTAAGTCGCTATGATCCCGTAGCCCTCCATGGACTCCGATTCCTCGATGCCCATCTCGTTCATGTCGTAGCTCATGTTACTGAACGCCTTGACGGCGGGGACAGCGGCGACCAGGAGGATGACGATCCAGATCACCATGATGAGCTTCGAATGCTTGATGATGGCATCCGCCAGCTTGTCATAGGCCATGCGGCTCGGAGATGGCCCCCGTATTTATCGCTTCTTAGAACACGCGCGTGCGCGTCCGTAATAACAGGCTCCCGTCACCGTTAACTCTGACGTCCCGATGACCCGTACATGCCCGAGCTTCCGGAGATAGAGACCACCAGGAGGGCGGTGGGGCCGCTCGTCACGGGGAGGACGATAGAGTCCGTCGACGTGAGGCATCCCGGCGTCATCGCTCATCCGGACGCGGCGGCGTTCGCCGAACGCCTGACCGACAGGAGGATACTCGGCATGGACAGGCGCGGTAAGTACCTCGTCGCCCGCCTGGACGACGGCTCGCACGTCACCATGCACATGCGCATGACCGGGTGCCTGGTGGCCGCGCCGACCGGATACCCTGAGGACAGGCACACCCACGTCGTCCTGCACATGGACGACGGGACCGAGATGCGCTTCTCCGACATGCGCCGCTTCGGGAGGTTCTGGCTCTTCGGCCCGGAAGAGGAGGACGACAGCGGGATCGGGAGGCTGGGGCCGGAGCCCGACGACCCGTCACTAGATGCGGCTTACCTAGAGGACAGGATCGGCGGGTCGCACCGCGCAATCAAGGAGTGCCTCCTGGACCAGACCGTCGTCGCCGGGATCGGGAACATCTACTCCGACGAGATCCTCTTCGAGGTCGGGATCGACCCGGCGAGGCCCGCGGACAGCCTGACCCGTGACGAGTTCGGGAGGCTGGCACATGCCATCCCCGAGCTCCTTGGATACTTCACCGAGACCAACCTCGTCACCCCTGAGGAGCACCTCGCCGGCAAGGGCAGGGACTACCGCAACACCCCGTTCCTGAGGGTCTACGGCCATGCGGGCGAGCCCTGCCCGAGATGCGGGGAGACGATGGTCCGCAGCGTGGTCGGCGGGAGGGGGAGTGTCCGCTGCCCCCGGTGCCAGAGGCGAGGGTCGGGCCAGGGCCGCCTCCCGGGACCGTCGAAGACCTGAGGGCCCGGAGCCCTGAAGGCTTCCAACGCCAGACGGGACGGCATGGGGATCCCGGCGAGCCCCCGCCGCTGGCACATGCCCGGCCGCACCCTCCGGGATCCGCCATGCGGGGATCGCACCGCCCTCGACCGGACGGTCGCGCGCGCGAAACCTCTAATTATAAAGGCCGACTACGCCGGGACGTTAGCCATGGCTCAGTACGAATCCGCCTCCATAGAGAAGCGCTGGGAGGAGATGTGGAAGACCGAGGAGGTCTACCGCTTCGACCCGGCATCCGACAAACCGGTCTTCAGCATCGACAACCCGCCCCGCTACACCTCCGGTCCGCTGCACCTGGGGCACGCCACCGGGTACTCCCTGATCGACTTCGTCGCCCGCTACAGGAGGATGAGGGGATACAACGTGTTCTTCCCCCTCTGCTTCGACGTCAACGGGACCCCCATCGAGGTCAAGGTCGAGAAGAAGCACCACATCACCAAGCTGGACACCCCGAGGAAGGAGTACAGGAGGCTCTGCGAGGAGTACGCCAACGGGTTCATCGAGGAGATGACCCACCACTTCGAGATCCTGGGGGAGAGCATGGACCCCAGCATCTACTACCAGACCGACGCCCCCTACTACAGG
>CALUHR010000006.1 GCA_944320495.1 Candidatus Methanomethylophilaceae archaeon
ATGCTGGACTGACCTGGAGGCATACTTTACAAACGAAGAGGTGGGAAACACAGCCGTGGACACCATGGACATCGGTACAGTCAATTTCCCCACAGGGCAGATACTGGCATGTGACCCGCTGATAGAACTGGAGGACAGGCTGCCATACATCCAGACAGTGCCTCCTGGGACCTATCCGGTGACGATCTGCGTGGTGCCCAGCGAGGAGTACGGCGACCGTTACGCCTGTGTGAAGGTGACGGTTTCGGATTCCAGACCGGTGCGCTACGAACTGGCCATGATCGGCGACGAGAATCTGGACGAGGAGCTCGAAGATGGAGACTACTTCGGATTCATCGTCGACGCCGGCATGGGGTGCATCATTGATGTCGAGTCCCAGAACGCGTTCAAGAAGTATTGGGCGGAGCGTCTGGAAGAGGACGAGGACATAGATCCGTACAATGACCTTTTCTGCGACCTTCTCGAAGAGAGCTACAACGAGAACCCACGCTACCAGAGGGATGGAGGGGACTGGGTGAACTGGACCGTTCCCGGAACCGGTCTGAATATCCCGATATTCGCATCGGGATGGGGCGACGGCGTCTATCCCTGCTACTTCGGTTATGATTCCAACGGGGATGTCTGCGGAGTGTACATCCTGTTCATCGACTTGGAAAATGGATCAGAGGATTGATTCAGAACCCAACAGACGATGTAGTGGAAAGGGACAAGGATTCAAAACAACCAGATTATGCGAGAGTCTGATCCGAAGATGCTCGCCCTACCCACCACAGAGGTCCTGCGGTGCGGAAAGGATGTGCTCCTATATCTGGAAGTCAATGCTGAAAGCAAGTCATCCTGGACATGTGCCCGTAGTGCCGCCAAGAAGCTGCTAGCCGACTGTGAGGCCTTGGACAAGGCGATGCGGGAGCATGCTGCAGAGAACCTGACCAGGCTAGCTAATGACTGGCTCTCCCAGGATGAGGAAAATCCTCGCAATCCGGTAACAAACCCCATCACAGAGGGAGAATTTGCCAACGGATCAGCATGATGAATCTTTCTGTCACCTCCAGTGGCAGTTTCACCGCCTGGTTCGACTGCGACGAGATGTTCACAGACCATGCGGTGACAGTCTACGGCTCCTTGAAGAAGGATCTCAAAGCTACCAACATTGAGGGGTAAGGAGATGGTGATGAGGTTGAACTGTAAACGCATTGATTTCGAATACATGGCCGGCGAGGGAATCTTCACCTTTCCCTAAGAAACGGGACTGCCCTTCATCTTCGATGTGGACGAGGAATTGACTGCCAATTCTGCTACCATGGATGCGGTGGGGAAGATGCTGGATGAGGTGGATGAACTGACGAAAAAGGCCAAGGCTGCCATCCGAGTGGACGCTGGGCCTTTACGCGGACCCATATGGATGGGATTGAATACTCGCGCCCTCGCCTGAGACGTTGAAAATCTACCCTCATCCCATGTTAAAGTGATTACGGAGACGGTGTTTCGTCGAATCAAGCCTCTGAGGTATCGATCAGAGGCGAGGGCCCCGATCGGGGCGTGGCGGTCAGGTTCCTGAATGTGGGGAACCGTCTCTCAGGTCTCTCTCGGACCAGTGAGAGGTTTTTCCGCTGACGGCGAGGTGAGGGGCGATGCAGCGACATCCGAGTCGCACCATCGTCCGACAAGTCCGAGGAGTGAACATGAGGATAGTGATTCTGGGGAACAGTGGTAGCGGGAAGTCCACCCTGGCGAAGCGTCTGTCGGAGCACTACGGCATCCCGCTGCTCCATCTGGACGCCGTGAACTTCGACAGCGGATGGCGCGAGAGGCCCATTGAGGAGAAACTTCCGATCGTCTCCAATTTCATGGAGAACGTGGATTGGGTCATAGAGGGCAACTACGAGGGGCTCCTGTTCCGGGAGCGTCTGGAGGCGGCCGATAAGATAATCGTTCTGAGTCTCGGACGCGTCATATGCGTGACGGGAGTCCTGAGGAGATGGCTCAGGTACAGGGGGACTGTCCGTGACAGCATGGCCGAAGGATGCGTCGAGACCCTTGACCCGGGATTCCTGAGATGGGTCACCTTCGGTCAGTTCTCCGGAGGGAGGGCGGAGAGGCTGCGCTCCGTGGCAGACATGTATCCGGAAAAGGCCATCGTCTTCCGCACGAGGCGGGAGATGGAACGGTATCTGCGTACCCAGGGGGCGTGAGGCCAACGGCCTCGGGATGTACCTCGTGCGCTCCGGCGCGGTCCGGCAGGACCGGTAAGCGGAGGATGGATCTTTCCCATCCGCCATGTGATCCGAGAGTGGAAGGTGTTTGTCGAGGGGGCTCGCACCCCCTCATGACCCTCACTGCGCCATGCGCCTGAGGACGTACTGGAGGATTCCGCCGTTGGCGATGTACTCGACCTCGGCGGGCACGTCGACCCTGCAGAGGGTGTCGAACTCCAGCTTCTGGCCGTCCCTGTAGGCGGTGACGCGGACGGTGCACCTGGGCTCCAGGTCCTCGAGGTCGATGTCGAAGGTCTCCTTCCCTGTGAGTCCGAGGGTCTCGGCGCTCTGTCCGGGGAGGTACTGCAGGGGCACGATGCCCATGCCGACCAGATTGGACCTGTGGATCCTCTCGAAGGACTCGGCTATGACGGCCTTCACACCGAGGAGGAGCGGACCCTTGGCGGCCCAGTCCCTGCTGGACCCCGTGCCGTACTCCTTGCCCGCGAGGACGATGAGCGGGGTCATGTCCTCGTCGTAGCGCTGGGAGGTCTCGAATATGGTGCCGACGGTGCCGTCCGGGAGGTACACGGAACAGCTGCCCTCGCTGCCGGGGACGAGGATGTTCCTGAGCCTGACGTTGGCGAACGTGCCCCTGACCATGACCTCGTGGTTGGCCCTGCGGGACCCGTAGGAGTTGAAGTCCTTGGGCTCGACACCCTTGGACATCAGGTACCTTCCCGCGTCGCTGTCCTTGCCGAACGCTCCGGCGGGGGAGATGTGGTCGGTCGTGATGGAGTCGCCGAGCTTGGCGAGGCACCTGGCCCTGGTGATGCTCCTGATCTCCGGCTCATCGGCGATGCCGTCGAAGAAGGGCGGGTTGCGGATGTACGTCGATTCCTCGTCCCAGTGGAACAGCGGGGACTCGTCGGCGGGGACGGCGTCCCAGCGGGCGGATCCCTTGAAGACGTCCCTGTACTTCGACTCGTAGACGGCGCGGGTGACGAACTGGTCGCAGATCTCGCGGATCTCCCAGTCGGAGGGCCAGATGTCCCTCAGGAAGACCTCCCTGCCGTCCTCGGTGACCGCCAGGGGCTCCCTGTCCAGGTCGATGTCGACGCGTCCGGCGATGGAGTACGCGACCACGAGCGGAGGGGACGCCAGGTAGTTGGCCTTGACGAGGGGGTGGATCCTCCCCTCGAAGTTCCTGTTGCTCGACGCGATGGCGGCGACTACGAGATCGTTGGCCTTGATCGAGTTGGAGACCTCGTCAGAGAGCGGTCCGCTGTTCCCGATGCAGGTCATGCATCCGTATCCGCATACCTGGAACCCGAGCTTCTGCAGGTAGATCAGCAGGCCGGCGTTCTGGAGGTACTGGGTGACGGCCTTGGATCCCGGGGCCAGGGATGTCTTGACGTAGTCCTTCGGCCTGAGCCCGAGGTCGTGGGCCTTCTTCGCAACGAGTCCGGCGGCGATCATGACCGAGGGGTTGGCGGTGTTGGTGCACGAGGTGATCGATGCTATCACGAGGGACCCGTCGCCGAGCTGTCCGGCGACCGGCTTCCTCTGCTCCTCGACGCCGAGGGCCCTCAGCGTCTCGGCGAAGGACTCCTTCAGCCCGGTCATGGGGATGAGGTCCTGGGGGCGCTTGTGACCAGCCAGGCAGGGGACGACGGTGGACAGGTCGAGCTCCAGGGTGTCGGTGTACTCGGGGTCTGCCTCGTACCAGAGGCCCTGCTCCTTGCAGTACCTCTCGATGGTGTCGATGTGGTCCTCGCTCCTGCCGGTGAGGCGGAGGTAGTCGACGGTCTTCCCGTCCACGGGGCAGAAGCCGGTGGTGGCTCCGTACTCGGGCCCCATGTTGGCCAGGGTGGAGCGGTCCGCCAGGTCCAAGTTCCTGTAGCCCTCTCCGTAGTACTCTACGAACTTGCCGACCACGCCCTTCTTCCTGAGCATGTTGACGACCGTGAGAACGAGATCGGTGGCGTTGACGCCCTCGCTCAGCTTTCCGGTGAGCTTGAACCCGATGACGTCGGGGAGCTTCATGTAGCTGGGCTGGCCGACCATGGCGGCCTCCGCCTCGATGCCTCCGACTCCCCATCCGAGGACTCCGAGGCCGTCGATCTGCGTGGTGTGCGAGTCGGTTCCGAAGCAGGAGTCAGGGTATGCGACCCTCTTCCCGTCGACGTCCCTGACGTGGACCAGAGGGGACAGGTACTCCAGGTTGACCTGGTGGCAGATCCCGGTTCCGGGAGGGACGGCGCGGAAGTTCTTTAGGCTCTTCTGGGCCCACTTGAACAGGGCGTAGCGCTCCTTGTTGCGCTGGAAGTCCAGCTCCTCGTTCAGCTCCTGGGCGTCGTCGCGGCCGGCGTAGTCGGTGTTGATGGAGTGGTCGATGACCAGGTCCACGGGCATCAGGGGGTTGATGAGCTCCGGGTCCCTGCCCATGGAGGCCACGGCCTCCCTCATGGACGCCAGGTCGGTGATGACGGCTCCGCCGGTGAGATCCTGGAGCAGGACCCTGGCGGGGATCCAGGGGATGTCGCGGTCGGTGTTCTCCCTCGGGTTCCAGGACGCGGCGGTGAGAACGTCCTCGTCGGTGATGTGGACGCCGTCGCGCTGCCTGAGCATGCCCTCGATGAGGATCTTGATGGAGTAGGGGATCTTCGAGAGGTCCTTGATGATGCCTTTGGCCTCCAGCTCGCGGAGGCTGTAGATGGTGAGGTCGCCCTCCTTCGTCGTGAGGGTCTTGGTGCAAGGTCCGACTTCGGTCATGAGCGGATTCTCCTGCGTGCGGTTAGTCGCGTATCTTATAAGAAGTGCGCGCGCGAAAGGAAGACGTCCGTATTCCACGCATGCGCGCTCAGGTGTCGAGGCCCAGGGCGATGCATCGGTCCATTCGCAGAAGGGGTTGTAGGTGCCGTCCCGGAAGGTCATCCGAGCAGAGGTCGGGGGATGCCTGCCGTCGTCAGGAGGTGTCCGGTGCCGTTCGACCTGCTCGAGTTCGGAACAGTGTCCGTTCACGATCTTGTCTTCTGGTCGTATCACGTCCGGGTACGCATCGGACCTCGTTCCTCGACGAAGCTGCACTGCTCCCTGACGAAGGAGATGGTCCTCCTGACGATGTCGCGGCACCTCCCGAGCGCGGTCTTGGGGTTCGTGTGGCGCATGCAGGCGGTCGCCACGGCGAGGTTGACGTGGTTGCCGACGCCGGCGATCGCCGCAGCCTCCCTGTCCTCGCCGCAGAAGGACATGTACCCCTCCACGACGCTGTTGAGGTAGTCCTGGGACTGCATGAACAGGTTGATCCACAGGTCCCTGTCGGCGACGATGCCACTGGGGTCGCCGTCGGCGGGGCCGGTGCGCCACGCACCCGCGTTGGGGCCGTAGTGATCGATCAGGAGCGAGACGCGTCCGAGGTTCTCGTCCGCCGTGCCCTCGGGGTCGTCGCTCTTCAGGGCGTAGAACGCGAGGCACATCGAGGCCATGACGGTCCAGTTGCCGAGGCCTATGCTCCCGGCCATCTCACCCGTCTCTTTGTCGGCGTACTTGAGGCGTTCGAGGAGTTCTACGTCCGTGGGGGATTCCATGTGAGCGGCGTATCTCGTGATGCTTATTAAACAATCAGAGAGCCCACATTATAGCAGGTTATTCATGAAAAAAGTGTAAAAATCGACATAAAATTCACAATAAGAATGCAAAACGATGCACTTGTCCACGAATCGCAGTCATAGGTCGGAATCTCCCCGACAGCAACTCTAATGACGGGCCGAAGCGTCCCCGTCAATCGTTATATCGTAGCAGCGAGTGGGACCATCGATGTGGGAACTCGGCGTCCTCGATTGGTTCGACTCCCTGCACGGGACCTTCCTGGACCAGCTGATGGTCGGTGTCACGTACAGCGCCACGTCCGGACTCGTCTGGTTCGTGCTGGGGTTCCTGATGACCTGCTCCCGCAGGTGGCGCAGATGCGGTGTGTCCGTGATCGTCTCTGTGGCTCTGGCGTACGTGGTGGTCGACGTCATCCTCAAGCCGCTGGTCTGCCGCGATCGCCCGTTCACTGTGGAGGACTTCGACCTGCTCGTGGCGCCTCCGGACACCTGGTCCTTCCCGTCGGGGCACACGGCCTCCGCGTTTGCGGGCGCGGTCGCGATACTGGTCCACGACCGCAGGTGGGGCTCCATCGCACTGGTGTACGCTGCCCTCGTGGGAATCTCGAGGATGTATTTCTGTGTCCACTGGCCGACCGACGTCATCGCCGGCGCTGTCATCGGAGCGGCGGTCGCCGTCCTGGCCATTTGGTTCATGTCCCGCTGGGTCCCGTACTTCAGGGGGCTGGAACGTGAGGGTGCGATTCTGCGATGTTACAGATGTTACAAACATAACAAAGATAACATCTCAGAGTTTATCTATTCCTTCGGCCATCTTCATGCTGGAGGTCGGAGGGCGGCCGTAGAAGCGCCGTCCTCCCCTTCGAGAAGGAGGTACAGAATGCCAGAGGAGGAGAAGAAGGCCGAGGAGACGGTGGATCCCATGGAGATTTTCCGGGACCATCTTCCCGAACCAGGTAGCGGAGCCAGCCTGTTCGACGACTGGAACGAGATGGCCCCCGATTTCCTGGACCAGTGCTCCGTCCCGGACAGGTCTGTGAAGAAGGGCGGCAGGGGATCGGCGGAGAAACGCTGACGGAGCAGGCCCGTTCGCACGGGCCCATGCTCTTAGTTAAGGGAATATTACTATGGATTTTCTTATTAAAGAAAACGGGCATTTTCTTTAATAAGATTTCAACGGCGTTAATCACTGGCCAGAATGGACAGGAGTGGAGAAGATACAACCTGTTCGATTTCGAACGACACCGAACGTAGCCATGGGATATGATGGACCCGTGTCCAGAAGGTCTGATCTCAGGAATCTGGCTATGTCTTGATGGTGAGACTTGGCGGGGTTTTGATGGTGAGACTTGGCGGCATCCCATCGAGGTCCGACGGATAGGATATCGATCGGGCCCATGAGACGACTTCTGTAAAGTGGTGTGGTAGGAAGAATGGAGGGGTAGGGGCAATGGCCCCCGTTGTAGTGGTTTGCGGGATCACTCCATGACGTCGGCCATCGAGTAGACCTTGCCCTTGGCCTGCCTCACGACCCAGCCGGCGGCCATGACGGCGCCGCCGACGAAGATCTCCCTGGAGTGGGCCTGGTGGCGGATCTCGATCCTCTCGGAGTTCCCGATGAACATGACGGTGTGGTCACCGACGATGTCCCCGCCCCTGACGGCGTGGATGCCGATCTCCTTCCCGCGGGGGCAGTGGCCCTGACGGCCGTAGACGAAGTCCTTCCCTCCCATGGCCTCACTGATGATCTCGGCCGCGGTCATCGCGGTTCCGCTGGGGGCGTCCTGCTTCTGGTGGTGGTGGGCCTGGCTGATCTCCACATCGTGGTCGTTCCCGAGGAGGAGCGCGGCCTGCCTGATCAGCTTGTTGAAGGCGGCCACTCCGATGGAGTAGTTGGTGGAGATGACGGCGGCGACGTTGTTCTTCACGACGGCGTCGGTGATGTCCTTCTTGACCTCGTCGGAGAGCCCGGTGGTCCCGATGATGAGGTTGACCCCGGCCGCGGCGGCGATGGGCGCGTTGACGGCGGTGGCCTTGGCGATGGTGAAGTCCAGGAGGACGTCGGTCCTGGAGTCCTTCAGGACCTGAGCCAGGTCCTTGGAGTCCGAGACGGGGACGCCGAGGGCGCCTACGCCGACGACCTCTCCGATGTCCTTGCCGATGTTGACGAGGTCGAATGCCGCGGAGACGGTCATGCCCTCGGTGGCGAGGACGCGCTTGACGAGCATCTGTCCCATCCTTCCGCAGGCTCCGACGAGTCCGACTCTGACTTCTGCGTTGTTGCCGGTCATGTTGTATCGCCCACGCTAATGGGCGGACCGTATAATAACGTCGGCTCAGGCCGGCTCCGTCTCGATGGTCTCCTCGGCGTACCTGGAGGACACCCTGCTCAGGACGTAGCCGAACACCAGGCCGGCGACGATGCAGACCGCGGTCGCTGGCACCATGTCGGTCTCCATGCCCTGTAGCGCCTGGACGACCACGGTCACGACGGATCCGACGGTTATGCCCATGATGCACCAGTAGGCGGACCTCCTGCGGGTCCTGAAGAAGTAGTCCACGATCCTGGAGAGCCCCAGGACGCCGGCGATCAGGCCGAGGCCGATGGGGACGAGCGCGGCGATCCTCTCCATGAGCACGGACATGTCCATGCTGCCGACCAGGTCCATGAGCGGGGTGTACAGGCCGATTGCAAGGAGTATCGCCGCTCCGCTCAGTCCGGGGACGATCTTGGATAGCGCGATTAGCACCCCGACGATGAAGAGGAGGACGATGTCCACGATGTCGAGCTCCGCGAGGGAGATGTCGGAGTCGGTGGAGCCGAGGAACAGGAACGCGATCATCACGACGAACCCTATGACGCAGGCGGCGACGTTCCAACGCGTGATCCCATCCTCCTCCCCGCGCCCGTCGCAGAGCCTGTAGATGTCGGGTATCTGGAAGACGATGAGGGCCGCGAAGAAGAACATCAGCGGTATCTCCCAGTTCTGCAGCAGTGCGTCGATGCCGACGGCGCACACCAGCAGACCCACGACCACTCCGAGCCCGAGGGGCACGATGAAGCGGAGGTCCTTCAGGAGCTTCCCGCGGATGTTGGCGATGTCCGCGATCAGCCTCTCGTAGATGCCGAAGATGACGGCGATGATCCCGCCGCTGGCGCCGGGCATCATGGACATTATGCCCACGAGGGCGCCGACGAGGAAGTCCTTCACCGCTTTGACAGTCATCGCCCGAGGGTTCGGTTCTTCCTATTTAGGGATTGTCCAGGAAGCGTCGCGAGGTCCGTCGGTACGGCGTCCTCCCGCCGAACTCCCTGTCGACTACTGCCTTGAGAGAGCGGAGGTTCTCCTCCGAGTTGGCGGCGAGCACAGGGCTCGGACCCTCGAAGGACACGTCCCCGTCGCCGATGCCGGTGTAGCACCCGCCCGCCTCCCTCAGGATGGTCAGCCCGGCGGCGTAGTCCCAGGGAGACAGCCTGATCTCGAAGTACATGTCCGCGGCGCCCTCGGCGATGAGCGACAGCTCCAGGGCGGCGGTACCGATGCGGCGGATGTCGTTGATCTCCGGGTAGAGGGACTCGCTCACCCTGAAGACGGGTTCGGCCAACGACTTCTCGTAGCAGCACCAGGCCGTGCTGAGGATGCAGTCGCCCAGCGGGCGGTCCGAGACACGGATGGGCTCCCCGTCCTTGTACGCCCCATCCCCGACCACGGCGCTGTAGAGCGTGTCCATGAACGGGTTCAGGACGAATCCGGCGTAGGGCTCGGCGTCGCGGAACAGCGCGACGGACACGGCGCACATGGGGATCCCGCGGGAGAAGTTGGCGGTGCCGTCGATGGGGTCGACGACCCACGCCCACTCGGAGTCCCGGAGGGAGGCCTCGTCACCCTCCTCGCCGATGAACGCGGATCCCGGGAGGAGCTCGGTGAGCCTCTGCTTGAGGAACCTCTCGTTCTCGATGTCCGCCGAGGTGACCAGGTTCTCCCTGGTGCCCTTGCTGCTCACGGTGAACCCGTGGGCGGAGCGGACCCTGCGCCCCGACTCCCTGACGATCGACTCGATGTCCTCGATGCTGGGTGCGTCCATGGACCTGTGGATGCGGGCGCAGGATAAGGCCCTTGCCTTCGGAGGAACGTCTCGTTGGGGCGGCGGACCGAGGCGAGGGGTCCGAGCTTCGCCGTCATCGCATCCATGACCGGTGCCGGGAGGCCCCTTGCCTTCTCGGGGCAGGCCTTGACGCAGGCCATGCACATGAAGCAGGCCCTCTCGTCGGTGACCACGCCATCGTTCCCGATGGCTATCGCGCCCACGGGGCAGGCCTTGGCGCATCTTCCGCACAGGGTGCAACCGTCCGAGGTCGTGGGGTGGGACGAGGCCACGGGGTCCGGCCTGTACGGACGGTTGCCCGGGACGGAGGGCACGGCGGAATCGCCTCTGCCGATCTTCGACAGTACCCTCCCGGCGAAGCCGACGATGTCGTCGGCGTCCCTGCCGTCGGGTCTCCCTTGCCCTACGCTGCGGACGATGGAGTGCTCGGCGATGAAGGCCCCGGAGGCGATGACGGTGAACCCGCGTTCTGCGAGTATGTCGTTCAATTCCAGGAGGGCGTCGTCGAACGCCCTGGTGCCGTAGACCACGAGGCTTATCGCGACCCTCCCGTGCCCGTCGACGGAGCGTATGCGCTCGGCGGCCACCGGTGGCAGCCTGCCCGCGAACACGGGCGCGGCGAAGACGGCGATCCCGTCCCCGGGGTCGGAGACGGGTTTGTTCGCGCAGAGGTCCACGAATTCGACCACGTCGGCCATGGCGTCGGCGAAGGTCCTTCCGACCTCGGCGGTGCCGCCGGTCGGACTGAAGCAGAAGAGGTCCGTCTTGTCTATCATGCGCATAGCCAGATGTTCCGAGCGTATTATGGATGCGGTGCCGGTCCTCAAAGGATAGGATGGCATCTCGACTCATGCATCCGGGTGACGCGATCGGATCGGACATCCGCTCTGCCAACCCCCATCCATGGAACCGATGGCCTCGGCGTCTTCGCGACAGGGTCCTCATCGGGTCGAGGTTCCGACCATGCCTCACAGCATGGTAATGTCGATCCCAAGACACCTTCTCGAGACCGAGACCCAGAGACAGGATCTCCTTTCGGGAACCGCAGGTATCGTCCGTGCGTCCATCTGTCGGCCGGACTCGGGTGCCCGGCCGGCGCAACAACACGTTCTCTCAAGGATGTGATGCGAACCAACTACGTCAGTGCTGACACATCCCCGTCCGTCATCGTGGGATGGTGTCCTTTAAGTCGGAGTTCCCGAATCATCATCCCATGGCAGCATCGGTGTCCGACGAGCTCGCGGAGAGGCTCACGCTCCTCCAGAGGAGGATCGTCGACGAGCAGAGGCAGGTCCTCGTGATCTTCGAGGGCCGCAGCGGGCGCGTGATGGGGCGCGTCATCAACGAGTTCATGAACCTCCTGGAGCCGCGCGGGATGGGCTACACCCACTTCATACCCGAGTCGATCGACAGCCCCAGGGAGATGCTCAGGTACATCTCCCGCGGACCCGCCAAGGGCAAGATCGGCATCTACGACCGGTCCTGGTACTCCTGGCTCGTGGCCACCGCCAACAAGGGGGACGACATCGGGGAGAACGTCGCCACCGCCATGGGCCTGGAGAGGTACCTTTGCAACAACGGCGTCATCATGGTCAAGATATTCCTGAACATGAGCGACGAGGTCCTCGACTCACTTGCCAAGACCTACGGTTCCAAGAGCAAGAAGAGCGGGACGTTCCTGACGGACGACCACATAGATCCCAAGAAGTGGGACGGGAAGCTCGTCATGCCGCTGATAGCCAGCACGTCGACCGTGCTCGCCCCCTGGGACATCATCAACGTCTCCGACCCGGAGGTCACCATGGCCACCGTCGTGCACACGTTCATCTCCAGGGTGGAGCACGTGCTGGAGTTCGGCATCCCGGCGTCCGACGCGAAGGTGGAGTCCCTCTTCCCCAACCCGAGGAAGGAGGCCGACCTCACCCTGAGGGCCAAGAGCTACAAGGGCGAGCTGGAGGAGCTCTCCCGCGAGGTCTCCAGGATGCAGACCAAGCTGGCGGACTCCAAGAGGTCCATGGTCATCGTGTTTGAGGGATGGGACGCGGCCGGCAAGGGGGGCAGCATCAAGCGCCTCGTCCGTGCCATGAGCCCCAGGGGCTACTACGTGTGCCCCGTCGCCGCGCCCGCCAGGGACGAGAAGCTCCACACCTACCTGTGGAGGTTCTCGTACAACATGCCCAAGAAGGGCCACATCACGATCTACGACCGCTCCTGGTACGGGAGGATGATGGTGGAGCCCATAGAGGGCTTCTGCACCGAGGAGGAGTACCAGCGCTCCGCCGAGGAGATCAGGAACTTCGAGCGCCAGATCCACGACGCCGGCGGCATCGTGATCAAGTTCTGGATGGAGATCAGCAACGAGGAGCAGCTCGCCCGCTTCCAGGCACGTCAGGAGAATCCGTACAAGCAGTGGAAGATCACCGACGAGGACTGGCGCAACCGCGAGAAGTGGGACGTCTACCAAGAGTACGTGGACAGGATGATCGAGTCCACCAACACCGACTACGCGCCGTGGGTGGTCGTCGAGTCTGAGGACAAGAAGTACGGGCGCCTCAAGGTGCTCCGCACCGTGGTCGAGACGCTGAAGCGCGAACTCGACTGAGTTCGTCAATCGACGGTAGCGATATTCGACACGGTTAAATAAGCAACCTCTCATGTTCCACCGAATGGTGGACGAGTTCAAACAGAGGATAGCCGGCGAGATCGCACTCTCGCCGGACCCCGGCAGGACCATCAGGAAGTGGAGGGAGGAGTTCGGGCTGTCGCAGCATCAGCTGGCAGAGGCCATGGGCGTCTCCCACTCCGTAGTGAGCGACTACGAGTCCGGGAGGCGCAAGTCCCCCGGGGTCAACGTCGTCCGTAAGATGGTGGACGCCTTCATCGAACTCGACATCCAGAACGGTTCCCCGGTCATCTCCAGGTACAACCCCGACTACAAGCTCGACTTCATCATCTCGATGGACGAGTTCGCCGGCGGGGTCCCGATCGACGACTTCATCAGGGCGATCGACGGGAAGAACCTGAACCCGGACAGGGTGATGTCCAAGTCGGTCTTCGGCTACACGGCCGTGGACTCGATCAAGGCCATCCTCAGCCTGGGCTCGGAGGATTATCTGAAGATCTACGGGACCAACACCGAGAGGGCGCTGATTTTCACCGACGTCCACTACGGGAGGTCGCCCATGATCGCCGTGCGCGCGCATCCGCTCACGCCGGCGATGGTCGTCTACGTCAAACCCGACGCGATTGACCCCCTGGCCATCAAGCTGGCCAGGCTGGAGGGCATACCTCTCGTGACCACCGAGCTATCGGTGGAGGAGATCGTCGGCAGGCTCGATGCGCTCGCGGAGGGGATTTGATGGAAGTCGGAATTGTGAGCTACGGGGCGTACGTCCCGAGGTACAGGATCAAACCCGAGGAGATCGGGAGGATCTGGGGAGTGGACGGCAAGTCCATGGGAAAGGGGCTGATGATCAATCAGAAGTCCGTCCCGTCCCCGGACGAGGACGTCGTGACCATCGCGACTGAGGCCGCTAGGTACATGATGGACCGCGTGCCCGAGGTGGACCCGAAGGACATCGGGGCCATCTACATCGGGTCGGAGTCCCACCCCTACGCGGTCAAGCCAACGTCGACCATCGTCGCCGAGGCCATCGGCGCCACGCCTGCCATGACCGCCGCGGACATGGAGTTCGCGTGCAAGGCAGGTACCGCCGGTATCCAGGCGTGCATGGGTCTCGTTGGCGCCGGTATGGTGAGGTACGGTGTCGCCATCGGCTCGGACACCTCCCAGGGAGCCCCCGGGGACGCGCTGGAGTACTCCGCATCCGCGGGAGGGGCGGCGTACCTCATCGGCTCCGAGAACATCATCGCGAGGATCAACAAGACCCTCTCCTTCACCACCGACACGCCGGACTTCTGGAGGCGCGAGGGGCAGCCCTACCCGCTCCACGGCGGCAGGTTCACCGGGGAGCCCGCCTATTTCAGGCACATAACCTCCGCGGCGAAGATGATGCTCGACGCCATGGGCACCAAGCCCGAGGACTACAAGCACGCGGTCTTCCACCAGCCCAACGGCAAGTTCCCCACCAGGGTCGCCGCCATGCTGGGATTCACCCCCGAGCAGATCCAGTACGGCCTGCTCACGCCGGAGATCGGCAACACCTACAGCGGGGCCGTTCCGCTCGGTCTGGCGAACGTTCTCGACCACGCCGAGCCCGGGGACAGGATATTCGTCACGTCCTACGGATCGGGAGCGGGAAGCGACGCGTTCGACATCACCGTCACCGACGCGATCAAGGATTACAAGAGGGACAACGCCCCGGTGCTCGAGAGGATCCTCGAGAACCCCGTGTACGTCGACTACGGCACGTATGCGAAGTTCAAGGGCAAGATCGTCATGCCGGAGTGATATCATGAGGGATGTAGCAATCATAGGTACCGGGGTCACCAAGTTCGGCGAGCTCTGGGACAAGTCGTTCAGGGCGCTCGGCATCGAGGCAGGGATGAAGGCCATCGCAGACGCTGGTCTCGCTGGAGACGAGATCGATGCGATGTACATCGGCAACATGTCCGCGGGGCGCTTCATCAACCAGCAGCACATCGACGCTCTCATCGCGGACTACACGGGAATGGCCAGCAGGCACATACCCGCGATCCGCGTGGAGTGCGGAGGGGCCTCCGGAGGCGTGGCCTTCAGGCAGGCGTACATGGACGTCGCCTCCGGCGTGAGCGACTACGTGGTCGTGGGCGGAGCCGAGAAGATGACCGACATGGACGACGCCGCCATCAACTCGGTCCTCGACGCGACGGCCGATGCCGAGTGGGAGGCGGGGATGGGGGTCACCTTCCCCAGCCTCTACGCCATGATCGCCCGCAGGATGATCCACGACGGCGAGGCCACCCGCGAGGAGATTGCCTCCTTCGCGGTGAACAGCCACTTCCACGGGGCGCTCAACCCGAACGCCCAGTTCAGGAAGGAGATCAAGCTGGACACCGTCCTGAGGTCCGGACCTGTCGCGGACCCGCTCGGCGTGTTCGACTGTGCCCCTATCTCCGACGGGGCCGCCGCTCTGGTGCTCTGTCCGCTGGAGAAGGCCAAGGAGCACACCGACTGCTACGCGAAGATCGCCGCCGTGACGCAGGCGAGCGACACCCTCGCGCTGTTCTCCCGCGGCAGGGACATCACCTCGTTCCGTGCCACCCGTGAGGCTGCCAACAGGGCGTACCAGCAGGTCGGAATCACCGCGAACGACATCCAGGTCGCGGAGGTCCACGACAACTACACCGTCGCCGGCATCATGGCTCTGCAGGACCTCGGGTTCTTCCCCAAGGGCGAGGCGGGTAAGGCCGTCCTCGACGGCCAGTGCAGGATCGGAGGTAAGATCGCGATCAACACCTCTGGAGGATTGAAGGCCAGGGGCCACCCCATCGGGGCCACCGGCGTCGCGCAGGTCGCGGAGATCGCCGACCAGGTGAGGGGCCGCGCCGACAAGCGCCAGGTCGAGAACGTGAAGTACGCCCTGGCGCAGAACACCGGCGGCATCGGTTCCGCTGCCACCGTCACCATCCTGGAGGCGATCTGATGTCATCCGTCGCGAGGGAGTGGAGGGAGATTCCCGGCAGGTACAACCTGGTCGGCACCAAGTGCACCAACTGCGGGAGGATCTTCTTCCCGGCGAGGACCTTCTGCCCCGACTGCAGGAGGGCCTCCATCGGCAAGATCGAGCCCTACGCGCTGGCGAGGACCGGCACCGTGTACTCGTTCTCGGTCATCCACGAGGCACCGGACTGCAACAACATGCAGAAGCCGTACGCCGTCGCCATGGTCGAGACCGATGACGGGGTCATGATCGAGGGCCAGCTCGTCGATGTGGACCTGGAGAAGATCGAGATCGGCATGCCCGTGAGGGCGGTGCTGAGGAAGCTCGACGCCGACGGCAAGGCCGGCGTCATCCACTACGGCTACAAGTTCGTGCCGCAGTGATGAAACTCAGGGGGCGGGAGCCCCCATTCTTCCTTTTATTGTAACTGTTCAAAACCCATCGTCTGGCTCTGCCTGACGGCGGGTCCTGAACAGTAGCTCATTCATAACGACAGGATGCATCGAGTTTTGTACCGACTTTGAGGAATCGAACTGAAAAGCATTTTCCTCTTTAAATATATATTTAAATTCTGCTACATTTTGTAGCATAAACATAGTCATTTATAGTGAAAAACCATAACTTCTCATCATGTTCAAGACGATCGAGCTGAGGAACTACCGCGTCTTCGACCACGTGGTTTTCGATCTCACGGGGCCTAGGGATTCCGCCCTGGACTACGCGGTCGTCTACGGGAGGAACGCATCTGGGAAGACTGCGTTGATCAACTCGGTGGAGTTCCTGAAGGCCGCCACCATCTCGTTTCCGATCCTCATGGACAGTCTGGAGGCCATCAATCCCTCCGATATGGACCGTGTCTTCGTGGAGAACGGCGGCATCAGGGTAGTAGCCAAGGACATATCTGTGTTCGCAAGATCGAACGTGATGAAGCAGGCCGAATCGCCCATGTCCATGCGCTACAGGTTTGAGGTGGACGGCAGGGACGCGGAGTATGCGATGGATTTCTCTCCGGATGGGGGAAGGCTGGTCTCCGAGCGTCTGCGCTACGTGTCCCCGAAGGCCCGGACCGTCGAATACTACTCAGTGGAGGGGAGGGACGGTTCACCGCTGGTGTCGTTCAATGACAGGGTGTTCCCGAAATCCGAATTCAGGGAATGGGTCGAGAGCCAGGCGGAGCAGTGGTGGGGCAGGCAGACGTTGCTGTCCATCATCATGTACGGCGCCCTAATCCGCAACAGACCCTACATGGAACGGGAGATGCCCTGCCTGATGAAGGTGGTGGACTATATTGATCAGTTGAACTCGACCATGTCCGGATTCGGAGGGGAGGTAGGGGGCAGAATCGAGGCGTCCCCCATGCACGGGTGGATCGGAACGGAAGATATGAGGGTCCTGGAGGCGTTTGAGAGCGCCCTGGACCGCTTCATGACCCGTGTGGACCCGGACCTGGAGTCCGTGGGATACGAGACGTGGGAGAGCGAGAGCGGCCGTGTGGAGTATACCCTGTTCTTTGATAGGCGCATAGCCGGGAGAATCAGGAGGGTCAGGTACATGGACGAGTCATCCGGGGTGAGGAAGCTGGTATCACTCTTCCCGCGTCTCCTCGGGTGTGCCAACGGCAGGGTGGCGTTCATCGACGAGATGGACACGGGGATACATGACAAGCTGATGCGCGATCTCTTCATGCAGATCCTCCCGGACATGAGGGGACAGCTGATTGTGACTACGCACAACACGAGCCTCATGGAGGGTCTGGACCCCAGGAAGGCGTTCATCATTGAGGTGGACATGGACGGTGTCAGGAGCATCAATCCGATCTCAGACATCGCTCGGACCCGTAGGAACAACAACAATCGGGACAGGTACATGCGCGGGGATCTGGGAGGGGTGCCGCACATCTCGTACGTCGACATGGAGAACATAGCGGAGCATCTGAGGGAGGACCTCGATTGAGGGCGAACCAGGTCATCATAGCAGCCGGTAGGTCCGAGGTCATCCTGTTCAACGGCATCTATTCGGCTATGTCGGTGGATGCGGCGGTGTTCAGCAGGAATGGGGGGAGGCAGGGGATATCTATCTCCCATCTCCCGCAGATTCTCGCATCCTCACCGTTCGACTCGATCAGGAACGTTTCGAAGGCGTTCCCAGATCATCTGGACTACAATAGGGGGATGATTCCGGGATTCCGCATCTTCCCGGTGGTGGACTTCGATGGTGACAATCGCGACGTGCTCCCGTATGTGACGGGCAACTACCTCCAGGGAGTCCCGCTGTCAGGATATGTCACTCCTATCCTCAACTATCCATGTCTGGAGGGGGTCATGGAGGACATGGGGTACGGAGGACCCGAGGACGGCAACGAAAAGGTCGACTTCTACCACGGTCTGGTGAGGAAGATTGGCAACAGGGAGGGGATTCTCCAGTTCTATGGGAATCTGGTGGATTGCGAACTGACTAACATGGACCAGGTGCTGTACCACGTGATGAGCAGGGTGCCAGCGTTCCAGGACTCGGTGGAGGAGCCGAGGGAGAAGGGATGGGACATTGCAAGAAGGTGACGGCGGCACAGTCCGAGTCCAACGCTGTTCCCCGTCCAGGCGAGTGGGAGGGATAGCATTCTTCCTTCCCCAAGAGATTCTCAGCCGTGTACTATTCTCGCGAGTTCCATCAACGGTCTCCCAAATCGACCTGAGCACAGTGTTTCGGTTTGGGAAGCCGTTGATACCCAACGAAATCGTTCGAACGGGTCTGGTAACCGATAGAAAATCGCCCCATTCCTATCCGATTGGCCAAGATGCATGAGAACATGTTCACCTATCCAACGAGAATCGGGATTCGATAGTACACCCGGTTGGGAATTTCTTGTTCAGGCCTCAGGGTCGTTCACGGTCGCACGTATGAGCGACCTCAGATGTTCAGCCATCCCCTTGTTAGTGCAATATACATAACACCCCTTCATCCCGCGTGACATCAGAACCCTGTAGGTGTTCTTGATGATCCGGTCCGCCACGGCATAGGCCTTGTCCTTATCCTTGTACTTCGACTTAAGACCCTTGAGGGACTGGTCCGTTCTCGCTCTTTTCGAGGCATCGGTTATCACGGTGCCGTTCTCGAATCTCATGTCATCGCCGATGATGACCCCGACATAGTCGAACTCCAGGCCCTGGCATGTGTGTATGCAGCCGATCTCGTTCACCGACTCCGGGTCGATGGCCCAGGTCTGGCTGTTCCCGAGGTTCCAGCTCATCCCGAACCCTGTCCCGGGGATGGTAACATCGTGTACGTCTGGATCGTTCTTCCCCTCGGTGATCCAGTTCCAGCAGTATCCGGCGACCATCCTGGACCTGTTCCTGCCCTCGTTCCTCTCCTCTATCAGACGGCGGACCTCGTTGGGGTCGTCGAGAACCCTGAAGTCGTAATCTGGGAAGGACTCCTCGAGGTCCAGGTTCGCGGTCTCATGGACCTGCAGCGCGTTATCGAGCCATGCGAGGTAACCGTCGGATCCGGAGCACCTGAACTGCGAATCCAGCTCCATCTCGGTGACCTTGGAACCCATCTGCCGGGCATGCCTCCTGATCTCGTCCACAGTGCCTATGTCGTTCAGTGTGACCCTCTGGTCCTCGTCGATGAAGAACACGGACAGTCTGGAGGCGTTGATGATCTCCCTGATCTGGTTCTCGCCGAGGTTCTGATACAGGCCGCTCTTCTCGTTGAGTCTGTGTGCCTCATCGGTCAGGAGCACATCGAACACGTTCTCCTTTGCATTGACGAAGCTACCGGAGCCGACGAACAGTTTGTCCACTTTGCTACGTCCGTGTTTCATCCCCTTGAGCTTCTCGCTGTAGACGTTCCTGGGCGCTGCGTTCTTCGATACGTAGAGGGAGGCGAGGCCCATGGAGGTTATCTCGGACAGGAGGTTCACAGCCAGGACGGTCTTCCCGGTCCCAGGGCCTCCCTTCACGATGATGGTCCTCTTGTCTCCGCCCTTGGCTATGGTCCTCGCTTGGTGGAGGATATCCTCGTGGACGACCTTCTGCGTGTCCAGCAGTACGAACTCGGGATTCCCACGCATCATCGAT
This sequence comes from Candidatus Methanomethylophilaceae archaeon, assembly GCA_944320495.1. GTDB lineage: Archaea > Thermoplasmatota > Thermoplasmata > Methanomassiliicoccales > Methanomethylophilaceae > Methanoprimaticola. The sequence goes on from CALUHR010000006.1 coordinate 19,596, forward strand.
GCGAGAACGTCCTGGAGGGATTTGGACGGCTTGAGCGTCCCGTTCTCGAGGGCGAAGATCGTCTCGCCCCGGTCCCCCTTCTTTATGAATCTCTCCAGGAACGAGCGGAGGTCGGACCCGTCCCGTTTGGTGAACATCGGGGCCTTGGACAGGTAGTCTGAGTAGATGTCTGACCTCAGGGGGTCAGGGACGGGAGATATGTAGTTGTGGAGGCAGGCACACGGTGACAGCGTTATGCCGTCTTCCCTGATGCTGGCGTTGAAGTCATCGATGGCCTCGGCGTAGGACCATGCCTGGTAAGAGGGGTGTGCGACCTCGTGGATCCCGTTGTTGATCATCGTCCTGACGACTCCGTCCCTGTCCGGAACGGCCTCTGCAGAGGACCATTGTTTCAGCTCGATAATGACGGCCGAGCCCTTCCCGAGGTCGTTGAGGCCTGTGACGATGAGGTCCACGCGCTTGGAGGTGTATGGGATGCCGTACTCGATTGCGATCCCGGTGTCGTCCGGGATGTTTGAGGTCCCGATGATGGTGCCCATGTAAGTCAGGGAGTTCCTCCATGCGCGGAGCTCTGAGTCGGGGGTTCTCCTTCCATAGTGTTCGAGCATGCTCTTCTCGAGCTTCTCGTCGAGCGTGCCATCGACGATGTCGTCGAGGAAGGTCTGTTTGGTCTCGCTGTATATGATCGTCTCGAACGCCCCCGGTCACGTTTCACTAGGACTGTCGGGCATGGCTCTGTATGATTTCAATGATTCCCACGCATCGGTAAACTGTTGTCGGATCGGATCATGTTGGGGGTATGTTCAGGATGTTGTGCCGGTGGTCCTAATGTTTGTCAAAGGAGAACTACAATACATCATCGATGGCTAAAATACATTTAAATATTCAGTGGAGGATTCATTCCTCAGAACTATGTCGGCTCCGTTGCTGCGGAGCCGCGGCCTCATAGAGGCCTATGTTTGGCCGTTGATCACTCAACGGCGATCTCTATGACCAGTCCAAAGATGGTCACAGAGACCCGGAGGTATATCCTCATGTTGAGGAAGTTAAGATGCATTTGGATTCCTCCTGCCGGCTGGAGTTCGGAGACCAGCCGGCAACTCCTCACCTCGGCCACTGTATTATGAACCGAACCGTCTGTGCAAGTATGCATGTATATCCTTAGAATCGAAGGATCCTCACGGATAGACCTCGGCGCAACTCGACAACGTCAGGACGGGAACACAGCTCGGGGACAGGGCAGGAAGCGCGTTATGGCGGTTCGGGCGGACGGTCTGCTACGAGACCGTGTTCTCCGACAAGGGTCCGGTGGTGGTGTCCGAGACCATCACGTCGTACCCTGACAACATGGGCGCCATACACCGAATCCGATATCCGTCCGAACGGCATCCCCCCACCCATGCAGGATGATTCCGTCACCTCCATGGACGACCTCAAGGCCGTCGTCCGCGGGTTCTGCGAGGAACGCGACTGGGACCAGTTCCATGACCCGAAGGATCTGGCGATAGGCATGGTCACCGAGGCCTCCGAGCTCCTGCAGCTCTTCCGTTTCAAGACTCCTGACCAGTGCCGTGCCATGGTCTCCGACCCGGACCGCTCAATGGACGTCAGGGACGAGCTCGCCGACGTGCTCTACTTCGTCCTGCGCTTCGCCGACATGAACGGCATCGACCTGAGCACCGAGCTCAGGCGCAAGGTGGGGATCGATGCTGAGAAGTATCCAGTGGAGAGGAGCCGCGGGTCCAATCTGAAGTACGACGAGTTCTGATTCCATTCAGGTGTCGATGTTTCAGTCCGAGGCCTCATCCCAAAGAGATTTTGCCAACCTCTAAATAATGAATTACATATAGTCACCTAAATCTTCTGGTGATATCTCGATGTCACCAGATTATGGGTGACAGACATGAGCGGAAAGGCATTGATAGCGTACTTCTCGGCAACCGGCACCACCGCCGACGTCGCCAGGGGGATGGCCGACGTGACCGGGGCGGACCTGTTCGAGATACGCCCGGAGGCCCCTTACTCCGAGGCCGATCTGGACTGGACCAACAAGAAGAGCCGCAGCAGCGTCGAGATGGGGGACGAGTCCTGCCGTCCGCCGATGGCCGGAACGATGGACGTCTCCGGTTATGACACCATCCTGCTGGGATTCCCCGTCTGGTGGTACGTGGAGCCGCGCATCGTCGACACGTTCCTCGACTCCTGTGACCTCTCCGGGAAGACCGTCGTCCCCTTCGCCACCTCCGGCGGAAGTGGCATCGAGAAGTGCCAGAGCCATCTCGAGAGGCTGTATCCTCAGGCCTCATGGGGGAAGGGGAGGCTGGTGAACTCCGGCGGAGCCGAATGGGCAAAGGACGTCCTGGGGGAGTGAGTCTTGGCATCGAAGGTCTATCTGCTGAGGGAGACCACCCCGGAAGCGGTCGTCAGGGCGTACGACGCGCTAGGCATATCCCTTCCCGGCAAGGTCGCCGTGAAGATCCACTCCGGCGAGCAGGGGAACACCAACTTCATGCGCCCCGAGTTCTGGAAGCCGATGGTCGATAAGGTCGACGGCACAGTCGTCGAATGCAACACCGCCTATGGGGACAAGTTCGGCGGGGTCCGCGACAACACGGAGTCCCACCTCAGGCTCCTGAGGGAGCATGGCTGGACGGACGCGTTCGATGTGGACCTAATGGACGCCGAGGGTCCCGACCTCCGCTGGGAGATCCCCGACGGGAGGGTTCTGAAGAGCAATCTCGTCGGAAAGAACATAGTGAACTATGACTCGATGCTCGTGCTGGCACATTTCAAGGGACATCCCATGGGAGGGTATGGAGGGGCGCTGAAGCAGCTGTCCATCGGATGTGCCTCGCGCGCCGGCAAGGCGTTGATCCATTCCGGCGGCGCGTCCGATGACAACATCGGGGCCTGGGACGTACACGCGGACTCCGTCAGGTTCCCCGAGGCCATGGCCGATGCGGCGGCGAGCGTCGTCAGGCACTTCGGCGGCAACATCGCCTACGTGAACGCCATGATCAACCTCTCGGTGGACTGCGACTGCGTCATCCATCCGGAGGCCCCTTGCATGGGGGACGTCGGTGTGCTGGCATCCCTGGACCCGGTGGCGATCGACCAGGCCTGCATGGACCTCGTGATGAACTCGGACGACCCTGGACGCGACCACTTCATGGAGAGGGTCAACAGCCGCAACGGCATCCACACCATCGAGGCGGCGGCCGATCTGGGCATCGGCTCCCGCGAATACGAGCTCATCGAACTATGAAACCGATCGCGGACGGCCTTCGACGGGCCGTCCGCGTATTCGAGGGCGTGTCGCATCCCCGATTCAGGACTCTTGGAGAACAGAGGGATCGGCAACTCAGAAAAAATGGAAGACCACTGGGTTTGTGGCTCAGTTTTCTCGTCTCTCCGACATACCCAGACTCGTGCATCTGGATCCATGTCGGATTTGCGGTGAGATGAGGCGTCCGGCGACACAATCAAGGTCCGATGTCCCATCCCGTCACACATGACGTCCGTCATCTTCGTCCGCATGAACACCTGCCAGAGATACGCTAGGGTGGCCGTCTCCAGGCGTGACGACGGGGACATGGACGTGAGGATCGAATCGGACTGCGATAACATCGTCGAATATGCCAGGCGTCTCCCGGCGATATCGGACATGGACGTTCTGGATCCCGGCAGCGGACGCATCTTCGACTCCGAGGTCCGCGGACCGCTGACCCCCACGTGCCTCTGCCCCATGGGAGTGATCTATGCAGCATCGATGGAGATGGGCCTGATGACAAAGCGCATCTCGGAGGCCGTGTCCTCGGACCAGATCGACCTCACGCACTGCACGGAGGAGGATCGATGCGGGCATGTCCGGCCCTTCTGAAAAGTCGGAAGTCGTTTGAGGAGGGCCCTAGGGCCCTCCAGTTCAGTCGGTCACGACCCTCACGACGCTGCCCTCGCGGGTCCTGGTTACCTCGACCTTGCGGTCAATGCGCTCCCTGAGCAGGTCCACGTGTGAGATCACGCCGACCATCACGTCCCCTGCCATCAGTCCTTCGAGCACGCGTATGGCCTGCTGAAGGGAGTCCGCGTCCAGGGACCCGAACCCCTCGTCGATGAAGAGGGTCTCCACCCTGATCCCTCCGGCTGACATCTGGACCGCGTCCGACAGACCCAGCGCCAGCGAGAGGGCTGCCTTGAAGGACTCCCCGCCGGAGAGGGACTTCACGCTCCTCGTCTTCCCGGTGTGGTTGTCCACCACGTCGATGTCCAGGGCGCTCTGGGACCTGTTGTCGGCGTCGCGTCTGCGCACCAGCTCGTACCTCCCTCCGGACATCTCCGCCAGCCTGCGGTTCGCGTGCACGAGCACGCGGTCGAAGTAGGCGGTCTGGATGTACTGCTCGAACTGGACCTTCCTGGTGCCGGCCAGCTTCCCGTTGGCCACGTCGCTCATCAGCTGGACGTCGTTGAGCTCCCTCTCGCACGCCTCGAGCTTCGCAGTTCTGTCCTCGAGGAAGTCCAGCACGGACCTGTTCGTGTCCAGTCTTCTTGAGACCGCGTTCTGGCGGTTCTCCGCTACGGTCTTCGCCTCCATGGCCGCGTCCACCGCCCCGCGGAGGGCGTCGATGTCCGGACGATCCATGTCCTGGAGCTCCGACTCCAGGCGGACGACTGCGTCGGATGCGGACCTGACCGCGGCGGCGTGATCTTCGATGGTCCTGCTGGCGGCGACGGTGTCGAACTCCGCGAGGGAGTCCAGCTCGCCCTCGGCCATCGAAATGGACGAGAGCATCCCGTCGAGTTCCGACCTGTCCTGCCGTATGGCTGGCTCCAGCTCCGATACGCGTTCCGCATATCCGGAGGCCTCCGCCTCTGCGGACGCGAGCTCCACGGAGAGGCGTCCGGCCGCCTCGTCCGCCTCCGCCGATTCCATTTTCGCGACGGCGATCGAACGACGGTGCGACTCCAGGGTCCTCCTGGCGGTCGCGGCGTCGGGGAACTCCAGGGACTGTCTCAGGGAAGCGAGCTCCGATTCCAGGGATGCGATGCGGATGCCGGCTTCGCCGGCGACGGCCTTGGCAGCCTCCAGACTCTCCCTGGAAGATGCCAGGACCCTCTCACGTTCCGCGAGCTCCTCTTTGGCGTCCTCGATGCTCTTGATCACGGCCACCGCCTCGGAGACCGCCATCCGGGCGCCCCTCGCGGCATCGCCGGCCTCGGAGCACAGGCGGTCCAGTGCTTCGGCCTGCCCCTCGGCGTCAGAATCGGTGCCGGTGTATTCGGACACTCTCACGAGCATGGAGCGTAGCTCCGCCCTGGCCGTGGCAAGGGATGAGGCCAGCTCCGACCTCTCGGAGTCGCTTTCACCCTTCCGCTTGCGGAGCGACTTCAGGCGGGATTCCGTGGACACCTCTGGGGGTGCCACTGCGGGCGACGGGTGGTGCACGGATCCGCAGACCGGGCAGGGGACGCCCTCGGAGAGGGACGACGCCAGGATGCCGGCCTGGGACCTGAGGAACAGCGATTCCGCATCCTCCAGCTCGGCGGCCAGCCTGGTCGACTCCGTGTCGATGTCTGCGAACCTGGCCTCCATGCCCTCGATGGCGCGGGCTGAATCGATGCATCTGACGGCGAGGGCCCTGGCCTCCTCCAGCGTCCTGATCCTCTCCTCCGCGGCTGCGCAGTCCCTGCGGGCCGCCTCCAGCCTCGCCCCCGCATCCGGCGACCCTTCGATCGCGGGGCGCAGCCTAGCGATCCCCGCTTCGGACTCGGATACGCTGTCGGACGCCGATTTTATGTCCTCAGCTGCCCTCTCCGCAGCCGTCCTGGCCTCAGACAGTTCGTTCTCGATCTCTGCGACCCTGTCGTAGGACGGCAGGGACCTCTCGATCCTGTCGCATATCGGGATGAGTGCCTCGGTCTCGGCCATGGCGGCCATTGCCGCCTCCTGTCTCGCCGCCGCGGTCTCGAGCTTCGCCTTGGCGGTCGCCACCCTCTCTTCGGTAGATTCCAGCGATGAGCGCACGGCCGCGAGGTCCGCCTCCCTGGTCCTAAGTCTGTCCCTCACAGACACCAGCGGCGCGATCCCAGAGGCCCTGTCCCTCCTCACCGCCAGCTCCGATATCTCCGCATCCTCAGCGCGCAGCCTTTCCAGCTGCGCGAGGGATTCGGTGAGCTGGTCGAACCTGGATGCGACGGTCTCGGCGCGGGTGACCGCTTCGATGGCCCCGCGGTGCGCCTCCTCGAGCCTCTCACGCTCGGCCGATATCGCGGAGATCTCCGCCTCGCCGGCCATCACTGCTCTTCCGAGGATGTCCCTGGCGGCGTCCCTGGTGACGGACGTCAGGTCCTCGTCCACCTGGGCGGTCCCGAGCCTCTCGTCGATGTCCCTCGAGTACCCGTTGTATACATCGCGCTTCTCCCTGCAGATCTCGTCCAACCTGTCCTGTATGACCTTGAAGCGGTCGGTGGAGAACAAGGTCCTCAGAATCTCCGTGCGCTCCCTGCTGTCGGTGTCCAGGAGCTTCACGAACTCGCCCTGGGCGAGCATGGAGACCTGTTTCCACTGGTCCGCGTCCATGCCGAGTATCTCTGTCACGCGGGCGGTGACCTCCTTCGGCTTCGAGAGCGTTGGACTCCCGTCCTCGAACAGTTCGGCCTTGGCCGTCTCCGTCGTCACGTTCCCCCTGCGGTTCACCCTGCCGTACGGGGGCTCCCTGTGGACCACGTACCTCCTGCCGCGGTGCTCGAACTCCAGCTCCACCCAGGGCTTCGTATCGGTGATGTCGCTGCGGAGCATCCCCTGGTCCCTGCGGCCGCCGCTGGTCTCGCCGAAGAGGGCGTAGCACATCGCGTCGAAGATCATCGTCTTGCCGGCCCCGGTGCTGCCTGTGATCAGGAACAGCCCCCTGTCCAGCCTCGAGAAGTCTATGTCAGTGCGCTCCGCGTACGGGCCGAAGGCCTCCATGGATAGGCGGAGCGGCTTCATTCCGCATCCCTCCCCACGAGCTCGGCGCATCCGGCCAGCAGCTCCCTCTGATACGGCGTCAGCTCCGTGCCGGTCATCTCCTCGTAGAATCTGGAGAACCGCGTCTCCACCGACTCCTTCGCCAGGGCCTCCCCCGGGGCGTCCTCGCGGGGATCGGTCTCCACCAGCATCTCGTAGGATATCTCCAGGATGTTGGGGTACGCCCTGCGCAGCTCCTCCACGCCCGCAGGGCGGTCGGTGAGGCGTACGTACACGTAGTCCTCCCTCTCCGGCCCCTCCCTGGGTGCGGCGTCGACGATCTCCCGGAGGGTGCCCTTGAGCACCCTCATGTCGCGGAGGGGCTCCACGGAGACCGTGCGGACCGACACCCCATCATCGCACACATCGACGACGGTGACGCTCTTGTCCGTTCTGGCCTCCGACGCCGAGTACTTCAGCGGAGACCCCGAGTATCTCACTGTGTCCCTGCCCACGCCCTGCGGCAGATGCAGATGCCCCAGAGCCACGTAGTCGAACGCGTCCAGCATGTCTGCCGGAATGTAGGACAGTACTCCCACGTCGGGGACCTGGTCCTCCGAATCGGAGGTCTCCGGCGGAGCCCTGCCGATGAAGAACTGGTGCGCCACGAGCACGTTCGTCCTCGACGGGTCGATCTCCGCCCTAGCGAGCATCCACGCCATGGCGTCCGTGTAGGTGTCTATCGGAGCATCTGCGATAGCCCTCACCTCGGAGACCCTGAAGAAGGGCAGCAGCCAGAAGTCCGCCTCGCCCACGGGAACCCGCTCCATCACGCCTCCGAACCGTCCCGCTATGTGCACGCCGCTCCTCCCCAGCAGCCCGTCGCAGTACCCGAGCCTTGCACCGGAGTCATGGTTCCCGGCGATGACCAGCACGTCCGGCACGATGCCGCTGACCCGGTCGAGGAACTCCCCGAACATGGTGACCGCCTCCTCCGAGGGTACGGCCCTGTCGAACACGTCGCCGGCTATGACGAGGGCATCGGGCCGTTCCTCGGACGCGATCCGCGCAATCTCGTCCAGCATGTGCCGCTGGTCGTCGCCGAGCGGCGTCTCGTGTATCCTCTTCCCCAGATGCAGGTCCGATGTGTGCAGGATCTTCATGTTCTCCCTCCTGTAGGCGGAGGCTCCGCCCAATGTATTGGGAGATGGTTTGACTGTATATAACATTTACATTTTTTGTAAAATCGTGACAATAAGTGTAATATACACTTCTCACTCTTTACACATCCATGGGAGCAGGGCCGGTGCGCGTGCAGGATGCCGTGAAGACGGCGTGCTCGCTCTCCTACGTGGCAGAGAAGCTCGGCATCTCCCGGCCCACGCTCTACCGTTACATGGACCTCTACGACGAGGGCGACGGTATGAGGATACCCTCAGGCGTCAGGGACCTGTTCGACTTCGTCACTTCTGCGAGGAGGAGCGAGGAGGACGTTATCATGTACTTCATGAGGCGCCCCCAGCCCGGCAAGGCCCCGGAGCCCCGGGTTCGCATAGCGACCGGCGGAGGTCGCGTCATGGTCATGTTCCCTGATGCGGATCCAGACGACGTCGTTGTGCGTATATTCACGGACTTCGACGGGGTGCGCGAGGAGATCGGGGAGTACGTCCCGGAGTCGGGGAGGAAGTATGTCACGGTGGACGACCTGATCCCGGGCACCGAGTTCTACCTCGAGGTTGTGTCCGGCGGTGTCAGCACGGGACAGATAAGGTTCGACGTTCAGGGGCGAGAACCGGGCGGCAAGGGGTTGTGCAGGTATAGGTGAGAAAGCAGAGCCGCCCGTGCCCCGGTACGTTACCGCATGCGTCCACCTCCGTGATGGCGCGGAGAGCGGATGGGATGAATCGCCGGATGCAGATGGAACTGCCTTTCGGCCCTGTGTCCGACATTCCGCGCCATGGATCCGACGTGGTCGGGTACGGTATTAAAGGGCGAGCGTCAGTGCAAGTATGCATGAATACTATTGGATGTGTATTACTCACATCTTCTGTAGTTCGAGCAGAGCGACCCTCTCGATCGCCTGGTCCTCGGACGGAAGGAACGGATCCGTCAGACCCAGCTCCTGCGCCTTCTCGGGCGTGGCGTCCAGGAGCGAGTCGTCGCGGACCATGCCGATGGCATTCAGACAGGGGTCGTCCACATCCACGAGCACTGCCGCATATTCCGATGACCCCTCGGGCGGCCTCATACGCCTCAGGGCCTTCCCGATCTGCCTCTCCCAGGCGGCGTACATGATGATCTCGGTCAGCACCGAATCGGACCTGTTGGTCCCCTCGGCGAACGCCCTCTCGCCGTGGAGGGCTGCCGACATGAGGTGGCCGGCGCCGGCAATCTTCGATGGGTCCACGAGCACGCAGTCCCCTCCGAGTGAGCGGAAGTGCTCCACAAGGCGGTCGAATCCCGCGTCACCCCTCAAGCCCATGACCTGGAAGCGCATGCCCGTCCATGCTGTCCTGTGATAATATTCTTAATGGATTCGTCGGTACGGAGGCAACGGAACGATCATGACCGACGAATGGATTCGTATTGCGGCGCCGGCGACTACATCTAACATTGGTGCGGGGTTCGATGTGTTCGGACTCGCCCTGCACGAGCCCTACGACATCATCGAGGGAAGGAAGATCGACTCCGGCGTGGTCATCTCCGAGATCAGCGGACCAGGTTCCGAGAGCATCCCCACGGACCCCGAGAAGAACTCCGTGGGAATCGCCGCGGCAGAGGTCCTCCGCAGGTGCGAGGCCGATTTCGGCATCGAGCTGAGGATCAAGAAGGGCATCAGGCCCTGCAGCGGAATCGGGTCCTCAGGAGCATCCGCGGCAGGAGGGGCGTACGTCGCCCACATACTGTGCGGGGAGATGCTGTCCCCCAAGGAGCTCGTGCTCTGCGCCGCCCATGCCGAGGATGTGACCTCCGGCGGGTTCCACGCTGACAACGTGGCCCCCTGCATCCTGGGAGGGTTCACCATCATCCGTTCCTACGAGCCCTTCGACGTCATGACGATCAAGCCCCCGGAGGATCTGGGGATCGTCATCGCCATGCCCGACGTCCTCGTCGCCACCAAGGAGGCCAGGGCCATCCTGCCCCACGAGGTCTCGGTCAAGGACATGGTCTTCCAGATCGGGAACGCGGCATCGATGGTCTACGGTATGATGTCCGGCGACATGAAGGTCATCGCCAGGTCGGTCAACGATGCGTTCTCCGAGCCTCACAGGGCCCAGCTGGTCCCATACCTCAAGGAGGCCGAATCGGTCGCCAAGTCCAACGGCGCCATCGCGTCCTTCCTCGGAGGCTCCGGACCCTGCATAATATCATTCTTCAACAAGAGCTCCCATGAGGGGGAGCACATCGCAGAGAGCATCCGTGCGATGTACGATGAGCACGAGATGAAGTGCGACACCTGGATCACGGAGCCCGGCTCCGGTTGCAGGAGGATCTGAAATGGCTGCACACAGAGTCGTATGTTGGGATTGCGGCGAGGAGGTCGACGACCCCTTCGTGAACACCTGCCCCAGGTGCGGCGGCCTTCTGACCGTCAAGATGGACCTGGAGCCCGTCAAGGAGATGAAGCCCGAGGACCTGCGCTCCACGCCCATCGGCGTCTGGAGATACGCCCCGTTCATGCCCGTGGACCCCGCCCACAAGGTGTCTATACAGGAGGGCGGAACCCCTCTGTACTCCACCAGGGCGCTCGGGGCCGAGATCGGCGTCGAGAACACCTTCGTCAAGTTCGAGGGACTCAACCCCACCGGCTCCTTCAAGGACCGCGGCATGACCATCGGCGTATCCCGCGCCAAGGAGCTCGGGGCCAAGGTCGTCGGATGCGCGTCCACCGGCAACACCTCCGCCGCCCTCGCAGCCTACGCGGCCAAGGCAGGCATGAAGTGCGCAGTGTTCCTACCCTCCGGCAAGGTCGCCATGGGAAAGCTCGCCCAGGCCCTGTTCTTCGGGGCCAAGGTCCTGTCCATCGACGGGAACTTCGACGACGCCCTCGCCCTCGCCAGGAAGATGTCCGAGGAGAGGAAGCTGTACCTTCTCAACTCGATCAACCCATACAGGCCCGAGGGTCAGAAGTCCGTGCTCTTCGAGATCATGGACCAGCTCAGGTACGAGGTCCCCGACAGGATCATCCTGCCCGTCGGCAATGCCGCCAACATATGGGCCGTCTACAAGGCGATCACCGAGCTCCAGGAGGTCGGATGGATCGACAAGGTCCCGATGCTCACCGGCATCCAGGCCGAGGGGGCCTCGCCTGTCGCCCGCGCCTTCTCGCAGCACACCGACGACTTCATCCCCGAGGAGCACCCCGAGACCGTCGCCACCGCCATCAGGATCGGCAACCCGATCAGCGGCAGGAAGGCCCTCAAGGCGATCTACTCCACCGGAGGATACGCCACCACCGTCACCGACGAGGAGATCATCTCCGCCCAGCAGCTTCTCGGCAGGAAGGAGGGCGTCTGCGTGGAGCCCGCCTCCGCCGCGTCCGTCGCAGGGCTCAGGAAGCTCCGCGCCGAGGGCATCGTGGACAGGGACGAGCGTGTGGTCTGCATCTGCACCGGCAACGGTCTGAAGGACCCCGACACCATCATCAACAACTGTCCCCCGCCCATAAAGTGCGGGAACTCCGTGGCCGACGTCGAGAAGGCCCTGGAGTGAACATCAAAGGGTCGGCCGTCAGGTCGACCCACCTTTTCTCTCATCGTTGTCAAAGGCATTCCATCGGACCAGGTCGTGCAGGCGTGCGTGGTCCCTTTTCATGGCATCGAACTCAGCATTCGGACAATTCCTTTCCAGGACCTGCAGGGCTCTCGCAACATCCCTCGGAGAGATGGCGATCATGTCCCCGCGGCCGTGGCCGTACCAGACCTGGACGCATCTCGTATGCGGACTGCTCACTTCAACGACTCTCCGGATGTCGACATAGAGGACGCGACTCCTTCCCTACTGGATCGGATCACGCACAGTGATGCCGGTCCCATCGAACGCATAGCATGTCAAGGAAGGAATCATGACGAGGTAGAGCTCGATGAAGAACAGGATCCCGATCATCAGCCGACACCTCTCCGGCATTGCCAGTATCATCAGGAGCACGATGACGAGCGAGAGCACCATGCACAGATGGATTGCGGGACCTGCCCTACCTCTCAATCTGATGATGTCGGACATGGATAACCCATCTTCTGTATGAGATTCGTCAGAGTCGATGTTCTCGGAAATCGAAGAGGCTGGCCTGTCTCGGGCCCGCCTCGCCCTTGCCTTCTTCCTTCTTCTCTTCGACGACGGTCTCGGAGGGTGCGTCTGCATCGCCGGGCTCCCCGTATGCGGCGGCCATCTCGTCGATCAGCGCCTCCTCCTCGGATGGGGACGTGTATCCGACCGGCTCCGCCGACTTTCCCGCCTGCCTGAGCATGGCCTCCGCCATCCCTCTGCCGATCCCGGGGACCGTCGACAGCACCGACACGTCGGAGGCGGCGACCTCCGCCTTGGTCCTGATCCCCCTGTCGAAGAGGGCCCTGGCCCTGGCCCTGCCGATGCCACGGAGGGACACGAGGTCCATCAGCTCCTCCTTTACGCCGTAGCGTATCCTGGTGGAGAGCGGTCTGATCCTTCTGATCGCGGGCGGGTTGAAGATGTAGGCGATCTCGCCCATGGCGTAGATCATCCAGTCCATCATGTCGATGCGGCTGCGGATGTCGCCGGGTCCGATGCCGAACCCCGAGGTCATGGTGCCCTCCGGCACCTCCGAGATCCAGTCCTCGGTGACCAAGGCGACCTTCAGGTCGCTGCCGAAGAGCTCGTACATGTAGTCGTCGCGCTCCGCCGGGTCCACCAGCAGATCATCCTCGTGCTCCGCCTCGAACGCGGACACGCGCTCCTCGTCGCACTTCTTGGGGTACATGCCGAGCACGTCGGGAGTCATGGCGGCCGCCACGAGTATCAGCAGCTCGTCCGTGTCCTCATCCATCTTCATCACGGCGTCCCTGAGGATGGAGGCGGACTCGGGGTCGATGCACAGGTCGGAGACCCTCCTCCCGAACGGGAGGACCTCAATCGTCCCTCCCTGGCGGCGGACCATCTGCTCCCTCTCCAGGAAGTCGACGACGCTCTCCACCGCGCTCTCCACTCCGAACATCTGGGACGTGGCCCCGTAGAACGTGCGGCGCAGGAACTCCACGATGGATTCCTCGGAGTCGGCGTCGCCGGTCGCGAGAACCCCAAGGATGTGCGTCCTGATGACGTTCCCGTTGAACAGCTGGGACTGCACCCTCTCCGTGTCGTGCTCGATGTAGTCCTCCCTCAGATGGCCGGCGTCGCGGACGTTCTTCGCCATGAGGACGGCCTCGCCGTAGGGGTCGTATCCCGGCCTCCCGGCGCGTCCGCACATCTGCTTGACCTCCATCACCGGGATGGGCACGCTGCCTCCGTTCTCGAAGCGGGTGGTGTCCCTCACGATGACCCTGCGGGCCGGGAGGTTGATCCCGGCGGCGAGCGTCGGCGTCGCGACGATGCACTTGATCAGCCCCGACTTGAAACCGTCCTCCACGGTGCGGCGCTGCCTGTAGGTAAGCCCCGCGTTGTGGAACGCAGCCCCTCCTGCAACGCACTGAGCCAGCTTCCTGCCGACATCGGTGGCCTCCGCATCCCCCTCGAGGGCGGACCTCTCCGCCGCCGACAGGGCCCTGCCGTGGCCATGTGCCAGCTTCTCGGCGAGACGTGATGCTGCGGCCTCTGTGGACCTGCGGGAGCTGACGAAGACCAGGCACTGCCCGCCCGAGTCCAGGGTCTGCATGACGAGAGCCTCCAGATCGTCCTTCGGATTGGGGACGTCCAGGGATGACCCGTCGTCGAAAGTGATCCTCCCGTCCAGGTAGACGCCCTCCCTAAGGGGGACCGGCCTCCATGAGCTCCTGACCAGGTCCGCGTCCAGCCAGTTGGCCAGGTCGATGGCGTTGGAGATGGTCGCCGACAGGGCGATGATCTGGAGATCCGGGTTCCTGCCCATCATCTTGGTCAGCGTGACCTCGAGCGTGGGCCCCCTCCCCGGGTCGTGGATCATGTGGACCTCATCCGCGATGACGAGTCTCACGTCCCTCATCCAGGGGCTCCCGTGCCTGATCATGGAGTCGGCCTTCTCGGAGGTGGCGACCACCACATCGGCATCGGACAGCCCGCGGTCGTCACTGTCCAGATCCCCGGTGCTCATGTGAATCCTGAATCCCAGCCTCTCGGAGAAGACGTCGAAGTCGTCCCTCTTCTCGGCGGCGAGAGCCTTCAGCGGAACGATGTAGAGGACCTTCCCGCCGCGCTGTGCCAGCAGCTTGAGGGCGGGGACCATGCCGATGAGCGACTTCCCGCTCGCCGTCGGTATGGCGGCGACTAGGTTCCTCCCCTCAAGGGCTTTGGGTATAGCCTCGGCCTGCGGGGGATGGAGCTCCCTGAACCCTGCGGACATGAGCGCGTCCGCGACCGAGTCCGGGATGTCCAGCTCATCGACCCTCATATCGACTGGAACCGTGGGGCATCATTTCTAGCTAACGGGTAGAGTCGGCGTTTCCGGAGCAAACCTACGCGCATCTATAAGAAGGGGGGCATTATGGGGTGTCAGAATGAGCCCCAAGAGCGTTTCTTTTCTGGCAATTGCACTCGTGGCGATACTCGCCGCGCCGGTCATGTCCGCCGTGGCGGATGCGGACGCCGGACAGAGCTCCGGATTCTACCGCGACCAGCTGGACGCCAACGGTCAGGGGCTCTACGATGAGGTCGCTGCGACCCTCGCCGCACTCGAGGAGGCCCCAGTCAACGAGGCCAAGATCTCGTACATCATGTCCTCCGTCCCATCGACAGAGGCGGACGCCGTCTCCTACGCGCAGTCCGTCGTGTCCGACGCGCTGGCCGCCCTGTACCTTTGCGACCCCTCGTACGTCTGGCTGTGGGACTACCCCATCTCGAATGTGGCGATCGGCACGTCGTCCTTCGATCCCGTTTCCGGGACCATCGCGGTCACGTTCTCGCTGGCCGTCCCGGACAGGTACGCCGACGACCCCGAGACCGAGGCCAACGAGCTCGCGGAGACGATCGCCGACTTCAGGGGGAAGATCGAGGTCTTCGAGGGCGATGCGCTCTCGATCGTGCAGTCGGTCAACGACGTCCTCAGGGACACCAGGGTCTCGGACGACCAGGAGGCCACCGAGGATCAGGAGGCGACCGTCAGCAGTCCCCTGGACGCACTGAACGGGGAGTCCTCGTCCGCGGGCATCGCCGCGGCCTTCACCGTGCTCTGCAACGCCAGCGGTCTGGAGTGCGTAACCGTGAGGGGATACGCCCCCTCGGACGATGCCGAGGACGGGAGGGAGACCGTCTACTGGAACCTCGTCATGTACGAGGGCGGATGGTACGGCGTGGACTGCACCCTCAACTCGGAGGAGGCCAAGAACTGCCTCCTCGCCGGGTCCTCCACCAGGATGGTCGTCGGTGGCACCTACGAGAGGTTCGGCGGCATACGTGCGGCCGACCTCGACATGGCGGACCCGAACTCGCTCGAGGCCCCGTCCATGACCGTGGTCGGATACGAGTGGCCGGACGACAGCACCTTCCTCGAGAAGTACGGACTCTACATCATACTGGTCCTGATGTGCGCCATCATCTTCGGCGTGCTCATACACGCGATGCGCAACGGCGCACTATGAATCCGCGGGAGTTATGAATGACTATTAATACAAGAACAAACACAGTGATTTCAGGAGGATATCATGGCTGAGAAGAAGGCTGAACCGAAGCTCTCGACCAGGTCCGTGGAGGAATGGGCCGAGGACCAGACGTTCACCACCACCGAGGAGATCGAGATACCCAAGCTGATGGCTGACCGTGTCATCGGCCAGGAGGATGCGGTGGAGGTCATGAGGAAGGCGGCCGGTCAGAAGAGGCATGTCATGCTCATCGGCGAGCCCGGTACCGGGAAGTCCATGCTGGCGAACTCCATGGTCGAGTACCTTCCCAAGGAGGAGCTCCAGGACATCGTCGCCTACCACAACCCCGAGGACTTCAACGAGCCGAGGATAAGGGTTTTCCCCGCCGGCAAGGGCAAGGCAGTGGTCGCCGAGCAGAAGGCAGCCGCTGCGGCGCAGAAGAACCAGCGCAACACCGTGTACATCTACGCGTGCCTCGGGCTGGTCCTGCTCGGAGTCCTGGGCGCAATCCTGTTCAGCAACCTGACCATCGCGCTCATCGCCATGATGGCCGCATTCCTGATCCTGATCCTCTTCAGGGGGAACGGTCCGGCGCCCAGAGAGACTGCCATCGTCCCCAAGCTCCTGGTCGGCCACGATCCGGGCGACCTCCCGCCGTTCATAGACGCCACCGGCACCCATGCCGGAGCGCTGCTCGGCGACGTCAGGCACGACCCGTTCCAGTCCGGAGGACTCGAGACCCCGTCCCACGACAGGATCGAGCCAGGGGACATCCACAAGGCCAACAAGGGAGTCCTCTACATCGACGAGATCAACATGCTGAGGATGGAGTCCCAGCAGGCTCTGCTCACCGCCATGCAGGAGAAGAAGATGGCCATCACTGGCCAGTCCGAGCGCTCCTCCGGTGCGCTGGTCAAGTCCGAGCCCGTCCCCTGCGACTTCGTGCTCGTGTGCGCTGGTAATCTGGACGCGCTCCAGGGAATGCATCCCGCTCTCAGGTCGAGGATACGCGGATACGGATACGAGGTGTACATGCGCAGCACCATGCCGGACACCGAGGAGAACCGTGACAACATCACCCGTTTCGTCGCCCAGGAGGTCCGCAAGGACGGGAAGATCCCCCACTTCGACAAGTATGCCGTCGGGGAGATCCTCAGGGAGGCCCAGCGCCGCTCCGGCAGGAAGGGGGAGCTCACCCTCAGGATGAGGGAGCTCGGAGGACTCATCCGCGTCAGCGGGGACGTCGCCATCAGGCGCGGGGGCAAGTTCGTCACCGCCGCCGACGTCAATGCCGCAAGGGTCACCGCCCGCAGCCTCGAGCAGCAGATCGCGGACAGGTCCGTGGAGGCAATGAAGTCCTACTCCCTGTTCCAGACCTCCGGCACTGCGGTCGGCATGATCAACGGTCTCGCTGCGCTCAATGCCAGCTCCAACATGGCGGAGTACTCCGGAATCGTGCTCCCCCTCGTGGCCGAGGTCACCCCGTCCCAGGTCAAGCGCTCCGGGCACGTTATCGCGACCGGTCAGCTGGGGACCATCGCCAAGGAGGCGGTGGACAACATCCTGTCCGTCATCAAGAAGTACACCATGACGAACCTGTCCGACTGCGACATCCACCTGCAGTACGTCGGCACCTACGACGGTGTCGAGGGCGACTCCGCGTCCATCACCATGGCGACCGTCATCATCTCCGCGCTGGAGAACATCCCCATCCGCCAGGACCTGGCCATGACCGGGTCCCTGAACGTCAGGGGCAAGGTCCTGCCCGTCGGGGGCGTCACCGCCAAGCTGGAGGCCGCCGCCGAGTCCGGGATCAGGATGGCGATCATCCCCAAGGACAACGCCAAGGACGTCATGATCCAGAACAGGTACTACGAGACGATGGAGATCTACACGGTGCAGACCATCCGCGACGTGTTCGAGCTCGCCTTCGCCGACTGCCCCATGAAGCAGCAGTACCTGGACAAGCTCCAGCCGCTCATGGTCGACGGCAGGTCGACCTACGAGAGGCTAGAGCCCCCGAAGAAGATGCCCACCCTCGAGGAGCTCGAGGCGGAGCACCCGCCCGTGGAGCCCGCCGCTCCCGCCGAGGCGCCCGCGCAGGAGCCCCAGATCGAGGTCCCGGCCCCTGTCGAGACCCCGGTGCCCGGCAACCCGGCGCCCCAGTGAAACCATCGGCCCGAAAGGGCCATCTCCCTTTCTTTTAGAGCTACATCAAACGTTGGGACTACCCATCCACCAGACATCTGCTTAAGTACCAATGAGCCGATGTCATGTAGGGTATGGAGATGGGGGCCAATCATTCGATTCACTTGGTTATAGGAATGGTCGCGATCCTGGCGGTGGCGACGTCGTTCATCGCCATGGACTGCTCAGCGGAGGATCCGTCCGATGCTGTCACCATCGAACAAGATGGGATTTTATACGATCTCGAAAGCAGCAATCCTTATGATCCGACGGCCTCCGTGATCGGCTTGGCCGACGGATTCGATGGAGACAGCGTCTCGATACCGTCCGAGGTCACATACGGAGGGGATGATTACAGGGTGTGGAACGTATCCTCCGGTGCTTTCGAGGGTCAGACGGGCATCGTCTCGGTGAAGCTGCCTCAAACAATCTCATATCTGGGACCCCGCGCCTTCGCGGGATGCACCTCCCTGGTGGATATCAACATTCCTAGCAGGGTGACAGTGCTCCGCGAGACCTTTGTGGGATGCACGTCTCTCGAATCCATCATCCTCACCGGCAACTATTACACCACCTATCTCCAGGGGACCTTTGCGGGATGTGTCAACCTGAGGGACGTGGCCATATTCTGGACGGTCGAGGTCGGGGACGACACCTTTGCCGGATGCGAATCGCTGACCAACATCTCAACGAATCGCATAGCGAGCCTCGGGGACCGTTCCTTCATGGGCTGCACCTCGCTCGAAAGTCTGGACCTCGGGAGTCTGAATCTTCACGGCGGGATATCCGAGATAGGCGACAGCGCGTTCGCTGGATGTAGTTCGCTGACAT
The DNA here is from genome assembly GCA_944320495.1 of Candidatus Methanomethylophilaceae archaeon. Taxonomy (GTDB): domain Archaea; phylum Thermoplasmatota; class Thermoplasmata; order Methanomassiliicoccales; family Methanomethylophilaceae; genus Methanoprimaticola. The sequence continues at coordinate 38,301 of CALUHR010000006.1, forward strand.
CTGTCGACATACGCGATCCGAGCCATCTGAGGGTTGGGGACAGGGCCTTCGCGGACTGCATCTCGCTCTCATCCGTCAGCATAGACGAAGGAGTGGAATCTCTCGGGGACGGTGTGTTCTCTGGATGCGCCTCCCTGTCATCCATCTCGTTCCTGGACGATTCGTGTGAGGTGGGAAAGGACGTCTTCCTCGGCTACGGGTCCATCTCCCATGTTCGGATACACAGTCCGGAGGTCCTCGGTCAACTGGCTCTCGGTGACGGTCTTGTGACCCTGGCCGTCGGAGGGGGCATCACTGACATCTCCGGAACGTTGTTCCCAGCCCTCGCTAACCTCAGGACGCTCGTGATCGAGGATGGCGTCGAGTCAGTGGACGACGGCGCATTCACAGGCTCCCACGGTCTGGAGCTCATCGCGGTCCCCGGATCCCTTGCGACTATAGGGGAATCTGCCTTCGATGTGGAGGGGCAGTGCATGGTGGCCGGTCCGGACGGCTGCCTCGATTCGGCAGGTGTGGCCGATCCGCACTACGGGAACCTGATAGTCTACGACGTCTCCGGAAGGCCGGACATGGTGAGCCATCGTTTGTACGGCTGGGCCGAACCAGGGGACGCGGTGGTCCCCGGGATCGAGGACCTGGACGGATGCACGGTCGCTGTCACCATCGGCGAAGAGGAAGTCCGTGACGGATTCACCATGCCCGACAGCGATGTGAGCGTGAACGTCAGATACGATGATGGTCAGCGTTTTGTGGCGTACTTCGATCGCAACGTCCTCGTTTCCTATTACTGGGTGCACATCGGGGACCAGATTCCGATCCCGGAGGATCCCCACATCGCCAGTTCGGATGATTACACATACGAGTTCACCGGATGGCGCGATCTCGTTCCCGGTGACGTCGTCACGGGCAGCGTGTGGCTCAATTCCGAATACAGAGCAATCCTCACTGATGATTCTGGAGCCGAGACAATCGACGGCATCATAGAGTTCGATGATGCGATCGACTTTCCGCTCCACATACCCGGGGATGTAGCTCACGATTTGCTCGCCAGGACGATCGTGGAGGGGGCGGACGGGGTCTCCTTCTCACTGAGCTCCGGATATAATATTGTGTGGATCACATTGGATGCCGGGGATCTGGCCAATATCGATGAAGACGGTCTGACCATCAGCATATCCCAGCCCGATCTCTTCCTCTATCATGTGGACCTGGATGCATCCGAAGGTGTGACTGTCGACGTAGACCTTCCATGGAGGTCGTCCGATATGACGACGACTGTGGATCTCGTCGGAGAGGATGGTTCGCTGCAGAGGCAGGAGAGCAGCAGTGTCTGGCACGGCTGGCGCTTTGTAAGGTTCACCGTGAGCGAATCTGGAACATATCAGACGGACAACAGTGGGATAGATTCGGATCGCGGGTTCATGATCGTATTGGGGGTGTTCGTCCTCCTGGTGGCTGTTGCCACGGTTGTCTCCATCTACGTCAGGAACAGGGAGCATTCCTGATGGCAAACAAATCTGTACGACATTGGCGTACGATCGCCTCCGTCCGTGATCGCATGGTCCGGACGGAGGGTCTTCACTCCGATTTCCATCCATCAACCGTAAATAGGACGCACCCGCCTCTCTGATACATGGACCTCGAGATCGCTGCCTCCGCGCTGGAGAGCAGGGGTTACTCAGTGTCGATCCATTCGGACAGGCTTCCGCAAGGGACCACATAGTCTCTGGATGCCGGGGATGCGTGATCGGGTTCGGCGACTCCCGCACTCTGGAGGCAATGGCCCTCGGCGATGCGCTCTCAGGCTCCTGCACCGTCATCGACCCGGCCCGGACCACGGACAACGACTCATTCCTAGAGGTGGCCCGCTGGGCGATGTCCGCGGACGTGTTCGTGACATCTGTCAACGCCATGTCCGAGGACGGCGTCATCGTGAACATCGACGGCACCGGCAACAGGGTCGCCGGCTCGCTATTCGGTCATCGCAGGATGATCTACGTCATCTCCCGCAACAAGATCGTCCCGGACTTGGATTCCGCCATCGAACGCGCCCGGAACGTCGCCGCACCCATGAACGCCAGGAGATACGGTCTCAGGACGCCATGCGTGAGGGACGGCAGGTGTCATGACTGCCGTTCTCCTGACCGTATATGCAACGCGCTCCTCGTCCAGCTCCGTAGCATGAACGACATGGATGAGGAGGTCGTGCTGATCGACGAGGACCTGGGTTTCCGAGGTCCTCTCGCATCGATCCTATGCGGGAGTGCAGACCCTCCTCACCCCAGACGATCCTGTCCAGATCCCCGTCGTTCCTGTCAACGGTTGTGATGATGAAGGACAGCAGGGCGCGGAGGAAGTCTTCGGACGGCACGTTCCCCTGGTAGGGGCAGACGTACTCGAATGTTACCATCCCCTTGTCAGGATGGAGGACGAAGCATCCCAGTTCGACCTCGCCGTTCAGTGCATTGATCGCCCGCAGGACCTCTGTCTGCCTCTCCTCCGGGACGGTGATGCCCAGCACCGAGGAGATCGTGAGCCATCCGTTCTCCGCCGTGGCCAGCAGACCAATCTCCATGTCATCTCCCGGGATGATGCAGTCGAGGCTCAGCCCGCTCTCATCCCTGTTGCGCTCGTCGGAGACATCCCCGATGATCCTCCAGATGGTCTCGAGCACCATCTTGTCAATCTTTCCCTGAAAGTCGAACAGCCCTGCCATCGGAATCGCCTACATGTGTCGTATGCATCGTCCCTTTATAGATGGGAGCCAATCGGCAATCATGACCCGGAACAGCTACTCCGGGAACTCCCTCGTCATCGGGAGGTTCCAACCGCTCCACAACGGACATATGGAGGTCCTCATGAAGTGCGCGTCCGAGTCCGAGAGGCTCATCGTGGGCATCGGCAGCGCGCAGTACTCCCACCACCCGTCCAATCCATTCACGGCCGGGGAGCGCTACCTCATGATCGACGAGTCCCTCAGGGAGGCTGGGATAGACAACTACAGCATCGTCCCCATCGAGGACCTGAACAGATACTCGGTGTGGGTCGCCCACGTGGAGTCGATGTGCCCTCCGTTCGGCAGGGTCTACACCAACAACCCGATGACCCGCAGGCTATTCGAGGAGGCGGGGTACGAGGTCAGCAATTCCCCCATGTACGACAGGTGTCGCTATTCGGGCACCGAGATCCGGAGGAGGATCCTCGAGGGCGAGGAGTGGAGGCATCTCGTGCCAGAGGCCACGGCACGCGTCATAGACCAGATAGACGGCGTGGGGCGCATCGCGGCCATCTTCAAGGGTGATTCCGGTGCTCCCCTCCGAGGTCACCGAGCTTCTGGACATCCTGGGTTCCCGGGGGCTGACCCTCGCATGCGCCGAATCCTGCACCGGCGGGATGATCGGAGCCGCGATAACCGAGATGCCGGGCGTGTCATCGATTTTCATGGGCAGCGCCGTCACCTACAGCAACGACGCCAAGGAGTCCATTCTAGGGGTGTCCCACCGGACGCTGCTGGATCACGGCGCGGTGAGCGCCGAGACCGCCGGGGAGATGGTCCGCGGTGCGATGCGCGCCTACGGATCGGACACCGCGATCGCGGTCACCGGCATAGCCGGCCCAGGAGGGGCCACGGCGGAGAAGCCGGTCGGGCTTGTGTACATCGCCGTCGCAGACGGGCCGAGGGTTGTCGTCTCCAGGAACGTCTTCGACGGGGACCGCGCCCATGTCCGCGCATCCACCGTGAGGGAGGCGTGCAGGCTCCTCCGCGAGCTGATCGAGGGCAGGCTGCGACGGATTCTTATCGGCGTCCGGCATCCCGCCGGATATGAGGTACGAGAGGCAGATCCCAGTCGTAACGGAGGACGGCCAGCGCAGGATACAGTCCGCCCGCGTGGGCATCGCCGGATGCGGCGGTCTCGGCGTGAACGTCATAACCAATCTGGTCACCGCGGGGGTCACCCAGTTCGTACTCTGCGACCACGATGTGCCGGACATCACGAACCTGAACCGCCAGTACATCTACTATCCGGGCGACATGAGGCCGAAGGCGGAGGTCGCCGCCCAGTGGGTCCTCGCCCTCAACCCCATAGCGGAGGTGGAGGCGCACGCGCAGCCGTTCTCCAAGGACACAGCATCGATGTTCCTGGGCTGCGACATCATCGTGGACTGCCTCGACTCCTTCTCGGCGAGGATGGAGCTCAGCGACTTCGCAGCCGAGAACGACATCCCCTTGGTGCACGGGGGGATCGAGGGTCTGAACGGACAGATGTTCGTCATGGTCCCGGGGGAGACGGCCACGCTCCGCGACGTCTACGGCGACAGGAGGGACCCGGAGGGTCCGCTTCCAGCCCTCGGGGCCGCAGTCGCCTGCATCGCCGCCATGCAGTCCGTCGAGGCCGTCAAGCTGCTCGCCGGGATGCCGTCGGAGGCCCGCGGGAAGCTGATAACCGTGGACATGGGCGGATGGTCCGTAGAGTCCGCGAGGATATCCTGAAGGCCAGCCCCTCGAATCATGTTTATAGGCGCTAAGGTTAGCACCGCTCATGAAGCTCCTGATGACCGGGAAGGTCAAAGAGGTCTACGAGGTCGACGAGGACACCCTCGAGTTCGCATACACCGACAACATCTCCGTCTTCGACAAGATCATACCCTCCAAGGTCCCCCACAAGGGCGAGACCCTCTGCAGGACCGCCAAGTACTGGTTCAACCTGATGAACCAGGAGGGCATCCACAACGACTTCCTGAGCGAGCCCTCCAAGGACAGGATGCGCGTCAGGAGGGTCAGGGTCATCCGCGACTACTCCAAGATCGACGGTACCACCACCAATTATCTGATCCCGCTGGAGGTCATCTGCAGGTACTACGCCGCCGGATCACTCCTGGACAGGATCAAGTCCGGCAAGGTCACCCCCGAGCAGCTCGGCTTCCCCGCCGGTTACCAGGTCAAGAAGGGCGACAAGCTCCCGACCCCGTTCATCGAGTGCACCACCAAGCTGGAGGCCCACGACGAGAACCTCACCGATGAGCAGGCCAAGGAGATGGCCGGGCTCTCCGACGCCGAGTTCCAGGAGATCAAGGACACCGTCCTCAGGATCGACGCCCTCATCGAGAGGGAGGCAGGCAAGCGCGGTCTCATCCACGTCGATGGCAAGAAGGAGTTCGGATACGACAAGGACAGGAAGCTGATGGTCGTGGACACCTTCGGCACCCTGGACGAGGACCGCTGGTGGGACGCCGACGAGTACGCCAAGGGCAACATCGTCGAGCTCTCCAAGGAGTTCGTCCGCCAGTACTACCGCGAGACCGGCTATCACGACGCCCTCTACGACGCCCGCGAGAAGGGACTCCCCGAGCCGGACATACCCGCGCTCCCCCAGGAGATTATCGACCGCGTGAGCAAGCTCTACGTCGACATGTACGAGCGCATCACCGGCGAGAAGTTCTGATCAAACCCTGCCCCGTCCTCGTGGACGGGGCCTCTACCATCCATCGTTGTTGTGCACCGGGGATGGTATTAGTCACATATGGGAAGTCTCGAAAACCGATTGAAGGCAACATTCGCAAAACTAATTTTGAAACGTAATTTGTAAAAAATCAATTTTTTTTTTGGAAATATGGATATCGGCAAGGGTCCGAAGTATCACTGGACCATTGCATTTCGATAGGCGGATCAGCAGGGGCCCATGGTCCCATTATAAAGCGTCGGTCGACGATCCCCGTCGCAGGAGAGTACCCGAATGAAGGATCTCGGAGTGAAGCCCTACGTGTTCCCGATGCCGGTGGCCCTCATAGCCACCTACAACGACGATGGTACGGTCGATGTCATGAACATGGCCTGGGGAGGCATATGCGAGGCCGACAAGGTCGCGCTCAACCTCGACGGCGGTCACAGGACCACGGAGAACATCCGCAGGAGGAGGGCGTTCACGCTGAGTCTCCCGGATGTGGCGCACATCGCCGAGGCGGACTACTTCGGCATAGCGTCGGCCAACGACGTCTCTGACAAGTTCGAGAGGACCGGCCTGACCGCCGAGAGGAGTGCCAGGGTGGACGCGCCCGTCGTCAGGGAGTTCCCCCTGACGCTGGAATGCACCCTGCACGAGGAGCAGAAGGTCGGGAACGACGTCCGCTTCGTCGGCCGGATCGTGAACGTGCTCGCCGACGAGAGGGTCCTCGACGACAAGGGGAACGTCGACCCGGTGAAGCTGGACCCGGTGATGTACGACACCTTCCAGAGCGGCTACTACGCCCTCGGGAGGAAGGTCGGCCAGGCCTGGGACACGGGCGGGAAGTACAATTGAGAGAACAAGGAGGCCGGTCCCGCCGGACCTCCGGTTAAAACCCCCGCCTCAGAGGAGGTCCACGGCGACGAGCCTGTCCCCTCTGGGACACTCGACGTCTTTTCCCATCTTCGCGACCGTGTACTTCGACCCCTCGGTTTTGCCGACGGGATGGCACAGACCGTAGTTCGGGCAGCCGATCTCGTCGCACTTCGAGACTGAGTAAGTGATCGTGATGCCCTCGAGCAGACCCTTCTTCGGGAGTATCGCGGGTGTCACGGTCTTCTCGACCTCGACCGCAACGACGGGCTCGTCCTCCAGGAGGACGCAGGCATGCTCCTGTCCCCTGACGGACGTCACCCTGAAGCGCGTGCCCGCCTCAAGGTTGTGGCAGACGTTCCTGAGCTTGCATCCGTCGCACTCCTCGGCGGGGCCGATGTAGTAGAACTCGGACCCCTCCTTCGCTATCGCCTTCCCCACGAGAGTTATGGCCATCAGATCACCCCTGTGACGGTGGCCACCCTCTCGGCGACCTCCTCGGTTATGCCGTTGTCTCCCAGGATGGTGAACCTGTCCTTCCTTATTTCGGTGGCATGGGCGAGGGAGTAGACGATCTCCTCCGCGGGAATCCCCAGTTCTTTGGCGGTGGTCGGTGCCCCGATCTCGGCCAGCGCGTCCCTTATGTGTTCCCAGTCCCCTCCGTGGAGGTACATAGTCATGATGGATCCGACACCGCACTGCTCGCCGTGGAGGGCCCTGCCGGGGCATCTGAGGTCCAGCATGTGGGAGAACATGTGCTCCGCCCCGCTGGTGGGCCTGGAGCTCCCGGCGAAGCTCATGGAGACTCCCGACATGATGATCGGCTTGATGGCGATCCAGACGCTGTCCTCCACGCCTGGCTTGATGAGGCTGGACGCGTCGAGGATCTCCTCGGCCGCGTGCTTGGAGAGCGAGTAGGCGGTGCGGCTGAAGGATTCGCCCTTCAGCCTCCTGGCGAAGTCCCAGTCCATGATCGCCGTGAGATTGGAGATGACGTCCGCGCACCCGGAGGCGAGGAGCCTGTACGGTGCCTGGCTGATGATCTCGGTATCCGCCAGGACGCCCATGGGGGACGCGGATTCGATGGATCTGGACCCTTCGGCGGATTTGAGCGAGGCCCTGTTGGAGGCTATGCCGTCGTGGGATGCGGACGTGGGGATGGCGACGAACGGGAGATGGAGCTCGTTGGAGACGACCTTGGCGAGGTCGATCTTGCTCCCCCCGCCGACGGCGAGTATGAACGATGACCCGGACTCCCTGGCCCTCCTGCAGATGAGGTCGACGTTCTCCTGGGTGGCGTCCCCGACCCTGCACATGTCCAGGTCGTAGCCGTCCATGATGTCCATCACGCGCTTCCCGGCCACCTCGGCGGTCCTGCCGCCGGTGATGATCGTGCCCGCCCCTCTGAAGTGCAGCCTCTCGCACATGCCGCGGACGTCCTCGATGACGCCATGGCCGGCCACGACGTCCCTGGGCATCTCGACGGCCTTGACCTTGCTGAAGTATCCCATCTCGCTCACGCATCCTGATGGGTGCAGATTATTAATTCAATTTCCCATGGACGGGATATGCCAGCAGCCCTGATACTGTGCGGAAGCGCGCGCGAGGACGGAGTCACCGAGAGGATGTGCCGCACCGCATCGGAGACCCTGGAGTCGATGGGATACGACACCGTCTCCATCCGCATCACCGACGATGTCTCCCATTGCAGGGACTGCGGACTCTGCAGGGGCGGCCGTTGCGTCCTGGACGACGCGATGTCGGGGATATACGAGGAGTTCGCGAAGGCGGACCTCCTGGTGCTGGCGACACCGGTGCACTTCAGCGGCCCGTCGTCGCTGATCAAGTCCGCCGTGGACAGGTTCCAGCCGTACTGGTACAACAGGGGCCTGTCCCATCCGTCCGTCGCCCTGGGACTCGTCTGTGCGGGAAGCGACTCCCCCAGGTTCGGACCCACCGAGAGCATCTTCAGGGCGTTCTGCGCAACCGTCGGGATGAGATGGCTGGGTCAGTTGGAGTTCCCCGATACCGACAGGAACGGAGGGGAGGGCGCGGCGGAGGCCGTGGAGGGATTCATCAGAAGCGCGGTCGGAGCCTCAGCGGAGCAATGAGGAGGCCGGTGCAGCATCCCTCCATGGCGGACCCGTCGGTGACGAACGGGACGCTAAGGGGATGCAGGTCGAGGACCCTCTCCCACTTGTATGCGGTCACCGAGCCGTCGGTGTCCAGGATGCACGTCCTATGGAATCCCAGATCATCCAGGCGCCCGATCGTCTCCCTCAGGTCCGCCGGAGCGATGGAGCGGTTCACGACCTTGCCGTTCCTGACGAACACCGTCGGGATGGCGCTGTCCGACATGGACAGGATATCCTGGAGATCATCGTCCGACGCCACCGCGTGATAGGGGAACAGAACCGACTCCGCGGTCGTGTTGAACGCGTCCATGAGGTCGTCCGCGTCCTGCACCCATGCCAGGAACCATATGTCCCGTCCGCGGAGCCTCATGCCCTTGAGGACGGCCTCGCGGAACCCGCGGGCACGTATGCTGTCCCAGTCGACGACCACGGCGGGTTCGCGGGTCTCTCCGCGCGGGATCGATGCCGCCGCGTCGGCGAACGGGATGACGCGGTCCCCCGTCTCGGGGAGGCATCTCCCCTCGGGTACGGAGACGGCGCCGATGGCGTCCTCTCCCATCTCGACTGCGAACACGGCCGGGATCTGCATGTCATCCCCCAAGGCCAGCATCGCGTATAGCGGTTGCGGGGACATGTAAACGGCCCTTACCAAAACGGCCTGAGAGGGAACCTTATTAACAACGTTGACAGGGATGCCGACACAGAGGTTTCCAAATGAGCGCGAAATTCATCTGCGAGAAATGCGGCACCGCCGTCGAGGTTCTGTACAAGGGAGGATGCAACCCGTCCTGCTGCGGCCAGCCCATGAAGGAGGCCGAGTACAGGACCGAGGACGCCGCCAAGGAGAAGCACGTCCCCTACATCACCCGCGAGGGCGACATGGTGCGCGTCGTCGTCGGAAAGGAGACCCTCCACCCGATGACCGAGGAGCACTACATCGTCTACATCGAGATCGACGCCGACGGCATCCTGATGAGGAAGTACCTCAAGCCCGGAGACGCCCCCGAGGCGTGCTTCAAGACCGATGCCGAGAACATCGTCGCCTACGAGATGTGCAACAAGCACGGGTTCTGGCAGTCCAACCAGTGATCCCGGGGGCCCTCCGGGCCCCCCGACAAAACAGCGGGATTCCCACGTCCCGTGACCTTCCCCTGTTCTTGTATTTATATGGCCAAGGGTTCACCCGCCTCAGTAAAGGTGACTGCGATGGCCAAGAAGATCATCGAGACCACTGGTGACGACGCGAAAGCGAAAGCCAGGCACGCGAAGCTCGCCAGGGAGCGCGAGGAGGCCGAGGAGAAGGAGAAGAACCGCGCCTCGGACGAGTACTGGAGGAACCGCCGCGCCAACGAGAAGCGCAAGGAGGAGATCAAGAAGCTCCCGAAGGAGGAGCGCGCCGAGGCCAAGAGGAAGCTCCGCGAGGACATCCGCGCCAACAAGGAGAACTACAAGCGCGAGAAGCGCGAGCTCCGCGAGAAGGAAAGGGCCGAGAGGGAGGCCGCGAAGAACGTCCACGCCGCCCCCGCCGAGAAGCCTGCGGAGAAGGAGGCCCCGAAGGAGGAGCCGAAGGCCGCGGAGCCCGCTCCCGAGACCCCTGAGGCGCCCGCTGCCGAGGCTCCCGCCGAGGCGCCGGCCGAGACCCCTTCGAAGGCTCCGGAAGAGCCCGACAAGAAGGATTGAAACCAGTTTCACGTTGTTAACCGCCCGGGGGTATCCCCTCGGGCCCATCCAGACTTCCGTTCCCAAGGTCCTGGTTTTAAGTACCTATTGCAATCCCCTCACGTGGTCAAAGGTTCGATCGACACCCCAGAAGAAAGGCTCTACCGCGCGGCGTCCACGGACGTCGACGATGTGCTGAAGGAATACGACAGCAGACCGGAAGGTCACTTCAACGAAGAGATTACAACTTCCCGTATCCAGTATGGGAAAAACGAGGTGACGAACCACAACAGGCACGTCGTCCTGAAGAGGCTCGCCAAATCATTCGGTAACATTTTCATAATCACTCTTGCGGTCATCGACATCCTTTGGATGGTCCTTGAACCGGACATCATCTACTTCATCATCCTCACGACGCTCATCCTCGTCAGCGGAACCGTCACTTTCATCCAGGAGACCCGCAGCTCGAAGGCGGCGGCCCAATTGGTCAGCATGGTGACGACCATAATCACCGTCCGCCGCGAGGACATGGAGATCGAGATCGACTCCAAGGAACTCGTCGTGGGAGACATCATCATCCTGGACACCGGGGACATGGTCCCAGCCGATGTCAGGATCATCAGTTCCAATCACCTCAAGGTCGACCAGTCCGCCCTGACGGGGGAGTCGGGCGGGGTCACCAAATACTCCGAGACCTCCGATGCGGAGGACCTCCTCGAATGCAACAACATGGCCTTCATGGGCACCAACGTCGTCGGCGGTTCCGCCGAGGCCATCGTCGTCGCGGTCGGCGACGACACGGTGTTCGGCTCCATGGCCGAGAAGCTCACCGCCAAGAAGCCCTCCACCACCTACGACAAGGGCACCAAGTCCATCGTCAACGTCCTGCTGAGGATCATGTACTGCATGGTCCCGCCCGTGTTCCTGATCATGATAGTCAAGGACTATCTGAACAACGGCAGCTTCAGCGTGGACGGGGTCCTCACCGCGGTCACCTTCGCGCTCACCCTCGCCATCGGTCTGATGCCCGAGATGCTGGCCACCATAGTGTCGGCCAACCTCGCCAAGGGTTCCATCGACATGTCGAAGAAGAAGGTCATCGTCAAGGACGTGACCGCCATCCAGAACTTCGGCGCGATGGATGTCCTGTGCTCGGACAAGACCGGCACTCTCACGCAGAACCGCATCTCCGTCGAGTCCTGCAACGATATCTACGGCAATCCCAGCCACTCCGTCGAGCTGATGTCCTGCCTCAACGCCCACAACCTCAGGTCTGCCACCAACCAGATCGACTGGGCTCTCGACGAGTACGCCGAGGAGGAGGACGGGCTGCTGGACGAGGTCGAGCAGTACGAGTACATAGGGGACGTCCCCTTCGACTTCATCAGGAGGAGGGCGACGGTCATCGTGAAGAAGGACGAGGAGGTCAACCTCATGATCTCCAAGGGCGCCATGCCCGAGATCCTCTCCATCTCCACAGGATACCTCGACGAGAACAGGGACATCCAGCCCCTGGACGAGAAGACGGTCAACGACATGATGGGCCTCGTGGAGTGGTACAGCTCCAAGGGGATGCGCGTCCTGGGCATCACCCACAAGTACCTCCCTGCCGGGAAGACCGAGTTCTCCGAGGCGGACGAGTGCGACCTCATCATCGCGGGATTCCTGGTGTTCACCGACCCGGTCAAGCCCTCCGCGAAGGCCGCCATCGAGGACATGAAGGACTACGGCATCGCCGTCAAGGTCCTCACCGGCGACAACGAGTACGTCTCCCGCCACGTCTGCGACCAGATCGGCATATCCACCGAGAACATCCTCGTGGGCCCCCAGATAGACGACATGTCCGATGAGGAGCTCAAGGATGCCGTCGAGCAGACCAGCATCTTCGCCCGCCTGAGCCCGGACGACAAGTCCAGGGTGGTCACCGCCCTGAGGGCCAACGGGCACACCGTCGGTGTCATGGGAGACGGCATCAACGACGTCGTCGCCATGAAGAACGCCGATGTCTCCATCTCGGTCGACACCGGAACGGACATCGCGAAGGAGACCGCCAGCATGATCCTCCTGGAGAAGGACCTCGGAGTCCTGAAGACCGGGGCGATCGAGGGCAGGAAGGTCTACGTCAACTCCATCAAGTACGTGAAGATGATCGGTTCGATCAACTTCGGATACATGTTCTCTCTGATTCTCGGTTCCCTGTTCTTCAACTTCGAGCCGATGGGCGGAATAATGATCCTGATCTTCAACCTGATCAACGACTTCGCCTGCATCTTCATCATCTGGGACAAGGTGGATGATGAGTTCGTGCGCGAACCGCGGAAATGGGATGCGAAGAATCTGACGACGGTCATGTATCGGTACGGGCCGATGTGCGTCGTCACGGATCTGATCTCATGGGCGTTCTTCATATTCGTCGTGTTCGCGGCGATAGACGTCACCCTGCCGGCCGATCTCGTCGCGGCCCACCCGGAGCTCGCCGGCGTGTCCAACGCGTCCGACCTGGTCCTGGGCATGTTCGACCTCGGCAGCACGGAACCCCTCTCGGAAGGAGGTTATGCGGGATACCTGGTGCCCTACATGGTGCTGTTCCAGTCCCTCTGGTGCATCGAGCAGTACTGGATGCAGGTCTGGGCGATCCACATCGTCAGGACCAACAAGCTGCCGTTCTTCCAGGCCTGGTCCGCCAAGCCCCTGGTCGCGACCACGATCATCGCTCTGATCGTCGGAACCACCCTGCCGTTCACGGGACCCCTCTGGGAGGCCATCTCCGGATGCACCGACCTCCTGCCGATCCCGCTATGGGCGCTGATCTTCATGCCCATCATCGGAGCGGTCTACTTCTTCGGCGCCCACGCCATCAAGAGGCGCGTCCTGAAGAAGTACGGGTTCTTCGCCTGCTGATCAAACGTGGAGGGGTCCGCCCCTCCCTTCCTTTATATCCCCAATCCGCATCGTCGGCACATGGTCAGATTCTCCTGGGACAGTGTGGGCTTCGTATCCCAGGGCTCACGTGTGGACAGGACATACTTCCCGGCGGACTTCTCGGAGGACATCGAGCTCCACCGCGGGGAGGAGGGCCGCGAGTGCCCGTACGTGCCGTCCGGATACGCGAGCCCGGACTACTCCGTCCTGGGGGACGACCAGGTCAGATACTACCTGTGGTGGAGGTCCTGTGCCGAGGCCGGGGTCATAGACAGTTCCGACGAGGGGTACGCCTGGCTCTACTGCAGGGAGCTCATAGAGTCCCCCGGGGACCCGAGGGATACGCTGTCGAGGATAGTGGCATTCACCCGCACCTGCGGCACCAGCCTGAGGCTGTCCCCCATGGTCGCCTCCCTCGCAGCCGACTACGCCATATCGAAGGGGCTGCCGCTGGACCTGGTCCCGAGGGACCGCAGCTTCGCGGCCTCCGACGCACTCATCACATGGGACCTCACCCGGTACCCTATCGGGGGGACCTTCCCCGGTGCGCTGATCCCGGCGGACGTCTACAACTGGAGGAGGCTGTTTCCGAAGCTGGGGGACGAGACAATGGAGGAGATCGTCCTTCTCAGTCTGAGGGGTATCGACGAGATCGTCCGCTCCACCGAGGGGATGGGGCTCATCAGGGCGATCGGCTGCGTCCCCGAACCGTCGGACATCGTGCCCCTGGCCAGGTTCATCCGTCCTGAGGACTACCGGACGGTGACGATGCCGGTGGTCCCGAGGGAGAGGGGCCCGTACGCGCATCTGGTGGACGCCGTGATCAGGCAGGCCGTCCGCTTCATGGTGCCTCGGGGAGGACCCTCCGTGCCGAGGACGTTCCCGAAGGGGTGGCGCCGCGCCGTGGCGGCCGCCGTGGACGCCGCGGTCAACGACTGCGGATGGATGGCATCCATGTTCAGGGACGGCGACGAGGGGTACTGGGAGGACGACGACCTCATAGTTCGCAGGGGCGACGACCGCCCCCGCATCATCCCGCAGCAGATCGGGGTGATGGAGCCGGGACGTCCCAGGATGTCCATGCGCGAGTTCATGTCCCACTGGTCCGACGAATCCGATGTCAGGGTGGACTACGTTCCGTCCGGGAGGACGGAGACGACGTACTCGGCCATGGACGACGGACAGTTGGCGTTCTACAGGTACTGGCGCACCCAGGCCCGGAAGGGGAGGTTCCTGGACACCGACCAGGGGTACCTCTGGCTCTTCTGTACCGAGGCCGTCAACATAGACGATGAGCCCGAGGCCATCCAGGGGATGTTCGAATCCGCCCTGGAGGCATATGCCGGTAGCAACGGCCTCGCCCCGTTGAGGATCGCGGCCAACGACCACGCCGTGCTGCACCACATGGACACGCCCTCGGACACCGACCACAGGATGTCTCGCTACGTGGCGTACGCCAAGCTGGCGTCCGACCCCATCGGCAGGATGGACGTGGACATGGCGGACCAGCTGGCACACTATGACTCGTCGAAGTACACCTCCGCCGAGCCCGACCTCCACGGCATCGCCTTCACCGAGGCGGTCAGGGCGGTGGACTCGTACATGCTCGAGAACAATGGCAAGAGGCTCGTCGACCGCTGCACCATGAGGGAGATGGAGGGCACCATGAGGCTCTACAAGGGCCTGTGGACCTCGGAGTCCGTGGTCCTGGGCGTGGAGTTCAAGGACGTCCTGTCGTCGAGGAGGATCGAGTCGCTGATCGACGGCATCTACCGTGTGTCCATCCGCACGGTCAACAGGAGCCTCGGCGACCCGGCACCGCGCTATCCGAAGGACCTGCCGGATGCCATGATCAAGGTGGCCGAGGATGCGGTGGCTGCCCTGATGGACCGCCGCGACATGGAGAGGGAGGACGACCTGGCCAGGATGGAGGCGTCCAGGATGGTGCTGGACCGCGACGCCGTCGAATCAGCCGCCAGGGACCTGGAGGCCGTCACGGGCATGATGGCAGTGGACGACGATGACGACGAGATCGAGGAGGTCCCGATCGTCGCGTCCCCGGACGGGGGGTGGGACGGGCTCGTCGCCTCCCTCGACGATGCCGAGACCGCCTATCTTCACGATTCACTGACCCCCCGCGGGGCGGGCCCGTGGTCACTCGAGGGCACCGGGAGGCGCCCTTCGGAGGTGGAGGACGCGGTAAACTCAAAGGCGATGGACGCCATCGGGGACGCCATCGTGGAGGGCGGAAGGGCCGTCGAGGACTACGCCCCCGACATCGAGGGTGCTCTCAGATGACCGCAATTCCGAAGAGGACGCTGACAACGATGATGAACGCCCTGGCGTCCGGCGTGGTCCCCCGCAGGGGGCTGGAGTACATAGCCGTCGGCAGGCGCAGGGAGACCGAGACGTTCGTCTCCGACCTGGAGGACACCGCCGAGGGCGGAGGGGCGTTCAGGTTCATCTCCGGCCGCTACGGCAACGGCAAGAGCTTCATGATCCAGATGGTCAGGAACTACGCGATGGACCGCGGGTTCATGGTCATGGACGCCGACCTCGCGATCAACAGGAGGCTGACCGGGAGCAGGGGCGAGGGCCTCAACACCTACCGCGAGCTGGTCCGCAACATGGCGGTCAAGGCCCGTCCGGACGGAGGGGCGATGGAGTCCCTCCTGCAGAACTGGCTCTATCCGATCATCGACTCGGAGGGGGATCCGGAGAGGGTGGCCTCAGCGATACGCTCCGCGACCTCGGGCATGTCGGGCATGACGTTCTACCGCGACTTCGTCACGATAGTCATCTCCTACTCCAAGGACCTGATGGACCAGCGCGACGACAGCCCCGCGCTCCGCTGGCTCAAGGGCGAGTACGACCTCAAGTCCGAGGCCAGGAGGGACCTCGATGTTTCCACCCTGATCAGCGACTCCAACTGGTACGACTACGTCAAGCTCTGGGCGGAGCTCTCGGTCCGCGCCGGATACAGGGGGGCGGTGGTCTTCCTGGACGAGGCGGTGGTCCTGTACAAGCTGCAGAACCGCGCATCCAGGAGCAACAACTACGAGCGCCTCCTCACAATATTCAACGACATAATGCAGGGCAAGTCCTCGCATCTCTCCATGTACGTGTGCGGGACCCCGGAGTTCATAACGGATCCCGACAGGGGCCTGTACAGCTACGAGGCGCTGAGGTCCAGGCTCGTGTCCGGGAGGTTCGAGAACGGCTACGACAACTACCTCGGTCCGGTGATCAACCTCCGTCCCCTGACCAACGAGGAGGTGTTCGTGCTCCTTCGCACGCCCCGCGGGTTGCACGAGCAGCGCTACGGCTACGAGTCCGGCATAACGGACGACATGCTCGAGTCGTACCTCAGGACCGTGACGGCGACCATCGGAGGAAGGGACATGGTCACCCCCAGGGAGATCACCAGGGACTTCATCAGCCTCCTGGACACCCTCCACCAGAACCCCCAGACCCGCTTCTCGGACATGATCGAGGGCCATTCCGTGAAGGCCGACCGCAACCCGGACGACGACCTCATCGACGACCTCGAGCTATGACCGACTTCCTGGAGAGGATGCCGCCGTTCCTCAGGGAGCGGATACACGCCGAGGGCTGGAGGTCCTGGCGCGGTGTCCAGGAGGACTCCTTCCGGGTGCTCTTCGATTCGGGGGACCATCTTCTGATCTCGGCCGGCACGTCTTCCGGCAAGACGGAGGCTGCCATGATCCCGGTGATATCATCGCTGGCACTGGATCCGCCGGAGGGCGTCGGCGCGATCTACGTGGGGCCGACCAAGGCGCTCATCGACGACCAGTTCGCCCGCCTGGACAGGATGCTGAGGGACTCCCCCGTGGAGGTCACCGGTTGGCACGGCGACATATCCCAGGCGTCCAAGGAGAGGCTGAGGAGGGATCCCAGGGGGATCCTTCAGATCACACCGGAGTCCCTCCAGGGCGTGGTCTGCGACCGCGACCTCGTCGGGAGGATGTTCCCGGACCTCCGCTTCGTCGTCATAGACGAGGTCCACGCATTCATGGCGTCGGACCGCGGGCTCCAGCTCCTGTGCGAGCTGGACGCCATCGAGCGCATCGCCGGGTGCTCGCCCAGGAGGATAGGGCTGTCCGCCACCCTCTCGGACACGGAGGGGGCCGAGGCGTGGCTCCGCGCCGGCACTGACCGCGGCATAAGGACGGTGTCCTCGAATGACGGCGTGCCGTGCAGGGTCGGTGTCAAGTACATGCGCATCCCCGCGGAGGGAGACGCCCGCAAGCTCGCGGTGCTCTCGTACTACAGGGAGCTGAACCGTCTCACCGACCCGTACTCGTGCATCGTGTTCACCAACAGCCGCGCCTCCGCCGAGAGGACCGCCCGGTCCCTGGACAGGGTGGCGCGCTCCGAGGGGTCCGGGAACCCGGTGAGGATCCACCACGGTTCCCTCGCCGCCTCCGTCCGCAGGGACGCGGAGGCGGATCTGAAGGAGGGCAGGCATCCCACCGTGGTGGCCACCTCCACCCTGGAGCTGGGCATGGACATCGGGGGCCTGGACCGCGTGGTCCAGATCGGCGCCCCCTACACCTGCTCGTCCATGCTCCAGCGCATGGGCCGCACCGGGCGCCGCGGGGGCAGGAGGGAGATGATCGTCTTCTGCACCGACGACGAGTCGAAGTGGTCCCCCTCCCCGCCGGGGACCTCCATGGACCTGGTCCGCGCCATCGCGGTCAAGGAGCTGGCCGTCGGAGAGGGATGGACGGAGCCGATCGAGCCGAACCCTCTGCCGTTCGGTCTGCTGTACCATCAGACGCTGGCATACCTGAAGGGCGCCGACCACGACGTCAGGTGGCCGGAGCTGAGGGACACGTTGCTCGCGATGTGGCCGTTCAGGAACATCTCCGGCGAGGAGTACAGGGAGCTGGCCATGCACATGCTGTCCCTGGGGCACCTGCAGAGGATGGAGGACGGCACCCTGCTCATAGGGCTGAAGGGCGAGCCCATCGCCAACGGCAGGGACTTCGCCTCCACCTTCGAGGTCCAGGAGTCCGTGGAGATACGCTCCGGCGGGGAGGTCCTGGGGACGGTGCAGGGCAGGCCGAGCGAGGGGAAGCTGGTCTCGCTGGCGGGCAAGGTGTGGCAGGTGATACGCGTCGGGGACGGATGGGCGGATGTCAGGGAGGTTCCCGAGGGCTCCGCCGAGTCTAAGTGGGAGTCGATGCCGCCGGATGTCAGCGACGAGGTCGCCGCCCGGATGAGGGAGGTGCTGGGCGGGGACTCCGCGTACCCGTACCTGGACTCGTCGGCGAGGGCGGAGCTGGAGGAGACATGCGCCGTGTTCCGCGAGAAGGGGTACAGCGGCGCGGTGGAGACGTCCGACGGGTTCATCCTGTTCCCCTGGGTGGGGACCCGCATGTTCGAGACGATCCGGAGGGCGCTGATGTGCATCGGAGCGCAGGTGCCCATGCACGCGTCGCCACTGTGGATGCGCGTGGTGACCGACCTCACCTGGGAGGAGGCCAGCGTGATGATCGCAGAGTACATCCGGTCGGTGGAGCCTGAGGATCTGGTTCTTCTGGAGGATGTGGAGGACATGGGGAAGTACGAGAGGTTCGTCCCCGAGGGGCTGAGGGCGAGGGAGTTCGCGGCGCACAGGCTGGATGTTAAGAAGCTAGTCCAGTGAACGAGTGGATCTATTGATTGTCAAAATACAAAGATAACAAACATTACAAGTAATACAATTATTACAAGAATAACAGCGAGCATCATATATTTGGATATCCGCTGCGATTCCCTATCATGGAATCCTCTGGAGAACGGGCCTCCAATCTGTCGGTGAGGGCGAGATCCCTTTGGGCGAAGGTCTCGAATCAGAGAGGTAGCTCCGATTGGCTATCGCTTCCAACCCACATGAGCGACTCATGTATGGTATGCAGGGAGATCTGGAATGATTGGGTCAGTCCGGCTGTGAAAAGCATCATTGTTCGTGGGATTAGCATGTCCGACGGTTCCGATGCTTCTTTGGAAACGGCAGAGGGATTGGCATTGTTTCTTGCCGCCGCTCACGATCTTGGCAAAGCGTCCCCCGCGTTCCAATGTAGGATCATACCATCCAATCTTGATATTCAGGAGGAATGTCGTCAGAGGCTGGCAGGTTCAGGTCTTGAATTGAATCTAAATCTAAGCCAGTCTCATTCCCCGAAGCACGCTATCATCTCGGAGATGATCCTTGAGAGGAATGGAATCGACCGTACCATTGGTGTGGTTCTAGGAGGGCATCATGGTAAGCCGCCGGGTTTTGCGGATCTCGAGAATCTCAGCGCTTACAGCGGACACACGGGATCGAAATCGAAGTCATGGGTAGAGGTGCAGGACGAGCTCCTGGTTTTCGCATGCCAGCTGTCATCATTCGATCTCGGGATGGTGCGCCAAATAAGACTGGATCTCCAATCGCAGGCTGTACTGACAGGTCTCGTGATAATGTCCGATTGGATGGCCAGCGATGAGACTCTCTTCCCCTATTCG
Organism: Candidatus Methanomethylophilaceae archaeon; assembly: GCA_944320495.1. Classification (GTDB taxonomy): domain Archaea; phylum Thermoplasmatota; class Thermoplasmata; order Methanomassiliicoccales; family Methanomethylophilaceae; genus Methanoprimaticola. Next base: position 57,847 of record CALUHR010000006.1, read on the forward strand.
GAGGATGGGATCGGACAGTCGACATCCGAGCGCATCGGGGAGGCATGGGCCAGCATAGGTATCAGGAGATGGGATGCGGAAGACGAATGGTCGTCATATGACCTCTACGAGGGAAGGTTCGGATTCACGGCCAGGCCATTCCAGAGAGCAGTGGCGGATGTCGCAGCCAATGTCTTCGGACCATGTATGATTGTGATCGAGGCACCGATGGGTGAAGGTAAGACAGAAGCTGCCCTGGTGGCCGCAGAGACGCTGGCGAGCAGATTCGGGGATGGGGGAGTGGTATTTGCGCTGCCTACACAAGCCACCGCTGACGGGATATTCAAGAGATTCCTGGATTGGGCAGAGAAGGCGTCCCCTGGTTTCGATCGTCATTCGATATTCCTCGCTCATGGGAAATCCAGATTCAACAATCAGTTCAACAGGCTCAGATCTTCAAATATGAGGGTCGGGGGCGAAGATGGCAACTTGGTGTCAGGCAACATCGTAGCCATGGATTGGTTCAGCGGTCGCAAGAAGGGGCTGTTGTCCGATTTCGTCGTAGGGACTGTTGATCAGGTTCTAATGGCTGGTCTTAAGCAGAGGCATCTGGCCTTGAGGCATCTGGCCTTGTCAGGCAAGGTCGTGGTGATTGACGAATGTCATGCTTATGATGCTTACATGGGCAGTTATCTCTCACTCGTGCTGCGTTGGCTGGGGTCTTACAGAGTGCCCGTCATACTGATGTCTGCCACTCTTCCCTCGGGGACCCGTAGGATGCTCATGGAGTCCTACTCCAACAGTAGCGTCGATCAAACCGAAGAGGATTCCATGGCGTATCCGAGGATTTCCGTAGTGGATGGAAACGAGACATCCTATGTATTTCCCGGTTCTTCATCAAGAAGGTATGATGTCAGAATCGAGCGCGTCACGGATTCGGAGATGATGGACAAGCTGCATGCATTTCTGCAGAACGGGGGATGTGCCGGTGTTATAGTCAATACCGTTGCCCGTGCACAGGGATTCTACGAGAAACTGAAGTCAGAATACCCAGATGATCGTGTAATTCTCATCCATTCTGCGTTCACCGGAACCGATCGTTCGGTCATAGAGTCGGATGTCATGGATGCTCTGCATGAGGCCCACAACACTCAGCAGACGAGGACGATCGTTGTCGGGACACAAGTGTTGGAGCAATCCCTGGACATTGACTTCGATTTGCTGGTCAGCGACATTTGTCCCATGGATCTGCTGATCCAGCGTATCGGACGTCTGCACAGGCATGACAACCCGCGTTCCTCCAAGATGGCCGAAGCGACATGTCTGGTCCTCGACACAGATAGTGAGGAATTCGAGAAGGGTTCGGAGGCCGTCTACGGCAGATTCCATCTGATGAATGCCCGTCTGCTCCTTCCGGAATCCCTGAACATACCGGACGATATCCCGAGGTTGGTCGAATCCGCTTACGATCCATCCGGGATCCCATGGGGGACGGAAGTCTTCGAGGATTATCTCGATGCCAAAAGGGATGATAGTGACCTGATATCAATCGAGAGGAGGAAGGCAAGGGCTTTCCAGATCTGTCGTCCGGACAGGTCTCCGGAAGGCGATGGCAGTCTGGTGGGATGGCTAGAGATGGCCCTGTCGGACAAAACCGAAAGAATGGCGGAATGCACAGTCAGGGATGCAGATCCGTCGGTGGAGGTCATCCTGGTATGTCGCGATCATGCGGGGAATTTCAGAACTTTGCCCTGGGTGGGGGAGACCGGAGGTTCGATCATACCTCCGGATTCCTGTCCGGATGTCGGATTGGCATACGAGATGGCAGGGTGCAAGATACGCCTGCCGGGCAGATTGACCCGCAGGTACAACATAGATGAGACTGTGAATAAACTAGAGTACATTATATAGCAAAACATCATACCTCAGGTGTGGCAGGAGTCCCATTGGCTCGCAGGGGAACTCTTCCTCCTGTTGGATGAGGACCTGACGGTGACGTTCGAGGGGCTCAGGATGAGGTACGACAGGGAGTATGGAATGAGGGTTTGCGATGATCGAGAAAGAATTCAACCTGATCCGCGAGAAGTGGATACCGGTGATGAAAGAGGATGGGACGATCGAGGAGGTGGGTCTGGAGGATGTGCTGGTCCATGCCCACGAGTATCTCCGCATATCGAGTGAACTTCCTACCTTGGACTATGCTCTGATGAGGCTTCTGATGGCAACGGCCTATGCCGCCAACCGCGGATGGCTGGATGGGATCGATGATGTGGGGTCCGCCACATCATCATGGAAGCAGGTCATGGATGCCGGCAGATTCGACGAGTCCGCCATCAGAGGATATCTGGATAGGTACGAGGACAGGTTCTACCTGTTCCATCCGACGCGTCCATTCTACCAGGCCCCGATCGACAAAGGGACGGAGTACTCCGCAGCCAAGCTGATAGGGACGCTTTCCGAGAGTTCCAACAAACCGAGGTTCTTCCAGATGGTGAGCGGTGTTGCCAAGGAGAGCATAAGCTATCCGGAGGCGGCCAGATGGCTACTCCATGTAATCGCCTATGATGATACCTCGGCCAAGCCGACCGTTCCAAAATCCGGGCTCCCATCGCCAGGTGCGGGATGGGTTGGCAAGATCGGGCCAGTGTATTTCGCAGGGGACAACCTCTTCCAGACGCTGCTCCTGAACATGCCGTTCTACAATATGATCCTGAACGAGCCGTTCACTGATGGCGTGGCAACGTGGGAACCAGAGGTCGCGAACGTCACAGAACGCAGGGAGATCCCCCTGCCGGGAAGCCCCATCGAACTTCTGACCATCCAGTCCAGAAGGATACTCCTGAAGAGGAACGGGGAGAGAGTCACAGGATTCCTTCTGCTCGGCGGGGACTTCTTCCAGAAGGAGAACGCGTTCATCGAACAGATGACGGCTTGGCATCGCACCAAGGAGGGAGGATGGGTGCCGTCGAGGCACGATCCTGCCCGGTTCATCTGGCGTGATTTCAATCCGCTCCTCTTGGAGCGTGATGAGGACAACAACCCTGGCGTGGTGAAGTGGGTGTCCCGTCTGGCGAGCCGTGGAATCATAGCGAAGGGCAATGTCAGGCTGACCACCACTGCCGTGACCTATGGCGACAAGGATTTCGTAGCAACGGGTGTGGTAAACGATGCCCTGTCGCTGAATTCCCAGATTCTCTCCGATCTCGGCAGGAACTGGAGGGTCCGCATCTCGGATTCCCTCGACTCCACTGATCAATGTGTCATGGCATTCGGGAGATTCGTACAGAACCTGGCCGTGGCCGAAGGGGAGGATGAGAAGTCATTGGACCTGCCGAAGTTGCGTTCCGTGGCCATGGAGCAGGCTTACTTCAGACTCGACAAACCGTTCAGGGTCTGGCTCTCAGCCATCGATCCCGATTCGGATTCAGAAGACGACAGGATCGCCGAGTGGGAGCGTCAGATGCGCTCCCTGCTCTTCTCCATGGCCGATGACATGGTGAACGGATGCAGTATCAAGGCGATCACTGGTCGCGATATGGAGAGGAACGCATTCAGCAGACTTCAGTTCTTCAAAAACACGGTCAACAAGATCCTGAGGTGAATGATATGTATGATACTGCAGACGCAGTCCACAGATTCGTGAAGGGGAGGATAGCCGTCCTGCAGACGGACGATCCTCAGAACAAGGCGAGGCTCGCCGTCCTCAGGCGCGGTCTCGGAAAGGACCCTGCGGATTCCGCGGAGGTCTGGTCGATAACCATGGAAGGCATCCCAGATGAGCTTACCGCTAAGGGCAGCGGCATCATCCAGGCCACCGATGCGGAATGGGCCATCCATACTGCCCTCACACTCTACGCGCTGCACAGGCAGGGCTCGAATGCCCAGATGAGTACATCCGAACGCTCTTTCGCATCGGCCATCCGTCTTCTCACGGACCCGTCCGATGAGTCAGGCGGACCCGTGAAGAAGCGCTTCGATGCGCTGGTGACCTCGGAGAGCATCACGGAGGTCGCCAATCATGCGCGCAGGATCGTGCAGCTTCTCAAGGCGTCGGACAGGCCCATAGCATTCGACTATCCAGCCCTTGCACGCGATATCTATCTCTATGGGATGCCGGGCGGCAGGCGCGCCGTACGTCTCAGATGGGGCCAGGACTATTTCAGGGCAGAGAAAGCAGACAGGAATGAGGAGAACAAGGAGGAATGAAAATGGGAAACAACAAGAGAATGTACATAGACATACATGTGATTCAGACGATTCCGCCCAGCTGCGTGAACCGCGATGACACAGGCAGCCCGAAGACGTGCACATATGGGGGCACCAACCGTTCGAGGGTGTCGTCCCAGAGCTGGAAGAGGGCTGTCAGGGAGTATTTCAAAGGAACAGTTGATGAAGGGGAGCTCGGAACCAGGACGAAGAAGATTGTCGAGCTCGTGTACGAGGAGATAGTCAGGCAGGACCCTTCTATCCCCGAGGCAAATGCACAGAAGATGGCCGTGGACGTCCTGACTGCAGCCGGCATCCAGATTGCGAAGAAGAAGGGCAAGGATGACGATGGGGATGATGTCCCGGAGGCCAAGGCTCTGTTCTTCATGAGCAGGAAGCAGGCGGAGAACGTAGCCGCTCTCGCGATTGCAGGGGGTTACGACAAGAAGAAGGCCCAGGCCGCCCTAAACGCCGGTACCGGCATCGACATAGCCCTCTTCGGTCGCATGGTGGCCGATGATCCTAGCATGAACGCTGATGCCTCGGCGCAGGTGGCACACGCCATCTCCACCCATCGTGTCACGAACGAGTTCGACTACTACACGGCGGTGGACGAGAGATCCCCTGCCGACAATCCCGGTGCAGGGATGATCGGTACCATCGAGTTCAATTCGTCGACGATGTACCGCTATGCCACGGTGGCCGTCCATGATCTCGAGAGGCAGCTGTCAGATGACCCATCGGTAACTGCCATCGCCGTGAGGGAGTTCGTCAGGGCGTTCATACTGTCCATGCCCACCGGAAAGATGAACACGTTCGCCAACAGGACGATCCCCGAGTACGTGCTAATCGAGCTCCGCGATGATCAGCCGGTCAACTGCGCCGCGGCCTTCGAGACCCCGGTTCAGCCTGGAAGGGACAAGGGCGGATACTCGGAGAACTCCGTCAAGGCTCTAGAATCATATGTCTATTCGATACGTAGCTTCGTTCCGCCGGCAATCAGGGAATGGCGTATCAGCGGAGGCGTGGACACGGATGCAGAGACCGTCAGTCTCCAGGCGGCCCTTGATCAGATCGTGTCAGCGATCTCCGAGGAGCAGTGAGATGCCTACCGTGCTGCTGAGGCTGGCCGCGCCCATGCAGTCATGGGGTGTGGACAGTGTATACAACACGAGATCCTCGGGCGTGATGCCATCTAAGAGTGCCGTGATAGGGCTTGTGGCCTCCGCCATGGGGCGCTCGAGGCGTGATGTGCTGGACGATCTCAGCGACCTCAGGTTCGGTGTCAGGGCGGATCAGCCCGGAAGGATGATGAGGGATTACCAAACGGTCGGGAATCCGAAGAAGGACGAGGTCATGTTCACCATCGACCGTTACTATCTGTCGGACGCCATATTCCTGGCAGGTCTGGAAGGGGATGCGGGCATCGTAGGGGACATAGACGCAGCTCTAAAGAGCCCCATGTTCCCGCCGTTCCTCGGCAGGCGCTCATGTCCTCCCACCCAGCCTCTGTCGTTGGGCGTCCGTGATTTCGGATTGACAGAGGCGCTGTCACAGGAGGGGTGGCAGGCATCCGCATGGTACAGACGCAAGTCCCTGCCGAAGGTCAGCCTGGAGGCGGTCATGGATTCCGATGCCGAAGGGGCGGATTCCATGGTGCGCGATGTGCCGGAATCGTTCGATCCCAGGCGTCGCGAGTACGGATACCGCCAGGTGCGTCATGTTCTCGATTTCGTATCGTTCGATAATCCGGACAGTCGCAGAAAACCGATCGTCACGGATCACGACCCCATTTCAGTGATCAGGGGGTCCAGCCGATGTATCTCTCTCGTGTGGAGGTCAATCCGCGCAGACGCAGCACCCTGTCGATGATGGAGTCCCAGCAGCGCATGCACGCCGCGGTCATGGCCAGCTTCCCATCCTTCGGTCCGGGGGAGACTGACAGGGTGTTGTGGAGGGTGGACCATCTCGGTCCATCGACCTACTTCCTCGTCCAGAGCTCCAGGAAACCGGACTTCAGCCATATGGTGGACCAGTACGGATGGCCCGAGTCGGAACAGGGGTGGGACGTCCTGGAGTATGACGGATTCCTGTCACGCATCGAGAGCGGACAGGAATGGAGGTTCCGCCTAACGGCCAATCCCGTCCACAGCGTCCACACAGGCGGCAGCCGCGGGAAGGTGATGCCACATGTCACGGTATCGCAGCAGAAGGGTTGGTTGCAGGGCCGTGCAGCTTCATGCGGTTTCGAGATCGCCGGCTCGCCTCAGGGCGAACCGGCATTCGATATCGTGGAGAGGCATATCCGCAAGTTCGACAGGAACGGTTCCCTCGTAACGATAAGCATGGTGACGTTCGAGGGAACACTGAGGGTCACGGATGCGGATCTGCTGAGGAATGCGATGACATCCGGAATCGGCAGGGCGAAGGCCTACGGTTGCGGCTTGCTTACGCTGGCAGGACTATGACCAAGGTCCCGGGTGCGGATAGGCCGGACATCCAGGAGCTGCCGAGGATTCGTGACCGCATATCGTTCCTGTATCTGAGCCATTGCAAGGTCAACCGCTCGGACAGCGCGATATCGGTCACGGATTCGAGAGGGGTCGCCTGCATCCCGGTCGCCACCATCGGGGCGATCCTTCTCGGACCCGGAACAACCATTACCCATCGCGCGATGGAGCTGCTCGGGGATGCCGGGGCCTCGGTGCTGTGGGTCGGGGATGACGGTGTCAGGTACTACGCACACGGTAGGCCCCTGACCCATTCCTCGTCCCTGTTGATGAAGCAGGCAGCGGCTGCGACCAACACAAGGTCGCGCATAGACGTGGCCCGCAGGATGTATGGGATGCGCTTCCCGGGGGAGGACGTGTCTCGTCTGACCATGCAGCAACTCCGCGGCAGGGAGGGTTCCAGGATCAGGTCCGCGTATGCCAGAGCATCGAGGGAGACCGGAGTGGAATGGTCTGGGAGGGATTACGACCCATCCGACTTCACAGCCAGCGATCCCGTGAACCAGTCGTTGACCGTGGCGAACTCATGTCTGTACGGGGCCGCACACAGCGTCATAGTGGCTATGGGGTGTTCGCCTGGTCTCGGATTCATTCACTGCGGTCACGAGCGTTCTTTCGTCTATGATGTCGCCGATCTCTACAAGGCGGAAATCTGCATACCTCTCGCATTCCGTTTAGCATCCGAGGGTTGTGCCGACATTTCGTCAGCGACCAGACATGCTATGAGGGACGCCATCCGCAGGAACCACGTAATGGAGAGGATGGTGCGGGATATACGTTATCTTCTCGATGCCGACGATCCAGACCAGGAGGTGAACGTGCTCTATCTGTGGGACGATGACGGAGGAACCGTGACCAGCGGCGTCTCGTACACGGAGTTCGGGGAGGACGACGGATGATAGTGGTGGTCCTCTCCTGCTGTCCTCCTTCGCTACGCGGGGATCTCACGAAATGGCTCTTCGAGATCAGCACCGGGGTGTATGTCGGCCATATCGCCGCCCGTGTCCGCGATTCGCTCTGGGAGCGCATAGTTTCCAGCGTTGGTTCCGGAAGGGCGATCATGGCGTTCTCGGCAGATAACGATCAGAAGTTCGATATCCGCGTCCACAACACGGAATGGGGTCTCGAGGAGATTGATGGGATCAAGGTGATGATGCGCCAGGGGGTCGGAGACACGATGAGAGGCGGGTTCAGCAACGCCAGCCGCATGCGCAGAGCGATGAATCCCAAAACGGACAGGCAGGACTCCTGTTACACCGCAGTTCATGTAGGCTACAGCTCCCCCTCCCTCGAGATCGGACGCATCACAGAGGTGGATTTTACGACCGTCCGCAACGGACGCATCGTGGAAAGGGGACAATGGAGGGAGGGACAGTCCGATGTTCTGCTCAAGGAATCGCTGGATGCGATCTCGCGGTCGGAGAGGGTGGTCATGTATCGTGCGGGGAGGCAGGTGCAGTTCCTTGCAGGATCAGTCAACACACGTCCTGGATCGGGAACGTGTAACGGATGTGTCCGAGTTGGTGAAGGGGAGACTACATAATCTCGGGGATACAGGTCTGGAATCCGTGTGCAGGAATCTTGGTATAGATCCAGATGAGAGGTCCTGTAGCGGTTCGATAGTCCGGATTTATGAATCATTGCATAAACGATATTATTTTGGCATCAGAATGTTGATAGACAACTAAATTTTTATCGTCCTTTTGGTGATAATCCCGTGAGAGGTTCCGCGCGTCTGGCTCATCCATTTATTTTGGTGTGCTCCCCGCGAATGCGGGGGTGATCCCTCTATCGTGCGATGTCCTCGATACCGGTGGATGTGCTCCCCGCGAATGCGGGGGTGATCCCGGTGTCGGGTGGAAACTGATGGATGATTCCAGGTGCTCCCCGCGAATGCGGGGGTGATCCCTTGCCATAGAGCGAGTTCAACAGGGCTTTGAAGTGCTCCCCGCGAATGCGGGGGTGATCCGAGACGCGACGCTCGACAAAGACATCGTGCATTGTGCTCCCCGCGAATGCGGGGGTGATCCCTTCGCTGTGGTGGCCAATCCTGGGATAGCGAGGTGCTCCCCGCGAATGCGGGGGTGATCCGGTCTACCGCCTCCAGGCCATCGAGTGCATCAAGTGCTCCCCGCGAATGCGGGGGTGATCCCACCGAGACTCTTTCCGGACCACGCCAAACACCGTGCTCCCCGCGAATGCGGGGGTGATCCCACGACGACCAAGGTATTGGAGGGCCAGATAACGTGCTCCCCGCGAATGCGGGGGTGATCCCTCCGAGCGTGAGGGGACTGGGCTCGTGGTCGGGTGTTCCCCGAAATGCGGGAGTGATTCTACTCAAGCCAGTGGAAACTCCAGTGCGTTCAAGCATTCATTGCTAATGCGGGAGCAATCCATGAGCATTCTCCATGAATAATGCTCAGGTCTTTGTGAAGTCAGAGGCAATGCCAACCCAAAAGTACTGGTTCATGCTCCGGATATTCATTCCACGCCTTGCGTGGGTGTTCCTTAGAGCACATTGTATCAAGGGTGTGTCAAAGAGTGCTCCCCGCATTCGCGGGGTCTTCATAGAAGAGCCTAAATAGTGTCCATTCATCCACGTTTCACCGTCAGAGGTCATCAAGATGATCTGCAACGTTCACACCCCGCTTCTGCTCCTTCTGCAGTGAATAGTGTGAGCTAAAGACGGGTTTGAGGTGTTGAAAATGGAATCTCAGACCAGTGATAACGCTAGCAAGCGTGCGATGTTGGCAGTCAGCCCCTACAACCAGGTCGCCCTGCCGAAGCTGCCTGAGGGTCGCGGACCGATCCAGATATTCGACACCACGCTCCGCGACGGCGAGCAGGCTCCGGGCATCGCACTCAGCGCCGAGGAGAAGGTACGCATAGCCGCGGCCCTCAACGACCTCGGCGTGGACTACATCGAGGCGGGATTCGCAGTCTCGTCCGACATCGAACGCAAGACCATCAGGGAGATCGTTGACGCTGGTCCGCATGCGACGGTCGTCAGCCTCGCCAGGTCCGTGCGCAAGGACATCGACGCCGCCGTGGAGACAGGGGTCCCGTGCATCCACACGTTCATCGGCACGAGCCCCCTCCATAGGGAATACAAGCTCAAGATGACCAAGGAGGAGATTGTCGAGAGGGCCGTCGACACCGTCGAGTATGCCCGTTCAAGAGGGGTGGATGTGCAGTTCTCCTGCGAGGACGCGACCCGCACCGAGCTCGACTACCTCCTCGAGGTCTACAAGGCGGTCGTTGATGCCGGTGCTTGCGCCATCAACGTCCCCGATACCGTAGGCGTCATCGTGCCCCAGGGCATGAGCTATCTCATCGGCGAGATCGCCAAGGTCATCAAGGTCCCGATCTCCGTCCACTGCCACAACGACATGGGTCTCGCGGTCGCCAACAGCATCGCCGCCGTGGAGGCGGGAGCGACAATCTGTCAGGCCACCATCAATGGCATCGGCGAGAGGACCGGCAACGCGTCCCTCGAGGAGATCGCGGTCAACCTCTTCGCCAACTACAACGTTGAGACCATTGACCTCTCCAAGATCGGACCCGTCTGCAGGACCGTGGAGCGCATCACAGGGTTCCCTGTCGCGTACAACAAGCCGATCAGCGGCCGCAACGCCTTCGCCCACGAGTCCGGTATCCACGTCCACGGGGTGATGGCCAACTCGGCCACCTACGAGCCGTTCCTTCCGGAGCTCGTCGGCGTGGACAGGCACATCGTCATCGGCAAGCACTCCGGAGAGCACTCCGTCCGCGGAAGGCTCGATGCGCTCGGCATCAAGATGCCTGAGGAGCGCATGCCCGAGCTCATGGCCGCCATCAAGGAGGCCGCCATCGGCGACAAGGAGATCGACGACGCGGAGCTCAGGGCCATCGTCGACCATATCCTCTACAGCTCCGTCATAGGTGACCCCGCCGTCATCCTGGATGGCGTCGCCGTCATGACCGGAAAGGGGATCACCAGCACGGCGACCGTCAACCTCAGGGTCAAGGGAGAGTCCCGCAGCGTCGCGGAGGTCGGCGTCGGACCCGTGGATGCGGCCATGAGGGCGATCGCCGAGGCCGTCGGCGGTGGGTACACCCTCGGGGAGTACAAGCTCGCCGCGATCAACGGGCTCTCGGACTCGCTCTGCGAGGCCACGGTCATGGTCCGCAACGCGGAGCGTGAAGGCACCGGACTCGTGGTCGGGAAGGCCGTCGGTACCGATGTGGTCCAGACTTCCATCGATGCGATGATCTCGGCCATAAACCGCGACTTCGCCAGATATGACAATCAGTGACATTCCAAGTGATACAATGGCAGGCAAAACGATAGCAGAGAAGATCCTCTCCGCCCATTCGGGGAAGGACGCCCGCGCGGGGCAGATCGTCGTCGCGGACATAGACTACGTGATGGTCAACGACGTCACCGGACCGATCGCGTTCCGCGAGTACGACAAGCTCGGCAGGGACACCATGTTCAAGGACCGCATGGTCCTCATCCCCGACCACTACGTCCCCGCGAAGGACGTGGACTCCGCCGCCCAGGCGAAGGAGATGCGCGAGTTCGCCCAGAAGCACCAGCTCCCCAACTACTTCGAGATCGGGAAGAGCGGCGTGTGCCACCAGCTGATGGTCGAGGAGGGCTTCGCCGCCCCCGGAAGGCTCATCGTCGGAGCGGACTCCCACACCTGCACCTACGGTGCGGTCAACGCACTGTCCACCGGCATCGGGTCCACCGAGGCCGCCGCGGCGTTCGCCACCGGCAAGCTCTGGTTCAAGGTCCCCGAGACCATCCGTGTCAATCTGAAGGGGAAATTCGGCAAGTACGTCGGCGGCAAGGATCTCATCCTGAGGATCATCACCGACATCGGCGTCGACGGGGCCAACTACAAGGCCCTCGAGTTCCACGGGGATATCCAGAACGTCTCCGTCCCGGACAGGCTCGCCGTGTCCAACATGGCCATCGAGTGCGGCGGAAAGGCCGGCATCTGGCCCTGCGACGACCTCACCTGCGAGTACATCAAGGACACCGTCCGCGGGGAGTACACCCCTGTCGACGCCGACGAGGACGCGGTCTACTGCCAGACCCTGGAGTACGACCTCTCCGAGATCGAGCCCTTCGTCTCCTACCCCCACCTCCCGAGCAACGGACGCCCCGTCAAGGATGCGGACGTGACGATCGAGCAGGCGTATCTCGGATCGTGCACCAACGGCAGGATCGAGGACATGCGCATCGGCGCCGAGATCCTCAAGGGACGCCACGTGGCCCCCGGCGTGAGGATGATCGTCGTCCCCGCATCGCAGCGCGTCATGCGCCAGATGGCGGACGAGGGGCTCATCGACATCTTCCTCGACGCCGGCGCCTTCGTCTCCGGGCCCACCTGCGGCGCCTGCCTCGGCGGATACATGGGCATCCTCGCCCCCGGCGAGAGGGCAGTGGCATCCACTAACCGTAACTTCATCGGCAGGATGGGCGCGAAGGACTCGTACGTGTACCTGGCCGGACCGGCCGTCGTGGCCGCTTCCGCCGTGGCGGGGAGGATCGTCACCCCCGACCAGCTTCCGGAGGTGCAGTGAATGGAGCAGATCAAGGGAAGGGTCTGGGTCTTCGGCGACAACGTGGACACGGACCAGATCATACCGGCGGAGAGGCTCGTCGCGGCGAACCTCGACCACCTCAACGACTACATATTCGAGAAGGTCAGGCCCGGATTCGGGCAGCAGGTGCAGAAGGGCGACATCCTCATCGCCGGACGCAACTTCGGATGCGGTTCCAGCAGGGAGCACGCGCCCCTCTCGCTCCGCGAGGCCGGCTTCTCGTGCATCATCGCCGAGAGCTTCGCCAGGATCTTCTACCGCAACTCGTTCAACACCGGGCTCCTCCTGGTGGAGTGCAAGGTGGACGCGAAGGAGGGCGACACCGCCACCGTCGACGTCGACAAGGGGACGGTGGAGTGCGGGGGCAGGGAGTACACCTTCCCCGAGTACCCGCCGTTCATCACCGAGCTCATCCGCTCCGGCGGGCTCATGAACCTCATCAAGGAGGGGAAGTTCCGATGAAGCATCTCGCGATCATCCCCGGCGACGGCATCGGCAAGGAGGTCATCGCGGCCGGTATGGATGTGCTGAACGCGGTCTCCGAGATCTCCTCGTTCCAGTTCGACCCCGAGTACGTGGACATCGGTTCCGAGAGGTACCTCCGCACCGGCGAGCTCCTCACCGACGACGACGTGAAGCTCCTGAAGTCCAAGGACGCCATCTACTTCGGAGCGATCGGGGACCCCCGGGTCAAGCCCGGCGTGCTGGAGCAGGGCATCCTGCTGAAGATGCGCGCGGTCTTCGACCAGTACATCAACCTCAGGCCCGTCACGTCCTGGTTCCCGCTGGTCCCCCTGAAGAGGGAGGTCCCCTTCGACATCCACTTCCTCAGGGAGAACACCGAGGACTTCTACATGGGCGCCAACGGAACCTTCGGACCGAGCTCCGGTGGCGACAGGGCGCACGTCCACGTCAAGAGGGAGCTCTACGACCTGGACATCGACCTGGAGGCCCACTCCTCGAACGGCGACGACTTCGCCTTCGAGATCGGTCTGCTGTCGAAGACGGCGGTCACCAGGTTCGCCGACTACGCCTGCAGGTACGCCCTCTCCCGCGGGGACGGGAAGGTCACCCTGGTGGACAAGGCCAACGTCATCACCCGCAACTACGGCATGCAGCGCGAGATCTTCCAGGAGAAGACCAGGGAGTACGGCCTGGACCTGGAGTTCATGTTCGTCGACGCCATGGCCATGGCCATGATCGTCCGCCCGGAGACATTCGGCACCGTCGCCGTGCCCAACCTGTTCGGCGACATCCTCACCGACCTGGGCGCCCAGCTCCAGGGAGGTCTCGGCATGGGCGGAAGCGGTAACATCAACCCCGAGGGCGTCAGCATGTTCGAGCCCATCCACGGGTCCGCTCCGGACATCGCCGGTCGCGGCATCGCCAACCCCATCGCCGCCGTCCTGGCGGCGCAGATGCTCCTGGAGAACCAGGGCTTCCCCGAGGAGGGCAGGATGCTGCACGACGCGGTCAGGCGCTCCCTGGACGAGGGTCTCACCACCCCCGACTTGGGCGGCAAGCTGTCCACGGCCGAGGTCGGGCGCGAGATCGCCGACTTCGTCCGCTCCCAGAGGAAGTGATCCCCTCATGCTGACCCTGGAGCTCGAGGTCGACTATCCGGACGAGGCCACCGCCCGGGCGGTGATATCCTCTCTGGATCCCGACAACACGGGGTACGTCGAGTCCGAGCTCCGGGGCTCAAAACTCCTTTTCCACATGTCCTCGGAGTCGGCCGGCACCCTCCGGAGCACGGCGGACGACCTCATGGCCTGTCTCAAGACGGCGGAGGAGGCCTGCGGCGTGGCCGGGTCCCGCCAATGAGTTTGTTAACGGCGTTACTCATGCTCGTGCTTGTGCTCGAGCACAAGTAGAGCACAAGTAGAGCACAAGTAGAGCACAAGTAGATTGTAGGAAATTGTTCCTGGAATGCTTCCGGATTCGTCCGATTGCTGAATCTTCTTTATAAATGGTTTATAAATGCGGCTGATTCTGTCCTATAATTCCGGGGTCGGCACAAGCACAAGCACAAGCACAAGCACAAGCACAAGCACAAGCACAAGCACAAGCACAAGCACAAGCACAAGTACTTCTGAACATATGACGAGTCATGGAGCTCGGGATACTCCCAATAAACATCGGCAAGATACTGGACGGAAGGACTGTAGAGAATAGCCGTCTTGAATACAAGGAGGGTTGGAATCCTGAACGTATCCTCCACACGATATGTGCGTTTGCCAACGATTATGACAACATGGGAGGTGGATACATAATCATAGGGATAAGGGAGGATGGCGGTCTCCCTGCCGAGTTTCCAGGCGTGACCCCCGAGGAGATTTCCAAGATAGACAGAGAGTTGACGAGATTATGCAATCTTCTTGAGCCGAGGTATATGCCAAGGATGTCCCAGGAAACCTATAGGGGTACCACCCTCTGTGTGATATGGGCACCTCCGGGCGAAAGCCGTCCGTACACCTGTCCAGTATCGGTAGGAGATGGAAAATCCAAGGAAAGGGCGTACTACATCAGAAGGCTGTCCAACACGGTCCGTGCGGATCACGATGAGGAGGTCGCGCTGATCAGGGGGTCATCGAGCAAAACCACCTTCGATAACAGTGTGAATGGCACGGCTACGATAACCGATATCTCGTGGCCGTATGTGAGTGAGTATCTGACGTCTGTGGGAAGCAACATCGACGTTGAGACGGCATCCGCCATCTCCGTGTACAGGGCCATGGGGATAGTCCGTGGTCCCAGCGACCTCCCGCGTCCGGTGAACGTCGGTCTGATGATGTTCTCGATGCATCCTGAGGAGTTCTTTCCGAAGACATATGCCGAGGTGTCCGTGATTGATCAGGCTTCAGGCGAGGTGATGCGTGATGTGAGGTTCACGGGGCCGGTCGCCTACCAGATCCAGCAGATGATGATGTTCCTCAATAACGGCATCATAGGTACGATCACGAGGAAGAGATTCGACAGAATCGAGGCCGAGACCGTGGTCAACTATCCGGTGGCGGCATTGAGGGAGGTCGTGGTGAATGCCTACTTCCACAGGGACTACGAGATCCAGGAGCCGGTGAAGGTGAGGATCTACAGCGACATGATCGCCGTGATAAACTATCCCGGTCTTGACAGGAGCATCACCCGGGAGAACATGGACCGTGGTGATTTCCGTTGTGACTATTGTCGTAACAGCCGTCTCGGGGACTATCTGAAGGAAATGGATCTTGCGGAGATGCGCAACAGCGGGATACCGATGATATTCAAAGCGATGAGGGATAACGGATCCCCTCCGCCGAGATTCATAACGGATGATGACCGTAGATCGATACGTGTGGAGCTTCCCATACATCCGTATTTCTTGGAAGAGGAGTCGCCCTCGGACGATTCAATAACGACCGTCGATGGGGCTGCCGGTAGAACCCGGACACCCGATGAGATAAAGGACGGCATCCTGGAGGTTCTGAGGGAGAGGGGGTGCACGTCGTCATCGGAGATCTCGAAGGCACTCGGCTATTCCAGAATCACAGGGGCCTTCCGTCGTTGTCTGAATGAGTTGATGGATCAGGGATTGGTAGAGTACAAGTATCCGGATAAGCCGAACGACAAGAGACAGAAGATCTGTCTCGTCAGCAGACATTCATGAGAGGTCTTATCGATGTCCGGGGACATCCGGTTCGCATGCAGCAGAGGATGATCGACCACCGGATGGGGGAGGACGATGTGTGGGGGCTTCTCGAGAGGGCCAAGGTGGCGGCCATCGCCACCGTCAACGATGACGGTACCCCGTACGTCACGCCCGTCCATTTCGCATGCCTCGATGGGAGGATCTACTTCCACGGCCTCGGCAAGGGGCAGAAGATCGGGAACATGATCGCGAGGCCCAGTGTGTCGATGACCGTCTGGGAGATGGGTTCCCTGATCATCGAGGGGGAGACCCCATGCAACGTGAACACAGGCTACGGGAGCGTCGTCGTCTCCGGCAAGGCGACCATCGTCGGGGACATGGTCGAGAAGGATGCCGCGCTCAGGGCGCTCATAAGGAAGTACGTCCCCCATATGTGCGATCGGCGGATGCCGGAGGCATCCGTCAGGAACACGGCAGTGGTGCGGGTGGATCCGGAGAGCGTCACGGGCAAGACCCACCCGTGACGCTGTGGAAGCGGTGATGGTGTTATCGGGCCAGGTACTCGTCCAGGACGTTCAGGGCATCCTTGACCATGTCGACCTTCATCTTGATGTTGTGGTACATGAACCCCATGCCGCTTGCGGTGCTGTCCACGACGCCTCCGGTCTCGGCGAGGTGCTCGTTGCCGATGTTCCTGACGCCGTTCATCCTACCTGTGGTGGATTCGATGTACTCCTCCAGGTCGTCCCTGCAGGTCCTCGGGTCCTCCCTCGGGCCGTCCGCATCGTAGAGGAGGACGTTCCTGGATCCGCAGTACGGGCAGGTGTCGAGTCTCATGTCCATTTCCGGGAGGGAGAGGCGGCTGTCCTTGCACACGAACACCTCCGCGTTGTACTGTGTCAGGAGGCGCTGGCAGCAGCACAGGACCATCCTGTCGTCGATCATCAGCAGTTTGCCGATGGGGGCTCTGAGCATGGGTCGGGCGAGATGCATGGATGATAATAGAATTAACGACGGAGTTGCGGTCAGCTCCATCCGTCTGACGAGGGGCGCGATCCGATTTTGTTCCTGTTATCAATGTATCGGACCGTCCTCCGATCGGTTTTCTGGATGGATTAGATTCATGGGAGCAGATGTTGGGTCAACCAATCAGATATCTCCAGACTATCAAACACGACACGACTGGTCTTCGAAATCCAACGATGGTCTGTAACATTCAAGCACAGGATCAGATACATTCACATCGGTATGGTTATACATTCGAATGAGAACCTGATATTGAGCTACATCTGTACTGTAATCCGTATGTATCGATTTGAATCATTCCGGGAATGGTAGCCGTGAAGATCCTATTCCAACTCACAGAAATCGACTATATCAACATGAATGGGTATGTCTGTAACCATGGGAAGAAGGATCGACTTATAATCATGATAATATCATATTATATTATTGAGATACTTTAGTTAATATTTAACTATTATCTTAATCAAATAAATTAAATAATTGATATTATTATTTTAATATACTGCCGAATGGCAGGAATTCGAGATAGGGAATGGTGATTCGAAAATCGGATCTTAGGAGGTAGGTATGGAGAAGAAGGAAGTGGCGATAATTCTCGGAGTTCTCGCCATCGTGATCGTTGCGATCGTGTTGCTTTCGACATCGAGCGATAACAACAGGATCCTATACATAAACGATGGCTTGATTGAGACCGATCACTTCGATCTCACGACGGAGGAGGGTTCCATCGCGAATGGAACCATATTCTACATCGATGAAGGCGAGGATCTGCGGGCCTTGATTGTTGCAGATTTGCATATCGTTCCAGATACATACTACATGGGCCTATACATGTATCTGGAAGGGGGCATAATCCCCGAGACATTCTACAGCGAGTACAATCTGGGAACTCCTGGGGTTTCACATGTATATAGAGCCTCGGAAAAGGATGAAGATGGATATCCAGTAAGCTATACTCTGTGGGTCGATCGTCATGCTATTGGCGGATCTGGTGCGATAGTCATTGATTGTGCTATCAAACCTACATTCGAAAGAGGCGTAGACACGATAAAGATTGTCATTCAACTTGGTAGTGTCAGTGAACATTTTACACAAACACTGTGAAAGGAGAATTTCAAATGTCAACGAATGCTATCACCAGATTTGGTTGCATTATTGTTGCCATTCTACTTCTGGCTACAGTTGCAACCGGTGTGGCTGAATCCGCACCATCTGACAACTCATCATCGAACAGTGATGAGGTAAAGCCCAATCCACTAAATTTGCCTGCTATGTGCTATTCCAATGAAGCTCATGCACAGACAAAGTTTGGCTATGCATATGCAACAACGGCTATTGGCACATGGAGAGGAACATGGACCGATAGCGGACATTGGATGTATGAATACGGATTGACTGGAATTGGTTCGTATGATGCAAGCCGTATTTTTGGAGCCAAGTTTGAAGTCAAGGAGATTGAAAATCCTTCTGCAATGACACTGTATCTGGGTGTCGATGAGGGGGGTGTCTGGAGCACTAATGGTTCAGATGGCTCACAAATGGCTATCAGTAATGCAGCTGAGGCGATAATTGGTGTGGCTATTTCAGCAATAGGTGGGCATATCGATTCTGCTTGGACTGCTGTAACGACAATAATTGATCTAATGAAGTCAGGGGCTTCTCATACTGAAGCCCAATATTCAGATTTGTTGAGTTGGAATTGGTTGGTAGGGGTTGAAGAGACTGGTCAGTATTCCTCTTTCGTTGTCCAAGTGGATGCCGATAATACAGCCTCAATATCGACAGAGTACTCCATCTACTATGGAAGCACAGAAGCCGATATAAAGTGGCTGTCAACAGGAGTGTTCGAATTCCAAATGCCTGCCACTGGCAATCCCAACACCATGACCGAAGAGGAAAGGATCGAGAACAATATCATAACCGTACCAAGAGACCAGATTGCGTATAAGGCGGCCGAACTGGACATATCCCCGTCTCAGGTGAAGTCTCTCATAGAGTCTGACCAGGATGAGTTCTACTTCATAGGAACGTCTCCGATCTGTCTTTCACATGATGTACAGGAGATGCAGTCAGTTCCGGTTTCTAACGAATCATATATGACATCTCAGGTTCCGGAAACCACCGAACTCGTCGTTCTTTCCGACTCGGATGCAACCATCTCATCTATAGAGATGCCATGCAACGTATCCATCCAAACGACATTCGATTCGATCGGCAGGGACGACATCGTTCTCATCGACGGAGATTGGGCAACCACGGTGGAGCGTCATCAGTTGAACTCCAAGGTTCGTGATCTCGTAGACAGTGGTAATGCCGTTCTGTTGATGTCCGAGTCTTCGGAACTCATCTCTTCAGAGAACACAGGGTATTCGACGGCTTTTGCTACCGATGCAGATGTGTATGGGATACGTCACGATCCTCTATCAGGTGCCACGTACTGCTATAGCTATGTTGGAATGGATGCAGAAGACTCCATGCTGACCGCATACGAGTGGGCCGAATCATACAAGACGGCCAATATCACGAGAAATGCTACCACTGACCCTCCGATTCTATACGCCTTCACCAAGGTCAATCAAGGAGGGCTCGGAGAGATGGTCATCGAGACCAAGTACACCAAGAGTAGCACCGACGACTGGGAAGTGAATCTGATATTGACCGAGTACAGTCTCACCGGAACCCCATATCCGGATTCCTCCCTCTTCGAGAACAATAAGGCCATTGCCGACATGACGATATCATGCGAACATGTGAACTCGGAGCTTCTGGACTATGGTCCTTCATTCTCATCCAGTACACTTGAAAACCACACTGTCGATTTGGAAGCGTTACAGTCCACTGTGCACGTCGAAAAGAACTGGGACTATACGATTCTGGAATGCGAGACCACCGTCAACGTACAGGGTGATTCCTTCGAGATACACTACGACACTGACGAATATGGTAGCCACAAGACAGAATCAAAGACTGCGAGACCAGGAACTATATGTTTGGCAACGAATGAAGGACCATACTGCTATCAGGAAACTGAGTACTACTCGGTGAACTATCTGTTGGACAAGGCATGGTCATTGGAGGACACATACACACTCGATGAATGCTCGATGGTCGTGTCCATATTCCGATGGTGACAGAAGGATCGATGAAAGCAATCCAGTCAATCCGTCGACATGATCGGGGAAACTTCCTCGCGAGACGGGTGTGAAACAAAGCCCTGTGAACAAACAGCCCCTTCCAGACAATGGAAGGGGCACATCCTCATCAGTATGTTGGGATCTTAGAAACAATCTTCATTCGAGTTGGTAGGGTCCCCACCCCACAAAACTATCACGATTGGGCTGAATCTTACATCCAACCATCCATCTCGAACGCATCCTTGAATGGGCCGACAGAGAACTTCCTGTCAGTCGAACCATGCCTCGCTCGATGCCTCAGGGTCATCATCGGCGATTTCGGCAGCTGCGCATCCAATGCGGAGAGGATCCTGCGCGTCCTGGGCGTGGCGCCCACGGTCTGCCAGACTATGCCGTCCCCGCGGGCCAGTATGGTGTCCAGCCACCGTATAACATCGACCAGGGGATCCGAGTAACCGGCATCGGAGAGACGGTTCGACATCTCGCACCATAGGATCAGTGCGATGAAGCGGATCATGGACATCCCGTGCTCCTTCTCCTCCAGCAGGTTGATCCTGTCGATCATCAGGTCCTCCCTGAGCATCGATATCGCCTCATCGAACGCACGTCCGTTCTCGAGGCAGTCCATGACATCCTCCCATGTCTCGAACCCGCGGGTGTAGAGGACCTTCACACCGTTGAGGGCCACATCCAGCTCGTCCTGTTTCACCGAGATCCGAAGGCGCCCGTCCCTGATGCCGATGTCGAAGAACCGTGCGTAGCGTCCTGCGACGTCCCTGAACTGCTTGATGGCCTCCGCCGGATCGAGCTTCCTGAGATGTCTCTCGATGACGGTTATGCGGGCCATCAGGCGTTCGGGTTCCTCGACGTCGTCGTCCTCGCGTCTGAATGCCCAGACGGTTATGCGGTCCTGTGGGCGGGAGGTGTGGATCTTCGGATCCCCCTCGGAGACGATCTCCATGGTTTCCGTGTCATCGGTCCTCTCGGGTGCCTCACGGAGTCCGCGGATGTGTTTCGATACGATGCCCGCCTCGACCGAGCATACTCTGTACCTCTTGCCGTGACGCTCGTGCAGCTCGCCATCGTCGACCATCCCCGCGACCTTCACGGCACACGGCGTGTCCGGCAGCGCGGTGGTGATGAACTCCGCCCCGCGCTCCACCATCCTCTCGATCCATGCGGCGCTTCCGGGGTAGGTGCGTTCGTAGATGTAGGTGCATCTGTCGGCTCCGAGCTCACGCATGATCTTCATGTAGTTGATCATCTCCATCTCCCTCAGGGACTTGTAGATGTCAATGGTGAAATGGACGGGGATGCCATTCCTGTCGTTCTCGAACATTATCACAAGGTCCGCATCGCCGAACACGGTGCTGCCGTCCTCGCCCACGATGCTGCTGTCATACGAGTATACCTGGGGGGCCCTCGCGACGCGGAGGCAGAAAAGCTCCCCGCGCCCATCGGCATCCGATCCCAGGTGCTCCAGCAGCTCGTCTATCATCGACGGATGGAAGACGTCCTCGATCCCGAGGAGCTCCCGGGACATGTTGCCCTCCATCTCCTCCTTGAATGATGTGGGATACGCACAGGATTGGAGCAGCGATACGGCACTGGCCAGTGCCCAGTCGCCGTATTGGCCGTAGGCCTTGCGCAGATCCTCCCTGAGGCCGCAAGATTCCGATATGCGGATCAGGGCGTGGCAGGAACCGAACTTCTTCGCCGTGAGTATGCCGGCGCCAACCGTGTACGGTCTCATCCTGAGCCTGGTCTCCTCGAGGGACCTGTCGATGTCCCTCGTCATCCTGTTGATGCGGTCGTAATCGTCGATCGGTCCTTCGCTCATCTCACATCCTCCACTTATCCGGGTCCTGCGATCCGGTCTGTCTGGTCATCATGTCGGTGGTGCGCATCCCGGGGGCGTACTCATACGGGGCTGACGGGATGCTCGGTCCGGGCAATGGCACATGGAGGGCCTCGTAGATCCTACGATGTGCAGGGGATATGTCGCTGATCCTCCAGGTCGATTCGTCTCCGATCGCCATCACCGTGTCCAGTATCTGCATGGCTGTGGATACGGGCATCTCTATGCCAGATTCGGAGAGGCGCTTCGTGCACAGGCTCCACAGCGTCAGTGCGCAGAATTTCACCGCCATGCTCTCCATTATGGAGGGCGTCCTCCCGTTGACCGTCCCGGTGGTCAGGTTGGTCTGCATGACGTTCAGCTCCTTCTGGAAGATGCCGCGGCATCTCGCGCATCTCATCATGTCGCTCCAGCTCCTCACGCCGTGGGACATGACCACGAATATGCCTTCGCGGTTGAGTGCGGCGGACACGCCCTTCTGTCTAACCTTGATCTCGAGCTCCCCTTCGACGACCCTCATATCCAGATATCTGCTGAACTCCCCTGCGATGTCCCTGACCCTGTCGACCGCGTCGTACGGGTCCATGGATCTGAGCTGATCCTCTATGTCGGCGAGCCGGCGGGACATCCTCTCGCGCCCATCGTCTGAGCCCGAACCGTATTCCAGGCAAGCCCATGCCGATATGCGCAGATCCAGGGGGACCGAGAAGAAGCGCTGGTCGGTCGGGAGTATGATCTCGAACTCCGGAGTCTCGTTGTCCTCCTCACGACAATCGATCCTGCGTTGGATCTTGCGGGGTACGATGGCAACCTCCGAATCGTAGCCCACGTACGTCTTCCCGTCGAAGTGCCTGATCGAGCTCTGGTCGGTCCTGTTCTTGACCACCTGGCTCATCATGTTCTTGACGAAGGGGGTCCTCCTCAGGGCAGGGATGGCGTAGTCCATATCGACGCATCTGGACAGGTTGTCCGCATGTCCGGAGTCGGATTCCAGGATGACTACGCATCTGGGGCACCCGTTGTCGATCATCCACCTGTGGATCTCCATCATCCTGGATCTCGGAAGGCGGATGTCGTACGTGGGTTCCATGAACAGGGGCGCACCATCCCCGTCGGTCACGATGCAGAAGCGATGCTCCGGGGATGTGCCAGATCCCTGATTTATCCAGTCGTTGGATATGTCCGGGTCCGGGTCGTAGGTCTTTTCGAAAACATATGCCTCGGATGTGCGGGCGATGCGGTTCCTGTAGAGCGCCTGTATTGAGTCGGCATCCTCGCAGGCCCTTTCGGTGGTGTTCAGGACGTCATCGGTCGTCTATGTGCCGCCCATGCCGAGAAGCTCCCTGACCATGTTGGTGTCTATCTCCGGTTCGAGGAAGTACATGGGTCCGCCTGTCAGTATGACCGATATGGCGGTCGCGAGTATGCAGTCCCCGTCGCGGCCGAATGCCGAATGGAGGTCCTCGCGCAGCCTGCAGGATTCGGACAGGGAGACCAGCGCATGGCTGGCACCGTAGCTTCTGACGACTCCGTTGTTGGGGATGATCTGGACGGGCTTGGCCCTGGACTTCTTCTTTATGATGTCCCCTGTGTCCGGGTCTATCTTGCCGATGTATTCCGTGACGGTGCGCTTACGGTGGGTCTTGGCGTCGTAGACGGAGGTGCTCCTGTACACATACTGCCTCCCGTCCTTCTCGACTATGAAATTCTCCGCCAAGACAGAGCACCCCTGCCCGCAGATGGGCTGTACATATTTAAGGGTGAATAATCAGAATCCAAAGTGCCAGACAGTAGGATTTGCATCTAAGGTTTATATGTACACGGCATTGACGGGTCGAAGTCCGCCGGACCGGCGGCCGGGTGGAACACGCATGGCAGAGGAGTACTTCACAAGGATGGGCGACGGTCGCCGCATATTCATGACACGCCAGTGCATCATGGACGACATCCACGATGGCGTATACGATGCAGTGGACGCCGCGGGCGTCCCGGCCCTCTCCGAGGACGACATGGAGTACATCTGCGACGTCATCTGCATGAAGAGCAGGATCGTCGGCGTGGAGCCCGGCGATGAGGCCGTCCTCTCGAACGACGGAGGGCAGCTCAAGATAACCCAGGACAGCGGCGGATCGGGCGTCGGGATCGACATGAGCCGTCTCGAGGCCATCCTCATGCACGAGCGCGGTTTCGCCCATGACTCATTCGAACTTGGATGGACCGACTACTCGATCAAGGCGATCAAACCGATCATCGCCAACGAGATGCAGGCCATAGAGCAGTTCAACCTGACGACGACAATCCCGCTCCTCTATGGTGCGATGCCCAACATGGGTGCATATTACGCTCCGGACGGTCCATACGGGAACCCCACGGACCTGATGAGGAACTTCAAGATAGAGGAGGCGAAGGAGCAGGCTGAGAGGGCGACCGAACATGTCGCTCGCGACATAACCTACGTGACGACCCTCCTGGATTCCGCTGGATGCGAGGGGTTCAACCTCGATACGGTGGGATCCGCCGGGGACGGGGACTTCGTCGCGGCCCTCCGCGGATGCGAGGCGTACCGCAAGGCCTGCCCCAACGCCTACATCAACATCGGGATGTCGTCAGAGACGGTCCTCGGGATCCACGGATCCCTGGAGTACGACGGGAAGGTTGTCGCAGGGATGTATCCCCACGACCAGGTGAAGATGGCCGCCAAGGCCGGAGCGAACGTCTTCGGGGTGTCGGTTAACACCAACACCTCCATGAGCTACGCATGGAACGTCGCCCGCGCCGCATGCATGATCAAGGAGTGCGTCAGGCAGTCCCCGATACCGGTGCATGCCGATCTGGGTATGGGCGTCGGCGGGGTTCCGATGCACGAGACCCCTCCTGTGGACGCGACATCCCGCAGCACCAAGATAATGTCGGAGCTGGCGCACGTCGACGGCATATAGGTCGGGGTCGGGGACCCCATCGGCATGGCCGCCACCCACTCCCTCGCTGGAGGGATGGGCGGGATGAGGGCCGCCGGGGACCTCGTCGCCAGGATGATGTTCGGCAGGAGCATGAAGCTGAGGGATGCCAAGGAGTACGTGGCGAAGAAGCTGGGCGTGACCACTCTGGACCTCGTGGATGTGAATGTCATGAGGGAGCTCCGCGAGGAGCTGGGCCTCGGGACCATAACCGCCCTGCCCGGCACCCCCAAGGGGATGCCGGCCAAGCTCAACATCGAGAAGCTCCTGGATGTGACCATCAACAGCTGCGAGCACTACAGGTCTCTCCTGAACTGAGGATGTGCCAGCATGGATGACCGCCGCAACATGAGGCTCGAACTGCTGGTCGGGATCTATTCGAAGATCGGCACCGCCGAGCGCATCGATGACGGCGAGCTGATCGCCCGTGCGGAGTACCATCACGAGGACGAGAAGCAGTACGGGATCCAGAGCATGAACCTCTGGGGTCTGCAGGACCATGAGATAACGTTCATCTACTCCGGTGGAAGGCTGGACCTCGAGACCTACGGGTCCAACATGAGGCGTTCGGTCGAGGAGGCCGGGGATTCCGTCAAACCCGGCAGGAAGCTGAGGAGCGCCACCGTGACCTCGATCATGGTCTACGACTCCGCCGATGACGATGTTGTCGCCGCGGTCGAGGTGCACAATGACAAGACGGTCCATAAGATGTCCCTGAACGGTTGGACGATCAACCGCGTGGCCCTCGTCCTCACGGATGATCGCAGGGTGGTCGTCGACAGGAGGGGATCATCCCTCTCGCGCAGACTCACCCGCATCGCGGAGATCTGAGACGGACTCAGATCTCAATCCCGGCTGGATCCCAGGTTCCGGATGAAGTCTTCCATCCCCTCGGGGCATTCGTCCTTCGGTATCAGGGCGACGGTGTTCTTGTCGATCATTATGTAGAACGCCGTCTCGACCTCGTAGACGTTGTAGAGGTCGGCGTACCTCACCGAGTAGCGGGTGCCTGTCGGGGTGTCCACATCGAAGCGGTCGGCATAGAAGCGGTAGGTGACGGGCATGGACCTCGTCTCCTGCCTGTAGACCCTGTCGTCGATGCGCTTCTGGGACCAGAGCATGTATGCATCCATCAGGACGCCGAGGAGTGCGAATGGGGCCACATAGATCCAGTCGTCCAGGACGTATGAGATCGATGCGCCGATTATCAGCGATATGACGATGTAGAAGACGAGCTTCGCGGGTGTCTTCTTCAGGGCGATCTTGTAGAAGTCGAAGAACTTCTGATACTCGTCCCTGGTGTATGTCAGTTCCAGTCTGTACAGGGGTTGTTCCGGAGACATGGTATCACTATTGGCCGCTCGGACCGGACGCTCCGGGGAGCGCCGTGCGGTCCCGAGGAGATGTGGGTCAGCCCCCATTCCGATAGGAGGAGAGATGCCGAGTTGCGGGGGCTGATCCCCTGCGGCCTTGGCCGCAGGGTGGGGTTTGTGAGGATCAGGATGCAGCCTTCTCCTCGGGGTGGGCGGCGAGATACTCGGCCTTGAGCCTGTCGAACTCAGCGTCCTCCTCGTCAGCCAGGGAGTCCTGCTTCTTCTTGATGCCCTGGTAGAGCATCTGGATGGCGATGATGACGATCACCGCGGAGACGAGCCACTTGATGTAGTCCATGGGGAAGTTGTCGGTGACGTACAGGATGACGAAGCATCCGAGGGCTCCACCGATGGTTCCGGCGAAGGTCGAGATGACTGCGGTCTTCCTGTCGTACTGGGGCTTCTCCGCGTGGACGGACTGCCTGATGAACGAGATGGCTGCGGTCGGGATGAGGAAGGCGCAGCTTCCCATCATGATGGGGTATGCGACGTCGATGTTCATTCCCATGATGGCGACGGTGGCCATCAGCGGCGCGTAGATTCCGATTCCGATGGTCATCAGGGCTCCGAAGATGAAGCTGATCAGGGTGATCACGATGAGCTTCCATCCGCTGAGTCCTGTGGCGTTGCCGACCTGGTTTCCGATGACCCCGGTCAGCTGCAGGATCATGACGGCCGCGACGACGATGAGCGCGGCACCGACGACGATACGGGTCATGTTCAGGTTGAGCCTGGAGACGAGACCTCCGCCGATGTACGCTCCGATGGTCGATGCCACGATGCAGCACACGAGGGTGAGGGTGTCCACCTCGACGTTCGTGATGAAGATGATCGACGCGACCATCTGGTAGGCGACGGTGCAGACCTGGAGGGTTCCGGGGATGTACTTGTCGCGGAGGATCTTGAACGTCTTGAATCCGGCGGTCAGGGGGCCGTAGGATCCGATTCCGATACCATCCCAGAACAGGCAGAACGCGGTCCATGCCGCGGCCTTGATCGTCTTCGCGTTGCCTCCGACCTTCATCTGGACCTTGAAATCCACCCTGTTCTGGCGGATGTCGTAGACCATGTATCCGAGGGCGGCGACGCTGATGACGACGACCAGGATGTCGATGATCAGCACTTCCATAGATACCATATTTTCACCTTATTCCTTCTACAGAGGAAAGGTGGGGGCGTGCCCCCGTTTTCAATCACTTCTTGAGCTGGTTCCTGTAGTGCTCGCAGTTGCTGATCGTGATTCCGAGGACCTTCTCGATGTTCATCTTGGCGGGGAGTCCCTTGGGGCTGTTGGGCTGGCCGGTGACGACTCCGAGGCCCTCCTTGTCCCTGATGTCCCTGATGAAGTTCTCCTCGGTGAGCTGGAACGGGTCGATCTCGAGCTTGTCGGCGACGTACTTCTTGGCGGCGTCGATCTTCATGTTCTTGGCGAACTGCATCCTGCAGACCAGATCGCCGGTGGTCCTCATTCCGCCCATTCCGGAGCAGAGGCCGTGGGCAACCGCCATGGAGGCGATGTCCCCGGATCCGACCTATATTCCGTCGATGTTGGCGATCTCGATGAGGATCTTCGCGGCCCTCCCGGTGATGTCGGTGGGAGGAAGCTCGCACATCGGGATTCCGCCGACACCCATTCCCATGTTGGCGTGGACGGGGATGTTGGCGACCTTGACGCATTCCTTGGTGATGACGGCGGAGCGGGCGGCGTTCCAGGCGAAGCTCTTGGAGGTGTTGGTGTTGACGACGGATCCGAAGATGTTGACTCCGGCCTTCTCGCACAGCTTGACCTGCTCGTGGGGGTACATTCCGGCGACGACCTTGCCGTCGTACTCCATCCCGCCGTGGATTCCCAGGACGGTCTCCGCGGACATTCCGCACTCGATGTAGGCGTTGGGGTTGGACTTCCTGTAGTTCTCCATTCCCTTCAGGGTGGCGACGAACTCGGCGTCTCCGGCGGAGGCGACGGTGTCGAAGTTGAATCCCTCGCAGCCGACCTTGTCGATCTCCTGGCAGACGTATCCGATGTCCCTGGTGAGGTGCTCGGCGGCAGCCTCGGAGGCGGCCATGGACTCCTCGATCTTGAACTCCCTCATGAGGTCGGTGGGGTTCGCGTAGGGTCCGTCGGGGGCGTAGTAGAGACCCATGTTGGGCATGGCTCCCATGACGAGAGGCAGGGTGGTCAGCATGGCCATCTGCTCGTAGTTGGAGGTCTCGCAGTTGATGACGGCCTTCACGGGCTTGATGGAGTAGTCCATCCAGGCGAGCTCCATGGAGTCGAAGGTGAGGGACCTCTCGTAGACGAGGAGACCCTCGAGCCTGCCCATGCAGGGGATGGCGTTCCCGCTTCCGCCGTTGTCCTGGTTGAATTTGATGGCACCGGCGTCCTTGGAGAGGCAGACCTCCCTTCCGGGCTCGATGCTGGTGATCTTGCTCTTGTCGCAGACGATCTCGTAGATGCGCTCCATCTCGTCCTGGGAGAGCTCAGGGACCTGGGCGGCGTCGGCACCGTCAGCCATACCAGCGACGATGTCGGACATGATCTGCTCCTTGGTCATCCTGACCCTTCTGCCGTCTCCCATCCTCGTTATGTAGTCTTCCATTTCAGATACCTCCTCTCAAATGAATCCTAAGAAAATCATCCCCTGATGGCCTTGGCCTTCTCGGTGGTCTCGGAGGCGGACTCCCCGTAGAGGTCGGCACCGATCTTGTCGCAGTAGGCCTGGGTGACGGGAGCGCCGCCGACCATGACGGTGACGCTGTCCCTGAGGTTGTCGTTCTTGAGCATCTCGATGACGTCCTTCATGACGGCCATGGTGGTGGTCATGAGGGCGGACATCCCGAGGTAGGTGCATCCGCCCTTGACCTCGTCGATGAAGTTCTGGGAGGGTACGTCCCTTCCCAGGTCGTGGACCTCGAATCCGGCGCACTGGAGCATGGTGGAGCAGATGGACTTGCCGATGTCGTGGACGTCTCCCTCGACGGTTCCCATGACGACGGAGGCCTGCTTCGCGTCCTGCACCTTGTTCTTCTCGAGCTCGGGTCCGAGGATGTCCATGGCGCTCTTCATTCCAGCGGCCGCGGAGAGGACGTGGGGGAGGAACAGCTTGCCCCTCTCGAACATGACTCCGACGTCGGACATGGCGGCACCCATGGTGTTGATGATGTCGGTCGCAGGCATTCCCGCGGCGTGGGCCTCATCGACGGCCTTCTTGATCTCGGGCACCTTGCACCCGACGATGGCTTTCTTCAGCGCTTCCTCATGAGCTTCGAATCCAGTCATTTTCTCTGATTCCTGGTCCCTAAGGACTGGAAAAACGATTTTTTTACTGATGATATAAGAAGTAATGCTATTGAGGCGATTTTCGGGCTATTTTTGATGAAATGTGGCGAAATACCCAAAAAACAGGGCAATATATTGAATATACCAACAAATACAGTTAAATACAAGAATTTGAGGGATTGGTTTTGCCCGATAATTCGTACTCAGAAATGTCACTTTTTTCCAGGGTATTTTGGGGTCGTTTCAAGGGTTCACGGCGTTAATGATGTCAAATGGCAATCGTTTTCACCGACGGGCCGGAATCCCGCATCGGCGGGTCTCAAAAAGTGTCCGAAACATGCCATATAGACATTTGATCCGAGGGTGGTGTTTCCCGATTCTAGCGTCTATCTTTCGGGGGACGGTCCCTGTCTATGCAATATACCAATATCGGGATTTGGACGTCCGACTGGGCATGGAAGACGTCGGAAAGCGATGCCAATCCCGACGGATGTATGCCTCGTCACCTGGAGAAAACGGCATATACGGAAGTGGTGAGAAGGTCGGGAAGTTCCATGCTTCGGTTGGTGTTTGGGTCCGGACGGGAACTCCGATCCCGTCCGGATAGTTCCGTCACTCGGACGCGTTGTTGGCCTTGGCGGCCTCGATCTCCTCGGGGTCCGCCTCCTTTCCGAAGTATTCGCCGTACTTCCTCTTGCAGTGGA
Source organism: Candidatus Methanomethylophilaceae archaeon (assembly GCA_944320495.1). Taxonomy (GTDB): domain Archaea; phylum Thermoplasmatota; class Thermoplasmata; order Methanomassiliicoccales; family Methanomethylophilaceae; genus Methanoprimaticola. The sequence goes on from CALUHR010000006.1 coordinate 88,097, forward strand.
TCGCGAAGTAGATACCGACGATGCTCCAGGCGAGGACCAGGAGCCACTCCTCCCATCCGAGGGTGGAGCCGGATCCGGGCAGCAGGTACATGAAGACCATGAATCCGGACATGATCGCGGCCAGGACTCCGATGAGCTTCCCATGGCTGACCTTGTAGGGTCTGGGCATGTCGGGCTCCGTCTTCCTGAGCTTCAGGAACGTGATTGACACGATGAAGTATGCGACGCAGCAACCCAGGTTGGCGGCGTTGACGACCCATGTGAGCATCTCCCTTCCGAAGAAGGGCGCCAGCAGGGCCAGCAGTCCGAAGAGCAGCAGGGCGTTGACAGGGGTCTTGTACTTCTCGTGGATCTTGGCGAACCTGTGGGGGATCATGTTGGAGGCTGCCAGGGAATAGAGCGATCTGCTCCCACCCATGAGGAAGGAGTTCCAGGTGGTGATGACTCCGCACAGTCCACCCAGTAACACGACGCTCGCCAACGCCTCGCTGTTGAATGCGAACTTGATCGCATCCGCCGTCACCAGGCCACTGTGCCCCATCGAGTATATGATGTCCTCTGGGGTCATCAGAAGTCCGATCGCGAGGATGATCAAAACGTAGAATATGACCGCCACCATGATCGAGATGACCATGATCATACCGATCTTCTTGAACGGCACCTTGATCTCCTCGGCCGTCTGAGGGATGACATCGAATCCTATGAAGAAGAACGGCGTCAGCATCATGACTGTGAGGGTTCCCTTGATCGCCAGGTCGCCTTCTCCGGCGAACAGCTGGTTCTCTATGTTCGCGGTGTCACCGGCGTAAAGTCCGGAGGCGATCATGAACACGCCGACGCCGACGATGATCAGCGTCATGACGGTTTGGAAGATTGCTGCGGTCTTGATCCCGCGGATATTGATGTAAGTAATGGCGAGTCCGATGAGGACCGCGGACACGATCCATGTCACATAGACATCGAATCCGGCAATAGTGTAAAGGTATCCCTGAAGGAAGTTGGGCCAGATGTAGCTGATGCACAGAGGGATGGTACATGCCTCGAAGCATGTGACTCCCAGATATCCGAGCACGATGGCCCATGTGCATATGAACGACCCCGTTGGCCCGAAGGCACGCATGGCGAAGACATGTTCTCCGCCGCACTTCGGCATCGCCGACGTGAGCTCGGCGTAGGTGAGTCCGACGAAGAACACCATCAATCCACCGCAGGCGAATCCGATCGCCGCTCCGGCGACACCGCCCGATTCAATCCAGCTCCCAGAGGACACGACCCAGCCCCAGCCGATCATGGCTCCCAGGGCCAGAACGATAATGTCCCAACGATTCAATACACGCTCGAACTTGGAATCATCACCTTCATTCATAACGAATCACCAGTCGAATTCCATTTCACCGGATGCTGCATGGACGAACGGGTCGAAACCTCCGGTAGAGGCTTATGGCATACTGAACGGGATACCCCCGTTGATAACTAACCATCGCATTCGTTTTGCATTTCACACCCTCCCGGCTCACCCTCTACGGGCACTAGCCGGAAATCTCGGGAGGCTCAGGATCTCTGCGCCCATCCAGTGATTTGCTGATTGAAACGACAAGACATGGGTTTTTAAAACAATGTATTAACGGCGTTGATTTAGAGAGTTAAACTGTAATCGTTTGGATTAAATTGTTAAATAAATTAGTATGAACTCGGGATTGGATGGAATCTAAGAAAAAATTAAATATAAGTGTATGAACGTGAAAAATATTGAATTAATTTTCATCAGTAGTGTTTACAGTATGACATAATTTCGGCAGTTGTGTGGATAAAAAGACATTTAATGTAGATTCATACGCAGGTTAACTAATTCCTCGATTCGAACAATGTTCATTTTCGGATATTGGAGATAGCGGATAACATCAGTCATCATCCCATTGGAAGCAGGTCCGTATTTCAGACCCGAGGGGAACGATCATTGATGGAGGTCGAGGGAATCGTACGTACTGTCGATCGATATGAGGTGAGGAATTAGGTCTCTATTTTTCTTGTTATAATATATGGGGCGAGTAGGATTGTTAAATTATTTTATATAATCCGTACGGGATGGAAAGATGCCCTTGACGGAGATGCCGACATGAGGATTGGACTTGGTCTCGATACCGGAGGTACGTACACAGATGCTGTCATAATGGATCTTGAGAGGGGGGAGGTCCTCTCCAAGGCTAAGTCCATGACGACGTACGAGGATCTGACGATCGGCATTGAGGGGGCCATCGATAGGCTGGACCAGTCCCTTCTGGGGTCCCTGGGGGTCGTCGCGCTCTCATCCACGTTGGCCACCAACTCGGTCGTCGAGGGAAAGGGTTGTCGTGTCGGCCTGATATGCATCGGAGGCGAGTACGATCGCACCCTCGGTGCGGACTACATGATCTCCGTCAGAGGCGGGAACGACATACACGGGGATGAACTGGAGCCGTTGGGCGTCAAGGAGGCCGAGGAGTTCATGCGCTCCATAGTCGGCAAGGTGGAGGGTCTGGCGATATCCGGGTACCTGTCGGTCAGGAACCCGGCCCAGGAGAAGAGGCTCAAGGAGATGGCCAAGGCGATCCTAGATGTCCCCGTCGTGTGCGGGTACGAGCTGACCTCCGAGCTGGGGTTCAACGAGCGCACCACCACCTGTATCATGAACAGCAGGCTCATTCCGATAATGGACGAGCTCATACGCTCCGTCCGCAAGGCTCTCGATGAGAGAGGTATCAGGGCACCGCTGATGATATCCCGCGGAGACGGGAGCATGATGACCGATGCGGTAGCACGTGAGCGTCCGGTGGAGACGATCCTCTCGGGTCCTGCGGCTAGTCTCATGGGTGCCATGCACATGACGGGCATTAGGGACGCTGTTGTCATGGACATGGGCGGGACGACCACCGATATCGGGATCCTCAGGGATGGTCGCCCCAGCCTGGACCGTGAGGGCGCCATCATAGACGGGAAGAGGACCAGGGTGATGGCTGCGAGGGTGTATACATCGGGCATCGGAGGCGACAGTCGCATAGTGGTGAATCCCGGGAGCGTCATTCTCACGCCACAGAGGGTGATCCCGCTGTGCGTGGCCGCCCACAGGTGGTCGGAAGTGGCGGAGGGTGTCAGGACCCTCACACAGAAGCTTCCGCATCATCTCACGCGCCCTCTGAGCAGGCCGGAGCTCCAGAACTTCGATTACGAGTACTTCCATACGGTCAAGGACCCGTCCGAATCATTCGTCATGGGTGAGTACGACAGGAGGTTCCTGAGGCTCGCGAAGGAGCGTCCGGTCACCCTGAGGATCGCCACCATGGAGCTTGGATGCAACACGTACGACATCCAGATTCAGAGGATGGAGGAACTCGGACTCATACAGAGGGTTGGCATAACACCGACCGACATCCTCCATGTGGAGGGAAGCTACAGGGAGTTCGATTCGACGGCATCCGAAATCGGAGTGAGGTATCTCGCATCACTCGTCGATGTAAACGTCGACCAGTTCGTCACCATCGCCAAGCGTGCCATACGCAACAAGTTGTGCGTGGAGCTTATGAAGGCCCTGATCACCGAGGACTCCGGCGAACCCAACCTTGGGACCACGGGAATGGACCTGCTCATGAAGGGGATAACCTCCCGTCTAGGCAAGGACTTCGGGTGCTCCATCATCCTGTCGAAGCCTATCATCGGCATCGGTGCCCCTTCGGGGGTCTACATGAGATGGGTGGGGGAGGCCCTGCACACCGATGTGATGATCTCGGTCGATTCCGATGTCGGTAATGCCGTCGGGGCCGTGTGCGCATCCATATCGGAGTCGGTGAAGTACGTCATCAGGCCGATGGTCCCACGCCGGGAGGGTGCGGTCTACGAGGTGTTCTCCAAGATGGGTCGCAAGTGGTTCGCCACCCTGGAGGAGGCCATGGAGTCTTGCGAATCAGAGGCCAGGGAATACGTCACGGAGGCGGCGCTCGAGAACAACGCGGACGTCGTCGAGATATCCGTGGACCTGGACAGGAAGCCGTACATATATATCCCGGGCGAGGGACGTCTGGACGAGGTCACGATGGTCGTGACCGCGGCGGGGAAGCCAAGGATGTTCCGATGTCCGAGTGACACATGGTTCTAAAAAATTAAACATAATTAACTCTCTATATTATTCTGGGGTGTTTCACGAGAAGAATGGGAGGTGTTGGATGTAACCCCATCCAACCCCCATTCGATTCTTTGGCGATTCTCAGAGCTTCCGAATGCACAGAATCATCCGAAATCCAAGGAAAATATCCTCTATTTTTTGAATGAAACGTGGAAAAATAGGATTTTCTGTCGCGAGAAAAACAATTAAAATTTCTTAACTAATGAAAACTTTAATATATTTAATAAAATAATTTTAACCATACCCCAATGGAGGGGAGTGAATATGAGGAGACCAAAGCTAGAGATTCTTTCTAAATCCGAGATTCTCGACATCGATGCTGCAAGTAAAAAGGTGCTCGAGGAAGTCGGACTCATGGTCAACCACGAGAAAGCTAGGCAGATGTTCAAGGCTGCCGGCTGCGAGGTTGACGAGAAGACCAAGGTTGTCAAGATCCCCGAGTCTCTCGTCGTCGAGGCTATGTCTAGCACCCCGACTAACTACAAGTACTACAGCCGTGACGGAAAGCACGACTGCACTCTGGTCGGAGACGGATCCAAGACCCTCTTCGCGCCTCTTGGAATCGCAACCAACGTTACCGACTACGTCTCTCCTGGTGTCTTCAAGAAGAGGCCCTCCACCCTCAAAGACATCCAGAACATGTCCACCATCGTTGATGCGTGCCCGAACATCGACCACATGATTCAGGGAGTCTCCGCCATGGATCTCATGACGGTCACTGACCAGAACCGCCGTGTCCGTGAGTTCGATGCTCTGCTCACCGGTACCTCGAAGCCCTTCATGTGGGACTCAGACTACAGGTACAACGAGGACTGCTTCAAGATCGAGGCCGCATGCTACAGCGGTGACGAGGAGGAGGCCAGGAAGAAGCCCTTCTACATGAACGTCAGCTGTACCACCAGCCCTCTCCAGCTGGACTACGCCCTGTGCGACCTGTGCCTGACCTCTGCTGAGTTCAACGTCCCCATGATGGTCATGACCATGGGAATGTGTGGAACCTCCGCTCCGATCCACATCGCCGGAACCCTCGTCGAGAACAATGCCGAGGTTCTGGGAGGACTTATCCTGTCCCAGCTGGCCAACAAGGGTGCACCCAACCTCTACGGAAGCTGCACCACCTCCTTCGACTTCCACTGCAACAGCGCTCCCTGGGGAACCCCCGAGGGAAGCCTGATCAGCGCTTGTGTTGGTCAGCTCGCCAACTACTACGGCGTTCCCTCCATCGTCATGGGAACCGCCTCCGACTCCAAGATGCCCGACATCCAGTGCGGACACGAGGAGACCATGAACATGATGATGCCCACCCTCGCCGGTGCCACCAACCTCACCGGTGCCGGAATGATGGAGCTGGGAATGTCCCACTCCTTCGAGAAGATGGTCATCGACAACGACCTGTTCGGCGTCATGAACAGGATCATGGAGGGAGTCGAGGTCACCAAGGAGACCATGATGGTCGATGACATCATCGCCGTCGGTCCCTTCGGAGACTACGTCGCCCACCCCTCCACCCTCGAGAACTTCGGAATGATCAACCACTCCGACTGCCTCGACCACAACATGTACGACGAGTGGGTCGCCGGTGGCAGCAAGGCCGCCCTCGACCTCGCCCACGAGCGCGTCCTCGACATCCTGGCCAACCACCAGGTCACCCCGATCGAGAACGACGTCCGCAAGTCCATCGATGCTATCATCAAGGAGGCCGACGCTAAGTACAAGGCATGAGTGATCCCCCTCCATTGCGACAAGCAATGAGCTGATTGCTTCAACCACATTTCCGCCGCCCCGCGAGGGGCGGCATTCTCAAATCGTGAGTTGATACAAATGGACACAGTCGTATTGGTTCTGGATATCCTGGTCTGCATCGCCATCGCCCTGGGTATCTACTACATGGTCAGGGACATGGCCAAGCACAAGGAACAGACCCTGGCCGAGCTCAAGGTCGGCGGATGGTCCAAGACCATCAAGACCATCATCATCTCCACCGTGTTCCTCTTCCTGGACATGTTCGGAATCGGTTCCTACGGACCCCACATGGCCTGCTGGAAGATCTTCAAGGTCACCCGTGACGAGTGGATCCCCGGAACCCTCAACGTGTGCATGCTGACCGCTACCCTGGTCGAGACCCTCTACCTGGTCAACACCGTCAATGTCGAGATGACCACCCTCATCCCGTGCATCATCGCTGCCACCCTCGGATCCTGGCTCGGAGGCGGAATCGTCGTCAAGCTGAACGTCAACAAGATCCGTCTCGCCGTCGGAATCGCTCTGGCCGTCGTCGGTATCGTCCTCATCCTCCAGCTCACTGGCATCATGCCCACTGGAACCAACGGAGAGGGAACCCACGGACTCAGTGGAATCAGTCTCGTCATCATCGTTCTGATCAGCCTGCTGTTCGGTGCCCTGATGACCATCGGTATCGGAATCTACGCCCCTCTCCTGGCCTGCGCCAGCCTGCTGGGAATGGATCCCCTGTACGCTACCCCCATCATGCTCGGAACCTGCGCTTTCATCTGCCCCGCCGCAGCCATCCGCTTCGCCAAGGCTAGCTACGACTCTGACAAGCCCAGGTATGACAGGAAGATTGCCGTCGTCGTCACCCTCACCGGATGGATCGGACCCGTCATTGCTTCCAACGTCATCCTGAGTCTCCCGACCACCGCCATGAAGTGGATCGTCGTGTGCGTCATGTTCATCGTGTCCGCCATGATGCTCTACCAGTGGTACCACAAGTCCGGTGACGCTGTCGCGGAGAAGGAGGATGCCGAGCTCGCTTCCATAGAAGCGGAATCGTCGTCCGAATGACGAAGCGATCGCCAAATCAAGATCAACAAACCTCTTCCAAACCTCTTATCTAAAAAGAAGGGAGAAGACCAAATGAGTCAGGAAGAAGTCAACCAGAAAGCGAAACAGGCAGTCCTCAAATACGATGTCAACGGCGCCAAGGCCGCCGCCCAGCAGGCCATCGCCGAGGGTCTGGACCCCGTCCAGGTCATCAACGAGGGATTCACCGCCGGTATCCAGG
>CALUHR010000007.1 GCA_944320495.1 Candidatus Methanomethylophilaceae archaeon
CCGATGAACTGCCCCGGCAGCATCCTGGTGTACAAGACGGAGCCCAGGTCCTACAGGGACCTCCCGCTCAGGCTCGGGGAGCTCGGGGTCGTTCACAGGCACGAGAAGTCCGGGACCCTGCACGGCCTGTTCAGGGTCAGGTGCTTCACCCAGGACGCCTCGCACATCTACATGACCCCCGACCAGATCGAGGAGGAGATCGAGGGCGTCGTCAGGCTCGTTGACGAAGTTTACTCCAAGTTCGGCTTCAAGTACCACGTGGAGCTGTCCACCAGGCCGGAGGACAGCATGGGGTCCGACGAGGACTGGGAGATGGCCACCAACGCCCTCATCAAGGCGCTCGAGACCATGGGCAAGGAGTACGTCGTCAACGAGGGCGACGGTGCGTTCTACGGCCCGAAGATCGACTTCCACCTCGAGGACTGCCTCGGCAGGACCTGGCAGTGCGGGACCATCCAGCTGGACTTCCAGATGCCCCAGAGGTTCGAGATCGAGTACACCGGGTCCGACGGCGAGAAGCACAGGCCGATCATGATCCACCGCGTCATCTTCGGATCAATCGAGAGGTTCATCGGCATCCTGACCGAGCACTACGCGGGCAAGTTCCCCGTGTGGCTTGCCCCGGTCCAGGTCAAGGTGCTCTCCGTCTCCGAGAAGTCCTTCACCTACGCCGAGGAGATCTACGACAGGCTCAGGGACAGCGGCATCAGGGTCGAGCTGGACAACAGCGACGAGAAGATCGGATACAAGATCCGCCAGGCCCAGCTGCAGAAGATCCCCTACATGCTCGTCCTCGGAGAGAAGGAGGCCGAGAGCATGAACATGGTCGCCGTGAGGACCAGGGACGGGAAGGACCTGGGCCAGGTGCCCGTGGAGAACTTCGTCGCAGAGGTCCTCAGGCAGATCGCCCGCAGGGACTGATCGTTCAAAACCAAAGACCGGTCCCTCCGGGGGCCGGTCATCATCATTTTAGCGGTCCAGCAGGACCCTGAACTCGCTGCCCTCCCCGTACGCGGGGAGTTCCGATCCGGAGCGGAACTCGACGTACCTCCCGAGCATCGGCAGCCTCATGAGCCTCTTCTCGGCCACGGCCGAGCCGGTGACGTCGCGGGTGAAGCGTATGTACCTGCCGTCGCGGGAGAGGTTCACGCGGTACCTGCCGTCCTCGAAGAGGGACGACTCCAGGACATCCGGGGCGGACCTCGAGACGGACCCGATCCTGGGCTCCTCGGACATGACCGAGGGCGTCTCCATCAGCGACATCTCGCCGATGCATTCGGTCGATTCCGCCTTATCCACCTCGGATTCCAGCTCCGACACCCGATCCTCGAGCTCCTGTATGCGAGCATCCCTCTCGGCCAGAGTCCTCCTGCACTCGGCCAGCTCGTCCTCGGCCTTGGAGGCGCGCTTGGAGACCTTGGCGATCTCCTCGTCCTTCTTCGACATAGCCGACTCCAGCGCGGTACCGCGGTCGGATTCCAGCGAGGACACCTTGGTCTCCAGCCTGGCGATGCGTTCGCCTGCCGTCCTGAGGTCGGACGATTTGGATTCCAGCCTCCCCTCGAGCTCCTCCACCCTGGCGCGGGCGGTCTCCAGGGACCTCCTGGCGGAGTCGCGCTCCTCCACGACCTTGGCCTTGTCCTTCTGGATCTCCTCGATCTTGGAATCCAGCTTGGCGATGCGCTCGTTGAGGGATGCGACCTCCCTGTCGTGGTCCGCCTTCGGCACCGTCTCCCTCTCGGGCTCCGGCGCCTTCTTGCCGACCATCCTGGAGAGAAGCTCCCTCTCACTGTCCGACAGGCCCTCCATCCCCTCTGGCAGGCCGTCGGCCGCCGATGGCTTCCGCTTCTTCGCAAGGCTCCTGGGGATAGGCTGTGGTCTGGGCATCCAGTGGGCGTGTATGGGCGATCACACGATAACCTCTTGCACTCATATCAACACGATAATATGACACGACGCGATTCCCCTTGTCATGACGCTATTCGCCGACCACACGTACAGCCGCGTGATGGTCTTCATAGACTACCGCAACGTCTACGAGGGGGTCAGGTTCGGCCTCGAGGGAACGGAGCTCGACCTCTCCCGGCTGACGCGCATCCTGGTCGGCGACCGCGACCTCGTCGGGGCGTACATCTTCGACGGGATACCCAAGCAGACGGACTCCGACGATCATATGCCGGAGAAGACCCGCGCCTACCACAACTTCGTCCGCGAGCAGGGCTTCCGCGTCATAGCCCGCGAGTCGGTCGTGAAGCAGGAGGGCAAGTTCGTCCAGAAGGAGGTCGACGTGTCCCTGGCGTGCGAGATGCTGGAGCACGCCCTGATGAACCACTTCGACGTGGCGATCGTCGTAAGCGGGGACAGGGACTTCGTCCCGGCGATCCAGAAGGTCCAGTCCGCCGGAAAGAGGGTGGAGGTGGCGTCGTTCTCCAACGAGTTGAATCAGGAGTGCAAGCGTGCCGCCGACGTTTACTACACGCTGGACGACCTCCCGATAATGGCGATGAGGTCGCCCGTCGACCAGGGAGGGGATGCCCGATGGCCGATCTGATCGACATGCAGAGGGACTTGGGTATCGATCCCCGCTCGCTGTCGTCCCTGGCGTCCAAGCTCCACATACTGAGGTTCTATCTGGACAAGAAGAAGGAGAACGTGGTCTCCAGCATCGACGGGGTCATCGTGTTCGTAAGTCCGCGCTACTACGGGGACCCGCCGGCGATCGGCGATGTGTACATCTGCAACGTCCAATCCAAGGGCACAGTCTACTGGGCCGAGCCCCTGGTCAAGGTGAACACCGCCATGCTCATCGGTCTGGACGACCGCATCAAGGACGAGATGTTCGACTACCTGTGGCAGACCAACCGCAAGGAGTTCGAGACCATCTTCGAGGAGCGCTACCGCAAATCCGCGATGGAGGCCGCGAACAAGCAGCTCGAGGAGCAGTACAGGCAGAACACCGAGGACCTCAGGAGAAAGATAGAGGAGCTCGAGGCCGAGCTCAAGAGGTCCAGGCTGCTGCTGCAGAACAGGGTGCCCAGGGAGTCCGACGAGATCGAGCTCTCCTCGGAGGAGCCTGAGCCGGTGCAGTCCGACGAGAGGCCGCAGACCCATCAGCTGGAGATGCAGATGCAGGAGTTCCAGGACCTGATAAGGAGGTCCCTGGCGCAGCCCCTGGCGACGAAGGCCGCCGGTCCCGCGCCGGTGCACGCGGATCGCACCGGGCCGAACCTGATCCGCAGCGAGTCCTTCACCGAGGACCGCTACGACGTCCACATGAGCCCCAACAGGAAGTACCTCCTGGTGGAGCCCGACGAGCAGGGAGAGGTCGTCTGCGTCAACCGCACGCTGTTCCTCGGGAACCTGGAGTCGCTGTCCCCGTACAACGGGCCGATGGAGCTCCTCGCCAGGAGGAGCGACAAGTACGGCGGTATGCTGATAGAACTCTGAATTGGGGTTTGACGCCTCCCTCGGAGGGAGGCATTGTTGTTCACTCGGAGAGCCCGGCCGCGCATGCGGCGATGCGCTCGCGGACCTCTGGGAGGAGCATCACGCTGAGCGTCTCGACCAGGCTGTCCCAGTCCTCCTCGCTCACCATGACGACGTTACCTTCGGCGGAGGCGATGGTGATCTTCTCCCCCTCGAGGGATCTTCCGACCAGTTCGCTCAGCCTTGCCTGGGCCCCATCAACGTCGTATGTTGCCATGAGCGAAGCCACCTTGTACTGATATATAAAACAGTCCGATGGATGCTACATAGATGTGTGTATTACCCGTATTCACAGAACGAATGTCCATAATACAATTAAAATAATGGATAAATGAATAGAACGATGTTTTATGATGCGTTAAGATGGATGGTCGCTCATATAAGTCAAACGACGTGTGATATTATCGACATTCGACGAATATGGATGTCCTCCGGAGAATCGTTTTGAACCGATTTCGATCGTGGAGGACATGCCATCGTCCAACCTGATATCAGAATTCCAAGTATCTCTGCAGGGCCAGCGTTCGATAAAGAATCCGAATCAATGTTGGCATTTGTGTAGTACAGATATAGTCTGCCTGTCATCTAGGTTCGGACAGGCGATCATGCCAGGGGTCACGACGATGGACTGTAGGCCGTATCTTGGTTTGTTGTATCTCATCGCATTCATCGCTGTTCTGTCGGCCGTCACAGTTTCGCCGATGCTGATAGAGCCTGGATCGGCGGTCAATCTGGATGGGCGTGTCGGAAGAATGGACCACGCTGTTTTATGGTCCGAAATGGGGATATTGCCAGGTTCGATCTATTCCATGGGCGATTATCTATGTCACCAGATGGGTGACCGGAGTCTCTGGATCAACGGTTCACAGCTTCCGATATGCATCAGGGAATATGCCCTTCTGATGGGAGCCACCGTAGGGGCTGCCATATGTTTCTGGATCTCATCATTCATCGATGGCAATACTAAGAGAGCGACGCTATTCGCTCTGGCAATGGTCATGATCTCTCCGGCGGAGTGGGCAGTCTCCGAGTTCTGCGGATATGATCCCGGAATGGAGGTTATCTCCGCAGTTAGTATCCTGTCGGGTGTCGGTTTCGCGATTCTCATCCACTGCATCATGGCGATGTCATTCCACAGGGCAACTCGTAGAGCCGTCCACTGAGTCATCCTACTGCTTTTTAGGGTCAGACGTCCTCTTTATTTCATGAAGCAGAAAGCGGTGCTCCTGGCCACCGTTCTCATCATCGTCTCTTTCTTCATCGTTACTTCCGGAGACGAAGCCGAGGCTGACACTCACGCCTTTGCAGGAGGGGACGGCAGCTATCAGAATCCATATCAGATCACCAACGAGGCGCAGTTGCAGTATATCGATGCAACCGCTAGCGGGCTTAACTACTACCAGATCATGAATGACATCGAACTGACGAAACCCTGGATGCCGATAGGCAATGAGTCCAATCCGTTCAAGGGGATCCTGAATGGGAATGGGTACACGATCAGTGGTCTGGATCTGAGCGGGGATTATGCCGCCATAGGCCTCATAGGTGTGAACGAGGGAATGGTTCACAGTCTTTTCATCGATTCATCAACGATAACGTCTCCCTCTTGGGACAGCGACATGGGATTTGTGGTAGGCCATAACACTGGTTATGTGGCGAACTGTCTTGTCTCAAACAGTGAGGTAGTTATCGACTCCAAATCGCGCGATGTGGTAGCAGAGCTGAACATTGGAGGAATTGTGGGGTTAAATGAAGGTGATGTGACCATATGCGACACCGACGGTTTGTCGATAGTCGCCAAGCACGTCAGCTACGACACAGTCAGTGATGGACACCACATTCCTCATTACGAGGTTCAGAACAATATGCACGTGGGAGGTATCGCAGGATATTCGTCCGGAACGATCACCAACTGTCTCACTGATGCGTCGATAGATGTGAAGACATACAGCGATTATGATGGCCCCGTCATCTACGTCGGAGGATTCGAACCCATAATCAACAGCTATGTCGGAGGTATAGTCGGTTATTCCAACTGGGAAGGAACCCTGAGTGACTGCGCGTTCGTCAACTCTGGCAAGGTGGCGGGGGAGATGAAGGCAATTGGAAAGAATTTCATGGGCACACCATCATCCTACGAGTTCTGCAGCTCTGGGTACGATGATGTGACTGGATACGGCACATATGACTCCATCGCGCTTTGCACGGCCGAGATAGGGTTCATCCAGCAAATCGTGTATCAGGAGTGGGACTACACTGATGATGTGAATGACTTTAAATCCCCATGGTACATCGACAGTAGCGTCCCCGTCCTGAATCATGTCTATCTTAGAGTTGACGATCTGCCTTCCAAGACGAAGTATGGATTCGATGAGCCGTTCTCATCGGACGGTCTCAAGATAAGCTGTTACAACATCGCAGGAGGAAGTATGGAGTTCGAACCTGCGGAGGTGACAGGACATTTCAGCGAGGATATGCGTTCCATCACCGTCGTGGCGACACAGGACCTGAGCATATCCATCGTTACCTATGACATCGAGATAGATCCGGAGTGGACGATTCTGAGTGAACCGACCCATCTGACCTATTATCCGGGAGAGATGTTCGATACCGCCGGTTTGTCGATCGGATACAGGCTGTATTCGGGCGATGAATACATCCCCTACACGGATTACACCATCACGCCGGCGATAATAACGGTCGAGACCACCGAGGTCATAATCCACTGCGAGGGGTACGAGTTCACCCTTCCGATAACCATAGCCTCTGTGCCAGACGATGCGGTCAGGATAACGTTCAAGGATTCCGTGCTCGGTGATTTCGTGGAATACGGAAAAATCGGGGAGCAGTTTGTGCTGCGTTCTCTGACCAATGACGGGAAGACATTCGTCGGATGGAACACCAGTTCGGATGGTAGCGGAACGTCATACGGGCCTGGGGAACAGTACACAATCAGCGGGGCTACGACGCTGTACGCCATGTGGGAGGATGCATCGAAGGGTGAGGATTCGGGCGGATGGTGTTCGTTCGTTCTCGCGCCGGCAATCGCCGCACTCATCATCGCCTTCGTTGTGCCGATAGCCCTTGTGCGTTGGTGAGAAATATGATCGGGAGAGGGTTCATCCCTCTCCCATAAAAGATTTCAGGACTCAGTCCTGGATGACCTTGACGCGGACCGCCTTGCCGTTGTACTTGGCCTTGGTGAGGTCCATGGTCATCCTGTTGCCGAAGTCCTTGTGGACCTGGACGACGGACGACTCGTCGCCAATCTCGATCTTGCCGATGGAGACGTCCCTGACCCTGGCGTTCTTGATGATGAAGTCCGCCAGGCTGACCTTCTTGATACCGTCCTTCTTGCCCAGGTTGATCTCGAACCTGCACATCCCGTAGACGTCGGAGATCTGGTCGTAGTCGATGACCTTCCTGATGGTGTCCTTGGTGCCGGGCTCGGCCTCGGGGACGTCCCTTTTGGTGATATCCATGCCCGTGCGCATCTGGAACTCCCTGACGAGGTGCTCCTCGGCGGAGGTCACGAACGAGACGGCGACACCCTCCTTGCCGGCCCTGCCGGTCCTTCCGATGCGGTGGATGTAGGTGTCGATGTCGTCGGGCATGTCGTAGTTGATGACGTACGTGATGTCGTCGATGTCCAGTCCCCTGGCGGCGACGTCGGTGGCGATGAGGA
>CALUHR010000008.1 GCA_944320495.1 Candidatus Methanomethylophilaceae archaeon
GAGAGATCACCAACTGGAGCCAGGTCGGCGGACCTGACAAGGCCATCGCCGTCTACTCCCGTGAGGATGGATCCGGAACCCGTGACTGCTTCGACTCCATGATGGAGAACACCATCGATGGATGGACGATTGCCTCTGGAATCGCGACCTACAACTCCACCAACGGAATCATCGGTGCCGTCCAGGGCAACTACGGCTCTATCGGTTACATCAGCATCGGACAGCTGGTCAACCTTTGATCGGTGATATCTAATGCAAACATATCAGTATGGCCTACAGAGACGCAGCAGAACAGACAGTGATCAGATAATGAAGACCGTCTTGACGGCGGTTGCCTCAGTGGCCATACTGATAGTCTTCCTAATCATTGTCTTCACACTATCCAGCAGCTGGGATGCCATAGGGGACGTCGGCATACTCGACTTCCTCTTCGGCACCCAGTGGAGCCCCTCTTCCGGCGCTTACGGGGCTGCCGCCATCATCCTGGGAACTCTGCTGGTGACGCTCGGCGCCATAGCCTTCGCCATCCCACTCGGAATCGGTGCGGCTATCTACATCTCTGAAGTGGCCAATCCCAAGGCCCGTAACACTCTGAAGCTGGTCTGCGAGATCTTCGCCGGAATCCCTTCCGTCGTCTACGGATTCTTCGGACTCCTGGTGCTGCTCCCCCTGCTTCAGGATATATTCCAGGACCAACTGGTCTATTCACAGTCCTGGCTGGCAGGATCCATCCTCCTGGGCATCATGGCCCTGCCGACGGTAATATCCGTGGCCGAGGATGCCATTCACTCGGTCCCCCAGTCCTACAGGGAGGCGTCCCTGGCCATGGGAGCCACTAGGTGGGAGACGACCATCAAGGTCATCGTCCCCGCCGCCATCTCCGGAATCACCGCGGCCATCATCCTCGGAATAGGAAGGGCCATCGGTGAGACAATGGCCGTCATGATGGTCACTGGAAATGCCACCATATTCCCCGACCCCATCTGGAACATATTCTCCCTGATCAGTACGATCACCGGAATCCTGGCACTAGAGGTCCCCGAGGCCTCCGTCGGCGACCTCCACTACAGCTCGCTGTTCCTGCTGGCCATCGTGCTGATGGTCATGGTGCTTGTGATCAACCTCGCCTCACGCATAATCATCAAACGCATGAAGCGCAAGCTAGGCGTAGAGCCACCCCGTCAGGCTATCTTCTTCAAGATCGGTCTGATCCCCAGTCAGGGGTCGTTCGGGGACTGGATCTCGGAGCACAAGGGCATCATAACCGCCGCGTTCGTCTACCTGTGCATGCTGGTGTTCGTCTGGATGATGGCATCCCTGTTCACCGGAGACCTGACGGCGCTTATCGTATCCGTAGTGGTCACGGCTGTGGTCTTCGCCGTCCAGAAGGTCTTCGAGAAGATCGACTCCACTGTCAAGCAGCAGGTCGCCCATGGCGGTCTGACCGTGATCATGGTGGTCGTCATCCTGATCCTGATCTTCATCATCGGCTACATCCTGATGAACGGCCTCTCCGCCATCGACTGGGAGTTCCTAACGGGGGTCCCGACCAACGGAGGGCGTGACGGCGGAATCGGTCCCGCCATCGTGGGTACGCTCGAGCTCATGGCCGGAACGGCCCTTATCTCCCTTCCGCTCGGAATCTTCACGGGGGTGTACCTTGCCGAGTACGCCAAGGACACCAAGCTCACGAAGCTCATCAGAGAGGCAATCGATCTGCTCAACGGTACCCCGTCCATCGTCTTCGGACTGTTCGGACTGGCGTTCTTCGTCAGGGTCCTCGATTTCGGCGTGTCCATGGTCGCTGGATGGTTCGTCCTTGCGTTCATGATCATGCCTGTCATAATAAGAACCACGGAGGAGGCGCTCACAGCCGTCCCGCATGACCTCAGGGAGGCCTCCATGGCGATGGGTGCCAGCAAATGGAGGACAATCGTCCGTGTCATTCTGCCCGCTGCAATGGGAGGTGTGATGACCGGTACAATCCTGTCCCTCGGACGCGCTGCCGGAGAGACCGCTCCGATCATGTTCGTCGCAGCGGTCTCCAGCTCGACTGCCCCTTACGCGGACTCCATATTCGATTCGGTGATGGCACTTCCGTTCCATCTGTATTACCTGGCCACCCACGTGGTCGGTTCCGATGCGATGCAGTATGGTACCGCGACGGTCCTTCTCGTGATCGTCCTCGGCATGTTCGCCATTGCCACCATTATCAGAAATCACTACAACAAGAAAGTCAAATGGTGATCCTTTGAAATTCGGATTATTCAACAAGACCGAAAAGCCCTCCTCGGACCCACAGTCCGAGGAGAAGGCCGTTCAGTCCCCCTCGGCTCCGCGTGACAAGAACACGGAGGAGTGGGAGAACAACGGGCAGTTCATATTCGCGGAGATCCCCTCCGACGACATCGCCATCGACATCAAGGGGATCAATCTCTGGTACGGGGAAAAGCAGGCCCTTTACGATGTGGACCTTCCGGTGAGGAGGAACGCCATCACGGCCCTGATCGGGCCCTCGGGATGCGGCAAGTCCACCCTGCTCAGGAGCATCAACAGGATGAACGATCTCGTTGACGGATGCAGGATCGAGGGGGAGATGCTGTTCCATGGGGAGAATCTCTACGATCCAGACGTAGACATAAACTCCCTCCGCACTCGTATCGGCATGATTTTCCAGAAGCCCAACCCGTTCCCCATGACCATCAGGGAGAACATCACCTACGGGCCGAAGATCCACGGCATCAAGGACAAGAAGGAGCTCAACGAGATTGTCGAGAGGTGTCTCCAGCAGGCCGCACTCTACGACGAGGTCGCCGACCGTCTCGACACGTCCGCTCTGGGACTCTCCGGAGGACAGCAGCAGAGGCTGTGCATCGCCCGCGCGCTCTCGGTCAACCCGGAGGTCATCCTCATGGACGAGCCCACCTCCGCCCTGGACCCCATCGCCACCTCGAAGATCGAGGATCTGGCACTCCAGCTGAAGAAGGAGTACACGGTTGCAATCGTCACCCACAACATGCAGCAGGCATCCCGTATCGCGGACTATACCGGCTTCATGTATCTGGGCAAGATGATCGAGTTCAGCGAGACGGGCAAGATGTTCAACAAGCCCATCAAGGCCATGACCGAGAGATACCTGACCGGAAGGTTCGGATGATAGCATGCAGAGATTCACAGAGGACATAGACTCGCTGGTTGCCGAGACCTGCGACATGGCGAACCTCGCCGCGGACATGATCGACAAATCGGTCCAGGCGATAGTGGACGAGAACCTGGAGCTGGCCGACGAGGTCATCGACGACTTCGACAGGCTCACCAGGTATGATGACGAGATCGAGGAGGCAGCCATCAGGATCCTGACCCTGTACCAGCCGACCGCCGTCGACTCCAGGACCGTCGCCACGGTCATGAAGTCGATCACGTACCTGGAGAGGATCGGGAAGTACGGGGTGAACATCGCCAAGGCCACCAAGTACCTCAGCGACAAGCCCATGTACGAGCCGGTCAACATGATCGCCCCCATGGGGGAGACCGCCGTCAGGATGGTCAAGACCGTGATCAACGGGTTCGAGGAGAAGTCCGTCGACGGGTTCGACAAGTTCCAGGAGATGGACGACTACCTCGACAGGACCATGCGCGATGACCTGAGCAAGCTCGTCGAGTTCATAACCGCGAATCCGGACAGCGCGGACGTCTGCACATACTACATCTCGGTGCTCAAGTACCTCGAGAGGGTCGGTGACCACGCCTGCAAGATGGCCGAGAAGGTCAACTTCATGGTCACCGGCATGCGCGCGCACATCGCGTGACCAAACCATTCAAACGGGGAGGAATCCCCGTCCCATCAATCGTGAAACCATTCACTGGTGATAGTCCATGAGTAGTGGGATAATGATGTTCGATTGCGAGCAGGTCCGTAAACTGTTCCTGTTCGCGGCCATCGCCGGCGCCGCGCTGGTAATTCTAGATTTCGTACTGTTCGTCGTTCTCGACATCCCGGTCGCCTACTTCATTCTGGCAGGGGTCGTCCCCGCACTGCTTCTCACCCTCGGCGGTGATGCCTACCGCAAATTCGGGAGGATCCAGATGCCGCTTGCGACCAAGAACGAGATGAGGTGCCGCTACACGAAGATTGACGATGTGTGGTACGCGTTCGAGGAGATTGAGGAATGAAAAAACCGGGGTGGGACCGCCACCCCTTAGTTTATGACCTTCAATTCACGAACTGAAGGTGTCCCTGCGGGAGTACACCATGAAGGTGATGATCAGGCCGATGACGGCCAGACCGATCCCCATGGCGGCGTACACCGAGAAGCTGCAGATCCCCAGGCAGACCACCGAAGAGGCGGCGCAGAGGATGGTCGCGGCCTTCCAGTTCTCGGCCTTCCTGCAGAACACGTAGCAGAGTATGGCGAGGGCTCCGCTCACCACGAGGCTGGCCATGCTCAGGCTCATCAGGAGAGGGATGCTGTCGCTCCAGGCTGGCATCATCGAGCCCGCATCCAAGCCCGACATGTCCGACATCGTCCTGATAAGCTCGTTGTAGGCCTCCTCCGTCATACCAACGGAGCTGACCAGGTCCATCAGCCCCAGCACTATGGCGAAAATGCCGTAGAACAGTATGACGAACGAGAATCCGGGTCCGGTCTTACGGCGCTGTGACATCCAGATCTCGTTCTCATAGGGGTTCGGGCCGCCGCCCACCTGAGCTCCGCACTCGGCGCAGTAGATCGCCCCTTCGGGCAGCTCGGCGCCGCATCTCGTGCAGAAACGGTCTCCTTCCATGCTATCCAATCCCTCCTACCGCGTATATCATCCTTGCCATCGTTCCGACGTGGCGGCCGTATCTATCAGACGTCCGGTTACAACGTCATCCGTGCCGATGGATCCCGCTTCGGATATGAGGTCCATGAGCGCGTCCCTGACCATCGTCTCGGACGTGCCGTCGACCCGCAGAAGATGGCGACGCTGGGCTGCGCCCAGGCGGACTACTTCGGACTGGAGTCGGTCAGGGCCGGGTTCTGCCTCACAGAGGAGGCGGAGGCCTTCGGATGCCCGATCGACATGGGTACGGCCACCTCGTCCCCGATGCTGAAGGGATGCAGGTACACGTACAACCCGATGAAGAGAATCTACGACGAGCCGGACGACCTCCCGGACATCGACGAGTTCCTCAACACCGGCAGGGTGAGGACGGCCATCGAGGCCATGTCCATCATGAAGAGGACCCACGGCGAGGACTATTGCGTCGTGGGAGGGAACACGGGCCCGTTCACGATGACTGGGCATCTTCTCAACACCGAGAATCTTGTATACTCGGTATGGACGGAGCCCGAGAGGGCCCAGAAGTGGGTTGGTGCTATCGCCCCCTACTGCAGGGCCTTCGGCCAGGCGCTGCTCGACGCGGGCGCGGATATCGTCCAGATGTCGGAGCCGTCGGCCTCTACGGACATTCTGGCGCCGACGGACTTCCCGGTGCAGTCCGACCAGTTCGTTTCCAGGTGCCTCGGATCGCTGAAGGGATACACCATTCTGCACATCTGTGGTGATTCGGCGCCGATCATCCCGTTCATGTTCGATACCGGCGTCACGGGCATCTCCGTGGAGGAGAAGGTCCCGTCCGAGAAGGCCGTGGAGATAGCAAACCACAGGGGATGCCTCGTTGGAAATGTCGGCTGCGCCTTCCCGCTGTTCAAGGGCACGCCGAAGGACGTGGCCGCCTCCGCGGCGAGGAGCGGGATGCCGGATTCGACGTGATCTCGGCAGGATGCGGGGTCCCCATCGGGACGCCCGACGACAACATTCTCGCCCTCGTGAAGGAGATCACGGGCTGCTGATGTAAACCGGGGGCCCAGCGCCCCCACACCTCTCGGACCGCATTCAACCATGAATGCATTGTACTTCTAATACAGCACTTGACTTCCAGTCCAATCTATTAGTTCTACCCCCATCCTATGACAAGTGGGTGATGACCGACAGCCGCAGGCCCAAGATGTCCGACGAGGAGCTTCTCTTCAGGATACTGAAGGCTATCGAAGCCAGGGGCGGCGTCATAGAGTCGGATCTGTACGATATCGTCGGGACCGCCAGGCGTCTACGTCCGATACTCGACAGGCTCTGCAGCAGGGGATTCGTCAGCACCACCATGCGTGACCGTGGCCAGAGGGTTCCCGTGTACCATCTGACCGACTACGGCAGGCTGCTGTTCCACGTGGACGGCTTGCGTCACGAGATCCTCGGCATGAGATCGGACCAATCCGTCGGAGAGATGCTCCTCGAGACCGGGGAGGTCAACAGGATCAGGGGCGAGTTCGAGAACGTGAGGCGTCTCATGAGGGTCGTCTTCGACGACGACGGGTCCGAAGACTCCGAGTGAGGCACTGGACGGCAAGTCAACCGTTCCTCAACTTATAGAACAAGTTAGTTCTTGAGAAAGACATTCAGAATCGCCCATGGCGACTAATCGCAGGGCGAACGTTACGGATCTGGAGCTCATGAGAGGGGTGGTCCATCAGATCTGGAATCAGGGGGAGGTCATGGAGTCGGACCTCTATCATCTGGTCGGGAACAGGGGCCGCATCCCTCCGATCCTCGATTCCATGTCCGCACACGGGCTCCTGTCGACGAGGATCCGCGAATCCGGCCAGAGGGTCCCGCTATATTCCTACACGGACAAGGGCAGGCTGTACTGCATGTGCTGGCTGCTGGCAGAGGACCTCAGGCGGATTGAAGGGGAGGCCGATCTCGACGACGGCGAGTTCACGGAGATTTACGGGATCCTCGGACGGAGGTACGGCTCGGAACGAACGCCCTCAACAAGTGATATATACCGAGAGGGCATCCACCCACTCACGGAGTTCAGAGGTATCTTCGGATGCATCTGCCGTGGGGGGAGTTGCTCCTCCAGGACACACGGGGGCGATGGTCGGACGTGTGTGATCGCGGTTCCATTCTATGATTTGTGATTGGTTCAGCTAAGCTTATATACTAGTCCTTCTATCCACGCGCCCGTAGCCGTCCTGCGACTAGATTGCGGGGCGGTGTGAGGTATCGATATGGTTACCGTCTACGACGTTCCCGCCGAGGCACTCATACTCAAGACGGCCCAGAAGCTCAAGGAGAACCCCAACATCGTTCCCCCTGAGTGGGCCGAGTTCGTGAAGACCGGCAGGCATACCGAGAGGGCCCCGTCCCAGGACGACTGGTGGTACACTAGGGCTGCCTCCATCATGAGGAAGCTGTACGTCAAGGGACCGATGGGATCCTCCAAGCTCGCAGCCGAGTACGGCGGATTCGCCGACAGGGGCTCCATGCCCAACAAGGCAGTCAAGGGAAGCCGCAACATCGCAAGGAAATGCATGATGCAGCTCGAGGCGGCCGGCTACCTGGTCTCCAAGGACAAGGAGGGTCGCGCCATCAGCCCCGCGGGGCAGTCTCTTCTGGACAACACCGCGAAAGAGGTCTATGACGAGATGAGGGCCTGAGGAGGCATCGGCATGGAAGACCCCGAACTGGAAGCGATCAGACAGAGAAGGATGGCCGAGATGCAGCAGCAGGCCCAGAACCAGGCCGCTCAGCAGGAGCAGGCCCAGAGGCTCGAGGCCCAGAAGCAGGGCGTCCTCAGGCAGATCCTGACTTCGGAGGCGCGCGACAGGCTCGCCAACATCAGGCTCGCCAACCCGCAGATGGCGGAATCTGTCGAGAATCAGCTCATACAGCTTGCCCAGAGCGGCAGACTGAGGGGTGTCATCGATGACGCCATGCTGAAGAACATCCTGGTCCAGGTCTCCCCGCAGCGCAGGGAGATCACCATAGAGAGGAGATAATCATGTCTAGCACAAAGGCCCCCGCAATGAAACAGAGGCTGAACAAGAAGGTCAAGCAGAACCGCCGTGTCCCGGCATGGGTCATGATCAGGACCAACAGGCAGTTCCTCCGCCACCCCAAGAGAAGGTCGTGGCGCATGAGCAAGATCAAGGAGTGATGACGATGGCAGATGAGATTGAGAGGATCATGGTCATCCCGCTCAGGGCGACCAAGCAGGCTCCCCGTACCAGGAGGGCCAAGCGTGCCGTTAAGGAGGTCAGGGAGACCGTCATGAGGCACATGAGGACGTCCGAGGAGAACGTCTGGATCGACGCCAGCGTCAACGAGAAGCTGTGGGAGAACGGAATCCGCAACCCTCCCTCCAAGATCACCGTCAAGGCCGTCAAGTTCGAGGACGGTCTCGTCGAGGTCTCCCTCGCGGAGTGATCCAAATGATGAGGTTCTCGAGTTACGGAGGCAGTCCGAACATAGCCGTCTTCGCCACGGCGAGCGAGAACCTCGCCTTTACCGCCGCCGACGCCTCCCCCGAGTTCGAGAGGACTCTCGGGGAGGCGCTCGGCGTCGATGTCATCAAGGTGTTCGTCGCCGGGTCCCACGTGGTCGGATCGCTTATCGCGATGAACTCCAACGGCGCAGTCGTCACCAACATGGCGGACGACGACGAGATGGCCGCCATCGAGGCGCACATCCCCTGCATGAGGCTGGACGACCAGCTCAACGCGGCCGGGAACAACATCCTGGTCAACGACCACGGGGCGATCGTCAGCCCGGAGTACTCCGAGGCGACCGCCAGGGCCATCGGGGAGGCGCTCGGCGTCGAGGCCGTTCGCTCCTCCATAGGAGGCATCAACACCGTCGGATCCGCGTGCAGGGTCACCAACAAGGGGTGCGCCTGCCACATGGACGCCACCGACGAGGAGATCGCGCTGATCAAGGACGTCCTCGGGGTGGAGTGCATACGCACCACCGTCAACCACGGCGTCAGGTCCGTCGGAGCCGGCATCATCGCCAACTCCAAGGGTGCCATCGTGGGCGACCAGACCACGCCCATCGAGATGGGGAAGATCGAGGACGCGCTCGTCCTCTACTGATGCGGAAGGGGCATCTCTCCCCGATGCACTGCGGATTCCCCGCTGAGAAGAGGCATCCCACCGACGAAGGCACGGTCATTCCCGCATCCAGCGCATCGTCGATGTACTTTGCAGCGGCGATGATGGCGAGATATCCGTCGCGCTTGCAGCATCTGGGTCCGGCGAAGGACCCGATGGCCGCGAGGCATTCCGAGGTCAGGGTGTTGCATTGGCCCCACGACTCCCCCGACATGGGGGAGGATCCCGTGATTATGCTGAAGGCGATGCCGCAGCTGATTGCCGCCCCGCATGCCCCCCACAGTCCGCATGCGCCTCCCGGCACCTGCCCACCGCGACGGGACATCTCCCTCAGCGCAGCGGGCAGATCGATGTCGTTGCCTGAGTTACGGTACGCGGCCAGGATGGAGGATCCGACGAACACGTGGTGCTCTGGTCCATGCATGTGCACCCCAGGCAGGAGCATCAGGTCGGTGAGGATGACGGACGGATCCAGCGAGGTGGAGGCGAGGCATGAGGCCTCGATCATGGAAAGATCCCCTCTGTGACATCCGTCGCATACGAAGTGCCCCGCCTCGCATTCGGCGTTGGACATGAACTCTTTATGGCAGATGGAGCAGGTCATCGGACGCTGCCCCTCCAGATATCTGAGCGGTCTTCCGCAGATCATGCATCCCGAGACATACTCAACCATGGTCTGGAATGTCGGTCCCGTCTTTAACATGCTGACATCCGACGTACTGCTCCGACAGGGCATTTGTGTGCAGGTTTTTCTATGACGAATGGAATCCAGAACACATGGGCAAGACTCTGGTCCTGGTCGTCGACAGGGACGACGACTTCGGTGTCAAGGGAAAGGTCAACACACCCGTCGTCGGTGTGCAGAACTGCCTCGATGCCGCAACCTCGTTCGGCATCGCCGATCCGGAGGATTCGGACCTCAACGCCCTCTATGCGGCCATAAGCGTCTGCCTCGAGCTCCAGGAGGACGGCCACGAGGCTGATGTCGCTCTCATCTGCGGCGACGAGAAGGTGGGCCACCGCTCCGACCTGGCACTGGTCGCCCAGCTGTCCGAGGTTCTCGAGCAGATAGAGCCTGACAGCGTGGTCCTGGTTGGGGACGGCGCCGAGGACGAGTACATCTACCCCATCATTTCGTCCCGCGCTCACGTGGATTCGGTCCGCAAGGTATACGTCAAGCAGGCCCCGGGACTCGAAGGCACGTTCTACATCATCACCAAGATGCTGTCGGACCCGGACAAGCGCAAGCGCTTCCTGGTCCCGCTCGGCGTCGTCATCGCCATGCTGGCGGTCTTCTTCCTCCTGCCGAGACTGATCCTCTTCGGCATCGACGGCGACACGAACCAGCTGGCCGCCATGTCGGGGCCCGCCGCACTGCTGTTCGTGGGTCTGATCCTGATATTCTATGGGTACAACACGATGCAGCGTCTGCAGGACCTGCGGACGGTCATAATGTCGTCGCTGGTCGGTAGGACGACCTCGATGATCTTCCTGCTGATATCCATCTCCGTGGTTCTGATCATGGCGATCTATTCCATCATGGAGATAGGTGACCTCTATCTGAGGAACAACTGGCTGCGCGGCATCTATTTCATTTCCGCCATGGTCTGGCCCATGATCATAGCTCTCGAGCTCTACCAGGTCGGCGTCGTCATCGAGAGACTGATGGCGAAGAAGGAGGTCGGGCTCTCGATCATATTCAGCTGCCTCGGTCTCGCCAGCCTGGGTCTGGTCGTGTTCGGTGTCCTGGACATCATGATGTCCTACATGGGCATCGGTTACGGGATGAACATCGGCGTAGTCGAGGTCATCGGAGGAATCGCGGTCTCGATAGTCAGCAACTTCCTGAAGGGAAGGGCGAAGGATGCCTATGCGGAGGCCGTCCCGGATGAGGTTCTCCGATTGGGAGCCACTGTACGGGGCGATACTCGCCGACATGGGATACTCCCGCGAAGGCGACGAGCTGACCGTCCGTGTCCTCAAGGCCGTCACGGTGAACTGCGATCTGGTTGATCCGGACGATCTCACCGGCACCTTCGGCGATTCCGCCACCGTGTTCGGGGACGCGCCATGCCTCGAGGAGGACATCGCCGCCGAACCTCCGGAGGGAGGACTGTTCGCATCCGGATCGAGCGTCAGGAGGCTGCTCGCGCTGGGGATCGTCCCAGATGCGGTCGTCACCGATCTGGACGGGGACATCCCGTCGCAACTGGAGGCCAGCTCCCGCGGGGCAGTGACATTCGTTCACGCCCATGGCGACAACGCCGATGCCGTGAGGATGTGGGCCGGAAGGTTCGAGGGGCCGTTGGTGCTCACCACCCAGTCCGTCCCGGAGAGGACCGTGTCGGACTTCGGCGGGTTCACCGACGGGGACAGGGCGGTCTGCATCGCCCAGGAGATGGGATGCCGCCGGGTGACCCTGTCGGGATTCGATTTCGATCATCCGATGCCCAAGGAGGGCACCGACCCGGATGTGAAGCTCAGGAAGCTCTCGTGGGCAAGACGCATCATCTCGTCGCTGGACGGCCTAGAGGTCCGCATGGCCGGCGGCAGGGCGCTTCGAGCACCGTGTCGTCCGTCCCTTCCGCTATTTTATAGGATGAGGGCATCATGCCGTTCGAGGCAATCCGATGAGCACCGCGTACATCGTTCTCCTGATACTGCTCATCGTCTACATCCCGATCTGGCTGTGGGTCTGGCGCAATCCCGAGAAGGCGGAGCGCTGGCACCTCGTGAAGTACGGCCCATGCATCATGATCAAGACGCAGCTGGGCATGAGGACAATGGACCGCCTGGCCTCGCATCCGAGGTTCTGGCGCGCGTTCGGGCTGTTCTCCAAGATGGTCTCGGCGGTGCTGTTCTTCCTGATGATGTACATGCTGGTGGTGGCGGTCATAGCACTGCCATCCACGCTGTCGTCGGGGTCGTCGGTCGGCATAGAGTACGCCCTTGCGATTCCGGGGTTCAATCCCATACTCCCGCTCAGCTACGGTGTCGTCGCCCTCGTCATCGCGATGGTGGTCCACGAGCTCGCCCACGGAATACAGGCGCGCGCCAACGGCATCCGCGTCAAATCCTCCGGCCTCCTCTACGGCGTCGTCCCCCTGGGCGCGTTCGTGGAGCCGGACGAGGAGGACCTCGCATCGAAACCACGCAGGGCCCGGGTCGACGTCTACGCCGCCGGTATCACCGTGAACACGATCGTGGCGGTGCTCAGCATCGCGATCCTCATACTGTCGTGCGGGGCGGTGTCCTCCGATCACGGCGACACGCCCGGCGTGTACTACATCGACGCCGACTCCCCTGCCTACGAGGCAGGCGTACCGACGTCCGCCCTCATCGTGGGGATAGAGGATGCGGATGGAGACGTCACATACGGCGAGGACGAGATCTCGTCGTCGGTCATCATGTCCGGCATGTCCGCCTCCATCGGCCTAGACGGCATCGATCCGACCAGGCAGTACATCGTGACGTACCTGTACCACGACGAGACGTACACCACCGAGCCGATGCAGCTGGGGATGTTCATCAAGGCCATCACCTCCGGGAGCCCGGCAGACAAGGCCGGTCTGGAGGTCGGCGATTTCATCTACTCCGTCGAGATCGATGGTGAGGTCACATACATCGGCAGTCCGGCCCACTTCACCAAGCTGATGTCCGGGACGTCCCCCGGGGACACGGTCACCATCACAACCGTCGACCCCATCGGCGAAGACGGCACCGTGACGACGACCACCTACGAGGACATCGTCCTCGCCTCCAGCGGATCCATCGGATTCCTGGGGGTGACCAGCACCACCAGCGGTATGACCTTCGTCACACCGGATGCGATGATGGACCGTGCGACCGACCCGTTCTACGGCGCCGACACCCCGTTCTCGTACGTGTCATCACTGTTCAGCTACCTCTCTGGGCCGTTCAACGGCATGGATCCCGTGTCCGACGATGTGAGATGGTGGTACGACGTCCCTGCCGGAGACCTCTTCTGGATGGCAGTGACGCTGCTCTATTGGATATTCTGGCTCGACATCCTGCTGGCGATCTCCAACGCCCTGCCGACCTACGTGCTCGACGGAGGATTCATATTCGCCGGAGGTGTCAGCTGGCTGCTCGAGAAGATCGGTGTGAGGGACGAGACGCGGAACGCGCGCCTGACGGACAGCATCGCCGGGAGCATGTCCACGCTCACGCTGTTCCTGTTCCTGATGGTGATCCTGGCAATGGTGATTTGAGGGGGTGAACGAGGATGATGGAGATTTACGAGATGAGGGAGGGGCGCCCGCTAAGGACCGACTCCTTCCACGATGACGTCTGGATCAACCTCGTGGCGCCCACGGCGGAGGAGATCGAGGAGGTTCTCTCGTTCCTCAAGCTGGACCGCGAGGCCATAACTTCAGCTCTGGATGACGAAGAGGGTTCCAGGACCGAGGTTTCCCAGGACTACACCCTGATCCTCGTCGACGTGCCTACGAGGGAGTGGAGGAACAGCCGCGAGGAGTTCACCACGTACCCCCTGTCGATCACGGTCACGGACCGCGCCATAGTCACGGTCTGCCTGCAGGAGGTCTTCGCCCTCGCGAACATCGCCGCGGGCAAGAGCAAGAGCAAGAGCGTCTTCGACGTCACCAACCGCGCCAGGTTCGTCCTTCAGATACTGTTCAGAATCGCGATTAACTATCAGACCGACCTCAAGTACATCGAGGTGAAGAGGACCGCCATCGAGGAGGCCCTCCGCAGGACCACCCGCAGGGACGACCTGTTCGAGCTTCACGAGCTCGAGTCCAACCTGGTCTACTTCAAGACGTCGCTCAGCGTGAACGCGTCCATCATCGAGAGGATGAGCAAGCAGTCGCGCTTCGTCTCCACACCGGAGGACCGCGACCTCATGGACGACGTGATAGTCGAGACCAACCAGGCCCTGGAGATGACGATGACGTACAGCCAGATCATCAAGGGTACGCGTCAGCTCGCGGAGGCCGATCTAAACAACTCCCTTTCGAACGTCATGAAGTTCCTGACGTCCATCACACTCATCATAGCGATACCCACGATGCTGGCCAGCTTCTACGGAATGAACGTTAGGCTGCCGGGGGAGGACTCGCCGTACGCATATCTGGCCCTGTTCGGGGCGATGATTGCGCTGTGCGCGCTGTCCATATGGGGACTCAAGAGGAAGGGCCTATGGCGCCGATAAGCGAAATCGCAGAGGCCATCCGGGCGTACCCCGGAGTGACCAGGAAGCACACGATACACAAGATTGTAGACCTCCTGCCGACCACGGGGTTCCCCCAGGTGGTGGCGGCGGAGGGCGAGGACGCGGCAGCGATAGACGTCGGGGACCAGTACATCCTGTTCGCCGCCGACGGCATCATGGAGTCGCTGGTGAGGACTGCCCCGTACTACGCGGGCTACTTCGCCGTCCTCGTCAACGTGAACGACATCGCCGCTATGGGCGGCAGGCCTCTCGGCATGGTGGACGTCATGTCCATCGTCCAGGCGGACGTGTGCAAGGAGATGATCCGCGGTATGAAGGAGGGAATCCGTAAGTTCGGTGTGCCCATCGTCGGCGGACACGTCCATCCGGACTGCCACTACAACGCCATCGACATATCCATCGTCGGGAAGGTCGCCAAGGATGCGCTCCTGAGGAGCAGCACCGCCGAGCCCGGCGACGACATAGTCTTCGTCATCGACACCGACGGCTTCTACCCGGAGATGCTGCCCTACGCGTTCGTCACCACCGTCCAGAAGTCCGACGAGCTGGTCCGCGCCCAGATGGAGGCGGCCGCGGTCGTCGGCGAGAGGCATCTGGCCCATGCCTGCAAGGACATGAGCAATCCCGGCAGCATCGGCACCCTGGGCATGATGCTCGAGTCCTCCGGCGCTGGGGCCCTCGTGGACGTCACCAGGATACCCGCCCCCAAGGACGTCGACCCGGTCCGCTGGCATCTCTCGTACCAGGGCTGCGGGTTCTGCTTCGCATGTCCACCGGAGAACTCCCAGGAGATCATCGACATCTTCGCAGAGGTCTCGTGCGAGGGAGCGGTTGTCGGAAGGGTCGACGACAGCAAGCAGCTCAAGATTACCGACGGGAAGGACACGGCTGTGCTGTTCGACTTCAACAAGGAGATCATAACCGGGTGCCGCCCCAAGGAGCACGAATAAGCGCCTGGCCACAGGGGTTGACCCGGCATCCCGAACCAAGTTTGCCACTTCGCTCCTCGACCCTGCGATCCCTCAAACGTCGGTAGTCCAGAGTAAGGCTGCTCCCGTCAGGACCTGACCCGGTTCCCCCAGTTGATGCGTGAACGGCTTCCCTCCGGAAGCCTTCGTCGCAAACTCCGACTCTGTGGGACAAGATTTCATTGTCGCTAGGTGGGCTTGATTCGATCAGCTGGGCCGTCCCCTGCTGTCACCCCCGCGTGTTGACGATTTCGGGTATAGGGCACGCCAAGCGCCCCGGTCAAGCCAGACGTACCCCGATGGTCGCCCTTCTATATAATCAATTTCCGTCTTCGACTCAGATTCCTTTAAGTATGTGTTCACCATCGAGGGATTAGCGTGCTATATGATAGCACGGTACACGGTGAGAACATGGAGATACTAGGCCTTTCGGACCCATGGATAATAGGCGGCTACGCGCTCAGCATAATCTGCGTCGTGTTCTGCTGCGCCTATGCCCTGATCAAAGGCAGAGGAGGCTCCGAAGAGGAGGATGAGGGCGATGAGCGAAGGCGTCGACCTCGTGACATTCGGTGCGATGATGGTCGTCTTCATCATCGTCACCCTCGTGCTCGGCTGGTACGGATACAAGAATACCAAGAGCAACGAGGAGTTCCTCCTCGGAAGGAGCAAGGCAGGACCCCTGATCATCGCGCTGTCGTACGGCTCCACGTTCCTCTCCGCTTCCGCGGTCATAGGATTCGGCGGCCAGGCCGCCGTCCACGGCATGTCTCTGCTCTGGCTCTGCATGCTCAATCTATTCGTGGGGCTCATCGTCGCGTTCCTGATCTTCGGAGGTCCAACCAGGCGCAAGGGTAGGCAGCTGGGCGCGTCCACGTACGCGGACCTTCTGGGAAAGATCTACAAGTCGAGGGGGATCCGCGCGTTCACCGCGATCCTCATCATCGTCATGATGCCGATCTACGCCGCGGCCGTCCTCAAGGGCGGGGTCAACTCCCTCGCCACCATCACAGGCCTCACGGAGTACTACGACCTGATCCTGATCGCGTTGTCCATCATAGTGGCGGTCTACGTCGTATACGGCGGGATCATCGCCGTCATGTACAACGACGCGTTCCAGGCGGCGATCATGTTCGTCGGGATGGCCGTCATCCTCGTGGTCACCTACTCCTACTTCGGAGGGGTCACGGCCGGCAACAGCGCCCTCGTAGACCTCTGGGACACGAACTTCTCCCATATCTGGGACTCGCTCGGCTCCTCGACCGGCACACTGGACGGATTCAACGGATGGACGAACTTCTCCACGTTCGGCTCCAAGGAGTGGATGACCGTCGTCACCACCTTCCTCCTCGGAGTGGGCATCGGAGCCCTCACCCAGCCGCAGCTCGCGGTGAGGTTCATGTCCGCCAAGTCCGACAGGGACCTGAACAAGTCCCTGCTGGTCGGGTCCATCTTCATGATCGTGATCGTGGGATCGGCCTACACCGTGGGGGCCCTGAGCAACGTCTACTTCTACGACATGCACGGGACCTTCGCCTTCGACTACATCAGCGGCCTCGGACTCGGTACGGACTACATCATCCCGCAGTTCATCCTCGAGATCTTCCACGACATGACCTTCGGGGACCTGTTCATCTCGCTGTTCCTGCTGTCCCTGATCTGCGCCGCGATATCCACCATCAGCGCGCTCATTCACACCATCGGGGCGGCCGGAGGATACGACCTCTACACCATCTACCAGAACAAGAAGGGCAGGATGAAGGGGGACTCCCAGAGCATCAAGCTGAACAGGGCCTTCATGGTCGTGATCATGGTGCTCCTTGTGGTCTACTGCTACCTGATGCCCAGCGACATCATCGCCAAGGCCACGTCCATCTTCATGGGCGTGACGGCCGCGGCCCTGCTCCCCGCCTACTTCCACGCCCTATACTCCAAGAGGCCCAACAGGAAGGCGGCTATCGCGAGCATATCCGTCGGGACGCTGTCCTACATGGTGCTCGCCCTGTTCTTCAACACGGGCACCAGCGTGTTCCTCCCGATATGCAAGGCGATCACCGGGCAGAGCGTCCTGTTCCCGGACAGCGTGTTGGCGTCGACTGACCCGCTGGTGATCTCGCTCCCGCTCTCCATCCTGACGATGGCGGTGGCTCTTCTGTTCTTCAGGTCCCGCGACCTGGAGGAGGAGCCCACCCCGTCGCTCTGATAAACCATCCGAGGGCCTTTCGGCCCCCATCCATGGATTGTTTCGTCCGATGGCTTTCTAAATACAATATATTATAAATACTATGAATCCAAGACTATTGATGGACGCCGGGTCTCGCCGAGACTGTGGCGCTGTGTGCAATCATGACGATAAAAGACGTAGCGAGCGTTACCGCACTGGAAGAGAAGCATATGATCTCTATCCTCCTCTTCCTTTCCACCCATGGCCCCAGCAGGAAGATTGACATCTACGACGGGGTCTCATCCAATCCCAGAATGCCTGACAAGCTCAACATCCTGGAGGGAATGGGTCTGATCACCCAGGAGATCGATTCCGTGACCAGATCCACCATCGTTTCCCTGACCGAACCCGGGGAGCAGATTGCGGGGATGCTCGTGGCCATCGATTGCCGCATAAAGGAGCTAACCACGGCGCGAGCCGATTAAGTACATCCTCGGGATTTCAGGCTCTCATGGAGAAGGCTCTGGAGCTCAGGAACGTATCTGTCGTCAGGAACGGCAACCACATCCTGAGGTCCGTCGACCTGGATATCTACCGCGGTGAGAACGTCGCCGTGATAGGTCCGAACGGTTCTGGCAAGACCACGCTCATCAAGCTTCTGAGAGGGGACATCCACCCGTACTACGACGAGGAGAACCCGGCGACCATGCGTATATTCGGCATGGACCGCTGGAACCTCTTCGACGTCCGCAGCCGCATGGGGGTCGTCTCCATGGACCTGCAGTCCCAGTTCCACTCGGACACACGGGTGTCCGAGGTGGTATGCTCGGGGTTCTTCAACAGCCTGGATGTCTTCAGGAACCACACCCTCACCGACGAGATGATCAGGGCCGCCCACGAGGCCGCCATGACCATGGGTGTGGAGGATCTCATGGACCGTGAGATCGCCAACCTCTCTCTGGGGGAGATGCGCCGCACCCTGATCGCCAGGGCGATGGTGACCAAGCCCGATCTCCTGGTTCTCGACGAGCCGATGACCGGGCTGGACATAGTGATGAAGTCCAAGTTCCGCTCGATGTTCGACATCCTCATCGAGGCCGGCGTGAGCATAGTCATGATCACCCACGAGCTCACCGACATACCCAAATCCGTCAGGAGGGTCGTCATGGTCAAGGACGGCGAGATCTACGCCGACGGCCCGAAGGAGGAGCTCCTGACCAGCGAGACGATCTCCGACCTCTATGGGGAGGAAATCGAGGTAGAATGCACCGATGGCATCTACCGCATGCACATGTCTGGGAATATGATAGGATGACCAAGGTCTGCGGAGAATGCGGCAGGGAGGTACCCTACGACATGGACTTCTGCCCATATTGCGGCAGCCGCAGGACCCTGGAGGTCGGGGGCCAGGGTACAGCCCAGATGCTCTGCCCCGACTGCGGGACGCCCTACGGCTACGGGGACAGATTCTGCGGCAAATGCGGAGCCCAGCTCCCGCAGATCCCGCCCCAGGCTGTCGTCGCGCGCATGAGGAAGCACACGAACCTCGCGCTGATGGTCGCTCTCATAGCCGGTTTCTTCAACGTGTTCGGTCTGGGGCACATCATACTCAAGAGCTACATCAGGGGCGTCATGTTCATCATCATGGGTGTTGTGATCTGGTATCTCAACGGATGGAGCCTCTTCGGAGGCGGCTTCACCGTGACCCTTCTGACGGTCGCGGTGTACTTCTATCAGGCGATCGATGTCACCAGGGTGGCCATGACCCCGGAGGACAGATGACCGACTGGACCGAGAAGTACCGCCCGAGGACGCTCGACGACGTCATCGGCAATCCGGCGGCGGTCAACTCCCTGAGGGCGTGGGCCCGTTCGTGGGACTCCGGTGTCCCGGAGGTCCGCGCCGTCGTGCTCAGCGGACCTCCCGGCGTGGGGAAGACCACATCCGCCGAGGCCCTGGCCAGGGAGATGGGCTGGGGGATAATCGAGATGAATGCCTCGGACCAGAGGCGCAAGTCCGATATCGAGGCGGTGGCGCTGAGCGGATCGATATCCAACACCTTCGGTGATGACGGTACATATCTGGATTCCGGTTCCAGGGGGAGGACCCTCATCGTCCTCGACGAGGCCGACAGCTTCGCCGGCAACAGCGACCGCGGAGGAGGCTCCGCAGTGACCGAGGTCATCAACTCCACCAAGCAGCCGCTCATAATCATAGCCAACGACTACTACGAGCTGACCAGGAAGAGCAGTGCCGCCAAGACGAAGGCGATGCAGATAGTCTTCAAGAGGCCGCAGAAAACCTCCATCGCCAAGGCGCTGTACAGGATAGCAGAGGCCGAGGGCATCGAGGTCGATCCTGAGGCCATGGAGAGGCTCGCTGAGAACGCGTCGGGCGACATGCGCGCGGCGGTCCGTGACTTCCAGTCTCTCGCCATAGGCAGGGACTCCGTCTCGGCCGAGGTCTCGGAGGGGCTCTCCCACAGGGACGTGGAGACCGACCTCTTCGGCATGATGTCGGCGGTGTTCCGTGGTTCCGACCCTGCAGCCGCGAGGTCGGCCATGTCAGAGGTGGACGAGGAACCCTCCACCAAGCTGATGTGGATAGACGAGAACCTGCCTACCGAGTTCGTCGACCCCGGGGACCTCGTTCGCGGATACGAGAAGCTCTCCAGGGCCGCCATGTTCCTGGGCAGGGTCAACAGCCGCCAGTACTACGGGTTCTGGTCCTACGCCTCAGACTACATGACCTACGGACTCATGGGCGCACGCATGACCGACCGTCGCGGGAGGGATCGCATGAGGTTCCCATCCCTGATGTCCAAGATGTCCCGTGGCAAGGGCGGAAGGGGCGTACGCTCCTCGCTGGAGATGAAGGTCGCCCTGATGCTGCACACCACACCGGCCCGCGCCGGCAGGGACGTCGTCCCCTATCTGGCGGCGATGTGCGCGTCGGACAAAGCATTCAGAGCAGTGTTGGCCGCCGATCTCATGCTGGACGCGGACGAGATGGGCTATCTCATAGACAAGAAGCCCGAGTCCAAGGACGTCAAGACAGCCCTCGCCGAGGCCGAGCGCATCCTCGAGGAGAGAGCGATTGCTGCCAGGAGGCCGGTCGTCGCCCCGGTCATCGAGCCCGCTAAGCCATTAGCGGAGGCTCCCGCTCCGAAACCGGCTCCCAAGCCGGAACCAGCCCCAGCCGCACCGCAAAGACCAAAGGCACAGCGCAGCCTATTCGACTTCTGATACCATGGACGATGCCTACCGCGACCTCCTCATCAAGCAGCAGTACAGGCTGTACAAGGACCATTCCGCAGTCAAGCTCTGCCACTGGATGAAGGAGAGCATGATCCGCGGCAGGCATTGCTACAAGCAGGACTTCTACGGTATCCAGTCCCACAGGTGCCTCCAGATGACACCCGCCATTAACGAGTGCAGCCACATGTGCACCTTCTGCTGGCGCGTCCAGGAGCACGACTTCGAGGTCAGGGACTGGGCGGAGCCCAAGGAGATGCTCGACGGCCTCATAGAACAGCAGAGGAAGCTCGTCTCAGGATTCAAGGGGGACCCCCGCTGTGACATTAAGATGTACGAGGAGGCCCGCAATCCGGATCAGGTCGCCATCTCGCTGGCAGGCGAGCCCATCACATATCCGTACCTTTCCGAGTTCCTCAGGGAGTGCCATTCCCGCGGCATGACGACGTTCATGGTCACCAACGGGACGTATCCGGAGAGGCTCGCCGAGCTGGACACCCTGCCCATGCAACTCTATGTGACCGTCGCGGCCCCCAACGAGGAGGTCTACAGGCGCGTCTGCCGCCCCAAGGAGCAGGACTGCTGGGACCGTCTGATGAGGACCCTCGAGCTTCTCCCTTCGCTGGAGACCCGGACCGTCATAAGGCACACCCTTGTCAAGAACGAGAACTTCGGATGGCTGGACGATTACGCCCGTCTCGACAGGATCGCGGACCCCGATATGGTGGAGCCTAAGGGATACGTGTTTGTGGGAGGCTCCAGGATGCGCCTCACCATAGACTGCATGCCGTCCTTCGCCGAGGTCAAAGACTTCTCCAGGCAGCTTGGCGATCGCATAGGCATGTCGATAATCAACGAGCGCGAGGACAGCCGCGTCGTCCTTCTCGGGGCCCCGGGCATGGAGACCGACGTCAGGAAGCTCCACGGGCTCCCGTCGCATATGGAAGAATGAAGAAGACGGGGTCACCCCCGCCAGGTTTTCTCACATCCAGTTCATCGCGATGTACGCGATGAGGATGATGTGCAGGACCAGGAAGACGTAGACGAGCTTGAACTTGGTCTTCTGGGTCTTGTGGTGCGCGACCTTCATGCCGATGGCGGCGCCCCAGGGGCCGAAGAGGGCCCCCAGGAGAAGGGTGGATTCCTTCGTGCGCCACTGGTCGGTCTTGGCCTTGTGCTTGTCCCAGGCGTACATCGCGAACACGATCGCGTTGATCACGACGTATACCGCGAACACAACCAGGGTAAGGTTCTGGTCCATCAGATCCTCGCAATGAACTCGTCGACGGCGACGGGGATGCCGGCCTCGTTCATCTCACAACCCTTGTTGTTGAAGTAGACCGCATCCTGGATGCCAAGCTCTTCAGCGATCTTGTCGCGCTGGGCGTCGCCCTTCTCGCCGTTGTACATGCAGACGATGAAGAGATGGAGATTCTTGCCCTTGAGGGCGTCCCTGTTGGCATCGAGGAACTGCACGAGCGGCTTGTATGGCTTGCCGGCGTGGACACCGGTCCCGAAGATCACGTCATCGAAATCGGTCAGATTGATCTTCGTGATCTGCTTCAGGTTGAAGACGTCCGCCTTCAGTTCGCGAGCCATATAATCGGCTATGCCTTTGGTGTTCTTCGTGAATCCTGTTGCGTAGATGATGGCCGTTCCCATCGTTCATCCCATCCTAATGCAGGGACTCAGAGCTTCTTGGCCAGCGCGACGGCCTCTTCCATGACGGCGGCGTTGTCCTTCGCGGGTCCGTTGGGCCCCTCCCTGTAGTCGATGTTACCGACGACATCGCACTTAAGGAAACCGCCCAGCACGTTCTTGATGGTGGCCGCGATGTTCTCGGTGCCGGCTCCGGACCCGGAGGTGACGACGGTGGCGACCTTCTTGCCCTCGGGGATGTTGCAGACGAATCCGTTGGGCCCCATTCCGACGTATCCATAGAAGCGGTCCTCGAGCATCCTGTACTGGGAGACGGCCTGTCCGAAGTAGTCGGGGGTGGCGAGGATGACGGATCCGCTCTCCGCGATGGAGTTGAGGACAGGGGTGAGTCCGTCGTTCCTGACGCAGTGGCCGGCCTTCTTGCATCCCATGCAAGCCTGGCATCCCTTGACGTTCTCGAGCTGGTTCAGGTAGAACACGTCGACCTTCTTGCCCTCGGCCTCGAGGGTCTCGACCATCTTACCGACGATGGCGGCGCAGTTTCCGTTCTTCCTGGGCGAAGCAATCACAGCGGTTACATCCGACATAGTATGAACCTCGAAAATGTGTAATAGTTTTTCGTTATAAATATTTCCGTACCAAATGTTATTAACCTACCTAATGTTACCATAAGGCATGAGTCCCCAATCCATCGGTTGCAATCTCAATCCGGACCGCACGAGCCTTCCCAACCACGTGAGGTTCAACTGCTGTCTGGATGCCGCCATGTCGGTGATCGAGGGCAGGTGGAAGGGTACGATCCTGTGCATGCTCTATCTGAACGGGGGCATGAGGTTCTCGGAGCTCCAGAAGGCCATCGGGGAGGTCTCCTCAAGGATCCTCTCCAAGCAGCTCAGGGAGCTGGAGGAGGACGGGATGATCTCCCGTGAGGTGGCCAGCGACAGGAAGCTCAAGGTGACGTACTCGCTCACCGAGAAGGGTGAATCCATACTGCCCGCCCTAAAGATGCTGGCCGAGTGGGGGTCTTACCATCAGGTCGTCAGGGTGATCCTTCCGGAGGGTGTTTCAGCCCTCGACCACCTTGACCAGCACGCGTCTCGTCCTGGGGCCGTCGAACTCGCAGAGGAAGATGCCCTGCCAGGTGCCGAGGACAGGCTCTCCGCCTGACACGATCACAGTCGCGGAGGGTCCCACGCAGCTGGTTCTCAGATGGGCGTGTGAGTTGCCTTCCGCGTGGAGGTAGTCGTCCCTCTCCGGGAATGCGCGGTCGAGTCCGGCTAGCATGTCGGTCTTGACGTCGGGGTCGGCGTTCTCGTTGATCGTTATGCCAGCGGTGGTGTGCTTCGAGAATACCACGCATATGCCCTCGCGGATTCCACTGTCTGCGATGATTCTCCTTACCGGAGATGTTATGTCGATAATCTGCGTCCTGCCCGTCTCGACCGTTATCTCGCGGATGGGTGTCATAGGATGGGAATTACAGTATGGTGGTTGGATGTTTCGATTTCCGCGGGGTCTTAGTTGGTCGTCGTTGCAGGTTCGTGCAGGGAATACGTCGGCCACGGGGCCCTCATCAGATAAGTCCGTACCGATAAATCTCATCCTGTCAGGCTGGTCAGACGTCAGATTTCTCGGGGCATCGATTTCGGCGATGCGTCCCTCGGCCGACAGGGAGATGCTGATGACTTCTCGTATTCCGAATGAGTACCAAATCGCCAATGAACAGGGATCTGTGGGTGTCCGAATAGTCCATGAGCCTCTGGGTCTCGCGGGTGCGTACTCTACGTGATGACATCCGGGACATTGGAAATGGCAGTGGCTGAAACCTCGGCAAGAGTCCGGTCGATGCTTTGCACATCGTTGCAACCACATAATAGATGATTCATAAACTTCATATTGATTATGATTATGAAATTAACATGAATTCGATAGTACTGGTTAAGAACGCCGATAATATACGTACCTTCGACCCACATGGCATACAGTCTAGTCAAGATTGACGCGGGACGTTCTGAGGAGCTCAGGGACAGATGCTCCGCTCTGAACTACTACACGATGAAGGCCGACATATTCGGTGTCTGCGTCCAGCTCTACACCGAGAGCAAGGACTACATTGACATGTGGGCGGACAACTTCTACCAGATGTCCGATTCGGTCAGGTCCCACGCGAGGATATTCTGCTTGGATGATGCGTCCACGGACCTCCATGTGGAATACGATGTGGCCACGCGCACCATTTTCCTGTTCAACTTTGACTACTATGGGTGGGTCAAGAGCATCGCCCTCGGGATGGCCGGGAACATACTGGAGGACGCCCACTCCATCTATTCCGTGCACGGCGCGGCGCTCGACATCGACGGCCGTGGCGTCACGCTCATCGCTCCCTCCAAGACGGGGAAGACGACCCAGTCCTGGGGGCTGCTGAGAGCAGATCATGCCAGCCTGATCACCGACGACTGGTACTTCGTTTCCTTCGACGGGTCCCGCCCGAGGGTCCGCGGTTCCGAGAAGAACTGCTACATCGACGCTGACATCGGGGACGTGTGGGAGGAGTACAAACCCCTGGTCCGCGGGGTCAAATTCGACAACAGGGGCAGGGGAATCGGGAACGTCAGATGGGTCGCCGGTGAGGGCTCCGTGATCTCGGAGACCTCCATGCGCTACGTGTTCCTCCTCAAACGCGATGCAGACGAGGAGCCAGGCGTCAGGAGGATGGAGCCGGAGGATGCGCTTTCATATCTTAGGGAACACGACTACTGCAACCCCCACCAGCTCCTGCGCGACGACCACCGTATGGTAAGACGCGAAAACTTCTTCCGCAGGTATCTCTCGGAATGCGAGGTGTTCATGGTGAACACCACCGGCACACCGGAGGAGACTCAGGCCTCCATAAGGGAGGTCCTCGCAGAGAGGTGCGGGATATGAAGGCTCCGAGGGTCAGGGGGATCGCCTCCTCCGATGTGAAGAACAAGTTCACAGGCGCGGCAGGCAAGATGCGCGACGCCGTCTCCTCGTCCAGGAAGTCCATCCTGGACTCCAACTTCAAGCATGAGCGCGCCATAAGGATCGAGAAGCGTCACGAGCTCTCGGTCATGTGGTTCTCATTCATCATCATCGTCGTCTCCAGCGCCGTGTTCTTCATCATCGGCAGGATCGTAAACGACGGCGACTGGTCCTACATGGACTTCTTCTACAACATGGGCTGCAACATCCTGGCCATGTTCATCGTCGTGCTCTGCTTGGACACGCTGGTCAACCGCAACCGCGACGACCGTCTGCAGAGGGGGGAGGCGTCCAAGATCCTCAGGTATAACCGCCTCATCAGCCCGGAGATCGACATGTATCTGGTCAGGAAGAACATGGTCATCACCCCCAACGGCAAGACCGTGAGGAAGTTCCAGGTCGATGCCAAGTTCACCGTCAGGGACATGCGCGACATGTACGGCGCGTCGGATCTCGTAGCCGATGTCGGCATCTCCAAGATCAGGAGATATGCCCATTACCAGGCGGTTCTGGCGGACCACTTCGAGAAGCTCATAGAGAATGTGGACTTCGTCTTCTACCCGGAGATTGCTGACGCCGCGATGCGCTATCTCAACGCCACCTCCTACGGCGAGGCCGCCCTCGATGCCGTGGTCAGCTACGAGGACACCCGCGCAGGGACGAAGTCGATGAGGGCTATGGTCATCCAGATGATTCGCGAAGAGCCCGAGGAGGGCCGCTTCATCGATGCAAACCCGACGATGAAGAACGTATACCTGGTGCACCAGATGATCAACGAGCAGGAGGCTGCCGTGGCCGACTATCTCAGGATGATCAAGACCCTCCAGGAGAAGGACCCCTCGCAGTCGAAGCGTGACGACGTCATCGAGCAAGAGTGACCACGGGACCTCGTGCGATATCCTCAGGGAATCGGGCTCTACTTCGCATCCCAGGCACATGATCATCACACCCGAGCCGACGGCATGCTCCAGGGCTTTGGCGAATGCAGGGTCGGTGTCACGGTTCGGCGTGAACAAGCACATGCCGGACATCTGAACGACGAACACGGCGAAGGCCTCGTAACCCTCCGTGACGCATTCCTCCAAGCCGCGGAGATGCTTCCTGCCGCGCTCGGTGGGGGCATCGGGGAACATGCAGACCCCGTCGGTCTCCTGCGTGACTCCCTTGACCTCGGCGAATATGCGGCGGTCTCCCGCTTCGATGTAGAAGTCGAACCTGGAGTCCCCATGGGTGCACTCCGGGCGGACGACCGCTCCCGGACCGAACGGCTCCGTCCTGGACAGATATTCGGAGAATACCCTGTTGGGGGCCTGGGAATCGATATTGATAAGCAGATCGCCCTTCCATGCGG
The DNA here is from genome assembly GCA_944320495.1 of Candidatus Methanomethylophilaceae archaeon. Classification (GTDB taxonomy): domain Archaea; phylum Thermoplasmatota; class Thermoplasmata; order Methanomassiliicoccales; family Methanomethylophilaceae; genus Methanoprimaticola. Next base: position 26,551 of record CALUHR010000008.1, read on the forward strand.
CCACGAGGTCGTACCCGTACCTCCTTCCCGGGCTGTCCGAAGCGGAGAGGACTACGCGGGTACCGGGCTGGAGGATCTCCCCGCATCTGCCGGTGTTCTTGACGTGGACACAGACCTCCTCCCCGTCGATGAGGACGGTGGCGACGAACCTGTTCTCCCTGGAGACGAACTCCGCGTCCCTCGTCGTGGCGTAACGCATGAGCCAGTGAAGAATCGACACTATTAATGGGGGAGCCGTCATGGCGAGTTCATGGACGGGTTCATGACGTACGAGAGGGTCAAGACTCCCAGAGGAGACAGCTTCCGCACGGTCGGGGACCAGCTCTCGGACGAGATATACGTCCTGGACACCGAGACCACCGGTCTGGAGGGAGCCCCGAAGGATCTCGTCGTGGACATCGGGATCTGCAGGGTCTCCTTCAACGACGGCACCGTGGAGGACGTGTACTCGTCAGTGGTAGGATATGACACGTCCGAGTGGGATGACTATCTGAAGAACGCATGGATCTTCGAGAACACCGACATGACCCTCGGCATGGTAGAGGAGGCCCCTCCAGCGCTCAATATCATCGACGAGGTCCGCCGTATCCTCCGCAGGAAGCCGGTGACGTCCTACAACACGGATTATGACTTCGGCAAGTTCCTCTACGAGGAGCCCTGGGACATGCGCGGATGGTTCGTCGAATGCTATGACATCATGAAGGCGGCGACCGACGTCTGCAAGATCCCCAGCGAGTACTACGGCCGCTCGTACAAATATCCCAAGCTGGACTATGCGTATTCCAAGATCGTGGACGGCGATCCCGCGGGCATACACGGCCACCAGGATCACCGCGCGCTCTCGGATGCCAGGATGGCCTCCTACGTCATGATCGAGCTCCAGAAGGCGGGGCTCTATCATCCCCGAAGGGCGTTCCCGGACTCAGATCTCCTCTTTCGACGACTCGGAGCTGTACTCCTCGTCGAGCTTCCTCATGTAGTACTCCTCGAACCTCTCGATGAGGTGCCTGAACGCGTTCCTCCTGAGGACGAGGACCTCCAGCACAAGCAGGAGCACTATGAAGCCGATGACCACGGCGTACCATTCTATCGGTAGCAATGCCAGTCCGACGAGCTCGACTGCGATGAACGGGAAGTAGAGGTACATCGCGAGCACGAGTGCAATTATGAGCAGAGTTATCACGAGGGGGACGAGGCTCTTGTTGGTGCGACCGTCCGCGGACATGAACTTCCAGCGGGGGCAGATCAGGAATATCTGGAACAGGCCTCCGATGGACAGGAACAGGACCATGGCCGTCCTTGCGGCGACCTCCGGTATTCCGGATCCGTTCCAGGACAGATAATCGGCCATTATGTCGCTGCCGGTGTATCCGATCCTGTCGGCCATCGCCGCCAGGTCGAGAGTCAGCGTCCCGGAGCCGAAGGCCCACCAGGTGAGAGCGTAGATCACGAGGGCCATGGTGGCCATCATTATCGACAACGGGATGCAATACCGTAGCACATCAGGTAGGATGAGCTCCTTGTTCTCGTCCGGCTTCGCGAAGATGGTCATGAAGAAGGCCATGATCGAGACGGAGATGAACGCGTAGAATGTGTTCTGGATGGGGATCATCGGGATGTTCCCGAAGAGGACGTAGGTGAACACGAAGATCACGGCGAGCGTGAAGTTGCGTGTGAGGTAGAGCTTGAGGATGTCCCTCATGCCCGAGACGGTCTTGCGTCCCTCCACGAGGGCCTTGGGCAGGGCGGAGAAGTTGTCCTTGACCAGGATCATGTCCGCCACGCCCCTCGCGGCGCCGGACCCGGATTCCAAGGACACCCCGACGTGGGCCGTCTTGAGGGACTTGACGTCGTTGACGCCGTCCCCGATCATCGCAACGTAGCGCCCATTGTCCCTGAGGGCCTCGATGACACGCTCCTTGTTCTCCGGTTTCATACGGCCGAATATGTTGCACTCGAGGGCCGCCTTCTCGAACTCGTCCTTCGACATGGCCTCGAGCTCTGGGCCGGAGACGATCCTCCTCTCGCCGGGGATGCCCGCGATGGTGAACAGGGAGTCCACGGTGACGGGGTCGTCTCCGGAGATGACCTTCAGGTCCATGCCGTTGTCCAGGAATACCTGGATGGTCTCCCTGCAGTCGGGCCTCACCTCATCTCTTATGGAGACCACGGATATGGGCGTCATTGGCGCGAGCACCGGCTCTCCGGACTGGTCGAATAGAGGGTGGTCGCCGCTCCTGCAGATGAGGACGGTCCTCAGGCCCTTCCTGGCCTCTGCGTCGATGATGGCGTGGATGTCGCGGTCGCTCCTCACGTAATCGCACAGCGAGGTCCACGCTCCCATGTACATTGTGAGCTCCTCGCTGTCGATGATCACGCGGACGGCGCTGTACTTGCGCTGTGATGAGAACTGGATCTCGTCCACGAGCTCCACATCCGTGGGACCGTAGTGCTCCAGGAGGGCGTCGACGGTACGGTTCCTGCTTCCTGTGGCGGAAGCGAACGCTGATATCAGGCGGGAGGCCTCCTCGGATGGGATCAGGTCGATCGAGTCCTCGTACCTGAGCTTGTTCGTCGTGATCGTTCCGGTCTTGTCCATGCAGACGGTGTCCACGTGGCTGATCGATTCGACGGAGTTGGACTGCTGGAGCAGGACTCCGGAATCCGCCATGCGCATGGCTGCGATCATGTACGTCAGCGTGATGAGCAGGAAGAGAGCGATGGGGACCACGTCCAGACAGAGGACGAAGACCTCCAGCATCTTCCCGAAGCTCTCGTGGGTGACGAAGATCGATTTGATTATCGTGATGACGAAGAGCACCGCGGCCAAGGCCATGAGCACCTTCGTGACGGTCCCCGTTTCCATCTGGAGAGGGGTCCTCTTCACGGTGTACTTCTTGGCGCTCGAGAGCATCCTGGACGCGTAGGACTCGGCACCGAATCCGGTGACGGTGTAGTGCGCCTCTCCAGTCACACAGTTGGATCCCGAGTAGATGGTGTCGCCGGCGTTCTTCCTTACAGTGCTCGATTCCCCGGTGAGCAGGGACTCGTCCATCTCCAGGGACCTGCAGGAGACGATGGTCCCGTCGACCACGGCCTGGTCGCCGGCGCGGAGGATGACGACGTCGTCCTTCACGACCTCGCTCTGGTCCACGACGACCTCGGCCCCGTCCCTCATGACGGTTACCTTCGGCCTGGTAAGAAGAGAGATCTTGTCCAGCCTGCGCTTGGCGCGCATCTCCTGGATCGTCGAGATCAGGATGTTGGCAATGATGATCCCAGTGGCCGATACGGCGCTGATGGACTCCTCGCAGACGAGCAGGAGGATGCCCAGGATGAACAGGACCATGTTGAACGGCGTGAGCGCGTTCTTCACGAAGATGTCGGTGTACGTCCTGCTGGTTCTGACCTCGCTGTTGTTGACAAGTCCATCGGCCTTGCGTTGCTCGACTTCGGCGGAGGTCAGTCCTTCCATGGATGGACCGTAAACGAGACCGTATATTAGGAGTTCGGAGACTCCTTCGCCGGTCCCTGGCGATCCTCTCCGCCGCTACCGCGTCCAGCTCCTTCTGGGACATCGGCTCGATCTCGACGGTCCTTCCCTGGGACACGTAGTCGATGAAACATCTCACCGGCAGGCCCGTATAGAATCCGGCTGCGGCCAGAGCGTAAGCGGACAGCTGGATCACGTACTCCCTCTGGAAGCGGTCGGTCTCGTCGGTCTTGTAGTCGTGCACCTCGATGCGGTCCTCGAACACCAGCAGGAGGTCGATGACGCCCTTCAGGACGGTGGTCCCGCCGATTATGGGGACCGTGCACTCAATCTCCGAATACGACCTGATGAAGCCGTCCATCCCCCTCCTCGACAGCACATCCGATGCTATGTATTCGGACTCGGGGAATCTGCCGGAAGGGGACATGCCCAGCTCCATGAGGTGCGCCTCTTCGTGGACGTCGGTGCCGTACTTCCTGCCCTTGTGGCATACCTCGTCAGGCTCCTCGGCCATTCCGCCCAGGCCGTCCTCGGACTCGATGTCCATGATGCCGTGGACCCCGATGGTGGGGGTCCGGGTGCGATATCCGCCGATCTCCGGAGGATCGATCAGGCCCTGCTCCGCCGCTAGGTCCGGCAGCTCCGCCTGCGGGATGCTCTGGAACCCGCCGTTCGGAAGGTCCTTCATGAAGTAGGAGGGCTTGGGTCCGCAGATGAGGGTCTCGTACTGCTTCGCCCTCGACATGGCGACGAACATGAGCCGGCGTTCCTCGTCGTATCTCGTCTGCTTCGCGATGTCGACGAGCTTGGTCCTCCAGGACCTGCAGATCTTCGAGTAGCCGGCGAATCTCCCGACTGTCTTCGAGCATCTGATCCCCGTCGGGTCCGAGAACGAGAACATGGATCTCTCCCGGTCGGAGACGGGCATCGCCTTGATGTCGACGAAGGGTATGATGACGGCCGGGAACTCCAGCCCCTTCGACTTGTGCATCGTCATCACGATGACCGCGTCGGCGCCGGAAACCATCTCGACGGGATAGGAGGTCTCTGACTCGATATCCTCTTCGATGATGGTCACGAGGTCCGAGATTGTCAGCAGGGAGTTCCGGTGGGCCGTCGACAGTATCGTGGTGATGGCCTGCGTGACATCATTGTCAAGACCGTACCATCCGAATATCGAGGAGATGAGGTCGGTGATCCTGCGGCGCTTCCTCTCCAGGACCCGGCGCTGGTCGACTATCTCGGTGGGAACCGCAGCCTGGTCGTCCGTGGCCCTCTTGATGTCTATCATAGAGTAGCCCAGGTCGGCCATGATCGGGACTAGGCCCCACTTGTCGTTCCTGTTGGCGAGATAGCGCAGCCATGCCAGGGCGAGCTTCCCCTCGCGGGTGGCCATGACCTCCACATCCCCCTGAAGGAAGGCAGGTATCCCCTCGTCTGTCAGCAACTTGACGATGTTCCTGCATCCGGCCCCGTTGCGGCAGAGGATCGCGATGTCGCCGAGCCTGATCGGTCTGCGGACCCCGTCATCGACGACGTGGTACCTCTCCGAGCCGACATAGTCGCGTATGGCGTCAGCCACGGCCTCCATCTCCTCTCCCTTGGATGCGCACTGCACGTATCTGACGGCGGTGTCCTGTCCGATCTCCTCCTGGCGCTGGGCGGTCAGGCGGACAAGTGTCCCTTCGATCGCATCGTAGTCCAGCTTCTCCTCGCTGGCGCCTCTGAGCTTCAGGCACTCGAACGCCGTGTCCACGATGAGCTGGGACGAACGGTAGTTCACGTCGAGCGGCAACTTGAGTGCCTCAGGGATCTGGAATCTGACGAGCTCCGCGTCCCGGTTGAGCTTCCTGCGGAGCAGGCGGCAGCGTTCCTCGAAGTCGGTGATGTTCTCGATGGACACGAACCTGAATCCGTAGATCCCCTGCTTCCAGTCCCCTACGACGCAGAGGTTGGGCTCGCTGAGGACCATGAGGGCCATCATGAGCTGTGAGGCGTTGGTGTCCTGGAATTCATCGATCATGACGTACCTGTAGGAGTTCATCTGCCTGACGCGCGTGTTTCCGTATATGATGGAGAACGCGAGCATGGCGTTGACCCCGAAGGTCAGGCGGTCGTCCCTGATGCATCTGCGGATGTACTCCCAGTAGACGTCGTGGATGAAGAGGATGAGGTCCGAGCGGTCCTCGTTCACCGCGGAAACTAGGACGGAATCCTCGACGGTGGACTCGCCTATCCTGGCGGGGAGCGGGTCGTACTCGTTGACATCCAGATCCTTGGAGAACGCCTTCAGGACGTCGGACTTCCTCTGCTTGGGCCTCAGCTCGTTCATGTCGCGGAGCGTGGCGAGCAGCCCGGCGGTGTCGCCATCCAGCACATTGTCCTCGTTGCCGAACCATCCGCCCTTGGTGGGGTAGATCCCGCGGGACATCAGGCGGTTGATGAGCTCGTAGACATCCCTCTGGTTCTGGCTGGATATGGTCGCCCATTCCCCGTAGTCCTCGCCGCGGGCCTCCAGGAAGGAGTCCAGGAATGTGGAGAAGTGCACCCTGTTCAGGGTCTCGTTCTCCTCCATCCTCACGGAATGGGAGAGCTTGTCGTCGATTCCGAAAAGGGAACCGGCGTTCTCCGGGGATTCCATCACTATCGATGTGCAGAACGCATCGAACGTCTTCACCTGGACGAGCTTGGAATCCTCCATCATGCCGTTGGCGGCCATCTCGCCCTTGATGCGCTCCTCCATCTCGTTGGCGGCGTTGCGTGTGAATGTCAGCATGAGGACGTCCATCGGCCCGACATCCTCTCTGGACACGAGGTTCAGGTACCTCCTGACGATGGTGTGCGTCTTCCCCGTGCCGGGTCCGGCGTCGACGACCATCATGCCGTCGAGGGTTTCGGCTATGCGTCTCTGCGACTCGTTTAGCTCACTCATCGGCATCATCCTCCCCGTCGGCGGAGGCACCGAGGAGTATGGCCCGGGTGCACACCTGGAAGTATGGGCATTTGCGGCATCTCACGTTCCCGTTGGGGGCGGCCGGCAGGGATGTCGCCATCTGCATGAGCATGGTCTCGTGCATCCTGTCCAGCGCATCGAGGAAGAGCTTCAGGCTACCTCTCGGGACGAGAATGCGCCCGTCGGCGATCACCATCCCGCCGATGCAGATGCCCTCGAACTTGCCCAGGACTGTGGCCGCCTCCGAATCATCAGCATCCGGTCCCATGGCCTCGCGTGTGAGGGCGATGAGCTCCGGATTGTCCTTCCATTCGGAGGGGAGTCCCCTGATGTGGTCCCTTATCGCGGCTATGATCGCATCGGCGCGGTCCTTGTAGTCCTTCTTAATGCTGGCGCGCAGGGCATCCACCGTGCGCTTGTCCGAGAGGAATGAGCGGAAGTCCCCGTCCACCAGTTCTATGGTACGGACACTGTCCATTATGTCGTATCCGTCGAAGGAGGACTCCACATCCCTGTCCATGGCGTAGAACTGGCGGAACACGTTCCTGGTCCCCACAATCTCCTTCGCCAGCCCCAGATAGATCAGCGGCTGGTACTCGGGATAGAAGGCCACCTTGCCGACGTCCATTGCCTTCGTGATCTCGCTCGGCTTCTTGGCCCTCCCGGTCTTGTAATCGGTGATGACGCCGTCCCAGTAGACGTCGAAGATCCCGTGCATCGGATGGACGTTGGAGCGATGGTCGGTCTCGCAGGAATCGCTGGTTCTGTCCTCGCCGATGGAGCGGATGAAGCGGTTGTCCCTCTTGTCCGTGAGAGGCGTGTCCGCATCGGCAAGGATCCCCACGGTGTCGATGTAGGCCATGACGTTGCACATGGCCCTGCGTATCCTGTCCCTGTCGAGCCCCTCCATAAGGGGCGTGGACAGTCCGGCGTAGCGGTCGGAGATCATGTCGACGAACTCGTCCACACCGCGTTCGCGGACCTCCCGCCCGTAGCAGGCGTAGAGCTCGGCGAACTCGTGGATGAGGTTCCCGAACTCCGTGTATGTCTCCTCGGGGGTCGGGAGTATCTCGTTGAACAGGTAGCGGCGGGGGCAGGCGGCGTAGGCGTTGAAGGACGATTTCGAGAACGGACGTCCGAACTCCCCGACGGGATCGACGGTGGCGTAGCCCCTGTCCGGTATCCTCTCCGCGGTCGGTTCCTCCCATCTGCCCTGAATTATCCTATCGCAGATGTCGGAGAACCTCTCGCATCTCTTCCCCAGAGCGAGGTCGAATGTGAGGCATGGTCTCGCGGGCTTGCCGTTCTTGCTCGGATTGACGAGGTAGATTCTGCGCTGACCCTGCTGGAGGAGGACCGTCAGGCGCAGGGCGTTGCGCTCCGCCTCGGTCTCGGAGTCGATGTACTTCCTCCCCACTACGGGGATGTTCCATTCCTGCTCCATGCCGAGGAATATGACCACGGGCCTGTCGACGAAGACGGAGTTCCGGCAGTCGGCCAGGAGGACGCCCTTCTTCTCTGAATCTGGGATCTGCTCGTTGTGCTCGAGGCTCTGGACATTGTCCACAGCGAACCGCAGCTCTGAGACGCGGTCCGGTGTGACTGTGAGGCCTTCCATGCCGAGTTCCTGGAGAAGCATCGTTATGAGAGGCCGGTTCTTCGATTCGAACAGAACGTCGCGGACCTCGCCGAAGGTCATCCCCTTCTCGACGATGCGCCACATAGTGTCCTTGAGGTCGGCGGTCCTCTCGCCGAGGGAGTCTTCGGCCTGCTTCTCCAAGAGGAACGATTCGATCCCGCTGCGGAAGCTCCCGCCGAAGGTGGAGAACATCTCCTTCACCTCCCTCACCCTCACGGTCCTGTAGCGGAAAGCCAGACCGAGGAAGCCGAGGAAGTCGCGAACGCGATTGAGGTCCCTCATATTGAGGCTGTTGATGAATCCTATCTCGCGGCGGTAGAGGGCCGCGCGCACGGCGTCAGCGATGGGAGCGGTGGCGTTCAGGACGATGGCGTAATCCTCCGCCCTGGCGGGATCGATGAGCCCGGCGGCGTTCTCCGCTAGCTGGCGGTCGTTCCCGACCTCGTTGATGGTCTCGATGCGGAACTCGTCGTCGGTGAACATGTCGATGTCATCGAAGTCCATCGGGAGGAAGTGTTTGTCCAGATCATCGAAGAGGTCGACCCCGATGACGGCGACGCCGTCCGCCCTCTGGAAGAACCATTCGAAGCGGGGGTCGTCGGGGTCGAACACGCCCATCGAGGCCTCGAGGGTCGGGTGATGGATGTAGGATTCGTAGATGAGACGGGAGTTCCTGGTGGTTATGTAGTCGCCGACGTCCTTCGTGTGGCGGCGGATCTCCCTGAAGTTCTGGATGTCGCCATAGACGTGCCTGAAGCTCAGCTGGGTCTCATCGGAGACCTTGGATATGAGCTCGAGATCGGACAGGAACGGCTTCCCAAGGGCGAGAGGTCCGAGGAGCAGGGCGATGTGCCTGGGCGTCATGGCCAGGGGGCCGATGCGTGGCGTGTCTATCCTCGCGTTCAGAGCGGTCTCCAACGGCGCGTCATTCGTTATGACGAGTCCGTAGTCTCTGACCTCCTCGTACAGTTCGTCGATGGTCTTGAGTCTCCTCATCGTCCCTTCCCTCTTCACGGACATATCCGCAGGAGGTTTATGAACTGCTGGCTGTTATCCGTATAGTCCCTGTTATTCAGGACACGTTGGGAGGGTGCTGAAATGGATGACGTGTACGTGGTCGAGGTCGCCGTGACGGGTCCCAGGGGTGCTCCGAAGGACCGCGTGGCGGAGGTGGCGGTATGCAGGGTCCTCTCGGACGGCTCGGACTTCGAGACCGTGTACAACGATGCGGTGGCCCTGGACCCCCTGGATCTGGGGAAGGGACCTCTGGATTACATGGAGGCGAACTACAGCATAACGCCCGAGGACCTCTATGCCGGGAGCCCGGAAGGACGCGTGGTGTCTGACCTCCAGGAAGCGATTTTCGGGAAGGAGTGCACATCATACAACGTGGGGAACGTGTTCGGCAAGCACCTCAGCTTCGAGCCCTGGGACGCCACCAGGAACCTCACGCTCCTCCCATCTCTCTCTGTGAGGCTCCCCGGCGATCTGCGCGGACCGCCAGAGCAGGAGCACATCCTCATCAGGCGTGCGTACGACTCCATCTGCCCCGGGGACCCGGCCGGTGTCGGTGAAGGGAACCACGCGATAGACCTTGCGCAGATGGCGGCTTCGGTCGCCTCCGTCTTGCGTAGGGAGGGCATCTTCCGACAATGTTTCAACACTCGATATTTTGTAGGTTGTCTATACAAATCAGGATCTTCCACTTCAAAACTATAATTTTTTCCAAGATACCTGGTGTTCAAAACGGACCTACGCCATGAAACCTGAACACCATGTCGTCCAGGGATGCGAGTGCCAGGCATCCCAGGAAGAGCAGGACGTACATTATCCAGCAGGGTACCGCGAAAACTATCGTGAAGATGCCGAACGTTAGGAAGACGGCGGCCACGAAGAACAGTAGACCCAGGAGCAGGGCGATGTAGCCCCTCTTCTGTCTCGGGTTCCTGTAGATGAGGCCCAAGCCGAGGAGACCGACGAACGCCGGGATGACCGACAGGAGTATTGCGACCTTGCGGCTTCCGCTCCTCCTCTGCCTCTTCTGGTATCCTCCGGACCTGTCGCGGACCGGCTCCGGCTCGACGGGGATCTTCTTATAGCATTTGGGGCAGGTCACGCTGTTGGATGGTACCAGCTCGCCGCAGTACGGACAGCGCCTGTCGGCCATGTTACTCACCCTTCAGGACGAACGAGGTGCATACGGCCGATGCGATAAGCTTTCCCTCCTCGCTATAGGCGCGCACGTCGTAGACCTCCAGGGACCTGGAGCGGTTGATCGGGACGCAGACCGCCCTCAGTCTTCCAGACGCGGGGCGGTAGTAGGAGATGTGGGTGTTCTGTCCGGTGCACGGATGATGCATGTTGCATGCGATGGCGAAGGTATGATCGATCAGCCCGTACACGGCGCCCCCGTGACCCCTGGCCATGCTGTTCATGAGCTCGGGCCTGATCTCGAGGGAGCACTCTACGCGATCCGACTCGATAGATTCGATCTCGATGCCGAGGAGTCTGGCGAAGGGAGCACCGTACATGTCCATCACGGCATCTATGCACTGCCTGGTATCCTCGGACATTCTCACGAGGATCTCGTCCCTGTCCATGCCGCACCGTAGGGGGATCAGGGCTTAACGGTTGCCACCAGTCGTTCGGGGATGCTGGGATGATGAGGTCACATATCGGCCGTCCCTCACACAGGGATGGGAGAATGTATAATCGGAGGACGCTTGGGGGTGGCCATGGAGGAGCCCCTCACTGTCACTCAGCTTAACACGAGAGTCAGGGCCCTGCTCTCCTCGACCCCCGATGTCAGGGACATCTGGGTCAGCGGGGAGATATCCAACCTCACACGCGCATCCTCCGGCCATTACTACTTCGTCCTCAAGGACGCGACGGGGGAGGTGCGCTGCGCCCTCTTCGCCCGCGCGAGGTCGAGGGTCGACTTCGAGCCCAGGGAGAACATGAAGGTCCTCGCCTTCGGAAGCGCCGACCTGTACATCCAGAGGGGTAGCTACCAGTTCATCGTCGAGAACATGCGCCGCTCCGGCATCGGGGAGCTCTACCAGGCGTATGTGGAGCTGAAGAACAGGCTGGAGGGGGAGGGGCTGTTCGACCCGGCGAGGAAGAAGACCCTTCCGAAGTATCCGAGGAGGATCGGGGTGGTCACCTCGGAGACGGGGGCGGTCATCCATGATATCATAACGACGTCGGCGAGCAGGTTCCCGGCGGACATCATCCTGGCGCCCGCTCAGGTGCAGGGCGAGGGGGCTGCAGCCACCATCGTTTCCGGGATCAGGCTCCTGGACCGCTTCGGGGTGGACGTCATCATAGTCGGCAGGGGAGGCGGGTCCCTTGAGGATCTCTGGCCATTCAACGAGGAATCGGTCGCCCGCGCGATATTCGAATGCTCCACCCCGATCGTATCCGCCGTCGGACACGAGACCGACTTCACCATCGCCGACTTCGTGGCGGACGTCCGCGCACCGACACCGACTGGTGCCGCGGCGATAATCCTCCGCGACAGAGCTGAGATACGCTCCCAGCTCAACAGGGACATGGCCAACGCCGAGAGGGCTCTCCGCTCGGTCCTGGACAGGATGAGGGCGTCCTTCGACGTCCTGGACGCAAGGCTCTCGCCCGAGAGGGCCTCCCGCGACCTCGATCTTAAGGGCATGTCCCTCGACGACTGGTGGGGGAGGGTGGACCGCTCCGTGAGGTCCGGCCTCTCCGAGAGGGAGCACCGGCTCGCCCTGCTCTCCGCCCGCGTATCGGTAGCCGGCGCCTCCCAGGACATCGATTCCCGCAGGAGGGCGTTGGACGACATCGTCGAGAGGATCCGCAGAGCGGTGGCCGACGGGATGGCGAAGCGCGCGAGCGGTCTCGCCGTCCTAGATGCGAGGGTGTCGCCCGTGGCAGCTGTCAGGGACATTGAGAGCCGCAGGACCCGCCTGGAGGCAACATACGGCCGCGCATCTCCCGTGGACGCGGCCAGGGACCTGAGGGACCACAGGGCGAGGCTGGATTCGCTGTTCGCGAGAGCCTCTTCCGCATCGCTCGAGACCTACAGATCATCATCATCGAGGCTCGAATCCGCATCCGCGGGCCTCGCATCGCTCAACCCCACGAGGGTCATGGAACGCGGATACGGGATAATCCTCAGACCGGACGGTCAGGTCCTGACATCGGTGTCGGACATGCTCGTCGGCGAGAAGATCGACATACGTCTGAGGGACGGTACCGCCAGGGCGGCGGTCAGAGAGATAACGGAGGACAGGGAATGACGGACATGGAGCAGTACAGGGCCGAGGTCGCAGAGATGACCTTCGAGAAGAGCATGGAGGAGCTGGAGAGGCTCGTCGATGAGCTCGAGCAGGGAGGCGTCGACCTCGACAGGAGCCTGGAGATCTACGAGAGGGCGGTGGTCCTGAGGGACCACTGCAGGGCCATCCTCGATGACGGCCAGCGCCGTATCCAGAAGATCATGGAGACAGCCGACGGCGTCAGGACAGAGGACCTCAGGGTTGAGTGAGCCTCCAGAGCGGGATTCCCGCCTCGTCGGCCCATTCGGTGGTGTCCGCGTAGAGCCTGGTGGAGCGGAAGCACTCGTCAGAGAACGCCAGTCTGAGGGCGCCGCCGAGGGACCCCTCGTCCAGCCCGGACGCGTTGAACCCTCCGAATGAGCGCTTCAGGCCGATAAGCAGTATGGAGATCGTGTCGTGACCGCGTGCGGCCTCCCACATGTCGTCGAGCTGCTCGGCCTCGTCGTTGAGGATCCTAAGGAGCTCCTTCCTGCCGATCCTGGCCGAGCGGGAGTTGTCCAGCACCTCGGACACCATCTGGCGGGCGTCGAGGGCCATGCTGGCAGGGTTGATGAAGCGGTTGAAAGTGAGATTCTTGAAGCTCAGGTTGAGCCCCCTCTCCTGCGATATGAACATCAACAGGCCGATCGGATAGCTGGACGAAACCAGCGCATCCCTTATCGGGCCGAACCTCTCCTCGAAGCGGTCCACCTTCTCCGGGTCGCCATACTCGCTTATGACGTCATCCAGGGCGTTGCTCCTGATCGCCATCATCTCCATGTCGCGGCAGTCGGTGTGGAAGAGTGGGGGCCTGGCGTGGCGACCGCGGAGGCGCTCCAGGTCGGGGTCCATGATCCCGAGCGTCTTCCGGTCCCTCCTGCGACCGGACATCTCCTTCACAACGCCACGGACGTTGTCCTTGGAGTGCGCGATCACGATGCTGACCTCGCCGCGGTCGACGAATTTGCCGAAAAGCCTGCTGTCGGTTATGCCCTCGACGATCAGGAACGCACCGTCGAACACGGTGCGCTCCATGCTGAGCTCGTTGCAGATGTCCTCGGTCGTCAGGAACTCGCGCATTGGTAGGCCTCAGCTCCCTGGCCATGTCCCACTTGTCGTGGATGATCTGGGGCGAATGCGTGGCGACGATCATCTGGATGTCGCGTACCCTGCAGATGTCGAGAAGATAGTCCCCGAGCTTCTGCTGCCAGCAGACGTGGAGGGATATCTCCGGTTCGTCGATGATGACGATGGAGCCCTGGGGGGCGTGGAAGAGCAGAGCGTAGAACATGATGAGGATCTGCTTCTCTCCTGACGAGAGCTTCTGCAGCTGGAGAACGGTGCCATTGTTCATCGCCACCCCGATCCTGCCGGTGTCCGAGACGGTTACGGACTTGTTGAGGAAAATGTCGTTGACGATGTCTTTGAAGATGATGACGGACTCGGCGAGGATGTAATCCTTCTCGACATAGTCGGCGAGGGAGCTGGCCAGCTCCTCGTATCCCTTGCGGTCCTTGGCAATCTCGTACCTGGACGGAGGGAACTTCTTGCCTGCTGGTATGTCGGGTTCGAAACCCGCGTCCCTGATAAAGTCGAGCTTGGCCTTGAGGTCCTTGCACCAGAACTCCAGGTCGCCGTCGGACATCTCCGACACGCCCTCCCTGAGCACCGGCTCGAGCTCCCTGTGCTCCCTCGCATAGCGGATGCGGTCCGCCAGCTCCTGGGCGTACACCTCGAGGGTGGGGGCCAGATGCCCGTCGCCCCTCTTGATGGCTAACCTCTCCGGCGGGACGTAGAGCGTCTCGACGATGGAGGCCATGTCGGAGGGAGTCAGGTCCGTGTCGACGTCGCTCTTCCTCATGAGCACGAGCATCTCACCCTGGTAGTTCTGGATGACAAGGTCCTCGTCGTCGTCGAAGAGGATGTCAAACCTGGAGAACGGGGTCCCGCGGAGGTAGTCCACATCGCCGCGGAGGGCGGCGTAGATCATCCTCATCAGAGTACTCTTCCCAAGACCATTTGGGGAGTGCAGGAACGTGAGCGGCTGACCCATATCGAGGGCGAAGTCATACTCGTTGAAGAGCTTCGAGACATAGACTGACTTTATCTTCATGGGCGTCCTGAAAATGGCCCTATCAGATAGAAGAAGGTTTCAGTGAGCCGGGGGCGTCTGGCATCCGGTGCCTGACTGTCGGAGTTAAGAAACCTATTAATCGGGTCCGCCAATCAACCGGGACGATGGACGCCGACAAGACCTTCGAAGAGATACGCTCGCTCATATCGCAGGGCAGGAACGAAGAGGCCGTGGAGCTCACGGGGGAGCTCGCCGAGAGCTCGTCCGACCCCATGGTCGGGATCAAATGCCTCTCCCTTCTGAAGGTCGTCGGCGAGACCGAGAGGTCCAAGCCCATAGTCTCGAAGGTCGCATCCAATCTGCCAGATGACCCCCAGATGAGGATCCAGATTGCGGGTGCCCTCCGCGGGCTCGAATATCCGTCCACTGCCTACGGCATCCTTAAGGCCATGGACCAGGACGATACGGTCAGGAGGCTCTCGTGCATGTGCCTCGAGGACATGGAGGAGTACGAGCTCGCCCTGGATGCGGTGACCTCGATATCGCAGCTCCTTCCCTTCGACCGCGTCATGCTCACGGAAGTCAACAGCGCGTTGGGCAACCACAAGGAGGCCGTCAGGGTGTCCGAGGATCTCCTCCGCGAGTACCCGGACGATTTCGACGTCCGCAGGTCCTACGTCTCGGCACTCCTCCTGGCCGGAAGGGACAAGGAGGCCGTCAAGTTCGCCCGCGGATGCCTCAAGGAGAAGACCGCAGGTTCCAACGCCCTGGTGGCCTACGTCATGCGCATCCTGGGCAACACCAAGGCCGCGGCCGGATATGCCACCCGCGCGATCAACATGGATCCCAAGAACGTCAGCGCCATGGAGACCCTGGGCATATGCCTTGCCGAGAAGGGCGAGTACGACAAGGCCCGCATCGTGGCAGGGGCCATCAACGAGGCCTCTCCGGGCAGCCGCGCCGCCCTCAACGTCCTTTCCTTCTGCGAGGGGCACTGACCCCTCCCCAACTCACATCCTTCTTCCGGACCTTCTGACGCCGATGTCCGAGACGCGGCCCCTGCGCTTGGCGCGGCTGTTGAGCCAGACGTCCTTCCAGAACCCGGGCGTGAAGAGGATCGCGGCCGTGACTATCTCGAGACGTCCCATCCACATCAGCACGATGAGGATGCCCTTGATCCAGCCGTCGAGCCCGGCGAAGTCCCCGGTGGGTCCGAAGTTGCCGAAACCCATGCCTCCGTTGGACACCGCGGATATGGAGAGTCCGACCGAGTCCAGCAGGTCGTTGCCCCCGGTCATGATCAGGACCGCACCGATGAGGATGGTCAGGACGAACATCACGAACACCATGAGCGCCGAACGGATCACGCTGTCCTCGACCACGCGGCCGTCGACCTTCACGGAGTAGACGGAGTTGGTGTGGACCAGGGTGCTGAATCCTGCCCTGATGTACTCGTAGATGATCCTCAGCCTCCCGATCTTGATTCCTCCGCTGGTGGAGCTGGTGGACGCTCCGATTACGACGACGATCATCAGGAAGATGGTGCACTGGGCCGGCCAGAGGGTGTAGTCCTCGACGTAGAATCCCGTGGACGTCCCGAGGGACACCGTGGTGAACAGGACGTCCTTGAAGACCTCGTAGAGGCTCCTGGCGTCGGTAGGCTTGCCGGAGACGATCATGTCCTGGAGCATCAGCAGGAAGATGACCACCGTGATGACCCCGAACCACACGATCATGGCACGGTACTCGGAGTTGCCACGGTAGACGCCGCGCTCCCTCCTGGCTATGGCGCGGTAGTGGAGGTAGAAGTTCGTTCCTCCGAGGAACATGAAGGCGATGGTGACCCATTGGACGGCGTCCGAGTAGATCATCAGGCTGCTGTTGAACATGAACAGGCCACCGGTCGAGATGGTGGAGAACATGAGGCACATGGCCTCGATGGTAGGCACCTGCAGGATCACGAGGAAGATGAAGTTCAGGGCGCTCAGCAGCATGTAGATCATGATGAACGAGCGGGCGACGTCCCTCATCTTATGGGAGTAGTCCGAGGACTCGTACCCGGCCAGCTCGTTGTAGAACAGTCCGCGGCCGTGGCCCACCTTCGGCAAGAAGTAAAGGAAGATCAGGACGACGGCGATACCTCCGATCCACTGGGTCATGGACCTCCAGATCAGGAGACTGGTGCTCTGCTCGCTCAGGTCGCCGATGACGGTGAGCCCGGTGGTGGTGATGCCGCTGACCGACTCGAAGATCGCGTCAATGGGGTCTATCCCCGACATGATGTAAGGGATGGTGCCGATGGCGAACATCACCAGCCAGGAGAGCCCAACCAGCAGCAGTCCGTTCACGAAGCGGAACGTGCGGTACTGGGTGAACATGAGGTACTGGAAGGATCCGAGGGCCAGAAGAAACGGGATCGGGGCAAGGAAGGGCATAGCGTCCTCGCCGAAGTACAGGGCGAAGGCGGCCGGCACCAGCAGCACCAGGCCGAAGATTACCTCCACCAGGCCGAGGACGTTGACCGTCGTCCCCTCCCAACGGATGCAGCGCTTGCGAAAATCCTTCCACTTCAACCGATCACATCTCCGGCAGGACTCCCTTGCCGAAGATCCTCACGACCTCCGACTCCATCTTCGCGTTCGAGAATAGAATGACCGAGTCACCGTCCTCCATCCTGGTGTCCAGCACCGGGTACAGGATCTCGCCTTGGCGCTCGATGGCCACGAGACGGAGCCCCTCGGGCATGTTCAGGTCCCCGACGAAGCGGTTCAGCAGCTTGGAGCCCGAGTCGACGACATGGGTGAAGAACATCCAGTCGCTGCTCTGCATCCTGGCTATGGCCAGCTCGTCGGAGACGAGGCATTTGATGATCTCGTTGGACACGACCTGGTTGAAGCCGATGATGGTCTGCAGGCCGGTGTAGCGGAAGATGTCCTCGTACTCGCGCATGAAATACCGAGAGATGACCTTGCGCGCGTTGTGCCTGCCGGCGGACATGCACATGAGGAGGTTCGTCTCGTCCCTCGACGAGGTCGAGACGGTGGCATCCACGCGGAACACGTTCTCGTCCGCCTGGATGTTCGGGTCGGTGTAGTCGGCGTTGATGATGGCGACGCCGCTGAGCGCCCTGGAGAGGGCGATGCAGCGGGCCGGGTCGCGCTCGATGATCTTGATGTATCTCTTTACGGGATCGTCGGAGAGCATCTTGGCGAGGTTTAATCCGACGATGGAGCCTCCGAGGATGCAGACCTCCCTGGTGACGTCCTCGACACCGACCATCTCGTTGAACTGGGAGATTGCCTCGTCGCTCCCGAACACGCACAGGCGGTCGCCGGGATGGACCTCCATCGTCTCCGGGGATGTGAACACATCGTCGTCGCGATAGATGGCGAAAACGGTGCATCCTGGCGGTATGGGGAGGTGCATGACGACACGTCCCACGATGGGCTTCTGTCCCTGGACGGAGAACACGGCGATGCTCACGCCCATGCTCCTGATGCTCTCGTACTCGACGACGTTCTCGAGGACGCTGAGCCTGTACATCTTCTCCGCGGTCGTCAGGTCGGGGGATATGATGTAGTCGATGCCCTCCACGCCGTCGGACGCGGTGTCGACCATGAAGTCGGGGTTGTGGATGGTGGCCACGGTCTTGATGTCGGGCTTGATCCTCTTGGCCATCATGCAGACGAATAGGTTCTCCGAGTCTGAGCTCAGCGTCGAGACTATGACCTCGGCGCCATGGCTCTCTATGGCGTATCTGAGGATGCGCGGATTCGTACCGTCCTCCCTCAGGACGGCGACGTTGAGGCGGCCCTTCAGGGTCTCCGTCACGGATTCGTCCTTCTCGATGACGAGGACGTCGTGAACGTCGGAGACCGTCTCGGCGGAGACGAATCCGACGTTCCCCGCCCCGACTATGATGACCTTCATCCGCTGGGACTACGCCTACGGGAACTATAACACTTTTCGGTCGGTCGGGAGGGGTCATCCAGCCCCCTCTCCCTTCCATATATAGGATATGGAGTTTCCGACCGAATCATATTAACATTGAGATTCGCATCCGTCGCCTCATGTGGCAGCAAGTCAACGAGGACTTCTGGAAGGAGAACCGCGAATCCAAGGTCGGACAGGTCGAGGACACCGTCCGCGAGATCGTCGAAAACGTCAGGCAGAACGGCGACAAGGCCCTCAGGGAGCTGGCGAAGAAGTTCGACAAGGTCGACCTGGGTGAGATCGCGGTGACCCGCGAAGAGATCGAGGCCGCCTACGAGCAGGTGAAGCCCGAACTCGTGGAGGAGCTCGAGAACGCTGCATTCAACATCGAGAGGTTCCACAGGATGCAGATGCCCGCAGGCCTCTGGCTCACCGAGGTCGAGCCCGGCATCACCCTCGGGGTCAAGTCCACCCCCCTCGAGAGGGTCGGATGCTACATCCCCGGAGGGCGCGCGTCCTATCCCAGCACCGTGCTCATGACCGCCATCCCCGCCAAGGTCGCGGGCGTCGACGAGGTCATCATGTGCACCCCCGCACCGATCAACCCCCTCACCCTCGTGGCCGCCGACATCGCCGGCGTCGACGAGATCTACAAGTCCGGAGGCGCCCAGGCCATCGCCGCCATGGCCCTCGGTACCGAGAGCATCGAGCCCGTTCAGAAGATCGTCGGGCCCGGCAACGTGTTCGTCACCGGCGCCAAGATGATGCTCCGCAACACCGTCGACATCGACTTCCCCGCCGGCCCCTCCGAGATCGGCGTCCTCGCAGACGAGACCGCCGTGCCCGAGTACGTGGCCTCCGACCTCATCGCCCAGGCGGAGCACGACCCGTCCTCCGCCAGCCTGCTGGTCACCAGCGACCCCGACCTCCCCGACAGGATCTGGGAGATCATGGAGGGCATGATCGAGAAGGCCCCCAGGAGGGAGATCATCGAGAAGGCCATGAACAACTCCGGCTACATCATCGCCGAGGACATGGACCTCGCCATCGAGATCATGAACGGCATCGCCCCCGAGCACCTGTCCATCCAGGTCCGCGACCCGCTGGACGTCCTCGGCAAGGTCAGGAACGGCGGTTCCATCTTCGTCGGACCCTACACCCCGGTCGCCGCCGGCGACTACGCATCCGGGACCAACCACGTCCTGCCCACGTCCGGCCACGCCGCAACCTGCTCCGGCCTGAACGTCCACCACTTCATGAAGACCTCCACCGTCCAGATGCTCTCCAAGGAGGGGCTGGCCGTTCTCGCGCCGACCATCGAGACCCTGGCCACCGCTGAGGGCCTGCACGCCCACTGCGAATCGGTCAAGATCAGGAAGCCGGAGGAGGAGTGATCCCATGGCGGGCCGCACCACGAAGAGGGCCCCCGCGGACGAGACCCCTGCGGCCCCCGATCTCTACGACTCCAAGTACTACATCAACAGGGAGCTGTCGTGGCTCGAGTTCAACAGGAGGTGCCTCGAGGAGGCCAAGGACGCCTCCAACCCCCTGCTGGAGAGGGTGAAGTTCCTGGCGATATGCTACGGGAACCTGGACGAGTTCTACATGATCCGCGTCCCCGGGATCATCGCCAAGACCCCCATACCCGGACCGGACTACCTAACGATCAACTACAACACCCTGATGCAGCAGGTCTCCGAGACCGTGCAGAAGCTCGTCTTCGAGTACTCCGACTGCTGGAACGGGATCAAGACGGAGCTCGCCGAGGCGGGCATCGTCATCAGCAAGGTGGAGCAGCTCTCGCCCGACCAGCAGGCCTGGGTGGCCGGGTTCTACAAGCAGAGGGTCCACCCCCTGCTGACCCCGCTGGCACTGGACGTGAGCCACCCGTTCCCGTTCATCTCCAACAACTCGCTGAACATCGCGGTGAGGATGTACGACAAGAACCACGAACAGCTGTTCGCCCGTGTCAAGGTCCCCGTCGGCGTCCTCCCCAGGTTCGTGCGGGTCCCCTCCACAAAGGGCGAGCAGTACGTCCTCCTGGAGGACATCCTGGAGAACCACATCTCCTCGCTGTTCCCCGGCCTCGACGTGGTGGGTGCGTACATGTTCCGCGTCACACGCAACGCGGATGTGAAGGTCACGATCGACGAGGCCTGCGACTTCATGACCGCGGTCGAGGAGTCCCTCGAGGACAGGGACATCGGGTTCCCCGTCAGGATGGCCGTCGAGCGCACCATGCCGCCGGAGATGGTCAAACTGTTCGCCAGGAACCTGAAGCTCAGCGACCTCCAGGTCCACAGGACCGACGCCATCAGCCTCGGGGACCTGTGGGAGCTCGTGGGCCTGGACTATCCGAAGATGAAGGACAAGCCCTTCGAGCCCTACACCCCGCCGGAGCTGGCCGAGGGGATGGACATATTCGAGTCCATCAAGGACAGGGACTGGATCCTGTTCCACCCCTACGAATCGTTCCAGACCATCGTCCGCTTCATCACCACATCCGCCGAGGACCTAAACGTCCAGAGCATCAAGATCTGCCTGTACAGGATCGGCAAGGACCCGTCCCTGGTGAAGGCGCTGATGCGCGCCAAGGAGAACGGCAAGACGGTCTCGGTCCTGATGGAGCTCCGCGCCAAGTTCGACGAGAGCAACAACATCCTGTGGGCCAGGGAGATGGAGAAGATCGGCGTGCACGTGGTCTACGGTCCGGTGAACCTGAAGGTCCACTCCAAGCTCCTCCAGGTCGTCCGCCTCGAGGGGGAGAAGCTCGTCCGCTACACGCACATGAGCTCGGGCAACTACAACTCGTCCACCGCCAAGCAGTACGGGGACATCTCGTTCCTGACCGCCAACCCGGAGATCGGGGAGGACGTGGGGGAGCTGTTCAACGCCCTGACCGGATACTTCGGACCCAGGATGTACACGCATCTGCTGGTGGCTCCGCTGACACTTAAGAGCTCCCTGATCGAGAAGATCGAGCGCGAGATAGAGGTGTGCAGGACCACCGGAAGCGGGTACATCGCCATGAAGGCGAACGGGCTGATCGACTCGGACATCATCGCCGCGCTCTACAAGGCGTCCAACGCCGGCGTCCGCATCGACCTCAACATCCGCGGACTCTGCTGCCTACGCCCGGGGATCCCCGGTGTCTCGGAGAACATCAGGGTCACCAGCATCGTGGACAGGTTCCTCGAGCACTCGAGGATCTACTACTTCGAGAACGGCGGCCATCCGGAGATGTACATGGGATCATCGGACATGATGCCCAGGAACCTACTGGCCAGGGTGGAGGTGCTGTTCCCCGTGCTGGACCAGGACATGCTCGCCCACATAAGGGACGACATCCTGAGGATCCATCTCAGCGACAACGTGAAGGCACGCGAGCTTCTGCCCGACGGCACCTACAGGCTCGTCCAGAGGCCGGAGGGCGAGAAGAGGATGAGATCCCAGAAGTGGTTCCTCGACCACAGGGGATGCTGGCATGGAACAGAGGACTGACACCGAGACCGTAGGCTTCATCGACGTCGGCACCAACTCCATCCATCTGCTGGTGGTCAGGTTCTATCCTGACACCTCCGGGACGCCCATATTCCAGGACAAGGAGTCCGTGAGGCTGGGCAAGAGCCTGTACAGCACCGGGCGCATCACCCCCGAGGCGGTGGAGAAGAGCGCCCTGGTCGTATCGAGGTTCGCCCGGATATCCAGAGGCCTCGGCGCAGACCGCGTGATCGCGTTCGCGACCTGCGCGGCCAGGGAGGCCGCCAACCGCCAGGAGCTCATCGACGCCGTCTCCAAGGATGTGGAGCTGAAGGTAATCCCCGGCACCGAGGAGGCCAGGCTGATCGCCCTGGGCGTATTCGGGGACCAGGGGCCGGCTGAGCGCACAGTCGAGATCGACATCGGCGGGGGCAGCACCGAGGTCATCGTCCGCGAGAAGGGCGAGGACATCTTCCTCGACAGCCTCAGCATGGGCGCGGTCCGCTACAACTACTCCCTCAACATCGACTGCTCCGGACCCGTGAGCCAGGAGCAGTACTCCATGATACTCCGCACCGTCGACATATCGTCGTACCACGCGGTGAACAAGGTCCGCGCCCTCGGCTTCCGCAGAGCGGTGGGATCCTCCGGGACGCTCATGTCCATAGCCGACATGTGCGCCGCCCGCAGGGGAGACGGGGACGCCTCGTACTTCACCCGCAAGGAGCTCCGCTCACTGATGCAGGACCTCTGTCCCATGACCGCCGAGGAGCGCCTCAGGGTCCCGGGCATGGGGAAGACGAGATCGGACATCATCATCCCCGGAGGGGCGATAGCAGAGGAGCTGATGTCCCTTTTCGGCATATCCAGGATGGACATAAGCCCGGACGGGCTCAAGCAGGGGATGATGCTGGACCATCAGCTCTCCCACGGGTACACCGTATTCGGTGCCAGGCAGTCCTCCGTGCGCGCCCTGGCCCACAGGTGCCAGTACGACCGCCGCCATGCCGAGACCGTCGAGCGCAACGCCATGTCCCTCTTCGACCAGTCGAGGGAGCTGGGAATGCACGACCTCGGCCCGCAGTGGAGGAGCCTGCTCTCCTGCGCGTGCATACTGCACGACATAGGCGAGCTAATCAGCTACTCCAACCACAACGTGCTGTCCCAGGTCATCATCGAGAAGGCCGACCTCCAGGGGTTCACCTGCGAGGAGATCGCGGCCATGGGTCTCATGGTCAGGTTCCACCACAAGAAGTTCCCCGGCCCGAAGGACTCCCGCCTGGCGGGCATGTCCAGGGAGGACGCCACAGCCGTCAGGGTGTGCGCCATGCTGCTCAAGATGGCGGACGTCATGGACCGCCACAGGAACAACTCGGTCCGCAGCGCGCGCATGAGGATAGACGGGGGGCGTCTCATCCTATCGCTCTCCGCCGATGAGGACCCCAGCATGGAGATCTGGAGCCTCGAGCGCATCCGCCCCGACTTCCAGAAGCTCTTCGGTCTGGACCTCGTGCCCGTCTCCGTAGATCCGATGACACCCGTCCCGTCTCGGAACGGGGCCGGAACATCCCCGGAATGAGCCTCGGACCCGCTCCGGACGGGCGAAAAAGGACAGATTCAAATAATCCAGCAGGGATAGGGAATCAGAGTGGAAGCCGGTCCCCTTGCATGGAAGAGATTCCAAACCGGCCTCTACTTACCTTCACATCCCGCCTTCATCAGCGGACGTGATGGATGGGGGATCTCATGGTGACGGGCACGGCATTCTTCGAAGCGGCCGCCGCCTACAACGATGCACCGGTGAAGAGCGGATTGTGCTCCATATGCAAGGGCGCCCACAGGCTGTGCGGCAAGGACCGCTGCCCCCTGATGATCAAGTTCTACTCGCAGCAGAAGACCCGGCCGCTCATAGACGCCAAGGACCTGGCCGGCTCAAGCCCACCGTCCGTCTTCGTGGGACGCTACGGATACCCGAAGGTGGACATCGGACCCCTGGTCCCGCCGGAGTTCGGTGACACCTCCGTAATGGGGAGACCTGAGATGTGGGTCGGGAAGTCGATAGACGAGATCGTCGACATGCGCTTCCGCCTGGTGAGGGGGAAGTACCGCATCGACGCCACCGACTTCGCGAAGTACGGGCGCATGGTGGACGCGGTCCAGGAGGTGGCGCTGACCGAGCGCCCCATAGACATAGAGACCACCTTCTCCCAGAAGCCCCGCGGCAGGGTCGTCCTGGACGATGACATCGAGCCCTTCGGTCCTTCGGCCAGGATGGAGGCCATGTCCATAGGCAACGGGAGGTTCGAGAGGAACCTGGAGAGGTCGTTCTACGACACCGACATGCGCGCCGTGGACGCCGTGGTGTCGGCGTACAGGGGAGGGACCCTGATCTCCGAGATCCAGAAGGCCTTCTCTGTTGGAACGATGGGGACCGGCAAGCGCAGGCGCTTCGTCCCCACCAGATGGAGCATCACCGCCGTCGACGACATCATAGGCAAGGACCTGCTGAAGACCACCAGGTGGAACCCGACCATCGACGACTTCAGGCTCTACCTCTGGGAGGAGCTGGACAACAGGTGGGCCATCCTCCTGATGCCCTGCACCTGGAGGTTCGAGCTCATAGAGGCGTGGTATCCCAACACCACCTGGAACCCCACCGGGAAGACCATAGACGTCATCCACGACAGCGAGTTCTTCGACGGCAGGACGGAGTACGCCCACATCGGAGGATGCTACTACGCGTCAAGGATGGCGGTCAACGAGCTGCTCATTAAAGAGGGGAGGACCGCAGGTGCCGTCATCATGAGGGAGGCCCATCCCGGATACGTTATGCCCGTCGGGGTCTGGAACGTCAGGGAGAACGTCCGCGCCGCTCTGAAGACGGAGCCCCTCCATTTCGAGACCTACGACCAGGCGATGACCCGTGTGGAGCAGATGATGGACATCAAGCGCGACGGATGGATCGCCAACTCCGACGTGATGAGGGACTGGCTCGTCCAGAGGAGGATTGAGGACTATTACCGACACGACCCTCGGCGACTTCTCCGGAGAGAGGCTGGAATGGGACGGTCCTTTCCGGATAGTGGAGTGCGGCAGGGCGCTGTCCCCATCCGGGCTGGACGAGATGGACTACGCCCTGAACCCCTACGGGGGATGCGAGCACGGCTGCATCTACTGCTACGCCCCGGGACACACCCATTCGGATCTCGCGGGATGGAGGGTCGTCCGCGTCAAGAGGAACGTGATCGACAGGCTGTCCAGGGAGCTGCCCTTCGCGGACGGTATAATCGGCATAGGCACGGTCACCGATCCGTACCAGGCCGCAGAGGGCAGGTTCCGCCTGACCAGGGGATGCCTGGAGGTCCTGGCCTCGAGGGGCCGGAGGATCCACATCCACACCAAATCGGACCTCGTCCTCCGCGACATCGACATCCTGTCGGGGATGGACTGCGTCGTCGGGATCACGTTCACCGGCGTCGATCCGAGGGTCTCGAAGATGACCGAGCCAGGCGCCCCGCTGCCCGAGGCGAGGCTCCGGGCGATCACCGGCCTCTTGGACGGCGGGGTGCGGACGTACGCCCTGGTCGCCCCCACCATGTCGACCGCCGAGGGGCACGAGGCGGAGATCATCGATGCCCTCCGTTCCACGGGGGTCCGCCGCGTATACGTGGAACCCCTCAACCTCAGGCTTGTGGACACCACGCGTCTCGACAGGATGGGCATAACCCCGTCCCCCAAGGCTGTCGCGGAGATGGCCAGACTCTGCCGCGAGGCTGGCATCCTGGGCATGGGCGTGGTTCGTCGATATTGAGAACCATTATGAATCGCGATCGTTTCAATCAGACATCTGGGAATTGCGCCATTGCCTTCAGATTGCGAGGGTCGGAAGGGTTCCTCGATGGACTGGAGAACGGCGATGGAGTTCGTGGGCGCCACTTACGAACTGATCATCCTGTGCTTCGCCTATGGTTCCCCGAACCACTCCGCCCAGTGTGCCAGAGGGGATTGGGCTGTTGCACGGCCAGATCTCCATGGTCTCCATGTACTACATGTTGAGGACGATCAAACCCTGCTGTTCTTCAAGATCTCTGACCATCTCGGCAGGAATCCGGCCACCGTAAAGATCCCCCGGTCTCGATATACGGGTGTTTCGCCCCAAGAGGTGTAAGAAGGGAACGACCGACAGATCGCCGCCGGCCAGTTTTCAGTGTATGCGATCAATCCTCGAGACGATCTTCCACTCGCCGTTTTTACAGGCATTTCCGTGAAGGGCGGAGCATTCATCTCTACATTGTAATGCGCGCGAACGCGGCCGAGCCCTCGATTTCAAGGACATCAATGCACGTCATCGCATCGGGAACCGCCCAGGTCTTGTCCACCGAGTCGAAGAGAGATTGCATGAATCCCCGGCAAGCTCCCCGTTCACGTAGCCTCAAAACCGCCTCCTGGTCAAACGTTTTCCCGAGGAGGGTGGTGTCACAGCCCCTTCATCCGTCGGAGTAAAATCTGCATTGCCTTCACGACTTCCTCGAAGTCCGATATCTTGTCCGAATCCATCACCTTCGTATCCATGCTGACTAATAGGATTCAGGTGACACGCGGGGTGCAGGGCACACCCGCATCGTTCGCTTGGCGGCATGATGAAGTGCGTCCAGAGGTGGGGCTCATAGACGGGCTTCTCGGTTCCCGCCATCCTTCCGGCGTTGATGCACTTCAGGAGCCACGCCATGTTCTGGGCGAGCGTGCGCATGGTCTGCAGCCCCTCCTCGTCCCTGCGGACGTCTTCGGGGGTGAAGCCATGGACCTGGTTCCAGTATTGTGATGGGACCAGCGGCATGTTGCAGATCGTGAAGTACTTGTTCAGGCGGTCGAAGGCCGCGGAAGCCCCGCCCCTGCGGCAGGACACGACAGATGCTCCGAGCTTGCCGGCCATCCTCGCCGCATTGGAATAGAAGAACCTGTCCGCGAATGCGCAGACCTGACCAGACGGGCCAGCGTAGTACACAGGCGAGCCCAGAACGATTGCGTCGAACTCGTCCAGCCTCTCCGCCAGGACGTTGACGTCGTCCTTGATCGAGCACCTGCCCTTCTTGGCGCAGTATCCGCAGTCCCTGCATCCAGCGGTGTCGTTCTTGATGTGATAAATCTCCGACTCGACGCCCTCCTTGGTGAGTGTTTCCGCAATCTCCTTCAGGGCGGTGTAGGTGCAGCCGTGCTCCTTGGGGCTGCCGTTGATAAGTAGAACCTTTGCCATAGTATCGCTCCGATTGGGCCGAATGGCCATACTGCGTCCCCAAATCGAGGACTGATAAGAACCCGCCATCCGAAGACAGCGAGGTCTGGTTTGTTATCAAATGGATGCTCCCAGCTTCCTGGCCTCGTCCAGGTCACCGTGACCCTTGATGTCCCCTACGGCCATGACGCCGCCGCAAAGTACCTTCCCCAGGCTCTTCCAGCCCAGGTGGCGTATGAGGTTGTCATAGTAGTTCACGACCTCGTCGAAGCCGTCGCCCTCGGCCGCCATGAGAAGGACGCATTCCTTCACCGGGTTCCTGTAGTCCGGGTTGCACTCCGCCACCGCGAACAGACGGTCGAACGCCGTCCTGAGCTGACCGCTGAGGTTCCAGTAGTACAACGGGGATGCCAGGACGACGACGTCCGTGGCCTTGTAGGCCGGATAGATGTCGTCCATCCCGTCCCTCTGGATGCACGGGTGGTCCGGGTCCTTCCCGCCGCAGAAGCATCCGCGACAGCCGTGGATGTCCATCCCCTGGAGGAAGAACGTCTCGACGGTGTTGCCTGCGCCCTCCGCGCCTTCGGTGAACGCCGTGATGAGCTCGGATGTGTTGCCGTTCCTCCTGGGGCTCCCGTTGAGAACAACGATCTTCTTTGCCATGTGTCACCCCTTCTTGATCGTGTCCGAGTTCTGGTTGTAGACCTTGGCTACGCACTTCCACTCGCCGTCTATCTTGATCATCATCAGGAAATCGCTGAAGTCGATGCGTCCTCCCCAGTTGTCCTCCAGGACGCGGACGATTGCCACGGTCTCCTCGATACAGAGGACGTCTATCCTGGCCTTGTACCCGGGGTCCGCGCCGACGGTGTCGATGTTGTCATACAGGTTCTGGATGGGGCCGTGCTCGAGTCTCCCGTCTAGGAACCCGAACATGACGGCCTCGGGGTAGAAGAGCTCCTTGGCGGGCGTGCTATTGCCCGAGCCGACGCTCTCGACGAACTTCTCTGCCGCTCTCTCCACCGCATAGTACTCGCTCATGTCAGATCTCATTGCCGATCCCCTCAGCGACATGGTCGCTTTAGACAGACCATCTCTGGAAAGGATATAAGTCGCGCACTTTCGCGCACATCAGTCACTCACCTGCGCTCCAGTCACTTACCCGGGGTGAAGCTTGGGCCATGCTTCATAAATTGAAGTGTGAGGGTTTTTTGAATCACGGTCGCATTATGTCGGACGGCGAGTGCCAATGGTCCAGTGCAGCATTCTCGAGGCCGACATAGATACGACGGGGTTCAGCTACACCCTGTCCCTGATCAATGGGAAGTACAAGATGTTCATCCTGTACGCCCTGATGGAGTTCGGCACCGTCCGCTTCAACGAGATGAAGGGGTACATCAGGGGAATCTCCTTCAAGACGCTCAGCTCGAACCTCAAGGAGCTGGAGCAGGACGGCCTGGTGCACAGGGAGGAGTACCCGCAGGTGCCCCCGAAGGTCGAGTATTCCCTCACCGAGACCGGCAAGTCGCTCATCCCGATCCTCGACTCCATGTGTGAGTGGGGGGACGTCCATCGCGGAGACCGTCCGAGATGATGACCGTCTGTAATGAGCATCATATTATCTAACACATTGTTCCTTATCCGCCCCATGGCCGAACTAGCGGCCCCGAGGGGAATCCATTGTCGAAGGAACTTATCGCATTCTACTCAAGGGCCGACGAGAACTACTTCGCCGGTTCCTACAGATACGTGGACGTCGGGAACACCGAGATTGTCGCCGGAATGCTCCAGGAGCTCACCGGGGCCGACATTTTCAAGATTGAGCAGGCGAAGCCCTACTCCAAGGACTACAACACCTGCATCGAGGAGGCCAAGGAGCACCAGAGGAGGGACGCGCACCCCGAGCTGAAGTCCTGCCCGAAGAGCATCGACGGGTACGACACGATCTACCTAGGCTACCCGAACTACTGGGGGACGATGCCCATGGCCGTCTTCACCTTCCTCGAGAGGTACGACTTCACAGGCAAGACCATCCGACCCTTCTGCACTAACGAGGGCAGCGGTCTCGGCAGTAGCGTCTCCGACATCAGTAGCCTCTGCCCCGGGGCCAACATCGAGAAAGGCCTGGCCATCACAGGCGGACAGGCCAGGGGTTCCCGCCCCTCCCTCGAGCGCTGGCTCAAAGGATGACCCCCGACGGTGGGGGCCGCTCCCATCCCGGCCCCCACCGACCCCGCGGACAAGTCCCAGACACGCTGCGTTCAGACGCGTAGTATAATAACAACACTTTTATAGAAGAACTAAATTGTCGTAATCAAACATACAGGTGATAATACCATGTACGGTTCTGGAAACCAGCCCGTCATCGTGCTCAAAGAGGGCACGGAGAGGAGCAAAGACAAAGAGGCTCAGTTCAACAACATCAGCGCCGCCAAGGCCGTTGCCGACGCTGTCAGGTCCACCCTGGGACCCAAGGGAATGGACAAGATGCTGGTCAACACCATCGGCGATGTCGTCATCACCAACGACGGTGTGACCATCCTGAAGGAGATCGACGTCCAGCACCCCGCCGCCAAGATGGTCGTCGAGGTCGCCAAGACCCAGGACGCCGAGTGCGGAGACGGGACCACCACCAGCGTCGTCCTCGCCGGGGAGCTCCTCAAGCAGTCCGAGACCCTCATCGACGCCAACGTCCACCCCACCGTCATCACCAATGGTTTCAAGATGGCCGCCGACAAGGCCGTCGAGATCCTCAACGAGATCGCCATCGACGCGAAATCCGACGAGGTCCTGAAGAACGTCGCCTCCACCGCCCTGGTCGGCAAGTCCGTCGGCGATGAGGAGGAGGCCCTGGCCGAGATCGTCGTCAAGGCCTGCAAGTCCGTCGAGGAGGACGGAAAGGTCGACACCAAGAACATCCGCATCCAGAAGAAGGTCGGCGGAGTCATCGGCGACACCTACCTCGTGCAGGGAGTCGTCATCGACAAGGAGAAGGTCCACTCCAGGATGCCCTCCCACGTCGAGGACGCCAAGATCGCCCTGTTCTCCTGCCCCCTTGAGGTCAAGAAGACCGAGTTCGACGCCCAGATCCAGATCACCGACCCCACCATGATGTCCTCCTTCCTCGACGAGGAGGAGAAGTCCATGAAGGCCATGGTCGAGAAGATCAAGGAGGTCGGAGCGAACGTCGTCTTCTGCCAGAAGGGAGTCGACGAGCTCGTCCAGCACTACCTCTCCAAGGCCGGCATCCTCGCCTACAGGAGGCTCAAGGAGTCCGACCTCGAGGCCATCGCCAAGGCCACCGGCGCCAACATCGTCGGCAACGTCATGGAGATGACCAAGGAGGACCTCGGAACCGCCGGAGCGGTCGACGAGAAGCAGGTCGGAGAGGACGGCATGGCCTTCATCACCGGCTGCAAGAACCCCAAGGCGATCACCATCTTCGTCCGCGGCGGAACCGAGCACGTCCTGGAGGAGGTCGAGAGGGCCCTCAACGACTCCATCCGCGTCGTCGGTGTCGCCATCGAGGACGGAAAGGTCGTCGCCGGTGCCGGAGCCCCCGAGATCGAGCTCGAGCTCAGGCTGGACGACTACGCCGCATCCGTCGGAGGACGCGAGCAGCTCGCCATCGAGAAGTTCGCCAAGGCCATGGAGATCATCCCCTGGACCCTCGCCGAGAACGCAGGTATCGACCCTATCGACAGCATCATCAAGCTGAAGAACGCCCACGAGAAGAAGGAGAACGGCGCCGTCTACGCCGGTCTCGACCTCGACAGCGGCGACGCCGTCGACATGAAGGCCAGGAACGTCCTCGAGCCCCTCAGGGTCAAGGTCCAGGCCATCAACTCCGCCCAGGAGGTCGCCAACATGATCCTCAGGATCGACGACGTCATCGCGTCCCGCAGGGCCCCTCCGGCGCCTCCGCAGGGAGCCGGCGGAATGCCCGGAATGTGATTCCGTAAAAACGCCCACATCCGGGGGCGGGGGTCTTGCCCCCTCGCCCCAAACCTTCCTTCATTTTATACAGAGAATGAGATGCGTTCCCCATGAGAGGCGCCATCAATGCCGATCCGGACCAGGCCGTCAGGGGCTACCGCTCCCTCAGGCTCCTTTCCGTCGTCCTGGTCGTGTGCGCTATCTTGGGACACGTCCTGGGCCACGGATGGCTCACACTCGTCTGCGCCATATTCGCGGCCGTTCTGCTCGCCTTCGAGGCCCACATCTCCCTGAAGGTCTACAAGAACCCCCCGCACCTCGATGATGACAGCCCCACGGCGACCATCCGCTACGCGTCCCCGGAACACAGCAGGCTCGTCAACGATCTCATCTACTTCGAGACCGTCGAGGAGAGGGACCGCGAATGAGGAGGCCCTGCCCTTCCGTACGCAACGGTTTTCACAACGGTCCACGATTATTGAGACGATAGGATTCCCGCGGCACGGGCATTGTCGAGGGGATCCGGACCGAGGGGGTTAGGACATGGCCGACATGGAGTACAGGAGACTGCCTCACGGCGGGGAGGAGATCAGCGTAATCGGATTCGGGACGGGGTTCAACGAGTTCCCAGGCCACGAGGCGATGGTGCGGACCATACGCTTCGCGCTCGACTCCGGCATCAACCTGCTCGATCTCACGCCATGGGATGCCAGGGTGCTGGGGGCCTTCGGCGAGGCCCTGAGGGGGAGGCGCGAGGACGCATACCTCCAGATCCACTTCGGGTCCGACTACCCCTCCGGAACCTACGAGAGGATCCACGGGCTTGACAGGGTCAGGAAGGCCGTGGAGCGGCAGATGGCCCAGGTTGGCACCGACTACATCGACTTCGGATTCATACACTGCCTCGACGATCCGCAGGTCTTTGAGGACGAGTTCTCCAACGGCACCATCGACTATCTCCTGAAGCTCAGGGATGAGGGTATCGTGCGCCATGTGGCGCTGTCCACCCACACCCCCTCCATCGCCAACAGGGTCCTCGACGAGGGATTCCTGGACCTCCTGATGTTCAGCATCAACCCCGCCTATGACTACCAGCATGGGCAGTACGCCTTCGGCGGGACCGACGAGAGGGCGGAGCTCTACACCCGCTGCATGACCGATGGCGTTGGGATATCGGTCATGAAGCCGTTCAGCAAGGGGCAGCTGCTGGATCCATCCCTGTCGCCTTTCGGGAAGGGTCTCACCGTCAACCAGTGCCTGCAGTACGCCCTAGACAAGCCCGGCGTGGTGTCGGTTCTGCCCGGCATCAAGGGGATGGACGACCTCCGCGGTGTGCTGTCGTTCCTGGACTCCACACCGGAGGAGAGGGACTACTCCGTGGTGAGGACGTTCTCCCCGCCGGACGTGTCCGGGAGATGCGTCTACTGCAACCACTGCCAGCCCTGTCCTCGGGGCATCAACGTCGGACTGGTCAACAAGTACTACGACCTCGTCCTCGCAGGCGACGCACTGGCCGCCGACCACTACATGAACCTCTCGCTCAAGGCGGGTGACTGCGTCGGATGCGGCCACTGCAACGATGTCTGTCCGTTCCATGTGGACCAGGTCAGGAGGATGGCGGAGATCCGGGACCGCTTCGGGCAGTGACCCCTGGGACCCGAACACGGGCCCTCGACAATCCTTTATAACGGCGGAGCCGATGCGTCTGCGGGATGGATGCACAATGCGCGCAGCGCTATACGCCAGGGTCTCGACGGACGACCAGGCGGTCGAGGGTTTCTCGCTCGACGCCCAGGTCAAGCGCCTCGAGGCCTATTGCAGGGTCCGCGGCTGGGAGGTCGGCGGGATCTACAGGGACGAGGGGTTCTCCGGCAGGAACACCAAGCGTCCGGAGTACGAGAGGATGATGCGCGAGTCCGACTCGTGGGACGTCCTCCTCGTTCTGAAGATGGACCGTATCCACAGGAACAGCGTCAACTTCGCCCGCATGATGGACGACCTGCGCGACATGGGCAAGGAGTTCAACTCGGTCCAGGAGAAGTTCGACACCACCACCGCCATGGGACGGTTCGTCATGGACATCATGCAGAGGATCGCCCAGCTGGAGAGCGAGCAGATCGGCGAGAGGACGTTCATGGGCATGGAGTTCAAGGCCCGCAACGGCACCGGAAACCTCGGCTCCGGCCACCCGTACGGATACGTGTACACCGAGCACGGCCTGGAGGTCGTGAAGGATGAGGCGCATACGGTGCGCGCGATCTACAACATGTACGTAAGGGGCTCCACCATGGAGGACATCGCCGGATTCCTCAACAGCGCCGAGATCCCCGCCAAGAAGGGCGGCAAGTGGAACAGGCAGTCCGTCTGCAACATCCTCCACAACCCGCTCTACGTGGGATACTCGGAGTGGAACGGCATCCTGCGCAAGGGCGAGCAGCAGCCCATCGTCGAGATGGCGGTCTTCGAGAAGGTCAACGGGCCGTTGGAGATCCAGCGATGCGTGCGGCCATATACGTGAGGGTCTCCACCGAGGAGCAGGCCGCCGAGGGGTACTCCATCGAGGCCCAGAAGGAGCTACTCCAGGACTACTGCATCGTCGAGGGGTGGGAGGTCGCCGGCGTCTACGAGGACGACGGATTCTCCGGAAGGAACGACAAGCGTCCCGCCTACCGCAAGATGATGTCGGAGATGGACCTTTGGGATGTGGTCGTCGTCATCAAGATGGACCGTATCCACAGGAACAGCCGCAACTTCATGTCCATGATGGACACGCTCACCAAGCATGGGAAGATGTTCGTGTCCTCGTCCGAAGCATTGGATACGACCAACGCCCTCGGGAGGTTCGTGGTCGACATGATACAGAGGCTCGCCCAGCTGGAGAGCGAGCAGATCGGCGAGAGGACGTACATGGGCATGCGCGAGAAGGCCGAGACCCTCGAGGCCGTCCAATCCGGTAAGAGGACCATGGGCTTCACGCCGCCGTTCGGCTACCGTCTTGAGGACGGGGCACTCGTCGAGGACGAGGGGGAGCTCCCGATCGTCAGGCGCATGTTCGCCGAATATGCCGAGGGCAGGCCCATGGATGCGATATGCTTCGGCCTCAACCGCGACGGGATACTCACCCGCAGGGGCAATCCCTGGAACAAGCGCAACCTCGCCAACATCCTCCACAACCCCGTCTACGCCGGGTACATGAGATGGGAGGACATCCTCATCCGCCACGATGCGGAGACGGTCCTCTCGCCGGAGCAGTTCAACGGCGTGCAGGAGCGCATCGCCTCCAGGATCAGGGACCCCTCCAAGAGGGGCGTGAATCTCCTTCCAACAGAGTCAGATTATGCGACGGGGATGCGAACCGGACGAGCCGGTTAGTTAACGGAGAACGTTCGGTGCAAATATCCCATATTATAAATAATGTATCCGAAAAAGTCCATTTGTTGACGTCTCAATCTCCATTGTCTGGCACATGCCTCTGGATGTCTATGCCTGTACGCATGCGCCACATATGGTATTAAATAGTGATTACGTCGAATCATTCCCCGGGTCCTAGACCCAATAGGAGGAAAACAAATGACTGACGAATGCAAAACCATCGACCCGACGGCCTTCGGCCTGTTCTTCGTGGCCGTTGTGTCCCTTCCACTCGCCCTGGCCGGATTCTTCGGCTACATGGGCAACGAGTGGAACGCGACCATCATGGCTGGCGTCGGATCTCTGCTGATGGTAAACGGATTCTTCATTCTTCTCGCAGCGCTGTACGCCTACAAAGCCGGCAGCAACTTCGGATTCGTCGTATTCGGCCTCGTCTCCATGGGAGTGTTCTATGCCGGATACGGAGGGGGAGACCTCTGGATCAACGTCACCTTCGGAATCATATTCCTGATCTGTCTGATCTGGTCCTACCGCGCAAAGACGCTGAAGACCCTGACGTTCATCCTGCTGACCACCGCCCTTGTGTTCATCGCCAACGGCTGTGTTATCGAGACCGGTGCCGAGTGGTCCTGGCTGTTCCTCGGAATCGCCGCCATCCTCAACTTCATCCTCACTCTGTACCTGGCTTTCGCGCTCGCCGACGAGCACATCCGCTGTGTCTGATCGGAGGACCTCAAACCCCTTACCGGCCTCTGGCCGGGACATCTTTATTTAAGCGTTCTCAATCACCGACCCTCATGAAGAAGGAAATGAAGATCAAGATCGGTGCCTACTTCATGGTCATCATCATGGTCGTCGTCGTTGTAACGGCAGCCGCCTCCGCCCTGATCTGATGATCGCCGTCGTCACCGGGGCATCGTCGGGCATCGGGGCCGAGTTCTGCAGGGCCCTGGACGGGGAGGGGCTGGATTCCATCTGGATCATCGCCAGGAGAGCCGACAGGCTGGAGGCCCTGGCATCCGAGCTCTCCACCCCCTGCGTCGTAATCCACGCGGATCTCACCGACAGGAAGCAGCTGTCCGAGCTCGTCGGACGCATAGGATCCTCCGGCGAGAGGGTCGACTACCTGGTGAACTGCGCCGGAGTCGGCAGGTTCGGAGAGACCTGGGAGCTCTCATCGGAGGAGACGCTGTCCATGATCGACCTGAACGTCTCCGCCCTCACGGAGATGTGCCGCGGATGCATCCCCCGCATGGAATCCGGATCCCGCATCATCAACGTCTGCTCCGCATCCGCGTATCTTCCGCTGGAGCGCCTCAACGTGTATTCCGCCACCAAGGCGTACGTGCGCGCGTTCTGCAACGCCCTCGGAAGGGAGCTAAAGACCAGAGGCATCACGGTATTGGAGGTCTCCCCTGGATGGGTGGAGACAGATTTCATCCCGCTCTCCAGGTCCACAGGCGACGTTCCCGAGACTGTCTTCAAGCACACCGTTAAGGCTCGCGACGTCGCCGTGAGGGCCATCGCCGACGCCAAGCACGGGAGGAAGCGCTCGATATGCGGCGCGTACAACAGGCTCCAGGTCTTCGTGTGCACCCACATGCCTCGCATGGCATCATACGTCTGGGGAAGGTCCCTGCTGTGACGACGGTCCTCCGCGAGTTCAGGGAGGGGGACTGCAAACCCATATCCGCGATAATGTGCGACGTCTGGTCCATGGTGAGCTACGGCGCCGATGTCGCCATGCCCGGGTCGAGGATGTACTGCTGCCAATGCGTCCTCGGGTCGTCGTTCATCCGTGTGGCCGAGGTCGACGGGAGGATCGTCGGATGCGTCGGGGCCAGATACGGGAACGAGAGGGTCGATGCACCCTGGGCCGAGAGGATGCTGCGGCAAGAGAGGGATTCCTTGGCGAACTCCGAGGACGGGATGCGGATGATCGCCGAGTTCGAGTCCTACGATTCCATAGACAGGGACCTCGGCATCAGTACCGAGATCGACACCGATGCGGAGCTCACCATACTCATCCTTTCCGAGGGTTGCAGGGGACTCGGACTGGGCAGGATGATGTTCAACGCCGCCTGCGATTACCTTCGCTCCAAGGGCGCCGGGAGCATGATGCTGTACACCGACACCGACTGCAACACAGGGTTCTACGATGCCCTCGGCGCAGAGCGCGTGGCAACCTCAGGAATGATGTGCCTGGGGGAGCCGCTCGGAATGTTCCTTTACAGATATCCGCTGCGAGGAGTCATCGGAATCCGAACAGAGCCTTCGCATTGTCGACATGCTCCTCCGCATCGAGATGGAACGGACACCTCGAGGTGCACCTGCCACAGTGCAGACAGTCGGAAGCGTGCTTCGACAGAGCCCTGTAGTGCTCCCAGGCCATCTCGTCGCCAACGGCGAACAAGTCGCTGAACTTGTTGACCTTCCCGATGTCGATGCCTGCGGGGCACGGGAGGCAGTGGTTACAGTAGACGCACTGGTCCTACATGTCCGCCGCCGTCAGGCCGCCGATGAACGAGTAGTCCCTCTCCTCCCTAGAAGCGTCTAGGTACGAGAGCATAGCCTCGAGCTGTCCGACTGAGCCTATTCCCGGGACCACGGACACTGCCCCGGGGCGGTCCAGCGCGTACTGAATGCACTGCGCCGGGGTCATCGCCCTCCCGAACGGGGAGGTCTCGGCATCCATCAAGATGCCTCCCCCATAGGGCTTCATCACGACTATCCCGATCCCCCTGCGCTCGCAGTCGCGGTAGAGCTCCAGCCTCTCGGGGTCCATCACGAGGCCGTTGTCCCCGGCCACGAAGTCATAGGTGGGATTGAGGCTGAGCATGAAGTCGTCGACAACCGTTTCCTCGATGAAGCGCCTGCATATCTCTGGGGTGTGAGACGTGAACCCGATGTTGTCCACGCGCCCCTCGTCCTTCCATTCGACCAGCATGTCGTACAGCCCATCGGACATGATGCGCTCGTAGTCCTGGGCCTCGTCGACGCAGTGGAAGAGCAGCAGGTCGGCGTGATCGAGACCGTACTTCCTCAGCTCGGTCTCGAAGGACTCGCGGCACTCCTCGGGGTCCCTCGTGGCCGCGTACTGACCTCCTGGGTAGTGTACGCCGGTCTGCAGCTGGAACACCATCCCGTCTCCGTGCTCCCTGACGGCCTCCCTGATGGCGGGAGCGCAGGGGTCGTCATACATGGAGGTCTCCATGAAGTTGACGCCTGCGTCCATAGCCTTCGATACGATGGTGTGGACATCGTCACCCGCATCCCTGAGGAAGCCAGATCCAAGACCCAGTGCGCTGATCCTTTTACCGCTACGAAGTCTCCTGTACTCCATGGGAACACCTACTAGTGACTGCATGTCAGCTATCTCCCGTATAATTACTATGTGGTCACGCTCACGAGAAGACGACATCGATATAACCGCACATAGCGTCCACCTCATCAGACATGGGGCAGGACATGTGGTGGCTGATGCACGGCGACATATCCGTCGCCTCGGTTCACATCGACAGATACGGTCATCTGACATCATTGGGAGAGATATTCGATGAAGATCATCTGCCAGTCGGTGTGAAGACCGGTGACAGGGAGCACACCCTCGAAGGACTCGATCGCTGGTGGTCGAAGCGCGCGATACCCATCTCAAGACCCGGCGTGTCAGCCATGTTGGAATCCATGGGGATCGCATCCACGGAATCGCTTCAGATGATGTCCAAGGGACTGGGCCTCTCGGACTCCTATTGGATCCGTCCGGAAGGATCGGACCTGTCATGGTCGGACGTGAACTTCCACGATAACGATTTCTCCGAGGAGGTCGGCAACGCCCTGTTCAACCATGGCACGACCGACGT
Organism: Candidatus Methanomethylophilaceae archaeon; assembly: GCA_944320495.1. Lineage (GTDB taxonomy): Archaea > Thermoplasmatota > Thermoplasmata > Methanomassiliicoccales > Methanomethylophilaceae > Methanoprimaticola. The sequence continues at coordinate 64,819 of CALUHR010000008.1, forward strand.
CCTGAACTTCGACTCCCCGGACTCCTCCTCGGACGGCAACCTCAGGAAGAGATGGGTGATCGAGGATGGGGTGAGGATCCTGATGAAAGGCGGGAGCGGCCAGATGCAGGAACCGTTCAATGAGGTCCTTGCATCAGAGATCATGCGTCGCCTGGACGTACGGCACGTCGACTACAATCTGAGATGGGTTGATGGCGAGCCGTTCTCCGTCTGTCCAGCGTTCACCGACAGCCGCACCGAGCTCGTGCCTGCCTGGTCCGTGCTCGCGACGTGCAAGAGAGAAGATGGGGAGACGCTTTACGACTTCACGAGACGCTGCTTCGAGTGCTGCGGACTGAAGGACCCCACCGCTTCCCTTGAGAGGATGATTGCCGTTGATTTCCTGATAGCGAATGAGGACAGGCACCTCGGGAACTTCGGTCTGCTCCGCGACCCCGAGACTCTGAAAACCAAGGGGTTCGCCCCGCTGTACGACAACGGGGCCTCGCTGGGGCATCGCGTGATCACGCTCTGGATAGAGGAGGGTTACGACCTGATCTGCCGGCCGTTCAAGGTCACCCACGGAGAACAGATCCATCTGGTCAGGGACCTCGGATGGTTCGACCCCGACAGGCTGGAGGGCATGGACGACTTCGCCAAGGATCTGTTCGATGGGTCAAAAGGGTTCGTGGACGAGCGCAGGAACAAGGCGATCATCGGATTCCTACAGAGAAGGATCGACAAGCTCGCCCAGTACGCCGAGAGTCCGGACTTCCGGGACGACCGGCACCTGGACCTGAGAGTGGTAAGCGGCTGATGGTCGAGGCTATTCGGCGATCTCGTCCTGGACTCGTCTGTCTTCCTGTGACCCTGTCTCTTCGACTTCATATTACCCGCGGATGGCCTAGCTGACCAACTTCTCACGGAGAACCGTTTGTTCCCTTCCTCATCCGTAGCCGTGTGGGCCTCAACACAGGACATACGGTCACCGTGCCTGGGGCACTCTGTCTCGGGGCAGTCGCAGTTCAGTTGAGCTCCTGAGCCATGCGAGATGGGATGGAGCATCAGGATAGACCTGTTTCCCGGACGGCGTATCTCGTCTTTCGTGTGCCGACACCTGCTGTACGGACTCCTGAACAGAGTTGATATTGTTATCATACAATGCTTAATGACAATTTTTGATTAATAAATTGGATTAAGATATCACATAAATTAATAATGTATGGTGATTGAGAAGATAGGATAAACCCTCGCGACATACGGTCATCCGTGTCGGAGGGACGTTTTCAGCTCATGCAAGGGGACCACCGGGTCGCAGAGGTGTGCATCTCCGACAACGGCATTATGACGGAGCTACGTGAGATGTTCGATCCGGAGAGGATGCCCTGGGGGACCATTGGCACCGACCCCGGCGATACCATCAGAAGGCTCGGAGAATGGTGGGGATATCGCTGCATCCCGAGGAAGAGGAACATCCAGGACGCACTGGGTCGCCTCGGATTCAGCTCGAGCGAGGCGCTCATGACCGCTGGCCTGGCGGTCAACATGACGGACCGCTACTGGATCCGCCCGAACGGGAGCGGCCTGTCGTGGGACGATGTCAGCCCCCACACCAACGACTTCTCCGAGACGCTGGGCAGGACGCTGCTCGGTAAGGGGGACGGGTTCGAACCGTCTCCGGACTGCGCCACCGACGGGATGGTCCCGAAGATGTGGACATCGGAACGTCGCCTGCTCAAAGGCGGGACGACCCGCTGCAGGCAGCAGCCGTACAACGAGGTCCTGGCCTCGGAGGTCATGAGACGCCTCGACGTGGAGCACGTCGATTACGATCTGAGGCGCATCGACGGGAAGGTTGTCAGCTCGTGCCCGTGCATCACCTCAGAAGGGGTGGAGATGATACAGGCCAGATGTCTGATGATGACCCGCCCGATGGACAGGTCTAAATCCATCTACCACCACCTCATGGAGAGATGCGGGAGCATAGGCCTCGTGGACCCGAAGGACTTCGTAGACAGGATGCTCGTCGTCGATCACATCATGGCGAACAACGACCGGCACTACAACAACTTCTCCATCCTCAGGGACCCGGAGTCGCTAGAGGTCCTCGGCTTCGCCCCCATATACGACACGGGCTCGTCCCTGGGCTACGACCTCCGGGTCGGGGACATCTCTGGATCGGAGACGAGGGGCAGGACGTTCAAGGCACGTCTCGACGACCAGTTGCTGCTCCTCGGGGACACGGACTGGATCGATCTGGACGCTCTCGAGGGGATCGACTCCTTCGCCCGTCGTCTGATGGGAGGCTCGGAAACGGTCTCGCCCGAGAGGGTGGAAGCGGTCGTAGAGCTCCTGCTGTCCCGTATCGAGTCGCTGAGGGACCGCATCGAGAATCCACGCGGATTCCGCGACGAGCCGTCCGAGGACATACCGGTCCGATCGTCGTGTTGTCAGCAAATGTCGTCAATAATTCTCACTGCGAACTTGGAGAGCACCAGCTTACGTTCCTGCATGCGAATATCTTGTCTCAGATGTGTAGCTAATATAATTTATCTGATAGCTATTCTTGATTAATTAATTTTAAACTATTCCCATTCATCTCTGAATACAGCGAAAACATTGTTTCAAAGGCGCAGAGACTCGATTCAACGATGAGACGTATTCAACCGATCATGGGATTATCAGCATCCATCGGGCAACGGGATGATGTCTTTGTCATGCGGATGGTGGCCCTTGCATTAGGGCGGACAGTGGAGCCGTCAGTCCAGGTTCATCGATTGTTCAACCGTGTTGATGAAATCGACTCTACACTCATGTTCGATCCATGGCCGTCTCCAGTCGATTAGGAGGGGTGTGGAATCCAACTCGGGAATCATCAATCCTTCTGATGGAAAGAGACCCCATGCATTGCAAGATGTCCGACCTACAGTGATCAACCGGCAGATCATATCAGAGCAGATGGAACCAGACCGATGTATCCGGATCTAGATCGGATCGGACGACGTCAGAAAGGCAGAGGAGCCACTTCTACCTCACAGCAATGAGCTGATGCACTCGGACATCGACTCTGTTCCGCATGCACGTGGGATGTCTGCGGCGCTCATTCTTGCTGTCTACATGAAACCTGATATCGGAGCCTCTCGAAGACGATACCGAAGACTCGATGCATTGTATCGATACAAATCAAGTGTATTAAGATATCAACTTAATTAATTACAAATAGCAAACAAAATGCAGAAACCTGGTGCAAAATTTAATTAATTGAGGTAGAAAAAGAGGAAGATATCGGGGTCGATCGGAGCGGCTTCGAAACCCCTCGAAATCGCACGAAAACCCCACCCTTTTCGGTGATTTTCCGGGATCCCAAGTACACATTCGGGAGGCCGTCGTGGACACGAAGGTGCCCAAAAACCGATGATTTTTCCAAATCGGATCCATAAATGAAGATTTTCTGCCTATGTGCAGAAAATGACCCTGAAATGTGCGATTTGCACTAGATTTTTGAGAAATTCTTCATATTCGAGAATAAATGATGAAATAACGATATTTGCTTTATTTTATTAGTACCTGTGAATCCTATTGGGTTCCTTCCGGGTACAATGCAACGATACTCGAAAAATGACGTTTTCAAATGATAAATGGAGAATTCATTAAAATCTGAGATTAATAAATGTAATAAATGCTCTAGCTTTATTTTATAAGCATTCTGTATGGATTCAAAGAACGAATGCAAAGATGTGAGATTAATCAATGAAGTAAAGTTATCTACTTTACTAATATCGATAAAATAAGAAATGAGGGTTTTAGGGCGGAACTGCCGCGTAGAGACGATTCCGCCCATGGAATCAGAGTTCGTCGCGCAGGTACATCATCATCCCCTGCAGGGAGTTGAGCACCTGGGAGTATCCGTATTCGAGCTGAGCCTCCTCGGGCGTCAGGGAGCCGACGTACTCGTCCTGATGCCGGGGATCCCTGGATTCGCTGAGGACGGTGATGATCCTGCGGAATCCGTCGAGGACGCTGTCGTGGTCCTGGAAATCGATGGAGAGGATCGCATCGCACACCGAGATGTCGGTCTTGAGGAAATCGACGATGTCGTCGCACACCTCGAGCGGTATGTCCCCGTTGACCGCCGAGTCGAGGAACAGATCGATCTTGGAGTCCTTCATGTCGCGGACGCGCTGTATGATGTCGACCTTCTCCCTGCTGAGGAAGGCGCCCTGCGCATTGCCCTGCGTTTCGACGGCGGCTTCGTCGGCGGGGGCCTCTTCGGGCTCGGGTTCGGAAGCGGGGATCTCGGATTCGGTCCCTTCGACCTCTGCGACAGGTGGTTCCTGCTCGACCGGTTCCGGTTCGGCAGAGGGAGCCTCCGGCTCGGTGACCTCCTCCTCGACAGGGGCCTGCGCCTCCTGGACGGGTTCGGCGCTGTATGCCGACTCTAGGACGGAGAGCTTCTGCTCGGCGAGCATGAGGTCGGTCTTCAGGGAGGCGATGGTCGCGCGTAGACTCCCGTTCTCTTCGGAGAGACGGTCGCGTTCCGCCTCGGCCTCGGACAGCTGGTCCCTGGCGGTCTGGGCGTCACCCCTGGCGAATTCGAGCTCGGACGACATCTCATCCACGCGGGCCCTGCAGGACTTGAGTTCATCCATCACGGATGCGAGGGCATCGCTGTCATCGTGAGCGTTGAGCGATTCGGCGGCCTGCCTGATGATCTCGCGGACGCTGCCGAGCAGCTCGTCGTCGAATCCCTCCACGGTCGGTTCCGATTTGAGCGCATTGAACGCATCCTCGTCGGCCCTCTCCGACGAGGAGAGCCTCGACAGGTATTCCGGGGAATCAAGGGGATCCAGCTCGATGGCGGTTTCGCCCTCGGTGTCCAGGAGGGTATCGCAGGCATCGATGTCGTCCCCCAATGAGACGATGATATCGATGTACGTGTCGACGTTGGAGCTGTCGATCTTCGCCATCGAGGCGAAGACCATGATCTCGTTCAGCTTACGGTCCCTTACCCTGGTGATCAGGTTTGCATCCCACATGAGGCACGAATCGTGTCGATGTGATATAGAGTTGCGGATGCGTATTCGCTTGAATCGGATTCGAGGCGAGAGGCTGCGGTCGGAGGAGAGCGGATAATCTGAATTGAATGCGCATCTGGCGTACATGGCGGCCACATATCTGGGCATCTCCCTGCGGAAGGCCGTGAGCGCATCGGATTCCTTCATGTCCAGGACGTCGCCGAACATGGAATCGAATCCCTCCTCGGACACCGTGCCCAACGAGATGCAGACCTTCGAGATCTCGGAACTCTCGACGTTGCCGAGGGAAGCGATGCGAAGCAGCACGGAGCACTCTCTCCTGGTGACGGAGATGTAATCGGTAATCCCCTCCAGTATCTCCGGGTCCTGTCCAGAGCAGCGTTCGGACGCGCGGTCCATGAGGTCCATGACACGGCGGAACACCAGGGAGTCGCTGTCTGTGAGAGAGCATTCCGGCCTCCCATCGCGGAAGATGTCCAACGCCATCATGAGCAGCGGGGTCTGGCCGGTGAGCTCCTGTATCATCCAGACGAAATGACCCTCGTCCTCCATGTCCTCCCTGTCCAGCCTGTCGAGATAGGAGGAGAACATCTCCGTCGGCATGGGAGGGCATCCCTCGGTCAGGGTGTCCATCATCTCCTCGAACTCTGTCAGGTCGTTGACTCCGATCTTCGCGATGCACCGGGCGTAGTTGATCTGTCCCGCAAGGATCCTGACCTTGATCGACCTCTCAGTCTCGCTCAGCGACTGGTCGAACGTTGCGGCGGCTATCTCGCAGCTCTTGCGGACGATGATCCTGCGCAGAATCTGTATGTCGAGATAGTCGAATAACATGTTCTCTCACTCCTTTGCATCAATTAAATCTTGTAAAGCTATCACATGAATTATTCTATATTTATCATCAAGCAATCTTCTAATGCAACCTCATCGCGAGATGCGTTAGGGCCCCCATCGGAATCCGCTATATCAAATGGCTGGGGAATCGGTCGATCCGTGGAGGGAACAGGATCTTCACGGTGTCCCCGTCGGTGGTTATGCCCTCCGATACCTCTACACGCAGCATCCTACCGTCGGGATGCTGGACTATGTCACCATCCGATAAGTCCTCGTCTGCCGCCAGGATGTGGTAGAGCAGGTCGTTCATGAACGTCAGGAGCGTATCGGGTCTGTCGCGGCATCCCACCGTCTCTACCTCGAGCTTGCCGAACAAGTGTAGCCCGCAGGTGTAGGACCTGACCTCACCATCGCGGTGGGACAGCCCCACCCAGACCCAGTCCCCAATCGGAAGGGCGCCGTCCCTGATGGACTCGGCTTCACGGACGTAGTCGTCAGCGCTGATGACTGCACCGGGGATGTACACCCCGATGGTGCCGGGCTGCCTGCAAACGGCCGAGACGATCTTGGTGTGCAGGGTGGCGGCCGCGATGCAGTCGCTGCCGTGATTCACCAGGGCGACCATGATGTGGGCCCTGTGCTGCCCGACCCTGTCGCGGGCATCGGGCCAGCGGTAGTTGTTGAGGGCGTTCTCCTCCGCCTCCCCGTCGGGGACGGGTCCGGAGGTCTTGCTGATGATGACCAGGTCCCCGTCGCATTCGAACGTGAGGTTGGACCCGTCCGTGCTGAAACGGCAGCGTATGCCCCATTGGGACACGAGGTCGAACTGTATCCTGTCCGGATCCCACGCGTCCTCCTCCAGTAGGACCATGGCGATGAACGGGCCACCCCTGTCGCGTGGGACATCGAGGGACATCCTCTCGTCGAACGATGCTATGACGGGCTCCTGTCCCCCGTACCCGGCGAAGCTCAGGAACGACCTGAGTCCGCGGTCTACGCTGACGGCATACAGCGGCCTCCCCTCCACCCTCCTGCCGAGAGCGGCGCGGGCGGCGTCCTCCATGTCGGGGATGGCGTCGATGATGCGCCTGATGTCCTGCACCGGGATCTTGGACAGGTACGCCTCGTTCATCATGAGGGTCACGAACACCGACCCCCCGGGGAGGTCCATCACGTAGGTGCAGTATGGATGGTCGGCGATCCAACCGGCGGGGCGGAGGGCTTCCTTGACCTCGCGGAGCCCTTCCGGGTCGACCATAATGCCCTTGACGGCCTCGACGGCGGTCCGATCCGGGGAATCCTCCCCGGGCTGGCGGGACTCCATCTCCTCGATGGTCCTGCATGCCTCGATGTCACCCATCAGAGCGGTGAAGTCCGGATCCGCCGGAACGAGATCGAGGCCCCTCCTGGCGGCGGAGAGGGCCTTGGAGCGGTCCCCGTAGTGGCAGTAGAGCCTTCCGAGGGTCAGCCAGTTCCAGGGATAGGAGGGTTCCTCGTCGGTACCGCGGAGGAGATACTCCATGGCGAGACGCGGCCTCCCGCAGTACATGAGGGCGTTGGCGTACCTGTAGAACCACACGCCACAGCCGCGGGCCAGGTCCTCCACGTCGGAGAGCCACTGGAGGGAGGTCCTGAAGTGCTCATAGTCTCCGATGTTGTTGCAGGCGTAGGCGATCATGAGCGCCACATCAAGGTCATGATGGGCCTGCCTCTCGGTGAACCTGCCCTCCGACACGCCGACTGCTATGATGCGGCCGATGCAGTCGAGCATGCCTTCGAAATCTCCGGACGAATCGTCCTCGTAGGACTGTATCTCTCTGAAGTCCTCCGGACGGAGGACTCCTCCGAGATCGTTCATGGTCTTCCATATCGACGGAAAGGTAAAAATCCGCTTCGGTTCGTCTACGTTTGAAGGGATGGAAGTCGTGAGCGATTATGTAATTGATGACCTTTGATGCATGGCCGTTCGGCCCCGCCTCACGTCGATGTCCAGATCGTCCGAGCTCACATAGCCGGCCACGCCAATCTCCATCGCGCGGATGAGGTGCTTCTCGGCCTCCTCGGTCCTGCCCACCTTCATGAGGGCGCTGGCTAGGTCGTGGTGCAGGGTGACGAGCGCCTCCCTGTCGTAGGCCATGTGGTTCTCCATCATGCTCTCCATGATACCCACCGCCGCGGTGAGGTCCGCGACGCTGTCCTCGTGCCTTCCAAGGTCGGTCTCGCTGCCGGCCTTCATGACCAGGTCCATGATTAGCGCGTCCGGCTCCTCCAGGACCCCCCTGGACATTAGGTCCGAGCCGATCGCTATGGCTATCGAGTACTGCTCCACCGAGGCTTCCACGTTGCCGAGGCCGTCCAGGGCCTCCGCGGCGAGGGAGCGCAGCTCCATGCGCCTGTTGTCCGACCATGGGTCGAAACCGCCTAGGATGTCCAGCCCCTTGCGGATGAAGGGCTCCGAATCCTCCGGATGCTCGGAATCGATGAGGTTCTCGGAGACTGAGATGCACATCCTGACGATGCTGCGCAGGTCGTAGTGCCTGGAATCGGGGCCCAGGTCCCCGAGACGCTCGGCCGCGATGTCGTACTCCTCCACAGGGTCGCCGTCCTGGTCGAAGATCAGGGAGCCCATCGTGACGTGTATCTTCACGAAGGTGCCCGCGTCGACGCGCACGCCATCGGACTCGAGATCGGCGGCGAGGTCGGCCGCGCTCTCCAGATCGTCCAGAGCGGACGTGCGGTACTCGAGCATGGCCAGGACGTTTCCGCGGTTGACGTAAGCCTCCAGGAGGTCCCCGCGGTCTCCGCCGTCCTCCAGGGAGTTGACCCTGTCGTTGAGGTCCTGCAGCGTGTCTTCCAGGTGGGAATCCGTCCTCTCCATCGGCCCGCGATTGACTGCGACGGTTAAAACAGTTCGTCAGGGCCGTTCAGTGTGACTGCGCCAAGGTTAGATAGTATCCGTCCATTGCGCGGTCATGAAGCACGAAAGGATCCTCGCCGTCCATGACATCTCATGCGTCGGCAGATGCTCGCTGACCGTCGCCCTCCCCATAGTATCCTCCGTAGGGATAGAGTGTTCCGGGCTCCCCACGGCCGTGCTGTCGACCCATACCGGCGGATTCACCGGGTACACCTACAGGGACCTCACCGAGGACATGGTCCCCATAGACGAGCACTGGAGGACCCTGGACATAAAGTTCGACGCGTTCTACACCGGGTTCCTCGGATCCTTCGAGCAGATAGATATCGTCTCCAGGCTGTTTGACGACCTCAGCCACGAGGGCACCACCATCTACGTGGATCCCGTCATGGCCGACGGCGGGAAGCTCTACCCCGTCTTCGGACCCGACTTCCCCAAGGGAATGAGGAGGCTTTGCGAGAAGGCGGACGTCATCATGCCCAACCTGACCGAACTTTGTCTGATGCTCGACGAGGAGTGGATCCCCGGCCCGTACACCCACGAGTACGTGGACTCCATGATCGAGAAGGCCCGCGGGTTCGGCGTCAGCAAGGTCGTCCTCACCGGGATCAGCTTCGAGGAGGGGCAGGTCGGCGCCGTCTACAGGGACTTCGAGACCTGCGAGACCGGATCCGTCATGCGTGCGGAGATCCCCGGATACTACCACGGGACCGGCGACGTCTTCGGATCCGCTCTGGTGGGGGCGTGCGAGTGCGGGCTCCCGCTCTCCAAGGCCGTGGAGGCAGCGGTGAACCTGACCGTGAGCAGCATCATCCGTACCTATGAGTCCGGGGAGGACGTGAGGTACGGCGTCAACTTCGAGATAGGCCTCCGCGACTACATCGCCGAGGTGGATGCCGGCCGTCCGGTGAAGGTCCGTCCCGCAGTGTCCGACTGGGACCTGTCGATAGTCGAGGACATCGCCAGAGAGGTCTGGACCGAGGCCTACGAGGGCGTGGTGCCCCGCGCACAGACCGACTACATGGTCGAGAAGTTCCAGACGGTTCCCGCCCTCAGGGAGCAGATCTCCCGCGGTTACACCTATCTGCTCGTCACCGTCGACGGGACTCCAGCGGGATACTGCGGATACGTCCCCGACGACAGGGGCCTGTTCCTCTCCAAGATCTACATCAGGAAGGAGTTCAGGGGAACCGGCCTCTCCTCCCGCCTGTTCGACATCCTCCGCGTCACCGCCAGGACCATGGGCAAGGACCGCGTGCATCTGACGGTGAACAGGGACAACGCCCGCGCCATCGCCGTCTACGAGCACGAGGGCTTCTCCGTCTCCGGCACCGCGGACACCGACATCGGCGAGGGCTTCGTGATGAACGACTACCTGATGGAGATGAGGGTCTAAGTCCCATGTTCATACCCACCACCAGGGAGGAGATGGACCGCCTGGGCTGGGACCGGGCGGACATCCTGCTGGTCTCGGGTGACACCTACACCGACAACTCCTACAACGGGACCGCCCTGGTGGGCCACTGGCTGATGGACCACGGGTACAGGGTCGGCATCATAGCACAGCCGAGGGTCAACACGGGGGAGGACATCTCCCGCCTCGGCCGCCCCAGGTTGTTCTGGTCCGTCTCGGCCGGATGCGTAGACTCCATGGTGGCGAACTACACGCCGACCAGGAAGTTCCGCAAGGAGGACGACTTCACCCCGGGAGGCGTCAACGACCGCCGTCCGGACAGGGCCTGCATCGCCTACACCAACCTGATCAAGAGGCACTGCAAGGGGGAGCCGGTGTTCCTGGCGGGCGTCGAGGCCAGTCTCAGACGCATCGCGCACTACGACTTCTGGTCCGACTCCGTCCGCCGCTCCGTGCTCTTCGACGCGAAGGCCGACGGGATCGTCTACGGGATGGGGGAGCTGACCAACCTCCAGATCGCCGAGAGGCTGGATTCCGGCGATGACTGGAGGGACCTCCGCGGCGTCTGCCACGCATCCTCATCGAAACCGGACGGATGCGTGGAGATGCCCTCGTACGAGGAGGTCTCCAGGAGGGACGATCGGAGGGCGTTCATGAGGGCGTTCTCCATCCTGAGGCACAACTCCGACCCCGTCACCGCGAGACAGCTCTGCCAGGCCCACGGGAACCGCTGGCTGGTGCAGAACCGCCCCCAGAGGTGCATGACCACGGAGGAGCTCGACGCGGCCTACGAGTCCTCCTTCGAGAACAGGGTCCACCCCTTCTACGCCGGAGGCGGACGCGTCGCCGCCCTGGACACCGTCAGGAACTCCGTCACCACGCATAGGGGATGCTACGGGGACTGCTCCTTCTGCGCCATAGCGGCGCACCAGGGGACGACGGTCGTCTCGAGATCGCACGACTCCATCATGAGGGAGGTCCGTCGCATGGCCGCCTCCGAGGGTTTCGACGGCGTCATACGCGATGTGGGAGGGGCCACGGCCAACATGTACGGGATCGAATGCACCAAGAAGCTCTCGAACGGGAGGTGCGAGGATAGGAGATGCCTCGGAGGGAGACCGTGTCCGAGGCTGCCGATCGACCACTCGGAGCAGATCCGCCTGCTGGATGACGTATCGTCGGTGGACGGTGTGCGCAGAGTGTTCATCGCCTCCGGCATAAGGCACGACATGGTGCTCGCGGACAGGCGCAGGGGCGGGGACTACCTGGACAGGGTCGTCTCCGAGCACGTGTCCGGACAGATGAAGGTCGCCCCGGAGCACGTGTGCGACGATGTTCTCAGGCTGATGGGCAAGCCCGGCAGGGATGCCCTGCTGGGATTCAAGGGCATGTTCGACGAGTGCTGCAGGGAGCGCGGGAAGGAGGAGTTCCTCACCTACTACCTGATGGCCGCGCATCCCGGATGCACCCGGGACCACATGCGCGAACTCGCATCCTTCTGTACCAGGGAGCTCGGCACCCATCCCGAGCAGGTGCAGGTCTTCACCCCGACCCCTTCCACGTATTCGACGGCAATGTGGTGGTGCGGCACCGACGAGAGGGGCCGTCCGGTGACCGTCGAACGCTCCATCCAGGGCAGGCAGAGGCAGAAGGAGATGGTCTGCGGGAGGCGCCGATGGACGCCTGTCTCTCCCGCTTGGTCTCCGAACGCTGCGGATGCGAGGTGGACGCTTCGTTCATCAGAAGGAAGGAGTTCCGCTTCGCATGGGGCACGCGCGACGGACGTCCCGTCATCCAGATATCGGACTATCTCCGGGACGCCCCGGACCAGGTCCTGACGGACTTCGGGGAGATGCTGGTCCGTCGCTCCAGGAAGCAGAGGACCGCCGTTCCGGCGTCGTTCTGCGAATACGTGGCCACCGACGACTTCGTCATATCCCGGAGGCCCACCTACATCGATCGCAGCAGGAACCTGCTCCGCACCGACATCGGGGACCACGCCTTCATACCGGACTCGATCCAGAGGCTCCTGGACGCGGGGCTGCTGACACCCGAGGACATTCGCAACTCCTGGTTCTCCTGGACCCGCAGGGACAACCTGCGCAGGCTGGGGTTCTGCTCCACGCTGTTCCGTGTCGTGGGGATATCCTCTGCCCTGGACTCGCCGGAAGTCCCGGATTCCATCAGGGACTATGTGGTCTACCATGAGTGCCTGCATCTCAGGCAGGGATACCGCCCCGGCGGGCGCATCCATGATGCGGAGTTTCGTCGTTGGGAGCGCTCCTACCCCGGATGGAAGGAATGCGAGAACGCCCTTCGCACCCTCCACCGCCGGACAGGTTCTTGAATGACGAGCCGATTCGGCATCCATGGAGCAGAGAGGCTTCGTGTTCCACGGAACCGACGGAGAGGCCGTGTACAGCATAGACCAGGTCAGGGAGCTCGCCTCCCGCGACGATCCGGACGGGGTGTACGCCCTCGCGATGGCATACCTCTTCGGATGGGACGTCGAGGCCGATGAGGACAGGGGATACGATCTTCTCGAGAAGGCAGTGGGGCTCGGACAGACCGACGCCATGGCCCTGATGGTCCGCCTGTACATGCAGAACGAGTACGACGGCATCGACAACGAGCGCGCCGCCGAACTTTCGATCACAGCGGCCAAGGACGGCATCCCCGAGGCGCAGCTCTATGCCGGCCTCGCCTACATGGACGGGGTCTCCGTACCCCAGGACTATGCGGAGGCGTCCCGCTACCTGTCCCTCGCGGCCAACCAGGGCGACCAGGAGGCCAGGACCGCGCTGGCGTACCTCTACGAGAACGGCCTGGGCGTGGGGAAGGACGAGGCCAAGGCATTCTCCATGTACAGGACGGCCGCCCGCGGAGGATGCGTGAACGCCATGTTCCACGCCGGCATCTGCCTCGAGTTCGGCATCGGCACCAAGGCGGACCCCGACAAGGCCAAGGGATGGTATCTCGAGGGCTCCAAGGGAGGGGATGCCTTCGCCATGGAGAGGCTCGGCCACCTGACCCTCGATGAGGATCCCGGGGAGGCCTTCGAATGGTTCCTCAAGGCCGCCCTCGAGGGTGTGACCACCGCCATGGGGACCGTCGGGTTCTGCTATCTGAACGGGGTCGGGACGGAGGCCGACAGGACGGAGGCCGTGAAATGGCTCCGCATGGCGGCCGACAACGGCATCGAGGAGGCCTCGGAGGCGCTCTCCGAGCTGGGGGGTCGCCACCGATGGGGAGCGATCCCTCTGCCAAGAAAGTTAAAGCAGTGAGTGCATCGCCGTGGCGATTCCAATGACCGCAGGCGATTCTCTCGAGACCATGGCGGCTGGGGGAGACCCAGATTCGCAGTTCCAGCTCGGCGTCCAGTACCTCTACGGCACCGGCGACACCCCCAAGGACGCCTCCAAGGCCGCCGAATGGTTCAGGAAGGCCATGGAGAGCGGACATGTCCCCGCCATCAGGGAGTACGGGATTCTCGTCGCATCCAGCGAGGGCGTCGAGGCCGACCCGGAGGAGGGGGCACGCATCCTCGGAAGGGCGGCCGACGAGCTCGACCCCAGCGCGATGTACCATCTCGGCCTGATGTACGAGAAGGGCATCGGCGTGCCCGTGGACATGCAGAAGGCCGTCAGGCTCCTCGCTTACGCGGCCATGATGGGCTATCCCGGCGCCGACATCGACGCACAGCGCATCGATGACATCCTCACCGAGGAGCGCAACAGGCGCCTGAAGTCCAGGCCCGTCATCAAGCTCATGCTCTCCGACGTGGACGTGGAGGCGGCCTGCTGCCCGAGGATGCTTGACGACCTCCTGGCCCAGAGGACCGTTTTCACCGAGAGCGAGGAGGGCCCCGCCCTGCTCGGCGACGACGCCCAGGGATTCGAGGCCGTCTTCCACGCGTGCCCCTACTGCGGAGCTCCCATCCAGATCGTTCCGAGGGACAAGCAGTACTTCGGATGATCGCATCCGGGCGGCCAGGAACTCGGCCGCCTCGGGGCATCCTATCTCGGATGACAGCCTGATCAGCCCCATGCCCTTGCGCTCGTCGGCTTCGATGCCCTCCCCGTTGAGGTACATCAGCCCGAGCATGAATATGGCCAGTGGATCCCACGATTCCGCCGCACCCCTGAAGAGGCTTCTGGCGGAGCCGAGGTCCCTCTCCACCCCTAAGCCTGAATAGTACATCATCCCCAGCGTGAGCATGGACTCGCGATCGCCGCGTTCCGCCGAGCATGACAGCATCCGGGCGGCCAGGACCTCGTCCTTCGCGACGCCGTCGCCGTACAGGTAGCGGAGGCCGATCTCCCTCAGCGAGTTGGGCTCCCCGTGCGATGCGGCGATGCCGTACCACTCCACCGCCTTTGCCGGATCCTTCCCCGTCCCCTCGCCGGTCTCGAACATGCGCGCGACGTTGAACATCGCATCGACGTTGCCATGGTCGGCGGATTTCGAGAAGAGGGCGAACGCCTCAGACCTGTCCAGACGTGTGCCCCAGCCGTTGTAGTACAGGATCCCTAGGTTGCACTGCGCGCCCGGATGGCCCTGGTCGGCGGCAAGTAGATACCACTTGGCGGCCTCCATCTTGTTGACCGGTATGCCGAGACCCTTGTCGCAGATGTAGCCGAGTCCGTACTGCGCCTCGGAGTACCCCTGGTCCGCTGCTTTGCGGTACCAGTGGATGGCCTCCGTCGCATCGGCCGGCATCCCGATCCCGTTGAGCAGGAAGTAGCCGTAGGTGTACTGCGCCTCGGCATATCCGGAACGGGCGGCATCGGAGATGAGGGAGACCGCCCTCTTCGGGTCCCTCTCGACGCCGTCGCCTTCGTAACAGCGTCTGCCCAGAATGTACTGCGCCTCGGGATCGCCGCGTTCGGAACGGGCGGTCAGCTCCAGGATGGAATGGCCGTCGGACATATGACCATAAACCGACTATCTCCAATTAATGATGTCTGTCGAACTGGGACGCATCCATCGTTCCAGGATGGGACAGTCACCCATCGTCGGCTGATCGCACGGATCCCACGCGTCTTTCGATGCAGAATCTATATGTCCGTACTCCATTCCGAATCCCATGGCAGACCCACAGACCGAGGAGTACACCCTGGAGGAGGCCGCTGCGATCATAGAGGCGGCCATCGACAGGAAGAAATCTGAGATTGAGTGCCTGCGGAAGCGCGCGAACCGCCTCAAGAAGGAGGAGAAGGTCAACGCCAACCGCCAGCTCGTCGCCTATCTCGAGGCTGACGTGACCGCATACACCACCGTTCTCGCCGACATGCGCGACGACGACGCCCTCCTCGAGGGTCTCGACCTGGACGCCGAGCCCGTGGAGGTCCCGGACGACTACCAGGACTACATCGACGGACTCTCCGCGGACGACCTCGAGAACGAGATGGACGCGGAGTCCATCCGCGCCGACTACTGCGACGCCGTCGTCGAGGAGATGTGCACCTCCATCGGCGAGCAGGCCCTCAGCTCCAAGAAGATGGTGAAGGCCCTCCTGGAGGACCCGTACGCACTGGAGCAGATCGGCGAGGTCGTGTTCTACGACGACTACCTCTACGACCTCTTCAAGACCATCTCCGCCGAGAAGGCTGAGAAGAAGTCCAAGAAGAAAAAGAAGAAGTGATCCCGGTGCCCGCAAGCAAGTACGAGAGGGAGCTGAGATTCATCGATTCCGAGGTCGCCAGGCTCAACCGCGGACTCAAGGACCTAGCGGAACGCATGCCCGACAGCCCTTCAGAGGCGGCCAGAAAGGCCGACGAGGTTCTGGGCATCCAGGACAAGATCGCCACCCTGATCGCCAGGAAGCGCGAGATCGAGGACTCCTTCATCAGGGCCGGGATGGACGTCCCCGACATCGGACGCAGCATGAACGCCACCGTCCACAACGCCGGGGGATTCGAGATCCACGGGACCCAGGAGGCGGAGACCGTGGCCGGCCTTAAGCCGACCCAGATGTCCATCGAGGGCATCAACGAGGACATCCGCAGCATCAACGCGGAGCTCGCCTCCATCGAGGACCGCCGGGTCGCCGCCGAGATCGAGGGCGACTCCGACGAGGTCCAGAAGCTCGACATGATGGCATCGTCCCTCCGTTCCAGGAGGGACTCCCTGATCCAGTCCGCCAGAGAGATCCGCTCCGCCCCCAAGGAGGAGGAGCCCTCGCAGGTGAGCGGCGAGGATCTCGAGAGGATCGCCAGACTCGAGTCCGAGACGGCCTCCCTGCGCTCGCAGGTCTCCGACGTGAGGAACGGCCTGCAGGACGTCAAGGAGCAGCTCAGGCAGATCATGCTGGCCCTGGGCATCGAACCGGACGAATGATCGTCCCTCCGCGGCCTCGATGAGGCCGCGGATCAACTCCCCTTCCCTTGCGGACCAGAAGCCGACGTCACATACCACGACGAGTCTGCGTCTGGCCCTTGAGACCGCCGTGTTGATCACCCTTCTGCCCATCGGCGTCTCCGAGCTCGTGAACCTCAGGGGGACGTCCCTGTTCACGGTCCCGCTGTCCGCCACGCTGAGCACCACCGTGTCCCATTCCCTCCCCTGGGACCCGTGGACGGTCATCACGCAGTCTGAATACCTGCGCCCCACCTTGGACCTCAGGAGCCTGCACTGCGCCGTGTAAGGCGAAAGGACGCACACATCCGAGGGGTCTGGCGACGAAGCCTTCAGCAGCCTGGCTATGGCATCCGCCTCCGCCCTGTTCTCGCGGGTGTCGCGCTCCCCGCAGACGACGTCGATGCACTCTATCGACATGTCCGTCTCCGAGGAACCGGTCATGCCGTTGCGGTAGACGTAGCGGTCCAGGACCCTGGCGAGGGATTCCCCGAACCTCCTCGAATCTGTCAGGTCCCTGCGCACTGTGACCGAGAAGGACGGCCCGGAGCCGGAGATGTACTCGGCACGCAGGTCGATCAGGCCTCTTGTGAGGACGGTCTCGCAATGGAGGGCGGACATGTTCCAGATGAACGCATCGGAAAGCCATCCGCCCGACTGAGCCCTGTCCATGAGCAGGGCCTCGTCGAGCTGGGTCACCGGCGGAAGCTGCATGTGGTCCCCGAACATGGCCACCGGCACGCCGTTGGTGAAGAGGGCGAGCGCCTGCACCAGGCCACAGTATCCGGCCTCGTCGAGGAATATCCTGTCCACGTCGAGCTCCATCCTCCCGTCCTCGGGGGAGCCCTTCGGACGGAATCTGGAGATGAACTGGTGGGGCGTCGCCGCGATTATCGGAGCACTGGCTATCCTGTTCCCGGTCGACCTGGACCTCAGCACGGACATCTCATCGTAGAGCCTGGAGATCTCCGCCGATATCTCCTCCGCGCTCCACTCGCCGTACTCGGAGATCTCCGCCGCCGGACGCTCGCGGTCGAAGAGGGCGGAATGGAGCTATCTCGCGGCCTCCGACAGCGGTACGCCCTCCGACATTATCGCGGCGGTCGAAGGGCGCATGGAAGCCACCGTCATTATGTCCCCGATGATGCGCTCCCTCTCAGGATCACCGTCGGCATACCCCTCCGCATCGTCCAGGATCCCGGCGGACGTCAGGTGCTCGAGCTGGGCCCTTACGGAATCGCAGGCCCTCTCGTAGAGGACCTCCTCGAGATTCCCGATGGACCTGGCACATCCGTCTATCCTCATCTGGGCCTGGTTGTCCTCGCACATGTCCGGATGCTCCGCGAGGAACCCCTTCGTCGGGACGCCCAGCCTGACTATCCCCTTCGGGACCCCGTCCTCGCCGAACGCCCCCAGGATCCCCCTCAGCACCTGCTCGACCGAGTTGTTGGTGGGTGCGAACACCGCGACCCTCTCACCGGCCTCGAGACAGCCGCGGATGCAGGATGCCAGAACGAACTGGGTCTTGCCCGTGCCCGGGGCCCCCCAGACATACGACATCGACGACGAGGCGACCGCCAGGGCCGCCGATTCCTGCTGTCCGGTCGGGACGCCGGGATATTGCGGCTCGACCGTGTTCTGAGGCTCGCCGGGGGCTCTGACGTAGGCCCCGTACCTGCGGTAGAAGTCCCCCGCGGCCAGTACCAGGAACTTCATGTCCGCGAGGACCGAGATCCTGGCACCCTCCACGGACATGACGCGGAGGACCTCGGCATCAGGCCTGACCACGATGGTCCTCGAGATCTCGTCGTACCTCGTGAACCCGGCATCCTGCTCGCCCAGGACCCTCTCGCCTATCCTGAGCAGGAGGCCCGAGGTGTCGCTGAGGCGGGCCGCCAGATGCAGTATCGCGAAGCCCTGCCTCACATCGGCGGAGGTCACCAGGGTCTCGGACATCCCCATCGGTGGATCCGTCACCCACTGCATGTCCTCCATGTAGCGGTAGACGGCATCGGCCGATCCGGAGAACACCGCTGATATCTCTTCCCCATCCATGACGCCGTCTGCCGCAATGGGGATTTAAGCGGAACGGCGCAGGCTACACTCTTCGATATAGGGAGCGTAGCATCAGGAGTAGAAGCTGGCCCAGTTCTGCTCGATGTCCTTGTCATCGAACTTGGGGACTCCCTCGGAGAAATCGTCCCAGTCCACGGGCTCCCTGGAGAGCACGACGAAGGAGTTGTTCCCTGTGTCGAACTTGATGGCGTCGGAGGAGACCATGATCTTGACGTTGAACAGCATGCTGATGTTCAGGTCCTTGTAGTCCCCGTCGGGGTCCTCGACGGAACGGTCCCTGCGCAGGCTGTTGATGCGGATCTTGCGCTCCTTGAACAGGCCCTTCACGACCTTGGTGGCCCTGTCGAGGTAGTATCCGTCGCCCAGTTCCAGCGACCAGTACTCGACGCCCGCCGCATCCGGGCCGACCTCGGCCTCCGTCCATCCGGTGTAGTCGTCCTTGCTGGTGCCAGCGTAGATCCTGTATTGAATCTCCTTCGAGATCATCCCGTACCCTGCCTCTCCATGGATGTCCGATATTTAGCTCTTAATCGGCCCCATCCCGGTTTTCGATGGCCGTTATCCCGCCCCGTGAGTAACCGGGGCAATCATCATTATAGCGTCCTCCCGATACGGGTCGCATGTTCGCGGACGCCTGTGGCAAGGTCTCGGAGTTCTCCAGACCTGTGGTCATCTCGACTAGGCATCAGGACGGCACCATCAAGACCGAATGCGGCACGTTCATCGTCCTCAACCGGGACGGCTGGATAATCACCGCCGGCCACATGTACGACTCCTATGTGAAGTACCAGGGGGACCGCAAGAAGGCCGAGGAGATCGAGGAGCTCAACGCCGCCCGCAGCTCCAGGCCCGGTGCCCCGTCGCAGCCGGTGAAGCTCGATCCCGGCATGATAACGAACCACTCCTTCTGGTGGGGCTGGGACGGCGTCCGCATCACCAACGTCTACGTCAACAGGCAGCTGGACATGGCCGTGGGAAGGCTGGAGCCCTTCGACCCCGAATGGGTCCGTGAGTATCCGGTCCTCAGGGACCCGGACCATCTCCGCCCGGGCACCAGCGTGTGCAGGTCCGGATACCCGTTCGTCAACATCACCGCGTCCTGGGACGACGCGACCTCCTCGTTCAGGATACCCAAGATCCCGATCAGGGACCTGATATTCCCCAACGAGGGCATACACACGCGGACCGTCGACCGCGGCAGGACCAGGGACGGCGACTTCCGCATGCTCTACGTGGAGACGTCGTCGCCCGGGCTCAAAGGCCAGTCGGGGGGCCCCATCTTCGACAGGGAGGGGAGGATCTACGCGATGCAGGTGCAGACCATGCACATGCCCCTCGGCTTCCATCCCACCGTCGAGTACGACGGCAAGACCGTCGTGGAGAACCAGTTCATGAACGTCGGCCTCGGGGTCCATGTGGCCACCATCAGGGACGTCCTCGACAGCCGCGGCGTGAGATACGACGCCGAGGAGGACGCCGGGGGATACAGGATCGTGGGCCGATGACCGAACCGCTCTTCACCGTGTCGACGGCGTACACGCTGTCCACCTACCGTGACTACAACCGCGCCGTGCAGGCCGCCAACGGAGTCTACCGGAGGATCTGGCTCTCCGCCGTCATCTACATCGCGGCCGGCGCCCTCCTCTGCCTGCTCCTGGAGACGTGGATGCCCGCGCCGCTGTTCGTCATACTCGCGGCGGTGAACATATGGCTGAACTTCAGGAACCTGAGGAGGGCGGAGGACTTCCAGTACCAGCAGGAGCAGCTCATCGGCACGGTGCGCTACGACTTCTACGACGACAGGATCGATGTCACCACCACCGACGGTACGACCCAGAACCCGTACTCCGGCGTTCAGCGCGTCTACGAGACCGACAGGTCGTACCTGATCATGTTCGCGCCCATGTCCGGGGCCATCCTCCCCCGCGAGGACTGCAGCCCCGAGCTCATCGAGTTCCTCGCTACACGGTTTAAGTTTGAAAGACTACGTTCCCCCCGTTCGATTTAAATCTTAACATCCTAATAGCTAATCATGGACGACTCCGATATCGAGCGTCTCTCGTTGATCGGAAAGGCGCTCTCAGATCCCAGCAGGATCCGCATACTCCTCAACTTCAGGGGAAGGACCCTCTCGATCTCCACGATGACGGAAGAGCTGGAGACATACCAGTCCAATCTCTCGTACCACATGTCCATCCTGGTGAAGGCGGGTCTAGTCACCCGTGTCGACACAGGCAAGTGGCACTATTACGCCGTTGACCCCGAGACCCTCGAGCTGGCTCGCAGGTTCATCACCCAGTGCTCCAAGCGCCCCCGCTCCCGCAGGCAGGAGCGAGGGCCAACTGTTTTTCTATTGGCTCGGATTCCGCCCGGGCATGATGGGAATGTTCTGCCCCAGATGTCATGCCCTCGTGTCCCCGACGGATGCGAGATGCCGCTCCTGCGGCGCACCCCTGGACAGCCTGGTGGAGAGCAACCAGTCGGTCCTGGACGGCGTCGCCGAGAGGCCGAGGAGGGCGGAACCCGAGGTCACCGAGGTGAAGGGCGCCCCGTACATGCCATACGAGCCGCGCGGATGCCAGATGGACATCATCACGGACATGGTTAAGGCCCTTGACTCCGGGAGGCACTTCGTCATGGAGTCGGGCACCGGCACCGGCAAGACCATCGTGTCGCTGGCCGCATGCCTCGACCACGCCTCCCGCACGGGAAAGACCATCGTCTACCTCACCAGGACCATCTCTCAGAGCGACCAGGTGATGAGGGAGCTCCGCGCCATCTCCAGGATCAGGCCCGTATCGGGCATCACGATCACCGGCAGGGGGAAGTCCTGCCCGCTCTTCAGGGGCCTGAAGGACTTCGACTCCATTCCGTCGAACGTCCTCTCGATGATGTGCAACGACGCCCGCGAGAAGAGCCGCCACGGGAAGGCGGGGGGATGCAGGTACTTCGACCGCGTGGAGATGTCCCTGCCGCAGATCGAGTCATACGTCAGGACGAGGTTCCCCACCTCCGACGAGCTGGACGAGTACTGCATCAGGATGCAGGTCTGCCCCTACGAGGCCAAGAAGGCGCTCATGAAGGGTTCTGAGGTGGTGGCCGCACCTTACGTCCACATCCTCGACCCGGACATCAGGGACAGCCTCATGACCAACCTAGACAGGCCCGGGGACCCGAGATCCCTGCTCATCATCGTGGACGAGGCCCACAACCTCGTCGACGCGGCGAGGGAGAGCGAGACGTTCAGGATCGACCGCGCCCTCGTAGACGCCGCCGTGGACGAATGCTCCACGTTCTCCCACCAGCCGGAGGTCGGGGACAGGATACTCCTCTCCGAGTTCCTCGGGACCCTGAAGAGGGCCATTCGCGCCGCCGCGATCGAGCTCATCCCCATGGGAAAGGACACCGTCGCCATCCGGGACGACCGCATCGAGAGGACCATCATGGACAAGTTCGGACTGTCCCCGTCCGAGCTCCAGGTGGCCATCGAGGACGCCATAGACCTCGGCGAGGCCAGGACCGACAAGCTCCTCGACAGCGGGGAGAACCGCGTCTCCGACATACAGGAGGTCGCGGTGGCCCTGAAGTCATGGTGCGGAGCGGACTCCAAGCGCTTCGTCCGCACCATCCACGCCGACCGCGAGGGGGAGTTCCTCCGCGCGTACTGCATCGATCCCAAAGAGATCTCGATGTTCCTCAACTCCACATCGGGGACCGTCCACATGTCTGGGACGCTGCATCCCATGGACCAGTACGCGAGGGTCATCGGACTCTCGAGCAACTGCACGTTCCGCAGGTACCCATCCCCTTTCCCGCCGGAGAACCGCCTGGTGGTCTACACGCCCCATCTCACCACCAGATGGCAGGACCTCAAGGCCAATCCGGACATGAGGGCGAGGCTGGAGAGGACCATAGCGGACCTGTGCAACTCCGTCGACAAGAACACGCTCGTGTTCTTCACATCCTATGCCAGCATGCAGTCCATGCGCGGATACCTGGAGGAGCACATCCACAAACGCCTCTACTGGGAGCAGTCTAGGAACAACCGCGCCAACGCCTCCGCGCTGTCGTCCTTCAGGGCGAGACGCGACGGGGTGCTCTTCTGCGTCATGGGCGGCAAGTTCGCCGAGGGCATAGACTTCCCCGGCGAGGAGCTGTGCTTCGCCGTGATCGTCGGCATCCCCTATCCCCCGCCGTCACCCGACCTGGACGCCATGTCGGACATGTTCGAGTCGCGCTACGGACAGGGCAAGGGTTTCGCCTACACGTCGTCCATCCCCGCCCAGAGGAAGCTCAAGCAGGCCATCGGGCGCCTCATCAGGACGGAGACCGACCGCGGGATGGCCGTCATCCTCGACAGCCGCGCGTCCAGGTTCGCCAAGGACCTCGATGCGAGACCGTCGGACGACCCGGTGGGCGAGGCCGCCAGGTTCTTCCGCCGAGAGCGTGTCTAATGATAGCAACGTAACAGAACCATTCGTTCGGTGAAACGGATGATGCATGTACGTATGACATGTCACAATCGATCATAGTGATTAAGCAACGCGTATATAGGGGTCCGCGATTCGTCGGCGCATGGCATTGCTTGAGACCCTCGAGGACATCAAGGTCTGGATAGTCGCGGCCATAGTGCTCGCCCTTCTGATAGGGTTCGACAGCCCCGATGCGTCCACCATCATGATGGTGGCCCTCATCGCCCAGATGGCCGTCGCGCTCGACGGGATCCAGTTCAGCAGGAGCGACTTCGGCACCTACAGGAAGCCGATCGTCGTCAACATCGTCTGCTGCTTCGGCATCTGCACGGGCTTCACACTCCTGACCGGTCTGCTGTTCATCGACGACACTGCCCTCTGGACGGGCTGGGTGATGCTCTCGGCCGTACCCTGCGCCATATCCGTGGTCCCGTCCGCCCTCTATCTAAGGGCGGACCCCAAGCTCGCGGTGCTCTCCCTCACCGTGATCTATGTTGTGGCCCTGGCGGTCACCCCGCTCCTGACCCATGTGCTGATCGGCGACTCCGTCAGCCCGCTCGAGGTGCTCAGATACATCCTGATGTTCATCCTCATCCCGTTCATCCTCACGATCCCGCTGAAGCGGCTCCATCTGAAGAGGGTGCCCAAGACGCTCTTCATCAACCTGATGATGTTCGTCCTGGTGTTCGTGGGACTCGGATCCAGGCAGGAGTTCGTTTTCGGCGAACCGATGGTGGTCCTGGCACTCGTGATCGCCTGCATGTTCAGGATCTTCCTCGTCTCGACCGTGATCGTCCTCGCGATGAGGAGAATGGGCTGCAACAGGGACAACGGTCTGAACTACGTCACTTTCTGCTACTGGAAGAACTCCGGGATGAGCGCATCCCTCACGATGGGGCTCTTCGCCGCCACCATGCCGGAGGCCGTGCTCCCCTGCGTGATATCCCTCATCGTCGAGGCCGTGTGGTTCGCCATCCTGACGAAGTACATCGACAGGATGTGGCCACCTAAGATGTCGACGGACGATATGCTCACTGCAGAGGCGAACCTGACGTCTTGATCGCATATGACCGTCACGAGTCTCGCTCAGAGATGAGAGATGAGAGGAGTAACCGCTCAAATATCCAGACCTCACTTTCCGAACATGGACTGCAAGACCATCGCCGTGGCCGTGGTTTCGATACTGATTGGAATCGGCATAGGTTATGTGGCATTCCATGAGAACGAGAACGTAGTCGAGTATTCCTACGGCACCGATAACAACTGGGGTGACATGGTGAGTTATGAGGTCTTCCATGATTCCGCCAAACCAGTGTGGGTAACGGCAGAGGTCGGTGGACAGAAAGTCATACTCAAAGATGGCGACAGGATTCTCGCCTCCCCAGGCGATAGCTTCTCGCTCACCTTCTCGAATCCGACAGATTACGGAATCGATGAGCTGAGGGATCACATCACACTGTACTTTGACGGAATCGAAGGGAAGAGGTTATGATTTCATTCCCGCAATTGCTTCCGCCATATACACAGTACCTTGCCGACATGGTTCTCTCCATAGACCCCATCTGGAATTGTACGGTATCCTGAGGCCACACACCAATGTCGAACCTGTCTTCAAGATCGGGGACAACGTGATCGTCGACAAGCCCCCAGAGGGCTCCGAGGAGAGGTGGTTCGATGATACGCCGACATACCAACCATTCATCGGGTACATCACGACGTGCTCTTCCTGTCCCATCGTGATACGATCGCCGACTGGCGACCGCGATTCCCATCATAGGCAGATCGGAAATCGTATGGTTCTGGTCAAAAACGTGGATTTGCTCGTATCCAAGAGTGACTCTTCCCCATACCAGAGAAATCTCTGAAGAGACAATCGCCTCGGAACTCAGGAGCATGCGGGAGAGGGAGAGAAGCTGGGTTCGACACACAGCCCGTTACGTCAGATGCGGAAGCGGAAAGAACATCGACCTTTGACATGAACAAAGATGCCTGTTCACACCGACACGCGACCTGAACCTTCCCCTTAAATACGGCATGAATCTACACCGAATGAGGCGGAGGTAGCCGAGCGGCCCAAGGCGCTGGTCTTGAAAACCAGTGGAGGATTCTCCTCGGGGGTTCAAATCCCTCCCTCCGCGCTTTTTGATCAATCTGAGCGTATCGGGTGACCTGTAGGTACACTCCGCATTGTCAAAGAAAATGTCAGGCCCAGAGATGTCTCCCGATCGATGAATCGCGGATCGCCTCACTCATCCCTCGGGTGAGTGGTCCGCATACCGATCGCCGCAGAAGCGATTGAGTGCACAGAGCCTGTTCCCGGGTAGTCTACGCTGAATCTGTTATCGTCGGACGGATACGTCGGATTGCGGTCGAACCTCCGGCAGCCAGTCCCCGCCGAGCCTCACGTCCTCGACCCTGCCGTTGAGATTCCTGTAGGTGAGCGTCACCCCCATGCCCCCGTCCACGGTCACCGTGGTCAGGACACCGGCGCGGTTGGACATCGGGTCCCTCTCGCGCATGAGGACGGCCAGGGAGGACCATCTTCCCGACATCGCCCTGTCGCGGATCCCCGCGAGCCGCGACGGGTCCATCTTCGATACCGCGGCGATGTTCGTCTCGAACACCATCGAGACCCTCCCTCCGCGGGTGTCGAGGTCGAAGCAACAGTACGGGCCGTCCTCCTCCCAGGTCCCGTCCACAGGCTCGAACATCCCGCGGAAACGCTCCGCACCCTCTGGGTCCGTCAGGATGCAGTCGATGGTCCTGAGCTTGCCGTCGCTCGCCGGGTCGTCACCGGCCTGGAGGACCGCGTCCGCTCCGGGGTCGATCCAATGGAACTCGAAGCGGTCGAGATCGTATCCCGCCTCGATCTCCGAGGCGAGGGTCTCGAACTCGTAGTCGCCGGGCACCAGCTCCAGCCCCCTGCGGACCGCGTCCATCGCCGCAACCCTGTCGCCGAAGTGGGCGCGCAGCTTGGCGACCTGCAGCCACACCCATGGATAGCACGGCTCCTCGACGGCCCCCCTCTCGGCGTATACCAGCGCCTCCTCGAGGCGACCGCAGTACATCAGGGCGCAGGAGTAGCGGTAGAACCATGTCCCGCAACCCGATGCCGCGGATTCCGACGAGGGCATCCACCGTGCAGCGCGCCAGTAGTGGACGTAGTCCCCGATGTTCAGGCAGGCGTAGGAGAACCAAAGCGCCACGTCCAGGTCCCTCTCGACTTGTCTCGAGCTGAACCTCCCCGACCTTATCCCGTCGTTGAGGGTTTCTACCAGGTCACCGAGCATCGCGTGATACCGCCCGTCGATCTCCCCCTCATAGGAGGAGAGGCGCTCGACGTCCTCCTGCGACAGGATGGGCTCCGCGGGATCCTCGGGAACGGTGCGGTCCATGACCCTGACCGAAGGGCAGTCCCTGCGGAAGCTGTGGAAGCTGGCCCATGCCAGGTCAGTCCCCTCGAAGAAGCGGGATGCGGCGGAGAGCGTGCGCTCCAGGTCCCAGGCCATGAGGTCGATGTATCCGTACCGGGTCCCGGTTGCTCCTCCGATGATGCGTACGGAGTCCTCGCCCGCCTCGGCGACGATGGCTTCGGATGCCGCGTCGCGGAAGCGGAGGATGTCCCCGGAGCGGTCTTCCCCGGCGAAGCCGTCGAGCGGGAATATCAGGAACCCCGCCACGGCGCCGTCGGCGTGGAGCATGTCCGCCGAGGCGTCCTCGCAGGAGATGTAGCTCCCCACGAGCTTGGCGCAGGAGGTGACGCCGACGACCACGTCGGCCCTCCAGTCCGCCTCTGGATCCTCCACGGGGTCGGACCTGTAGACCCTGCTGACGTTCAGGTACGAGTCGGCGTCGATCTCCATGTTGAAGCCCATGTCGATGAGACGGTCCCTGAGCTCCGACAGGCGGACGGTGTCCCCCTCCGGGGCCTTGCCGACCACGTCGATGCCGTCCAGGACCGACATGGCGGGGACCTCGCCGATGACCCTCTCCATCAGGTTGGCTACCATCCATCCCACATCGTCGGGTTCGGTGGAATATAGGCTGTCCAGCTTCCCGCAGTGCATCGTGAGCCTGACGAAGTCGCCGCTCCTCTCGATGGATACGTCCACGTCCTCAGGCGCTATCCTCACGCCGTCATGCTCGATCTCCATGCCGATGCCGGGAGGCCGGCCGGCGGTCACTCCCCATCTCCTCAGCACGTCCTCGGGCGCGCGCCTGATGAACTCGGAGATCTCGAACAGCCTCACCCTGTCCGCCTCCGGGGTCAGGATGAGATGGAACCTCTCGCCGTCATGACCGATCTCGAAGGCGACATCCCCGAACGTGATATCCAGTATCCCATCGACCAGACCGATCAGTTCGCCCTCGACGACGGCACGGTCGGGATGGGCCAGGAGCCTCTCGATCTCGTCCATCTCCTCGGCGAACCTCCTCCATGTGAGCTCAGCGCGCTCGCGGAAGCATCTGTGGAAGCGGGGGTGCGCCAAACCGTTCAGACAGGATCCCAGCATCTCCCCCGCATCCGGATCGGTCTCGGCTGCCTTGGCGAAGTACGGAATCGCCTCCGGCTCCCTGTCCATCATGTAGTACGAGTATCCCATGCGGTAGTTCCAGAGCGGATCGTCCGACTTGGCTTCCCGGATGGATTCGAGGATGGCTATGGCCTTGCGGAAGGGCTCAGGATCGTCCGGTCCGCCGATGTTGTTGTACGCCCTGGCGAGGATCCCGTACAGGTCGGGGGTCCTCTCGGACTCGGGCAGAGCCTCGATCGCCTCTATGATCCTCTTGTGGAGGCCCTCGACGTGCCAGCTCTCCAGCTGCTCCATCAGCGGGGATTGGTCTGCACCGGGGGAGGCGTCGCCGCCCGATGCCGCATCCCATGCGGGATCGTCCATCACCTCCTCGACGGAGATGTCCATGCGGTAGAACGAGAGCATGTCGGAGAACGTCTCCCTGATGGAATCGACATCGGACCCCGTCATCCGGTAGCCCAGCTCGTCCTGGAGCTTCAGCACGCTTCCGGCCCTGGACCTCAGCTGGTCGATCATCTCCTGGCGGGACCAACCGCCCGTCGGTATCCAGAAGCTGAGGCCCCTGAAGATGTGCTGCGTACGCCTGAGGAAGTCCTCCGGGACCGATCCCCCGTCGGCCATCGCCCTGCAGAAGACGTATTCTTTCGGGAAAGGGCGCTCGTCTTGGAACGGCCAGAGGTCGGCCTCGGGCACCTCGGCGGACGCCTCTTTCTGGATGCCGTCCTCGGTGACGGGCTCATCGAGACGGACGATCCTCCTTATCAGGAACCTTCCGGGGATCTCACCGTCCGGGCCGGTCTTTATCGGATTGAAATGAGGCGAGCATGGCAGGTATCCGAGCACGGGGCCGTATCCCGTGAGGATGTTCCCGCCGAGGTCCCCGCCCCTGAACAGAGGGGTCTCTGAGCGTACCAGTTCGACCTCGAACGGGTCGTATGCGATGGTCAGACCGAACTGGTTCGCCTCTTCGAACACGCAGGGGCCGTCGAATCCCTCCAGATGCCTGAGTCCGGAGCGGAAATCGAAGCGGTCGCCCCAGAGGAACAGAGTCTTGGAGCCTCCGCCGCAGAGATACTCCCATTCATCCGATGTCGGGAGATCGAATCCCTCCTCCAGGGAGCCGAGAGCATCCTCGGTCCTCCCCTCGAACGCATCGGGCATCATCTGCACGAGCATGGGCGGGACGACTGCTGTCCGAACGGAACCGATCATCCTCCTCAGCACCTCGTCGGGATCCCCCTCGTACCCGTGCTCCCTCAGGACGCGTTCGATCTGGAAACGCGTCTCCCCGTCCAGATCCTTGAAGGAACCTCCCCATTCGAGGGTCACGGTGTCCCCCGGCACGAATACGAAGTAACGGCCGTCCCTCTCGAACACTGCGGAATAGGTGTAGATGCCCCATCTCTCGAACCTGCGGAAGCCGACGAGCGTCATGCCGTGGGATTCGCCTGCCGCACGGAGGATCCTCTGCCTCGAATCGATTGTGAGAAGGTCGTATTCGTTCCTGTAGAGCCGGCGGAGGTCCTCTTCGTCCATGGGATCGACACGATATCCGTCTCTTATAATAAATACGTTTAGAGTTGTTACGTCCTTAACCGAATCCGCGACTGTGCGTTTGGAATTTCCGTCACCATCGCAGCCGATTCGGCCATTTCATTGACGATATCAACATCCGATCTCATTCGCGGATGACTTTTGGGATTCAAACTTCATCAAATTAAAGACTTAGAAGATTTTGCAGTTTGTAAGATTTATAATGGATGAAGACGATTGAGACCTCATGTCCGACTTGGATTCCGCGCTCAAGATGCAGATCGACATGATCAGGGCACAGGCAGAGACCCAGAAGAACATGTACCGGCAGATGTACGGATCCGATCCGGCGATGGCCGAACAGTTCTGCGCCCAGATCGATCAGAACACCGAGATGCAGATCAACATGATCATGCAGATGATGGGCGGGAACCAGGATCCCGGGGAGGCCCTGCTCGACCAGATGTCGCATGCGAGGGACGTCCTCGGACAGCTCGGCTACGGTGAGGGAGAGATATCCGCAGCCATGGGCGACGACGCAGGGGACACCCTCACCGAGAGGGTTCTGGGGGACCTCGACCCGTCTGAGTTCGGATACGGCGACATCGTGACGGCCATCGCATCCCTCGACGAGCTCGGGGAGATGACCCCCGCTCCGGCGGATGCCGACGGGATTCGCAGGTTCGAGATCCTCCTGACCGGCATAATCTCCACCCTCAACGACCATCTGCTGGACGGCCTGGACGTGGAGCCGAGGAACGCCGAGAGCACGGACCTGGTGAGATCCATCCTGTCGAACTACTGGGGAGTGGAGGGGAGGGAGAGTCTCATCGACACCCTGAGGTACCTGATCGTGTCCGGACACACCATGGACTATGTGAGCGCACTGGAAGCCATATCGTCCGGCAAGGACGCCGCCGCGCTCCATACCGAGGACATGGACGAGGAGGACATCGCGGTCTCCGACGCCAGGTTCGCGTTCACGGAGGCGTACGCCGGCAAGGTGGATCCGGTAATGCTCCGCGGGTGGGATCTGGGCAGGGCCGCCAACGTCACCCGCTGGGGATACTTCATCGGCTTCATCACCGAGGAGGAGGCCTGGGGACTCCTGGACCAGATAGCGGACGGGTGCATGGAGGCCTTCGACTCCTGGAGGTCCTTCGCCCAGTCGTACATCTTCGGGAGCATGTACTGGAAGTGCCCGTACGGCCCGGACGCATGCTACGAGAACATCGCAGGCCTGATGTTCGCCGTGGAGCACCTGCTCACCGAGGGCGAATGGAAGGACTCCCCCTGGGCGAGCGGCAGGGCATGAACCTGGAGGAGCTCGAGGCGGCCTACGGGTACGGCGGGTCGCGCGAAGAGGTCATGAGGGTCGTCAGAAAGATAGACCCGTCAGAGACGGCGCCGCACGGAGTCACCGCCTTGCACATCGCCGCCCGCCAGGTCGACCCCGAGACGATGGAGGCCCTCCTGGATAGGGGATTCCGTGCCGGCGCCACCGACGAGTACGGCAACACCCCGCTGCATATCCTCGCGGTGCAGAGATGGGACGGCCGCGTGTCGAAGATGGCCGAATGCACTGACCTCCTGCTGACCCACCGCTGCCCTCCGTCGAGGAGGGACGATCGCGGGAGGTGCTTCTATCACATAGCAGCGCAGATGCACAACCTGCCGATGATTTCCGTCATCGGCCAGAGAATGGTGCGCTGCGACGCCCTCCTCGAGGACTCGGGGATGAACGCCCTGCACGTGCTGTGCGATTCGGCATCGAGCTACGACTACATCCGCGAGAGCAGACCCGAGGAGTTCGAGGAGAAGGACCGCATGTGCCGCCGCATGGCCGAATGGCTGGTCGGATGCGGCATCGATCCGGAGGCGGAGACCAGGATCGGCAGGAAGGCCATCGACTTCGCCGTCGGGAACAGGATCAAGCTGACCTCCTCTTTCCTCGCCGGGAACGACGATGCTGTCTCGGGAGGCATGGACCTCCACCAGGCCGTAACAGTGGACGATGCGGAAGCCATCTCGGCGATACTCTCGGCCGGAGCCGACCCCGATGCGCTCTGCGACAGACCGGGCGACTATCTCGGGATGACCCCGCTGATGGTGGCCTGCCGGAGGATGGCCAGGGAATCGGCGGAATCGCTTATCCGTGGAGGAGCATCCGCGTCCTATGCGGACGGCCGCGACGGCAGGACCGCCCTCTACCATCTCCTGAGGGCCCTCTCCTCGACGGTGGGGACGGGAAGCAACGCCAGGGACTCGGGCAGCTTCCTCTCCATGCTGAGGATGGTCGCGGAGGCCCAGGGCACGCCGGATCTCCCGGTGAGCGATGAGGAAGGTCCCGCGCTCTGCTTCCTGGCGGGGAACGACAGGCTGGGACACACCTCGGACGGGAGGTCCGTGAGGAGCATCGCCTTCGAGACCCTCGCTTCCATGGGCGCGGATGTCGATGCCAGGGACAGCCACGGCCGCACGCCTCTGATGCTCGCTTGCGGGATCCCGGGGCCGGAATCGGAGGGCATCGTGTCCACCCTGATGGAGCTCGGGGCGGATTGCGACGCCCGCGACGGGGACGGCACCACCGCCCTCATGAGGGCGGCATCCATCCCGGGGAACGCGGGCATCGACCTCATCAGGGCGATGCTGGACTTCTGCGTGCCCGACCCAGGACTGAGGGATTCGAAGGGCAGGGACGCGCTGGAGATGGCATCGGACGCCGGCAACGCCGACGTCGTCCGCCTTCTCCTCTCCCTGCGAGGGGACGAAGCCCTCCCGCCTTCAGCCCTTGGCACCGGCCGTCAGGAGCATCTCGACGATCTCGGTGAAACCGGACTCCGAAGCGTAATGCATCGCGGTGCGTCCGTCGTTATCGGCGGCATCGGGGTCCGCCCCGCTCTCGAGCAGTAGCGAGACGAAGTCGTTGCGCCCGTTGCGGGCCGCGAGGATCAGCGGGGTGGATCCCGAGCCGTTCTTGGCATCCACATCCGCTCCGGCGCTTATGAGCGCCCTGCCGATGTACTGGTTGCCGGCTGATGCCGCAAGGTGCATCGGACGGTCGCCCGTGTTCAGGCTGGCCGATGCGTCAGCGCCCGCTCCGAGGAGAAGCTCCACGATGCTCAGGTTGCCGCGGTGGACTGCCAGGAAGAGGGCGCTCTCCCCGTCGTCGTTCAGGGCGTTGACATCCGCTCCCGACTCCAGCAGGACGCGGACGACCTCGCCCTGCGAGTTCCAGCATGCCTGGTGGAGGGGCGTGTTGCCCGACGAATCGGTGACGGAGGGTGATCCGGAACCCGCGGCGAGCGTGGATACGAGCCCCTTCAGACCCTTGGACGTCGCGATATCCATGACGGTGTGCCCGTCGTTGTCCGCTATGGACGGGTCCGCGCCGTTCTCCAGCAGGAGCTTGGCGGCGTCGACCTTGCCCTCGGAGGCCATCGCCATGAGCGGCGTCCTTCCCTGGCGGTCGGCGGCGTTGACGTCGGCGCCGGCATCCAGGAGCATGCGGATGACGTCCTTGTTCCCGCTCCTCGACACCATATGGAGCGGCGTGGTGCTGTCGTTGGAGCACGCGCATGCATCGGCACCGTTCTCGATCAGCATGGAGACCAGGTCGCGGGCGCCCTTCTGGCTGGCGTAGTGGATGGCTGTGAATCCGGAGGGGTCCCTCTTGTTCACGTCGATCCCGCCCTTGGCGAGCAGGGCCTGCGCCACACCCTTCTGTCCGTTCTTGCATGCGTTCAGGAACATGTTGTCCATCTGTGTCATCATCATCCCTCCCTGTGGAACGTCATCAGACCGAATGCCTCCAGCGGTGCGGCGATGCGGCGGGCCTCGTCGGTCTCGCCGCAGTCCGTCAGGCAGAGGCAGTACAGCCATCTCGCCAGCAGACCGGCGTAAGTGGGATTGCATCCGGGCATGGCCGGATTCATGGGCACCGGAGACATCATACCGGAGATGAGCGCCTCCCCGACGGGATCGAACGCCCTCTGCGGGACGCCCTCGGTCAGGCGGCGAAACGCCAGGCCGGAGAGCTCCATGGCCTCGTCACCGCGGCCTGCGGACCTCATGCAGAATGCCTTGTTGTAGATCGTGCAGGCGTCGTCGGTGGCATCCGCCCTCTGGAGGATCATCCACGCGCCGGGGAGGTCCCCTGCCGCCATCATCTGGTAGGCGGCGGAGCCGTCGATGGTTGCCTTCGTCTTCACATCGCTGTCGAGGAAACCCATGCGAACACCTCGGACCATCAGCTCCATCACCGATTCCATGCCCGCGGAGGCCGCCATCTCGCCGGCGGTGACCCCCTTATCGTCGGGTATGTCGTATCTGGCGCCCTTCTTCACGAGCAGCCTGGCCGACTTCTCGTCCCTCCAGGAGATCGCGTGGTGAAGGGCCGTCCTGCCGTGCGAATCGCAGGCGTCCAGTGCGGCGCCTGCCACCACGAGGGGCTTGACCACGGCCCCGTGGCCGTTGGAGACGGCCGCCATCAGAGGCATGGTGCCGTCGTTCATCGCGATGTTCGGATCCGCCCCGAGGTTCAGCAGGGCCTCCGAGAGCCCGCCGTCCTGGTAGCGGTAGGATGTCAGCACGAGGATCAGAGGGGTCATGCCCCTGTCGTCGGCTACGTCGAGGCATCCGACCTTCGACAGTATGGCGATCTTGCGTGAAACTACAGCCTCCATGCCCGGCACGGATTGCCATTGGCGGCAGACGCTGACGGGGGGCTGCATGACCGCGTAGTGCGCCGCCGTGCGTCCGGAGTTGTCTGTCCGGGATGTGTCCGCACCCCTGCCGATCAGCAGATCGGCGGACGCATCGTCCCCGATGAGACAGGCGGCGCAGAGGGGCGTTACTGAATCGAAATCCACCGCGTGTCCGTATCCCTGACGGGCCTCCGAACCGGGTGCGTCTGGATCGGCGCCCGTGTCCAGGAGCGCCTCGGCCAGATCCCTGTGTCCGAAGAGGACCGACAGGTGCAGGGGCGTGGCGCCGTATGCGTTGCAGACCATCCAATCTCCGGCATCGCCGGCGAGACGGGCCACGGCGGCCATCTCGGCCTCGCGGTCCCCCGCCCACCCGGACCTCTCCATGGAGGCCAGAAGATGGAGGGCGTTGGAACCGGCGCGGTTGCACGATGTCAGGTCGGCGCCCGCCTCGGACAGACCCTTATAGACCTCAGGACGGCAGATGCAGTGGGAGGCGCACATCGTCGGCAGCGTCTCCCCGTCGGGGAACCTGACACGGAGATCGAAGCCCCTGCCGGCGAGCATGCCGATGAAATCGGTCGCCCGATCGGATTTGAGGGCCCTCTCGATCAGGCCCTCGGCGGCGTTCGCCTCGTCATCGTCATCCATGTCGAATCCTGATATCATCTCGGCAGCATCCGAAGCGGCCTGCTCCGCCCTGCCCTGGAAGAAATCCAGTTCGATCCTCCTTATCGCATCCCCATCCATTATCGGCACCCCTTCGGAATCGTCTCTGCACAGCATCCACCCTCAGGCCCGAGACCAGTTCGACGAGACGGTCCACCTGGATGTCGATGGCCTCATCCACGGCCTCCCCGTAGAGGAACGGCAGCGAATGCTTGCCCGTCCGTCCTATCCAGACGATCGACATCAGCATGTTATAGAACACACGGGGATCGAGACGGCTGACCGGGACGCCGAGCAGATTGAGGACCTCGGCGAAGAGCACGATGCGGTCGTTCTTGAATCCGGCGAACTCCTCGTCGCTCAGCAGCGTCCTGATGTACGTCTGGTCGTCGAAAGTGGCGATGAACCATCTGCCGGACAGCAGATCGTCCAGGGTGGTCCTCAGACCGTTGTCCGCGCCGTAGTTCCAGACGTTGGTTCTGAAGCATCCGAGCATGTCCTCCGACTGGAGGTGGAACATCTCGATTATCAGGGCGGCTTTCGACGGGAAGAACGAGTAGAAGAACGTCTTCGAGATCCCTTCGGGAAGATAGATGTCCTCAAGGCTGGTCTCCCTGAGACCCTTCTCGGCGAAGACCTCTGCGGAACGCCTCAGCATATTCATGCGGATGGCGTCGCGTTCCTCCGCAGTGTACGCCTTCCTGGACATCGCGTTTGATATCGACGCCTGCGGTTAAAGACCTTCGCATCGTATGCGTATTTATCGTCGGATACGGGGGCCGAAGCCCCGCATCCATGGTTCAGTACGGGTTGGCCTCGGAAACCTCGACCATGGCCCTGATGTTCTCTATCGGCGTCCCATATGGGACCGCGCAACCCGGACCGATGATGAATCCTCCGCCCTCACCGGCCTCGTCGAAGCATCTCTGGGACTCGCGCCTCACATCGTCGGCGGTCCCGCTCATGATCACCGATACGGGATCTATGTTACCCACGATGGCGCTCCTCCCCCTGAGGGCCTCCTTCGCGGCCCTCATGTCGACGGCATGGTCGAGACTGAATGCGGCGGCGCCGACCTTGGCGAAGTCCGCCAGCATCGGGCCGGTATCACCGCAGATGTGGACCATCGTCGGAGCCCCGTAGCGGCTCCTCAGATGGGACACGATGGAGATCAGGTTCCCCATGTTGTACTCCCTGAACATGTTGTCGTCGATCATGCTCGCAGATGATACCGGATCGGTGCACACCACATAGTCGGCATCGAAGGACTCGAGCTCCGCTGAGACGATGTCCCTGCATAGCGCTGCACCCTTGGCTATGACCCTCTTGGCCTCGTCCGGGGCCATGAGCATGTCCATCAGAAGGCTCTCCGCCCCTCTGAGGTACGAGGCGACGGTAAGCGGCCCCTCGCACCAGGCCGGAGCCATAGCTCCCTCGCATCCCCTGCCCACGGCGGCAAGAGCCTCGATCACGTACCTGTGGAACATCGGCGAGTCCTTCTCGTCGAACGGATCGTACAGCGGCTTGGCGTCCACATCCTCCGGACTGTTGTAGTAGGCGTTCTTCAGGGACCCGGGCTCGTTCTCCGGGAGCTTTATCTCGACTCCGGGGAGGTCCATGAAGATGC
The DNA here is from genome assembly GCA_944320495.1 of Candidatus Methanomethylophilaceae archaeon. Lineage (GTDB taxonomy): Archaea > Thermoplasmatota > Thermoplasmata > Methanomassiliicoccales > Methanomethylophilaceae > Methanoprimaticola. The sequence continues at coordinate 100,974 of CALUHR010000008.1, forward strand.
CCTTGGTCTCCAGGGGACCGAAGAAAAGGTCCGCGCCCGTGTCGGCCACCCACCTCCTCATGATCTCCGTGATCAGGGCGGGGTCCTCCCTGCACTCCCTGACGGTGTGGCCGGTGTAGCTGAGCATCGCGCTGTTGCCGAAGTCGCAGACAGGGGCCCTGTCGGGGATCTCGCCCTTGAACACAGCAACACAACGCTCCTTGGAATCCATCCTGACGGTCATGGTGATACCCGACACGATGATTCGTCGTCTGACGTATTTATAGTACGGATTGCGGACATCACAAGACTGCGACTTGAGTATGGACGATTGGTCCACGAAATCCTTCCGGATCGGAAGGCTTGGTATCCAGACGTCTGATTCGAGAAAGTTATAAATCCCGCCTCGGGGGCGGGTGCCGCCGGAAGACCCGGCGGCTTGTTTGTCACTGCCCCTCGGGGGTGGTGTCGTCGTCCTTGCGCTTGCCGTCGCAGGGGGTCTGGACGATGATGTCCAGCTTGTTGAACGGGATCTCGATGCCGTTCTCCTCGAACAGCTGGAAGATCCTCTCCCTCATCTGCCCGGCGTAGGTTCCGTTGCTGTCGAAGTCGTCGACGTAGGCGGCCAGCCTGAGCTCGATGGACGAGGACAGGAAGTTGGTGAGCCTGGTGGAGGGCAGGGATCTGGAGCCGTCCTTGATCACATGGGGGTGCTCCATCGCGGCCTGAACCATCAGCTCCTGGGCCTTCTTCAGGTCGCTTCCGTAGGAGACGGTCATGTAGACGTAGGTCCTGGTGTCGGGGTTCTCGGCGGTCATGTTGACGATGGTTCCGCCGGAGACGATGTTGTTGGGGATCGTTACGACCTGGTCCTGGTCCCAGTTGTCGAACTCTGTGAACATGAGCTTGACCTTCCTGACGATGTAGACCTGCCCGCCGATGTTCACGAAGTCGCCCCTCTTGAACGGCCTGGTGGACAGGAGCACGATTCCGGAGAAGAACTGGTTGAGGATGTTCTGAGCGCCGAGCGTGATACCCAGGGTGATCACTCCAGCGCTGAGCAGTATGCCCGTCAGGTCCACGCCGAATATGGCGAGGATGCCTGCCACCGCGGCGATGCAGATCACGATCTTGCCGATCATCTTGAACAGCGGGATGAGGGACGAGTCGATGCCCGAGTCGGTGCCGCGCTCCACTCCGCGGAGCACCGCGCTGATGATGAACACGTAGACGGTCCAGGCCATCATGGCGCCGATGATCAGATACAGGACGCCGGAGATGGTGCTGAACGCGTCCCTGATCTCCGGGCTCACGCCCAGGATGGTGAGGCACTGGTTGAGCGCCAGAACAGCGATGAGGGCGACGACGAGGCTGGTGAGGTTCTTGCGCACCTTCCTCCTCTCGCCCTCGGACCCCTTCCCCGTGAATATGCGGGCGAAGAGGGGGATGAACACGAGGCACACGGCGTAGGCGATGATGATCCAGACCACCAGGGTGACCAAGGCGGTGACCCACTCGGACCCGAGGACGCCGTCGAGAGTGTTCGGGAACATGCCGAGGAACTTGTTGTCGCCGTCGGCGGAGTAGAATGCGGAGGTCACCGAGATGTCGGCGGTGACCGTCAGGGTGAAGGGCTCGACACCGTCCTCGAGGTCGGTGAACGTGAGGTTCACCGTGGCGGTCTCGGTGGGGCTGTCGTCGTACCTGTCTATGGACACGGTGACGTCGACCATGGCAACCTGCCCGGAATCTGTGAGCCTGTCGGGCATGAGCATGTCCTTGTTCGACGTCGCGGTGACATCCACGCTGTCGGAGCTGCCTTCGGCGTCCACCGTCAGCGACAGGTAGCAGTCGGATGTGTTGTACACGTAGATGATGAACGAATCGCTGCCGCCGCTCCCGATCTCCATCGAGAGGTGATCGCCCGAGGCGGATCCCGGCAGCGTGATGACGATGTCCTCCGGCGTCGCGGACTCAGCGTCGGATGCCAGGGGCACGACGAGGAACGCGGCTGCCAGGATGACGGCCAGGACTGCTGTCCTTTTGAACATGCTCAGATGTAGCTCTCACGGTTAAAATGGGTTTCCCAGCATCCGAACGCGATTCCGGCGGTAAACGACCGAATCGTTCAATACACCGACGACAATCGGGCTTGCGGGATCTTCCGGATGATGAGGAACCGAGGCTGACCCGTGATGAGCCCTATGAGTCCTGACGGGGTCCCATCGCTGCTGCGAATAGTCCGACATACCGGTGTACCCCATGAAATCGGACAGCTTCATCCCGTTCTCCCATCTCATGATGTAGTACCCGCTGTCCGAGACCTCCAGCTTGGGCAGCCTGCGGTACAGCACGCTGTGCCTTCCCCTGTAGGCGTGGTCCGTGGGTATGGTGAACAGACGCCACGGGTCTCCGCGCTGGGACTTCAGCCGGAAGGCGTAGATCGGGACGAGATGCGAGCGGCAGCAGTCAGCGAGCATGATGTCGGCCTGCTCCGTGAGATGCTGGTTCTTGCTGAAGTGGAGGACGCTGTCCCCGGAGCTCTTCACCTCGATGGGGAACGAGAAGTCCCATCTGAGAGCCACCAGGTCCACTCCAAGGGATCCGGCGGCGCGGATGACCATGAACGGGTCCGTGAGCATCGTCTGGTAGTTCGCCTTCTCCATGGCATCGCAGGTCTTCACCATCTTAGCTATGGCCTTCTGGTCGCCCGTGAGGAGGGACTTCAGCTCGCGCTCGTAGACGTCGCCCGGTGGTGCCATGATGGTTGTCGATTCCCGATGCCATATTTAAAGAGAACAAGGGGGGTGCAGCGAAAACCCCCCTCCCTGGCGATCAAGAGATGATCTTGACAATCCTTTATCTCCCGATGTCAGATATCGTACCGAGGGATGCATGGATGATCGGAACCACCGTCACATTCGCAAAGATGCACACTGGAGGGAGGCTCCGATGCCGACCTGCCCCAAGTGCGGAGCCTACAACCCGGACAGTTACGAGTTCTGCTCCAGATGCGGCGAGATGATGTCGCCCGTCGAGATGGGCGCACCCGTCTCCAGGAGATACGCCGCGGACCGTCCCGCTCTGCGCTACCTGCTCATAGTCCTGCAGATAGTCCCGTGCGTGCTGGGACTCTACCTGCTGTTCGGCACGAGGCTCGACATCACCGGCTTCTACGGATTCTTCTCCGATACGATGTCCATAATGGAGATCCTCGACCAGGGCTGGTACCCCACCAGCATCTCCGCGTCCGGATTCACCATCATCTTCTGGATATCCGCCATACTCTTCATCGTGGGCCTCTCCGTCCCGGTGTTCCACATATTCGGATACGTCATGACCCTCGGAATGGCCATGGGCATGTCGGAGATGTACGTGTTCGGCTCCGACTCCATCATCATAGTCGGGGCGGATGTCGGCGGCATGGAGATCCTGGCGGTCCTCGGCCTGCTCATGGGGATCGCGGCGCTGCTCCTGTGGTTCGCCGTCGTCGTGCGCGGACCCTGCGCCAGCATGCCCCTGAAGCTGAGGCTCGCATACGTGTGGACCGGCAGGGTCGGTGAGAGGGAGAGGCGATCGCCTCGAGGACCTGTCCACGACCCTGATGCTGTCCACATCGACCCCGCAGTCCCTGAAGATGGGATCCACGATGCGGGTGCTGTGGGCGATGTAGCTGGAGTGGTCGGCGCGCTTCATGATGCAGAGACGACCGTCCTGGACGGATCCTGCTATGAGCTCGGTGTCCTCCCTGCGGATGCAGTCCCTGCTTCCGGCTATGACCGTCACAGGGCACGTGATGCGCGCCAGGTCCTCCGGACGGATGTCCGGCTCGGTGAGCATCATGCGGACCAGAGGCTCGTCCCCGTGGAGCAGCCTCGTGAGGGTCATGCCCTTTATCATCGAGGGGCGGGTGTTCGCCCCGCAGACGAAGAGCCTCGAGGGAACATCGGGGTGCTCCATCGCGAACAGTAGTGCCACGATGCCGCCGTCGCTGAACCCGCATATGATGGGGTCCTCGATCCCGAGCTTGCGGATGAAGTCGTGGAGGTCGTCCGCCATGTCGGCGTAGTGGTACTCCCCGTCGAGCGGCGGGGAGCTCTGACCCTGGCCGCGGGAGTCCACCAGATACACCGTGAACGCCTGCTCCAGATAGTCGACGGCGCGGTCGAAGATCGTATGGTCCTCGCCGTTGCCGTGGAGCATAATCAGCGCCGGACCCTTCTTCCCGCGGACCTCGTAGTAGATGGACACGCCGTTGGTTGTTACCCTCATCGCTGAGGGATACTTCCAACGGGTAGATAATTATTAGGAAGAACTAAAAATGGGAGGGATCGTCCCCTCCCGTGGGGTTTTTCAGGGAGCCAGCCTGGAGGTGTCCCTCGGGAAGAGGATGACCTCCCTGATGTTGGGCAGGTCCAGGGCCTTCTCCAGGAGCCTCTCGGTTCCGATGCCCCATCCGCCGTGCGGGGGCATGCCGTACCTGAAGGCCTCGAGGTAGAACTCGAAGTCCTCGGGGTTAAGGCCCTTCTTCTCCATCCTCCTCACGAGCACGTCGTACCTGTGCTCCCTCTGTCCGCCGGAGGAGACCTCCTGGCCACGGTAGTCCAGGTCGAAGCTGTAGGAGTAGGGGGTGCCGTCCTTCTCCATGATGTAGAAGGGCTTGGCCTCCTCAGGGTACTCGGCGATGAAGTACAGGTCGATCCCCTTCTGTCCCATGATATCGCCGACGATCTTCTCCCCCTCGGTCCCGAGGTCGTCGCCCTCGTTGAGCTTGAGCCCGGCGTCGTTGACCATCTTCAGGCACTCGGAGTACGTGAGGATGGGGTAAGGCCTGGCTGGGACGTTGATCTCCTTGCCGAGGATCTCGAGCTGCTTGGCCCCCCTCTCCTTCAGACCCCTGAGGACGTGGTCGACGATCTCCTCGATCATCGCCATTACGTCGTTCTGGTTCTGGATCCAGGACATCTCCCCGTCGAAGGAGATGAACTCCGTCACGTGGCGGTTGGTGTTGGACTGCTCGGCCCTGAAGGCGGGACCGATCTCGTAAACCCTGTCGAGTCCGGTGGACATCAGGATCTGCTTGTACAGCTGGGGGGACTGGGCGAGATAGGCGGGCCTGTCGAAGTACTGGACCCTGAACAGCTCGGCCCCTCCCTCGGCGCCGGCGGCCCCGATCTTGGGGGTGTACACGCGGGTGAACCCGTTCTCCCTGACGGCCTCCTCGATGAGGTCGACCATGATGGACTTGAGCTCGAAGATGGCCTTTATCTCGGGCTTGCGCACATCCATGAACCTG
>CALUHR010000009.1 GCA_944320495.1 Candidatus Methanomethylophilaceae archaeon
ACAAGACGGTCCTGATCGTGGCCCACAGGATGCGCACCATCGAGGATGCGGACAAGGTCGTGGTGCTGAACAACGGAACCGTCGAGGAGCAGGGCTCTCCTGAGGATCTAAGGATGGCGGGAGGGACCTTCGACAGGATGGTGCATCTACAGAGGATGTCCGAGGATTGGAGCATCTGAAACGGAAACACAAATCACGGGTGGCCCCGGGCCATCCGTGGAAACCATTTCCCGGGGCCGATCAGTCCCTGTATTATAGAATATAAAGAATAAAGGGGCCCGGGGCCCCGTTCGGGTTTCAGGCGGAGATGCAGCTGGAGGGGCACTCGTCGATGCAGGCTCCACAGTTGCTGCACTTGGAGGTGTCGATGATCGCGACGTCCTCGCAGGTGATGGCGTTCTCGGGGCAGACATCCACGCATGCACCGCATGCGACACATTCGGAAGCGTTGATTGTTGTCATTTGAATTACCTCTGATATCCTGATTTTTCTGAAGGGTATTTGAATGTACCGATTTTTGAGTTAGGAATGTCTGAAAATCGACAGCAAATGTTAGTTCATCCTAACCCATTCATCAAACATCCCGGAAACATCTGGCTACCCCTTGTTTAGATTGCTATGATGCAATCGTATCAGGTTCTCCAAAATCAGGCAACCCTAATTTCAGTAGGTTTAGGGACACCGATATTCTGGCGGCGCCCCACCGTCATTCGACCTGCGAGGACACCAAATCCTCCACGATGTCCAGGAACTGCTCCTTCTTGTCAGGCGGGATCGTCGCACCGGCCGCCACAGTATGCCCTCCCCCGTAGCCCCCGACCAGCTCCGCCGCAGTCTTCATAACGCTCGACAGGTCGAGGCCACGGTCGACCAGACGTCTGTCGGCTCTGGCAGAGACCTTGGTCCCGTCATCGGAGTCCGCGAACGCGATTATCGGGATGTTGCGGGCGCATTCACCGGAGCTGAGGACCATCCCTGCGACGATCCCCACAACGGTCTCCTTTATCTCGGAGCCGGCGTCGAACCACTGGATGAAGCGCCTCTCCCTGAGCAGATGGTTGTCCTTGATGTACGACATCGCCGATGAGATGTGCCTGCGGTGCTCCGCACGGTTCCTCTCGGCATCCTTGAGAGCCGACATGTCCCCGCGGCATATCCTCAGCCCGGTCTCGGCATCCTCGTACCTGCCACACGAGTTCAGGACCGTGGCGAACTCCTTGGCATCCCTCAGGCCCGTCCCGCGGGGCATGTTGGGGAACGAGTACATCTCGCCGAAGGCCCTCGACTCCTGTTCCGGACCGACAAGCTCGAGGATGCGCTCGGTGGCGCGCTCCCTCTCCTCGGAAGAGAGGTCGTTCCATACCCTCCACCTACCGCCGTCCTTGCCCCTGATCCCCATAGAATCCAGGAACTGGAGGCATCCGGACGCGTTATCACTGAGCCCCGGGATCTGCGGATCGCTGCTGAACTGGAGATACTGGTTGATCGGACGGGTCTCCCTGCCGAAGAACCTCAGGTCGTGATCGACGACCAGGTCCCCGTTGGCGCTCGCATCGTCGACGATGACCCTATTGAGACTCACAAGACCGGAATGCCCGGAATCCTGGAAATCGCCGACCGCGCCGACGACCGCCAGGTACGCCAGGTCCACGTTCGACGGGTCCACCGCCTTCGACAGGAGATACGTCATCCCGGCTCCGCAGACCTCGTATGATCCGTCCATGCCGTAGACGTGCGGATTGAGGTGGGTGATCCCGGTGAAGCTGTCGAGGACGGTCTGCTTCCTCCTCCACCTCGGATCCGGGACATGATGGTCGGTGACTATGATGCCGTCCCTGGTGAATTCGGAGAGGTATCCGCTGCCGAGGTCACATATCCAGACCAGGCTCTGCTCAGACGAGTTGATCGCCTCGACGGTCTCCTCCGATATCTTCTTCTCGAACCGGACCTCGTGCGTCTTGCCGAGCCTCTCGGCGGTGATGTCCGCCACCGCGCCCGCCGATATACCGTCGGCATCGATGTGAGAGATGATCAGGATGTCCTGCGCGTCCCTGAGCTGCGACGCCGCCGCATCGAGGTCCCTCTGCATCCTGCGTAGATCACCAGCGGAAGCCGGCATGCTCCCTCACCAGCCTTTCGTAGATCGTGTCGGCTATCCTCTCCAGGTTCACGGTATCGGCACGGTTGTACTCGGTCAGGATCTCGAGCGCGTCGCGATCCCCGTGCCTCTCCCACATCTTCCAGAGACGCACGGCATCGGCACCGTCTACGCCCTCGATGTCCTCGGACCTTGTTATCCCCATCTCGATCTCCAGGGGCTTCAGCCCTCCGCGGTAGCCGACCTTCCTGGATGCGAAGCGCAGGTCGAACTGCGGTATGTCCCAGTCAACCTCCGGGAAGCTGTTCCTGAGGACCGGCACGTCGAAGCAACTGCCGTTGAACGTAACAAGGATCGAGACACCGTCCAGCGCCTGTGCCAGAGCGTCCGGGGTCAGGTCTATGCCCTCCGTCAGGGTGACCGTGTCGGCAGGACGGTGTACTGTGACGACGGTCACCAGGGAGTCCCTGGACAGCCCGTCGGTCTCGATATCCAGATACGCGGCGGAGTCCCTGAAGTGACGGTACATCCTCCACACCTCCCCCTTCGGCATCATGTCCGCCAGCGAACGGGAGTCCCCGTCATCGAGGAGTTCCGATGCCTGGGTCAGCAGGATGTCGCCCCTCTCCTTGACCTCTGGCCTCATCGTGTGCACCGAATCGGCCGATAGGAATTCATCCCAGGTGCGGACACCGTCCTCCCATATCGCCTTCTCCTTCTTGGCGCCGACGGACGGCAGAATCTGGAAAGTGTGTGTTATCATGGACGGCGGGTGTAGTCCGCCGCCGTGGTTAAGGTTATCGGACCCTGGTGGACCCAACCCGAATATGGGTTGATGGGGATCCAAGTGCCAGTCCTCCGAGTGCGCAATCATCCAACTTCCGCAAGGGTAGTTTATGTCCGACGGGGTAGCTCGGAACCGCTTTTAACCTCCGCTCGGATAGTTGAGAGACATGAGATGCACCTACTGCGGACACGAAATCCCCGCGCTCTACCCGTTCTCGATGTGCCCCACATGCGGACAGCCTGTGGACAGGCCAGCGGGCTCGGGCAACTGAGCAAAACTCCCGGCCCCGCCGCTTGCAATGGAGCCGGGAAAAGCATCTTTTTATGACCATCCATTCACGAGAGACATGAGGTACAAAGAGATCCTCCCGGGCGTCCGCATCACGAGCGACAGATGCCTGGTGCTCAAAGAAGGGCCGACCGTGGTCCTCGGGGACCTTCATCTCGGATACGAGCGCGCCCTCGAGCAGGAGGGGATGTACATACCCAGGATAAACACGGACTCGATCCGCGACGCCCTCAACGACATCCTCTGCCGCTACGAGCCTGAGAGGGTGGTCCTGCTAGGGGACGTGAAACACGACTTCAAGCGTGCCGGGTTCGAGGAGAAGCGCGAGGTCAGGAGGATCATCGGACTGCTCTCCGAGGCCGCCGAGACGGTCGTCATCAAGGGGAACCACGACAACTACATCCAGAACATCATCTCCGACCTGGGGATCCTGGCTGTGGACAACATCGATATCATGGGATACAGGCTGGAGCACGGACATGTGGACTCGGGCGTGAGGCCTGTGATAATCGGGCACGAGCACCCGTCCGTCAGGATCCCTGGGTCTGTCGGGGGCGGCATGAAGATCCAGTGCTTCGTCCATGCCAGGAAGGACGGGGTCATCGTCCTGCCGCCGTTCAGCCCGTTCTCGTCCGGGAACGACCTGGTGCTCGACAAGGAGTGCGTGATGGCCCCGGCCCTGAAGAGCTCCGACTTCGCCTCCGCCGAGATATACGGCGTCACCGACATGGGACTGATGGATCTGGGCACCCTCAGGGACCTGTCGGAGGTCACCCTCTGAACGGAGCTTAATAGCCGTCTGGATTCCTATAAACGCGCGCGTAATAAAGAACGATGGAGCCAAGGTAGGTCCATTAAAATATGAGAAAGGCATTTGCTCAATCAAGGAGAAATCAAAATGACAATGACTCCTAGAGACAGAGTACTCGCTGCTATGAAACAGGAATCCCTGGACAGGCCCGCTGTCGCCATCTTCACCCAGTCCGCCACCCTCGGACAGATGGAGAAGACCGGTGCCGCCTGGCCCGAGGCCCACAAGAACGCCGAGATCATGGCCAAACTCGGTGCCGCCCAGGCCGATGTCTTCGGATACGAGTGCGTCAGGGCTCCCTTCTGCCTGACCGCTGAGTCCGAGAGGCTCGGCGCCAAGGTCCAGGTTGACAAGAAGGACGCCTCCCCCATGATCAAGGGACACCCCTTCAAATTCGACCCCATGTCCGGAGAGTACGACGACCCCTCCGTCATGATGTCCCCCGAGGAGTTCATCCAGGGCGGCAGGCCCGCCGAGGCCATCAAGGCCATGGAGATCCTCGCCAAGTCCCACGGAGAGAACTACGCTGTCGTTGCCGGAAACACCGGACCCTTCACCCTCACCGGAAACCTCGTCAACACCGAGAACATGATCTTCGGAATGATGATGGCTCCTGAGGAGGTCGACAAGTGGGTCGACGCCGTCAACCCCATCGTCACCGCCTACACCAACGCCCTCATGGACGCTGGTGCCGACGTCGTTCAGTGCTCCGAGCCCTCCGGATCCACCGACATGCTCGCTCCCGACATGTTCGAGGAGGCCACCGGACGCCACATCAGGGTCTGCCTGAAGCCCAGGGCCGACAAGTACACCGTCCTCCACATCTGCGGAGACACCTACCCCATCCTCGACCAGATGGATGCCACCGGAGTTTCCGGACTGTCCATCGAGGAGAAGGTCGAGCCCGAGAAGGCCGTTGAGAAGGTCGGACACAAGACCGCCCTCGTCGGAAACGTCGGATCCGTCAGGCCCCTGTTCCAGGGAACCCCTGAGGAGGTCGAGGCTGCCGCCAAGAGGTCTGCCGCCGCTGGATTCAACATCATCTCCTCCGGATGCGGAATCGCTGTCGCCACCCCTGACGCCAACATGGAAGCCATGGTCAGGGCCATCAAGAGCCTGGCATAAGCGCATAGCAGTAACCCAAACCCTTTCCCCCTTCGGGGGGGGATCTTCTTCTCCCAAATCCTTGATGAATCTTCGGAACGGCAGGCTTCGCTGTTCCGATAGGATCGAATATGATGGTTGATGGTCAGAGCTCTGACTTCACCAGGTCAAGAGATCGTATACGTTCTTCTGTTCTCCGTCAGGATCATGCTTATCCTCAGATGCTCACCATAATAGTCTGAAGATTCACCAACGGGATCAATCTCAGCATGAGCAACATAGGCATCACCGTAGAGACATCCATCTGCGGGATGCTGCTTGTCGCCGATCAGACGGACCCTGCCAGCACATCACCTGCTGAATCATCGAGAGAAATGGGATCCATTCGGGGATGAGAAAAGATGATGCCGGCATCCCTGCGTGATTCCGGGGATGCCGGCCCGACCGTACGGTCGGATCAAGGGTTTCAGTCCTTCATGAGGGTGTACAGGACGGCCTTCTGGGCGTGGAGCCTGTTCTCGGCCTGATCGAAGACGACGCTGTGCGGTCCCTCGATGACCTCGTTGGTGATCTCCTGTCCCCTGTGGGCGGGGAGGCAGTGCATTACGATGCAGGTGGGCTTCGCGATGGAGATCAGGTCATCGTTGATCTGGTAGTCGTGGAAGAGCTTGATGGCATCGGCCTCGGGGGTGCTGTCCCCCATGGAGATCCAGGTGTCGGTGTAGAGGACGTCGGCGTCCTTGCAGGCCTCCTTCGGCTCATGGGAGGCGATGATCTTGGACCCGTTCTTCTCCGCGATCTGGGACGCCTTCAGCATGATCTCGGCGTTGGGCATGCGGACAGCGGGGCAGCAGGCGACCATGTCCATGCCCATGATGGCGCAGGCGTAGAGCAGAGAGTTGCACACGTTGTTGCCGTCCCCGAGGTACACCAGCTTCTTCCCGCGGAATCCTCCGAGCTTCTCCTTGATGGTGACCATGTCCGCGAGGGCCTGGCAGGGATGCTCGAGGTTGTCGAGTCCGCTGATGACCGGAACGGTCGCCCACTCGCCGAACTTGTCCATCATCTTGTAGTCGAAGGCGCGGTACATGATGCCGTGGACGAACCTACTCATGACACGGGCGGTGTCCTCGACGGTCTCGCTGTGGACGCCCATCTGCATCTTGGACTCGTCGATGTAGAGCGCGTGGCCGCCGAGCTCGGTGATGGCCACGTCGAACGAGATCCTGGTGCGGGTGCTGGGCTTCTCGAAGATCATCGCGAGGGTCTTACCCTTGAGCGGGTCGCCGTGGTGTCCGCGCTCGGCCTTGAGCTTGATCGCAAGGTCGACAAGATCCGGCCACTCGGCCTCCATGTCTGAAACGGAGATGAGATCTCTCTTTGCCATGCCAGGGTGAAGTGGCGGGGGTTCATATACTGTGTGAATGGGGGACGGGGTTCGGGGAGTCCCCGCGCATCATCTCTTGACGATGATGCAGACAATGTCCTCGTCCGCCACGATGTGCTCCATACCGACGGTCTGGCCGGGGAACTTGGCGCTCTTCCCCCAGATCATCGCGTAACGGAAGTTGTTCTTGAAGTCGCGGTGGATGAGCTCGCAGACGTCACCGACGGTGTTCCCCCTCTTGACGATGAGCGGGATGTCCAGGTCCGCCTCCTGACCCTGCGGTTTGAGGAAGATGCGGATCATGTCGATCGTGTCGTAGAGGCCCTGCTGGAGGTCCTTGATCCCGTATCCGGTCGCGGCGGAGATGGGGATGCAGCGGTAGTCCTTGTGGAGGTCCAGCGCCGCCTCGAGCTCGCCCGGCTTCGCGAGGTCCACCTTGTTGATGGCCATGATGGCCTTGATGTACACACGGTTCCCTGCGAGGACGTCGAGCATCTGCTCCACGTCGATGTCCTCGCGGACGACGACGGTGGCGTTGACATGGCCGTAGGCGGCGGTCATGTCCTTGATCGTATCGACGTCGATCTTGGTGAGCTTCAGCGTCGGCTTCACGAGGATTCCGCCGTGGTCCGAACCGGTGATGACGACGTCCGGCTTCTTCTGGTTGAGGCGTATGCCGGCGTTGTACAGCTCCCTGAACAGTACGTCCATCTTAGGGTTGAAGACGTCGCATACCAGCAGGATGACATCGGCGGATCTGGCGGCCGCGATGACCTCCCTTCCGCGTCCCTTGCCGCGGGACGCGTCCTTGATCAGACCGGGCATGTCCAGGATCTGGATCTTGGCGTGGTTGTACTCCATGATCCCCGGGACGACATCGAGGGTGGTGAAGTGGTAGGCGCCGACCTCGGACTTCGCACCGGTGAGCTGGTTCAGGAGGGTGGATTTACCGACGGACGGGAATCCGACGAGGGCGACGGTGGCGTTTCCGGCCTTCTTGACGTAGAATCCCTTGGTGGGGCCCTTGGACGAACGGCGCTTCTCCTCCTCCATCGTGAGCCTGGCGATCTTCGCCTTCAGCTTCCCGATGTGTCCCTCGGTGGCCTTGTTGTACTTGGTCTTGGAGATCTCGTTCTCCAGCTCCTTGATCTGATCCTCGATCGTTCCCATGACCCCTCACCGTCTGCTGCCGATTCACTGGCCGAAGTACTTGGAGACGTAGTCGGCCGAGTCCTTCTCCAGGGTGTTCCAGAACACTTCTGACGGATCGAATCCCTGGTCGTCGATCCTGGAGATGAGCTCCGCGGCGACCTCTCCGAGGTCCCAGTCGGCCTTGTTGCGTTCGACGGCCTGCTCGATCGCGTCGTCGTCCATCTCCATCATGACCGCGGTAGCCGCGTCGTAGAGGCAGGAGGCGGCATCGAAGATGTAGTCGATGTCGTCGGCGACCTCCGAATCGGGATCCATCTCCCTGAGGGTCTCGGAGAGCATCTCGCTCATGTCCATGAGCCTCTTGGCCGCCATGACCTGGTCCATGATGTCGGGGTCGATCTCCATGAGGTCCCTGACGAGCCTGAAAGCCGTGGTCATGAGGCCGTAGGCGGAGTCCTCCCCGGCGACGACGGTGTCTGGGGACGCCAGGCTGTCAACGATGGTCAGGATGAGCTCGGGGGTGCTCAGGGGTTCCTCGTCCTCGAGGCCCTCGAACTGCAGGATGTCGGCCAGGGGCACGACCCCTCCCTTGTAGGGCTCTCCGGCAGTGGAGCTCTCGAGCATGCCGCTGATGAGTCTGACTATGGCGGCGCGGCGGATGTCGTCGCGGGTCGCCACGTCCCTGTCCCTCAGGTCCTCGGAGAGCATGTCGGCCGCATCGGCGTATTCACCGGCGGAGATCTTGTCGAGGGTCCCCTCGACCTCCTCGTACCAGGGCTCCTTCGTGAAATCGAGCTCCTTCGCCATGTCCACCATCATATGGACCGTCTCACCGAACATGTCGGGCAGATCGAAGGACTCGTCCTTCGAGGTGTCGAGGGCGGTTCCGCAGTACATGCAGAAGCCCCTGCCGTCGATCTCGTCGAGGAGGGTCTCGCGCTGGCAACCGGGACATGTAACGACTACGAAGCTCATTGGGTCCCCCTAATCTGGTGCTCATATAAAGGTGATGTCGGACCGCCGCGTGTTCCGTTCTGTGATTCCAGCGAAGTACGGACCCGCCGCCCCCCGCTGAGCTCACAGATCAACAAGGGGATTCGGGCGCGACGGACGTGAAATCGGAAGCCATTCCAGCAAACAATAAAATAGACCGCATGATGGCTTGTGCGATGACAGATAACGTCGGGGGCAAGAAATCCCTCGTGGCGGGGTTCCGCGACGATTTCAAGGCCCTCTCACCCAAGCAGCTCCTGGCGATAGTGGCGGCGATCGCACTCGCCCTGCTGCTCGAATACATGGGACTGACCAGCCAGTGCCTGGGAGTCCTGATAATTGCCGTCGTCCTCTACATGATACCCCACTTCCTGAAGGTCATCTCCGTCAGGGTGAAGGTCGTCATAGGGGTGGTTTTCATACTGCTGTCGCTTCTCGTCGGCACATACGCCAGCGGAAGCTTGGACGATGTGAACACGGAGATCCGCGACACCGACACGGTGGCCGGGATCCAGCTCGAGTACGACGAGGCCGAGGGCGCGTACGTCCTCAGCTACGAGATCAACCCGAACGGGACGCTGTCCTTCACCGGCAGCAGCATCGGCCCGGACGTCGATGCCGCCGCGGACCTCTGGGTTCCAGCCAGCGGATCGCTCACCGCCCAGATCAAGGTGACCGGTCTCGATCCAGGCGACACGTTCGCCGTCTCCGCCGTGGATGCCAACGGCGATGCCGTGACCCTCTCCGGGGTCTCGGTCTCGCAGTCCTACGACGCCGGGACGGGCGATGAGCCGTCCACGACCACAGTCACTCTGACGGTCGAGGACGTCGCCGTCCTGCTCCAGGACGAGAAGGAGGGCATCTACTACAACCTGGTCCTCGGAACCGAGGACGGACACGGGCTCTCCCTGGAACCCGTCGAGGATTCGAACCTGAGGGTCGCCGTCCTCCAGCAGGAGAGCAACATGATCGCCTTCCACTCCTTCCACTCTACGAAGGACGTCGATTCCCAGGAGTTCAAGTCCTCCGACCTGACGCTCGGCGCGGATGGATGGTACAGCGGCAAGGCTGTCCTCGAGGGCGTCTCCGCGGGGACCATCGGGGCCATAGCGGTTCAGATGGGCGAGGGCGACAGGGCGTTCGCCGGATACTCGTTCATCTACGACACCGGCATGACGTCCGGCGACTTCACGAAGGCCTGCTTCTACGGAGGGGCCTACATGACCTTCGAGATCGCTCTCCTATTCTTCATCATCCTGGCGTTCTCCGCCCTGATGAGGCGCAGCGCCATGAAGACCCGCGAGAAGATGGAGGCCGAGGGAAGGCTGTATCCCCAGGGATACGGACGCTGCAAGTCCTGCGGCGCCATGGTCCTGCCCGGGGAGGTCGTCTGCAGGAAGTGTGGCGCCTACATCGATGTGCCGGAGGAGATGAGGAAGCACAAGAACGACTACGTGGTCTGCTCCGAGTGCGGTGCGGAGGTGCCGGCAGATGCGGCGGTATGTCCGAAGTGCGGCGCGAGGTTCGATGAGAAGGAGGAGGTCGAGGTGTCCCATGCCGACGGCACCGTGGATGTGACCACCGAGACCGTCCCCTGCCCCCACTGCGGCGAGCAGATCCCTGCTAACGCAGACTGGTGCCCCAAGTGCGGCAAGAAGGTCAAGGACTGACAAACACAGGGCCCGCAAGGGCCCGACCGCGGGGTTCGCCCCGCGGTATCAATTGTTGTGACAGGTTTCATCAATGGTTTGGGCGTCCGTTCCAAGCCCAAATTCTCATGCGAGATTCCCGGGAGCAGAGCAATGCCAGCCCCCTCTCGGGCGTAATCATCCCCATCCTGACGATGGGACATGTAGAAGCTAAGGGGAGAGGCCGATTGGCCCCTCCCTCGTTTGTCATCTCTCGATCTCGAACTCGATCGGCTTCATGACGATGTTCAGAATCTGTCCGGCTGCTCCGAGGATCAGTCCGGCCATGGCCATCATGTAGCCGGCTCCGCCGAAATCGATATGTTGCTCTATTATGGCCAGGTTCCCGTCCATGATGAATAGCAGCGCGAGGATCGTCAGTATGATGGGGGGTATCGCGAGCCTTGCCCTGCCGGAATACTCCCTGAACACGAGCGACAGGATTGCCGGTACCACGGTGAGGATGGCTATGGGGACGATGAGGGCGACGCCGATGGACAGCGTGAACGAATACGTGCTGAAGTCATCGTTGGTTACCAGTTCCCATCCTGGCAGCGATGCGCCGGAAATCCATGATGCGCTCAGTCCGACAATCATTAGGATCGCGCCTATCAGGGGTATCAGCGCGTAGACGTTGATGACGATCCTCATTGCGAGCCCTCCTCGGGTTGGAAGTAGTAGAGCAGATCCTCCACGCCTCCATACTCCTTCACCGTGGACTTCAGCCTCTTCACATCCCTCAGGGTGACCCCGTCCTGGCAGAGCATGACGATGAGTCTGTAACGGATCCTATCGCTCCTGATGTCGCCGATTATGCCGGATGCATATCTTATCGCGAATCCCAGAACGGCGCCGATGATCAGGATGGACCCATAGGGTACTGTGTACCAGGCGATCGTGACGTTCATCACGATCAGGAACTGCAGGTATTCGAGAACGGTCCAGTCGTACGGTTTGTCTATGATGCTGTAAGCTCCGTCCATCATGCCGCCGAGGAAGACAAAGAGGATGCACAAGACCGTGATCATCTTCCCGATCCTGGCCACGATTCCGGTGATCTGGTTGAACTCCCTGTCCTTCTCCAGCATCTTGTCGACGTCCTTGCGGACGGTCCTGAAGTGCTTCCTGAGCCCCTTGTCCCTCCTGCATCTGGATTTGAGCTCGCGATACTCCCAGATGACCTCTTCGTCCGACATCTCCAGGAGGTCCTTCCCGGACAATGCGCCGTAGTGCTCGTCCTGGTCGATCTCATCGAAGGGATTGCCGAAGGGCCTCCTGTCGGATCCGCCGTCGCGGTCGTCCCATGTCGACGTGTTCACCTCGGGTCCCGCGCGCGGGTCCTCGTTCCGGACGCTCCTGCGACGGTCCTCCTGTTGACTCTCCTCCCGCGGATGCTGCTGGCCCGAGGGTTTGGCCATCCTGTCGAGGAAGGAGGTGTCGATATCTCTGCTGTCTTGATCGCTCATCGATTCACTCCGTGCGGCAGGTGCCGGATATCACGATGGCGGTCACCATGCCATATGTTGTATGCAATATCGAGTGCATTCAATTATAAATGTAGAGTGGACAGGATTCGAATCGAATGAGAATCGATAAAAGGTTGAGAGTGGAAAGGATGTTTCGGAGGGGGAAGTCCCCCTCCGTTGGGATCACTTCTTCCTCTTGCGGAAGGTGACCTTGGAGTCCTTCATGTTCATGACGGCATCCTCGAGCTTCTTGATGAGGTCGCTGGCGGTCTTCGTGAGGTCCCAGCCAACCTCCTTGCCCATGACGGCTGTGCCGTTGATGAACAGTCTCGCGCTGATGCTGTACTTGAAGTTGCCTCCGGCGTCGTTGTAGCGGGACACGTGCATGGTGAGGGACTCCGGCTTGTAGACCTTGGAGATCTTCTTCACCATGTCCTCGATGTCCGCGTAGATGACATCGGTGGCCTCCTTCTCGTTGTCGTCGAGTCCGCTGATCTGCACGAAGAGCATGTCCCTCTCGCGGCAGGCGGAGAGCAGCTCGATGACGTCGTACTCGGTGAGCACTCCGACGAGCTCCTTGCCCTCGATGACGGGGAGGGTGGAGATCTTGTTCTCTACCATGATGTCGACGGCCGAGGCGATGTCCTCGTCCCAGCTGATGGTCTTCACCGACGTCAGAGCGATGGACTCCACGGTGATCTGCGAGCGTGCGCTCTTCTCCAGGTCCCCGATGGTCTTGTTGTCCTTCTTCCAGTTGTTGTCGATGATCTCCCTCATTCCGACGATACCGACGACCTCGTTGGTCTCGTTGATCACGGGGATGGTCCTGTAGTCCTCGCGGATCATGAGCTCGAGGGCGTCATCCATGAGGTCGTTGACCCTGACGGACTCCACCGGGTTGCTCATGATCTCCCAGACCTTGATCTCCTTGAGCGCCTTGATGTCCCTGACGATCTCGATAAGCCTGTTCCTCTGGATTATTCCGGTGACCTTCTTGCCGGTCAGGACGGGGAGCTGTCTGCAGTTCGTGGAGACCATCATCTCCGCGATCTTGGTGATCTCCATGTCGGCGGTCACCGTGGGCAGGTTCTTCACGAGTCCCTTCACCTTGGCGTCGAGGGTCACACTCTTCTTCCTGAGAATCGAGGCGTAACTGACCATTCCTACGAACTCTCCGCCGTCCACGACCGGTACGTCCTGGTACTTGCTGTCCTTCATGACCGCAAGCACATCGGCGATGCGATCGTCGGAGGACACGGTGGGGAATTCGGTAGACATGATGCTCTGGACAGATATGCCGTCGATCTGGGATCTCAGCATGGCCAGCTTCTTCAGGTCTTCAAGGTCCTTTACTCCCATAATACACCTCTGGATATGATATTCCCATCCAACGCATTTAACACATTGCTTCGGACATCCGTGTTGGATGAATGATTCTACGAAATCCGCAGATTGTCGATATACCGATTACGAAAAAGGAAAATGGTTTGACGGGGGCCATGCCCCCTGGAGGACGCATCCGACATCAGTATGATGTCAGAGCTCGGAGAACGGCTTCCCTGCGATGAGCTCGTCGATGGTGACGGCGATGCCCTTGACCGGGATGCGCTTCTGCTCCTTGCTGTCCCTGTCCCTGATGGTGACGGTGCCCTCCGCGGCCCCTCCGGGGAGGGAGTCGTAGTCCACGGTGATGCACCAGGGGGTGCCGACCTCGTCCATGCGGGCGTATCTCTTGCCGATGGTGCCGGAGCCGTCGTAGTAGGCCTCCACCCTGTGGGAGTGGACGCTCTCGTAGATGGAGCGGGCCAGGTCGTCCAGGCCGTCCTTCTCCATCAGCGGGAACACGCCGACCTTGATGGGCGCGACCTCGGGCTTCAGCCTGAGGACGGTGTAGTCCTCGGCGTCGTCATGAGAGTATGAGTGCTCCAGCACGGTGTAGAAGATCCTGTCCAGCCCGTGGGAGGGCTCGATGACGTGGGGCACGACACGGTCCCCCGCGACCTTCTCCTTCACGGTGGCGACCTCGAAGAACCTGTCGTCCAGGACGATGTCCTCCCCGTCGACGGTGACAGTGAGCTTCCCGTCGACGATGTCGGCGGGGGTCTTGGACTCCATCGCCGCGGCGATGTCCTTGGCCTTGCCCTTGAACTCGGGGCCCAGGGCCTTGTGCTTGGCGCGGACCTTCTCGACCTCCATCTCCCTCGGCTCGTCGAACCTGCGGAAGTGGGTGAGGTCGGCGCCGGAGAACTGGGCGTGCCTGGAGAGGTCCCAGCAGCCCCTGTCGGCGATGCCGGTGATCTCCGTCCATCCGTAGGAGAGCAGGGCCTCGGCGTCCCAGCAGTCGGCGGCGTAGTGGGCCATCTCGTCCTTCTCGTGCTGTCTGAACCTGAGCCTCTTGGGGTCGACCCCGAGCCTCACCAGGAGCTGCCTCGTCGTGTAGACGAAGTACGCGAGGACGCGGTTGGCGATGATGCCGTCCTCGACGGCCTTCCCGACGGTGGTGGTGATCATGCCCTCGCCGGTGTTGGGGACCAGGTCGATCTCCTCGTTCTCGATCTCGTGGAAGCGGGGCCAGTCCTTGTCGTCCGGGTCCACGAAGAGCTCGACCTCCATCATGTTGAACTCCCTCATGCGGATCATGCCCTGCCTGGGCGCGATCTCGTTGCGGTATCCCCTGCCGGTCTGGATGACTCCCAGTGGCATCTTCTCCCTGTTGTAGCGGTAGAGGTTCTGGTAGTTCACGAATATGCCCTGAGCGGTCTCCGGCCTCATGTACCCCACACGGCTGGATCCAGGGCCGATGTTCGTCTTGAACATCAGGTTGAACTCCTCGACGGGCCCCAGGTCGCCCCCGCACTCGGGGCATTTCACGTTGTACTTGACGAACGCCTCCTCGAGCTCCTTGGGGGTGAGGACGTCCGCGTTGTCGAAGAACTCCTTGACCATGTGGTCTGCCCTGAACGGGGACTGGCACTTGGTGCAGTACGTGATGTAGTCCGAGAACTCGTCCACGTGCCCGGACGCCTTGAAGACGTCCCTGGGGTTGACGGTCTCGGAGTCGATCTCGATGAAGCCCTCGCGGCCCTTGTATATGGCGCGCCAGACATCGACGATGTTGTTCCTCAGGGAGCATCCCAGGGGGCCGTAGTCGTACATGCCGGCGACGCCGCCGTATATCTCGAAGGACGGCCAGATGAATCCCCTGCGCTTGCAGAGGGACATGAGGTCGGCGGAAACCGATTCATCGCTCATTTGGATCCCGTGATGGCGCAGAGGATGTCCACATCGTAGATCATCCCGATGATCTCGTCCTTGTTCCCGTGCACGGGCACCTGTCCGTAGTCGTTGGCGACCATGGCCTTGGCGACCTCGGAGAGCCCCGTCTTCTTGAAGACCGAGTAGGGGTTCGTGATCATGACGTCCTTGACCAGCCTGTCGTCCTTCAGGTACTTGTCCGTGGCCGTGTAGAACAGCGGCAGGACGTTTCTGGCCCCGGCCATGTTGCCGATGTCGGCGATGCCGAGCTCCTTCAGGTCCTCGGTGTTCTTCACCTGGTCGCTGAACAGGTCCCTGTCCGTGAGGATGCCCACGAACTTGCCCTGGGCGTCCAGAACGGGCACCGCGGACACGTCGCTGACGCGCATGGCTGACACGGTGTACGAGAGGGGGTCGCCCTCCCAGGCGGTGACGCACTTGGTGCGGATGACGTCCTCGGCCTTCATGGGCGTCTTCATGTCCCTGACGATCTTCAGGAGGTCGGTCGGGGTGATGATGCCGATGAGCATGCCGTCCTCGACGACGGGCAGCCTGTGGATCCTCAGGGTGCTGAAGATCTCGGCGGCCTTCTCGATGGGGGCGGTGGGCTCGATGGTGATGCAGTTCTTCTTCATGATGAGGGAGAGCTGCTCCTCCTCGAAGTTCCTGAAGATGTCCCTGCGGGAGACGATCCCCATGAGCTTCCCGTCGCTCGCGCGGATGACGGGGAGTCCGGTGAGCCCGTTCCTGACCATCAGGTTGATCGCGTCGGCGCGGGAACCGGGGACCTCCACGACGATGGGGGCGGCGGTCATCACGTCGGCTACTGTCAGACTCATTTAGTTCGAAGCCTCCGAAGACCTGACCACCATCACGGGGCAGCTGGAGGCCCTGACGACCCTCTCGGCGACGCTTCCCATGAGGAGCTTGGACATGCCCGTCCTTCCGAGGGTGCCCATGACGATGACGTCGTAGTTCGCGGACTCGTCGAGGATGACCTTGACGGGGGTGCCCTCCTTGATGGAGAGTTCGACGGGGACGTTCTCGGTCGCACCGAGGTCGCGGACGAAGTCGACCGCGTCCTTACCCTCCTTCTCGAGGGTGTTGTAGACGTTCATGACCGCAGTGTCCATGGGCATGTTGGTCAGGATGGTCTGGTCCAGGACGTACAGGGCGGTGACGGTGCCGCCTGTGAGCTTCGCCAGTTCCATGGCCGTCCTCACCGCAGCCTTCGTGTATTCGCTTCCATCGGTCGGGACGAGAATCTTCTTGAATGCCATCTTCAGAACCTCCGAATGTTCAGACGGATCCGGTCGCCCCTCATGACCGCTCCCTGTTCGTCCCCGTCGGGGGATGGGAGGATGGTCACGGGACCCGGACCTGTTGCCCGCGCATTGGCTTTTGAACGATTTAATATCTTGCAGGACACGCGCGTGAGCGCGCGTATACAGTCGGAGGGGTCGCCTCCCTGCGACGAGGCGGCCTCTGCGAACACGGCCGCTTCGGAGAACATGTCCGGCTCGCAGAGCATGCCGTTGTCCGTACCAAGTGCCAGATCGGCGCCGAGGGCCTGTGCGCGGGCGACCGGCGGCTCCCTCCCGAAGTATCTGTTCGATGTGGGACAGACGACGATCGGGACCTCGGCCTCGGCGCATTTCGCGATGTCGTCGTCGGTGGCCTCGCACATGTGCACCACGAACGCCGGGTCCAGGGACAGGACGAAGTCGATGTCCTCCCGTACCCTCTCGCTGACGTGGATGGCGAATACCATCCTGCGGTCACGGACCTCGTCTGCCACCGATTCGATGTACCGGTGGTCCATGTCCGATTCGCTCGATATGCCGATCCCGTCTGCCACGGAGAGGATCTCGTCGATCTCATCGGGGTCGAACTCAGGGGATGTCGGGCGTCCGAGGATCACCGCATCCGGGCACGCCTCCCGGAGCATCCTGCATCCCTCGGCGCCGCCCTCCCTGAAATCCACGAACGTCTCGGACCCGCGTCCGGACGAGGCGGCGGCGAAGCGACCCATGTTGCCCATCAGGTCAGTCCTCGACGCGGAGCGGAGGTACCTGTGCTTCAACCCGTCCGGCGGGGCCACGAGCTCCTCGAGGGAGAGTCCGGGCGGTACGTCCAGGCCGTAGTCCGCGCAATGGGTGTGCATGTTCACGACGTCGCGTACGATGAAGCCGGTGACGTCCGGTTCGACGGGGCAGTCCCCGTATCCGATTTCGGAGACGAGGCCGTCCTCGGCGATGACCCATCCACGGCGCTGGCCGTGCGCGTCGACAATCGTGCCTTCGGCTGAGAGGATGTCCTTCACGGCTGCCGGATGTCCGGTCCGGCCGATAACTGTTGCCTTCCGGGCTCAGGCCCAGTACGGCTTCTTGACGAACTTGTACGCCATCAGGACCGCGGTCGTGGCCTCTCCCATGGCGGTGGTGATCTGCTTCACCTTGCCGGGGTAGCTCACGACGTCGCCGCAGGCGAAGATGCCGGGGCGGTTGGTGCTCATGTCGAAGCCGACCTTGACGAGGCCGTCCGGGTTGAGCTCGAGGCCCCATCTCTCCAGGTCCTCCAGGTCGGCCGAGATGCCGATGTTGATGACGGCGAGGTCCGTGGGGACGATCATCTCGTTGCCGTCTACCGAGAGGGTGACGGACTCGACGTGGTCGGTTCCGTTGATGGAGACGAGGTTGGCGTTCATGATCGTGCGGACCTGGCTAGCCTTGAGGTGGTCGACGGTGGACTCGTCCGCCCTGAACTCGGGCCTCCTGTGGACGATGGTCGTTTCGGTGACGCTGTCCGCGATGAGGGCCATGTCGATGGCGCTGTTGCCTCCGCCGAACATCGTGACCTTCTTGCCGACGAGCTCCTCCTTCACGGGGAGGATGTACGTCACACCCTTCTCGAAGAACTCGTCCTCGCCGGGGCATCCCATCTTCTTGGGCTTGAAGCTGCCCATGCCGATCGCGACGATGACGGACTTGGCGTGGTACTCGCCGGCGTTCGTACGTACGATCAGCTCCTGGTCGCCGTTGGCGATCTCGAGGACCTTCTCGTTCTCGTGGATGTCGCACTCGGCGGCCTCGGCCTGGGCGTAGAGCTTGTCCGAGAGCTTCCTGGCCTGTATGGTCTCGAATCCGGGGTAGTTGTGGATACCCTTCTCGGGGTACAGGCTTACAAGCTGTCCTCCGACGCGTCCGGCATCCAGGATGAGGGTACTCATCAGTTTGGACCTGGCGTAGATCCCGGCGGTCAGGCCGGCGCATCCAGCCCCGATGATGACGACGTCGTAGCACATTGGAGCCACCGAATAAGGTGGACCTATAAAAAAGTGATATATCCCGATATACGAAAACAGGGATTTCCAAGATGAAAAAAGCAGAATTACATAAACCATACTACGAATTTCGTAGGAATCACTCCTATTTTGGACAGGCCGGTGACGCATTAGTCTCGCATCCAGCCATGAACGCATTTAAACACAGCACGTCGATACAGGGAGGGGGATTCCATGGACTCTGAAATCAGCAAGGACGAGCTCTACACCGAGAAGCTCATGAACATGATCCTTGACATCGTGGACGACATCATCATCATTCATGACTCGTGCCACACCGTCATATGGATGAACAAGGCGGCCGAGAAGGCCTTCGGGAAGTCCGCAGACCAGGTGATCGGGAGGAAGTGCTATTCGCTCTTCGGGAACACGGTCTCCTGCAGCGACTGCGTCGTCAACCAGATGAACGTGGGCAGCCCTCAGAACGTCAAGCGCAGGATCATCCCCGGGACGAACCTCGTGTGCGACTGCGCGGCGGTGCCCTACTACGAGGGCGGCAAGCTGAAGCTGGTCGTCCAGCATCTGCGCCCGGTCTCCGACGGCCAGTGACTATATCTATGGAAAAGGGGATTTGCGGCCATGGAGTTCGACATCGGAAACTTCGTAGCGATCATCGTGGCAGGAGCCATCTACTACGTCATCCTCGCCATCGCCAACCGCAAGAGGGCAAGTGAGCAGTGATGAACCAGCTGCCCGAGAACGTAGTGAGGATGCTCAGGCATCCCGACACCAACAAGGTCCTGTCTATGGTGTCGCCGGACGGCTTCCCCCACAGCATCGTGCTGGGCGCCGTCATCGTCGGTGACGACGACCGGATCTATGTCGGAGAGGTCTACATGTACCGCTCCTCCCAGTATCTCGAGGCCTGTCCCAAGGCCGAGTTCCTCGTGTGGAAGGGGAAGGAGGGATACTCCCTCAGGGTGGAGGCCGAGGGTCGCATCACCGAGGGACCGGAGTTCGATCGTCTGAGCGAGGTTCTGGGCAGGAAGAACATGCACGTCAACGCTCTATGGGTCTTCAGACCGTCCGAGGTGTGGGACGAGAGTGCCTCGTACACCTCCGGCGACAGGGTCGTGCGATGGACATCGCCCGCACCCGCAAACTGAGCGGGTTGCTCGCAGCCCTCTCCGCCGTATGCATATGCATCGGCGGCATACTCTTCTTCACTGGCTCGGAGGCGGCGGGGATAATCCTGATCGTCGCCTTCGTCGTTGTGCTCGTCCTGTGTCTGGGCATCAGGAGCTTCATCAGGGCCTTCGCCTTCGAGAACATGAGACGCGGTGCCGGAAAGGATCGAGAATGAAGGAAATCGTTTTCATCGGAGGCCTTCCGGCCCCCGATTGTTCTCAGTACCTGCTCCTGTCGGCAGGCTGGTGCTTCCTGAAGCAGTCCCTGCAGTAGACGGGCCTGCCCTGAGTGGGCTTGAACGGGACCTCGCACTCCTTGCCGCAGTCGGAGCAGACCGCTTTGAAGAACTCCCTGGGCTTGTCGTTGTCCCTGTAACCACCGTATGCCATGTTGTTTTCTCCTCGGGTTCGAGGTATCCAATAAATCCCCGACTCTGAGCGAGCGGAGGTTACCAAACGCCTCGGCACCGAATCATCGTCCATCTATTTAACGAAGACAATATGATTCCCAGCGGTCGGGAAACCCTGTCAGAGGTCTCCGCCGCAGTCGGGACACATCCAGATCCCCTTGTAGCAGATCAGCATCCCGCCGCAGCGCGGGCACACCTTGGACTGCTTCCTGTCGTCGGAGAGCAGTACCTTCTTGCCACCGAGGTCATCGTTCGCCCATCTGACGAGTTCGGATAGCTCGTGGAAGCGGTCCTCCTTGTCTGGTCCGTAGAAGCGGAGGTTGTCCGCCTCGTTGTACAGGCGGGTGCGCATCCTCCTGATGGCGCGGACGACGTTGTTGTACGTCCCCTCGTTGACCGAGGTCTGCGGGAGCACGTTCTTCCTGTAGCGCACATCCAGGTATTCGATGGATGTGTCGAGGAACCTCTCGAACGCCTCCTCGTCGGGGTACACGGGCACGCTGAGGATCAGGTCCCTCTTCCTGGAGAGCTCCGGGTTCCTGGCTATTATCCTCTCCAGGATGATGCGGGTCTCGTCCCTCATGGTGCCGCCCACCTGCCCGTAGATCTTCCTGATCGCCGGGAGGTCGGAGGCCCTGGCTATGCCGGCCAGCCTGCGGGCCGCACGGGAGAAGTCGGGTCCGCGGGTGTGCTCCATGGTGTCGATGAGCCCCGGTATGGCCTCATCGTCCTCATGGAGCATCGTGAGGTAGCCGAGGCAGGCCATGGACACGCCGTCGCCCGCCTCGTCCCTCATCATAAGAATCTTGTCGTAGACGCCGCGCTCCCTCACATCGCCCAGGAGGGTCACGAGCTCGGAGCGCACACGGGCGTCGTCGAAGTCCAGGTACGGGGTCAGACAGGGGAGCTTCCCCGGATCGTAGTTCGCTACGAGCCAGCGGTCCTCGGATATGGCCCCGGGACGTCCCCCGGAGACCTTGTCCACATCGTCGAGGAACCTCTCGAGGTACTCGACGTTCGTGACCGCCATCCGACCCACGTCCCTTCAGAGGTCCCTGGAGTCGAGGGCCTTCTTGAGGATCGCCGCCTCCTCCTTGGAGAGCGTGATGCCCTTGCCCATCTTCTCATGGTCGGGGGACCACTCCCTGACATCGTACTTGGGGTCCCTCTCGTTCCAGCTGATGAGGTTGAGCTCCTTCGTCCATCCTTTGGAGGACTCGGAGAGGACTGCGATCTTCTCGACGATTTCATAGACAATCTCAGGCACTTTGCCACCTGGGGGCGCCAATCCGCCGTATATTTATTAACATTAGGCTGGACGTGACGAAGGGAATCCCGCAATGATTATACGCCCCGTCATCAGTTCTCCGAACGGTTGGTGTAATTGGCTCGAAATATGGCACCGTCGGAGTGTGTTGACAAGAGATGATCGACCCTCTGATCATAGCATATATCGCAATCATTGCCCTGCTGCTGGTCTGCTCAGCGTTCTTCTCGATGTCCGAGACTGCGTTCACGAGCGCCAGCCAGGTTCGTCTCAAGAAGATGTCGAAGGATGGGGACAAGAGGGCCGAGAAGGCGCTCTACATCCTCGGGAACTATGACAAGTTCCTGACGACCATCCTCATCGGGAACAACCTCGTCAACATCGCGGCCACCTCGATAGCGACCATCGCGTTCGCCATGCTCCTCGGAGAGGCGACGGGTTCGCTCGCATCCACGGTCATGATGACGCTGGTGGTCCTCACGTTCGGCGAGATCACACCCAAGACTCTCGCCAAGAGGCGTCCGGAGAGGACGGTCCTCAAGATCGTGGGAGTCGTCAACGCCATCGAGATCATCTTCTCGCCCCTGTCCTGGATGTTCGGGAAGCTCACCGGATACATCGGCAGGAAGACGGGAGGGGAGGACAGCTCCACCATGACCGAGGACGAGCTCGAGGTCATGATCGACGAGATCGAGGGCGACGGGGTGATCGAGAAGACCGAGGGCGAACTCATCAAGTCAGCCATCAGGTTCGACGACACATCCGTCTCGGAGGTCTACGTCCCCAGGATGGACATCGTCGGTATCGATGCCGGCTCCGCCCCCGAGGACCTCGGGAGGCTGATCTCCACCACAGGATTCTCGAGGATCCCGGTGTACGAGGGCAGCATCGACAACATCATCGGCGTCGTCTACGCCAAGGAGTTCTTCACCCGCAGGTTCAACGGCGAGAGCCCGACCATCAGGGACCTGATGAAGCCCGTGAAGTACGTCCCGGAGACCATGAGCATCGCCACGATCTTCAGCGACTTCCAGAAGACCAAGATCCACATGGCGGTGGTTCTGGACTCCTACGGCGGGACCATGGGGATAGTCACGCTGGAGGACATCCTGGAGGAACTCGTCGGCGACATCTGGGACGAGAGCGACGACATCCAGCAGGACATGGTCCAGTTGCCGGACGGCACCTGGAGCGTGAAGGGCACGGCCAACATCTTCGACACCATGGAGAGGCTGGGCGTGGATTTCGATCCCGGCGAGTACGAGGACTACTCCGTCACCGGGTACGTGTTCTACAGGCTCAACAGGGCCCCGGTCCGGGGCGACACCGTCGAGACCGGTCGCGTCAGGATCACGGTCAAGGCCGTCAAGGGCCGCAGGGCGGTGGAGTGCGTCTTCGCCGTCAGCGAACCTCCTCAGGAGGAGGTCGCTGAGGAATGATCCACATCCGCCAGGAACTCCGAGAGGACCCTGGCGGCAACCTCTTTCCTGGCGGGGTGCGCCTGCACCTTGCCGGTTATCGCTATCACGTCGCCGTGGTGCGCCGGTTCGTAGATCCCCTGAACGGCCTTCTGCTTGTCGAGCCTGATGTAGAAGACGCAATCTTCGTCGATGCGGTTGTCTAGGTCCGAGAGGATCCATCCCCTGATCTCCGGCCCGAGGTCGGTGAAGAGCTTCCTGTACTGCCTCTGATGGGTCAGCCTGGCCTCGAGGATGGTCATGACGTTTCCGTGCTCCCCGACCGATTCGTCCTCGGAGTACTCGTCCGTCTCCCCGAGGAGGTTCTCCATGGTCTCCTCGAGCAGCTCCTTGCGTTCGGTGGCGTAGCAGAACGTCTGCACCCTTATCCAGTGAAAAGCCGAGTTAGGCAATCTCATCGACCTCCTCGACGGGAACCATCCCGTACATGCCCTCCGGATCGGAGGATGAGAAGACCACGACCCTCTTGCCCTTGAGCTTCAGGGCGACGCCCCCCTCCTCGCCGACGCGGGTGTAGGACTTGTGGCTGACCCCCTTGAGGTTCCACTGGGAGTAGTTCCTGATGTTCTCCAGGTCCCCGAACCTCTTGTCTATGATCTGGTCGCGGGGGTACTCGCGGCTCCTGAAGAGGTACGTGATTCTCACGCCGTTCCCGGAGACCTCGACGTCCATGCGGGCGACGAAGCACAGCAGGATGGCAGCGACGAACACGGCGGCCGACAGGGGAACTATCCACGAGGGCATGCCCGAGTCCGTGAGATACGCGGTGTACGCCATGCACGCCAGTGTCGCGACGAGCACTGCTGTGACTATCCAAGTGAGGTTCCTCGGGAGCAGCGGCGCGCTCTCCCTGCGGGAGGGGTCTTCCATGTGACCGCGATTCGTATTCTCGATATTAATCTGGGGGTGCCAGGACTCTATCATTCGAATAGTAACCTTTATATCATAGCTACATATCCTGGGGTTTGCTGGTCCCCTAGCTTAGCCTGGTTGGAGCGCCCGGCTGATAACCGGGAGGTCTTGAGTTCGAATCTCAAGGGGACCACTCACTTATCTCATCACAATCTTGGAGTTCTCTTTCACGGACGAGGAGTCGATTGACAGCATTGTCCCCATATTGGAAAGGGAGGGCTACCCGACTTCCAAGTGGCCCTGCTCCCATCAAGGCCTGAAGGCGGTTAGATTGCGCTTCTACAGGATATTGAAGGGGCTGATGGATGGGGGGCGCACACATTCTGTCAGAATCTCGGGGACAGCCGTCAGAAGACCTGTCTCAAGAAGTGGGATGGGGATCATCGCGTCCCGATAGGTTTTCTGGTCTTGCGAGATGGGGCCAATCTGCTATTGCTTTCAACAATCTACTGAGGCGACTATTCACATCGTCGGATTACACGTTGCTCATTGCTTTGAGAATCTGTTCTCTATTCCGGTGGCAAAGTTGTTGGTTCTTCAGAATGGCGAGGAATCCTTGGATCTGTTGCTCCGTGGATTATGCGCGGTTATCGGTTCATGCCGATACGGTTCGTTTCTCGCCCCTCTTCTCGGCTTCAATGTCGTTCAATGTACCTGGAGACACCGTCTCCAGATGTCTGTCTATGATTCCGGCGGCCTGCTCGACCAGGGCGGCGACCTCCATTCCATTCTCGGTTATGATCCACTTGCGTGCCTTGTATCCGCGGGTTCTGGCGTCGGGGTACTCGCTCCTCAAGAGCCCGCACTCCTCCAGCATGAGCAGGCGGGAGCGCGCCATGTCGTAGCTCCTGGTGATGTCATCCCTCACATCGACCTCCTTGACGGACCCGCGATGGTAGATGTATAGCAGGATCGTCGCGGCGTGCTTCTTCCCCAGCACCTGGATTCCGGTCAGCTGTTCCGTTTCCGAAGTCACGGCAAGGGGGATAGAATCCTCTTGAACGTCACTTTTGTCAGTTGTTAAGACTTATGTCAGATTATAGGTAGTACTTTATAATCAGTATATCATAAAACAGGCAATCGACGGCAGGTGTGCCCCTTCTGGGCGATACGCCGGATCCGTCGGCACGGTTGCAACCGGGAGCGGGAGGAGGTCCCGACGTGGCTGATCCGTTTTCTGCTCCGGGCGTGACCTGGAGGACAAATGATTCAAATCGAGAAAAGGAGGATCGCCGCCGCACTCGCGGTGCTGGCGGTTGCTGTCGTGGCGATGGGAATCGTGGCGGAGGCCTCGGATTCCCAGGCCGACGACCATGTTTCCATCCCCGCCCCTCTAGCAACGGAGGTGCCCGGGCTCACCGCGATCGAAGCAGCGTTCGATGCTGATGGAGAGACCATCGACACGTCCATGTTGCCTGAGGACCTCAAAAAGTACCTCACCGTTACAGGAACGGTCAATGAGGTGGAAGTAGAGCTGACTTCGGCGCAGTACGATGTCACTACGGATTCTGGGTTCCTGACCCCGGGGGACTGCACAGTTACCATCTCATCAGGTGAGATCTCAGACACCGTGACCGTTGCGAATGTTCAACCAGTTGGCATCTCAAACCTGGAATTCAACACCGATGACCTCGGACAGGTCTTTGTTACCACAGATAATGAGACTGTTGGCGAGAAGGTGACAGTAACCGCTGTATTCTCCAACGGTGTGAGACAAACTCTCTCCCCGGACATGTACACAGTTAACTTCAACAAGGATGTCGGAACACAGACGTTCAGCATCTCGGTTAACTTCAATGGAGAGAACATTCCTGGCTCCTTCACCTACGAGGTCTCTGAATTGGAGATGACTGGTCTGAGGGTCGATGTAGGGGGGAGTAGTGAATTTACAACGAGCATGAACTCGTACCGTTTGCATGATGCCCTGGCTGTTTACGGAACATTCAACGATGGGAACGAGTACAGACTGCCTGCCTACGGATTCGACTATGAGGTTGAGGGATCCCTGCTGGCCGGCCCCACAGAGATAGAGGGTCCGTACCCAGCGACAATCACTGTAACACCCAGCGACAACGACTCCGAAGCCCAGCCCGTGGAGACGACCATCCAGGTTACTCCCGTTAAATTGGAACGTATCAGCGCCGAAGACCAGAGGATGGGCTCTTATCAGGCGTACACGACGGTCGATAACGGCTCGGAGTGGTTCTCAGTAAGAGCATACTTCGTGGATGGGAATTCGACAAATCTGTCAACTGGCGATTATTCAATAACATACGAGGGCGTCGGTGAAGGTGAGCCGCAAAGCTTCAGATATGGCCATGGGACCATAACCGTGCATTTCACGGAAAATGGAATAACGAAGACCGATACCATCTCGGGATACAATGTCACACGGGCTCTCGTGGAATTGCCCGATCTGAACACCGGTACGATCTCCTATGGCGACACAGCGGATTGGCTTATGACCGGCTTCGACGACAGGCTTCGGATCACCACATCTGAGGGGCTGAGTTACTCCGTGGACCCCAACGATGATACGAGACTGCATTTCACTGCGACCGAGGCGGGGAAGTACACGGTCGTCGTGAGCCCTCTGAACGACAGCATAGTGCTTGTCCAGCGTGGTACGGACGACCCCCTCTTGGAGGGTGAGGTGAACCAGTACACGTACACCCTGACAATCTCCGCCGCCCAGTACGACATAGAGCTCACCCTCGACGATGACATAATCGCTGGGGAGAGCGGATATCTGACGATCGAGCTGACGGGTCCGAACGGGGAGTCCGTCCCGCTACCAAGTGTGATATCGTACAGATACTCCGGGACCAACATGCTGGGGAAGCCCATCGAAGGTACGGGACTTCCGACGGATGCGGGAACATGGAATGTGTACGTGACGGTCCCTGCGAGCGGGAACTTCAGGGAGACCGGAAAATACACCGGGGATTTCATCATAGACCGCGTGGTCCATGGAGCTCCGACACCGGTGGGCATCCCGTACGACGGGGTTGCGCATTCGGTCGAGTTCGGCACCGGCGTCGACACCTCGTTCTTCGAGGTCACGGGGGACGAGCACACCGATGTCGACGAGGGCTACGAAAGCACCCTCATCATCAGCGACGATTGCTGGAACAACCACTGCTGGACCGGAGGCGAGAGGTCTGTAGTCGTCTATTGGAACATCGTCCAATCTCCCAATGACTTCACCGAGAAGCCATCCATCACGGGATGGGATTTCGATGAGAGCCCCAACAGCCCTTCCGCGAAAGCGACGTTCGGCGATCAGAGCGGGATCGTATTCACGTTCTCCCAGAGCAGGGACGACGCCGATTCATACAGGACCATGGACGAGATAGAGGTCTGGTCGGCGGGTACGTGGTACATGAAGGCCACCTCGCCAACCGATGGGCGGAACTACACTTCGGTCACATCAGAACCTCTTGAGTTCCAGATCGGCAAGATGCAGGTAGACTATCCTGCTGAGGACACCTCGACATTCGTATACACCGGCGGCACGCTGTCCTACAACCCCTTAGGATTTGATGAGTCGTTCATGACGATGACCGTCACCCAGAACGGTTCGACCTTAGAAGACGTCACGAACGCGGGGACGTACACCGTGACAGTCACCCTTGACGGGAACCATGAGTGGGACACGTCTTCGGCCCACGGGGACCTGAACGATGAAGGAGACCCGACGTTCACATGGACCGTCGGAACAGCGGAGAACACCGTCGAATCGTTCGACATATCGGGCTGGACATACGGCAGCGGCATCAACACACCCTCGAACGTCGTCATGTCGTTCAGCGATGACTACACGGTCGAGTACTCCAGAAGCCGTGATGACGGTTTCCGCCCTGCGAACGAGATAAGCTCCTGGGATGCGGGGACGTGGTACGTCCGCGTCACCTCCGGGTCATCCGACAACTACACCTCGGATCAACTGACTAAGAATATCGTAATCGCCAAACTCGCCGTAGACTATCCATCCGAGGACGCTAGTGACTTCGAATACACCGGCGGCACGCTGTCCTACAACCCCTCCGGATTCGATGAATCGTTCATGACGTTGACCGTCACCCAGAACGGTTCGACCTTAGAAGACGTCACGAACGCGGGGACGTACACCGTGACCGTCACCCTTGACGGGAACCATGAGTGGGACACGTCTTCGGCCCACGGGGACCTGAACGATGAAGGAGACCCGACGTTCACATGGACCGTCGGCAAGATGGGGATCGATGCAGGCCTGAATCAGAGGGACTTCACGTTCAACGGAAGCCCCCAGACCCCTACGATAACCGGCGACAGCACGCAGTTCTCTGTCAAATGGGAGAACCAGGAGTCCACAGTGATTGATTCTTACGAGGTCTATCTGACCCTCAATGACAAGACGAACTACGAATGGGACCACGATGGGGAGCAGTACGGGGACTCCGTCTCCGGAGACGTCCTCACCCTCGTGTACAGGATAGTCGGCCAGACCTACGACCTGACGATCCAGATCGGAGATGGAGGGAGCGACGTGTCCTGGACGTACGGGAACGCGCATCTGCAGGTGAGTTGGAACTCGGACATACCCACGGAGATATCCGAGAAGCTGAAGGACCAGGACGATTACGGGAGCGGTTGGTTCTACGTGTTCAACGGCATAGACGGTACCGAGTACTACGGTAAAGACTGGCCCACCGATGCGGGAAGCTACAGCGTGTACCTGTTCATATCAGACACGGGGATCTATGCGAACAAGACGTCCAACACCGTCACGTTCTCGATCGACCCGGCCAAGATTACCGAGCACGATATCGAGGACCACGGCTGGACCTACGACGCTCAGTCCCACTCCGTCCTTTTCGACGGTGAGGAAAACATCGTCCCAAATGCTACAACGGTCGATGGTACGACTCCGACATGGTCGTACTCCATGTCATCCGACCCTTACGAGTGGGGTACACCATTCCAGATAACCAAGTCGGGAACCTACACCGTCTGGTACAGGGTGTCCGCAGAGAATCATGAGACCATCATCGACAGCTTCACACTGACAGTTGGAAAGGCCGAAATCACTGGAATCGTCATACCCGGGGGAGATTGGACCTATGATGGTGAGTATCACGGTGCGATGTGGAACGGGGAATCCGACGGAGTGCCGAGCGGCTCCGCCTTGGGGAATGACATCTCCTGGACGTACAAAACCGATGTGAACGGGGAGTTCACCGGTGAGATACCGACATTCAGGAACGCGGGAACGCACACAGTCTACTATAGAGCGGATGCGGATAACCACGACCCTGCCTACGGGTCCTTCGAGGTCCATGTAGGGAAGAGGACGATCGACCTCGCCTTCAGTACCAACACCAGCGTGTACTCCAACTCCGAACCGTCCGTCCAGGGATGGGACTTCGAGCTCGACGGGTCCGACGTATGCTCCGGGGACAGCCTGGACACCCTCACGAACCTGGTCGGGATCTCCCTGGAGCAGGGAGTGACCAGATGGAACGTCGGATACTACGACCTTGTCGCCACCATCTCGGACACCAACTACGAGCTTAGATACGACGGGTCCGATAAGTTCGAGATCACGAAGCGGCCGCTGTCCCTCGAGGATGCCACGATCGTCTATGGGGACGAGGCTCCTGGACTGTCCGCTATCATCGGCAACATCGCCAACGGTGACACGATCGACGATGCCGTCACCGGGACGGCCGACCTCGACGGGTACGTTCCGGGATCCGACTATGGCCGGTATAAGATCGCTGTGGGACAGCTCGCTGCAGGCGCGAACTACTCCATCGATCCATCGGAGACTGCGACGCTCACGGTGAGCCAGCGGCAGATCACCGTGGAGATCCAGAACGACAGCAGCACCTACGGCGACGCCATAGACGCCCTAGAGGGGATCGTCATCGATGGAAACCTCGCCCTCGATCACACCGAGACGGACGTGTTCAAGCTGTACCTCACCGACGAGGGAGACAGCGGCGAGATAGACATCTCCGTGACGGTGAACGCTGGGACCTACCACATACATGGAACTGTGCTGAACAACAACTACGCCATCAGGTTCTTGGGCAAGTCCGACGGCGGAACGGAGCCCGCTCCGGAGTACGGGACGTACATCGTGAACCCGCGGTCGGTCACGATCGAGATCGTGACGGAGAACGGGAGCATGGACTACACCGGCGACCCAGATGCAGTGTTAGAAAAGGTATCCAGCATGTTCAGGGTCGACAACGATCCAGATTCGAACTTCCCCGAGCCGGATTTCGTGTTCATGAAGGACGATGATGAACTGGGCCAAATCCCGACGGATGCGGGAAAGTACACCGTCAGACCGGTCTACAGCAGCAACACCAACTACGTCCCTAGCTCGGACCTGAAGGCGACGTTCACGATCAACAAGATCGACTACGACCTCCCGACCCTCGGATGGGACGTCATGAACGATGGGAACTCCGTGAGCGTGACCGAGTACAACGGAGGGGAATACACTGCAGTCCTCTCCTCGGAGAGCACGAGGTTCACCGACGGATCGACCGTCATCACGGGCATCGATGACTCCAGGCTGACAGTGAGCTATTCTATCGTGCACGAGGGCCCCACCGTCGGAGGGGCCGTCGATGCGGGCACCTATGTAGTGACAGCCACGTTCCATTCGGACAGCGGGAACTACAACATCCCTGAAGACATGACGTATGATCTCGAGGTCCAGCCCGCACAGGTGACCATCGTCTGGGAACCAACCGGCGACCGCTTCACATACGACGGAACCGACCAGAAGTCCGAGGTCACCGCGCACTACGTCGACGTGAAGGGGATTGATATACCTCTGACGGTGACCATCGAAGGGACGTTCGAGATCCCCAGGACGGAGGCCTACGTCTTCACGGCAGGGTTCAGCGACAGCGACACCGGGAAGGGGAACTACGCCCTCCCTGACAATCCGACCAGGAGCTACTACATGGACAGGATGCCTGTCACGATCAGCGTCTCCGACCAGAAGGTGCAGTACGGGGATCTGCTTGACGCCTCCGGATGGTCCTACGAGTTCACCGACGGAACGATACTCGAGAAGGATCTGGAGGAGGGCGGATACGTACAGCTGTACGTCGACAGGAACGTCACCGGGGACAACCCCCTCCCCGCGGATCAGGCGTATGCTGATGCGATAAAGTACACGATTCAGCT
The DNA here is from genome assembly GCA_944320495.1 of Candidatus Methanomethylophilaceae archaeon. Taxonomy (GTDB): domain Archaea; phylum Thermoplasmatota; class Thermoplasmata; order Methanomassiliicoccales; family Methanomethylophilaceae; genus Methanoprimaticola. Next base: position 30,758 of record CALUHR010000009.1, read on the forward strand.
GAGGAACGAGTACTACGACATCACCCCTGAGTACGGCGACCTCAAGGTCACTAAGCGCTCGATCGTGATCACGATTCCAACCATCGAACGCACGTATGATGGCCAGCCGGCAGACCTGGGAACCCTCACGGACATATAGCAGTACGTCACAGACGGCTCGATCCTCACATCAGACAACATACTGAGCCTGACGCTATGCTACGGGGAGGGTGGCACCGGCGATGCGCCCACCGACGCCGGCAGTTACGAGGACATGGTCTGGTGCATATGGAACAACGAGCGCTACGACGTCGATGTGATCCCTGGGGACCTGGTGATCAAACCCGATTCCCTGGAAGTGACCGTAAACCCCGAGAGGCCCAGTGCCGAGTTCAACGATGAACAACAGAGTCCGAACGTGGGGTACACGGTAACTGGAACGAACAGCGGGATCAGCTTAAGCTCCGAAGTCTACACCGTAGGGTACAGGATCGGCGATGCCTGGGTGGACGAGGCCCCATCGTTCACCGATGTCGACGAGTACACCATCACCTACAAGATAACGCCCGACAGCAACAACTACCTCCCCTACGAGGGCAGCTTCATATTCGTGATCACAGGAACGACGAACAGCTTCACGACCGAGTTCGACCAGGACGACTGGACCTACAGGGAGGGCAAGGGAACAAGCGTGGAACCCGTCTCGAAGTTCGGAAACCCAACGGTCAGGTACTACACCGACCCGAATCACACCGAGGAGTACACGGGAGGGATGGACAATGACACCCCTGCGGGGACGTACTACGTGGTCGTCAGCGTTCCCGCCGACGGGGACAACTATCCGGAACTGACAGGTTACTACGAGTTCACCGTCAACAGGGCGACCCTCCATTATGAGTGGGACCAGACGATGAGCATCACGTACACCGGCGATGACATCACCAACACCCTCACCGTGGACCATTGGTCCGTGAACGGTGTCGGCGAGGCGATCGCGGTCGGCGGGACCGGGGAAAGCGTCGTCATGTACAGCAACCCCTCCGTCGACGTTACCATCGATAGCGGGAGACTGTCCATGACGGCGACGGATGTGGGCAGATACAGCGTCGTCCTGACCATAACCGATCCCAATTACATGTGGGACGGCGAGGATGCGGACACCCTCACCATCGAGACCGCATGGGAGATCGTGGAGGACCTCATGGAGAACGGCTGGACGGAGGATCCGGGGATCGACAGCATCGTCTTCGGTGAGATCCTGAGCCCGCGCGGGACTCCCGAGCATGGCACTGCAACGTACTACTTCTCGCGGTCTTCCAACCTGGAATCGTTCAACAGCACCGAGAGACCGACGCAGGCCGGAACATACTACATGCTCGTCGTGGTCCGTGCAGTCACCGACGGAGGCGTCCATTACGAGAGGCTCGTGTCGGAACCTATCGAGTTCGAGATCCAGGTCAGGACGATAGACGTCCCCAGCATCGTGTTCTCCACCAAGTTCTCACCAGGGGACGTGCAGACTGTCGATCTGTCCGACCTCGGAATGGACCCTGATGACCAGGCCTACGTGTCCATGAGCGGGGACAGCGGAACCTCCGCCGCCACGTACACGGCAATCCTGACCCTCACGGACAAGGTCAACTGCGCGTGGAACGTCGAAGGGGGCACTAGCACGGAGGACCAGTCCGTGCAGTGGACCATCACGCCTCTGGAGGTGGAGTTCGACACTGACGACTTCGGCAGCCACGACGATGACGCGTACTACGACTACGACACTACCCTGAAGACGTACAACCCCAGCTTCTACGACTCCAAGTTCATGGACATCTCCGGCAACACGGGAAGGGATGCTGGCACATACACAGTCATCGTCACCCTGACATCGACCGACTACGTCTGGAAGGGCATCGAGGAGAGGTCCGTGACAGTCGGCTGGAACATCGATCCGAGAGCGCTGACGATGCCGACCCTCCGCTACGATACGATGGACGGCGCCAGCCTGGTCATCCCTTACGGGGGTTCCAGCATAACGGTGACCCTCAACGGGTTCGATGCCCAGACCATGGGCATAGTCACCCACGGGACCACTGTCTCGTCGTCGGATGACGGCACGATATCGTCCACTGTGGGCATAGGAAGCTACAGTTTCGATATATCCCTGAAGACCTCCAACTATGTGTGGGTCGGACAGGACGTTGACGTCAGGTCGATCCAACTCACTCTGAACGTCACGGCTAACCGCGTGGATGTGCCGGACGCGATGGAGAGCGAGTTCGAATACGACGGCGAGTCCCATTCGATCCTATTCGACGACACGTCGAACCTCATCATAGAGAACAATGTCCATACGAACGCCGGCACCTATGTCGTCACGGTCCGTCCCGCCGAAGGATTCTACTGGCAGGACGGCACGTCCGACGCTGTCGAGTTCACTCTGACCATCGATAGAGTCACCGTCGTGATTATGGTGGATGGGGACATAGAGGTCTGCTATGGGGAGGACATTCCCGAAATCGGATGGACCTACGCAGAGGGAAGCGACCGGTTCGTGAACGAGGATCTGACGAACGGAACCATCGTGGTGACGATAATCCCAGGGGCCTCAAATGGAGATAATGTCGGAACATATCTGATACAAATGACGGCCGTTGCTGGCAACAACTACATTGTCACCTGTCTGAATGGCAATCTGACAATCAATCCCGCGATAGTGGATGTGCCATCGGACATCGGGAACGTTCCCGGACTCGCCTACGACAGCGATGGCGTCACGTTCGATCCTGCCATCCAGTGGGGTGATGAGTATGACGAGGGGACGATGTCCGTGAGCGACAACTTTGGCACCGACATCGGTGTACAGACCTCGTACCTGCACCTGAGGGATCCCATCAACCATGTCTGGAACACAGGAGCATCTGCCGACATCGAGTTCCATTGGGAGATCGTGAAGAAACCCGTGTCCATCGTCATCCCAGACCAGGAGGGGTCTAATGTCCCAGGCGTGCCTGGACAGACTGTCGATCTCGGAGAGTACGAGGCGAGCGGAGAGCCTCTGGACATCGTGATCGGAGGATTTGACAGCACCTGTATGCGTGTCGAATCGGACCCCGAGGGATGCTTCGCGATCGATCCCGTCACAGGCGTGATGACCATAACCGCCAAGGACCTTGGGACATACACGATCCGCTTCTACCTGGTGGACGAGCACTACGAGTGGTCGTCCCCCACCAACTCCATCCTCATGACTCTCGCATCCCCGACACCAAAGGATGCTCTGATCATGACATTCACCTTCACGATTGTAGCGAATTCGGAAGGGGAGGAGTACACGGTCGAGGCGGGACACAATTCCCTCGTTTATGACGGCGAGGAGCAGTCCTACGTACCAGATGGCTTCGACAGCGACCATATGACCCTAGGCGGGACCACGAATGCTACGATTCCAGGGACCTACACCGTGACGGTCACCCTGAAGGACCCCATCGACCGCTGGGGCTCTCTTGATGACGACGGGGATGGCACCATCTACATAACATGGACCATCACGAAGAGACCGGTCACGTTGACCGCCGAGAGTGGCAGCATGGCTCTCGGAGGAGACATGCCCGAACTGGACGTCCTCGGGACCGACGGTTTCGTCGACGATGGACTGGACGATCTCTTCACGGTATCGTTCGACCTCGTCGACCCTGATGTCCCTGGGGAGTACACCGTCAGAGTCGAGAAGGTCGGTGACCATGCCGCCCTTGCCCACTACGACATTGAGTTCGTAGACGGTAAGATCCTCGTCATGTCGGGGGACTTCCGGGAACTCTTCGTCCTAGATGGCGTCACTGATCCGGAGACCTACAACGGTACGTACATCACCAAGCCGATATCGTCCCCTCACCTCACTCTGGGGGAGGAGTACACCGTGACCTATGCCGACAACATAGACGTGGGGGTGGCGACCGTCACCATCACAGGATTGGGCAACTACTCCGACCAGAGCCTGTCCTTCCAGTTCGAGATCCTGAAGGCCGACCCGCCAATCAGGTTCGACCAGGAATCGGTGTCCAGATATCCCGATGACGGGTCCTTCACCAACCCCTTGGTGGTTCCCGACTATGTGGTGACCGAGGGTTCCGCTACGTACGTCAGCAGCGATCCATCCGTAGCATACGTGGACCCCGTGACCGGCCTTGTAACGACAGGTTCCGCAGGGACCGCGGTCATTACCGTGACGGTGCCGGGCACGGAGAATTACAACGATTCTACCGCCTGGTTCACGGTGATTGTCAGTAGCACCCCGATGGTCGTCATCCCTGGCGACGATGATGTCATCGTCCTTCCGGGACCCGAGACCGTGAAGTGGTATCAGAAGGACATTTCCCTCTACATACTGCTGATCGTCATCCTCGTCGTCGGGTTCCTGCTGTACATCGTCTACACCGTGTGGAAGCGGAGGGGTGACGGGCAGTGAGCGCACACGACTGCATGGCCCTGATCGACGTCCTGGGCGAGAAGCACGTGCTGGAGATGTTGCTCTTCCTCCGCGAGAACGGGACATGCAATAAGAGCCAGCTGTACAGCGCTGTCTCCCGCGGTGCACGTATGCCGGACAAGCTGGACATGATGGAGGTCGTCGGGCTCATCGTCATCGACAGCGTCGACGGCTCCAGGTGCCACCGCGTCTCCCTGACGGACCTGGGCCGGAGGGTGAGCGACTTCCTTCATGACCTGATGGATGGCGCGTCCAATCGTGACCCGGCTGTCGCCCGACGTTCCACGGCCGCCGACAAACGACTTACGGGCCCCCGGCCCGGAAACCCCTTCCGGCGTTCGTCCGGACGCCGGTATCACGATTCCTGGATCCTTCACATCCCGGTGGTAAGTGTCTGCGATTCGTGCGACCTCGGTGTCATCTTTTCAGAATTGTTATATGCCATATGTTAGCATCAGAGCAACATATAAATCCGCACGTCGGGAGTTGCGGCGCATGGTTCTCGGGAAGAGTGGGGCGGTCCTCTGCGCATTCATGGCGGCCGTGTTCTACGCGATCAGCTCGCCGGTCTCGAAGGTCCTGCTGGAGGACGTCTCCCCGTACCTCATGGCGGCCCTTCTGTACCTGGGGACGGGCATAGGCATGACTACCGTCCGCTCCGTCACGGGCGCAGGGAGGCGCGAGAAGCCCTACGGCCGCAAGGACCTGCCGTACGTCGTGGCGATGGTGGTGCTGGACATAGCGGCGCCCATACTGCTGATGTACGGGCTGCTGAGCTCCCCCGCGTCCTCGGTCTCGCTTCTGAACAACTTCGAGATCGTGGCCACGACAGTCATCGCCGTCGCGCTCTTCGGCGAGCGTGTTTCGGCGAGGATGTGGTTCGCGGTGGCGGTGATAACCCTGTCGGTCATCCTGCTGTCGTTGGACGGCGTCACGGGGCTGTCATTCAACCACGGCTCGCTCGCCGTGGTGGCCGCATGCGTCTGCTGGGGACTGGAGAACAACTGCACGGGGAGGCTCTCGTCCACCGGGCCGTCCAGGGTGGTCGCCATCAAGGGGGTGTTCTCCGGTCTCGGAGCGCTGGCAATCGCCCTGTTCATGGGCATGGGCTCCCCCACGCCGCTGGAGGTCGTCGCCGCCCTGCTGCTCGGGTTCGTCTCCTACGGGCTGAGCCTTTACCTGTACATCTCCGCCCAGGCGGCCCTGGGGGCGTCGAGGGTCAGCGCGTACTACGCCTCGGCGCCGTTCATCGGCGCCGTGCTCTCCCTCGCGATCCTGGGCGAGTCGCTGTCCGGAACGTACCTCGTCGCCCTCGTCGTGATGGCCGCAGGGGCCGCGATCATGACCTGGGACACCCTGCGCGCCGATCCCGGGGACCCGGACGGACCGGGCCCCGGCGAGGGGACGCTCAGGCGGTCGGCGCGGGTTCGTAGGCGTACTTCCTGACGAACGGGATCAGCATGCAGCCGATGGCGTTGCCGATCAGGACGAGCACGATAAAGATCAGCGAATCCAGGGTGAACGCGCCCGCGGAGCAGACGTAGAACATGTCGGCGATGGAGTGTTCGAATCCCGCCAGGATGAACACGGGGACGCAGAAGAAGATCGCCAGGAAGCTCTTGCGCTGCTTGTAGAAGTCGACGGCGATGAACATCAGGATGCCGCACATCAGGCCCTTGAAGATCACGGTGTACCACTCGAGGGCGAGCTTCCCGTCCACCAGGGCGGGGGCGTTGTCGTAGGGCATCATCAGACCGATGAATAGGCATCCGATGAAGTTCCCGATGATGATCACGAGGATGTTCTTGAGGTAGGACGGGGGGTTCTCGACCGCGTATCCCACCTTGCCGGTGTAGAGGTCGAACCCGAAGGCGACGACCGTGAGGAGTCCGACGGAGAACATGATGGCCCCGACCCATTTGACGTCGCAGGCGAGGTATACGCACCCGCCGATGGAGATGGCGATCCCGGCCAGGAACGCCCTCAGCAGAATCCGCCAGTAGCGGCCTTTGTCAGAGCTCGTGGTAGTAGACGATGATGTCATGGTATGCCCCGTCGATGTGCCTGAACCCTCCGGGTATCGTTCCGACCCGGTGGAACCCAAGGCTCTCATAGAGGTGTCTGGCTCCGGCGTTCTCCGCCACGACGGCGTTGAACTGCATGATGCGGAATCCCAGCCTGCGGGCCTGCTCCAGCGAGTCGAGGACCAGCGCCCTGCCGACGTGCATCCCGCGGGCCTCCGGATCGACGGCGTAGCTCGCGTTGGCGATGTGCCCGCAGCGCCCGACGTTGTTCGGGCGGATCTCGTACATGCCGACGATGCGGCCTTCCGACTCGGCCACGGCGCAGTATGAGAAGCCTCCGAAGAACACGGCCTCGCCACCCTCGGGGATGGTATCCATCTGCGGGAACGCCTCCCCGTCCTCCACGACGATGTTCCAGATCCTGGCCATCTCGCGGAGGTCGGAATCGCGGCTTTGCCTGACCAGAACCTCCATGGTCTGATGTCATCCCGTCCATACGATTTAAGGGAGCATGGCGGGGTCCTTCCCACCCTTTAAATCGGCCATGGCGTTCGCGGTCTCATGCCCAGCGTTAAGCCGGTGAAGGCCGGATGGTGGAACGCCCTCAGGCCGTGGACACTCCACGGAGCGGTCGTGCCGGTGCTCATAGGAGGCGTCGTCGCATACGGCGACGTCGGCTTCGACGCGCTGTCCTGGGTCATGTTCGTCCTGATCCTGGTCGCGGGATGCCTGATACAGTCCGCATCCAACCTCCTCAACACCTACGGCGACTTCAAGGCGGGGACCGACACGGTGGAGAACGAGACCAGGTCCCCCGAGCTGGTCACGGGCGTCCTGGATCCGCACTACGTCAAGATGGCGGGGATCGCCTGCCTCGGGGCCACATGCCTGCTGGGTCTGATCTTCATATGGTACAGCGGATGGGAGATTCTCGTCTACGGGATCCTCGGGGTCCTGGGCGCCGGCATGTACACGACCGGCCTGTCCTACAAGTACCACGGCCTCGGCCAGCCCTCGGTCTTCCTGATGATGGGCATCCTGATGCCCCTCGGCACATACTGCGTTCTCGGCGGCGGATGGTTCTCCTGGGAGGTCCTCTGGCTCAGCATACCCAACGCGTTCCTCATCACAGCGGTCCTCTGCGGGAACGAGACCCGCGACTACGAGGAGGACAGGAAGGCGGGCGTGCGCACCCTCTGCAGCCACTTCTCGAGGGACGGGGCCCTGAGGCTGTACCTGTTCATGACCTCGATCGCCTATCCGATACTGCTCGTCCTGATCGCCGCCGGCATCGCGCCGTGGCCCTGCGCCCTGGCGTTCCTGTGCCTCTGGGACATGCGCATCCTCTGGCACAACGCGAAGATGTCCGCCGGCGACGCCCACGCCAACTTCATGCTGGTGCCCCTGTGCTTCAGGATGAACTGGCACTTCGGCGTGCTTCTCGTAGTCGGCTATATAATCGGCGAGTTCATCATCCCGGTGATCTGACATGGAAGAGGAGCTCAAGAAAGGGGTCCAGTTCGAGGGCAAGGAGGAATACATCAAGGATGTGTTCACCGAGATCGCGGACTACTACGACGAGATGAACGAGATCATGTCCATGCACATGGTCCAGGGCTGGCACAAGTTCATGATGCGCAAGGCCGGCGACATCGCCGGGAAGAGGTGCCTCGACGTGGGCACCGGCACCGGGGAGATCGCCTTCCATGTCGCGAGGACCGCCGGTCCCGGCTCCACGGTCATCGGCGTGGACATCACCCCGAGGATGCTGGAGCTCGCCGCGAAGAAGGAGAAGGAGCTCGACCTGCCGGTCAAGATCGACTGGAGGGTCGGGGACGCGCTCAACCTGGACATCCCGGACGACTCCGTCGACCTGGTCACATCCGGATACATGCTCCGCAACGTCACGGACATCCAGAAGGCGGTCTGCGAGATGCACCGCGTCCTGGCGCCCGGCGGCAGGGTCGTCGTGGCCGAGCTCTCCAAGCCGAAGAACGGCGTCATCCGCTTCTTCTACAACATCTACATGAAGAGGGTCAAGAGGTACGGCCGCAAGTACGACAAGGGCAAGTCCATCGACGGCCGCCAGTCCGCCTACGAGTGGCTGACCTCATCGATAGAGGGGTTCCCCTATGGGGAGGACATGGTCAGGATCTTCCGCAAGGCCGGGTTCGAGGACGCCAGGTTCTATGTCAAGTCCTTCGGCGCCGTCAACATCTACGTGGGGACGAAATGAGGGAGTACAACCTCTACCTCTTCGACTTCGACAACACCCTGTACGACACGAGCGCCGGCATCCACAGGATCCTCGAGGAGGTCCTGCCGGTCATCGGCGTGGATTACCGCAGGGAGGAGTTCACTAGGTACCTCGGGATGTCCATGGATGACATCTTCGACACGTATTCGAAGCGTCCGGACGCGTACGACGAGTATCGCTCCAGGTTCTACGATGCGGTGGCCACGAACTCCTACAGGGAGTCGGAGCCGTTCCCCGAGACGCTCCGCGTCCTGAGGGCCCTCAAGGACAGGGGCAAGCGCATCGGTATAGTGTCGGGGAAGATGCGCTACAAGATCGTGGACCTTCTGGAGGACCAGGGGCTCGGGGACATCCCCGAGACAATCGTGGGGTGGGACGACACCGACGCCCACAAGCCCGACCCCGAACCGGTGGCGCTCGCGTTCTCGAGGTTCGACGTCCCCCGCGACAGGACGCTCTTCGTCGGCGACAGCTACAACGACGCCGGGGCTGCCAACGCCTTCGGTGTGGACTGCGCCATAGTCAAGCGTCCCGACGGATTCATGGCCGAGGACCTGCCCTGCAGGTACGAGATCCCCAGCCTGGAGGATCTGCTGGTCTGGGACGAGCGATCGCAGCATCCCCTGGGATGACAGCCTCATCAGCAGGTCCCGGGCCTCGCATATGCCGGACTCGGCGGACGCAGTGAGCAATCTTATCGCATCCCTGTCCGGCATCTCGATGCGTCCGGACAGTGCCAGGGCGCCGAGGTTGTACATGGCCGTCGGTTCTCCGGCATCCGATGCGCTCCTCAGCAGCGTCTCCGCACGTTCGATATCCCTGTCGATGAGCATGGATCCGAGCATCGACTGGGCGTAGACGAACCCGGCGTCGGAGGCCATCTCCATCCATTCCATCGCCTTGTTCTCGTCCCTCTCGCCGAGCGAACCGTCCATGAGCATCAGCGCGAGGTTGTACATCGCCTTGACGTCGCCGTCCAGTGCAGCATCTGTGAAGTATCCCTCCGCCTCCGCGAACTCACCGCGCTCGTAGAGGATCCCTCCGATGCACAGGCGGGCGTCGTTGTCACCCTGGTCCGCAGATGCGCGGAACCATCTCTCGGCCTCCTCGCGGTCGACGGGTATGCCGTCACCCGCGTCCAGCATCATGGCGAGATCGTACTGGGAGTCCGGGTCGCCCGCCTCGGCGGCCCTTCTATAGAGCTCCGCCGCGCGCGGCTTGTCCGGGAAGACGCCCTCGCCGGTGCGCAGGATATGGGCCAATATGCCGGCGGCCTCGGTGCTGGTGGACGCAGCCCTCTCGAGCCACATGACGGCCCTCTCCGGATTCGCCGCCACCCCGTTCCCTCCGCGGAGCATCGTCGCGGCGTTGATCATGCCCTTCTCGTATCCCGCCTCCGCGGCCCTCTCGAAGAGGGCGAGAGTCCGAGCGGGGTCGATGCCCATCATGATGCTCCCGAGGTTGCACATGGCCTTCGTGTTCCCGAGGTCGGATGCGCGCTTGAGGTACTCCGCGGCGGTGACCGTGTCCTGGGGGACGCCCTCGCCGACGATGTACATGTAGCCGAGCGACGACGACGCGTCCGCATCGCCCAGGTCCGAGGCCTGCCTGTACAGCTCGGCCGCCCTGCCGGGGTCCTGTTCGCGGACCTCGTCGCCCATCTTCCTGATCTCGGAGGCTTCCATGGGGGCGGAGGATGGTCGGTTCACGCTTAACCTTTAGGATGATTGATATCGGGGATGCGCATGCAGGTCGCATGGCAAAGGCGAACGGGGTCATGGCGGGTCTGTTCTACATCGTGTTCGGGATAATCTGGATTGCGATGTGCGGGGCCATCCCGTCCGCCATCGGCTTCCTGTTCATGGTCGTGGGCGCCCTGGTCATCGCCTTCGGGGCCCTCATGATCGTCAGGACGATCAGGGGCGGCGGTCCGCAGTCGTTCAGGGCGAGGACCTCCCGCCCGGAGGAGCCGTCCGAAGGGGAGCAGGAGCCGAAGGAGTACAGCGGATACTGCCCGTACTGCGGCTCCCCCGCCGAGGAGGGCTACGAATACTGCCGCGTGTGCGGCAAGAGGATAGGGTGAGACCTTGGACCGTCGCGACCTGGTGTTCGTGATCCTGGTGGTCCTGGTCGGGGTGTCCGCCCTTTCGGTCATAGCCTACATGCTGTGGCCCGAGGGGTCCATGCCCTTCCCGTTCGGATTCCTCCCCTTCATCTTCCTGTTCTTCCCGATCATTATACCGCTGAGCTGGAGGGGCAAAGGGAGCGCGAGGGTCGAGGACCCTGACGACTACTGTCCCGGATGCGGATGTCCGCTCGATCCGGAGTACGACTTCTGCACCGTATGTGGCCGGAGAATACGCCGATGCCGAGATGGGTCGGATGGGCGCTGCTGGCGGTCGGCATAATCTGGTTCTTCTGCTCGCCGGCGGTCATCGTGATCTACGGTCCGATAGGCATCCCCGTGCTCTTCGTCTCGTTCGTCCCTCTGATCCTGGGTTCCCTGATCATATCGGGGATGACCGGCAGATGGGCACCGCAGGTCTCCGTTCCAGCGGAGGATGCCCCGTCGGCCGAAGAGACGGACGGCGATGCCGACCTGGCCGCATCCGGATACTGTCCGTTCTGCGGATCGGTTGTCGAGGAATCCGACAGGACATGCGCCGTATGCGGAAGGTCGCTGCGCGGCAAGAGGCGACGGGAGCATCGCCGGATCCTGGGAGAATCCAAGGGGTTTGGGCCTCCGCCGGACGGATGCCGGCGGAGGGATGGGTATCAGAAGGCCTTGGCCTTCTTGGACTCGTACACGGCGCGGATGGCCTTGTAGAGCATGTACACGTCCATCTTGGCGGTGACCTCGATTGGCGCGTGCATGGACAGCACAGGGACGCCGATGTCCACGGTGTCGATGCTGTGGATGGAGATCTCGGACGCGATGGTGCCCCCTCCGCCCAGGTCGATCTTCCCGAGCTCGCCGATCTGCCACCTGACGCCGGCATCCCTGAAGATGGAGATGACGTAATCCATCATCTCGGCGGACGCGTCGTTGGTCGAGTACTTGCCGCGGGATCCGTCGTACTTGGCGAGGCAGGGTCCCATGTTCATGAAGCAGCAGTTGTTCCTCTCCATGACGTCGGGGAAGGCGGGGTCGAACCCGGCGCTGACGTCGCACGAGAGGCAGACGGAGTTCCTCATGACGTCGCGGACCTCCGCGCCCTCGTCCTGGGCCAGGTCCTCGATGAAGTCCCTGAAGAAGAAGGACCTCATCCCGGTGACACCGTCGGACCCGGTCTCCTCCTTGTCCGCGAATATGGTCACGGTGGTGTACTCGGGGTTCTTGGTGTCCAGCTCGGCCATGAACTCGGCGTAGGCGCAGGAGCTGTCGTCCTGGCCGTAGGCGGCGATCATGGATCTGTCGAGCCCGAGGTCCCTCGGCTTGAACGCGGGGACGGCGCAGAGCTCGGCGGTCTCGAAGTCGTCCTCGGTGATGCCGTACTTGTCGTTGAGGATCTTCATGATCGCGAGCTTCACCCTCTCCTTGACCTTGTCGTCCTCGTAGGGGAGGGAGCCGATCAGGAGGTTCATCTGCTCGCCCTCGATGACCTCGGAGGCGCCCTTGCGCATCTGATTCTGTGCGAGGTGCGGCAGGAGGTCCGTGATGAGGAACGCCGGCTCGTCATCCTCCTCGCCGATCCTGACCTTGACGGTCTCACCCTTCTTCGTGTACACGACTCCGCGGATGGAGAGCGGGATGGTGGTCCACTGGTACTTCTTGATCCCGCCGTAGTAGTGGGTCTTGAAGTAGGCCATCGCCCCGTCCTCGAACAGGGGGTGGGGCTTGAAGTCCAGCCTGGGGCTGTCGATGTGTGCGACGGTGACGCGGACGCCCTCGGACACCGGCCTCTTGCCCTTGGTGCACATGAGGATGGTCTTGTTGCGGTTGACCTTGTAGAACTTGGATCCGGCCTTCAGCTTGGATCCGCGGGCATACTCCCTGTACCCGTGCTCCTCCAGTATCGGGAGCACGTAGTCGACGACCTCGCGCTCGGTCTTGTACGAGAGGAACTCCTTGTATCCCTCGCAGAACTCGTCGGCGTCCCTGAATGATTTGGGGGACTCCTCCGGGAGGCTCTTGCGGTTGGTGAGTATGTTCTCGGCCAGCTCCTGGCCCTTGCTCTTCTTCACCATGCGGACCCGTAGGGTCGCCATCTATACCCGTCTTTCGATGGTATCCTCGGCGACCGCGTCGTATCGAGGACGCCTCCCAGGGCGGCACCCAGGAGATCCCGTGGATGTCCAGGCGGTCGGGTGACACGATCACGGTCCTGTCATCCGGATGGCTCTCGAGATATTCCCTGAGGCTTCTGGCGTAGGCGCGGCTGCGAGGTTCGATCTGGACTGCGACCGCACTTCCATCCATGCTGTCGACGGTGAACGCCTCGGCGCGGTTGCCCGACCTCCAGCACGCGAGTTCCGGATGCACCCTGCGCATCTCGAGCAGGACTGCTGACACGGTCATGGCGTCCAGGAGGCTTTCCGGTTCGTAGCCGGGGGATGTTCCCGCCAGAACCCTCATGATCCCTGTGTCCGAGCAGAGCAGGATGGAACCCGCCCGAGATCCCTTCGAGAATATCGGGATCTCGACCGTGGCACCGGAGCTCTCCAGCGCATCCAGCGGTCCGCGCAGGTCCCTGAGGCGGAGCCCCGGGGAAACGCTCCCGTACATGAACTTCCGGTTGTTCCCCGACAGCTGCCTCGGTATGCTGCGGAGGATCCACAGGCATTTGGCGGAGAAGGCCTCGCCCCGCTCATCCGCGATGGAGTCCTCGAGATCATCCAGGATACATGAGAGCACCTCGTCCACGGAAGCGATGTCGCGCGTCTCAGCCCAGGCATCCACGGCCTTCGGGATGCCGCCTACGGCGATGTATTCGTCGAAAAGCGTGCGCATGTCCGCGGGACCGTCCGATCCGTCGGCACCCAGCCTGGAGACGAACTCTCCGAACGGCATGGGGTCGGGGATGCCCCGGAGTGGACTTGGTGTCGAGCGTTGCACAAGTTGCGCAACGATGAGCAACCTAAAGAATGATGGCCCGGGGCGGATGCCCCGGGTGAAGAGGTTCAGATGGCTCCGCAACCTTTGGCGGCGCCGATGCACTCCTGGCATCCGTCCCCGATCTTGGGGAGGCCGCGCTCCAGGAGCATGAGGACGTTGTTGAGGCACTCGGCCATTGTCCTGTTTACCATGTCGATGTCCACGGGCTCGTCCTTCCAGACGTCATAGTCCGTGATGGTGGCGAGGCTGCAGTAGCACAGGCCGAGCTCCCTGGCGAGCTGGCACTCGGGGACCACGGTCATGCCGATGATGTCGGCGAAGTGCCTGAACATGTTGCTCTCCGCCATGGTGGAGAACCTGGGTCCTTCGATGCAGAGGTAGGTTCCTCCGAGGTGGTGCTTGAGGCCGAGCTCGGTGGCCGTGGCGTCGAAGATGCCGTTCAGATACGGGCAGAACGGGTCCGGGATGGAGATGTGGACCGCCCTGTCGTCGAAGTAGGTGTAGTCGCGCCTCTTGGTGAAGTCGATGAACTGGTCGGCGATGACGAGGTCCCCGGGGGCGTAGTCCTCCTGCAGGGATCCGACGGCGCAGGCGGAGATGACGTACTTGCATCCCAGCTCCTTCAGCGCCCACATGTTGGCCCTGTAGGGGACGTTGGTCGGGGGGTGCTGGTGCTGCTTGCCGTGGCGGTAGAGGAACGCGACCTCCACGCCGTTAATCCTGCCTATGAGTATGGGGTCGGAGGGTTTGCCGTACGGGGTGTCGGGGAAGACCTCCTCGATCATCTCGAAGGTGTCCGGGTTGTAGATCCCGGTGCCTCCGATGATAGCTATCTTGGGCATGTCCGGTTTATTGTGACGCTGATAATAATATGATTGGAACGCGGACCGCTCACTTGTTGAAGGGTCCGCGTTCCTGGAACGGTTTCATCAGGCGATGTGCCTGGTGGCCTCGTAGGGCGTGACGTGGAGGGCCCTCTCGGCCTCCTCCGGGGTCATGCCGGCCCCGAGGGCGACGACCAGCGCGGCCTTCTCGTCCATCAGGTTCTCCGGCGCGTGGGTGTCGGAGTCGATGACCATGTCGGCGCCCACGGCGCGGGCCATGTTGACGACGTGCCCGTTGGTGATGTTGTGCCCCATGCGGCCCGTGACCTCGATGAGGACGCCGTTGTCCTTGGCGAGCTGGGTCTCCTCAAGGGTGATGAACCCGGGGTGGGCGAGGACGTCGATCTCCGGATCCTCGGCGGACGCGCGGTTGGTGCCGGGGGCGACCGGCTCGGTGACTGTCTCCCCGTGGACCACGATCCACTCAGCCCCGTACTTCCTGGCGAGCTTGGCGACGTGCCCGATCTTGGACGGCGGGACGTGGGTGATCTCCACGCCGGGGATGACCTTGATGTAGTCCTCGCACAGCTCCACGGCCTTGGCGACGTTGGATGCGACGAACTCCACGTTCGTCATGTCCACGTGGTCGGTGATGGCGATGACGTCGTGTCCGAGGACCATGGCCCTCCTAACCAGCTCGGCCGGGATGAGCTCCCCGTCGCTGAAGACGGTGTGGGTGTGGAGGTCGGCCCTCATTGCGCCCTCTCCCACAGCTTGCGGTATACCTCGGACATCGGGAGGCCGGTCTTCTCGATTGCGACCATGGTGTGGTAGATGAGGTCGGCGAGCTCCCAGGCCATCTCGTCGGTGTCCTTGTCCTTGATGGCGAGGGCGAACTCGCCGGCCTCCTCGATGACCTTCTTGCACATGCGGGTCTCGTCGTTGTACAGCTTGCAGGTGTAGCTCTCCTCGGAGGGGTTCTCGAGCCTGTCGATGAGGACGCGTCTGAGCTCAGGGATGATCGCCATGGTCTCCTCGGTGGATCCGAGGATGACCTCGTCGAAGCAGGAGGGCTTGCCGAGGTGGCAGGCGATGCCCCCGACCTGCTCGACCCTCGCCAGGAGGGTGTCGCCGTCGCAGTCGGCCTGCAGGGATTTGATCTTCTGGAAGTGCCCGGACTCCTCGCCCTTCTTCCACATCCTCTGCCTGCTCCTGGACCAGAAGTGGGTGTATCCGGTCTCCTTCATCAGGCGGACCGCCTCCTCGTTGGCCCAGGCGACCATGAGCACCTCGTTGGTGATGTAGTCCTGGACGACCACGGGGATGAGTCCGTTCGCATCGTACTTCAGTTCGCTCATCTTACCTCGACTCCCTTGTCTCTGAGATACTGCTTGACCTCCGCCACGGTGCACTCGCCGTAGTGGAAGATCGATGCCGCGAGCGCGGCGGATGCGCCGGTCTGCGAGAACACGTCGTAGATGTGCTCCATGCTGCCGCAGCCGCCGGACGCGATGACCGGAATGCTGACCTCGTCCGTCACGGCCGAGGTGAGCGGTATGTCGTAGCCGTTCTTGACGCCGTCCGTGTCCATGGACGTGAGGAGGATCTCCCCCGCCCCCAGGTCCTGGGCCCTCTGGGCCCATTCGATGGCGTCGATGCCGGTGCCCCTGGTGCCCCCGTGGGTGAAGACCTCCCAGTGGTCGCCCACGCGCTTCGCGTCTATGGCCACGACCACGCACTGCCTCCCGAAGCTCTCGGCGCATTCGCCGATGATGGACGGGTCCTTCACGGCGGCCGAGTTCACGGACACCTTGTCCGCCCCGGCGTTGAGCGCATCCCTCATGTCGGTCACGCTCCTGATGCCCCCTCCGACGGTCAGCGGGACGAACAGGTTGCTGGCCGTGCGTGTGACGATGTCGAGCATGGTCTGCCTCGTCTCGAGGGAGGCGGTGATGTCCAGGAAGGTGATCTCGTCGGCGCCCTGGGCCTCGTACTCCGCGGCCATGGTGGGCGGGTCCCCGACCTCCTTGAGTCCCTTGAAGTTGATCCCCTTGACGACCTTGCCCTCCTTCACGTCCAGGCAGGGTATGATCCTCTTCGCCAGCATGGGATCACCCGATGACCTCGCGGTCCTTGGTCGAGAGCTCGGTGCCCCTCGGCCTCACGGCCTGGGAGAGCGCCTTGCCGACGGCCTTGAACGCAGCCTCCACGATGTGGTGTTCGTCGAATCCCCTGATGACCACTATGTGCAGGGTCATCCCGGTGGACATGGCGAGGCTCCTCATGTAGTGCGTGTAGAGCGGGTCCGGGAGGTCCACGTCAGCGTACGGGCGGTCGACCAGGTCGAGGGACGCCATGACGAGGGCGTCGTCCATGGGCACCACGGCAGTGGCCATCCTCTCGATGGGGCCGTCGCCGAGGGCCTGCCTGAGGGCCTTGCCGACGGTGATGGCGCAATCCTCGATGATGTGGTGGTCGTTGTCCCCCTCCGCGCTCATCGTGAGGTCGAAGGATGCGTACCTTGCGAGCGTCTCGGTCATGTGCTTCAGGAACTGGATGTCGCTGGTGACGTCGAAGACGCCGCTACCGTCCAGGTCCAGGGAGACCGAGATGCGGGTCTCCCTCGTGCTGCGCTCAATCTGGGACTTCCTGGCGCTCATGTTAACGTCCACGCGATGTACCGCGCTTATAAGGGCATTTCTGAGCCGATGCTTCGGGCCCTCTCGGAGACGATCTCGTTGGACGTCACGATGTTGAGGCGCGGGCAGTCGGCGCAGATGCCGAGGTCCCCGCTGTATCCCTCGAAGACGTACAGCGCCTTCAGCAGGCCGCTCTCCTTCACGAAGTTGCAGATTCCGCAGAGCGACTCGGTGACGTCCGCTCCGTTGGAGATCTCGTCGGCCATCCTGGCTATCTCGGCGTAGAAGTCGTCCTTGTAGGCGCTGCGGTCGATCAGGTTGTTCCCGCCCCGCATGCCCTTGAGGTACTGGGACACCGCTGCGCTTGTGACGCCGAAGAGCTTGGCCACCTGTGTCTGGGTCATGCCGTGGCTGGTCACCAGGTCCCTGGCGAGCGCTCCGCGCGCTGTGGGCAGAATGTGTGTGACTATGAGCTCGCACGGCATCTTCATGAGCGGTGTAACGACGTTAACGACTTCAAGATATCGGATGCCAGCGACTCACTTCGGGGCGTTCTGGATCTTGGATGAGACGGCCTGTGTCTTCCCGGAGAACGCCACCCCATACAGAACGGTCATCCCATCCATGCCGTGCGCGTAGTTCCTGTCGACGATTTGGCCCAGGGCCCTCTCGGCGGCCGAGCGTAGCTCGTCCTTCCCGATCCTGTCTCTAGTCATGCGCTTAATCTCGATGACGACGTTTGGACCGCTCCCCCTTAGACGCTTCAGTCTGATGTCGTGACACTCGTCGCCTGATTCGAAGTCAGCGGTGATGTCGTAGTCCCTGAAAAGGCTCATTAGAGCCCGGTCACGAACGTCTGGTACGAGTGATCGTTGTCCAGCACCCTGCCGCTGATGGCGCTCTGGAGCAGATCCCTCGGGCACATTCTCCATGCGTCCTGTGTCGTTGCAGCGGATGGCCTTGGACAGTCCCCTCATGGATGACGACATCCCTTCCGCATCGATTCTGCGTATGATGGTGTCCGCGAACACGCCGTACATCCCCCTATCATGTATCCTGGGGGCGTAACCCGTGTCGGTTGGTACGGCTATCAGATATCTAGAAACGCGAGCACGTTGTAGATTCCGTTGCCGGCAATCTGCAGCATCTAGACCGGATGCCTATCCGATGCCTCCGCAAATTATTCGTTTTTCCTAATTATATTTAGGAATACCATAAAAATAAATATGCCCGGTCCATCCCATCGGTGTCGGGAAACGGAGGTTCATGGAAAAAGGGTGAATCCATGAACAGCAAAATAGTGGTAGCCGTGGTGGCCGTCATAATCGTGATGGCGGCTGCGGCGGCTGTAGTGTTGACCAGGGATGGTGGGGAGGACGGTACCGTCGAGGGAGTCACCGTCACCGATAGCTCGGGACGCGAAGTGTTCGTTCCGACACCTGTGGAAAGGGTGGCCATAACCGATCCAACCATCGTAGAGATATTCGCACAGGCTGTAGGCGAGGGCTGGGAAGACTATGTGTGCCTGCTCCCGCAGGACATCGAAACCAGGGAGCCTGCGAAGTGGGCTCTGCTCAAGGAGACCTATCCGGAACTGGCCGACGTCCCGCTCTGTGCCGATGTGTATGGAACGGGTGCAATACCTGTCGATGACATCCTCAACTCGGAGCCCGACCTGGTGCTTCTCGCCGGCGCGACGGTGAACTATCTGCCCGGAGCGGAGGAGCAGATATCGGCTCTCGGTGACATACCCTGCATCTATCTCGAATTCTACGACAAGTCGTTCACCGACGGCATCGCCGAGGCCAACTACGGCATCCTCGGGGAGATCTTCGGGACGCAGTCGGTGGCCGACAGGATCGTGGACTACTACAACGAGAAGGTCAGCATCGCGAAGGACCGCATAGCATCCGCAGACAGGTCCTTCACGTACTACGTCGAGCTCCCGGGCTCCGACCCATCCGTCTACGGCAGCGTCGTGGCCATGGGATGCCCCGAGTTCGATATCCTGGGCGGCACCAACGTGTGCAGCAATCCGGCAGGAGTCGACATGGAATGGAACATCGAGAAGATGCTCCAATCAGGGGACGGCGGTCCGGACTACATCGTCCTCATCAGCACCCCCTACTACAACGGGCCGGCGACCCTCGGATACGGATCTACGGCCACGGCGGAAGAGATCCAGGATTCGTTCGAACCGTACCTCGAGAGGGCCGGATGGGACAACTTGAAGGCCGTCGAGGAGGGGAACGTCATGATCAACTACGGGGAGCTGAGGAACAGCGCCCTCGGACTCATCGACCTCTACTCCGTCGCCGCGATGATCTATCCCGATCTGTTCACACTCGAGGAGGTCGAGCAGATCGCGGAGGACCTGGACGCCATGACGCCATTCGGATTCGAGGGTGTCTGGTACTACCACGTCGGAGCCTGATCCCATTGGGGGCCACAGCCGGGCGCGAGCTATACCGCAGGATGACGAGCCGCAGGGTCGCGATGATAGCGATGTTGGCGGCGATGGCGGTGGTACTGTTCGTAGTGAACTGCACATTCTTCATGAGATGGAGCCCGCTGGAGGCCCTCCAAACCATATTCGACCCGGGTTCGGTGAGCAGGTCGCTGGATTCGGTGGTCTGGAGCTATCGCATCCCCGAGAGCTGCTTCGCCGTACTGGTGGGGGTGGCCCTCGGGATGGCCGGTGCTGAGATGCAGACGGTTCTGAACAACCCCCTGGCGGAGCCCTACACCCTGGGGATATCCATGGCGGCCGCATTCGGAGCCGCCCTGGTGATAGGCTTCGGGTTCGGGACATCGTTCCTGGGCGGCTATGCGATGATCGTCGGGGCGTTCCTCATGTCCATGGTGGCCTGCGGGGCGATCTATGCCGTCTCCAGGAGGAGGGGATCGTCGAGGACCACCATCATACTCACCGGGGTGGCGATGCTGTTCCTGTTCCAGGCCCTGGTGAACGCCGTTCAGTCCCTGGGTGGTAAGGAGGTGTCCAATTCCATCACTTTCTGGATGTTCGGCAACCTGGCCAGGTATCCGGACGAGATGGGATACGTGCTCGTACTGCTCATCGTCGTGGTCCTTGTGGCGGCGCTGTTCGCCATGAACATGTGGAAGCTCTCAGCGCTGAAACTGGGGGATGCCAAGGTCTACAGCATGGGCGTGGACGCTTCCAGGCTCAGGAGGAACACGATCATCGGGATATCGGTGGTCACGGCGGTCGCTGTCAGCTTCACCGGAACCATCGGATTCGTCGGGCTCGTGGGCCCCCATGTGGCCAGGATGCTCGTGGGGGACGACCAGCGCTTCCTTCTGCCGATGTCCGCGCTTTGCGGCGCGGTGTTCCTCTGCGCCTCCTCCGTGCTGATCAAGGGGCTGGACCTCAGTCTCCCGGTGGGTGTGGTCACATCTCTGATCGGCGTTCCGTTCTTCCTCTATCTCGTACTGACTCGCAGGAGGTCGCTGGCATGACACTCAGGACCGTGAATCTGAGTTTCTCATACGGCGGAGACCGGATACTGAGGGAGGTGTCGATAGAGGCCGGTTCCGGGGTCACCGCCCTGTTGGGTCCGAACGGTGCGGGGAAGTCCACGCTAGTGAAGTGTCTGTCGGGAGTCATCCGCCCGGATGGGGGTACGGCCGAATTCAACGGCATTGACCTGCTGGATACTCGTCGCGGAAGTCTTAGAATGGGCTATCTGGCACAGGATCTTCCGGCGGTCTCGGAGACCAATGTTCTGGAGATGATGCTCCTCGGGAGGATCAACTCCCTCGGCCTCGAGGTGGGCGTGGAGGACCTGGACAAGGCTTACGGCGCATTGGAGGACGCCGGCATAGAGGATCTGGCGGCCAGGGACTTTAATGAACTCAGCGGTGGGCAGCGTCAGATGGTCATGGCCGCCCAGTGTCTCGTCGACGATCCCGATCTGATAATACTTGACGAGCCGACGAACAACCTGGACATCCGCAGGGAGTTGGATTTGTTCGAGATGATGACCCGTTACACGGAGGAGCACGGCATCACCACACTGATGGTCCTGCACGATGTGAATTATGCCTCCAGGTTCGCGGGAAATGTCGTCGTTATGAGGGATGGCAAGGTGTATTCCACCGGCACTCCTGAGGAGGTCATCACGGAGGGGATGCTCCGCGATGTCTACGGCGTCGAGGCCAAAGTGGGGAGAGATGTCTTCGGGAATCCCCATGTGGAGGTCCTCCATTCGATCCGTCTCCGATCCCATTCCACAGTCCAAACACGATCGGAAGTGTATGTTATGAGTGAAAGCAAGGAGAAGAGACAGGGGAGGTTCTCGAAGCTCGCCGGTTATGCCGGAGGTCACAGGTACCTCACCTACGCGGCCATGATCCTGTCCGGATTGAGCGCGGCCATCTCCGTGGTGCCCTTCTATTACATCTGGAAGATGATCGAGGAGGTCCTCCGTGTGATGCCCGACTACGACCGGGCGGTCGGTCTGGCGAACGACGGATGGATGGCCCTAGGATTCACTGCCCTGGGGGTGCTGGTGTACATCGCGGCGCTCATGTGCTCCCATGTGGCGGCGTTCCGTGTCGCGAAGAACATCCGGAAGACATGCATCGAGCATGTCATCGAACTACCCCCGGGCGCGTTCGACATGATGGGATCGGGCAAGGTCAGGAGGACCATACAGGATTCCGCCTCCGCCACCGAGACGTATCTGGCGCATCAGTTCCCGGATATGGCGGGCAGTGTCGTTCTGCCGCTAGCCATCCTGGTGATGCTGTTTCTGTTCGATTGGAGGCTGGGCATCGCCAGCCTCGTGCCCGTGGCCCTTGCCTTTCTGGTCATGTGGACCATGGTCGGCAGCAAGGTCATGAAAGAGCATATGGCGGCATACCAGGAGGCTCTCGGAGATGTCAACAAAGAGGCTGTGGAATATGTCCGCGGTATATCGGTCGTCAAGGCGTTCCAGCAGACCGTCGAGTCGTTCCAGGCGTTCAAGGAGTCGATACTCAGGTACAGCGAGTTCGTCATCAAGTACACAAGGTGGTGCAGGGGCAGGATGTGCCTATTCGTGGTCGCATCGAACCTGGCTTTCGCCTCTATTGTGATCATGGCGTTGGCCATCGACGGCTCTCTTGATTGGACGCCGGAGTTCCTCTCCGACTTCCTGTTCTATGTGATATTCACCCCGCTGGTCGGGGTGCTCCTCATGAGGATAATGTTCGCCAGCAATGAGGGCTACATCGTGGATGACGCGCTGTCGAGGGTCGATGACCTCATGGCCATCCGGCAGCTCCCCGAGCCAGATGATCCCAAGATCCCTTCCGATTCGACACTGAGGTTCGAGAATGTCACATTCACCTATCCCGGGGCGGACCGCCCGGCGGTGGATTCGTTCTCGCTGACGATGTCACCCGGTACCGTCACTGCGCTGGTGGGTCCGAGCGGCAGCGGCAAGAGCACCGTAGCCAATCTCGCCTGCAGGTTCTGGGATCCACAGTCCGGCAGGGTGATTGTCGGTGGCGTCGATCTCCGGGAGATCGGCGGGGCAAAGCTGGGCGAGATGATCTCGTTCGTGTTCCAGAGTTCCCATCTCATCAAGGGGACGCTGGCCGAGAACGTGAGAATTGCCAGACAGGACGCCTCTGTCGAGGAGGTGCTTGCAGCGCTTCATATGGCGCAGTGCGATGACATACTGGCTAAGCTCCCGGAGGGTCTGGAGACGAATATAGGCCCAAGAGGCGTGTACCTCTCCGGGGGAGAGGTCCAGAGGGTGGCGATCGCACGCGCGATTCTCAAGGACTCCCCGATTGTGATACTCGACGAGGCCACGGCCTTCGCCGATCCCGAGAACGAGTACCTTGTGCAGCGTGCCTTTGAGAACCTATCCAAGGACAGGACAGTCCTGCTCATAGCGCATCGTCTCACGACAGTACGGGATGCCGACCAAATCTGCGTCATGAGGGACGGCCGCATTGTGGAGGTCGGGACGCACCCAGAGCTGTTGGAGTCTCGTGGGGTTTACAGCAGGATGTGGAGCGACTACCAGCAGGCTCTTTCGTGGAAGGTTCAGGGGGCGGTGCAGTGACCCTCAGGGAATACGCCATGCGCAGGTTCGCCCTGTCTGAGAACGGATATCTTAATCTGAAGCGCAGCACATTGGCGGTCATCCTGCATGACATCAGTCTGATCGTACCGGTGATGATCCTGTTCATGCTCGTGTGCGACGTCATGGGCGACAACCCATACGATTTCGGGCTAGATCCTTGGATGTACATCGCTCTGTGCGTCGTGTCTGTGGCGCTGATGTATGTGACGTACCAGCATCAGTATAATCGCACGTACTTCGACACCTATGTCGAGAGCGCGGAGGTCCGCATCTCCCTGGCGGAGAGAATAAGGATGCTTCCCCTCTCGTACTTCTCCAAGAAGGACCCTACGGATCTGACGGTCCGCATAATGGGTGATGCCACCATGCAGGAGTCGGCCATGACCCATTGGTTCCCGGAGCTCATCGGGGCGATGATCTACACCGTCGTCATGGGAGCGTGCATCATCGTGTTCTCACCCGCCATGGGTGTGGCCTCCCTATGGCCGGTGCCGTTCGCGTTTGCCATCGTCCTCCTGTCCAAGAGGGTCCAGAGGAGGTTCGCCGACACCAAGAACCGCAGGATGCTGGAGGTCACAGAGGGAATCCAGGAGTGTCTGGAGTGCCTGAGGGATCTGAGGGGCAACAATGCCGCGAATTCTTACGCGGAAAGACTCTTCTCCAGGATGGACAGGGTCGAAGGCAGTGAGATCCGCTCCGAGCTCGCCACCGCCGTGTTCGTGGTGGGGGCCCAGCTGCTTCTCAAATTCGGCATCGTCACCACAGCCGTGGTCGGAGGGATCCTGCTGATCGATGGATCGATCGACGTAGTAGTTTTCCTGGCGTTCCTGATATTGATCTCCAGGCTCTACGATCCGTTGAACACGGCTCTGCAAAACCTCGCCGCGATGATCTCCGCGGAGTACAACATGGAGCGTATGCAGGAGATCAATGATCAGCCCGTGATGACTGGGACGACCGATTTCCGTCCGGACGGCTATGATATAGTGTTTGACCAAGTCGGATTTTCATACGACGGAGGGGTCACGGTGTTGGGGGACGTATCCTTTACGGCGAAGCAGGGTGAGGTCACGGCGCTGGTGGGTCCCAGCGGCAGCGGTAAGTCCACGGCAGCGAAGCTCGCCGCCAGATTCTGGGATGTAGGCTCCGGAAGGATAACCATAGGGGGCGTGGATGTCTCGACGGTGGATCCGGAGACTCTGCTGTCGTGCTTCTCGATCGTCTTCCAGGATGTGACGCTGTTCAACACCACGGTGATGGAAAACATCCGCATCGGTAGACGCGGGGCCACTGACGAGGAGGTCCTTGCTGCAGCGAGGGCGGCCAACTGTGACGAGTTCGTGTCCAGGCTTCCGGACGGGTATTCGACTGTCATCGGTGAGAACGGTGCCAAGCTATCGGGTGGTGAGAGGCAGAGGGTGTCGATCGCTAGGGCGATACTCAAGGACGCCCCGATCGTTCTGTTGGACGAGGCGACAGCCTCGCTCGATACAGAGTGCGAGACCCAGGTTCAGCATGCGCTCTCCATCCTTGTCAGGGGCAGGACCGTCCTCATCGTGGCGCACAGGATGCGCACGGTGGAGGGTGCCGACAGGATCGTGGTGCTATCTGGCGGGAGCGTATCCGAGCAAGGTTCCCCGAGAGAACTGATGGAAGAGGATGGGCAGTTCGCCCGCATGGTCTGCATTCAGCGGTTCTCGGACGAGTGGTCCATCAGGAGCTGAAACATAAAAACGGGCCCCTTCGGGGGTCCTTTCTTCTGTAGGTCGAGGGGATGCTGGGCCATTGGCGGACCCCGAACGCACTCCAATGGCAACGACCTCCATGCAGGCGTGCGCGTGCTTTCCGTTATTGGCGTCCAGATCCTCGAGATCGTCTGGGCAGTCTCCGATTTATACCATGCACACCACTCCGCCCTCCATGGACAGGGACGAGGTCCAGAGGGTCAAGACCAAGCCGACGCTGGCTGATTTCGCCGAGATGACCCTCGCCGTCTTCATAATGGCTCTGGGCGTCATCATCACCGTCAGGTCCCTCCAGGGCGTCTCCCCGGTGTCGTCCCTCACATACGTCCTCAGCCAGGTCGCCGACGTCTCACTGGGGACGATGACGTTCATCGTCTACTTCGTGTTCGTCCTGTTCCAGTGCGCCGTCTACAGGGACAGGGGTATGACCATCAGGGTCTTCAGCCAGCTGCCGTACACGATCCTGTACAGCGTCTGCATGGATGTGCTCGATTACGCGCTCGCGCCGCTCAGCGCGGAGACGCTGGCGGGCCAGTGGGGGCTCGTCCTGATCGGATGCATGCTCACCAGCCTGGCCATCGCCATGGAGGCGGACGCGAACGTGTCGATGCTCCCGGACGACGGTCTGATGCTCGCGGTCCACAGGGCCACGAAGATCCCCCTCGGCAGGAGTATCATCGTCGTGAACATTGTGTCCATAGCGGCGGCCTTCGCCATCTCCCTGGGTGTCCTGGGAGGATTCTACGGGGTCGGTCTGGGAACGATATTCATGGCCATCGCCCAGGGGTACATAGTCAAGGCGATGACGCCGATGTTCAGAAGGTTCCGCAAGCACGGCCATCTGGATCTCCGACGGCCGTGCCGGTGCGGGACGGGTTTCACGGAAATGCCGTCGTCACGATGTGTGGGATCAGGCGGTCCAGGGGGTCTCCCACTCCCAGGGCCTGATGACCTCGGTGTACAGGGCCAGTCCGACGACGGCTCCCTCTGCCCCCGCATCGGCGAGGATCCTCGCGTCCTCCTCGGACGTGATGCCCCCGGACGCTATGACCGGGCACGGGCAGGCCGAGATGAATCCGCGGGCCTGGGACTCGTCTATTCCTTTCCTCTGACCTTCCACATCGACGTTGGTGTTCAGGACGCCGGCCAGCGGGAGGTCGCGGATCTTGTCGAACATCTCCTCCACGGTCATCTGCGCGGACTCCTGCCATCCCTTGATGGCGATGCGTCCGCCCTTGGTGTCCATGGACAGGACGATCCGTCCGGGGTGGCGGTCGGCGATCTCCGCGAGCCATTCCGGTTCCTTGACGGCCTTGGTGCCTACGACCACGCGGTCCGCCCCTGCGGCAACGAGCTCGTCGACGGTCTCGGTGGACCTGATCCCGCCCCCGACCTCTGCGGGGACGCCGCATTCCTCGATGATCCTCTTGAAGACGGGGATGTTCCCCTCCTTCCCGAAGGCGGCGTCCAGGTCCACCAGGTGGAGGTATCTGGCGCCCTTGGAGATCCACATCTCCGCCACGGAGGCCGGATCGGGCATGACGATCTGCTGGCTGCCGGGGACTCCCCCGACGAGCTGGACCACCTGGTGGTCCATGACGTCCACCGCGGGTATGACCCTCACAGTACCGACTCCGCGAATGAGATGAAGTTCCTGAGGAATGCCATGCCCGACGCGCTGCTCTTCTCGGGATGGAACTGGGTGCCGTACGTGTTGGCCTTGCGGAAGAACGCCGGCACGGTCTTCCCCTCGTATTCGGTGGTGCCGATGGTGACGTCCTCGTCCGGACTGCCGTAGTAGGAATGGACGAAGTAGAAGTGGTCGTCGGGCACGCCGTCCATCAGGGGATCCCCCGATTCCACGGTGTTCCAGCCCATGTGGGGGACGATCTCGGCCTCGAGGGGCACAACGCGTCCCTTTATGACGCCGAGTCCGGGGGACCTGCCCTCGTCGCTGCCCTCGAACAGGATCTGCATGCCTATGCATATCCCGAGCGCGGGGGTCCCGGAGAGGAGCCTCTCCATGATCTCGTCGCGGTAGGGCTCCAGCCTCTCCATCGTCTTGTCGAAGGCCCCGACGCCGGGGAAGACTATGCATTCCGCATCGAGCACTTCCCTCATGTCGGTGACCACCTCGACCCTGGCGCCGCAGTTCTCCAGCGAGCGCCTTATCGAGTACAGGTTCCCGACGCCGTAGTCGGTGAGCGTGATGCTCAGCGGCATTCCTCGATCACCTCGGCGGTCTTCTCGAGGAGCAGGGCGTTGAGCTCCGGTGTGCCCACGGTGGGCCTGACGCAGTTCTCCGTCCTCCTCTTGGCGCCGAAGTCCCTGATGAGGATGCCCCGCTCCTTGAGGCCGGACACGAGTGCGGTGTGGTCCACGGGGGACCTGGCGAGTATGAAGTTGGCGTCGGAATGGAAGGTCTCGAACCCGAGCTTCCTGAGGCCGGCCTCGAGCTTCGGGCGCTCCTGTCTGACCATGTCGACGCTGCGGCGTATGAAGTCCTGGTCGTGCACGGCGGCTATGGCGGCCCCCTCGCTCACGGCGTTCAGCGAGTAGGGGATCTTCACGCTGGCCATCATGTCGGCCAGCTTCCTGTTGGACGCCATGTATCCGACGCGCATCGCCGCGAGGGCGTACGCCTTGGAGAAGGTCCTGGTGACGACGAGGTTGTCGAACTCCCCGACCCTGCGGATGAGCCCCTCGCCGGAGTACTCGGTGTACGCCTCGTCGATGACGACGATGCCCTCGAACCTGGAGAGGAGGTCCTCGATGTCCCTGTCGCGGAAGCAGTTCCCGGTGGGATTGTTGGGGGACGGGATGATGGTGAGCTTCGCCCCCGTCCTGACCATGGAGTCGACGTCCAGCTGGAAGTCGTCGGTCAGATCGACCATGATCGCCTTGCCGCCGTTGCTCTTGACGAAGTAGTCGTAGAGCGAATACGATGGGTAGGGCAGGGCGGTGTCGTCCCCCCAGTTGGTGAACGTTTTGAAGATGACGTCGATCATCTCGTCGGACCCGTTCCCGGCTATGATGGTGTCGGGGTCCAGGCCGTAGAGCTCGCCCAGGGCCTCCCTCAGGCCGCCGGAGTAGGTGTCCGGGTAGGCGTTGAGGTCCCACTCATGGGTGCGGAGGTACTCCGCCGCGGCGGGGTTCGATCCGAGGACGTTGGTGTTGGTGTCGAGGCGCACCTCGCCGTGCAGCTTGGGGTTGTAGTACTTGACGAAATCCCTCGCCGTCTCCCTCATTATGCTGCGGTCCGCGTCCATCAGTTCACCAGCCTCTCGATGGCGGTGGTGAGGATTCCCTTGGCCCCGATCTTCTTCAGTTCGAGGATGGTGTGGAAGGTGTCCTTGCTGTCGATGACCGCGTGGAGCGCGACGTATCCGCTGTTGCCGGCGATGTCGAGGATGGTGGGCCCCTCGAGTCCGGGGACGATCCTCTCGGCGTCGGCGATGCGGTCCTTGGGGACGTTGGCCATGAGGTACTTCTTGCGCTCGGCGTCGATGACGCTCCTGATGGAGTCCGCGAGCTCGTCTATGGCGTCGCCGCACCTGTCCATGGCCTCGCGGCTGGTGAAGATGCAGGCCTGGGAGTCCAGGATCCTGGCGGCCTCCACCATCCTGTTCATCTTGAGGGTGGATCCGGTGGACACGAGGTCGACGATGAAGTCGGAGATGCCGATGTAGGGCATGACCTCGGCCGCGCCGGTGACCTCGATGACCTTGACGTCCTTGCCGATGGACTCGAAGTAGAGCCTGGCTATGTTGGGGTACGAGGTGGCGGCCCTGCTGCCGTCCCTGATCTGGGACGCATCGGTTATGCCACTGCTCTCGGGGACCGCCACGGCCATGTGGCAGTATCCGAACTCTAGGGGCAGCCTCTCGACCAGTTCGTATCCGGACTCGGCCACCTGGTCCTGGCCGGTGATTCCAAGGTCGATGGCTCCGGAGGCTATGAACTCAGGTATGTCCTGGGCCCTGAGGAACAGCACCTCCACATCATGGTTCCTAGCTCTGATGTAGAGCTTCCTGCCGATATCCTCTCCAAGGTCGATCCCCGACTTGGTCAGGAGCTCGACCGCCCTCTCGTTGAGGCGCCCTTTGTTTGGCACACCGAATTTAAGCGTCATGTTGCCTCGCTCCACCCAATGTCTGATGGTATAAGGACATTTACGGTTGCGAGTCCTGGGAGTCGCTAAATACGTCGCAGGGGAATCATCGGGTCATGGATGTCTCGGAAGTCCTTTCGGGGCTGAGGGGTCAGGCGGGTACCGTGGACGCCCAGCTGATGTCTGACGGGCTGTTCTCCAGGATACTGGCGGAGGAGTCCACGGTGGTCGGTGCGGGGGGCACGATGCCGGTCAGGAACGTCGGCATCGAGGAATGCTCCGAACGCGACCACAGGTTCTGCATCTTCCTGCGTCCCGGAGGCATAGACAGCCAGAGGGGGCCGGGGACCCACACGATGATCATGAGGGACGGTCAGGGACGCGTCGTCGGATACGACATCCCCCGGGACGAGATACCGATCTGGCGCAGCAGGACGGACGTGATCTTCCTGTCCGACGACTTCGTGATGTTCTCGGATGCGATAACCCACGGGCAGGTCACCATGGAGATCCACTCCCGCCCGTACAGGGGCGAAGGCGACTGGATCCCGGAGTCCTGCAGGTCGATAATCTGGTTCCCGTGCTCGACCAGCTCGCTGATACTCGGGGAGTCCTACGGCGTCACGGTCGGGACGGTCTCCGCGGCGATCGTCGCGATGGATCTTTGAAGAAGGTCCGGGGCATGGGCCCCGGGAAGGAATTTCAGAGGATGCCGGTGGCCTTGGCCAGCTCAGCGTTGAGGACGGATCCGCCGGCGCCGCCCCTGAGGGTGTTGTGGGACATGGCGAAGGCCTTGTAGTATCCGTTGCTCTGTCTGAGTCTGCCGACGGTCACGGCCATGCCGCGTGCCCTGGCGGGCCTCCCGGCCATGGCGTCGAACACGGGCTGGGGGCGGTTGTCCTCGGTCCTGACGATGATGGGCTGCTCGGGAGCGGACGGAAGTCCGAGCCTCTGGGGCTCGCCGCGGAAGCCGGTCAGGCATGCGGACAGCTCGTCGAGGGTGGGCTGCTGCTCCATGTCCAGTACGAGGGACTCGAGGTGGCCGTCGACGACGGGGACCCTGGCGCAGTTCGCCATGACCTTGAATCCGGCGTAGCGGAACTCCCCGTCCTCGTAGGTGCCGAGCATCTTGGCGAGCTCGGTCTCCATCTTCTCCTCCTCGTGGCTGATGAAGGGCACGACGTTGCCGACGGCGTCGAGCGACGGGACGCCTGGGTAGCCAGCTCCGGAGAGCGCCTGGTAGGTGGACACGAAGACCTGCCTGAGCCCGAACGCCTGGTTGATGGCGTGGAGGGGAGCGGCGATGCCGGTGGACGAGCAGTTCGCGTTGGTGACGATGTATCCGCCGGTCTCGGAGTAGGTGGGCTGGTCCCTGATGGAGGCCATCTGGGCTGGGTTGACCTCGGGGATGATGATGGGCACGTGGGCGTCCATCCTGTGGGACCCCGCGTTGGTGAAGACCGCCACGCCGGCCTGTGCCAGCTCGGTCTCGGTGGGTCCGGCGAGGTCCGACGGGATGCCGCTGAAGGCGATCCTGCAGTTCTTGGAGATCTTGGCGATGTCCATGGTCTCGATCCTGCGGTCCATGGTGTCGTCCAGGTACTCGTGGTCCCTGACCTTGAGGACGTCTCCTAGCCTCTTGCCGTTCGACCTCTCCGATGCGTAAAGCCCCTCGATCTCGAACCAGGGGTGGTCCTCCAGCATCTGGATGAACCTCTGACCGATCATCCCCGTTGCACCGAGGACTGCGACGCTGATCTTGCTCATTGCGGATACACTCCGATGCGCGTGCATCCCCGCTACGATATTTAATGTGTCGATGCGGACCTGTTGATGAGGCTGGCTATGTATCCGGCCCCGAACCCGTTGTCGATGTTGACGACGCTCACGCCGCTGGAGCAGGAGTTGAGCATGGCAAGGAGTGCTGCCACGCCTCCGAACGACGCCCCGTATCCGATGCTGGTGGGGACCGCGATGACCGGGCAGTCCGCCATCCCGCCGACGACGCTGGCCAGAGCCCCCTCCATGCCGGCGACGGCGACGATGGCGTTCGACGACATTATCTCCTCGGCATGGGCCATCAGCCTGTGGAGTCCGGAGACGCCCGCGTCGTAGATGCGGACCACCTTGTTGCCCAGGGCCTCAGCGGTCTGGGCCGCCTCCTCGGCCACGGGTATGTCGCTGGTGCCCGCCGTGACGACGGCTATCTGTCCGCGGCGCTCCTCCGTCGGCGTTCCGGCTATGCCTATGCGGCTCACGGGATCGTACCTCAGCCCGATCAATCCGGACACCGCTTCGGCGGATGATTGCGGCAGACGTGTGATGATGACGGATCCGGACCCGGACGCTAGGAGCCTCTCCGCTATGGACGCTATCTGTCCGGGGGTCTTGGTCTCGCCGAAGATGACCTCCGGCACACCCTGGCGCATCCCACGGTGGAGGTCCACCTTGGCGAACCCCAGGTCCTCGAACGGCTCCATGCGCAGCATGAGCGCGGCGTCATCGGGGGACACGGCCCCTGCGGCCACCTGGCCGAGCAGTCTCCTCAGCTCCATCTCATCCATCTCTCACATCCTCCGATATCGAAATCCTGGTGAACCATCCCGAGAGGGCGGCCCCGATCTCCCCGCTGCGTCCCATCGCCTTATCCCTCTGCGACGCGGGCATCTCGACCCTTGCCGATGTCCCGTCGGTGCGGACGCGGAAGCCGCTGAAACCGAGCCCGCGCACCACATCCTCGCTGCTCTCTACGATGTCCAGCAGTTCCCGGGTGAGCGGTACGCCGGTGTCCACCCTGGTCGCCCGGCACGAGTCGGACGGCAGGTCCCATGTGACGAGCCCGTCGACCCTGGAGAGATCCCTGATGCGGTCCTTGGTGAGGCCCGCGTCCCTGAGCGGCGAGACGATGCCCAGTTCTCTGATGGCCCTCATCCCCGGCCTGTCATCCTCCGCGTCCGAGGCGTTTGTCCCGTCTGCTATGACGGGATATCCCATTCCGAAAGCCGCTTCGCGTATGGCGGAGAACATGGCGCGCTTGCAGTGGTAGCAGCGATCGGCCCTGTTCTCCGAGATCTCCGGGATCCCGAGGAAGTCAATGTCCAGGACCATGGGTTCCAGCCCCTCCTCCAGGCACAGTACGATGGCGCGCTCGACCTCCGTCTCGCGGGACAGATGGGTCCTCACGATGACCGGGAGGACGTCCGCTCCCGAGGCATTGGCGCGGTGCAGGAGGAAGGCGGAGTCCGTGCCTCCGGAGAGGGCTATCGCTACCTTCCCGTTGGCGTCGAAGAAGGATTGGAGGGTCTCTTCGCTCACGTCCACTCTCAGACCGACGGCGGTTAAAATCTGTTCCGCCGGTCACTCGAAGATGTGCTTCTGCCTCTCCTTCGAGATCGACAGCAGGACCTCGGCGATCTGGGACGCCTCGAACTCCGTCAGGCTGACCTCTTCGCAGAGCTCCTTGTAGTGCTGCTTGACCTCGCGCTCCTTGTCTTCGTCCCAGTAGCGCTGGTGTGAGTTCTTCTTGGCCTTCGCCAGCTCGTCGGCGATCTCCATGCGGGTGGCTATGAGGTCGATGATCTGCTCGTCGATCGCCTCGATCTGAGACCGGAGCTCATCTGTGTCGGACATTTCGATCACATCTACCTCAAGGCGAATAGATAAACTTTGGCGGACGCGACGGGGATGCCTCGCTCTCCCGGATTACATCGTGTCACTGCTGACCTTTAAATCCTGATACCACGATTCGAATAATTATGGACATAGTGGAATCAAAATTCAAGTCCACTCCTGCGCAGGCCGCGGTGGTGGACCTCTTCCTGAGGGTGGGGGTCAGGATCGAGGACGGTCGCGCATGGTGCGACGGCATAGTCCTCGGCGACTGTGCCATCGGACGCGCGGCGGGCGTGGACCGCAGGGTGGTGAGGGCCACCATAGAGAAGATAGCGGGGGATCCAGATCTCCTGAGGATCTTCTCCAAGCTGAACTGCACCCTGTCCATGGTGGACATGGCGCCCGAGATCGGATGCTCGTCCATAGTTATAACCCCGACCGATTCCCGCATGCCGGGCATCCTGGCGGACGTGACGTCGGTGCTGTACAAGCACGGCGTCTCCGTCAGGCAGGCGATGGTGGACGACGGCGGCATGGACGGCTCCGCCGAACTCCAGGTGGTCGCCTACGGCAGGATCCCGCCCGAGGCCATCCCCGAGCTGAAATCCTGCCGCGGCGTTAAGAGCGTTCTTATAAAGTGACCTTCAGGTCGAGGGTCTTGAGGACCTTCTTGGGACAGGCCTGCTCGCACCTGCGGCAGGCCGTCCCGGCGCACCTGTCGGACTGGATCTCGGCCACGAAGGACGAGGCGCCCTCGGGCCTTATGGTCAGCGCCCTCTCGGGGCACTCGCGGACGCAGCTCTTGCATCCGATGCATCCCTCGACGACGCCGCTGAGGATGGTGCCGGACTTGATGATCCTGACCTTGCACTCCTCGGTGTCGGGGAGGTCGCGCTTGGCGAACCTCTCCACCTTCACTACGGAGGTGTCGGGCGCGACGGGGATGTGCTTCATGTTGTACATGTCGAGCATGTCGTTGTACATGGCCATCGGCATACTGGTGCACCAGAGGGAGTACTCCACGGAGTAGAGGTTCTTGAAGAACTCCGAGGTGGCGAACATGACGTGGTCTGCCCTGAGCTGCTTCGCGAACTCGCGGAGGCTGTCGAGGTCGACCTCGCCGAGGATGATCCTCCTGGCCAGGCCGATGGAGGTGTTCCCGAACTGGACGATGTGGGTGGCGCCAGGCGCGACCATTCCGACCTCCATGGCCTTGCGGGCGTCTACATAGAGTCCGGACGCACCGGACATGTAGGCCTTCCTGACGTCCTCGATCCAGACGCCTGCGGCGTCCATGAGGGTGAGGAATCCGGCGCGGAGCGCTCCGATCGCCTTCCCGGCCTCGTCGACGTCGTGGGAGCTGATGACGATGCCGTCCTGAAGGGTCAGGGTCCCGGTCTCGGTCATGATCTTGGGAGGCTGGACGATGCCGGTCTTCATCCCGTTGGCGAGGGCGGCGATGACGCCGGTCCCGGTGATGCCGATGGCCTTGCCGTGCATGGGCCCCTCCTCGATGACAGCTCCGGTGAGGGGGTCGATGAGGTCGCCCTCCACGGGCGCGAGGGTGTCGTCGAGGACGTAGCATCTCCATCCCCTGTCGGTGATGGCGATCTCGCTCAGCGCGCCGGGGGCGGCGAGCATCCCGCGCTCAATCTCCTGCCCCTCCAGGGCGGGACCGGCGGCCGCGGACCCGCTGTAGATTTTTCCGTTGACGATGAGGGCCATCTCGGCGTTCGTGCCGTAGTCGACGATGATGCAGGGCTCCTTCTCCTCGAGGATGTCCGTCATCATCATCATGGCGATGGCGTCGGCGCCGATCTCGTGCCTGACCGCAGGGGGGATGATGACCTCCGCGTCCGGCATGCCGTGGATCCCGAGGGACTCGGCGGAGACGATGTCCCCGTTCCTCGGAGGGGAGA
Source organism: Candidatus Methanomethylophilaceae archaeon (assembly GCA_944320495.1). GTDB lineage: Archaea > Thermoplasmatota > Thermoplasmata > Methanomassiliicoccales > Methanomethylophilaceae > Methanoprimaticola. The sequence goes on from CALUHR010000009.1 coordinate 65,508, forward strand.
CGACGCCCAGTTCGTCCAGCATGTTCTTGCCGGCGAAGGCTAGGTCGCGGATCTCGATGTTCTGGAACAGCGAGAGCTGGAAGGGGTTGCCGCAGACGCCGATCTTCTCGACCTTGGACAGGTCGATGTTCAGCTCCGCGAAGAGGTTGTTGATCGCTCCGATCATGAGTCCGTGGGCGACCTCCTGTCCCGCCTTCATGGCGAAGTTGACGTGGTCGATGACGTTCATGCCGGGTATGGGGTGGCGCTCGGTGATCGCCGTCGCCACGGTCTTCTTGGAATCCAGGTCGATGGCCTGGCAGCGGAATCCGCTGGTTCCGATGTCGAGTGCTATGCCGTATCTCATGCCCTCATCTCCTTCTTGATTGTGTAAGCCGCGCTGTTGACCGCCATGACCGCGGCCCCTATCTCCAGCGGGTCGTGGATTATCGCCTTGCACCTGGTGCGCCCCTCCAGGTCGTAGTAGTGGGGGACGCCGGGGCTGGATATGATCGATCCCTGGGCGATGATCTCCCCGGGGATGATGTAGGGCGCGGCGTTGATCAGCAGCGTGTTGTCCGAGATGGCGTTCTCGACCCCCCTTATAGCCTTTGCGCCCAGAGGTATGAGGGCTTCGGCCTTCGAGTAGTCGATATCGGTGACCTGCACGTTCGCGCCCCAGTCCAGGAGGATGCGTGTCGCCCAGGACCCGACCCTGCCGGCCCCGACGACGAGCACGTCCTTCCCCTCGACGCCGCCGGCCGCGTTCTTGAGGCACACGGAGTATCCCATGGCGGTGCCCCAGGAGTTGTCGGTGTACTTGCGCTCGGCGGTGTTGTAGGCGATGAACATGGGGTCGTCGGACATCATGATGATGTCGGCGCCGAGGTTCGTGGCCTCCGAGAACCCTGCGACGTCGGTGCCCTGGGTCACGCATCCGCGCATCCCGAGCCTGGTGGTGATGGCGTTCACGGATTTGGCGAATCCGCCGATGATGCCGAGTCCGGAGGTGATCGGGATCGCCGCCGCGAAGAACCTCGAGAAGTCGTAGTCGTCCATCTCCAGGCCGGCCGCCTCCATGGCGATCCCCTTGACGGTCTTGCCCGTCATCTTCATCAGCCTGGTGTCGAGGTCCATCTTGTCGTCGGGGACCCCCCAGATCATGTCCTCTGTGAGCCTTGTCATCTCATACCTCCTTGGGTGAGGCGTCGCTGAGCGAATCCACCCCGCAAGCCTCCATTATCGCCCGCATCACCGACAGGCGGCGGTCTTCGGCCTCCTCGGGGGTCGCCCCGGAGACCATGAAAGTTCCGTGCCACTCCTCCGCCCCGGGGGAGTAGTCGCTTATCGAGTCGTCCGATCCGAACAGCCCGCTCTCCATCCTGGGCGAGCGGACGTGGGAGAACTCCTTCTCCCCGGTCGTCTCAAGGGCGCCGTCCTTGAAATGCAGATGCCAGTAGATCCCGGCGCCCCTGCTGCTCGAGACCCCGGTCCATTGCCCTAGCCTCGATTCGACGAGCTGGCGCAGCAGGTTGATGCCGGTGGCGGTGAGTATCGCGGCCGGCGTCTGGCTGGGGATGCGAGCGTCGATCTCCAGGTACCTCAGGCCCTTCGGGGTCTGGATGGCCTCGACGTCCATGAGTCCCCTGAGGCCGAGCCTCTCGGCGGTCCTCTCGGAGCATCCCCTGAATCCCTCCTCGTCCTCCGGTGTGAGCATCCCGGGGAAGCAGCGGACCTCCTTGCAGTCGTAGCCGCCGTCGAGGACGACCTCTGTCACGATGTAGCTCCTGGCTGTGCGTCCGTCTCCGATGACCTCCATCGACAGGCTCCTGCCGTGGACGAACTCCTGGATCACGACCTCCTGTCCCATGGACTCGACCCTGCGGACGCCCGCCTCGAGCTCGGCGTCGTCGTGCGCGACGGACACTCCGAGGCTCCCGCTCAGGGAGGAGGGCTTGACGATGACCGGGAATCCGCACTCAGGCCATCTGCCGGGGAGCGGGACGCCCGCCGCCCGCATCAGCTCGTTGGATTCGAGCTTGGACTGGGAGACGTCGTAGGCGCGTATGTCGAAGAGGAACGGGATCCCAGCTTCGGAGAGGACGGCGTCCAGCCTCATGAGCAGGTCGTGCTCCTCGCAGGCCGGCAGGACGGCGTCGCAGGTGCGGAACACCCTCATTGCCCGGTCGGGATCGTTTAGCGGATTGAGGACATGCGGCTCGTCGCAGATGGACAGCGCGGGGGCATCGCCCCTCCTGTCGATCACGACGGTCTCGTATCCGGCCTTGTGTGCGAGGAAGACGGCCTCCATGCCCTGGAGGGCGCCGCCGACTATGCAGAGCCTCGTCTCCAGTCCCCCGATCAGTCGAGCTTGCACCCGTTGAGGTAGGTGTTGCTCTTCCCGGTCTTCCTGACGCTGCTCTTGCCGTTCTTGAGCATGAGGAGCCTCTCGAGCCCGAATCCCACGCCCGCCCACGGCTCGTGGACGTCGTGCGCCGGGTCGAGGATGTGGGGTCCGACGGCTCCGGAGGCGACCTCCGTGCCGTTCACCTCGACGTCGAGCGTCTCCACGTAGACGTCGGACTCCTCCCTGGACAGGGTGTAGTCGAGTCCAGCGGCCTCCATGACGATGGCGATATACTCCTTCAGGCACTCGGTCGGGTCCCCGTCGGGTCCCATGTCCACCAGGTTCATCATGGTGAACTCCTCGAGGTGCCTGTAGCTCTTGGATTCCTTCCTGAAGCACTGGCCGATCTCGAAGATCTTGACCGGGCCGTCGGTGTGGTCCCTGAGCCTGCGCATGACGACGTAGAGGTTGGGCGCCAGCATGGGCCTCAGCGCGCGCTTGTCGTCTATGAAGAAAACCTGCTTGTACAGGTCGTGCTCGGGGGTGATGGTCATCTTCGCAAGCTGCTGCGTGGAGATGATGGTGGGGGTGCGGACCTCGATGAATCCGTGGGCCACGAGGGCGTCCCTGATCCTGCACTCGAGCTCGGACAGGTCGTGCCTGGTGGGGGAGGCGATCATGTCGGCGATGGCCGCGTCGTTGGCCGCTTCGGTCTTCGACATGAGCTTGGCGAACTGCCTGTCGCGCTCCGCTGCATCCTGGAAGTCCAGATCGGAATAGTCGTCGTCGCCGTACTCCATCAGGTGCTGGATCTGGGGGTCCGTGAATCCTGTCATTTGTAACACTGTCCATGGCGAAAGGCCGGGGTGTCGATCCCCGCTGGCTAGGTTTTAGAGACCCGCTGGTCGCCGGACCGCCCTCCTTGGGAGAAATGCCGTGCCAACCGTATTTAACGGTTCGCTAGACACCGGCATACCCTGGATTGTCTCAATGGATTTAATAGCTTTCTCGGACCAGTGCGAGCTACACGGGTATGACCGAAGCCTCGTTATGAAGTAAAATTGATATAGGATGGGTGAGGCCGAACACACGGCCAGCACCACTGATTGGAGCGGTCAGTCGAATTCGACGTCCTCGTTCTGGGTGACCGTGAACTTGATCCCCGCATCGGTCATGAGGTTGCTGATGGTGTCGGCGAGGCGGTTCAGGTCCTGGGACTTGGAGTACGTCTTGAGGTAGAACTCGCTCCTGTCCATCGGGAACACGAGGCGGATCTTGCCCTTCCTGTTGTATCCCTCGGGCTTCCTGTTCTGCTCGAGATCCGACATGTTGAGGTCGATCAGCATCTGGAGGATCTCCTCCTCCTCGGGCATCTGGCCGATGTCGTCGAGCAGGAGTTTGAGAATGTCGGGGAACACCGGAGCCAGGTCCTTGTAGGGGGTCTTGCCTTTCAGCAGGAAGTTGACGCTGTAGACCTTCATCGGGCGACGAACCTAGGCCGCCGTATTTATCGTTGTTGGCCCGGAATCCCTATTATAGATTGGAACCCATGTCGCGACCCATGAGGACCGCACTCACGGTCGCGGGTTCGGATTCTATAGGCGGTGCCGGCATCCAGGCGGATGTCAGGGCAATGTCCGTCGTCGGAGTCCATGCTGCGACAGTCATCACCGCCGTCACCGCGCAGAACACATGCGGGGTAGACGACATCCTCCCGCTGCCGGAGGAGTTCATCAAAGAGCAGCTGGAATCCGTCCTGAGGGACGCGGATGTGAAGGCGATCAAGACCGGTATGCTGTACAGCGCGGAGATCGTTGGGACGGTCGCCGATATCCTGGAGGATCATGAGGCCCCCCTGGTCGTGGATCCGGTTATGGCCGCCAGCACCGGGAGGTCCCTCTCCGACGACGGCCTGGTCGAGGCCATGAGGAGGAAGCTCCTGCCCATATGCGAGCTCGTCACCCCGAACAGGGCGGAGGCCGAGGCCCTCGCCAAGATGCAGATAAAGACCAAGGACGACGAGAGGCTCGCGGCCGAGCTGATCGGGAAGGGCGGTTCCGCCGTGCTCATGAAAGGCGGTCACTACAACGCCCCTACCGTCACGGACGTGCTCTACCTGTCGTCCGAGTTCACGAAGATCGAATACCCCCGCCTCAAGAAGGCCGGCCACGGCAGCGGGTGCGTCCTGTCGTCGTACATCACCGCGCACATGGCCAAGGGCATGGACATCGCCAACGCCGTGTTCCAGTCCAGGGAGATGATCCAGGAGGCCATCGCCACCCAGTACTCCGTCGGGAGGGGCGACCAGGTCGTCAACCCGATGGTCCAGAGAGGGGACAGCGAGGGATTCATGGTGCTGGACGCGCTCGATTCGGCCGCCTCCCGCATCCTCGACGTCGTCCCGGAGGAGCTCGTGCCCAAGGGCGGGATGAACATCGCTATGGCGATGAGGAAAGCCGCCGGGCCAGAGCAGATTGCCGCCATCGACAAGAGGATGACCGTCCGCAACGGTATGATCCGCAAGGGCGGGCCCGCCAAGTTCGGTGTGGCCGAGGGGCTGTCATATGTCCTCATGGGCGTCATGAAGAAGGATCCCGAGACCCGCTGCGTGATGAGCCTCGCCTATTCCGACGACATGATGGGCGTCATGGAGGAGGTCGGGCTCAGGGCGGTCACTGCCGACATGGTCAAGGACCGGATGATGGAGTCTGCCGAGAAGGCCGTCGCCAAGGTCAAGGGGATGCCCGACGCCATTGTGGACAAGGGCAACAAGAAGGAGCGCGTCGTGCGCCTCCTGGCCAGGGATACGGCGGACATGATGTCCAAGCTGGACCAGATTCTCTGAAACCGACGGCCTTCGGGCCGTCCCCATTATCACTTTTTAAAAGATGAACCCTGGGCAGTGCCCAGGGAAATGATTTCAAGCGTTGATTGAGACGATCTCGATCACGAAGTACAGGGTGACGTTGCACCTCTCGGCGCAGGTCTTGTACGAGAAGGTGCTTCCGTCGACATCGGTCACGTAGACGGTGTTCCCGTCCTCGTCGATGGCCTGGAGCATCTGGATCCCGTCGCCGGCGGCGATGGTGTTCTCGAAGGAGATGACGACCTCGTAGTTACCCTCGGAGTCGAATCCGTTGACGGTGTAGAAGACGTCGCCGAAGGCACTGTCCTCGTTGCCGATGTAGTCGTACTTGACGCCGGTGCTGGGCATGTTGGTGATGATGACGCTGTTGTCGGTGACGTCGTAGATCACGCTGGCCTGCCATCCGTAGGCGCTGGTGAACGCGATGGCGGATCCCGCCTTGAGGTCGACGTCGGGGTACATGTCGTCGAAGGCCTCCTTGGTCATCGTCTGCGTGGCCGGGACGCTCAGGGTGGTCGAGACGCCGTTGTGCATGGAGTCGCTGGGTGCGACGTACCCGTCTCCGACGAGGATCTCGAGCTCGATCTTGTCTCCGACCTTGTGGCCGATGAGGGCATTCTCGAAAGCGGCGAGGTAGTCCCCATCTCCGACCGTGACGTCTATGGGCTTGAAGGAGCTGGACGAGTATTCGTTCGACTTGACGTAGCCGTCGTTGTCATCCACACCGGAGAGGCTGGTGTCGAAGACGACGGATCCGTCCTCGGTGTAGTAGCCGTAGTAGCTGCCTGTGTAGTTCACCTCGACGGTGTCTCCGTACGCGACCTTCGTGTCATCCGACTGGATGTAATGTTCGTCAACGTAGACGCCAAGGACGCCCACGCATGCCACGACGAAAACGACGAAGCAGACCGAGAAAATCGGGTCTCTCTTCTTCTTTATGCCTTCGCCTGTCATCTGATATCGGAAGGCACCGATACCCTTGTTATAGATAAAGGGTTCGTAGAGGCGTTCAGCATCGGGGATGATGTGCCAGAGCCTTCATCTGACCCTGAAGTTGACGCCCCATCCGCGGGCCATCTCCCAGCATCTCTCCTCGGACTCGGGAGGGATCGTGCCTCCGACGACGGAGACCGTGACGTCGTCTAGGCAGCGGCTGATCTCCTCGATGAACTCCAGGATCGCCGGGTACGAGCGGTCCCCGAAGGCCGGGCGGCAGAGCTCCTCGTACTCCTCGGCCGAGGAGGCGTTGAGACTCACCGAGACCGCGTCCAGGACATGTGCCAGATCAGGGACGATGTCTCTTCCGTTGATGAGGCTCCCGAGCCCGTTGGTGTCCAGGCGGACCCTGGCCCCGACCTCCGACCTTATGCGGCGCGCTATGGTCAGGAGGTCGTCCAGGCGCTCCGTGGGCTCCCCGTATCCGCAGAACACGATCTCCCTGGCGTCGCTCGCCCTCTCGATTATCTCGGACACGACCTCGTCGGAGGTCGGCTCACGGTCGAGCCAGAGGTCGTCCGCGTCCCCCAGACGGCGGGTGGCGTTCCTGACGCAGAACGTGCAGGCGCACGGGCATCTGTTGGTCATGTTGATGTACCAGGTGGACCCGTAGCGGTAGAGGATGCTCATCGTCCCGTACTTCGACGGCATCCATGATAAACCTGTTCGATCAACGGGAAACGCCGTATACTGGAGCGCCGTTCCCCTGTTCATGTTCGATCTTTACGTCGTCACCGATTCCGACCTCTCCCGCGGACGCACCGACGCCGAGACGGCGCGTCTCGCCTACGAGGGTGGCGCCGATGCGGTGCAGCTCAGGATGAAGCACACCGACGGAGGGGAGATGCTTGCCCAGGCGAGGGAGATCGCGGCGATGGCGCAGGAGATGGGACGGTTCTTCTTCGTGAACGATCGCGTGGACGTCGCCATGGCCTCCGGCGCAGACGGCGTCCATCTGGGTCAGTCGGACATCCCCGTGGGGACGGCGAGGAGGCTCATGGGGGACGACGCGATCATCGGAGTCTCCGTGCAGACGGTCGAACAGGCGGTGGCCGCCGTCGAGGGCGGCGCGGATTATCTCGGCGTCGGGTCCATCTTCAGGACGTCGACCAAGCCCGACGCCGTCCAGGCGCTAGGACTCGGTGCCGTGTTCGAGATAAGGCAGGCCGTGGACGTACCGATTGTCGCCATCGGCGGGATAAACCGCGGGAACATCCAGGATGTCATACGCGCAGGAGCGGATGCGGCAGCGGTGGTCTCGGCCGTCGTCGCCCAGGACGATCCCCGTGCCGCCGCCCACGAGCTCAGGGATCTTATCCTCAAGGTCAGGCCGCACGTGGTCCCGGAGGAGGTCCCTGAGGACCGATCGTCCTCACACGCTTTCCGAGCGTCCCCTCCCTTCTTTAATATATAACAGAGGGCCTAGCCCCCTCCATGCGTCCACAGGAAGACTATCTGCGCGATTTCGCCATCCTGATGACGGACAAGGGGGTCGTGGCCGTATCTGACCCTCAGCAGATAGCCGTTTACGATTACCTAGACCATTCCGGCAGGAGGAGGCCCAGCGACATAGCCGACGCTCTCGGCCTGCCGTCTTCGTCCCTGCACTTCGTGCTGGACAAGATGGTCGATTCGGGGATCATTATGAGGTCCAAGCCGGACCCGGCGAAGAAGGAGGTGTACTACTCGGTCCTCGCCCAGAAGATCGCGGGCTCCGCCGAACCGTCCCCGACCGCCGCAGAGGATTGCCAGAGGGTGTTCGCCCATCAGGATGACAAGTACCGCGGCGTGGCCAGTGTGGCCAACATGTTCGAGAGCTACGCCGCCGAGATCGGGCTGGAGCACAGCCAGCTGAGGTCCAGGTACGTAAGGGACCTGGCCGCCGCCATGAGGGACGATATCGGCACTGGGGCGCTGGAGTCGGTGATGCAGGCCATAAAGGACCGCTTCACCGCGCTCACCGGGTACAGGATGAGCGTCTACTCTCTGAATCCGCCCACGATCATCTTCGAGGGTGACAAGATTCTGTCCTCCAACATGGACATGCTGTCCGGTCTGGTATCGTTCATGATGACCAACGCCACGGGCAGGACCCTCGGGGTCAGGTCCGTCGAGGACTTCAGCAACGAGGAGACGTCCAGGTTCAAGGTCACATACGACCGCGTGGAGGAGGCTCCTGAGCCGTACATCAACACTTCGCTCCCCCAGCTCGGGGAGCCGGAGAGGTTCCTGGTCCTGGACATCGACGGGCGCGTCGCGCTGCTGCTGAACGACATCCAGACCAAGCTGGTGGACGCCATCTACGAGAGGCCTCTCTGCGTGACGGACGTGGTGAACACGGTCGGGATGCCCAGGTCCACCGTGACGACCAATCTGCTCAGGATGGTCGAGGAGGGAGTGGCATCCGTGTTCTACTCCGAGTCCGGGGCCTTGTACTACGGTCTCAGCTGCTCGATCCTCATGAAGAGGGTGCGTAGGGTCAGCAGGGATTCGACCCTCACGAGGGCCGCGGTGAGGTCGGCGATCTCCGGCAACGCGTTCCTGGAGGGCTATCTCCAGTACATGCTCGCGTCACTGCAGGAGCTCGGTTTCGAGACCGACTACCTGATGGTCGTCCTGGGCGCCAAGTACATGAGGGTCGCCGGACAGGACGGACCCAAGAACTTCGATTCTTACTTCGGCAAGATGTCGGACATCGCCAAGGTGTTCGGGCTGTCGCTGAGCGTCGTCTCGGTGTACCCGCTGACCATCGGCATCACCAAGGACGGCGAGGGGGAGGCCCCGGCGCCGGCCATGACCTTCGTGAAGGGGATGGCTCATCAGGGACTGGAGATGGCCTCCTCGGGAATATTCGTCAGAGTCTCGGAGGAGACGCCTGACGACATGCGCGTGTCGTTCAAGGAGATCTACCCGTCGCTGAGCATGACGCCGGCGGCGGGATCCGAGGCCGAAGCGGAGGCCGAGGCCGCGCCGACCAAGAAGAAGAGGACGTCCTCCGTCAGGGAGGCGCTTCGCAACAGGAGCGCCAGGTCCGACGGCAGCCCCGTCAGGACGATGCGCTACATCACCGGCATAGCCGTGGTGCTGTTCGCCGCCGTGCTCGTGGTCTTCTCGATGGGAGGCGGTATGGACAATACCGCCACCGCCGAGACATATACGATAGATGTCGACGCCGAGGGCGTCACGCTCTACGACGTGACCGGTGTCGAGATCGAGATGCCCTATGTCGTCCCCGCCAACGGCACCGTGTCGTTCTCCGTCGACCTCGGAGAAGCAGAGGCCGTGGGCATGGTCATCAACGGCAAGGCGATCCCGCTCGACCGGATGTACGAGGCCGTCGACGGCGTGTACACTGTGACCGTGGACCGCGATATGGATCTCGAGGAGCTCAGGACCGTAACCGTGTCGAACGGGCTGTCCGCCAGCATCTACGATTTCGGCTATGCGGTCGATGCCTCCTACGCATACAACTTCGACGGGTACTACTCGGCCGTCGACTACATCTCCTCCGCAGGGGCCCTCTGGACCACCGCGGACGCGTGGATGGTGCTCACGCCCGGCGAGAACGGATACGTCTCCATCGATGACGACGCCGATGTGTACCTGGACAGGATCGTCGTCCCCGCATGGAGCGACGTCTCCGCCTCGTCTGAGACGCTCCCCGCCGACTACGTCACGGTGGACCTGCAGGGCGAGTACGAGGTCTGCGGATTCCATGTCGAGGGCGAGATGAAGGTCGCCGCGGGAGAATCCGTGACGCTGGAGTTCGTCAGCACCGACGGTCCCGTCGTCCTCACGCTGACCGAGGGCGGAAGGGAGTCCAATCTCCCGATGTCGCTCGACCGGACGTTCGTCCTCGAGGTCGACGCCGATTCGACGGTGTCGTACCAGCACACGATCGTACGCTGAAACCAATTCCCCTGCCATGCGCTGTCCGAACTGCGGAGCCGACGTGGTGGGGGATTCCCCATTCTGTCCTAGCTGCGGAGCCGACCTGACCTCCAAGGTGCGCTCCCGCAGGAGGTTTCTGCTCAACGTGGACCGTGGCGTCCGTCATGGGGCTGCCGCGGCGATCACGTTCATGGCCGTGGTGTCGGTCCTAGCCGTGGTCCTGTCCGCATTCCCTGCTCCCGCGGTGGAGTCCCCGGGACCGGACGACACCTTCCTACCGCCCGATGACGCCATGGAGCTGAACGACGGATACGTCGTCCTCGGCGGTGCGTTCTCCGACGGGACCATGTCCGCCAAGGTGGACGGCGAGGGATATCTGGACATCACATTATCGGATGCCGTCGCCGACGGATGCCACACGTTCCTGTGGGATTTCAGGGACGTCGCCTCTGCGGAATCGTACATGCTGACCAAGACGGAGCAGCAGTATCCGGGCGCGGCATCGACCCTCGAGTGGATCGAGCCGGACTACGGCGAGTGGACCGTCACGGTGACGTGCGTGTCCGACGAGGGCCAGACCGTCGTTCGGGGGACCATATCGTATTACGGAGACCTGGAGGAGACAATGGTCTGGGAGCACGAGGGCAGGACCCTCAGGGTGACCTACGGGATATCCCTGGGAGTGTACGCCGCCGCTCTGACGGCCGACTTGCCAAGGGAGGAGGACTCCGTGTCTGCGGCGCTCGGATGCGTGGATGCGGATGCGGCATCCGCCCTCGAGTCGCTGATCTGGGAGGCATACTCCTCCACGTTCACCTTCGACCGCTCGTCCACGGACTACGCCCGCTGCATCCTGTCGTTCGTATCATCATGCATAGAAACTCGCGACGACCTCACCGCGTTCGGCACCTCGGTGTACTGGAGCACTCCCGTCGAGACCCTGTACAACGGCTACGGCGACACGGGGGACAAGGCCGTCCTCGCAGCGTCCCTTCTGGTTGCCGCCGGCTTCGATGTGGCGCTGGCGGATCTGCCGGGGATCTGGGCTGTCGCCTTGTCCGGATGCATGGTCGGGTCCGATGTCCCATCGGGATATGCGGTCCTGGGGATCCCTGTCGGCGGAACCCTCTACCACGTCTGCTCCGTGGACGGGTTCATGGGCATCGGGATCATGCCGGACCTTTACGGGTACGACGGCGGGATAACCTTCTGCGGGGAGGTGGCGGGCGGAAGGTACGGACTGACGCTCTGCACAACGAATTAATACCGATTGGCAGTCGGCGGTCCATGGCTTTCGGATCCGGCGCTCCATCGGAGGAGTACAAGCTCGTCGTCCTCGTAAGGACGGATCTCGACATGGGCAAGGGCAAGATCGCGGCCCAGGTCGGTCACGCCTCGGTCGAATGCGCCCTGAGGGCCGAGAAGAAGGACAAGCGCGCCTTCGACATCTGGATGAACGGCGGTCAGAAGAAGGTCGTCCTCAAGGTCGCCAACAAGGACGAGATGGTCCGCTACATGTCCGAGGCCAAGAGCCGCGGGCTCTACGCGTGCATGATCACCGATGCCGGCCGCACCGAGGTCGAGCCCGGGACCAACACCTGCGTCGGCATTGGTCCCGCCCCCGGCTCCGAGATAGACCGCGTGACCGGCGGCCTCAAGATGCTCCGATCGCGGTCAGCCTGCCGCTGCGGGTGTCGAAGACATACCCGCGCACGGCCACATCCGAGGGGATCAGCGGGTGCCCGCTTATCAGCCGGACCGTGGACATGACCTCGTCCTTGGGGCCGGCCAGTCCGTTCAGCCAGCCGTCGATGTCCGCCGACTCGATCGCGGCCTCATCTATTCCCCTGGCCTTCATGTGCTCCCTCATCCCGTCCGCCGTCACCTTGCGGGCACCGCAGTCGGTGTGGCCGATGACGGCTATCTCGGTGACCCCCAGTTCGTAGACCGCGATGAGCACCGAGTGCATGGTGTCGCCGTAGGGGTCTCTGATGCTGGCCCCGGAGTTCCTGATCATCGCCGCGTCGCCGTCGCGGATCCCCAGAGCCCAGGGCAGGAGGCGGGTCAGGCGGGCGTCCATGCATGATATCACGGCGAGGCCCATCCTCGGGACCTTCGGCGCATCCTCCATCTCCGCGGATCCAAGGAACACGCGGTTGTTCTCGAGGAGCCGGTCGCTCACAGCTCCTCCCACCTCGCACGGGAGTCCACGGTCTCGGAATCCATGGAGTCGAGGGCGTCGAGCAGGGCCGGACGGAACGTCCCGGGTCCGCTGCATCTCGTGGCGGCGATCTCCGCGGCTACGTTGAACACCGTGATCGCGGATGCCACAGACTCCAGGGACGGGCCGCAGGCGCCGACGTAGCATCCGACCACGGACGACAGCATGCATCCGGTGCCCGACACGCGGGACTGGTAGCTGCTGCCGTTGGACAGTCTCAGGACGGTCCTGCCGTCGGAGACGTAGTCCGTCTCACCGGTGGCCGCGACCACGCATCCGTAGGATTCCGCCAGACTCCTGACGCTCTCGGCCTCATCCGACGAACCGCGGGAGTCCACGCCCTCGACCCTCCCTCCGAGTCCGGAGAGCACGCCGATCTCACCGGCGTTCCCCTTGATGACGGCCGGATTCAGCCCCATGAGCATGCGGGCGGTCTCGGTGCGGTATCCGGTGGCTCCCGCTCCCACGGGGTCCAGGATCATCGGGACGCCCTTCGAACGGGCGCATTCGGCGGCGATGCGCATGGAGCCGACGGTCCTCTCGTTCAGGGTGCCGATGTTCAGGACCGTGGCCGAGGAGATGGCCACCATCTCGGGGACGTCCTCGGCGGCATCGGTCATAACCGGCGATCCGCCGGCGCAGATGCACACGTTGGCGCAGTCGTTGACTGTGACATAGTTGGTGATGTGGTGCACCAGCGGGACGGTCCCTCTCACACGGGCCATGAACTCGGAAGGTCTGGCGTTCATGCGCACCGTTATGCCCGTCGTCTATAACCGACCATCGGACCGACTCGATCCTGCATGCGAAGATCGCATCCTCCGGGTGATGCCCTTCGGACGTGTCCCCGATCTCGAAGGAATCCCCGCTGGTCTCGCAGAGGACGAACCTGTACCCCAGTATCTCGATGCCGTATCCGGGGGCGTCCAGATCCACGGCGGGCATCGCATGGTCGTCGAAGAGCAGGAACGCCGTCCGATAGCCGGAGAGGCCCATGATCGTGCCGAACAGGAACGTGGTGTCCTCGCAGTCCCCGCCACCGTCCCACAGGGTCTCCACCGGGAACTTCCAGTACTCATGGGATCCGCGCGTGTCGATGTCCTCCAGGTACGGCACCGACTGGACGAACTCGAGGACGAACTCCGCGTACTGCAGCCTGTCCAGCCCGGAGCCGAGCTCCATCAGCTTCTCGGCCATCCTGACGATGACGGGGTCGTCCGGCGTGTAGAACGTCTCCATGTGGGACTGGTAATGCTGTGCGAACCTGGGAAGGGTCGGATCATCATACTCATGGGCGTACGCCTGGCTGAGGAACACCGTGTCGGAGTACCGGTACCTGATGCCGTCGTACACCCAGGTGAATGAGAACGTCCTCTCGTCCTCGATGAGGAACTCGAGGGTGGTGGTGACGCCGTCGATGGCCTTGGTCGCCGTGTACAGCCCCGGGGACTCAGGGCGTGCGACTGCTCCTCCCGAGGCATCGGTGATCTCCGCGTCTCCGAACCCCATGTCGATGACGTCCTGGAAGCCACTGACGACGACGTATCCGCTCGATGCGCAGGCGCGATAGACGTCGGACGGGGACGGCATGAGCACCGTGAGCGTGCGGTCGGTGGTGGCGAGGTGGCCGTTCACGTACCATCCCTCGAAACCGTCCCCGTAGGCGTACAGGAACAGCGGCTTGTTGGCATCCGCCTCCATGACCTCCACCGTCAGCGGATGGTCCGCGTAAACGTTCGGGGCGAACGATGTGTCCGGGTCGTAGCCGAAGACCTCTGTGGTCTCGTAGACGACCGTCCCCTCGGTACCCATCCGGGATTCGATCATCATCGGAATCAGGAGGTCCTTGACCCACATGGTGTCGCCGCCCCTGGTCCAGACAGTGACCCTCTCCTCTCCCATGAACTGGTTGCCGGCGTACGTCCATCCGTCGGTGATGCTCCGGCACCAGCCGGAATGCGACGACCCGTCGGTCCATCCCCCGTCCGGCCAGGAGTAGAAGACGTTCCTGTCCTGGCTCACCAGCGCCATGCCGTCCCTGACGGTGTCGTAGCCCCAGGTGACGGTCCCCTCGACGGTGTGCGGGATGTCCCCGTTCCTGTACTCGCCGAAGACGTCCATGGTCCATCCGGTGCCCACGCGCGTGTCCTCCACCCATTTGGCGTAGAGGATGATGTGACCGCGGAGATCGGGGCTTATCGCCATGATGGGGTTGGTGAGAGCGGCCTCGGTGCACCATCCGGCGAACCAGTACCCTTCCCTCTCGGGGATGGGCAGGGTCGCGGAGGATCCCGCCACGTAGTATCCCGGGGCGTCCGTCGGAAGGGTTCCCCCGTCCGTGCGGTAGCTGATGTAGAACCTCTCGCCGTCCCGGACCTCCGTGTCGTCCAGCACGGTGGTCGCGACGACCGCGGATGCGAGCGTGGCGAACGCCAGGGCAATGGCGACGGCGGCCAGCACGGACTTCCTCATGGCCGGGGCATCCGTCTATCATCCTTAAATCATGCAGACCGACAGGCTTTAACGCCGTTGATTCATTCACCCGGACATGGCGATGATCGACATCGAGTACAGGCACCCCGAGGCGGATCCGGACGACCCCACCATAAGGCGTCGCACGAACGCCGTCATGTCCCAGTACATCAGGGACCTCATCTTCGAGATGCAGATGGCGGACATCTCGTGCGCGTTCAAGGAGACCGTGACGGAGGACGGCACCAGGGACGTCAGGATAAACGGCAGGACGATCCCGGAGATCATCGAGGGGCTCCAGATCAAGATGCTCGAGGAGGAGGACTCCTGCGACCTCGGGAGCACCAGGATGGTCAAGTTCGGCAGGCCCACCCTGGACTGGAAGAGGGAGTGGGTCGAGGACGTGCCCGACACCATCATGAAGAACGCGATCGCCAAGGTGTTCGCGGACGAGAACAGGAACAGGATCGACGTCATCAACTGAAACGGTCCCGGGCCGCCGCACGGCGGTCCCCGACCTTCCAGGTCCCATCGGACCATCACCCTTATGAGAGGCCCCGCCATCGCAACGGCCATGTTCGAGATACTCAGGCGGGACGGACTCGCCAGGATAGGCAGGTTCACCGTCGGCGACAAGGTCGTCGAGACCCCGGCTCTGCTCCCGGTGGTCAACCCAAAGATCTGCACCGTGCCGCCCAGGGAGCTCCACGACAGGTTCGGATTCAACGCTCTGATTACCAACTCATACATCATACGCAACATCCCCGAGCTCAAGGAGAAGGCCCAGGCCATGGGGCTGCACGAGATGCTCGACTTCCCCGGGGTCATCATGACGGATTCCGGCACGTTCCAGAGCCACATGTACGGCGAGGTCGAGGTCACCAACGAGGAGATCGTCGAGTTCCAGAAGTCCATCGGCACGGACATAGGCACGGTCCTCGACGTGTTCACGGAGCCGGACTGGTCCCATGAGAAGACCAAGCGCTCCCTGGAGACCACCCTCGAGAGGACGAGGAAGGCGTGCGAGATCAAGGGGAAGATGATGATCAACGGCGTCGTGCAGGGTTCCATCTACACCGATCTCCGCGAGTACAGCGCCTCCGCCATGGCCGACATGGACGTGGACGTCCACCCCGTCGGAGGCGTTGTGCCGCTGATGGAGCAGTACCGCTACTCCGAGCTGGTCGATGTGGTCATGGCATCGAAGAAGGGTCTCAACCCCTCGCGCCCGGTACATCTCTTCGGCGCCGGGCATCCGATGATCCTCGCTCTGGCAACGCTGATGGGCTGCGACCTCTTCGATTCCGCATCCTACGCCAAGTTCGCCAGGGACGACAGGATGATGTTCCTCGACGGGACGTTCAGGCTCCAGGACATGCAGACACTGGACTGCGGATGTCCCGCCTGCCAGGGCCACACCCTTCAGGACCTCAGGAAGATGAGCAAGAACGCCCGCACCAAGCTCATCGCCGAGCACAACCTCTACCAGATCACGCAGGAGCTGGCACTCGTCAAGAGATACCTCCGCGAGGGCAGGCTCTGGGAGCTCGCCGAGATCCGCTGCCGCGCCCACCCGGCGCTGCTCGACGGTCTCAGGAGGCTGAGGGAGTGGCAGGACCTCATGGAGCGCTACGATCCCATAAGCAGGGAGGGGGCGGTGTTCTACACAGGTCCGGAGACCCGCGCCAGGCCGGTCTACATGAGATACGCCGAGAGGCTGAACTCCAGATACGTCCCCGAGACCAGGAAGGCCGCGTTGTTCCCCGAGCCCTCGGGCAAGCCGTACAGCAGACCGTACGCGGAGGAGTTCGCCAGGGTCCGCCGCGCAGGGTACACCCCGGTGGTGGCCAGCCCGTGGGGTCCCGTCCCCGCCGAGCTGGATGAACTCTATCCTCTGGCGCAGTCCGTCTTCCCGGAGTGCCAGGACCGCGAGACCCAGGAGGAGTCCGAGAGGCTCACCGCCGAGTTCCTGGAGTCAAAGTTCGACGTGGCCGTGGAGTACGACCAGGTCCCGGATGCAGAGGGGGAGGATGTCGATGCGGACAAGATCCGTGCCAAGGCCGTCGCCCGCTACCAGTTCGGCATCGATGCCGCCGATGCGCTGTTCAGGGAGCCCATCGAGCTCGTGAAGTCGAAGAAGACGGGGAAGATCCGCAACGTCATATCCGACGGGGAGCACGTCCTCTCCATGCGTGCCGGCGATGGGATGTACACCCTCAGGATGGAGGGCGCCAAGAGGATCGTCGCCGCCGTGTCCGCGCCCTACATGCGCGTCGCGGTGGTCGAGGACTCCGTCCCGTTCGTATCGGAGGGGAGGAACGCGTTCGCACAGTTCGTGCTCTCCTGCGATCCCGACATCCGCCCGATGGAGGAGGTCATCGTGACCGACCCGTCGGACAGGCCCATCGCCACAGGCAGGGCGTTCCTGACCGCTTTCGAGATGGGCTCGATGAAGAAGGGGATGGCCGTCAAGGTCAGGTCCGGCTCGGACGACGAATGACCGGGCCACGGGGGCGCGTCGGCGCCCCCGGCCCCAAAAACGATTTCAGCTCTCTGAGACCGACGCTGCAATGGCGTCGGCCAGCGCCTCCAGTTCGGGCACCTGCTCCGGTGCCAGGGAGGACTTTATCGTCAGGGTCTCGCCGACCTTGGTCATGCCCTTCATGCCGGACACGCGCTCCTCGATGATCCTGTCGGCCTGGGGCGCCCAGGAGCCGTTGCCGATGACGGAGTACCTCCTGTTCTGGACCGCCATGATCTCCATGTCCTCTATCGTGGAGGACATCGACGGGTGCAGGGCGTTGTTGTACGTCGTGGATGCGAACACGATGTTGGTGAAGCGGAATGCGTCCGCCACCGCGTAGGACGGATGCTCGACGGTCATGCTGTGCATGGTGACGTTCTCCACGCCGCGCTCCTTCAGCATGATGGCGAGCCTCTCGGCGACCGCCGCGGTGTTCCCGTAGACGGAGGTGTAGGCTATGGTCACACCCCTCTCCTCGGGCTCGTATCTGCTCCAGAGGTCGTACTTGCCGAGTATGTATCCGAGGTCGCTCCTCCATATGGGCCCGTGGAGCGGGCAGATCATGTCGATGGGGACGTCCTTCAGCTTGGCGATGACGTTCTGGACCTTCGCCCCGTACTTCCCGACTATGTTCGCGTAGTACCTCCTGGCCTCGTTCAGGTAGTCCCTGTCGAAGTCGGTCTCGTCCGCATAGAGCGCTCCGGAGACCGCCTTGAACGTCCCGAAAGCGTCGGCCGAGAAGAGGATCCTCTCGCCCACGTCGTAGGTGAACATGACCTCGGGCCAGTGGACCATCACGGCGAAGTAGAACCTCAGGGTGTGTTTCCCCACTACGAGCTCGTCGCCCTCCTTGACGACCATCCTGTTCTTCGGGCTGATGCGGTAGAAGTTCTCCAGCATGTCGAAGGTTTTGGAGTTCCCGACCACGGTGACCTCCGGCCAGGCTTCGAGTACCTGTGTGATGCAGGCGCCGTGGTCCGGCTCCATGTGGTTGATGATCAGGTAGTCCAGGTCCCTCCCGTCCATGGTCTTGCGGAGGTTCCTCCAGAACTTCGAGGCGATGGAGGAGTCCACAGTGTCAAGGAGGCACGTCTTTCCCTCGGAGCTGATGAGGTACGAGTTGTACGAGACCCCCTCGGGTATCGGGAACGCTCCCTCGAAAATCGTGGCGGTGCGGTCGTCCCCGCCGATCCAGAAGATGTCGTCCCTTATGGGCACGGCCGTATCCTTAGGTATCATGCGGGTGCGGAGGTCTCCCGGGCTTAAAGAAGATGGCCCGGGGACCTCGGATGGAATGTCTGTTAACGCCGTTATGACCTGTAGTACACCGACCTCTTCATGGGGAGGACGTTCTCGCAGGTCTCGGCGACCTCCGTGAGCTCGGAGGGCATGTCGTCGACGACGGGCTGGTGCTCCGTGTCTGACAGGACGGCGAAGGTCGGGCTCCTGGACGAGAACTGGAGCCTCATGGCCTCCGCGGTGTCCCCGCCCATTCTCTCCGACAGTGTGGAATCCCAGCCCTCGGGCGCCCAGTCCTCCAGCCTCTGGTAGTACGCGTCCAGGGCGACCTCCACCTTGGATGCGGTAACCGCGATGCCCATGTCCGGTCTTCCGACGACCCATTCGGCGAAGAGCCTGGCGCCCTGCCCGTGCTCCAGACGGCCGACGCATGTCCAGAACGGATCGAAGTCGAGTCCGAGATTCCGGGCGGCCTCGGCGGGCAGCCCCGGTCTGACGAGGGTGCATCTGCCTTCGCCAACCCACCATCTGATGCGGTTGTGGTCTGCGGGGAACCAGATGTGCCCCGCCCTCTGCATGGCCTCCGGGCTGTCGTCGTAGCTCATGGGGCTCGCATTCCGATGTCTTCATAATAAAAGGGCGCACGGGACGGACGGGGATTAAGCCCGGTTGAGGGCCTGATGTAATAAAATGGGCAGTTGGAACCGTCATCCAAATATAATTCGCGGTGCATGCCAGACGTAGGTGTGAGCTAGTGGACAAGGTAGAGATGTCGCCCATCCTCCTCTCTCCCGGCAACAGGCTGGTGACGGTCTTCGGAGGGGGTAGGGTCGCCCTTCGCAAATGCCGCCATTTTGACGGATTCAGGATACGCGTGGTCTCCGAGGAGGTCATGCCCGAGCTGAGGGAGCTGGCGGAGGAGGTCCTCATCGATTCCATCGACAGGGACAACGTCCTGCGCTACATCGAGGGGTCCGACATCGTCGTGGCCGCCACGTCCGACCACGCGCTCAACGATATGATAAGGGACACCGCTATGTCCCGGGGGATAATGACCAACTCCGCCCACGGCGGAGGGGACGTCCTAATACCATCGACCCTCCACAGGGACGGCTGGACGGTCTGCGTGTCATCCGAGGGTCGCGTCCCGGCGTTCCCACCCTATGTGATCGAGAGGATCGACGAGATGCTCGACCCATCGTACGATGCGATGCTGGCACTGCTGGTCGACCTGAGGGTCGTCATAAGGGAGAGGATACCCACGCAGCCAGGTAGGGCGGAGTTCCTCGCAGGGGTGCTCGCAGATGAGGACGTCTGGGACCTCCTGAGGGAGGGCCGCGGCGGGGAGGCGAGGGAGCTGGCTCTCGCGAGGGGAGGTCTCCGATGATAGTTAGCATGCATGTTACGCACACCTCGGCCGGAGGCACGACGGGTCTGAACGACGTCGTCCCGAGGCTGGAGGAGGAGGCGGCCAAACGTCTGCCGGGCATACAGTGGATCTCGGAGTACGTGGTGGTCCGCACCTGCAACCGTTTCGAGATTTACGCCGCCACTGGCAGCAACCTCTCGGTCAGGGAGTTCTTCGATTCGATGATCAGGACGATAGTCCCCTCGTCGAACATCTCGTACACGCTGGACGACAGGGACAGCATCAAGCACCTCTTCAGGGTGGTCTGCGGTCTGGACTCCCTCATCGTCGGCGAGGACCAGATCCAGCATCAGGTCCGTGAGTCGTACATGAGGGCGAGAGAGGAGGGACATGTCGGAAGCATGCTCTCCCATCTGTTCGACAAGGCGATGGCCGTCGGCAAAAGGGTCAGGACCGAGACGTCCCTGAACAAGGGGGCCGTATCGGTGGGATCCGCGGCGGTGGAGCTGGCCGAGGGTCGTCTGGGGGACCTGTCCGGCAAGAGCATCACGATCCTGGGGGCGGGCGACATAGCGTCCGTCATCGCGAAGAACCTTATGGGCAAGAACCTGGGCACCGTCGTCGTCTCCAACCGTACGTACAGCCGCGCCATAGAGCTGGCGAGCGAGCTGGGCGGCAAGGCCGTCAGCATGGCCAGGATGACCGACGCCGTGGCGGACTCGGACGTTGTCCTGGTGGCCACGGGCGCACCGCACGCCGTGCTCAAGTGCAGTCATGTCAGCGAGGCCATGGCAAGGAGACCGGACCGCCCGCTGCTTGTGATCGATGTAAGCATACCCAGGAACACCGAGGACTCGGTGTCCGGGATACCGAACGTCGACGTGGAGAACATGGACTCGCTGCAGTCCATAGCCATGAGGAACGTCGAGCGCCGCAAGTCGGAGATCGCCGCCGCCGAGAGGATCATCACGGAGGAGCTGGCGAAGATCGACTCGGAGCAGAAGGAGCAGTACGCCAACGACGTCATCAGGCGCATTGGGATCAAGCTCGCGGGCATACGCGAGCATGAGCTTGGAACCGCTAGGTCTCGTGTGGGTTCCGCCGACATGGAGGAGATCCTCGAAGACCTGTCAAGGGCGATGGTCAACAAGATCACCGCCGAGCTTTACAAGAATCTGAGGGAGGCATCCCGCGACGGCCGCATGGAGACTTGCGGCGCCGCTGTGGAGCTCTTCGGACTGGAGGATTCGGAATGATGTACCCGGAAGTTCGCCTCAGGAGGCTGAGGCAGAGTCAGAGGATGAGGGACCTGGTCTGCGAGACGCGCGTCAGCAAGGACGAGCTCATGCTCCCCATGTTCTTCGATGCGAACATCGGCGAGACGAAGTACACGGACTCCATGCCCGGCGTGCCGACCCACCCGCTCAGCGGATACGACGCCATCGCGTCCGGCATCCAGGACAGCGGTGTCGGGTCGGTCCTGGTCTTCGGCGTCCCATCGCACAAGGACCCCACGGGCACCGGCGCCTATGAGGAGCACGGCGTGGTCCAGAAGGCCATCGAGGGCCTCAAGGAGAACTCGGACCTGCTGGTCGCGGCCGATCTCTGCCTGTGCGAGTACACCGACCACGGTCACTGCGGGGTCCTCACGGAGGATGGGGAGGTGCTCAACGACGAGACCCTCGACCTCTACGCGAGGACCGCCGTCTCCCAGGCCCAGGCCGGTGCGGACATGATCGCACCCAGCGGCATGATGGACGGCGAGGTCGCCGCCATCAGGCAGGCCCTGGACGACGCCGGGTTCAAGAACGTCCCCATCATGGGTTACAGCGCCAAGTTCCAGTCCGCGTTCTACGGACCGTTCCGCGACATCGCGGACTCCGCTCCCGGCAAGGGGGACCGCGCCGGATACCAGATGGCCTGGGGCAACGCCCGCGAGGCCATGAGGGAGATCGAGTTCGACATCGCCGAGGGCGCGGACATCATCATGGTCAAGCCCGCCCTGCCCTATCTGGACATAATCAGGATGGCGAGGGACCGCTACGACATGCCCATAGCCGCCTACCAGGTCTCTGGCGAGTACGCCATGATCAAGGCCGCGGCCGCCAACGGATGGATCGACGAGCAGCGCATCATGCGCGAGTCCATCACCGCGATCAAGCGCGCCGGCGCCGACATCATAATCACCTATTTCGCCGAGGACATGGCGAGGATGCTCTGATACCATGGACCAGTCTGCGAAGCTCTACGAGGAGTCCCGCGGGCTCGCGCCCGGAGGCGTCAGCAGCCCCGTCAGGATGTTCCAGCCCAACCCCCTCTTCATCGCGAAGGGCCAGGGGTCCAGGGTCACCGACGTCGACGGCGAGGAGTTCATCGACCTGTGCATGGCGTACGGGCCTCTCATCGCCGGCCACGCACATCCTGAGGTCACTGCCGCGGTGCAGGAGCAGATCGTCAAGGGAACCGTCTACGGCGCCCCGTCCGAGCCCGAGCTGGCGCTAGTGAGGAGGATCGCCTCGGCGGTCCCATCGGCGGACATGGTCCGTCTGGCCAACTCCGGCACGGAGGCCACAATGCACGCGATACGCACCGCTCGCGGGTACACGGGCAGGTTCGGCGTCGTGAAGATGAACGGCGGGTTCCACGGGGCGCACGACGCCGTCCTCGTCAAGGCCGGCTCCGGATCGGCCGAGGGGGTCCCCTCCTCGAAGGGCGTCCCGTCGGGTGCCACCCAGTACACCCACACCGTCGAGTACAACGACATCCAGGCCATGAGCGACCTCCTCGAGAAGGACAAGGACATCGCCTGTGTCATCATGGAGCCGGTCCTCGGAAACGTCGGCGTGATCCCTCCGGAGGAGGGCTACCTCGAGGAGGTCAGGAAGGTCACGCGCGAGAACGACGTGGTCCTGATCTTCGACGAGGTCATCACCGGCTTCCGTCTCGGGCCCAACTGCGCTCAGGGCCGCTTCGGCGTGACCCCGGACATGACCACCATGGGCAAGATCATCGGCGGCGGCTATCCCGCCGGCGCGTTCGCTGGAAGGCGCGACATCATGGAGATGGTCGCTCCGCAGGGCCCCGTCTACGTCGCTGGGACCTTCGCCGGCAACCCGGTCACGGCCGCAGCCGGACTGGCCACCATCGACCTCATGGCCAGGGGGGACAACTATCAGACCCTGGAGAGGAGGAGCGACAGGCTCACCTCCGCGATCCGCGACGCCATGGCCGACAGCGGCGTGCCCGGATGCGTGAACTCCATCGGATCGATGTTCTCGATCTACTTCGGACCGGAGCAGGTCCGCAACGCCACCGACGCCGAGAGGACGGACCGCGAGGTCTTCGGCAGGATGTTCCGCTACATGCTGAAGCACGGCGTCTACATGGCACCGTCCGCACTGGAGGACAGCTTCGTGTCCATCGCGCACACGGATGAGGACATCGACACCCTCTGCGAGGCCTTCTCCGGATTCATGAGAGAGGAGTCCAGATGAGGGTAGGCTCCAGGGAGTCCAAGCTGGCGATGCGCCAGACCGAGATCTTCGTCCAGCGCATGGCTGTGGCGAACCCGGACGTGACGTGCGAGGTCGTCGGGATGAAGGCCCTGGGGGACATCGACCTGAAGTCCAGGTTGGACCAGCTCCCGAAGACCGGGGCCTTCGTCCGCGAGCTGGATGACGCGATCCTCCGCGGGGAGATCGACTGCTCGGTGAACTCCCTGAAGGACATCCCCATCGACATGGACCCGGAGCTCGTCATCGCGGCCATGTTCGACAGGGACGACCCCCGGGATGTCGTACTGCCGTGCCCCCTCGAGGAGCTCCCCGAGGGCGCCCGCGTGGGCACGGCGTCCGTCCGCAGGGAGAGCATCCTCAGGGACGTCAGGCCCGACCTCGTGATCGAGCCGCTGAGGGGCAACATCCACACGCGCCTCTCCCGTCTCGATGCGGGGGACTTCGACGCGATCATACTCGCCAAGGCAGGTCTGGACAGGATGGGCATAGACAGGCCCATGCACGTCCTCGACGACACGGTGTTCGTGCCGGCCCCCGCCCAGGGCATCATAGCGGTCGAGTGCAGGTCCGATGACCAGGAGACGCGCTCCAGGATCTCCAAGCTTGAGAGCCGCAGGTCCAGGGCCGAGGCGGGCGTCGAGCGCGGCATCATGAAGCTGATGGGTGCGGGGTGCTCCTCGCCCGTGGGAATAAACGCGAAGATGGTCGGTGACTCGATCCATGTCGAGGCCGTGTCATACACGTACACCGAGGAGCCGAGGAGGGTCTCCACGGACCTCCCGGTCGACTACGTGATGGACGAGCTCCTGGATATCGCCGAGTACCTGACAGGCAGGAGGGATTCGATATGACAGGCAAGGTTTATCTTGTGGGGGCGGGACCCGGCGACCTGGGCCTGTTCACCGTGAAAGGGCTGCAGCTGCTGAGGGAGGCCGACGTCGTCATGTACGACGCCCTGGCCAACCCCGACCTGCTCCGCGAGTGCAGGTCCGACGCGGAGCTGATAGACGCCGGCAAGCGCGCGCGGGACCATCATCTCAGCCAGTGGCAGACGAACGAGCTCCTGGTAAAGTACGCCCAGGAGGGCAAGGTCGTCGTCCGTCTCAAGGGGGGCGACCCGTTCCTGTTCGGGCGCGGGGCCGAGGAGGCCGAGGAGCTGAGGAAGGCGGGGGCCGAGGTCCACGTCGTCCCCGGTGTGTCCTCGTCGATATCCGTTCCGGAGCTCGCCGGCATACCGGTCACGCACAGGGACTACGCGTCCATGGTGACCTTCATCACAGGCCACGAGAAGGACGGCCGCGAGGGCGACCGCATCGACTGGGGGTCCCTTGTGAACGGCCACGGCACGCTCGTGATACTCATGGGCCTGGGCAACGCCGGCAACATCTCCAGGCAGCTTATCGAGGGCGGCATGTCCCCAGACATGCCCGCCGCGGTCATATCCAAGGGCTCAACGCCCGAGCAGAGGGTCGAGGTCACCACCGTATCAGGTCTAGAGGCAACCATCCGCGACAAGGCGCTGGAGCCTCCGGGCATAATGGTCATCGGCGAGGTGGCCTCGGTCCGTGAGAGGCTGGGTGACCTGGTATGACCACGATAGGGTTCACCAGGCCGTCCAAGAGGCTCCCGGACGCCGTCAAGGAGGCGAGGGACCTCGGGTTCGACGTCATGGTGGCGCCGTCCCTGGAGATCCTCCCAGGCGAGGATTCGGAGTTCAAGAGGCTGGAGGAGTCGATCCCCGGGAGCATCGTCGTGTTCTGCTCTTCCACAGCGGTGGAGGAGTGCCAGGCGCGCTTCGGCAACGGTCTCGCGGGCATGGTCTCCGGGGTGAAGGTCGTGTCGATAGGCCCCGCCACCACGGCGAAGCTGAAGGCCGCGGGCATCGAGCCGTCGGCCGTCCCGGAGGACTACTCGTCCTACGGTCTCGTGGACCTCCTCAAGGGGGAGGCATCCGGTTCCCGCATCGTCCTGGTGAGGTCCGACAGCGGCACCGACGTGCTCTCCGACGGCCTCAGGGAGGCCGGTGCGGACGTCGTGGACGTCGCCGTCTACCGTCTCAGGGAGGCCGGCATGGGCAACGGCATGCTCCATATGATGATCTCCCTCAAGCAGGGGAAGATCGACGCTCTGGCGTTCTCCTCGCCCATGTCCGCGTCGTCCTTCATCTCGAAGCTCGAAGATCGCTACGGCAAGGAGAGGGCGGCGGAGTATCTTCACGGGACGAAGATCGCGGCCATAGGGCTGCCAACATCCAGGAAGCTGGAGGAACTGGGGTTCAAGCCCGACATAGTGCCGGAGAAGACGACCTTCCACGACATGCTGCTGGCCATCCGCGAGGAGTTCCAGCAGTGAGAAAACAGGGGCCGATGGCCCCCACTTCACTGGTTCCCGAGCAGCCTGAAGCAGCACGGGACCTGGCGGCAGGCGTTGGTGAACAGATACACCTGCGTGTCCCTGCCCTTGAGCTTCTCGAGAGCTTTCTGCCAGTCCATCACGGGCACATCCTGCTCAACGATCCAGTTGATCCTGGTGTCCCCGGACGTCATGTCGTCCATGACGCGCACGAGGTCTCTGGCGAAGTCCACGTCGTTGTCGATGAGGAAGTCCCTGTCGAGCATCACGACCTTGGAGTCCGGCTCCTGTCTCTCTATCTCGCCTCTCACCAGGTCTATCAGGAATTGCATCCCGTCCGTGCGGAGGCCACCAATTGATCCAATGTTGCGGTCAGAAACGAAGCCGGACACCTTGTCGCGGGGGTCGCTCTCCGAAGGGCAGGACTGTATTAGCATGAGGTCCGGATGCGCATCGGCGATAGAAATCGATTGGGGTGGATACCACAGGGCGATGGGAACTGGATATGGACGATTAATGATGTAAGAATTATAAATGATAGACAATAGCTTATAATCCTGTTTGTACACGCTCAGATATAAGTAGAACGACAATCCTATACTTCAGCCGAGGTTATCCAATGTCATTCTTCGATAACACGAAAATCGCTGGATGGGGCCTGTTCCTCGTCGCCATCCTGTCGATCATCAGCGCCATCATCTCCATCTACAACGGAGCGGTGAAGGAGGGCGATGACAGGCTCGCTCTCGTCGTCGCCGGTATCGGTGCGCTTCTGGCGGCCTTCATCTACTTCGGTTTCGGAAACAGCGTCCGCAAGGGCGAGATTGACAAGAAGATCGACGTCCTCGCTCAGTTCGTCAAGACTGTCGGACTCGCCACCATCGTCGCCTCTCTGTTCGGAGCGATCGCTGGAACCTGGGGAGTCAGCATCTCCACCTGGTCCAACGTCGGTATGATAATCCTCGGTATCATCATCTGCTGGATCGCCGGCAAGATCAACGACGGCAAGACCACCAACTTCGACAGGATCCTTTGGATCATCCTGGTCGTCATCTTCCTCGTCTTCTTCATCCTCAGGCTCTCCGGAGCATTCGGCGGAGCATGGTACGACATCCTCGCCAGCATCCTGATGGCCATCGTCTACCTCTACATGCTCATCTTCATGTTCGACAGCGATGTCAGGAAGAGGATGGGTATCTGATCCGGAAGGATCCGATCGAAACCCCTTCCCAAACCCTTTACCTTCTGTCGCGTTCCCCGTCTCATGAGCTGCTGTTCCGCCGAGGAGGACCCCGCCACCCTGGAGGCCAGGGTCTCAGCATTCGTCTCCGACCGTTCCGTGGGCGCGGTGACCGGCCCCCGCAGGATGTCCCGCGAGGACTTCGTCAGATACGTAGCGGATGCGGCCAGGACCAAGGGCAAGGATGTGGTCGTCGAGCCGGCCCCGGGGGACCGCGCCGGTACTCTGGTTTTCATGCACTGGAAGGATGTCGACGACAGTGTGCTGGCCTCCAATCCGGACGCCGACATCCTATG
Source organism: Candidatus Methanomethylophilaceae archaeon (assembly GCA_944320495.1). Classification (GTDB taxonomy): domain Archaea; phylum Thermoplasmatota; class Thermoplasmata; order Methanomassiliicoccales; family Methanomethylophilaceae; genus Methanoprimaticola. Next base: position 92,815 of record CALUHR010000009.1, read on the forward strand.
CGGCCAGGATTTGTGCCACCAGGTCCCCGTCGTCATACGCCTGAACAGGCTGGATGACTGAGACAACCATTAAATGGTCCGGACTCGCCTCCATATCCTGGTGAATTCAGTGGAGGTAGTCGTTGAGAAGTACAATCCCTGGAAGAACTCGATGGTGTCGGGAGTGCTCCTGCTCATCGTCGGTATCCTTCTCGCCGCCCTTCAGGGCGAGGGTCTCAAATGGATCATCATCCTCGCCGGGGTCCTCATGCTCGTGTACGGAGCGCTGTCCATCTACGATACGTACAGCTCCGGATTCAAGTTCGGAATGACCATGGGCATAGTGGTCGCCGTCATAGGTCTGGTCCTGATCATCGTCCCCAACCTCATCGCGGACATCGCGATGGCCCTGCTCGCCCTGCTGCTCATAATCATTGGTCTGATGTCGCTACTGGGGGCGGCGCCGGGATTCGCTATAGCGTCCGGATCGAGGTTCGTGTCGATAATCGTCGGGGCGATCTTCATCGTCCTCGGTGTTGTCGCCATATTCAACCTGGACGACACCGCCGACGTGATAATGATCGTCATCGGGGTCATGACCGCCCTCATGGGTCTGCTCCAGATCTTCAGCTCCTACCAGCTCAAGAAGGTCTGCTGAAACGGTTTCCGGGAAGGGGGTGTGTCCCCTCCCCATCACTTCTGTCCCGTGATCTTGATCACGTGGTATCCGAACTCGGTCTGAACCGGTCCTACGACGTCGCCGGTCTTCCCGGCGAAGCAGGCGTCCTCGAAGGGCTTGACCATCTGTCCCTTGGCGAACCATCCGAGGTCCCCTCCCTTGGCCTTGGAGGGGCATTTGGAGAACCTCTTCGCCAGGGTGGCGAAGTCCTCGCCCTTGGCGAGGCGGTCCATGATGCTCTGGGCGTCCTTCTCGTTCGGTACGAGGATGTGCGAAGCGCGTACGGTCTTGACCATGCCGACGTGAATCGGCACGGACGATATAATGCTCCCGTCCGACATCCGATTCAACGCCGTTAACTGGCCTTCATTCCGACCGGTTCCCACCCAGTTCCTTAAATCAGAGGACGTCGACCCTCGGGTCATGATATTCGTCTTCTCCGGCACGGGGAACTCGTACGCGGCCGCCAAGCGCATCTCCGAAGCCATCGGCTCCGGCATGATCGACATCGCCGCGGCGGTGAGGTACAAGCGCTACACCTACGACGCCAAGGGAGAGCCCGTCGGGTTCGTGTTCCCCACCTACTACTACGGGCTCCCGCGCATGGTCCTCGAGTTCGCCAGGAACGTCACAGTCCTGAACCCCGGCAGGGTGTTCGCCGTGACCACCTGCGGGGAGGAGTCCGGAGGGGCCTGCGAGATGCTCGCCGAGGAGCTCGGCAGTCGTCTGAGGGTCGATGCATCCTACGACGTGGTCATGCCCGACAACTCCGTCTTCGCCTTCGACCCCCCGACAAAGGAGCAGGCGGAGGAGACGCTGAGGGCCGCCGACGCCGAGATCGACCGCATCATAGGGTCCATCAAGGCGGGTGAGTCGGGAGACATGTGCGCCCACAAGGGTGACAAGGACTGGAGGGAGATCTATGCGCTCTACGACGAGCAGCGCGTGACGGAGCCCTTCAGGATCACCGACGCCTGCATCGAGTGCAGGATCTGCGAGGACATCTGCCCGGAGCAGATCATCAAGGTCTACCACAGGAAGCCGGTCTGGGACGAGGAGAAGTGCTCCCTCTGCATGGCCTGCATCCAGATGTGCCCCAAGGGGGCGATAGAGTACGGCGATGCCACGGTGAACCGCGGCAGGTACTACAACCCAATCTTCTACGAGAGGACCATCGGGATACCGCTGAAGTACCGATCGCGCTCGGCACGAAGAAATACGGTGCTCGCGTTGGGGGTCACGTGAATCCCATGGGCTTCAGGGAAGACAGCAACATTCCGGCGGGGCCGCTCAATCCGGACGGCCAGAGGTTCGAGACGGTCATGCTCCACGCAGGGCAGGAGACCCCGGACCCGTCGACGGGCGCCCGCGCGACGCCGCTCTATCTGACCACATCCTACGTCTTCGGCAGCTGCGACGAGGCGGCCGACATCTTCGCGATGAGGAAGCCCGGGAACATATACTCCCGTCTCACGAACCCCACCACGGAGGCCTTCGAGAGGCGCATAGCCGCCCTGGAGGGCGCAACGGCCGCCCTGGCCGTCGCATCCGGTGCGGCGGCCATCGCGTACGTGGTCGAGAATCTGACCCGCACGGGCGATCACATCGTCTCCGCCAACACGATCTATGGCGGGACCTTCAACTACTTCCAGCACGGGATAAGGGCCCACGGCGTGGAATGCACGTTCGTAGATCCGACGCAGCCCGGGACCGTCGGGAACTTCGAGGATGCCATCAGGGAGAACACGAGGATGGTCTTCGTAGAGACCATCGGAAACCCCAACGCCAACCTGATCGATATCGACGCGCTGGCGGAAATGTGTCATTCCCACGGCGTGCCGCTCGTGGTCGACAACACCTTCGCCACCCCGTACCTGTTCAGGCCGCTGGACCACGGCGCCGACATCGTCATCGAGTCTGCCACCAAGTTCATCGGCGGGCACGGCGCCGTCCTAGGAGGGGTGATAGCGGAGAACGGCAGGTTCGACTGGGAGGGGTCCGGCAGGTTCCCCTGGATGTCGGAGCCCGATCCGAGCTACCACGGCGTGTCCTTCACCGGGGCATTCCAGGATTCTCCTGTGTGCAATCGCATCCGCGCCCTGATTCTCAGGGACATGGGCGCATGCATCTCTCCGTTCAACTCCTTCGCCCTCATGCTGGGCCTCGAGACGCTTTCCCTGAGGGTGGAGCGTCATGTGTACAACGCGCAGCGCGTGGTCGAGTTCCTGAGGGACCATCCCAAGGTCGAGCGCGTGAACCATCCGATGCTGGAGGACCATCCGGACCACACCCTGTACGAGCGCTACTTCCCGAACGGCGCGGGGTCCATCTTCACCATAGAGACTGCCGGGGGCAAGGAGGGGGCGAAGCGCTTCGCCGACTCGCTGAGGATGTTCTCACTCCTTGCCAATGTCGCCGACATGAAGTCGCTGGTCATCCACCCCGCAGGCACCACGCACTCGCAGATGACCGAGGAGGAGCTCCGCGACGCCGGCATAGGCCCGTCCACCGTCCGTCTATCGATCGGATGCGAGAACGCGGAGGACATAATCGCCGACCTGTCCCAGGCTCTGGACAGGATCTGACGTTTCCGGGGCGGGTCCGCCCGCCCCTCGTACAGTATTTAATCGGTCCCACCATTAACCTTGCAATGAATGGGACTAACAAGGCGACCGTGGGGGTCGTCTTCGGGATTGCACTCTTGTTCGCGGCCCTGTCGCTGATGCTCACCCTGATGGGCATCATCGAAGACGGGACGCTCTCCCTGTACCTCTTCGCCCCACACGGAGGGGAGCTGGGAATAGACCTGGCAGAGGTGCCGGGTCTGGAATACATCGTATCGCTCTACGCCGACTTCGTCGCCCTGTTCGGTGACGATATGGTCCAGGCGGCCATCGTCGCCGTCGGGTTCGTCCTCTCCGTCATCGGGATGGTCACGCCCTGGTCGTTGGGCGTGAAGGGGACCGACAACCCGGCGCAGTACCTGTGGACCCAGAGGCCCAAGGCCACCATCCGCGCCCTCGGCGCCCCCTGGGGTCTCATCCCCGCGGCCGCATCGAAGCACAAGGCGCTCGCCATCGTGCCGATCGTCCTGCTGCCGTTCTATGCGGTCTGGTCTCTCCTCATCACGGTCTTCATGATCATCCCCTACGCCATCGTCAAGGGGGTCATCGGCGGAAGGGTCCGGTCCGCGGCCAAGAGGGAGGACAGGGCCTTCGGGCAGTCCTTCTCCGTCTGCCCCAAGTGCAAGCGCAACTTCTCCAGGCCGAAGGTCAGGTGCAGGTGCGGGCTCATCCTGGACTACCCCGTGCCCAACGAGTACGGGTACAAGGTACATACGTGCAACAACGGGCACGACCTCCCCTGCATTCACGGGAGGAGAGGGGACCTCGTCACCGTCTGCCCGTACTGCGACGCCGAGATCGACACCCGCGAGTCCATACCGGTCTCCATCGCGATGGTCGGAGCCGTCGGCGCCGGGAAGACCACCATGATGCTGGCCGCCGTCGGCACGATAACCCAGGTGGCCAGGTCCAGGGACGTGGCCGTGGAGGCCATCACGCCCGGCGTCTCCAAGCAGGCCGTGGCCGCCAAGGACGTCGTCGCCAAGACCGCATCCGGCGAGCTGGACTCGGAGTGCCTGTTCCTCCGCTCGAGGGACATGGCCGACCGTCAGCTCATCATCAACGACATCTCCGGTGTGGAGTTCGAGCCGAGGGACGGGAAGGTCCTCTTTGAGGAGTACTACACCTACTCCGACGGGATCGTGTTCGTGTTCGACCCGGTGTCCCTGGAGCACGGAGGCAGGGGCGCTACCCCGATGGACGTCTTCGAGTCGTTCCACAGCATGTTCACCCAGATCAACGGCGTCGGGCCCGGGTCCGTATCCAGGATCCCCTTCGCCGTCGTGGCCTCGAGGAACGACGTGATGTCCCCGCCTCTGCAGAACGCCAACGTGAGGAAGTTCCTGATCGACAACGGCCAGGAGGGCTTCGTCAAGGTGCTCGAGTCCGTCTTCAGCGATGTGCGCTACTTCGCTGCATCATCCGTCGGAGAGGACTGCAAGTCAGCCGCCGCGCCTTTCTGGTGGATCGTCGGCAAGAGCGACCAGGAGCTGGCGTCCAGGGTGCCGGTCCTGTCGGTCTGAAAACACATCCATGCCCCCGCGAGGGGGCGAATTCTCCTCTTCTCGATCTACGACAACGGGTCGACGTGCCCCGATGTGCCAGAAGGTCCAGGTCTTGCCGAGGGCGTTTCCAGAACTGGCAGAATGTACAATATTGTATTTGCCCATGTGCCAGTATATTATATGTTCGATAGTTGCAATCGGATTCGATTTATAGGGTCAGTGTGACTTTGGGCCATGGCACTAAGAGAGGTCTACGAAAAGTGGACATCCATCAATCTTGTAGTGCGCATTGTCGCCGGTCTTCTGGCCGGCATCGTCCTCGCGCTGATCGTGCCGAACATCGATCCCCTGATCATGCTCGGCGAACTGTTCGTCGGCGCGCTGAAGGCAATCGCACCCATCCTGGTCTTCGCCCTGGTCCTGAGCGCCTTGGCGGCCTCCAAACCCGGTCTCGGTACCAAGTTCAGGGTCGTCATGATTCTGTACATAGGCAGCACCGTCGTCGCCGCCACCGTGTCCGTGCTCATGAGCTACGCCTTCCCCATCGAGGTTACACTGCCTCTCGAGGGGGGCACCCCGCCCGAGGTCAACGACACCTGGACCCTCATCAGGGGCCTCATCGTCGGGATCTTCACCAACCCCGTGACCGCTCTCATGGACGCCAACTACCTGAGCATCCTGTTCTGGGCGGCCATATTCGGCCTCGTCATGAAGCAGTTCGGCAACGAGACCACCAAGTCCCTGGCCGCCGACATCGGAAACCTCGTCACCAGGGTCATCAGGATCATCATCGAGTTCGCCGCCATCGGAGTCTTCGGACTCATCTACGGCACCATCTCCACCAGCGGACTCGGCGTCCTCCTCGACTACGGGGCGCTCATCGTGCTGCTCGTGGCCTGCATGTGCATCGTCATGTTCATCACCAACCCGCTCATCGGCGCGGTGCTGATGCGCAGGAACCCCTACAGGCTCCTCTTCAAGTGCCTGAGGGAGAGCGCCGTCATGGCCTTCTTCACCAGGAGCTCCGCCGCCAACATCCCCGTCAACATGAAGCTGTGCGAGGACATGGGCCTTAACAAGGACTTCTACTCCGTCTCGATCCCCCTGGGAGCGACCATCAACATGAATGGAGCGGCGGTCACCATCACCGTCCTGTCCCTGAGTCTGGCCTTCACGCTCGGCATGGACGTCCCTCCGGCGATGGCAGTGATCCTCTGCATCATCGCCACCATCGCCGCGTGCGGAGCCTCCGGGGTTCCCAGCGGATCCCTCATGCTGATCCCCATGGCCTGCTCCATGCTCAGTATCGACAACGCCACGGCCATGCTGATGGTCAGTGTCGGACTGATCATCGGAGTCATCCAGGATTCCCTCGAGACCGCCCTCAACTCCTCCGCCGACGCATACTTCACGGCAGTGGCCGAGGTCGTCGACGCCCGCTCGAAGGGAGAGGACCTGGAGCTCAAGCTCTGAAACCGGTTTCCAAACGCTCGGCTGGGAACGGCCGGGCGAACTTCCCTTCCTTGTTTCCGTTCATCCGGATCTTCGCATCATGCTCCCGGGCATCCGGCTCTTCATGACGTGATGATGTCAGTGTCACTGACGAACGATGTGTCCCTCTAGGAATCGTCTCCATGTTTCCGGAATGCTCGGGGACCTCCCCCTAATGTCCGTATGCCGAAGTGGCAGGAGATCGAATATGGGGAATACCGAATGCAACACCGGACGGAGGGGATCCCGATGCCAGCGGTGGACGGGCCTCCCTGTCCGGTATGCGGCAGCAGGGAATGGAACAGCGAGAAGTGCTCCCGGGGGATCATCATGAACTGCCTGGGATGTCGGTACAGGTATCTGATCCCTATATGAGGAACCGGTCCAGGACCGTGATTCCTTCCTATCAAACCTCTATATAAAAAGGCGGTGAAGACAAACCTTTCTCTTCACTGCCTTCATTATATTACAAAACAAGTCAACCTCGTCATGCCGTCCTACAAGCAGCATGACACGGAAGCCATGGTCTTCAGGGAGTACGCAAGGCCGCTCTGCGGCAGCAGGTTCAATCCCATCTACGGGGAGCCGGAACTCCTGTACTCGATGATGATGGGCCTCGCACTGAGGGCGAACCTCGACACCATCGAGACGGTGGATGCCTCCGAGAAGAAGCACAAGGTCAACTGCAACGCTGAGAGGTACTCTGCGATATGCAAGAATGTTGCACTTGACCTCTCCGGTAAGTCGAGGACCGGAAACGCCCTGTCTGCCCTGAACAGTCACATCACCGACACGTTCCCATATCTCATCTCCTTCCTCCCCCGTTTGGTGAGGGCGTCGATCGGTGTCGAACCAGCGGATTCCTGCAGTCACAAGGTGCTCATCGACCGCATCATGGACCGTGACCCACACCTCTTCAGGATGATGCCGGGGGACCTTGCCCACACTGACGTATCCCCCGACGGGATGGGGATCTGCGACTACGTCAGGAGCCCGATGTTCCGCAGACTGAGGGAGAACTCGGTCCTCTCGATCGCATTCGACAGACGTCTCGTCCAGATCCCAGACATGCCTGCCGACCACGGCAAGTTCACGCTCAGGTCCGATCTGGAGGACGCCATCGCGATGGGGGCCATCGTCTCCGGATGCATGGATGTCGGCGACTCGACATCGGACAAGATCCGCGGGAGGTCCATGTCCATCATCACCGACTCCGGCCGTCTCGCATCGATGATGATCCCTGACGGGTTCGCCGCAGGGGTCCGTCACGACATCGCGGTGGTCGGGCGCATGGACACCGTACCCGGAGGTGTGATCGGGAGGGGGAGGCGCATCTCAAGGTTCTGCACCGAGTACAGCATCGAAGGAGGTGCCGTCCTCCGTGAGTTCAACGTGTCACCGGAGAACGCGACGATCGTCAGGAGGGCGATGGGCGACGGTGCCGTGATCGTCACTGCCAGGGAGATGTCCGGGCTGGATGCGGACATCGTGAGCGCTCTGGGACCGTCCTACAGGCAGGCCCTGACCACGATGGAGGCAGTCGACATACACCTGATGAGGGGCGATCGCTCCGATGCGGACAGGGTCCTGGTGCCCAGAATCTCCGAAGCGTTCGGAATCCGTGCGAAGGAGGCTGAGGGATGGAGCCTCTGAGCGTCACATACTTCGCATCCGGACGTCTCTCCCGCAGGGTGGACATCGGTGTCCTGGAGATGTACGCCTGCTTCGAGACCGTCCTCAGGCCGAGATGTGCCGTCGCACGGTTCGACGAGGGGAGCATACGCGTGAACGCCTCCGGCTCCGTCTCGGTGTCGGCCGCTTCCGTCGAGGATGTCGAAGGCATCCTGGGATGGGCGGAGGACGCCCTCTCCCGGGTCCTCGGTCCGACGGAGGTCGTATCGTGGGAAGTGACCAACGTATCGGCCGTCTCGTCGCTGGGAAGGAGGGTGGACCTCATGGAGGTACACAGGGGACTCCCCCGCGGGGTATCGGACTACGATCCTGAGTACCATCCGGCGCTAGTCGTCAGGATGGGGGACGGCCTGGTGGCCAGCGTCTACTCCAACGGTTCAGTCTCGATCACGGGCGGGAGGTCGTTGGAAGACATCCAAAAGGGATTGGACGGATTGGAGAGAATCGTCTCCACTCTCTAATCTCTTAAATTCCAAGGAGCATCCTCTCTCATGGCCTACAGGGGATCCGACGTGACGTTGCGTCGGACATTGACGCGGCTTCTCTCGGAGATGGAACCCAGGAGCGTTATGGGTGACAAGGTGGACCTCCCTGTCATGACGCTGGAGGAACTCGTCGATTACGACGGCGAGTTACGCAGGGTGGGGACGGAGATGCTGAGGAATGCTCCCCAGGATATCGGCCTGCTTCGTCTCCTCGTCAGGATCGCCATCATCTCACCTCCTAGCGATTATGATGAGGCCATCCATCAGGCGGCGTCGAACATGGCGGACAGCGATTCCCTGGCGTGGACCTACGCCTGTGGTATCGGGACCGAATCCGACGATGTCAAAGCCATCCGTCTCTTACGGTCGAATAAGGACCTGTCCGCACTGTATTCAGGAATCTGGAACAACTGCGACCTGATCGAGAAGCACTCATTCATCCGCAACCGCATCGATATGCCGGACGGAAAGGTCCGGGTAGAGGACCTATTCTCGGCCTACATCAATTCGGACGTCGTATTGGACAGACTGGTTTACCGGATGGGGATCATGTCATGTCTGACGTCTCACGGGGATCTCGATACGGCTTTCAGAGCGGTATCACTTGTCGAGAGGCTCCACATCGAAGACACGGACCTGTTGATGAACATCATTGAATCCATACATCCGGTGACATACGGTCTGCGGGAAGCGACTTACCTGGACGATGAGGAGGTGTTCAAACTCTGCACATTGGAGGATTTCGAAAGGGAACATTCGGCAGAATGGGCTGTATCCACCCTCTCGTCGTGCGGATATCTGAACAAACCTTCGCCGTTCATCGCCATAGGACTTCTCAACTCGGACCTGACGGATGCCCAGATGGAACGCATAACGTCGGCTCTGTACTTCTGTCCGGAGAAGGTGGTGATCCAGTGGCTCGACGACGGAGCGGACCCTTTGGGGCCCACATTGACCAAAGAACGCAGAAGTCTGGATCCGGAGCCAATGGATTCCCGCTCGGCAAATAGCTCGGATGAGGAGTATGTCGAATGCATATTGGACTCCAGCAATTTAGAACTGTATTATCAAAACATTCCAGACATATTGGTGAATGCGGAGGGACGGTTCTTTGACGAATATCCCGGCGCCGATAGATCCGATGATGTGGCAGATGAGGATGGAGGGGATTCATCACTCCGCGAGGATGAGGAGTATGTCGAATGCATATTGGACTCCAGCAATTCAGAACTGTACTGTCAAAACATTCCAGACGAACTTGTGGACGAGGAGAGGTTCCTTGACGAATATCCCGACGTCGATGGATCCGATGATGTGGCAGATGAGGATGGAGGGGATTCATCACTCCGCGAGGAGGAACTCAGGGAGGCGTATTCCGGGGATCCGATAGCTCAGTTCAATGTCGGGGTGACATCCTTGGAGGATTCGAGGTTCGATGATGCCAAGGCATGGTTCGTGATCTCATCGATACAGGATGTGTCCGACGCACAGTTCAATCTTGCTCTGATGTATCTGGAGGGGAAAGGTATCGATGCCGATCCGAGACGCGGTGTAGGATGGATGATGGATTCGGCACTGGGTGGGGACGTGGGCTCGTGCTCCTATCTTGGCTATCTCTACCGCGAGGATGACAGTGTGGAGGACGTTGATGGATTGACGAAATCCGATCGTTTTTCCGCAATATGGAATTGGATCGCCGCATCATACGGTGATTCGAACGCCAGTTTCAATCTCGCGGTCATGTACGAGTTCGGACTTGGGCTGGAGCAGTCCATGGACAAAGCTGTCACCTGGTACAGGAAGGCGATATCCGATGATGTCCCCGAGGCCATGTACAATCTGGGCAACATCTACTATCTGGGGAAAGGCGTCACACAATCCGATGAACGGGCCAGAGCTCTATACGCGAGAGCATCAAGGTTTGGCGATGTTGATGCCATGTGCAATCTGGCATCAATGGTATGGATGTCTCGTACAGGTCCTAAAGACGAGGAGAAGGCGATTTCCCTATTCGAGAAGGCCGGAGAAATGGGCTCTGGTCTGGCCTTTCACAACCTGGGCTCGATCTACGACAGCGAAAGCGAACTGCATCATTCCAAAGAGCGTGCTGTCCAGTTCTATTTGAAGGCCATCGAACTGGGCGAGATCAATTCGATGATCAATCTGGGGATAATGTACGAACATGGTGACGGGGTGGAGGTGGACCTGTACAAAGCAGCCGATCTGTACAGAAGGGTTGCTGATGAAGGGGGTCCGGAATGCAACGACTGCAGGAGGCATCTCGCGTTCATGTATATGAGGGGGGATGGGGTGAACCAATCCACCGAGGACTGTATACGCCTGTTCGAAGAGGCCGCGGCCTTGGGTGACGAGAGGGCGATGTACAATCTCGGTGCGATATACGACAACGGGGACATCGTCGAGGAATCCATCGATACTGCGATCGAGTGGTACGAGAAGGCAATGGAGAACGGGAGCCCAGATGCGGCCAGTGTATTGGGCGACATATATCTCGAAGGCGATGGTGTGGATGAATCAGAGGACGCCGCGAACAGATTCTACGACAAAGCCAGAGAGCTGGAGATCGCAGAGACGTTCTACAAACTGGGGAACAGGTCCAGGTCAGAACGCGATATGGATTCCGCCGAACGGTACTATCGCGTATCAGCATCCAAGGGAAACAAGAGCGCGATCCGCGCACTGGAGGACCTGGGGATCACTTGGAATCAGGATCATGTTCCGTCGGAAGCAGATATGCCTCCGGATGCGATCGATGATGCCGACCAGGCCGTTGAGATCGTTCAGAGGCCGGTGATCGCGTCATCCATGATGGTTGTAAGACCCACCCTCAGACTGCATGGGAGGATATCCGCATGAGATCCTCCAAGGAGAGATGTTGTGGACGCTCAATCGGCATCATCTATTCGATACTATACAGCGATATAGGGGGTGGGATGGACTCGAGAGGAAAAAGGGAGGTGCTGGAGGGACTTTATGGCCCGATGTCCAGATCCATCAGGAAAATGCGGGGGCTCAGACCGGGCAAAGGGACAGTGGAGCTCCTCGATTTGCCGATGCTGACATTCCTCCAGTGGATCAAGGATTACGGCAACTGCAGTGCGGAATGCAGGATCATCCCAAGCAACGACAAGTACGGACTTGCGGCGACGTTCGAAGACATCCAGGTCGATGTTGGGAACTTCAGGAGAAGGGGACAGGCATATGATGACGATCAACCTGAGGATGACATCCTCCTTCCAGTATTCGTCGGTGACGAACTCCAACGCTTCTTGAAAGATGACGACGGCCTCCGGTGCCCGGTCCTGCATGGCCATCCGATGTGCATCGTGGACTTCAGTCAGCTGTTGCCTTACCGTTTCACTGAGGATGCGAAGTCCGGCATATCGCCTCACACCCTTGAACCAGGGACCATTTGGATGAGGGCAGAGAGCATCCTGGAAAAGACCCTGAGTCTCATATGGCTGACATCAATGATCGATTTCGATGGAGACCGGGAGTTGCTAAGACTGGGATGCCCCGTATTGTCATCAAATCCGCCCCCTCCGAAGCAATACGATGTGGAATCCAAGGTGGTGATAATATTCGGGTCCATAGGTAGCTTGGATTCCGAGTACTACAACCTGAAAGGTAATGACAAGTTCGGTCATCTGGATGCTAACGGACTGAACAACACATACGTCTTCGAACATGATGGCATGCACATCCGTCATTACAGGGTCCTGAGCGACGATCCCCGGAATTTGAATAGTCATGATCTCAACGGGAGCATCGGAGAGAGGGTCCTACCAAATATGCTGAAAGATGCCAGAGACACCGATGAGATCGGTGTGAAGAGAACAGTCGTCGTCATAGGCCGCACGGACGTCGAGGTTGCGCTGTGGATCATGAAGCAATGCGATTCCCTGGGGCTGACATACGATACGGCACGTAATCTGGACGAGGGAGGCAAAATGAGCCTGTTCTTCCTCAAGTGCTCTCAACTCTTCGAGAGGGAGAGATCGCTCTCCGGAGTCGATGGTCCGACCCTTCGATGACCTTCGATCAGACCATCGAAGAAATCTGTTATCGCAAGATCGAGCTCCTCGGATCTCGGGTGCACACTGGATCCCGTGATGTCCCTCAGGATGTAGGAGGGGCCCGCTCTGATGGTCACATAGATCTCGTACGTCCTCGCGAACACCTCAGAAGGGGAGAGGTAGTACCACAGGTTCGGGTCGCTGACGAGTCTAGGGAGCACGTCCTTCGAATACAGCGTCTTCACAGGGATGAATGAAGACGATGTCGATGGCCTGTTCATGAAGAAGTCCATTGCATGTCCGTACTCGTGGACCAGCACGTCCGGCCTGGATGTGTTGACCAGGACGTCCCTCAGCCTCCCGTTGAACTGCCCGATGAAATCTGTTCTGGAGAACCTTCTGACCCTCAGATGGAGGTCCGCCCAGGCAGGGGGCCTCGGCAGCACATCCATCGCCTCGAGCCCGATGATGCCCTCGGCCAAAGACCTGATCTCCGCGGAAGAGACCCTGGGGTCCACATCCAGACCCGTGAAGAATCCGTTCAGTTCCGTCTCATTCAGAAGATTCGTTCCGCGTTCATCTGAGCGGATGTCGCAGTAGGGGCGCATGGAGGCGGGAACATCCCTCAGGAGTCCTCTCGCACGGCAGTATGCCCTCATCGCGGTGAACAGGAATGCGAACCTGTTCTTCCAGAGGCCGAACGGTCTGACGGTGCCATCTAAGGTGAAGACCCTCCCGGTCATGTCGTCTGCGGCATCCGAGAAGTATCCGATCTCGCGGGCGGTCCTGGAATCCGACGTGCGGGACATCTCGAGGATGTCGCGCTGCAGTGCCAGCAGTCCCATTTCAGATGCTATGAGCCCAGGATCAGCCAGTATGCGGTCCCCTTCGGTAGTGTGCACCGCCCTCCCATGGAGATCGGGGCCGATGGGCACATCCGGGACCAGGAAGATGATGCCGCCATCGGACATCATGAAAAGCAACCTGAGTACGATCCCGGGGCGGACGTCATCCCGCTCGATGATGCGGAGGACAGCTGACCGTTCGAGAGACAGGCATTCCGGCTCGGTAGACAGTTCGAGGCCGAACGCATCCCGCATTCTGGAAGACAGTGCCAGCAGATCCGAGGCGTACGGCGGGAACCCTGCAGCGGCCCATGTCTCGGCCAACGCCTTGAGTCTGGCGGTCGCGTCTTCGAAGTCATCCATGTCGCATCCCATGAATCCTCCCTCCCACCGATGATGGGAACCTCATCCCGTTTCCGTAACGGAGGCTGGTCATATGCTATGGTCCGTCCGAGGCTGATGATATGAAAGACAGCAAGGACAGGGTCAGGAAGATGCTCCAGAAGCAGAATGCCAGAATCAAGGAGGAGACGGAGGACACCATCAAGTTCATCCCCGATCTCAACGAGGGGTTCTGTCCTCCCGTCATGGTCCGCATCTGGGACGACCATGTGATGTTCATCACCGAGCTCAAACCAGATGTTCCAGAGAAGGCGAGGCAGAAGGTCTCCGGACTGGTGCATGACTTCAACAAGCGTAACTCAGAGGGGGTGCTGGACTACGACATGGAGGATGGCCAGGTATGGGTCAGGACCTGGGAGCGTGTGGGAAACGGCCGCAGATTCGGGCCGAAGGACCTCGAGTACCATATCCGCCTGGCCAGGGAAATCTCGTCCTCGGTGACGCCGAAGATATTCGTGGCATGCTCGGGCATCGATGCCGACCCGGATGAGAACGGGGGATGCACCCCTGGAGGGGACGATCCGTCCGTCATGTACGGACGAATCCAGGGGGATGCCTCCGAGAGTTTCATGAAAGGCAATCCTGGAGGCGGGATCCCCCTCCGTTTCTGCAACGGGAGGCCAGTTTTCGACGGTTCCCCGTACCATGGGCTGATCATAGGGTCGACAGGAGCCGGGAAGACGCACTGTCTCATCATCCCGGCATGCCTCTCCATGGCCTGGAACGGGGAGTCGTTCATGGTCGAGGACCCGAAGGGCGAGATCGAGGGGATTCTCGGGGGCGAGCTCAGAAGGCTCGGTTACGAGATCCACACCCTGGATGCCCGTGACCCGTACTCAAGCGACAGGGTAGGTTTCCTTTCCGAGATCTACGACAAGTACCGGTCGGAGGACCGCTTGGAGAGGGACATGGTGCCCAGGTTACTGGAGGACATGGCGCTGGTCCTCATGGACAACGGGAACCCGGACGACAAATACTGGGTGGACATGGCGGCCCATCTCTTCGTGGGATGCGCACAGCTCCTCCTCAGGAGATGCTCTCGCGAGGAGTTCACCCTTGGCAACATCTATTCTCTGAAGACCGTGTTCGAAAACAACGAGCGTCTCACGAAGATGCTCCTGGAGTCCTTGCCCTCCGACGCCCCGGAGCGGAGGAACATCTCGGGCACAGTCATCAATGCCGACAACACAAGGAGGTGCATCCTATCATTCTTCGACAGGGGGCTGCTGCCTTACATATCGAACCCGGGTGTGTGCTCCATGTTCTCCAACGGGGATTTCTCGGCCTCCGATGCCGGATTCAGATCGATGGCGGTGTTCCTCAGGATCCCGGATGAGAGCAGGACGTTCGACGGGATCGTATCGCTGTATGTGAGCATGGTCTACACGGAGATGATCAGGAGGGCGCATGCGGAAGGCGGAGGAAAGCTGCCCGTCAGGATGAACTTCATCCTCGACGAGCTGGCCAATCTGCCGATGATCCCCGATCTGGACAAGAGGATCTGCATCTCGAGGAGCCGCAACATACGCTTCATGCTGGTCCTCCAGAGCAAGAGGCAGCTGGAGGCCAGGTACGGTCCCGCGGCCATGGACATCGTGGTGAACAATTGCGGGAACATAGTCTGCATGGCGAACAGGGACCTCTCACTCCTGAAGGAGATCTGCGAGATGGCGGGGGTCGACGGTGTGACCCCGAGGTCCATCTCCCGCATGCCTCCCGGAAGGGCTCTGATCATCCATGGAGGGGATGAGCCGTACGTGACGGATCTCCCGACATGGGAGGCCTACGGCATCGTCCCCGGTGAAGGGGTTGCCAGGCCCAGGAGGGATCCGGACCCGGAGGGATGCTTCGATGCAGAGGACTACATCTTCGGTCTCGTCGGAGTCTTCGAGGAGATGGAGGAGGAAGAGGATGATGACGAGCCGGAGGTGTCGTTCGCTTGGATGAGGGACAACCTGCGGAATATCATTCACGATGCCCTTGTCAACGATGACGAGGAGGATGACTGAATCGGAAACGGCGCCGTGTTTCCTAAAACGGCGCCCGATCCCCGTCTATGGGGTATCACGGCGAAAATGAGCCGCAACGAAAAGAAAGGAGATCCCCAAGATGGCTAGCAGAAGCAAGCGCAACGGAAACAGGAGACAGAACCGCAGAAAGAGCGGACGCGGGGGAGGATGCTCCCCCGACATGTACCAGAGAGGGCTCGACGAGATCAAGGCGATGATGGTGAGCAGCTTCACAGACATCCGCGAGACGATCGGCTCCGCTGGAAACAGCTCCGGAGGAGTGGTGACCGTCGAGGAGGAAATCATCCGCCGCCTCATCGGAATCGAGAGGAAGATGGACTGCCACAGGGATGACGCAGCCGCAGGGGCAGTGCGCGGAGAGGTCCTGAAGGTCGCAGAGATGGTCGAGAGGGCGTACCCTCTCCTCGATGCGATCGGAGGCGACCCCGAGACCGACAGGAAGATCGCCATGAACACTGCCCTGATGCTCCGCAACTCCGTAAGGAGGATGGGGGTCGAATCCAGGGGATGCTCTGCCGGCGACGCATTCGACCCCTCCATGATGGAGGCGGTATCCGTCATCGACACCGACGACGAGGCCCTCGAGGGCAGGGTCGCGGACGTCGTCACCAGTGCCGCCTACTGGCTGGACGGGGAGCTCATCATGCCTCAGGCCGTGTCCGTCTACAGGAGGTGCCAGTGATGTCCGAGGAGAAGCAGTCAGTCGTAATGTTCGTGGGCGTGGACGTCGGCACCACCCAGACAGTGGTCAGGGTCATCGGTGCATACGACACCGAACCCCAGCAGGTCAATCTCACCGGAAGGACCGCCCCCATGGCTTCCGCCATCTACATCGCTCCCGACGGTACCATGCTCTACGGGGACCAGGCGAAGCGCAACGCGGTGACCCAGCCCGAGAGGGTCATCCAGCTCTTCAAGCAGTTCCTCAGGACGAACAAGAGCTGGGATATCGATGGCAAGACATACACCCCTGCCGATGGGTACACGCTCATCATCCGCAAGGTCAGAGAGATCCTCGAGAGCATGTTCCCCGGTACGGATTTCCAGTTCGTCCCGACCGTACCTGCCAACTACGGCACTCCCGAGAGGGTCAAGGTCACCGATGCCTGCACCGCCGCCGGCGTCAACGTGATCGCCCTGGTCAACGAGCCCACCGCCGCCGCGCTGTGGTACTTCAGGAACGACTCCAGGCTCATCGGCTCCACCATCGCAGTGGTGGATCTCGGCGGGGGGACCCTCGACATCACACTGATGAGGGCCGTCAACAACGACGGCCAGCTGGACTTCGAGGTCCTTGCTTCCAAGGGTGTCGAGAACCTCGGCGGCGAGAGGTGGACGGCCGACGGAGTCTACAGGCAGATGCTCGAGAAGTACTGCGCAGAGGCCGGCGTGACACCCGAGGACGTCAAGGCCGACACCAGGTCCGACATGACCCTCAGGGCCCTGGCCGAGGAGTGCAAGATCGAGCTCTCCCAGGGTTCTACGTCCACCGTCATCGTGCTCTCCATCAGGCCGGACGTCGCCGTGACCTTCGAGATGACCCAGCAGGAGTTCGACGAGAACACCAGGGATCTGCTCGCCAACGTCCTGGAGACCCTCGGAAGGGCCATCGATTCCTCAAGGGAGCGCGACCCCAGCTTCGGACTGCCCGACAGCGTGATCCTCGCAGGCGGTGCCTGCATGATGCCGCAGATCAGGAACGGCATCATCGAGGCATACCCGGAGCTGGAGGGGAGGGTGAGCGTCAAGGACCCCTTCGTGGCCATAGCGAGCGGGGCGGCCCTCTACGGGGCCCTGGGGCTCACCGTGAAGGACAGACTGACCAAGTCCTACGGATGCATCGCGCTTGACAACAGGACCGAGAAGGAGAAGGTCTACAACCACCTGAGGGCAGGGGACGAGATCCCCTCCAGCGTCGAGCGCAGGTACTACACCGTCGCCGACGGGCAGCTCGCCATCCTGGACCGCATCATCGAGAACGAGTGCGAGGGAGCGGTGCTCAGCCCCAACGCCAAGGGGGCCAGGTGCATCGGCAAGATGAGGCTCGAGCTGCCTCCGGGACTCCCGAAGGGAACGCCCATCGACACCGTGTTCGACACCGACGATGGTGCCGTGCTCAGAGTGAGGAGCACCTGTGCGGGCAAGGAGGTCTCCACGACGCTGGAGATCTCGACGAAGCCGGTCAGCGAGAAGGCCGTCGACCCGTTCAGCATCTGAGCAAAAACCGACGGCCCCCATGACCTCCGGGGGCCGTCATTCCCCGATACCATGTTCTCCGTTCCCGAAGTGGTCGAACCATTCTACTGGGGGCGCCTCCGCTACACGTCCGAGAGGGAGGCGTACTCTCGCATAAGATCCGCCATGATCGGAGGGTCCGCCTCCGTCGGGGTGGAGGACCTCCGTCTCACTACCGGGATGATGCTCGATGTGAGCGACGCCATCTATCTGGACGATCCCATGCTCTTCCACTGTCGCATAGACTCCTGGGATCTTATCGACGGGATGGCCACGGAGGTCTTCATCACCCAGCACTACACCGAGGCCGCGCGCGCATCGATGCGCAGGGCCATCGGGGATGCGCTCTCCGACGCCTACTACGGATGCCTGCGCGGGGCCCCCGACATCTTCACAGCAGAGAGGGCGGTCCTGAGATGGCTCAGGGGCAACGTCGTCTACGACATCAAGGAGGCCGATGACAGCATCCCTGAGCACGAGTATCGCTCCGTCGTAGGGGCGCTGGTGCACCGCAGGGGCGTGTGCTCATCGATCTCGATGGCCGCCTCGCTCATGCTGAACGCCTGCGGTTTCAGGACGATCTGCGTAGTCGGGACGTCCCAGGGGGAGGGACACATGTGGGATGCCATCAGAACGCCGTCCGGATGGCTGCATTCTGATTTCACCTTCGCCTTAGGCGCAGATGACGTCACATATCTGGACATGGACGACAGGTCCTGCGCCGTCGACCACGAGTTCGACATAGAGCTCCGGGATTACTGGGCGCGATCGGCGGGCTGGACGTCCGGTGATGGGCCGGGGGACCTCGGTCCCCCTCCTCGAACTGCGCGTCATGGAGGGTCCGGTAGTATCCGCCGAGCTCCAGCAGCTCCTCGTGCGTGCCGGATTCGACGATCTCCCCTCCCACCATCACCAGTATCCTGTCGGCGTTGCGGACGGTCGACAGTCTGTGAGCGATCACGAACGACGTCCTTCCGCCGGTCATCAGGTCCATCGCCTGCTGGATGCGCTTCTCGGTGCGGGTGTCCACGGAGCTCGTCGCCTCGTCCAGTATGACCATGGGGGCGTCCTTGACTATGGCACGGGCGATGGCGATCTGCTGCCTCTGCCCCACGGACAGGCCTCCCCCGGACCCTATCACGGTCTGATACCCGTCGGGGAGCGAGCGGATGTACTCATCGATCCCGACGGTCCTGCAAGCCTCCTCCACCCTCTCGGGCGTGGCCCCGGGGCTGGTGAACGCCACGTTGTCGTAGACTGTCCCGTCGAACACCCACGAGTCCTGGAGGACCATGGAGAACTGCTCCCTCACCTGGTCCCTCGACAGCGATGACGTGGGCACACCGTCTATGAGGATCTGCCCGGACCACGGGTCGTGGAACCTCATCAGCAGGTTGACCAGGGTGGTCTTCCCCGCTCCCGTGGGACCGACGATGGCGATGGTCGATCCCGGCTCCACGGTCAGGTCCAGTCCGTGGATGACCTCCACGTCCGGACGGTATCCGAAATGGACATCCCTGAATTCGACCCTGCCCTCGGCCCTGGAGAATCCCGGGAGCCTCGGGTCGTCCTCCATCTCCGGGAGGGCGAGGAACTCGAACACGCGTTCCGATGCGGACGCCACGGACTGCATCCTGGCGATGACGTCCGCCAGCTCCGCGATCGGCTGGTTGAACTTCTTTATGTAGACGATGAAGGCCGCTATCACACCGTAGGTGGCCGACCCCTCGATGATGAGGACGGATCCTGCGACGCATACCATAACGTAGCCCAGGTTGCTGATGAAGTGCATCAGCTGGGGCATCATGGAGGTGATGACCCTCGCCCTGAACGACGAGCGGAACAGCTCCTCGTTGACCCCGTCGAACTCCGCGCGGCTGTTGTCCCAGTTGTCGTACGTCCTGACTATGTCATGGCCGTAGTAGACCTCCTCCACTATGGCGTTGATCCTCCCGAGGTCCCTCTGCTGGGCCACGAAGAACCTCTGGGTGCGGTGCGTGACCACCCAGAGCGCAGCCATGCCGAACAGCGTGGGGATCACCGCCACCAGCGCGAGTTGCCAGCTGGTGAGGAGCATCATCACGATGGCACCGATCATGGTGAAGACGGCGTTGATCGTGTTGGAGAAGCTCTCGGCCGAGCCGCTGCGGACCGTGTCCGTGTCATTGGTCATGCGGCTCATCAGGTCGCCGACCTGGTGCGACTCCAGATAGGAGAACGGCAGGCGGTAGAACTTGGACGACAGGTCCTTGCGCATCCGGTCTCCGACCCTCTCGGAGGCGGTGCCGATGATCCTCGACGCCGACGAGTCGAACAGGAAGCTCAGGCCGTAGATGGCCACCAGGATGATGCCCAGCGTCCCGACCCATCCCGTGTCCACGCGGCCGTGGTCCGGGTCCAGAATGGATGCGGAGATCTCGTCGGTCATCATCTCCAGGAACTGTGGGCCAACCAGCGCCAGGAGCGTCCCGGCCAGCGTGCACGCCATGCCTAGCAGGACCGCGCGACGCTCCCTGCCCATGTACGCGAACAGGTTCGCCATCGCCTGTCCCAGGTCCTTGGGCTTGTCGGAACCGCGGGTCCATCTCGGGCCCTTGGGCTGCGTCCTTGCTCCGGGCTCGGTGCTCGACATCGAAGTCCTCCAGCTGGGAGTGTGCGATCTCGCGGTACAGCTCGCATGAGGCCATGAGCTCCGCGTGCCTTCCCCTGCCGACGACCCGCCCATGCTCCAGCACGACGATCTCGTCGGCGTCCAGTATCGTCCCGACCCTCTGGGCCACAATTATCTTGGTGGCGTCTGCGATCTCGCGGGACAGGGTCTCGCGGAGGTCCCTGTCGGTCTTCGAGTCGAGCGCCGAGAACGTGTCGTCGAACAGGTAGATCGGCGGGTCCTTGCAGACCGCCCTCGCGATGGAGAGCCTCTGCTTCTGCCCTCCCGACAGGTTCCAGCCGTGCTGGCTGACGTCAGAGCGTATGCCCTCGGGGAGACGGTCGGCCAGGTCACCGAGCTTGGCTATGCGCAGGGCGCGCTCCGCCTGCTCCTCGGTGCGCTCCGCGCCGCCGTAGCGTACGTTGTCCAGCAGGGAGCCTGAGAATACGACCGCGGTCTGGGGCACGTAGCCGATCATGGAGCTCAGCTCGTCCACGCGGTAGTCCCGCACATCGCGTCCTCCTACGAACACGTGTCCGGAGGTGGCGTCGTAGAGCCTCGCCATCAACGAGACGACGGTGGACTTCCCGCTGGCCGTCGGACCGATGATGGCCAGCGTTCCACCTCTGCGTACAGTGAACGATACGTCGTGGAGGACCTCGGCGTCGGTCCCCGGATAGGTGAAGCTGACGTGCTCGAACCTCACCTCGCCAGGCTCGGTGGCGTCGGACGCCCCGAGGGCTCCGTCCCTCACGGCTGATTCGTGGGAGATGACGTCCTCGATCCTCCTGGAGGACACCATGACGTTGGGCAGCTGCCGGAGGATCCCGGTGGTCATCATCACTGCGGAGAGCACCTGGGTGGCGTAGGACGTGAACACTATCATGTCCGAGAACAGCACCATCTGCTCCTCGGTGCTCCCGTAGGCCTGGTCGATGACGGCCGCCCCGACCCAGTAGATCGCCATGGTCAGGAAGTTCATCATCGCAGCCGAGAGGGGGTGCATATAGGACATCACCCTGGTGACCGCGACGGCGTTGTCCCTCAGGTGGTCGGAAGATTCCTCGAAGTCGCGGGTCTGATGCGCCTCGCCGTTGTAGGCGCGGATGGTGCGCATGCCCTCCAGCTCCTCGCGGGTCTCGGCGTTGACCTCGTCCACGAACCATTGCATCCTGCGGATGTAGGGTATCCCGCGGCTCAGGATGACCGCCATGCACACAAGGAGCACGACCATGGCGACGATGGTCACGGATGTCCACTGGAACGAGCTGCCCGCTATCTTCCATATGGCCCAGACAGCGATTATCGGCGCCTTGACGACCGATTGGATGGCGCGACCGACGAACTGCTGGAGATGGTAGACGTCGTTGGTCGAACGGGTCACGAGGGATGCTACTGAGAACGAGTCCAGGTCTTCGCGGGACCACGATTCTATCCTTGAGAACTGCATCTTGCGGAGCGTCCTGCAGAGTGCGGACGCGACGCGCGATGCGAGGGCGGCGGTGGCGACGGCCAGCACGAAGCTTATTAGCGCGCATGCGACCATGTCCACGCCGCATCCGGCGATCACGTCGGTGGCATCCCCTGCCTGGAGATGGTACGTGATCTCCGACATGTATTCGGGGATGCGGAGGTCCAGATACACCTGCCCCGTTATGAGGAGGATGCAGCAGGCCACCATTCCCCAGTCTCTCTTACGCAGATACCTCAAAATCGCTCTGATCACCTTCCTTTTTTCTCGAAACGATACCCCATAGGGGTATGACTATTTTAGATTGCGCTCGGACAGGCAGGCTGGTGGTTCAGATGGGTTTATCTCCCGAGGCCTCCAGAAGTTCGCGCTCCCATCTCTCGAGGAAGGAATCGGCCATGCGGAGGAGCTTCTTCAGGATGGGGATCTCGTATCCGGTCCTCTCCGCGAGCGCGTAGAAGCCGTCCGCGATCCAGGTTATCCGGACGTCCTCGCCGTCCTCAACCTGGTCGGTCACCTCCCTCAGGACCGCGTCCCAGTCTATACGGGTCGCGCGGAGGATGGACTCGCAATCCGCCGCATCTCCCTCCCTCTCGGTTATAGACTTGAAGATGAGGATGTCCTCCGGGGCGCAGGTGCAGAGCCTCAGACCGCCCTTCGAGAACCTCTCCACCGACCTTCCCGCCATCGCCTCGGAGAACCTGAGTTTCCCGCATACCCTGGATTCGAAGAGGTCGACCCTGTGGCCGTCGTCATCCTCCAGTATGGAGGACAGGTTCATCCTCCCGTATCCGTCGCCTGGACGTACCGAGCGGAACCCCATCCTCGTCAGCGCCCCGAAGATGGCGTCGTACTCCCGACGGCTCGTCACCACCATGTCCTTGGTGAAGAGCTTCCTCCCCAGGTACATCATGGACCCGCCGCCTATCATGTAGAGATCCACCGGACTCTCCAGGCTCTCTGAGAGACGGGTCATCAGCCCCTCCATCTCCCTCTTCTCCCTTATCGTCATGTCTCGTCCCACCCAGGCCGGGGATGCGACCGCAGAGGTCCTTCAGGCTAGGCCATCCCTCCACGTGTCCGCCCGCGAGTATGGACGACACCATGGATTCGAACCCTCCGTCAGCGCGGACGGACTCCATGTTCCTTAGATAGAACATCAGGACGCCCATGCGCAGCATGTAATCGCATGTCTTTTCGGCTATCAAGAGCGAATCTTTGAAGACGGTATCTATAGTTTGCGGTTCAGTATGCGATTTGTAATATGTAGTGTCAAGTCCGATGTCTACACCGTAGTCGTGGAACAGGGAGAACGCCGCCCTCTGGGCGTCGAGTTCGGCGGGGTTGGAGTACAGGACCCCGTCCCTGTCCCTGCTGTATATGACGGATCCGACGGGCGCACGTGGGTCGTACACATCGGCGAGGTCCTCGAAGCTGTCAAGCATCCTTCTCAGCTCGGGCCAGAGCGAGTCGTTGATAACGAAGCCCCCGTCCCTTCTGCGTACGACCCCCAAGGACCTGGCGTCGGAGATGCGTCTGTACGCTGTCGCGCGGGAGATTCCGAGGGCGTCGACGACATCCTCGGGGGTGCGGGGTTCGCGGAGGGTCATAAGGACGTCCATGCCGTGGCCTGACAGCACCGACGCCATCCCAGACGAGACTGACATGATGCGGGAGAGGCGGATTCCCGCGGCGCTAGGCACGAGGGTCATACCATCTGGCGAGAGGATGCCCTTCGCTCTGAGTCCCCTAATGGCTGAGTAGGCCGTCGCGCGTGACGATCCCATCTCCTCTGCGATGGAATCGGCGTCCGTTGTCCCGTTGGATATCGACCGGAGTGCAAGAAGCTCGGATTGTGTGAACATATCTCAAAATTCAATAATAATATTTGATTATTTTAGAATTATGAGATGAATTTGGTTGGTGGGATTGATGTAAGCACTGACCCAGCTGCAAAACGTCGTAATCCCGTAGGGGTGGGGAAAGGCGGCCAAGGGGAACCAGGCCCCTTGGCCAAGCAAGCTCATCAAAAATCGAATCCCGATTCTCGGTCGATCGTTCTCTCGCGTCCTCTGGAGTCCCTGTACTCGGCGCATCTCCTGAGGAACCCTAACGGAACCTCCGGGTTCGAGTAGTAGTACATGTGGGGGTACCCGGCGAGGAGCGTCCCGGTGTCGTTGATGCACCTGTACGTGGTCTCCCTCTTGGAGGCCTCCCAGTCGTCCCCGTTGGACTCGCTGTCCCAATAGTGGAACTCGTGCCCCTTGACGACCGGCCTGGACCCCATCATCCCGTCCTCGTCGACGGGCTGCAGCGTCACATAGCCGAACCTGCAGAGCTTCCCCGTGTTCCAGGTCCTGCCGGGTATGGCGCCCACCATGTACCTCTCGACCCCGTCCCCGTCCTCCATCCTCTCGTGGAGGTACATGAACCCGCCGCATTCGGCGATGCATGGCATGCCCGAGGCAATCGCATCGCGGATGTCGTCCAGCATGGAGCGGTTGGACTCCAGCTCCTCCCCGTGGAGCTCCGGGTACCCTCCGGAGAGGACGATGCCGTCCACGTCCGAGAGATGCTCGTCTTGCATGGGCGAGAACCTGACAATCTCGGCGCCGCACCTCTCTAGCAGCTCGATGTTGTCCTCGTAGGTGAAGCAGAACGCGTCATCGTCGGCAAGGCCGATCCTCACCGTCCCGTCGACCCTCCCGACCGTGGGAGCGGAGTACTCCAGATTCGGCGCGGAGCGCGCCATCTCCAAGATGCCGTCGATGTCCACGGTCCTCTCCAGCTCCTGTCCGAGCCTCTTCAGCCTGTCCCTGAGCTCCTCCACTTCTCCGGGCAGGACCAGTCCGAGATGCCGGCTCTCCAGCACGAGGTCCTTCAGCTTCGGGACGTATCCGAGAGGTCTGATGCCCATCCTCTCGGCCTCCGGCGCCAGGGCCTCGTAGACCCTCTGGGACATCTGGTTGAAGATGACGCCGGAGATTCTGTTGGGGCGGAAGTCCTTGAATCCTTTCAGCACCGCGAGCGTGGAGAGGGACGCTCCCCTGGAGTTCACAATCAGGATGACCGGTATGTCCAGCTTCTCCGAGACGTCGTAGGAGCTGGCGTCGGTCCCTGTGAAGTCGACCCCGTCGTAGAATCCCATCACACCCTCGACCACGGAGACGTCGCATTGCTCCGCGGTCCGGCCGAATAGATATCTCAGCGTCCGGGCGTCGACGAAGTAGGCGTCCAGGTTCTTCGAT
The DNA here is from genome assembly GCA_944320495.1 of Candidatus Methanomethylophilaceae archaeon. Lineage (GTDB taxonomy): Archaea > Thermoplasmatota > Thermoplasmata > Methanomassiliicoccales > Methanomethylophilaceae > Methanoprimaticola. Next base: position 118,188 of record CALUHR010000009.1, read on the forward strand.
CTGGCGCCGATAACGCGGGAGTGGAACATGGGGTCGATGTAGTCCGGACCGCATTTGAACGAGGCGACACTCAGTCCGCGGTCGACCAGGGCCTGCAGGAGGCCGCAGGTGATCAGAGTCTTCCCGCTGCCGCTGGCGGGCGCGGCGATCATGAACCTCGGAAGGCTCATCTGCCCCTCACCACCGCGATGTAGACGGGGTTCTGCCCGAACATGAGGTGGTACGAGCCGAGCTTCTTGGAGCGGGCGACTGTGACGTTGATGATGTCCTCCTCCACGAGCCCCAGATCCCTTATCACCTGGGCGGTCTCGGCTATGGTCTCTATGGTCACGGAGTTGATTACGATGCGGACGTCGGGGTTCTTGTCCAGCAGGCACTGCACGATCTGCTTCAGGTTGCCCGACGAACCACCGATGAACGCGTGTGTGGGGGACGGGAGGTCGGCCATCGCCTCCGGAGCCAGGCCCCTGACGATCTCCAGGTTGGGGGTCTTGAATCTTCTCTTGTTGATCTCGATGAGGTCCGCCGCGGCATCCTCCTTCTCGATGGCGTAGACCCTCCCGTTAACCGCGGTAAGGGCCATCTCGATCGACACGGACCCGGTGCCGGCGCCGACATCGTAGACGACGGAGTCGTCGCAGAGCTTGAGCTTGGCCACGGACAGCGCGCGGACCTCCGACTTGGTCATGGGGGCATCCCCCCTGACGAACTCCTCGTCGGGTATGCCGACGGGGTTCCTCCTGTCGGGGCTCCCGTTGTAGATCATTGCCACGCACAGGTCCCCGAAGGAGTGTGCCAGCAACTCGTCCGGTGATCCTCTGACGATCCTCTCGGACGGGTATCCGAAGTCCTGGCCGATGGCCACTTCGACGTCCATCCCGTATTCGGACAGCTGGGAGCACATGGCGTGGACGGTGTCCTCGCCGGAGAGGAGGGTGAAGACCTTCGCATGGGTGTTCGCCAGCCCCACGATGTTCGCGTCGCGGCCGTGGGCGCTGGTGACGTACGCATCGCTCCACGTGTCTCCGAGCTTCGAGGCGAAGTACACGAGGGACGAGATCCCGCATTCCACGTCGACTTCGTACTCCTCCGGGTCGAGGGCCTGCAGGAGCTTCGTAGCGCCGCTGTAGAATCCGGTGTCGCCGGAGAGCAGCACCGCTGCATCCGTGAACTGCGGATGGGAGTCCAGATACCCGCGGATGGCGTCAGCCCTGTATTCCACGAGGACCTCTTTGCTGGACGTGTCGATGGATTCCACCATGCGTTTGGCGCCGATCACGAGGCCGCATCCGGCCACCCTCGCGGCTGCCCTCTGGGTCATGTCCCCGGGGCCCATGCCGATGCCTACGAGGGCGACCCTGCGTCTCTCCTCCGATGGGGTCTCCGCATCCGTGTGGTCCAGTCCTAGTCTGTCGTCCAGCATCCTAACAACCTCTCCATAATCGTGGCCCGACTCGGCGGGCCTGCTGATGAGCACGATCTTCGCACCTGCGCGTCTGGCGGCGCGGACCTTCTCCTCGAATCCGCCGATCGTTCCTGAATCCTTGGTGACGAGCCATCTCGCACCTGCGCGCCTCAGCGCGGCCAGGTTCTCCTCCTCCGTGAACGGCCCCTGGGCGGCGATGAGGTGCGACCCCTCGAATCCGAGCGACACGGCCTTCCCCATGGATTCGCCTGTGGAAAGGACGCGTGCCGTGAGTCTCTCCCGGTAGTCTGGTATCTCCGTGTACAGGTGGAGCTCGTTGGACCCGGTGGAGACCAGGACGTTGCCCTCGGTCCCCTTCAGGAACTCCACGGCATCCTTCACGGAGGGGACCTCCACTATGTCGTCCGGCGCGCATCCGCCGTCCCTGACGAGCCTGATGCATTCGACTCCCGCCTCGGAGCACCCCTCGCGGATGTGCTCCGATATCCTCCTGGCATAGGGATGGGTGGCGTCGACGACCAGGCCGTAGCCGCAGTCGCGGATCACCCTGGCTATGCCCTCGGCCCCGCCACAGCTCCCGACCTGTACGTCCACGCCGTCCTCCTCCATGACCACTGCCCCGTACTCGGTGGCGACGCGCACATGGACGGGCACGCCTCTGGAGTGGAGGTATCTGGCTACGGCCCTGCCGTCGGCGGTCCCGGAGAAGACCAGAACGTCGGTCATAGGAACCTCGCCTCCACTCTCTTCGAACAGATAGCGATGGTCATGCCGTCCCTGGGGGTCTTGCGGAGCACGAACTCCTCCCCTCCGGCGATGACGGCCGAGCGCTCGCAGACGCAGTCGACGTCGGTGACGCTGCTCACGAACTCCGATCTCGAGAACTCTCCCTCGAGGGAGTTGAGCTCCTCCGCGGAATGGAACGATGCCGGCACCCTCAGGCGCCTGGCCAGCTCGAGTATGGCCTCCTCGTCCCTCTTGATGTCTATGCTGGAGACGGCGGCAACCCTCTGGCGGGCGATGCCAAGGCCATCCAGCGTCGATTTGACGAAATCCCACAGCTTCGCGGGGTCGGTCCCGCGTTTGCAACCCACTCCCAGTACGATGTCCTGCGGCACGAGGTTGAGAGTGACATCGAACGGCTTCTCCCCCGGATCGGATGATATGCAGACGCCCAGCTCTCCGGAGTCTGCGGGTGTTATGCCGTCCGGGAGATCGCCCCCCACGGGGATGTTCGAGCGGAATCCCACGAACCTCCCGTCAAGAACCCTGGCCGAGACGTCCTTGGCGATGGCCATGCTGGAGATCCTCATGCCGTTCCTGGAGGCGAAGGTGTCCACCGAGAACTTCCCGTTCAGGTCCGTGGCGGTGGTGATTATCGGTTCGGAGCCCATCCTGTCCGCTATCCTGGCGGTCAGCTCGTTGCATCCGCCGATGTGTCCGGACAGGAGAGCCACCGCCCAGCGACCGTGCTCGTCCATGCAGACGACCGCGGGGTCCGTGGTCTTGCTCCTCACGTAGGGGGCGATGTATCTCACCGCGATGCCGATGGCTCCGATGTAGACGATGGCGTCGCATTCGTTCCATGAGGCCCCGGTCCACTCGCCCACCTTGCCCTCTATCCTCTCTACGCCAAGGCTGTCCGACGTGGTCTTGCAGTAGATCCTGACGTCGTCCTCCCTCAGCGCCTCCTTGAGCCTCAGCGCCGTCCTGCACCCGTTGGTGGAGAAGGCGACCGCGTCGATCCGCATCGCAGCTCCCTCCTGACCTCGTCGAGGAGCTCGTCCGCCAGGCTCGTCTTGCCCAGCAGTCCGTATGCCGACGAGAACATCACAGCCCCCGTCCGGATCCTTCCGCCAGTGCGGTGGTTCATATGGAACTCTATCTTCTCGACAAGGAGCTTCGAGACCTCGGGGATCAGCCCCTCCCTGTCGATCACGTCCAGGGCGTCGTCCGTGGATATGCACCCCATGATCTCCCTGACGCAGTCCATCGACGCTCCCGCAATCGCCGCGTTGGCGGCGAGGATCTCCATCCTGGCATCGGCGTTGCGCGAATGCGTGTTCATGATGCCGCCGGCGAGCTTGACCATCTTGCCCAGATTGGATACGAGGACGATGTCCACGCCCAGCTCCACCGCGCAGTCGAGCATCTCGCCGACGAAGTTGCTGCATTTGACGGCGAACTCGGGGTCGATCCCGTCGATCCCCTCGGAGAAGTCCCTGCCGTAATTGCCAGGCACAACCAGCAGAACCTTGTTGCCGTCGGCGGCGCGCACCCTCATCTCGGTGCGGATAGTCTCCACCAGGGCGGTCTCGCTCATCGGCTCCACTATGCCGCTCGTCCCGAGGATGGAGATCCCCCCCTCGATTCCGAGGCGGGGGTTGAACGTCCTCTCCGCAATCTCCGTTCCAGCCGGGACGGATATGACCGCCCTCAGGCCCCCGGTGTATCCCATCGCGGATGACACGTCCTCCAGGGCCTCGCGGATCATGGACCTCGGGACGCGGTTTATGGCGGCGTTGCCAGGCGGCTGGTCGAGCCCCTTGCGGGTCACCCTTCCGACCCCGACTCCGCCGTCTATCTCGATCCCCTCGGGGATCATGGACACCTCAGAATAGACGAGAGCACCGTGGGTGGCGTCGATGTCGTCGCCGCCGTCCTTCCTGACGGCACAGGATGCCGTTTCCCCATCGATCCTGAGGTCCTCGACGGGCAGGTCCAGGACTATGCCCTTGGGGGTCGTGATGCTGACCGTCTCCACGGGAGTTCCCAGGAGCGCCATCGCCGCCGCCTTGCTGGCAGCGGTCGCGCAGGTCCCGGTGGTGTGGCCCCTTCTAAGACGCTTGTTGTTCACATAGACGTACATCTCGTCGGGTCTGGGGCCTAGGGTCATCTCTCGTCTCCTGCAGTTGGATGAATATACCAACACTTATATTATTCCCGACGCTACCCTGAAAGCAGGAAGAGTGGTCTGTGATGGCTGGAAAGCTTTACGGAATCGGCGTCGGACCCGGGGATCCCGGTCTCCTGACGCTCAGGGCCAAGGAGATCCTTGACGGATGCGGGATCATCGCGTATCCCGTTCGCAAACTCGGGGAGGGTAGCACGGCCTTCGACATCATCAAACAGGTCGTGGACGTCTCCGAGAAGAGCGTCGAGGAGTTCCTCTTCGACATGAACCCCGACGATTCCGTCCGCGAGAGATGCCGCGAGGAGGCCATGGAGAAGATGTGCATGCTCCTGGACAACGGGGAGGACATAGCCATGGTCACCCTCGGGGACGCGGGCGTGTACAGCACCTACATGTACATCGACGCCGAGATCAGGTCCCGCGGATACGAGACCGAGGTCATCCCAGGGATCCCGTCCTTCTGTCACGGTGCCGCCCTGGCCGGCGTTCCGCTCATGATAGGGAACGAGGGCCTCGCCGTCGTGCCCGTCGCCAAGGAGAACACCGCTCTTCTGAGGGACGCCCTCCGGAACTTCGACAACGTCGTGGTCATGAAGGCGTTCAAGTCCATGCCCCTCATAGCCGAGACCATGGACGAGTTCGGCATCCCCCGCGAGGGTGCCACCGTTGTGAGCAACGTCGGGATGGAGGGCGAGTACATCGGCCCCATGGACGACGACCGCAAGTACGGCTACTTCACGACGGTCATCATCAAGAAGAACAAGGGAGGCAGAGAGATATGATCTCGTTCATCGGAGCCGGACCCGGGGACCCGGAGCTCATCACAATAAAGGGAAAGAGGCTTATCGAGCAGGCAGACGTAATCATCTACGCCGGATCGCTGGTCAACCCGGACGTTCTGGAGGGCCACAAGGCCGGCGCGGAGATCTACAACAGCGCCCTGATGGACCTCGACGAGGTCATCGCCGTCATGGAGAAGGCCGAGAGGGAGGGCAGGAAGGTCGTGCGCGTGCACACCGGGGACCCCGCCATCTACGGCGCCCACAGGGAGCAGATGGACAGGCTCGACGAGCTCGGGATAACCTACGAGGTCATCCCCGGCGTGTCCTCCGCCTTCGCCACCGCGGCCGCCCTAAACGCGGAGTACACGCTCCCCGGGAGGAGCCAGACCGTCATATTCACCAGGATGGAGGGGAGGACCCCCATGCCGGAGCGCGAGAAGCTCCCGGACCTGGCGAGACACCACGCCACCATGGTCATCTTCCTGTCCATCGGATTCATGGACGAGATGGCCAGACAGCTCCAGGAAGGCGGATACGAGCCCACCACGCCCGTCGCCGTGGTCTACAAGGCGTCCTGGCCGGACCAGAGGATCGTCCGCGGGACCCTGCAGGACATCGCCCAGAAGGTCAAGGATGCGGGCATCACGAAGACCGCCCTGACGGTCGTCGGCGAGTTCCTCTGCGAGGACCACGAGCTCTCCAAGCTCTACGACAAGCACTTCACAACCGAGTTCCGCAAGGCGAAGGAGTGATCCGGATGGCGAAGGGAAGGCTACACGTGGTCGGGTTCGGACCCGGCGGGAAGGACGACATGACGTTCCGCGCCGCGCGTGTCATAGAGAACGCCGACGTGGTCACCGGATACACGACGTACATCAATCTCCTGAGGCCGATCTTCCCGGACAAGGTCTACAAGGCCACCGGGATGATGAAGGAGGTCGAGCGCTGCAGGATGGCCATAGAGGACGCCGTGTCCGGGAAGGACGTGGCGATGGTATCATCCGGAGACTCCGGCATCTACGGCATGGCGGGGATCATCTATCAGCTGGCGGACGAGATGGGCGCCGACATCGAGATCGACACCGTCCCCGGCATCACCGCCGCATCGTCTGCCGCATCCATCCTGGGCGCACCGCTGATGCACGATCTGGTCATCGTCAGCCTGTCGGACCTGATGACGCCCCTGGACCTGATCATGGACAGGGTCGGGAAGGCGGCCGAGGGCGACTTCATCACATGCATCTACAATCCCAAGAGCAAGACCAGGACCGAGTACCTGGGCATGGCGAGGGACATCCTTCTGAAGCACCGCTCGCCGGAGACCCCGGTCGGCATCGTCAGGAACGCCGGCAGGGAGGACCAATCGAGCAAGGTCACCACCCTGGGCGGTCTCGACCCCGCGGACGTGGACATGTTCTGCATCGTGATCGTCGGGAACTCGCAGACGTACGTGTCCAACGGCCGCATGATCACACCCAGGGGCTACAGGATCCAGGGAGGCGAGCGATTTGACCATCGAGATAGTGAGACCCGAGGACATCGAGAAGCGCAGCATGGAGATCATAACATCGGAGCTCAACGGCCGCACCTGGCCGGAGCCCCAGTTCTCCATCGTGAAGAGGTGCATCCACACCTCCGCCGACTTCGACTACGCGGACAACCTGGTGTTCTCCGACGGGGCGGCGGATAAGGGCGTCGCCGCCATCCGCGCCGGTGCGGACATCGTCACGGACACCAAGATGGCCGCCGCGGGCATCAACAAGAGGAAACTCGGGGCCTACGGGGGGAGCGTCCACTGCTACATCAGCGACGAGGACGTCATGGCTGAGGCCAAGGGCCGCGGATGCACCCGCGCGACCATCTGCATGGAGCGCGGCGCGGACGTCGGCATGGAGAGGCCCGTCATCTTCGCGATAGGCAACGCGCCTACCGCGCTGGTGAGGCTCTGCGAGCTGGTGGAGGAGGGCAGGGTGAAACCTGCTCTCGTCATCGGTGCGCCCGTCGGATTCGTCAACGTCGTCGAGTCCAAGGAGATGACCATGGAGACCATGGAGAGGCACGGCATCCCGTACATCGTCCCCAAGGGCAGGAAGGGCGGCTCCAACATCGCGGCCACCATATGCAACTCGATGATCTACTTCAAGGGTTGAAGATCGAAGGAAACCCATTACGGCGCTCCGGCGCCGGTTTCTCCAATCAGAGATCAGGGCGCATCCGATGGCCGGGACTCCGTCCCGTCGGCATAGCGTATGAACCTCCCGGTTCCCAGAGGCTGGGCCTTGTCGATGATGTCCCAGGGCCATTCGAGGAACTCGTTCCTGCGGATCTCGTCGAGCGCCCTGCGGACGTCCTTCAGGTCCCCCAGGTAGACCGGGCCGTACGAAGCCATCTTCTGGCCGATCGGCCTCCCCTCAAGGAGCCAGAACACGGATTCGGTGTCCCCGTTCTCTATGGTGAATCCGCCGAGGTCCGAGAACTTCATCCTCGTGTAGAAGTCGACTTCGGTGTCGCAGACCTTCGCCTTGTCCCCCGACACGAAGTAGAGGTTCCTTCTCGCCCCGTCGGCGGCGGGGTCCACATCCATGCGGGCCCCGGGATCCATCCTGATGCGGAGGATCCTCACTCCGTTGGCGATCCGGGCGTATGATGTGGAGCTGGGGGATTCCGCCTCCCTGCCTCCGAACCTCCCGCAGACGACCTTGACGTCCCATCCGTCCTCCGAGATGACGGGGACGTCCCCGCTCCATACGGTGCTGACCGAATTGGGACTGTTCTTCATCTCCAGCGGCAGGTTCACCATGATCTGGGTGATGTCATTGGGGTTTCTGTCCTCCTGATTGACCAGAGGGTACATCTCGCAGTGCTCGTACTTCGACGACGCGGAAACCCATTGCACGTCCCCGAAGCCGAATCTCCCTTGGATCCCCTCGGTGTCGAAGTGGTCCACGTAGCCCTTCTCTGCGAGGGTGACGGTCTCGTAGCCCCAGTGGGCGTGCATCGGGAACCCGGGCACGACCTTCCCGTGGTACATCCTGAACCCGAGGCGCTGAGTGTAGTCCCTGCCGAGGTTCCTTCCCGAGATCTCGTTCAGAGGGGGAGCCTGCTGGCGGTTCCCATGAGGGTAGTCGTCCTCGTGATGGGATGCGAAGATGAAAGGGTCCTCGGTGTCCCAGTGCATCCCGAGCCCCGATGTCTTGAACGGCTTCCTCCCGGAGAACATGGAATCGCCATGCGCGTCGACGATTTAAACCGACCTGCGGGCGTCCCCGATATATACGTAGGGTGCCATGAGGAACGTCCATGGACGGCACCCGTCTCAACAAGTACATCAGCGAGGCCGGCGTGGCCTCCCGCCGTGCGGCGGACAGGATGATAGAGGAGGGGAGGGTGACCATCAACGGGCGCGTGGCCGTCGTCGGGGACAGGGTCTCCGAAGGGGACGTTGTTCGCGTGGACGGCAGAGAGGTCTCCGCCAAGGGCGGCGATGTCATCATCGCGCTGAACAAGCCCCGTGGGATAACGTGCACGTCCAGCCCCGACGATCCGGACAACGTCATCGACTTCATCGGGTATCCAGAGAGGATATACTCGATCGGACGTTTGGACAAGGATTCGGAGGGACTCCTCCTTCTGACCAACAACGGAGAGCTCGCCAACGCGATAATGAGGTCCCGCGGCGAGCACGAGAAGGAGTATCTGGTCACGGTGGACCACGACATCACGGACGCCTTCATCAAGAGGATGTCGTCCGGGGTCGAGATCCTCGGAAGGGTGACCAAGAGGTGCGAGGTCGAGAGGGTCTCAGACAGGGAGTTCCGCATCGTCCTGAGGCAGGGTCTCAACAGACAGATCCGCAGGATGTGCGGCACCCTGGGATACACTGTCCTGACGCTCAGGCGCGTCCGCATCATGAACGTCCGGCTGGGAGACCTGCCAGTCGGCAAGTACAGGGACCTGACGGATGAGGAGAGGGATGAGCTATGCAGGCAGGCGCTGGGTTCGAAGTGAGGGAGATAACGATCGAGGACATACCGTTCCTCACGCCGATAGGCAAGGGTCAGCTCGGGGTGGACTACATCTCCGACGAGGACTTCGAGAAGGCCATCTCCGATCCGGGGCAGTTCTGTCTCATCCCCGTCGTGGACGGCGTCCCCTCTGGATTCGCCATATGCAAGGAGTTCGGCCCCGAGTCCGAGCCCGAGGCGCTGGCGCTCCCAGATTCTGGATACAGGGACTGGGTCAGGTCCAGGAGCAGGATCGGCCTGGTGGACTCCGTCGCCCTGTCCCCGTCGGTCGGCGGAAGGGGGATCGGCAAGGCCCTCTGCGAGGCCTGTCTGGAGAGGTTCTCCGAGGACGGGTGCGATTCCGCGGTGTCGATGGCGTGGGTCCATGAGGACGGCGTCGAGCCCATCAGGAAGGCGCTCACGCAGTCCGGTTTCGAGAGGACCGACCTCGTCATACGCGGCTACTGGAACTCCTGGGTCGACACCGAGGGGGGACACATGTGCCCCTACTGCGGCTCGCCGTGCAGGTGCTCCGGAGCCCTGTGGCGGAGATCGCTCTGACACCCTGGCCGACAGCCATGCGCCGATGTCGGCATAGACCTCGTCGCGGTTGGTCTCGTTCATCAGCTCGTGCCTCGCACCATCGTAGAGCTTCATCTCGGGGTGCAGGCCCGCCTTCTCCAGGAGCCTTCTGGCCTTCTCGACGCCCTTCCCGTCGTCGCCGACCGGATCCTTCGATCCGGACAGCAGGATGACCGGGAGGCCCTTCGGGATCCTATCGATGTCCTGACCGCTCACATCCTTTCTGATGAGCGTGAAAAGGTCCCTGTAGCCGGAAACGGTGAATTTGAAGCTACAGAACGGGTCCGAGTTGTATGCCTCGATGGCCGCAGGGTCACGGGAGAGCCAGCGATTCCTCATGTCAGGCTCCCTGAACCTCTTGTCGTAGTTCTCAAGCACCATCCTGTTCAGCATGGGGCTGACGTAACGGGGCCCCTTCATCCTGACCAGGGTCTGGGCCAGGAATCTGGCGAATCCGACCACTGCAGGGGGCTGGTTGCCAGTGCCCACCAGGATGACGCCGTCGACCATGTCGCCGTAGCGGGTGATGTAGCGTCTGACCACATAGGAGCCCATGCTGTGGCCGAGGATGAAATGTGGTACGCCCGGGTGATCGGAGTCGATGCGCTGGGTCACCAGGTACAGGTCCTCCACGAGATGCTCGTCCCCGTCGGATTCGGCGATGGTGCCGTGGTCGTCGGGGCTCGTCCTCCCGTGTCCCAGATGGTCGTGCCCTATGACCGCGATGCCGAGGACGTTGAGATGGAGTGCCAGCGGTTCGTATCTGGCTATGTGCTCTATCATGCCGTGGGCGATCTGCAGTGTGGCTATCGGGGATTCGGGGGACCATTCCATGCAGTGGAGGTCAGTTCCGACGACCGATGACGGGACGGTGAACTCACGGAGGGACATGGTGGATACCATGATATGCACACTTAAAAACGGCATCAGGGAAGCTTCGTGTCCGGACGAAGCATCGGTGTTACGAATTGTTATCAAAATATTAATATCGTCATAACCGTAGCCGAGGCCATGCGCAGGATAGCCGTCTACGGCAAGGGCGGGATAGGGAAATCGACCACCGTGGGCAACGTCTCCGCGGCGATGGCGGAGTCGGGCCTCAGGGTGATGCAGATCGGCTGCGATCCCAAGGCCGATTCCACCCGTGCCGTGGCCGGCAGGGCGATACCTACCGTTCTGGACAAGATCCGCGACGATCCCGATGCGGAGCTCGGGGACCTGGTCCACGAGGGCCGCGGGGGAGTTCTCTGCGTCGAGTGCGGCGGACCCCGTCCGGGCCGTGGATGCGCCGGCAGAGGGATCATAGCCGCGTTCGAGAAGCTGGAGGAGCTGGACGCAATCGGCACCTACCATCCGGACGTCATCCTCTATGACGTTCTCGGTGACGTGGTGTGCGGTGGGTTCGCCATGCCCATCCGCAACGGCTACGCCCGCGACGTGTTCGTGGTGACATCCGGGGAGATGATGTCACTCTACGCGGCCAGCAACATCGCCGGGGCGGTGGCGGACATGAGGAACGAGGGATACGCCAGGCTGGGCGGGCTGATCCAGAACTCCCGCGGCGTGAGGGACGAGGACTCGCTCGTCGACCGCGCCGCGTCGGAGATGGGCGTGCCCGTAATCATGAGGCTCCCCAGGGACCCGTCCGTCCAGAGGTGCGAGGAGGCCGTCACCACGGTCGTATCGGGGGAGCCCGACTCGCCCATGGCCTCGAACTACAGGGAGCTGGCCAAACGCATCCTCTCGGCATCCGAGGACGTCGAGGGCGGTATGAGACTGGAGCGATTCCTATGAAGACTGGGATTCTTATTGGCGGGCACGGTTCGACGATGTCGTTCAACAAGGGCGTGCTCGATATGCAGGCCGACAGACTGAGGGCGAAGGGCTACGACAACGTCTACGTGGGGTTCAACGAGACCTCCTTCCCGTCGCTGGCCGAGGCGGCCACCGAGATGGTCAGGGACGGATACGACCGCATCGTCATCCTCCCGTTCTTCGTCGCATCCGGCCTACACATCACCAGGGACTTCCCCATGAAGCACTTCGGGCTCCCGAGGGACGCCACGGACGGCGTCTGGGAGTGCGAGGGCAGGGAGGTCGCCATCCACATCGAGCAGCCCTTCGGCGACGAGCCCCTCCTCGGGGAGATCCTGGCGGAGAGGGTCGAGGAGCTCCGCACGCCCGGGAAGAGAACGGCCATCATCGTCATGGGTCACGGCTCGAGGCTGGAGTACAACAGGAACGTGGTCAACCTCAACGCGGACAGGCTCAGGGCCAAGGGCTACGACATGGTGTACATAGGGTTCAACGAGTTCGACGAGCCCAAGATCGAGGACGTCATACCCGGGATCATCGACGACGGCGCCGAGGAGATCATCGCCCTGCCGCTGTTCATCTCGCTCGGCAAGCATCTGACCATGGACGTACCCGCGAAGCTCGGCATCGAGAACTTCTCGGACGGCGGGATCGTCCACCGCGACGGGAGGGACGTCGAGGTCAAGTACGCCCAGCCCGTCGGCGCCGACCCCAGGCTCTGCGACGTGCTCGTGGAGAAGCTCCGGAGGCTCGGACTGCGATGAGGGCCCTCGTTCTCGACATGACGCACGGAGGGAACCTCATCGCCAGGAGGCTGCTGGCGGAGGGGTACGAGGTCGACTGCGTCGACGTCTATCACAACTGCCCCACTGACAGGAAAGAGGACCTCGAGGAGTACGGCATCAGGGTCATGGAGGGCTCTCCCGCCGAGAGGTACGACCTGGCCACCATGCCCGCGCACTGCCCCGTCTCGTTCATGGGAGGTGCGGAGGCCGCGGAGACGATCACGTTCAGCCAGGCGGTGAACCGCCTGATAGACGACAGGAGATTCAGGATAGAGGTCACCGGGGTCAAGGGGAAGACCAGCGCCTGCTACCTGATAGCGGAGATCCTCCACAACTCCGGCAGGAAGGTGCTCCTGCACTCGAGCAGAGGAGAGGGCCCGATGACCGACGGAGGCCACAGGATAGACCGCCAGGTCAGCATCGCGCCGCCCTACCTCATGACCCTCGCCGCAGGGGCGTACGACGCCATCGTGTGCGAGGTGTCCCTCGGAGGGTCCGGGAAGGCCGACATCGCGCTCATCACCAACCTCGCGGAGGACTACGGGATCGCGAAGAACACGCTGCGCGCATCGTACGCGAAGAAGGACATCCTCTCCGACGGCATCGACATCGTGCCCGAGGAGGAGGTCGGGTTCTGGTCGCAGTGGCATGACGGCGTCAGAGGATACCGCAGGAGGGTCGTCAGGCTGTCCGAGCCCAGGCTCGGGGAGGGGCTCAGGGTCTCCGTGGATTACGACGGCGTCTCTGAGATCGTCCTGGACCCGTCCTACGTGGCGACCGAGTACCTCGGGGCCATGGATGCGGCCCTGGAGGTGGCCGAGGCCATGGGGATCCCCAAGGACGTGGTGCTCGACACGCTCAGGAGGTTCAAAGGGGTCCCCGGGAGGGGAGAGATCCTCCGCGAGGGGGAGACGGTCGTCGTCCGCGAGAGGAACCCCGGCATATCAGCGCTCTCCGTGGAGCGCACCATGGCCTGTCTGGACGAGATGCGCGCGTTGGACGGCGCCCTCGTGCTGCTGGATCCGGTGAGCCGCAAGGTCTGCGACAAGATGGATGCAGACGGCATCCGCGCCATCGCCGAGAGGTACGGGGTCCCGATCATCGTGACCAACGGGGACGGGACGCGCCCGGAGATCCCAGTGGGCACCAGGCTTCTTGTGGAGCTGATCAAGGAGGCCTACCAGTGAGGACGGTCATCCATCCCCGCCCGAGCCCGATCGTCGCGGCGATGTACACCCTGCGCGACATGGACGTCGACGTCATCGTCGTGCACGGCCCGGCCGGATGCAGCTTCATGGCGTCCCGCCCGCTGGAGGACGCCGACATCAGGGTGGTGACCTCCGCCATGAGGGACAGCGACCTCATCTTCGGGGCGTCGGACCAGCTCGTGGACACCCTGAGGCAGGTGGAGGAGAGGTTCCATCCCTCCACCGTCGCCGTCATAGGAACATGTGCGAGCATGATCATCGGCGAGGACATGGGCAGCTCCATCAGGAAGGCGGGGATAGACGCGAACGTCTTCCCCGTGGACGTCCACGCCTGCATGGGCGACAACACCCGCGGGGCCATCAAGGCCCTGGAGGCCGGCAGGGACGCGGGGATCATCGACCCCGAAGAATGCGACCGCCAGATATCGCTGATGAAGGCCGCCACGCGTCTCGAGAAGAACGTGGGGATGGCCTCCAAGGACTACATCCGCCCGGCCACCAGCCCGACCAAGATGCACGTGTGCAGGCGCATAATGGACGTGCTCTCGTCCGGAGGCAGGGTCGCCGTGGTGATGGACGCCAAGAAGGAGCTCGCATACCGCTTCGCGGACATGTTCGAGGCGGTGGACCGCGCCAGGGGGAGGCTCGGAGGCGAGACGCTGTTCGTGGCGAACCTGGACGGGTCCAAGGGACTGCCGAGGATCAGGGGCTACTGCAGCGAGATCCTCTCGGACCTGGGATCAAAAGGCGTCTCCATCGACGAGATCGTCGGAGGGCTCGACGAGTACTCCGTCGTCGGCGAGGAGATGCGCTCCAGGATCGATGCGTTCTCACCCGACCTCACCATCGTCCTCGGGATATGCCATGCGATCCCGGGGATCTCCGCCGACGACATCCTGATCACGGACCAGCCGAGGCAGCTGGCCAACTACCTCAACATGGGATGCGAGTGGGCGGTCGGGGAGATATCGTCCCATACGATGGTCATGGGAGCCCATTCGATCGTCCCGATGGAGACGGCCGACACCCTGAGGGAGATGCTGTGAGAGGTGTCGTCATAGCCGGCACCGGCAGCGGGGTCGGCAAGACTTCCATCGCGACGGGGCTGATGTCCCGTCTCTCCAAGGTCCGCAGGGTCCAGGCCTTCAAGGCCGGTCCAGATTTCATAGACCCGATGTACCACACGGCGGCCACCGGCAGGCCGTGCAGGAACCTGGACTCGTTCCTGATGGACGACGACACGCTGAGGAACCTGGCGGGATACGCCTCGCGCGACGCCGACCTCTGCGTGGTGGAGGGTGTCCGCGGTCTGTACGAGGGCTTCTCCGGCGACGGCGACATCGGGTCCACGGCGTACACCGCCAAGCTGCTGGGGTTCCCGGTGATCCTCGTGGTGGACGCACGCTCTCTCACGCGCAGCGCGGCCGCCGTCGTGAGGGGGTTCAGGTCGTTCGACCCCGACGTCAGGATCGCGGGCGTGATCCTCAACAACGTCTCCGGGGAGCAGCATGCGGGGAAGCTCCGCACGGCGTTCGAGACCTACTGTTCGGACGTCAGGCTCGTCGGGATGATACCGAAGAGCCCGGGGAAGGCCCTTGAGCAAAGGTACCTCGGGCTCCGCACGCTCAGGACGTTCGCCGAGCGCGAGATAACGCCGCTCCAGGAGCTCACAGAGCCGATAGACCTGGACGCGGTCCTCGACATAGCGGAATCCGTGGACGTCGACCTTCCGGACGGGTCCCCGTATGCGGAGAGGGACTGCGGCCTGAGGGCGGCCGTCCCCATGGACGAGGCGTTCTGCTTCTACTACTGCGAGAACATCGAGTGCCTGGAGGCCTCCGGATTCAGGGTGGAGACCTTCCGCCCGACGGACGGGGATCCCCTCCCGGACGCGGACCTGTACTATCTCGGCGGGGGATATCCCGAGCTCCACGCCTCCGACATATCGGCGAACAGGGATTTCCTGGAGGGTCTGGGCACCGCTGCCGCCGACGGGAAGGCGATAATAGGCGAATGCGGCGGTCTCATGGCGATGTGCCGCTCCATCGAGGACAAGGACGGGAACGTCCACCCGATGTCCGGGGTCTTCGATGCCGAGGCGAGGATGACCGGCGTCCGTCACGGACCGACGTACGTCGTGGCCGAGGCGACAAAGGGCAATCCGATGTTCGCCGGGACGGTCCGCGGGCACGAGTACCACTATTCGGACGTCTTCCCCTCGGAGGATGCCAGTTTCGGGTTCGAGGTCCACAGGGGACGGGGTATCGCGGGCTGTCGGGACGGTCTCGTCAGAGGCAATGCCATAGGCTCCTACATGCACCAGCACGCCCTCTCGGAGAGGGACTGGATCGGCACGGCGGTCGAACGCATCGTAAACGGCCGTCGAGGCGTCACCGCAAATACCCGTAAGGCGATTCGCCGTCCATGGGTACCTACACGCTGCGCGTAGTGAGAGCGGACGACCACGACGTCACAGCGGATTCGGCGGTCTCGGAGCGCGTCCTCGCAGCCGTGGACTCCCTTTTCGGGGAGATATGCCGCAACATCGTGTCCGGCGAGCTGAGGCTCCAGGGCGAGGTCCCGGAGGACCTCTACGCCGATGTGCGCGTCCTGGACGACCGCGACCTGGCCGCTGATGCCCGTCGGATGATGGACGGGACCTTGGGCTATCTGGGAGGCGGAATCCATGGGACGTGGATGGACGACACCTTCCCCGACGTCGTCGGCAGGAAGAGGGTCGCCGCCCGTGTGCTGGACGTGGCATCCGCACTCGACGGATGCGTCCTCGTCCACGGTGTCGAGGGCGAGGAGGGCGTGTTCTCCGGTGTGGACACCGTGTGGGTGAGGGGGATGGCCAATGCCGTGGTCCGCGCCACCAACGGGGGGCTCATGGGCCTGGTCGTGAGGGATCCGGTCAGGAGGGACCGCTGGGCCCTCATGCGCGACGACGGCCCCGTCCCGCTGATTTTCAAACCAGGTACCTCGAGGTACGACATCGAGGACTACGCGGCGGCCGGTCCGGTCATTGTGACGGGGACGGTCATCAGGGACGATGACGACAGCGTGGTCGAGATCCGCACGATCGAGAACTGCTACACCTTCCCTGGCGTCGTGTTCCTCCGCGGCATAGGGGCCGGCAGGGATCTCGGGCTCGTATCGGCGCTGGAGGCCGTGCCTTCCTACTACCAGCGCGGGAGGAGGTGGCATCTGAGGAACCAGGACCTCGGGATCGAGGCCGAGGGGGACACGTGGGACTCGTGCGTCATGGACTTCCACCGCAGGTTCCTGGACCAGTGGCACTCCCATTCCGACGGTACGGCGGAGGTCAATGCGAGGATACGCGGGATGCTGGATGCCATGCACCCGTTCCCCCGGGAGGCCGACCAGGCGTCACATTAAATACGATGCTTGTGTGCCAGTCTGCATGAAAGCCAAGAACGTCAGTCTGATGGCTGGGGCGGCGGTCGTCGTAGCGGCTTGCCTGCTCTTCTCCTGGGTCTACCTCTGATCCAGAACACGGGGCTGTCCCCGTGATTCCCCGATCGGCGCAGAAGATGCCCGATCGCCATCACGGGAAGGCGGACGATGATCTGGGGGCCGCTGTATCTCATCAACGTCCCCCTGCGGTCTCGCATCTCCCAGCGGTAGCGGTGCCTCTCGCATCTGTCACAGCGCGGTACTCCCCCTCCCCCCGAAGGGACACGAGACAATTCTGGGCATGGCGTCGTCGAACCTTGCACGCTTTCGCAGCGCATTCACACCATCCACCCAATGGTGTCCCTCTCCCTGTCAAGGATGCCGCTCATGGTCCGGTCGGTGGTAGGATATCGAAGGCTGATCGGTCGTTCGGACAGCGGGATCGCTCGCCGCCGAGACCCTTGTAGTACGAGCCGTACGTGTAGAGGGCTCCGACGGGGTTGTGGGCCAGGACCCTGTCCTTGGTCACCAGGGTAGTGACGGGGGCCTCCGAGTTCCTGTAGAACAGGCTGTCGTGGCCGACGCAGAGGCCGACGAGGATGTTCAGGTCCGTCTTCTGGGCGTTGAGCATCTTCGCCTGCAGGACAGGGTTGCAGGTGTAGTAGCCGACATCGCAGCACTCCTCCCCGATCCCCACGTCCTCCTTGGGGACCATACCGGCCTTGCACGAGATGCCGAAGACCTCGAACCCGTTGCTCCTGAGTATGGACGCCAGGGTCCTGGACTCCGAGATCAGGCCGATGCAGGTCGCTATCCCGATCCTGCGGTATCCCATGCGCCTGGCGAACTCCATGGTCTCCCTGACGCGGCACCAGCGCATGTACCCCTCGTGCTCCACCTCGGCGGCCGCCTTTAGGATCCTGCCCTCCTCCGTGTCCCCGTAATGCTCCAGGGCCTCGCTCCTGAGGTCCTCGGGCATGGAGTCCGTGAGGCAGAACTGGGGGCGCTTCCCTCCGACGATGTCGCATCCCTTCATCGCGCAGTCTACGCATGAGCGCTGGTTCTCGGACATGGATCGAGAATCGTCACGGCAGGTATAAGGATGACACTCCGATGCGGGGTCATGGACCCAGAGACCAGGGCGTACTACGACGGGAACTCCCGCGGCTATTCCGATTCCACCATGGGCAACGACCTGTCGGACACGATGTCGCGTTTCCTAGGACATATGCGCCAGGGCGGCCGCATCCTCGATCTGGGCTGCGGTTCCGGAAGGGACACGAAGACGCTGATGTCCAAGGGCTACGACGTGGTCCCGGTGGACGGGTCCGAGGGAATGTGTCGCGTGGCCTCCGAGAACCTGGGGATGCCAGTCAGGAGGCTGGACTTCTCCGATCTCGACTACGTGAAGGAGTTCGACGGTGTCTGGGCCTGCGCATCCCTGCTGCACGTGCCGTCCGCGGAGCTCCCGCGCACCATCATGCTCATCCACCGCTCCCTTCGTTCGGACGGTGTGCTGTTCGCCAACTTCAAGGAGGGCGTCTACGGCGGGATGAGGGACGGGCGCCACTACACCGACATGACCGAGGGGAGGCTCGCCGAGCTGCTGGAGTCCAAGGGCATGGTGCCCATAGAGATATGGACGTCGGTAGATCCAAGGGGCGTCCGCTGGACAAACTCCGTGTCCAGGAAGGCATGACCCCTCCCGTATCGGTGAGGCCGGCGGACCATTATTATCGTGCGAGGCCATGACCTCCGCATGGCATTCGATGGAAGGGCGGGAATCGTCGACATCGACGAGGATGAGAGGACCGTCATTTTCGACACCTACAGGCTCAAGAAGATCACCGGCACGAGGGTCGCTCCGATCCTGGGGATGAGCGACTTCGCCACTCCCTTCAAAGTGGCCTGCGAGATGGCCGGCCTGTATCCCGGAGACAAGCCGAACAAGTACATCGAGGCAGGGAACATCCTCGAGCCCGTGATCCGCGGGTACGTCGCCAAGGGCTGCGACGCCCTCGTGAGGCCCCAGCTCGGCATCCCCGCCGGGGAGAGGATCGGCGTCGAGGAGCCGGTCGAGAAGGAGCTCTGCGGGTACGACCACTTCCACAACGAGCCGATCTTCGGAGGCATGGTGGACGGGTACATCGTGGTCGAGGGGAGGCGCTCGGCAATCCTCGAGATCAAGACCGCCTCCGACCGCACCAAGTGGGAGGACGGGGAGGGCGGTTACACCAACGTCCCGATGAACTACATGCTCCAGGCGTCCCTGTACGCGAAGCTGTCCAATCTGGACAAGATCGTCTTCGCCGTCGGATTCCTGGAGGAGCCCGACTACGACCGCCCCAAGCAGTGGGTACCCGCCCCGGAGAACACGTACATCGTCGTCAAGGACAGGCTGGACATGGACGACTACATGCAGAGATGCGTGGACTGGTACAACGAGTACATGAAGGGCGGCTACACGCCGGAATGGTCCGACTCCGAGGACGACCAGATGGTCCTCAAGTACCTCAAGGCCTACAAGCCCGGTCAGAACAAGAAGAGGAACGGGAGGCGCCGAGGATGGACGCGATCTTCACGAGGAGGAGCGTCAGGGACTTCACCGACGAGAGGGTCTCCGAGCGGGACATCGAGAAGCTGCTCGACGCCGCCATGAGCGCCCCCTCGGCGAGGAACCAGCAGGCCTGGGAGTTCGTCGTCGTGGACGATCCGGAGGTCATCGGCACCCTGTCCGAGGCCTCCCCGTACGCCAAGACCGTCGGGAGGGCACCGCTCTGCATCGTGCCGCTGGGAGTGTCCGAGGACATGACGGTCCCCCAGATGTGGCAGCAGGACATGGGCGCGGCGACCGAGAACATCCTGCTCATGGCCGCGTCCCTCGGTCTCGGGACGTGCTGGATCGGCATCGCACCGATCGAGGAGAGGATGGACGCCGTCCGCAGGGCCGTGGGCTGTCCCCAGGACAGGCTCCCGTTCTGCCTCATAGCGGTGGGGCATCCTAAGCAGCCCCTGGAGGAGCGCCCTGGCCGCATGATGCCGGACAGGGTGCACCGCAACAGGTACCGACGTCGGAGCAGGTAGTATACGGCAGCCAGGAGGACCACCATCAGGACGTTGGTGGCCGTGAACAGTGCCAGATATACCTTCATGTCCGCACCCTCCGTGCGGGCGTAGAATCCGAGGGAGATCATGCTGGCCATGGAGGCTATCGGCGTCCCGAAGCCTCCTATGTCGACCCCGACCAGCAGGCCCTGCCAGTCCCCGGTGAATCCGGACAGCAGGGTCGCGGCCGGGACGTTGCTGATGACCTGGCTCATCGCGAGGGACGTCATCATCGGATCCCACGACATCATGCCCTCAAGGGTCCCCCTCACCACGTCGAGCTGGGCGATGTTGCCGGTGAAGACGAACAGGCATACGAATGTCAGGAGCAGACCGTAGTCCACACCCTTCAGGATCGAGCGCCTGGTCACGACTATCGCGGCAACCGTGACCAGCAGCACGGCCTCCCAGGGGATCACGCGCAGGACGCAGAGGACGCACAGCACGAACAGCACGCCCATCAGTGCCAGCAGTCCGCGGTTCCTCACGTCGCGTTCCCTGCTTATGTCCACGTGGACCTCCCTGCCACTGAAGGGCAGGCACATGGCGCAGAGGACCAGCCCGCCCACGACGACGTAGGGTGCCAGCAGGAGGACGAACTCGCCCGTGTCCAGAGCGTAGCGGGAGTGGATGTACAGGTTCTGGGGGTTCCCGAACGGGAGGAGCATGCTGCCGAGGTTCGCGGCGAGGGTCTGGAGGACGACGACCGGGAGGATGCTGCGCGTCTCGCCCGCCATCCCCAGCACGAGTATCGTGAACGGCACGAACGTGATGAGGGCGACGTCGTTGGTGATCAGCATCGAGCAGAAGAACGGCAGCATGACGAGGATCAGGCTGAGCATCCGCAGGCTGCGCCTGCCCGCGAGCAGTCTCCCCGCCAGGGCGCCGAAGAGGTGGCACTCCTTCATGCCGGCGACCACCGCCATGAAGCAGAACAGGATGCCGAGCGTGCGGACGTCGATGTATCCGATGTAATCGGACGACGGCGGGACGATCGCCATGGAGGCCACCGCCAGCACGGCCGAAGTCACAAGGACGACGTTGCGGTGCAGGAATGCCGACACCCTCGTGCGTGCGTCCTCCGTTCCGTCCATGCCCGCAGTCAGAATGAGGCCCGTATATCATGGTTGGGCGGACGGACCTCTTATCTACGAGGTGGTGCATCCCTGTTCACGGTGTTAACATGACCGTCAAGGACGATGTCATCAAAGCCATGAAGGATGCCGGCAAGCCCATGAGCGCCGGCGAGGTCGAGAAGGCCACGGGCATCGACAGGAAGGAGATCGACAAGGCGTTCAAGGAGCTCAAGGCCGAGGGCGCCATAGTGTCCCCCGTCAGGTGCAAGTGGGAGCCCGCCCAGTGATTCCATGGCCCGGGCGACCCCCGGGTCTGAAACATCTTCACAGATTCTTCAGCGAGCGTCTCCTGATCTCGGACATCAGCAGGCTCGTCACCGGTATCCTGCCGGAGCGCAGGGACCTCTCCAGGAGCCTCCGGAGATCACTATCGGAGACCATGCCCGTCCCGATTATCTCGGACAGCCCCGGGCAGTCCCCGTCGGACACAGCCTGCTCCGCGCCGGGCATTATGCGGTCGGATACGAAGCGCTCGTAGCGCTCCCTGTTGGCGTCCGTCAGCCCCACGGGGTCGGAGAGCCTGTTAATCGCCATCTCCGGCGTGAGCCCCAGGTACATCGAGAGGATCGCCTCGTCGAACTCGGGGAAGCTCATGGGCGTGTTGGCGATGAAGAGGAAGCTGAAGTCTCTCCCGCCCTCCCTGCACTCGACCTCGCAGTCGCTGTAGCTCCTGAGCTTTAGGCGGCAGAACGCCTCCAGCTCCCCGCGGTACTCTATTCTGGAGATCCCGCTGCTGCCTTCCAGAGTCTCGGGCGATGCGCGAACCACCGTCCCGGGGATCACGAGCGTCCTTCCGCTGACGCCGGGGCTCTGTGCCAGGATACGCTCGCCAAGGGAGACGACCGGCATCCCGTCGATCTCCTTGGGGATCTCCATCCTCCTGTCCGTCCCGGACATCCTGGTGATCTCCACCCCGCCCTCCGCGGGCGCATGATCGAACCTCATGGTCATGACGATTCCTCCAGGGCCTCCTCGATCCTCCGGTCGTGTCCGGCGGATAGCATCTCATCGTTGTAGCGGTACAGCGCCCCGTCGGGCTCGGAGTACATGACGACGCTGTAGCATCCCAGCAGCCCCGAGAGGAACGAGACCGGCTCCTGCCCGTTGCCGAAGGCGGCCCTCAGGCACTCGACGGCGTTGGTGAGCCTGCGGTCGAAGCGCTTGCGCCATTCCCCGGCCCTCGACCCGGTCTCGGTGCGGAGGCGGGAGATCCCATCCTCGGTCGGTTCGATGCCGTGCAGGGCGGACAGGCAGAACGCCGCCGATGCGGAGGCCTCCCTCGTCGCGTTCGAGGCCATGGTCGCTTTCAGCCTCTCGCTCACGGCATCGAGGGATCCCCGCGGGTCGGCGGGGTCGAGGGCGTCGCATTCCCTGCGCAGGGCCTCGATGCCCATCCCCTGCTGGGCGTCCGCGTTGAGGTGCCCAATGAGCACGGATATTATGGACAGCTTCGCCTCCGCGCCTGCGGCCGACAGTGAATCCAGGTCGACGTCCCTGCCCCCGAGGATGGACTCCACGTCGTAGTCCTCGTTGTACTTCCTGTGGAACTCCAGGTAGCGCTTGAACTCGGCCGCGATGTCCGGGTTGCGGACGTACTGCGATATTAGGTTCACGCCCACGCTCCGGCCGAGCCTCTCGTGCTCCTTCAGGACGGTGGAGAGGTCCTCCCACGCCCTCGGGGTGACGAACATGGGGCCCTCCGGGGTGCTCTCGATGCTGAGGAGGTTCTGGGGCTTCACCTGCAGATAGTATGTGATCGCGTCGTGCATCCCGGAGCTCATGGCGTACCTGAGCCACACCTGCGTGTCAGGCTCCACGTCGATGAGCCTGATCCTGTCCAGCGTCGCGATGTCGAACTCCCTGGCGGAGGAGTTGAACTCCGGAGGGTTGCCGGCGGCCATGAGCACCCACCCGTCGGGTATGCGGTGCGGTCCGAACTTCTTGTTCTGGAGGAGGTCCAGCATAGCTGCCGACAGTGTCTCGGAGACGCAGTTGACCTCGTCGATGAACAGGATGCCCTCGCTGACGCCCTGGTCCTCCATCGCCTCGTACACCGAGGCGACGATCTCGCTCATAGTGTACCTGGTGATGGGCATCTCCACCCCTCCGAAGCTCCTGGTCTCAATCATCGGCAGGCCGATGGCGGACTGGCGGGTGTGATGCGTGATGGTGTATCCCACGTATCCGATGCCCATCTCCGCCGCGATCTGCGACATGATGGCGGTCTTCCCCAGTCCCGGCGCCCCCATGACCACGATCGGTCTCTGTCTCGCCCTGGGGATGACGTAGTTCCCCGCGGCGTCCTTGTCCAGGTACGCGGCCACGGCGTCCCTGACGCAATCCTTCGCTTCCTGTATGTCCATCGTCGCACCTCCCCGGGCGACAGGTCGGCCGACCTCACGACCAGCCTCATCGCCCATGGCGGGACCTCGTGGTCCATGTAGCGGTCGTCGCAGAAGACGAACGCCGTCCTGTATGCGGGGCGTCTCTCAGGGAACGTCCCCTTCCCGTCCGTGAAGTACATCAGCCCCCGTAGGTTCCCGAAGGTCCCGTCCTCGACCAGCGAGTCCACGTACTCGAAGACGGGGCGGAAGTTGGTGCCGCCGCCCCCTATGAGGCGGAATCCGTCCATCAGTCTGCGGAGGTCCGTCTCGCTCCTGACCACGTCGTCCGAGCGGACCTCGTCGTCGCATTGGATGATGTGGAGGTTCGACCGGCCTCCGAACCCGGCCTGCCTCAGGGCCGAGTAGGCCTCCTCGAGGAACGCGACCACCGGTCCGCGCATCGTCGATCCCGAGGTGTCCACGGCTATCACGAACTCGTCCACGCGAGGTCTGTCGGAGGATTCGAGCGAGTCTATGAGCGGGATGTTCCCGTAGGCGCGGAGCCCGTAGGTGTAGTAGATCGGGTCGAACTCGTCGATGTTCTCCCTCACGTCGGGTCTGGCGGACACGAACCTGCGCAGGAACGAGCGGTAGTCGTAGCGTCTGCGGTTCCTGATCCTGAGTATCGGCAGGATCCCGCCCGCCGACGGGTCGTTGCGCACTACGAACCCCTCCAGCTCGGTCATCGCCTGCTGGGCGAGGTCGCGCCATCCCGCCGTGTCTGCTTCCGCGTGGGCGGTGTCGTCGTCGACCGTGAACAGCTTCCCATAGAGTCCGGACTGCCATTCCGACAGGTCCGATACGGCAGCTGCCACGAGGTCCGGGGCGGGGGCACCGGCGCGTTTGAAGATCTTCTCGCATGCGTACATCCGGTCGTCGCGCCCCCTGACGGACGTGTGGGGCGTGTCCATGGTGTCCAGGACGTACTCGACGATCATGTCCTCGGCCAGGAGCCTGGATGCGGGTGCGGACGGGTCCGTGTGCCCCAGCAGGCAGTGGAAGACGCAGTGGGCCAGCTGCCTGGTCACCATGTTGCGCTCCTCGCGGTAGTCGGAGATGACGGAGTCGCGGCGGAACCTCACGGTCGAACCGTCGCACTCCGGGAGACCCGTCCCGGGGACGATCTCGCGTCTCAGCGAGAACACCGCCATGGTCATGAAGCGCATGTCCAGGCACAGGCCGTTCGCCGCTGAGGAGACGATCTCCGCGGCGAGCTCGTCGGCATCCATCACGACCCCTTCATCCGGCCGTACTTGGCCTCAATCACGGCGGCATCGTCGTCGCCCAGGTCGCCCATGTAGTAGTTCAGCCTGGACTCCGGGATGCGGTACTTCTTGTCTGTGCGGATGTGGGACCGGGAGTCGAGGCCCGCGTCGTAGGGCTCCATCGGCTTCATGAATGTGCCCGGATCGTGCGGATGCGTGGTGACCATCATCACGTTGTAACCGTCCCCGCTCCTGCCGAGGATGACGACCGGGCGGTTCTTGGAGCCGTCGCTGCCGTCGAACGGCATGTCGGCGTTCCACACCTCCATCGGTCTGGCTGAGCCCCTGCGGGCGGGTGCTGGCTTCATGCGTTCCGAATGATGGTGGGTGGTTAAAGCCGTGACGGGGGAGGTTGGGGGGCGAGGGCAGTCCGGATCACTGCCCCGTCTCCGGGGCCGGCCATCATCTTTAAATGGGTGATGGCATTCGGGGAATTACCGGATTCATCATGGGCAAGTAGATCAGCCCGGTAGATCGCTGCCTTCGCAAGGCAGAAGTCGCGAGTTCGAATCTCGCCTTGTCCACCATTCCCTTCTGGCTTACCACTGTCGTTTACCATAGTATTTAAACCAAAGGTAAAAACGTCAACTTGTTCCTCAGTCATTTCTCTGTCTCCTTCTGATGCTTTCCTCGT
>CALUHR010000010.1 GCA_944320495.1 Candidatus Methanomethylophilaceae archaeon
CAGCTGTAAGCTGACTTTCCTTGACCTTTCCATTCTCAAGCAGGAACAACAACATGTTCATCACATGTCTCTCTGAAAGGACTGTTTGACCGCTACCGCTCACATTCTATCAACCGTGTTTTATTCAGATATCAATTTTTATCCATTTTTGTAGACTTATACAAAAATAAATATATTTATATCAGTACATATCTACATTATTGTAGATAAAATAGCGACTTTCGTAGACAGCAAGAGGATCATGAAAGCGAGCAGGGTTGCTCTTTCTGATGAGGTCAAGAACAGACTGGATGTCGATGAGGGCGACACGGTGTTTTTCATCGAAGAAAACGGAAGGATCTATCTAAAGAAAGCAGAGGCTTGAACGCAGATTGAGAAAACAAGGGTGCGGCTCACCGTGGAAAGTACGCCGCACCCACTAACAAAAAGTTGATGCTGCATGGAAAAGGACGGATTCAAGAGGTTCGGAAGGAAGAACTGTGTTTCCTAATTCCCAGGTCCTGTTCATCTATTACTTGATCGTTCAAAAAACTCGCGCATCCTTCGTGAGGTTTTTTCTATTTGAATATATATCAACCAGCAAAGCTGGTTGATTATAATTCAAAGAACCAGAAAGATGAGGAGTCCGCCCTGATCGGGAAACGATGGGGAAACGCCTCGACCCGGCTGCGCCAACAGCCTGTCGAGGGGTCGGGGCGGACGGCCAAACAAGATGGCTGCCATGGGCAGGAACGCAGTACAGGGTAAAAGGGATTGGAATGTCGACAACAGATCCGAGGGCGCCTTCGAGGAGGCCCTCGACGAGATGCTGAAACCTCTCGGTGAACAGATTGGCGTGAAGTTCTCGAACCATACGCTGAGAAGGACTTTCGGACGCACGATGTACCGTTCCAGTGTGGAGGTGGCCACAATCTCGAAGATGATGGGTCACGAATCCATTGATCAGACACTGAAGTACATCGGGGTTGACTTGGACGACATGTGCAGTGCGATGAAGGCATTTGCACTGTGAAAACATCAAATGCTTTGGCATACGAAATGAAGGAGTAAGGTTAAAATGGATGTACAAAAGTGTGAATTGAGGGGTCAGGCTGAGAAATCTGGCTGTACCATGAGTGGGCCCGCCCGGATTTGAACCGGAGTCAATGGCTCCCGAAGCCACAAGGATACCAAGCTACCCCACGGGCCCACTGGAACGCCCCAACGAATCCCCCGATAAAAGGGTTTGCCTGGACCTTCGATAAACCCATTGGAGACACGAAATCCTTTAATCATAGTTTAAGATACATAATGTATCTTAATGAAGGGGGATACGGAACCATGAGGATTGTCGTCATCGAAGGGAGCCCGCACAGAGACGGTTCGTCGAACATGCTTGCCCGCGAGTTCATCCGCGGAGCGGAGGGAGCAGGACATACCGTGAAGGTGTTCGACGCCGCCCATTCGAAGATAGGGCCGTGCAGGGGCTGCGATGTCTGCGGGATGAGCGGACCATGCGTCCAAAAGGATGACATGACCGCGATAAGGGAGGCCCTGTTGGATTCCGACATGGTCGTCTTCGTCACACCTCTCTACTACTTCGGCATGTCCGCCCAGATTAAGGCGGTAGTCGACCGCTTCTACGCCTTCAACGGACAGCTGATGTCAAAGCATCTCAGGGCTGCCCTAATATGTACGGCATGGAACAACGACGACTGGACCATGAAGGACGTGTCCTCCCACTACGAGACGATCTGCAGATACCTCGGATTCGAAGATGTCGGGCAGGTTCTCGCAGTAGGATGCGGCACCCCGGGGATGACCGAACGCTCCCCGTTCATGAGGGAGGCCTTCGAGCTAGGAAGCGGCCTGAGGGAGTGAGAACACATGTGCCAGACGACCTGCGCGGATGTCGATCGCACCGTCGTGTCCGGCAGGACCTTGGACGACGAGCGCACCCTCTACGGGCTGTCGAACGCCGTGGTCGAGGGGTGCGCCTTCGCCGGTCCCGCCGACGGGGAGTCGGCCCTCAAGGAGTGCAGGGACATCGAGGTGCGCGATTGCCACTTCGACCTCCGCTACCCTCTCTGGCACGCCAATGGGTTCTCCATGAGCTGCTGCACCATGTCCGCGACATGTCGTGCGGCGCTCTGGTACGACCACGACGGGACAGTACGCGACAGTAAGCTCGGAGGGCCCAAGGCCCTGCGGGAGTGCTCGGATGTCGCCCTGGAGGGCTGCGGAATATCCTCTCCGGAGTTCGGCTGGAAATGCCACGGAGTCGTGATGAGGGACTGCAGACTCGAGTCGGAGTACCCGTTCCTGGACTGCGAGAACCTGACGATCGAAGGATTGAGGATGCGTGCGAAGTACTCGTTCCAGTATGTCCGCGGAGCTGTCGTCATGGACTCGGAGCTGGACACGAAGGACGCCTTCTGGCACAGCAAGGATGTGACCGTCGAGGACTGTGTCCTCAAGGGGGAGTACCTCGGCTGGTACTCGGAGAACCTCACCCTCGTGAGGTGCCGCGTATCCGGGACCCAGCCCCTGTGCTACTGCAGGAACCTCAGACTGATCGACTGCACGATGGATGGAGCCGACCTGGCGTTCGAGCGCTCCGACGTCCAGGCCGATGTCCGCGGCCGCATCGATTCGGTGAAGAACCCGCTCTCCGGATGGATCCATGCGGACAGCATCGGCGAGATCGTCTATGACGGCACCGTGGACTGCGGATGCGAGATCCGCACCGGGAAGGAGACGAATCCATTGTTTGTCTGATGGCAACCGTCATCCGATGACGGGAAATGCCGCCTCGGACCGCCCCTTTCCATAGCCAGACACTCGTGGTTTACATCAGCAACCCTCTTATACCAACAGCAGTTCTTTCATAGCATGGATTTCGCACTGACGTCCTGCCCGTATTGCGGGAGGGCGGTCGATTCCAGCGACCCGGCGAGATACGTGTGCCAGAGTTGCGGCAAGTACATCTACCGCGACCGCTCGGACACATTCTCGTTCATCCGTCCCAGCGAGATAGAGGACCGCTTCAGGGACATATTCTCAGCGGTCGCGGACGGGAACGACAGGAAGGCCATGGACATCGCCAACGACCTCGTGGAGAGCACAGAAGATGCCGACCACGACAGCTTCTTCGTCCGCGGCTACGTCAATGCGATCAAGGGAGAGGACGGTAAGGCCCTCGCCGATTGGAAGAAGGGCTGGGAGCTCCTCTCCAACGACAAGAACCTGGACGCCTACATCTGCCTGGTATCCAGAGCCATCGCATCCATGATCCTCTACAAGGAGCGCGAGTTCATCGAGTTCAGCGTGGTCGGCCACGTGGACAGACTCTGCGACGACATCGACGGCAGCACCGGCATGTCCTGCAAATCCTTCGTCTACTATTCGATCCTCGAGAACTGCCTGGACCTGGCAAAGGAGATGGATGAGGACGAGAGGAAGGTCCTCAGGGACGTCATACCCAACCTCTTCAGACGCGCCGTCGCCTATCAGCGCAACTACTGGCGCCTCGCCGAGGTCATCGACTGGTACCTCCACTTCATCGATTTCCACGAGGAGACCTACGAGGACGACGACAACGAGGTCCCCCACATCTACTATCTGGTGGGCAAGACCTTCGAGGAGCACATCTCGAGGATGACCGACGAGGATAGGATCAGGATCTTCGACCGCTGGGACGACAAGTCCCTGAGGGAGAACATCGAGCCGCTCCTGGACGCCATGGTCGGACCCAAAAGGAACGGTATCCTCGCAATGATCCGCGGCAAGAAGGAGGGACAGGAGGGCTCCAACATCGATACGATGATCCACACCTATGTGGACAAGTGCCTCCTCATCGACTCCCCGGCCGAGGAGCCCCGCACATCCGAGTGATTCACAGGAATCCGGTGTGCTCCAGCAGGATCTTCAGTCCTATCAGCACCAGGATCACGCCGCCGAACACCTCGGCGATGGATCCGAACCTCTGGCCCACGTAGCTGCCGGCCTTCACGCCGACGGCGCTTATCGCGAAGGTCACAACACCAATGATCAGCGCTGGAACGGCTATGGAGCCCTCTGTCATGGCGAAGGTTATCCCGACCGCCAGCGCATCTATGCTAGTGGCGATCGCCAGAGGCAGCATCGCCCTGACACCGACATCCGCGTCCACGGACTCCTCCTCGCCGGAGAGGCCCTCGCGAACCATGTTGAGACCTATGATCGCCAGAAGGATGAACGCGATCCAGTGGTCGTAGTCGGAGATGAGGTCGTACATCGCGGTGCCCAGGAAGAACCCGATGACCGGCATCAGCGCCTGGAACGCCCCGAACCACAGACCGATGATGAGTATGTGACGGACGGACGGCTCCCTCAGCGAAAGGCCCTTGCACACGGACACCGCGAGGGCATCCATCGCCAGCCCGACCGCAATGAGGAACACCGACAGAACATCCATGCCGACCCGTACCGACAGCCCGTAGTTAATGGAATCGGAAATCGTCCAGCCTGAACGATTCCCTCCCGCGGGAGTCGACTATCCTATCGCGGGGCATCACCGCGCCCCAGAGGAGCTCAGAGTCGTCGCAGTAGAGCCTCGTCCTGCGCTCCGCCGGGGTGGAACGGTTGGCGTAGCAGTAGGCGCAGTCGTGGCCGCAGGTGTCGTACTCGCCGATGTCGATGGCACGGACGCATAGGCATCCGTCCCTCACGGGCGCATCCAGCGTCTCGTACGGCACGTCGAGGGAGCGCATCATGGCCGCGTCGATGCACCCGCGTCTCTGTATCCCGTATGATGACAGGTCCCTCCTCGGACAGCAGCAGCTCAGGGTCATCTCGTTCTCGCGGGCGGTCTCGGAGGCCATCCTCAGGAACGCGTCAGCCTCCGCGGCCGTCGGACCGCGGTACAGGTCCCCGGCCTTCGAGGCCCTACCATACATGTCCACGAAGCTGAACACGCACCTGTCCGTCCAGCGGGACGCCTCGCGGCACATCATGCGGAACTTCCGCTCGTGGTACGCCGCATCCATGCCCTTCCCGTAGAGCACCGGGTCGTACCTCCAGACCATCCTGTCCCTGCCTATCCTCTCGGCTATGCGGGCGCAGCAGTCGCTGATGTCGGCCTTGAAGGGCACACCCGGCTCTATCGCCCTGCCGTACGGCGTCAGCGTGACCTGGAAGACGTACATGTGGCCCATCGAACCGATCTCCCTCAGGTACGGCTCCATCGGGCGGGGATCCTTCGTCATGAAGACGATGCAGTCCACGTTGCGCCTGCTGAGGTCGACCCTGAGGAGCGACGTCCTCGAGACGGGGTTCCGTACCAGGCAGGAGCCCTCCCTGAGACGGGCCATCATCCACCGTGGATGGAAGGCAGGGATGTCGGTGCGGCGGCTGGCACAGATGATCATCGGTACTCGGAGTTGATCATCGGTGATAACCCTGGCGACGGCAGGGTTATACGGGCGTCCTGCTACTCTGGCCCCGATGAGGGGCCCCTGCATTCACTCGTTCATCACGCTGATCGGAAGCATGAGCGTCACCGAGGACGGTGAGGGACGCGTAACGGCGCTGTACCTGCCGAACCAGAACCTCCCGGCGATGGAGGAGTGCGAGACGGAGGTCCTCTCCGAGGCCGCCGGGCAGGTCAACGAGTACCTCTCCGGCAGGAGAAGGTCCTTCGACCTGCCACTCCTTATCGATGGGAGCGAGTTCAGGCGCTCGGTCCTCGGGGCACTTGTCGACATACCCTACGGGGAAGTCAGGACCTACGGGCAGATCGCCGAGACAGTGGGATCGCCGAGGGCTTACCGCGCCGTCGGGACCGCCTGCGCGGAGAACATGATCCCGATAATCATCCCCTGTCACCGCGTCGTCCCCAGCTCCGGGGGTGTGGGCAACTACGCCGGCGGATCGGCGCTCAAGACCAGACTGATAGAGCTCGAGAGGGAGAACGCGTGACATCCTATGGCGAGGAGGTCCGCAGGCTCGCGGATCCCAAGCTGGCGGAGTTCAACTCCAAGCTGAACCCCGGGAAGGAGGGTGTGATCGGCGTCAGGATGCCCCAACTGAGAGCCCTGGCCAAGAGGATCGTCAAGGAGGACTGGAGAGGCTTTCTCGATGAGACCCCGGGATCCTTCGAGGAGGAGGTCCTGCGCGGCATCGTGATCGCCACGGCCCCCGTGGACACGGAGGAGAGGATCCGCCTCTCCGAGGATTTCCAGCACTACATCGACAACTGGGCGACCTGCGACTGCTTCTGCCAGTCGTGGAGATTCCCCGGGAGGGATTCAGACATGGTGTGGGACTACTTCGCGTCCAAGATCGGAACCGGCGAGGAGTTCCCGATGCGCGTGTCCGTCGTGGCGAGGATGTCGCTCTTCAAGGACAGGGACAGGATGCTCCTGCTCGCCGAGGACATAGAGTCCCACGACCATCCCGGCTACTACTACAGGATGGGCGCCGCATGGGCGGCGTCCGTGATATACGTCAGATTCCCGGACATCGGCATGTCGATGCTCGAATCCGGGAGGATGGAGACGTGGACCCACAACAAGACGATCCAGAAGATCTGCGAGTCCCTCCGGGTGACCGATGGGGACCGGTCCGAGGTGCGGGCCCTCAGGCGCCGCAGAGCTCCCTGACCAGCCTCTCGATCTCGTCGGCGTTCTCGTTCCCGACGCGGGCGCCCTTGCGCTCGAGCCAGGTCCATCCCCTGCGCTCGCACTCATCCTTGAACTTCGGGGAGGTGACGGCAATGAGCTTCCCGTCTGCGATGTCCCCGCGGTCCAGGAACATCTGGAACATGTCGTTCGGGACGCACAAGATGACCTTGTCGAACGGCTTGGTCAGGAATGAGGTCTGCTCGATGAAGCCCTTGGCCTCCTCGGCCGCCTCGTAGCCTGCCTTGTCCGACATGACGTCGGGGTAGTCGACGATCTGGTAGTTGCCTGGGACGAACCCGTACTTCGTGGTGATGACCCCGAACGATACGTCCACGAGCTTCGCACCGCCGGGAAATGTGGCGGTGTCCAGCCTCTTCACCAGGTTCTTCACCTCGGTCACGCGGCCTCCGAATATGTCGAAGGCGGTGGCCAGACGGTTCTTCACCAGGAATACGGTCGAATCGTTTGTGACGATCAGGATCCTCTTGCCGATCCTCGCCTCCACGAAGAGCTTGGTCTCGGGACAGGACATTCAGTTCACCTTCGGTCCGAGACGGTAGGCGATCGAGCAGTTGCCCTCGGCGGAGACCATGCACGGCCCCATGGGGTTCATCGGCTTGCAGACCTTCCCGAAGAGGGGGCACTGCTCCGACCTTATGAGCCCGCGCAGGACGTCTCCGCACCTGCATCCCTTGGCCTCCTCCTCGACCTCCGGGGTCTTGGCGAGGATGTCCTCGTGCACCTTGGTGGCGTCGTGGGCCTCGAACTCAGGCCTGAGGGCCAGGGCGCTCTTGGGGATCACCGGGAACCCGCGCCAGGAGCGGTCGACGGGTACGAAGGTCTCGTCCATGAGCTTCAGCGCCTTCGGGTTGCCCTCCGGGCGGACCAGACGGGTGTACTCGTTCTCGACCTCGGTCCTGCCCTCCTTGATCTGCTTGCAGAGCATGTAGCAGGACATGAGGATGTCCAGCGGCTCGAAGCCTGCGATGACCTGAGGGACGTGGTGCTTCTCGGACACGGGCTCGAACATGTGCGTGCCGGTGATGACGGCCACATGGCCGGGCATGATGAACCCGTCGATCCTGCTCTCGCCGAGCTGGAAGAGGGTCTCGATGATCGGAGGGCAGATCCTGTGGCAGCTGTAGACGCTGAAGTTCTCGGGGCAGTCGTCCCTGTGCAGGGGCACGCAGGTGGACGGGGCGGTTGTCTCGAAACCGACGCCGACGAACACCAGTGGCTTGTCGGGTTGGTCCCTCGCCATCTTGACCGCGTCGTCTATCGAGTATACTATGCGCACGTCGGCGCCGTCGGCTTTGGCGGAGAAGAGGGATCCCGCGGTGGTGGGCACGCGCATCATGTCGCCGAAGGCGGTGACGGTGACGCCGTTCCTCGCCAGGGTTATGGCGTCGGCGATCTCGTGGCTGGTGGTGACGCACACGGGGCATCCGGGGCCCTGGGCGATGGTGACTCCGACATCGTTCAGCATCTCCTCGAGGCCGAAGCGGACGATGGTGTCCTGGTGCGTTCCGCATATGTGCATCAGGCGGACGTCGACGTCCAGCCTCCCGATCCCCTCCAGGATCTTCTTCGCGGTCTCCTCGTCCCTGTACTTGAACTCCATCGCTCGACCTCCTCGATGTCCATGCACTTGACGGTGCACTCCATGCCCTTCACGACCTCGATCTGACCACCGCACTCCGGGCATGCCAGCACCGGGACGGAATGGGTCTCGTAGTCCGGGTCCGTCAGCATCCTCGCAGGTCCGTTGTACCCGCAGGACGGGCAGCGGACCTCCACGGGGATGTGCTCTATCACGAGCTCGGAACCCTCGAGGATCGTGCCGGTGGTGACTATGCCGTAGGCGAACGTCATCTGCTCCTCGCCGAGGTTGGTGAGGTCGCCGATGCAGACGGTGACAGAATTCACCTTCTCGATGTTGTACTTGGACAGCTCGTCTATCACGGCGTCCACGATGCCTGTCACGACCGACACTTCGTGCATGGGGTCGGTATCCTGGGACGTGACTTTAACCTTCACACTTCGGGGACCGATGGTAACCGCCGTTCACTTGCGGCCGAGGACCTCGGAGCCGTGATCGCACCATTGGGAGACTGGGCATCTCTCGCAGTGCGGGTGGTTCGGCAGGCAGACGACCTGGCCGTGCCTCACCAGGTACCTGTTGATGTCCGACCACCTCTCCCTAGGGGTGATGTCCATCAGGGCGAACTCGGTCTCCTCGGGGGTCCTGGTATGCACCAGACCCATCAGGTTGGCGATGCGGTGGACGTGGGTGTCCACGCACACGGATGGTATGTTCATCGCATACGAGCGGACGCAGGCGGCGGTCTTGCGGCCGACCATCGGGAGACTGACCAGCTCCTCGGTGCTCTCCGGGACCCTTCCCCCGAACTCGTCCCTGAGCTTGATGCAGCACCTGACGATGGCGTCGGCCTTCTGCTTCGGGAATCCTGCGGGGCGGATCAGCTCCGCCACCTCAGCAGGGTCCGCGCCCGCGATGGCGTCTATGGAATCGTATCTGTGGAACAGGTTGTCGGACGCCTTGCGCGTGTTGTCGTCCCTCGTGCGCTGCGACAGTATCGTGGCGATGAGGACGTGGAAGGGGTCCGCGGGCCACTCCGGGTTCAGACCCTCCGAGTTGCGGCCAGGATACGCTCCGCCCAGGTACTCCCCCGAGAGCGTGTCGAGAATCGGGACGATCTGTCCGCCATCCATCTCAGGACCCCCTCCGCCATGCGGAAAGAACCGGTCACCAGGACGTTGTCGTCCCCTCTGCCGTCCAGCGCGGCCTCCATGGCCTCGCCTATGGTCCGGAACACGCCGTCCACCCTGCCATGCCTGCGCACGGTCTCTGCCAGATCCCCGCAGGGGAGCGCCCTGGGCGAATCGGGCTGGGTGACGTATATCGCGGAGCACATGGGGGCCAGCTCGGACACGACGCCATCGGCGTCCTTGTCGTTCAGCATGCCGATCACGAGCACGACGCTGCCGTAGATCTCCTCTATGTCGGAGCGAAGGCAGCGGGCACCGTCCACCGTGTGCGTCACATCGACGATCACCGGATCGGCCAAGAGCTTCTGCATCCTGCAGGGCCATGCCACCGTGGCAAGGCCGTCGGCCACATGAGGCGCGATGCGCCCCTCGTAATCCGAGAGCAGCCTGACACCCTCCATCGCCAGCGCGGCGTTCCTCGCCTGGAACCTGCCCGGCAGACCGACCTCGAAGAGTTCGCCGTTGTACTCCATCATCACCGACGCGGGACCGTTGGAGACGATGTCCACATCATCGGCTGCGATGCGCCTAATCGGGCATCCGACCTCGGCGGCATGCCTCTCGAGAACGGAGAAAACCTCGTCGCCGTTCATCGTGACGCAGGGCACTCCGGGCTTCATGATGCCTGCCTTCTCCGACGCTATCTCACCGATGGTGCTGCCCAGGAAGGCGATGTGCTCCATGCCGATGTTGTTGATGACAGTGACCTCGGGGGATATGACGTTGGTCGAGTCCAGACGCCCGCCCATGCCCACCTCCATCACAGCCATCTCCGCGCCCACCGTGCGGAAGAAGACGAGGGCGGCGGCGGTGAGGACCTCGAAGCTTGTGCACTCGACGCCCTCGCCCCTCATGGCCTCAGCGGCCTCCCTCACGACGCCCATGACCTGCTCCAGGTCCCTCTCGTCGATGTCGGAGCCGCAGAACCTGATGCATTCAGTGATGCTGAGGATCTCCGGAGACGTGAAGGCGCCTACGGCGAATCCGGACTCCCTAAGGATGGATTCGATCATGGCGCTCACAGAGCCCTTTCCGTCGGTCCCGGCCACATGGACGAACCTGATGCCGTCCTGAGGTCTGCCGAGGCGCTCCAGCAGTTCCTCCTCGGTCTCGAGGCCGAGCCTGATCCCCCTCTTCGACAATCCGCCGTACCAAAGCATGTTCGGCCCTAGAGACATGTTCCCTCCCGCGCCATTACGGCTTTACATAAATGCGTGACGCCATCAGGGGTCATGCACGGGGTGTTCGTCTCCAGCGCGTACCTTCGCGGACGCAAGTTCGAGGAGCCCTGGGAGATGCTCAGGGACGCCTGCTCCAGGAGAGGCGTGGAACTGCGGAGGATGAGCAACTCCGAACTGGCGGTCCCCGTGGGGGATCCCGATCTGAAGAGGAGACTCGACGATCCAGATTTCGTGCTGTTCTGGGACAAGGACACCGTCTGCGCGGCGAACCTGGAGATGTGCGGGATGAGGGTGTTCAATCCCTCCGAGTGCATCCGCGTGTGCGACGACAAGGCCTTGACGCACCTGGCACTTGCTCGCAGGAGGATTCCGTCCATAGAGACTGTTGTGTGCCCCATGTCCTACGGTGAATGCGACGACCCCGACTTCGTATCGAGTGTGACTACGATCGTCGGATTCCCCATGGTCGCCAAAGACCGCTTCGGGTCCTTCGGCCAGCAGGTCCGGATGGTCTCGGATGAAAACGAATTGATGTGTCTGATATCCGGGCCGTACGTCCCCAGGATCCTGCAGCCGTACATCGAGTGCGGCGGCCACGACGTGAGGGTGGAGGTGGTCGGCGGGAGGCCGATAGCGGCCATGTCCAGGACCGCCCCTCCGGGAGACTTCAGATCCAACGCGTCCATCGGCGGGACCCTGGCCCGCCATGAGCCGGACAGCGAGGAATCCGAACTCGCCATCCGCGCCTGCGAGGCGGTGGGAGCGGATTTCGCCGGCGTGGACATAATCCGCACTTCGAACGGGCCTGTGGTCTGTGAGGTGAACTCCAACGCCCACATCCGGAACCTTCTGGACTGCACCGGGATCAACGCGGCGGACGCCATCGTCGACCATGTTATATCGGAGGTGCGCGGACGAGGACCTGCTGGATCGTCTACGACCGCCGGGACCTGGTTAAGAACACGTTCTTCGCCGAGAGGCTGGCCGGACACGGGCGCGACCTCGGGATGGACGTCAGGGCCGTCACGACGGACGACGTGCCTCCGGGGGCCCCGGACTGCGCGGTGAACCGCAGCAGGGACTGGGAGTTGGCGGAGAGGCTGGAATCCATGGGAACGGTGGTCTTCAACAACTCCGGGACCTGCCGGATCTGCAACGACAAGCTCCTCACATACGAGCTCGCCGACGAACTCGGCATCCCGCACATGCCCGTATCCGTCCTCGGGAGGCCCCTGCCCCCAGGACCACCCTGGGTGGTCAAATCCCGCGGCGGACACGGCGGCACCGAGGTCATGCTCGCCCGCGACGAGGGGGAGGTCGCCGACATCGTCGGCAGGATCCCGTCGCCGATCATCCAGTCCATGGCCGAACCAGGCCGCGACATGCGCGCATACGCTCTCGGCGACCAGATAATAGGATGCGCCGTGCGCACAAGCAGGAACGATTTCCGCGCCAACCGCTCGCTCGGAGGGAACGCGGAGATGTGCGAGCCGCCAGATGGTGTGGGGGAGTTCGTGGAGAAGGTCTGCCGCCGCCTCGGTTCTGACCTCGTCGGCGTTGACTTTGTCTTCCAGGACGAAAGGCCGTTATTGAATGAGATAGAGGACGCGGTGGGATGCAGGATGCTGTACTCGCTGACAGACCTGGATCCCGCCCGCCTCCTCATGGAAAGGGTTCACTCGAAGATGTCGCGGTAAATCGAATCGACGAGCTCCGGATATGTCATGCCCTTGCTCTTGGCGACGGCCCTGACCAGGTCCATCGTGCCGGAACCGTACTGGGCGGCCTTCTTCCTCTTGTCGGCGATGAACGGATAGCCGAGGTCCCTGGCGATCTCCCTGAGGAGCATCTTCCTGGAGTCGGCGTCCTTCGGCTTGAGGTCCTCGAGGTCCATGGCGTTGACCTGCATGGTCACGAGGGAGTCCATGTACGGGTAGAAGATCTTCTTCCCGAAGTGGTCGGCGACCTTGGTCTCGTGCGGGATCGTGGAGGTTATGAGCTTGCCGAGGTCCGACTTCCTCATGCGGACCAGCTCGTCATCGGGGAGGCCGACGTACTTGTTGTACCCGTAGAACAGCTCGTCGGAGCCCTGTCCGCCGATGATGTACTTCTCGTGGACAGTCCTACAGACGAAAAACATGGGCAGCTCGAACGAGAGCGTGAGCGGGGACGAGGTGCCGGTGATAGTTATCATCTCCCTCAGCCTCGCCTCGATGTTGTCCTCGGTGATGGGTATGTGCAGCCAGGGCAGGCCGAGCTGCTCCGACATCTCCTGAGCCATGACGACGTCGTAGGACTGGTCCCTGCCGGACGTGTACAGGGTGACGGACCTGGCGTAGTCCTTGGAGATCGCGGCGACGAGACCCGAATCGAGTCCCCCCGAGAACGCTACGGCTATGTCCTGGTCCTCTACCTCGCTCCTGATGGCGGACACGATGGCCCTCTCCAGATTCTCGAACTCTTCAGACATCGGAGGTTGGTATCGACCCCCCGCTTTTAAGCTGTATGGCCTGGTGTCCCGATGGGTGCATGCGGGCCTGCCTGGAAACGGGCGTGCGCGTTCAGCGCACACGAATCCGATGTAAAATGTTAATACTCCGACCCCGATTGGCACGGCATGGACGGAGTGACGCGCATCGGCGTCTCGTTGGAGCCGGAGCTGCTCAAACAGTTCGACGAATCGATCTCCAAGAAGGGCTATGTCAGCAGGTCGGAGGCGATCAGGGACCTGGTCCGCGACTCCCTGGCCGAGTCAGAGTGGAAGAACGACGACGAATGGATGGTAGGCACCATCGTCATGGTCTACGACCACACCGTCACCTCCGTGGGCGACAAGCTCACCGACATCCAGCACGACCATCAGGGTATGGTCAACACCTCTGTCCATGTGCACCTGGACCACGACAAGTGCATGGAGATCCTCATCTGCGAGGGGAAGCTCAGAGACCTGAAGAGGTTCTCCGACGAGATAACCTCGATAAAGGGCGTCCTGCGCGGCAGGCTCACCATGGCCGCGCCCAGCACCGGCAACCTCCACCACGTCGGCCACAGGAACCGATCCGTCCTCCAGGCCGTCCACTCCCACGACGGCGGCGCTTATCCTGCCGTCGTCCATGCCGAACAGCGATCCCAGGAATCCCGCCGACTCCGGCGACGGGTAGAATATCCAAGGATCCACGCCGGCCGGAACGTCCATGTCCAGCCTGGTGGCCCTCATGACCATGCTGGCATCATGTGCGCCAACCCGGTCCGGGAACACCACGAAGTTGTCCGAGAGCCAGAACAGGCCCTCGATCGCCCTGTAACGTGATTGCAGCGCTAGCGGCACATCGTGACCGATCACGACGCCGCGGTCGTCCACCAACTCCATGCTTATCTCCGATGGTCTGGAGAACGTCCCGTCGCAGAACAGGACGAACGCGTCCCCCTTGGATGCGCACGTCGCAATCCCCGGGTTCTCGATGCGGATTCCGCAGGAACCGCGAACGACCGACGCCTCTATGTCCATCACCCTCTCCAGCACATCACGGGGGATCGGCTCGGCGCGTATGGTCCCGCCCAGCCGCGTCAGCCTGTCGGCGAACTCGCTCGGAATCATTGGATGGATGATACCTCCGTAGTATAAAATACGTCAGATTCCCCCGAACCACCGGGATCGGGACGATCTCCGGGGCGGCCGCGCAGACGGCAATGCTTAAATCGGCCTCATCAGTCATACAGCATCGATGAAGAAGCTGATAATCACCGAGAAGGCGAATGCGGCCCGCAGGATCTCGACGATCCTCTCGGACGGCAAGTCCAGGTCCTCCACATCAGGAGGCGTCACGGTGATTTCCTTCGAGGCCGGAGGGGACGAGTACGACGTAGTCTCCCTGCGCGGCCACATCATAGAATTGGATTATCCGGAGGAGTACAACGACTGGAGCGCCACCAACCCGGCGGACCTCGTCCACGCGCCCCAGGTCAAGACCGTGAAGGTCAAGTCCATCCTCAACACGATCAGGGACCTCGCGTCCAAGGCCGACGAGATCGTCATCGCGACCGACTACGACCGCGAGGGAGAGCTCATCGGCATGGAGACCATCAAGGAGATCGGCACCGACCTCTCCAGGGTCAGGAGGGCCAAGTTCAGCGCCCTCACCAAGGGGGAGGTCGAAGCTGCCTTCGCGGACCTCACCGAACCGAACGAGAGACTTGCGGACGCCGCCGAGGCCAGGCAGATCATCGACCTGTCCTGGGGCGCTGTCCTCACCAGGCTCATATCGCTATCGTCCGGACAGGTCGGCAGGAACTTCATGTCCGTCGGCAGGGTCCAGAGCCCCACGCTCAAGCTGCTCGTCGACAGGCACGAGGAGATCGAGAGCTTCGTCCCGAAGCCCTACTGGGACATCATCGGGAAGTTCGGCATGCTCGCCTTCAAGGGGGAGCACTCCGGGAACCCGTTCTGGGACAGGGACGAGGCCGACGCCATACTCGCCGTCGTCGAGAACGCCAAGTTCGGAACGGTAGCCACCTACGAGGTGGAGACCAAGGAGGAGTACAGGCCCGCCCCCTTCGACACCACGCAGATGCAGGTCGAGGCGAACAAGATCGGGATCCCCCCGACCACCGCGATGAAGCTCGCGGAGGACCTCTACACCGGCGGATACATCTCGTACCCCCGTACGGAGAACACCGAGTACCCCAAGAGCCTCTCGCTGCGCTCGGTCCTGGAGAAGCTGAAAGAGGGTTCGTTCAAATCCGAGGCAGAGGAGATCCTCGCCCAGGAGAAGATCGTCCCGTCCCGCGGGAAGAGGAGGACCACCGACCACCCGCCCATATACCCGACGGCCGGGGCGTCCCCGGAGAAGATGAAGGGCGACAAGTGGAAGCTCTACGAGCTCATCGTCAGGAGGTTCCTGGCGACCGTAGCCCCCAACGCGGAAGCGGAGGTCACCAAGTGCACCCTCGACGTCATGGGCGAGTCGTTCTCCGCCGAGGGATACGTACTCAAGAAGAAGGGCTGGAAGAAGTACTACGGGAAGTACCTCAAGGCCAACGACGCCCGCCTGCCCCCGATGAAGGTCGGGGACGAGATCGAGATAAGGTCCATGACCCTCGTCGAGTCGGCAACCAAGCCCCCCTACAGATACAACCAGGGATCGCTCATCCAGGAGATGGACAGGCTCCAGCTCGGTACCAAGTCCACCAGGCACGACATCATCGGCAAGCTGTACTCCAGGAACTACGTACAGGGCAACTACATGATCCCGACCCCCAGCGGCATAGCGCTCACCAAGGCGCTGGAGAACCACGGAGGGGGCATCACCGAGCCGGACATGACCGCGAAGCTCGAGGCGGACATGATCAGCATCAGCGAGGGCGACAGGACCCTCGACTCCGTCGTGAAGGAGTCACAGGACATGCTCTACAGCGTGGCCCTGAGGATCTCCGAGGACTCGGAGGAGATCGGCAACGAGATCAAGGCCGCCCTCCACTCCCAGCAGCACATCGGCATATGCCCCACCTGCGGGAACAACCTCTCCATCAAGCGCTCCAAGAACGGGAACTTCATCGGATGCGACGGGTACCCGGAATGCAAGCGCGCATACCCCATGCCCAGGGGCGCCCTCGTGCAGACCACCGACACCGTCTGCCCCGTGTGCGGACTGCCCCAGTTGAGGATCATCAGGAAGGGCATGCCCCCGTCGGTTCAGTGCATCGACCCGAAGTGCACCAGCAACACGGAGAAGAACGACCTCGGACCATGCCCCACCTGCGGGAACGGCAGGATCAGGGTCATGTACTCCAAGGCCGGCAAGCGCTTCGCAGGATGCTCCGAGTGGCCGGCGTGCACCCAGACCTACCCGCTCAGACCCAGAGGCAGCATCGCCTACTCCGGAAGGCAGTGCTCCATCTGCAAGGCGCCGATCGTGGTCCTCGGCAACTCCGAGGAGTGCATCAACCCCGACTGCCCCGGACGCAAGAAGTCCAAGGCTACATCCGAGGAAGGCGAGCAGGCAGAGGTCCCGTCGAAGGAGGCGAAGCCCGCGGCCAAGAGGAAGACGGCCACCGTCCGCAAGCCCACCAAGTCCAAGGCGGCGAAGAAGAAGACGGAGCCGTCCGAGACGGAGTGATCCGACCTTCCGAGAAGGGATCCCTCGAGGGGGAGAAGGGTGTTACGAATAGATTGATTCGTAATATTTCTGTGATGCTTCAAATAATGGATCGGAGAAGGAGCCCATCGGGTTCCTCGATGCCGTTGAAGTGATCGTTCATGGCATCGATCTCGCGAGAGATCCTTGCATTCCGGCAAGTGGAACATTCGAGCTCTTTGCCGAGGCCGAGCCTGAGACGCATCTCCGCGCGGTCGAGGACGACGATCCTCCCGCACTCGCAGTAGACGCTCATCATCGATGACTCTGCGATCGTATCCAGCGGTCTCAGATAACCGCGGCGCGGAAGATAGCTACCGCTGTACGAATCTTCTGTTGCCTTCAATCCTCTCCCCCGAGATTAAGCTGTTCTACGGACGCATACCATCCATCCGTCGGCATCCGTAGTCGCATTCATCCTCTAACCAGAGTCCGCATATAAGCCTTCCGAGACGGTCCGACACGTCAAGGATTAACGCCGTGAAAAATGTCGATTCCGCAGTGGAAACATAGGTTTCCCGAAGAACAATCTTTAAATATGTAAGATACA
The DNA here is from genome assembly GCA_944320495.1 of Candidatus Methanomethylophilaceae archaeon. Taxonomy (GTDB): domain Archaea; phylum Thermoplasmatota; class Thermoplasmata; order Methanomassiliicoccales; family Methanomethylophilaceae; genus Methanoprimaticola. The sequence goes on from CALUHR010000010.1 coordinate 17,297, forward strand.
CGCCGTCAGCTGCCCCCAGAACGGGGAATTGGACGTTTTTTGATATTGGATACACCTCCCGGCGCACTGGCCGGGAGGCCGCCCCATCAGAGGCGGAACTTGGAGATGCCGGGGAAGACGGCACGGGAGCCGAGGTCCTCCTCGATCCTCAGGAGCCTGTTGTACTTCGCCGTGCGCTCGCCGCGGGCGGGGGCCCCGGTCTTGATCTCGCCGCTGCCCCATCCGACGGACAGGTCGGCGATGGTCGTGTCCTCGGACTCTCCGGACCTGTGGGAGACGACCACGTTGTAACCGTTGGCGAAGCTCATCGCCGCGGCCTCGCCGGCCTCGGTGACGGTCCCGATCTGGTTGACCTTCAGAAGGAGGGCGTTGGCCGCTCCTGCCTCGATTCCGCGGCTGAGGCGCTTGCTGTTGGTGACGAACAGGTCATCGCCGACGATCTGCACCTTGCTGCCGATCTTCCTGGTGAGCTCGGCGGTGGTCTCGAAGTCGTCCTCGAAGAACGGGTCCTCGATGCTGATCAGAGGGTGGTCGTTGACGAGGGAGACGTAGTGGTCAGCGAGCTCCCCAGCGGAGAGGTCCATACCGTCCACGTTGTACACGCCGTCCTTGAAGAACTCGGAGGAGGCGGCGTCTATCGCCAGGAACACGTCCTTTCCGGGCGTGTAGCCGGCGTCGGACACGGCATCGGTGATGGTGGTGAGCGCCTCGTCCACGGTGTCCACCGGGGGCGCGAACCCGCCCTCGTCGCCGATGTTGATGGCGCCGACCCCGTACCTCTCCTTGAGGATGCCCTTGAGACTGGCATAGACCTCGGCGGACATGCGGAGGCAGTCGGAGAACGTCTTCGCTCCGGCAGGGATGATCATGCACTCCTGGACCCTCAGGTTGCCGCCGGCGTGCTTCCCGCCGTTGATGATGTTGAGCATTGGCACGGGGAGCGTGACGTGGTCCTTCCCGATGTGCTCGTAGATGGGCACGCCCTCGGCCATGGCCCCGGCCCTGACGGCCGCCAGGGAGACGGCCACCATGGCGTTTCCGCCGAGATTGGATTTGTTCTCTGTGCCGTCGAGCTCGATCATGACGCGGTCGATGGCCTCCTGGTCCGAGGGGTCCATGCCCTCGAGGGCCTTGGCGATGGGGCCGCGGACGTTCTCCACGGCCTTCATGACCCCTTTGCCCTTGTACCTGGACTTGTCGCCGTCCCTGAGCTCCAGGGCCTCCCAGGTGCCGGTGGACGCGCCGGACGGCGCGATGGCGGTGATCCTGTGTCCCTTGACGGTCAGCTCGGCCTCCACCGTGGGGTTGCCCCTGGAGTCGAGTACCTCCCTTGCCCAGACCTTCTCTATCTTCATCGTTGTTCCTCCTTGTATTCGATCATGCTGTGAAGGAAAATGTTGCGGTCCTTGTCGGTAAGCCCTCCGGCGTCAACCGAGACCCCGAAGGTGCACATCTTGGACCTGCCCGACATGAGCTGGTGGAGCATCAGCAGGGACTGGTTCAGCCCGTCCGCCTCCATCAGGTCCCCGAATGTGTCGAAGACGATGACGGGCCTGGCGTGCGAGTCTATGAACCCGCGTATGCTGGACATGAGCGTCCCGATCTCCTGGATGCCCAGGGATCCGCCCTTGCCGTTCCCGGAGAGGGAGAGCACCTCCATGTTGCTGTAGGTGAACCTCTCCTTGATGGCCTTCGCCCTGCCGGTCGTGACTATCATCACATCGTACCAGTCCGGGTCGAAGAGTCCCATGAACCTGTAGATGGCGTCCGGATACTCCTCGAATATGACGTAGGAGCTTCCGAAGGACACCCCGCGGCTGTCGGGCGAGTCCGAGGACGGCTGGATCCTCTCGCGCTTGTCGCGGCGGAAGAGACGACGCTTGCCGTCCTTCCTCTCCTTGCGCTTCTTTGTTCCGCGCTCCTCCGCGACCTCCAGGCTCTCGCCCTGGATGCGCTTCACCGCGTCCACCACATCGGACGACTTGAACGGCTTGTCGATGCTTACGCGGATGAACGGGTTGTCCGTTGGGACTATGTCCCCGGATCCCTTGAGAAGGACGACGCGCATGGCCTGCGGGGTGATCGAAGGATCCATCTGCGCCAGGACATGGAGACCGTCCTCGCCACCGACCCTGGAGTCCAGGAAGAGGACCTCCGGGAGGAAGGCCGTCATCTTCTCGACCGCCTCGGAGACCGTGCTGGCGGTGCGGACCGTGTGGCCCTCCCCAGCCAGGATATCCCTTATGATCTCCCTGATGGCTGCGTTGTCGTCGACTATGAGGATCTTCATATCGGGCCCCGATGCCCCATCGGCTTGGACGATATTAGAGTGTCGTCAGCCCCCCAGGGCGCACGGCCATAGCTTACGCTGGATTTCCATTGACCGGCCCGTGAGGGCCGTAAGAAAAAACAGTCCGGCGCGAGCGCGGAATCACTGCTTCCTGCTCTCTTTCGCCTTGGGCCTGAGATCGGCGCTTCCGCACTTCCTGCACCTGGCCGCCTTCTTGGAGTTGGTGGCGTAGCAGTTCATGCAGACGGTCTTGTCGAGGAGCCTGTGCTCTGCCTCTTTGAAGCGTGCCATTCGAAATTCCTCTGGGCCGAGTAAAAGGACTTCCTATAAAAAGGATGGCTCTCCCCGAAGGGCCTGGCCGTCACGGGAAGTGGGCGCGCTGCTTCGCTGCGTCCGCCCACATGCCCGCCTCGGTGCCCGGGAGCTCGTGGATCACATAGGCTGGGTCCAGGGCCTCCACGATCTCGGCGCAGCGCGGGTCGGAGAAGGGGCTGTGGGTGTCGATGGCACAGACGTGACGGTTGGCGTCCGCCAGGAACTCCGGGAAGGGGCAGTCGAGCTCCCTCTCCTCGAACGTCGAACGGTAGCCGTAGGATGCGCTCCAGTGGAGATGGACGGCGGACACCCTGTCGGTCATGTCGCGGCTGTATCCGTGCACTATGTCGAGCACCGCGTCCACGGCCTCGGCCTCGGTGGTCACCGGAAGGCAGCTCATCAGATGACCAGTATCGAGGCATATCCCCCAGTCCTCGAACTCCAGCTTCGACTCCACCCTCCTGTAGCCGGACTCGTCGTTGAGCCTCATGCCGGGCCACCAGAGGTTCTCCAGAACCAGACGGAACGGCGGCTCCCCTCCGGGCATCTGCCCGACCACGGTGTTCAGGAGCTCGCACAGCGCGTCTATGACGTGGGAGTCGCTGCGGGAGTACCTGCGGTGGAATATCTCGGTCGTATCGGCGTTGCACGCGTGGAACACGCCATGAGCCGGCGACAGCGACGCAGCGACATCGATTGAGTGTGCGACGTTGGAGAGCAGCTCGGAGCGGTCGTTCCCGTAGGTGTGGTAGAGCGCGTAGCCCTCCGGCATGTCTGGTATGCGGTCCTCCCATGCGGAGAGCCAGTCCGGAGCGTACGGGAGGTGTACGGTCTCTGCGAGCCCCCTGTAGAACGGGTCCGGCTCGTCGTACGACGTCAGGAGCTCCAGCCCGTCCATCCCGACGGAGGCTAGCTTGGAGGACGGATCCGGCCCCAGACCGGCCACGTCCTGGTAGACCGAGTACGACAGAAGGTGCCTCATGTTCAGAACAGCGCCAGCGCCGCGGACACGGCGGCCTCTATGGCGGAGACCTGGGTCTCGCCGCCGCCGATGATCAGAGCATCGTCCTGGGTAATGCCCGACTCCTTCCTGATCTTGTAGGCCATGTCCGGCATCCTCTCGTCCATGTTCCAGTCCGGAGGGACCATGAGTACCCCGTCACGAATCACGATGGTGGTGCATCCCTGTCCGCCGACCTTGATGCCCTCGTCGCGCTGCTCCATGCCGTTGACGACCTTGTCGGCGACTCCGGTCACTAGCACGGCCTGCTGGAACTTCCCGACGACGGATCCCTCCACGGTGATGTCGAGGGGGACCATGGGCATCTGGGACAGGAACGACATCCCGGCCTTGGTGATGGTGATGCCAGTCTGCCTGATCTCGATGAAGCCCCACTCCTTCAGGGTCTCGATGATCCTGCGCATGCTCCCCTCGCCCACACCGACCTCGTCGGCGAGCCTCTTGCGCCCTATGCGCCTGCCGCTGGAGAGAACATGCAGGGTCCAATAGACGTTGGCGTCGTTGAACCTGAACATAGGACCGTACTGGGGTGCATCCATGATCTTCATCGTATCGATTGGATGAACCATCCTGTGGACATTTAAGGTTGATGGATGGGTCTTCGGGCACTTCGTACGACCTGGCGCCGGGCCCGCTGGAGAATGATGGGTGTGGTTCGCCCCCGGATCCCTCCGGGGGCATGGTTTGCGATCAGAAGGTGCGGACCTTGCCCTCGATGATCATGTCGCTGACCTTGTCGACGTTGTCGAGCCAGTCGGCGGTGATGGCCTCGGCCTCGGACTTCCACTTGGCGAGGTTTGGGTTGGTCTCGGCGTCCGGCAGGACGATCTGCACGGAGGCGTTGAGGGGCTCGGAGACGGGCTTGCCGATCTGGGACAGGAGCCTGACCCTGATCTCGGCCTCGTTGGTGACCTTGGCGGCGACGTCCTCGGCGATGAGCTTGGACATGACGTTGTAGATCTTCCCGATGTGGGTGATCGGGTTCTTTCCGGAGGTGGCCTCCATGGACATGGGCCTGTAGGGGGTGATCAGTCCGTTGCACCTGTTGCCCCTGCCGACGGATCCGTCGTCTCCCATCTCCTGGGACATGCCGGTGCAGGTCAGGTAGTAGACGTTCCTGTCGTAGTCGTCGCCGGTGTTGATCTCGAGCTTGTAGTCGATCTTCTCGTCGCTGATGATCTTCAGGGCGTTGTCGTAGACCAGGTCGTAGAGCTGCTCACAGGCGGACTTGTAGTGGGCGGCGTCATCGATGCGCTTGTCGATCATGGCGCAGGCGATGGTGGTGGTGACGGTGTTGCCGACCCTGGAGGTCATGACCTTGACGTCCTGACCGGTCTCGGGCAGCTTCTCCTTCATCTTGCCGTTGATGTACTCCTCGGTCTCGAGGGTGAGCCTGTCGGCGATGGAGTAGGGGGCGTATCCGACACCGAAGGAGGTGTCGTTGGCCAGGTGGCCGGATGCCTTGTAGACGCCTGTGAGGTCGTCGGATCCCATTCCCAGCTTGGCATCGAGGATGACCTCGGAGTCGACGTCCAGGTTGGGGAAGGTCCTCTTCAGGTACTCCCTGGCGGCCTTGAGGGCGACGGGCTTGCAGGGCAGGGACTTCATGTCCTCTCCCTCTCCGACATGGGTGGTGGCGCGTCCGACCAGGAGGATGTAGGACGGGTCGATGATGTTGCCTCCGCCGAACCTCGGGGCGGCCTGACCGGCGGCGATCTGGGTCTCGTCGGTGTTGTGGTGGAGGACGTGTCCGAACTCCTTCTTGTACATCCTGCACAGGGCGCGGGAGACCTCCTCGGCCAGAGCGTCGGCCACGCTGTCCGGGTGTCCGATTCCTTTGCGCTCGACGATCTCGACGTCCTTCATGGGGACGGGGACCTCGTTCAGTCCCTCTACGTAGATGTTCTTTCCCATCTCGTTAACCTCTGGGGCTCGGATTATTTCGCTATTAATAAATGAGATTGTCAATAATATTCATAAACGAATATCCGTTACACCTCTGGCATGAAGTTCCCCCCGGCATCGGACATCAAGCGCATCAGGAAGTCCATCGACGTCACCCAGATGGAGCTGGCGTCCGCCTCGGGGATCAGCCAGAGCACCATCGCGAAGATCGAGAGGGGGACGATATCGGCCAGCTACGACACCGTCGTGAGACTGTTCGAGACGCTGGAGGGCATGAAGGCAGAATCCCGCAAGGAGATGACCGCAGGGGACGTGGCGTCGGAGAACGTTGTGTCCATCCAGAGCTCCGAGAGGGTCCACCAGGCCTCGGACCTCATGAGGTCAACCGGGTACTCCCAACTGCCGGTGCTGAACGGGGACGTCTCCGTGGGCAGCATCTCCGAGAGAGGGATCCTGGAGCTGCTCAGGAAGGGGTCCACCATGGAGCAGCTGGGGATGATGGTCATCTCAGATGTCATGGGCGAGTCTTATCCCGTGGTGACCGACTCCACACCGATCTCCTCGGTCACGTCACTCATGGGGAGCAGCGGCGCGGTGCTCGTGTCCAGAAAGGGGAAGATCGTCGGGATGATCACAAACGCGGACATCCTGAAGCTCATATGACCGAAGCCCTGGAACACGTTCTGATTCTGTGTGGGGCGATGGACCGCGTGACATCTGGAGGGACCCGACCCCCGTTCGATCCTGGAAACCTAAAACTCTTGAAAACAATGGCTGGTTTCTTGCTAAAACTCTTGAAAATAACAGTTGATTTTAGTCTACAATCCTTGATTTTTCTGTCTCGAAAAGATATAAAACTCTTGAAAAACTTATACTGAAACTGCCTAAACATTTGGAAGGAAGGTAGCTGGATTGCGCAGGAAGATAACCCGGAGGTTAGAGGAGTGGAAGACCTCAGGAGACAGGAAGAAATGCCTGATGGTCCGTGGCGCGAGGCAGATCGGCAAGACGTACTCCGTCGAGGAGTTCGCGAAGGAGAACTACGGCCACTACCTCCGCATAGACCTGCATGAGGATGTGGGGGCCCGCACCATGTTCGACGGCGATCTCGATGCTGGCACAATCATGATGGCCATATCCGCCCGCTACCCCCGCTTCGAGTTCGTGCCCGGGGATACGCTGCTCTTCCTGGACGAGATCCAGGATTGCCCGAATGCCCGGACCGCACTGAAGTTCCTCTCCCGCAACGAGAACTTCGACATCGTGGCGTCCGGCTCCCTAATGGGCCTCAAGACGAAGGGCGTGGCCTCGATGCCCGTAGGTTCCGAGGAGAATGTCCAGATGTACCCGATGGACTTCGAGGAGTTCCTCTGGGCAATGGGCCTCTCGGAAGGCGTCGTGGAGCATGTCAGGGGATGCATCCGCAGGATGGAACCTCTGGAGGACTCCCTCCTGGACTCCATGTACCGCTACATGAGATGGTTCATGATGGTCGGCGGCATGCCAGAGGCCGTCCAGGAGTTCTCGGACACCAGGCTGTTCACCGGCGTCAGACGCATCCAGAAGGACCTGATGGAGGGATACGGCGACGACATCGGCAGCTATGCCGAGGGCCGCTACAAGGACCGGGTGAGGAGATGCCTGGATTCCATATCCTCCCAGCTCGCCAGGGACAACAAGACGTTCCTCTACTCGGACATGGAGGACAACCCGGACTATGCCGTCGGGAGCAAGTATTTCGAGTACGCCCTCAACTGGCTGAGCGGTGCTGAGCTCTCGCTCATCTGCGACCGCGTCACCCAACCGCGCCTGCCCCTGGAGGAGAACGCGATCAGACCCGCGTTCAAGCTCTACCTCCTGGATACGGGACTCCTGCTGTCGATGTACGACGACTCGATCCTTTACGACGTACTCAGCGGCGGCGTGGATGTCAACAAGGGCGCCCTGAGCGAGAACCTCGTCGCCTGCATGCTGCATTCGCAGGGCAGAAGGCTGTACTACTATCAGGTCTCCGAAAGGGGGAAGGAGAGGATGGAGCTGGATTTCGTGACGGTCATCGGTGGGAAGGTGACCGCCATAGAGGTGAAATCCGGGAAGAAGCGCGACACCAGGTCCCTGAACAAGGCGATGGAGAGATTCGGCATCGACGGGATCATGTTCGAGACCCGCAACATCTTCGTTGACGACAAGGGAGTGAGACACTACCCGCTCTTCGCCGCCTCGTTCATGGATTGCATCGACGTGAGGCCCGAACTGCACGTGGACCTCCCGGATGCGGATTCCATCAACGAGCGGTTCGGGAACCGAGACCCGGACCGAAATCGACGGCCTCGCACGGACTACCTCCCTCAGGGATCCGGACCGATGGGGATCGCACCTCCCGTCGTAACTCTGCGCGACCGCGTCCTTCCCATGAGCGCCCTCGGGATCCGGAATCTCCGGCCCGATGACGAACCTGAGGTCCGAGCGGATGCGGTGCCACTCTCGCTCGGACCTTGGGACGATCTCGACAGGGCCCCTCGGCCAGCATGTTTTTAACGTAAACCAGGATGGCCCGTCACCCATCGGGGAAAGAGAACCCCCGCATGTGAGGGAATGCGATGATAAAGCAGATCCGCGCGAATTATGACGCCAAGGGCATCGAGAAGGATGTCCAGGCCTACTGGGACGAGACCGACACCTACCACAAGACGAAGGAACACCGTGCAGACGGTGAGAGGTTCTACTTTGTCGACGGACCCCCGTACACCACCGGGAAGATCCACCTCGGGACGGCGATGAACAAGACCGTCAAGGACATCTTCATCCGCTACTGGAGGATGCGCGGCTACAACGTCCGCGACCAGCCCGGGTTCGACATGCACGGCCTCCCCATCGAGGTCAAGGTCGAGAAGAACATCGGCGTGCACTCGAAGAAGGACATCGAGGAGCTGGGCATAGACAAGTTCGTCTCCACCTGCAAGGAGTTCGCCCTGGGCCTCCACGCAGACATGACCAAGGAGTTCCAGCGCCTGGGCGTGTGGATGGACTGGGAGCACCCCTATCAGACCATCAGGCTCGATTACATCGAATCCGCCTGGTGGACCCTCCAGCGCGCCTACGACAAGGGTCTGCTGTACCCCGCCAGCAGGGTCGTCACCTGGTGCCCCAGGTGCGAGACCGCGCTCGCGGAAGCTGAGATTGAATATTGGGACGAGACCGACCCGTCCGTCATGGTCAGGTTCCCTCTCAGGGACGGGACCGGCTCGCTGCTGATCTGGACCACCACCCCCTGGACCCTCGCCGCGAACATGGCCGTGGCGGTCCACCCGGACTTCGACTACGCCCGCGTGAGGATGAACGGCCAGAAGGGCACCGAGGAGCTCATCATCCTCGAGTCCCAGGCCGAATACGTCATGCAGAAGGGCGGATACGAGTCCTACGAAATCATCGAGAGGATGAAGGGCAAGGACCTGGAGGGCATGGACTACGTCCCGCCCTTCCAGCTCGACGCCGCCCCCTCCAGCGAGTGGTCCTGGCGCGTGCTCCTTGCGGACTACGTCGAGAAGGACAACACCGGTCTGGTCCACACCGCCCCCGGACACGGACCCGATGATTACGAGACGGGAAAGAGATACGGCATCGAGCCCTTCTGTCCCGTCGCCGAGAACGGACGCTACACCGACGAGTTCCCGCTGATGGCCGGCAAGAAGGTCAAGACCGTCGCCGACGACGTCATCAAGTACCTCGACGAGAAGGGCCTGCTCTACAACTCCAGCAAGATCAAGCACCGCTACGGCCACTGCTGGAGATGCAAATCCCCCATCATCTACAGGAACACCCGCCAGTGGTTCGTGGCCGTCCCCAAGGTCAAAGACCAGATGCTGGCGGAGATCGACAGGGTCCGCTGGGACCCGGACTGGGCCGGCGAAGCGAGGGAGAAGAACTGGGTCGAGGGCGCCCGCGAATGGTGCATCTCCAGGCAGAGGTACTGGGGAATCCCCATGCCCGTCTGGGAGTGCCAGTGCGGGCACCGCAGGGTCGTCGGCCAGTACGAGGAGCTCAAGGAGGGCGATGGTTACACCGACGGCATGGACACCCACCGCCCCTGGATCGACGGCGTCACCTTCAAGTGCCCCGAGTGCGGCGGCACCATGCACCGTGTCCCGGATGTGCTCGATGTCTGGTTCGATTCGGGTGTGGCAGCATGGGCGTCCCTCGGATACCCCCACAGGAAGGAGGAGTTCGACAAGTGGTGGCCATGCAGGTTCATCGTGGAGGCCCACGACCAGACCCGCGGCTGGTTCTACTCCCAGCTCGGCGCAGGAGTCATCTCCTTCGACCGTGCGCCCTACGACGAGGTCATGATGCACGGATGGGTGCTGGACCCCAAGGGCCAGAAGATGTCCAAGTCCCTCGGGAACGTCATCGAGCCCCTGGAGCTGATCGACCAGGTCGGCGCCGACTCCCTCAGATACTATCTGATCAAGAGCAACGCCCCGTGGGAGGACACCGCCTTCCAGAAGGACGGGCCCAAGAACGCCAGGAAGGTCCTCAACACCTACTGGAACGTGGTGAACTTCGCGTCCACCTACATGCTCATCGACGGGTACGACCCGGACGCGCACTCCGTGAAGGACATGTACGCCAGCCTCAGGGATGAGGACCGCTGGATGATCTCCCGCACCGAGAGGATGAAGGCCGACGCCACGACGTACCTCGAGTCCAGGGAGCTCCACAAGCTCGCCAGGATGCTGGAGGACTACATCATGGAGGACCTCTCCCGCTGGTACGTCTGCCTGGTAAGGGACCGCTCCTGGTCAGAGGACGCGGACATGGAGGCGGACAAGAACGCCTCGTACTTCACCCTGTACTATGCGATCATGAACACCGCGCTCGTGCTCGCCCCGATTGCCCCGTACATCGCCGAGGAGGTCTACCAGCACATGGGAGGGAAGCTCCAGAGCGTGCACATGGAGGACTGGCCGGTCTGCGACGAGTCCCTCCTCGATGACGGCGTCGAGCACAGCATGTCCCTCGTCAGGGGCATCGTGGACATCGTCGCCGCCGAGAGGGCCAAGATGGGCTCCAAGCTCAGGTGGCCCCTGCTGCAGGTCTTCGTCCGTGGCAACGACGCCGAAGTGAACAGGATGGTCAAGCGCTTCGAGTCCGTGCTCTGCGACCAGGCTAACACCAAGCGCGTCGTGTTCCTCGGCAAGGACGAGATACCCTCTACCGAGACCGAGCTCCAGCCCGTGGAGTTCGACGAGGGCACCCTGTTCATCGACTTCAGCATCACGCCGGAGATCGAGGCCGAGGGATACGCGAGGGAGCTCATCCGCAGGATCCAGCAGATGCGCAAGGACCTGAAGCTCAACGTCGAGCAGTTCATCGACTGCCAGGTGGCGGCCGAGGACAGGCTCATGGGACTCTTCGACACCTGGAAGGACCACATCGCCAACGAGGTCCGCGCCAGGAACCTGGTGTTCACATCCGAACCGAAGGGCGCCGAGGTCAAGGCCTGGGACGTCACCGGCAAGGAGATCACCATCGCCGTCACCCCTCTGGAGTGAGGACACAAAGGGGCCCCGGAAGGGGTCCCACCTTCAACCTTCGATTGTATCGTATTGATTGTTTTTTGGTACAATCACTACGTTTTTCTATACGATATCATCACGATATGTCTCATACATATCGTATAATGCATGCATAATCGGACTGCTTCATCACCTTTCGTTTGAGGATGCGATTTCGGAACAATGGTCGCTAGACACACTGCAACGATGCTCGCGACCATTGAGGTGACCCCCGAACCGAGTCACTTGATGGAGACAATAATGTCACAGAAAGCAAGAATCAGGGGCTGCACAAAGCTCCCACCAATCCTCCAAATAGTTCGGCCCATGGTAGAACCACTCAAGTGAACGCATAAGCACGCACTGAAACCACTTGTACCGTCGTAAGACATCAATTATTATAATGCAATCGTATTCATTGATCTGGATGTATCTTCAATCATAACACGGATAAAAATCAATATCAATTTTGATATCAAATGCATTATAAGAATACCAAAATTTGATTTTCGAACATTATTTCCCCGACCGTCGAAGAGTCTGGTGTACAAAATTGAATCTTAATCCCATGGATCCGCACATAGACTGGATTTCAGAACTGTGGGCATCCGCCCCCGTCCGATGAGGACCCGGAACCTCGCATCTCCACCCTGGTCCTCAGCCCCATTATCCCCACGGAGATGGACATCCTCGTCCCCTCCGCGAACTCGGCCTCCAGACCGTCCGTGTAGATGCTGTGCCTCACGTCCACCCTGTGCTTCCCGGGAGACACCCTGACACGGTGTGTCCCGCCTGTCACCCTCAGAGATTCCTCTCCGTCGAACGAGACTGCGAACGGCTGGCCCTTGCCCGTTACGGTCACCAGCACAGAGACCATCCCGTCGTCATGCTCACAATCCGTCAGGCCCTCGCCCTCCACCACGGGTTCCGAGACTCCGGGATCTGAGAGGTCGACATCATCCCTTCTCAGGACGAACCCGCAGTTGATGCAGTAGCACTGCATCCGATCGGTATTGAAGACCGTCCTCAGGGAGCAATTCGGACAAGTGAGCTCGACATAGGCCATGCCTGCTGCATAGGGATGCGAGCCTATAACCGTAACACCGAAAGGCATGCCGTTCCGTGCATCCATCTCCTTCCCATGCGCAAGGTGAGAATCACCGTCCTGAGAACGATGCTGCTGGAAGATCTGGCGGCGGAGTACGGTCGCGAGGGACTCGGCAAATGCCCCTTCCTGAAGGAGGGACAGGTGTTCTACGCGGACTACGCCAAGCCGGAGGGCCTGTGCGACGAGGCGTGGAAGGCCATCTACCAGTACGTGTTCGCCCTGGCCCACTTCGAGGGAGACGAGGTTTTCTACGGCGGGAGCTGGATTGACAAACCCGGAGTGGCAATATGCAGCTGCAACGACGGGTTGAGGCCGGTCATATTCAAGCTGGAGAGGACCGACGAGGAGGTCCCTCCAGACTCCTGAACGTAATCACCCGAGGGACCACCTGCCCCTCCACCCTCCGACCCTTCTCGATATGCCCGAACCTTCATCAGATTGGTCTCGCTGACTATACGGCTCTATGGACCTCAGTACCTCTGTCATGGGATCCATGGTCATCGCATCATCGTCGCGGATGGGATCGCATATCCGTCCGACATGGTCGGCTCTCTCGGACAGGACGGTATAGAGCGTAAAGTGACGGTCACCTATTCCGGCTTGTCGTTCCCCTCTATGACAGGGGGATCCAGTCCGATATCGCGACAGATCGCGGACATGTTACGAACACCGGCCCCTGCCTGTTCGGCCTTGCCTATCATCCTGAGCATCCTGGACTCGCTCTCGTTCCTCGAATCGCTGGTGTGTCCGATCCCGCCATGTCCACATGTGTGCAGAAGCGACCGGATCCCTCACCGTGAAACGATCCGGATTGAGACCCACGACGATGCCGCATCGAACGACTCCGTCTCTCGGTTGAGGCAGCGTCCTTTTTCGATGACCGACCTCCCCATGGTCTTAAAAAGAATCTAGAACCACATTCGAGATGTTTTGAAATGATTATAAAATGGTTTCAAAGGGTTTGGAGGGTGGTCTTCACTTCGAGAGCAGCCTCTGGACGACGCCGACGGTCCCGTCGACGGTGTCCCTGACGGCCATGTCCTCGGGAGCCACCCAATCGAACGCCTCGTTCTCCTCGTTCAGAACCGGCTCGACGGAGCCGACACGGTACAGGAACGGATGGACCTTCCACAGGACATTTCCCTCCCTGACATACACGGGATCGAGACGCGCATCAGGCTCGGACACCGCGATTCCGGTCTCCTCCATGATCTCGCGCGAGGCGGCATCCACGGGGTCCTCGTCCCCCTCGACCCTGCCGGCCACCAGGGACCAGCGTCCGGGGAATGAATGGCAGGATGCGGGACGCCTGAGCATCAGCACCCTCCCGTCGGAGACGACGGCGGATGACACGGACTCGTGCATCTCCACGCCCTCGATGTCCACCGCGCCTGATGCCGCATCCACTGTGACGACGTCCCCGTCCTCGAACATGGACACACTCGGCACGGAGTCGACCATCGGGATCGACGATATCACCGCGCCGGTGGCCACGATCGTCTCTGCGGACTCGTTTATCACGGCGGCCGGAGCGCAACCGTGGACCATCAGGTCGTACATCACGAAGGAGCCTACGGTGCTGCCCTTGCCACGGGGGAACACCAGGACCTTCCCCTTAACGTTCCCTCCGTTCCCGACGCGGAGCTCTCCGGTGGAGCCGTCCACGCCTCCGAGGAAGCTCAGTGGCTCGTCCAGCCTCAGCACCTCACCGGTGGCCTTCCCTGGGGATATGGTGCGTCCCTCGAACCTCACATGACCACCTCCAGCAGAGCCGATACGTCGCGGACCATGGCCTTCTGGGAGCACAGCGTGGGCAGATAGTTCCCCGCCTTGGCGGAGTTGGTGCCGGTGCGCTGGAAGGCACCCTCTATGGGGGCCACGACCATGCATGTGTCGGCAAGCACGGGTCCGAACTCCTCCATGATCCTCACATCCTCTGGACACCTGGCGCGGACCTCTTCGGAGGTGCAGAACCATATCTCCACGTCGTCCCTGACCTTCTTCTTGCCCTTGAGGAACGATGCGATCTGGTGCATCTCCTTCTCGGTGAGGTGCGGGCATCCCAGGGCGATTAGCTGCACGTCGTCGACGGTGTTCAGCTTGTCGTACGCCGCCTCGAGCTCCTTCTCCCCTATGGGGATGACCTCCAGGTCGGACACGTCGAAAGACCCTGCCTCCGGCGTCACGCCCTCGGCGTGCCAGAGCGCGACCGACCCGGCGGCGGCCATCGCCGCGCTGAGGGTCTTGGCCTCCTCCAGCTCTGGGGAGATGCCCCTGAAGTAGGGTATCCCGGAGCCCATGGCCATTCCGACGGCCTGTCCCAGCAGCGAGTACGAGAACACCGAGCCGTCGATGTCGGCCTCGATGACCTTGGTCGGTCTCCTCTTCTCGTCGAGATGGAGTCCGTAGTTCGCGGTCTTCCCGAGGATGGCGGCAGCCAGCGCACCGGGACCGCCCTCGCGGTTGGTCCTCGCGCCGATGTAGGAGTTCACGAACGAAAGGGCGGACGACTCCGCCCACGCCACATGGTCCCCGAATGAGGGCACGTTCGCTCCGGTATACGGGGTGCAGGAACAGGTCTTCTGCACGCCCATCTGCCCGTAGAGATCGATGATCCTGAGCTGCTTCTCGGCGAACTCCGGCGTGATGTGCATCTCGCGCCAGCGCTCCCTATCCATGCCCACGGGGTTGAGGGTGGACGGCACGCTCACCCTGGCACCTCCGGCGGCCATGTCCTCGAGATACTTCAGGCCCCCGTCCCCGATAGTCTTGTACGACGCACCGGAGAGGTGCGCGGATGTGATGTCGATGAGGTCCTCCGCCCCGTATATCTTGCCCAGGGCGGTGACGAGCTCCATGGCCTTCTGCATGCCCTCGCCGCTCTCGCCATTGAGGATTGCCTCCTCCTCCCTCGTTAGATCCATGGCGGACGGATTGTGATGGACCTATTAAGGTTGCATCGGTTGTCCTCGCAGGAGTGCCAGATACCTTCCGCCGATGGCTCCCGCCACACAGAGGACGGAGTTCATCAGTATGTTCGCCCCGGCCTTCCCCCACGCCTCGTCGCAGAGGAGATTGACGGTGTCTATCGAGAAGGTGGACATCGTCGTGAACGCGCCGAAGAACCCGGTGAACACCATCGTCTTCACCGGCCCGTCGGCGTATATCCCGTAGCGGAACATGAGGAACGACGCGAGGCAGCATCCGACGATGTTGACGATGAACGTCGCCCAGGGGAACCCCGTCTCCACGGTGCGGTAGACGCAGAACCTTGACAGGGCGCCGAGCGCCCCTCCGAGCGCGACCGCCCCGAACGTCACCGCAGTGCCGGGATCCATGCATCACCGCATCCGGAACTTGGAGATAACGATACCGATTGCAATTCGCTCCCCATTTAATTACCATAAGGACAATACACCCCCATGGACACCACACCCGCCATCGAGGCGGTCGGTCTGACCAAGATGTACGGCAGCTTCGCCGCCATCTCGGACGTCAACCTGACCGTGAGGCGCGGGGAGTTTATGGGTCTCCTCGGTCCCAACGGGGCCGGGAAGAGCACCACCCTGAAAGCGATTACCGGCCTTCTCAAACCCACATCTGGCAGTGTCAGGATATCCGGCATCGACATCAGGGAGCACAGCAAGGCCATGCAGCACGTCGGCTGCGTGATCGAGACCCCCGAACCCTACCCCGGCTTCACACCGGCAGAGATCATGCAATACGTGGCCCGCATGTACGGGCTGGATTCCCGCGAGACGGCCATCCGCGCGAGGGATGCGTTGGAGACCGTCAAGATGTGGGAATGGCGCGACAAGAAGGTCGGTGGCTTCTCCAAGGGCATGAGGCAGAGGGTCGTCCTCGCCCAGGCCCTTCTCCCCAACCCGGACACCATCATCCTGGACGAGCCGACATCCGGACTCGATCCCAGAGGGATGATCGAGATCAGGCAGTCACTCGCCGCCCTCAAGAACCGCGACAGGAGCCTCCTAATCAGCACCCACATCCTGTCCGAGGTCTCGGAGCTCTGCGGCTCCGTCGCCATGATCAGGGACGGGAGGGTCATCACCCAGGGCGACGTCTCCACGCTCATCCACGGTGTCGGAGGGCGCCAGATCAGCCTGGAAATCAGGACCGTCGCGCCGTTCACCTCGCAGATCGTGAAGAACATCGAGGGCTGCCAGGGCGTAAGCTCCACCGAGCACATGGGCGACTGCTCCCTCAGGGTCACATTCACCGGCACCCCCGAGCAGCAGGCCCACCTCACCGAGACGGTGTTCAGGAGCGGGCTCGGAGTGCTGGCGATGAACGAGAAGGGGGCCAATCTCGAATCGCTCTACATGGAGCTCACCGAGGGGGATGAGGTGAAATGAGCCTCGACAGAGTCGGCGGAAGGTACTCCGACCCCGCCCCGCAGGAGGAGGAGCCCAAGAAGAAGAGAAAGCAGGAAGAACAGGCCGAGAGGCCCAAACCCCGCACCGTCGAGCTCCCCCGGAGGGAGCCCGTGGCTGAGGCACCCATAAGTGTCTCCATCGACACGAGCCAGCCCCCGGAGAGGAGGATGGAGGGACAGCCTGAGCAATCAGTGGAGCCGAAGAAGGCGCGCAAGATCTCCCTCTCGAAGAAGAGGGACGACGCCGTCGACGAGGGACGTCTCGGAACCTGGGCCGACACGGGATACCACGCATCCGACGCGGAGGCCCATAGAGACGTCCGCTACAAGGGAGCATCCCCCGTCGGCAGGATAATCGGCGTATTCATGGCCCAGATGAAGCTGTTCGCCAAGAGCAAGTGGATGTTCGTGATGATGTTCGCTGCCGTGCTCATCCCGGTCGTGATGACGCTCCTGCCCTCGGACCTCCTGGACATGCTGATGTCCCAGTGCGGCATCTCGACGAAGTACGTCGGAATGATCCTTTGCTTCATACCCCTGATGGTCTCGTTCTTTACCGCGGTCCTCTGCGGGACCCAGATGCCCAACGAGTTCAAGGACCGCACCGCGTACATGAGCATCCCGCTCCCGGTGAGCAGGATCGAGTTCTACATCGGGAAGTACCTGGCCGGGTTCGTCCTCTGCCTCGGAGTCTTCCTCATGGCCTTCGGATTCGCCGTTCTCATGGGCATGATGGAGTACGACGAGTTCTTCAGCGACATGATCAGTAGGGCGCTCGTCTACACAGTCGTGGCGATCTTCGCCTATTCCGCCACCGCCTACTGCATCGGCACCTTCATGAGACGCGGCTCCGCGCTGGTCCCGCTGATGCTCATGTTCGTCATACTCCCGGCGGTGTTCCTGTACCTCGGACTCAAGTTCGAGATCGACTGGGTCTTCAACATGCCCTGCTTCCTGCCAGACGCCATCCTCGCATCCCTCGGATCACCGATGACCGTCTCGCTCCTGGGGATGTTCTCCATGGTCGGAGGTGGATCGTACTTCGACGACATGGGCCTGATGGTCCTGATCGGCGTCGCCTGGGGCGTGCTGTTCCTCGTGATAGGGGCGCTCAAGATGAACAGGAGGGAGATGTGATGAATGCGAAGATTGCAGCTATCGCCATGGCGCTCGTCGTAACCGTGTGCCTGGTGCCCGCGACGGCGGACGACTCCGAGGCCGACGGCACCGACACCTTCCGCATGGGAGCGTACCTGTTCGGAGGGGAGCTGACCATACCCGCGGACATCGGCAACTACCTCGAGCCGGAGTCGCTGTTCGACGAGGACCGCATCTACCTCCTCGAGGGGTCCGAGAACTACGAGAGGATGATGGAATACATCGACGACGTCACCGACGACGACCCGGCCAACGACAGGGACGTCTCCATAACATCCGATGACAGGGCCATCATCCCGTCCCACCCCGGCGAGACGATGCTCATCTGCTACACGGACACATACGAGTGGTACAACTGGGTCTACTTCATCGACCAGAGCACCCCGACGGAGTTGCTGGCCGAGCCCTACGGGGAGACCGCCTACACCGTGAAGCAGGGGGACACCCTCATCATAACGGTGGACAGGATCGAGGCGTCGTTCGGCGACACGAACCCGCACGTCGTGTACTGGCCCTCGGAGTACGGCAACTACTACGGCAAGCCCGTCTACGCCGGCCAGACAACGGAGATACAAGCTGTCTCCACGACCTCCTACGTCATCGGCCTGGATGACGACACCGCCCCGCTCTACCTCGATGTGACCGTCACGATCACCGGCGACAGCGAGCCCAACGGATCCGCCACGATGTTCGCGGCGATCTGCTTCGTCATAGCGGCGCTGACAATCGCGCTCCTGGCGTACGCCGCGATGAAGCCCAAGTGGGCCAAGTGAGAGCAAAACGGACCCCTCCGGGGGTCCTTTCCCTCTTCAGCTGTTCATCCTGCGGGTCATCGCCACGACCACGAACGTGGCCGCGATCGACACGCCGAGCATGACCATCAGATAGATCGGCGTCGAATCTATGGAGTCGGCCTTAATCCATCTGGCCTCGAGCACCATGCTCTCGGTCACCGGTTCGGAGAAGTCATACTCCCTCCCGTCGAGCTCCCAGCCTAGGAAGGAGTACCCGAACTTCGACGGGGTGAACGGGTCCACGGTCTGGTCCTGATTGGCCATGTTGATGTTCACGGTAACAGGGCTCTCGCCCAGGCCGATGTCGAACACCACCAGATGGTAGGTGGAGTATCTCGGGAACCCCTCGTCGACGTCGATGTACATGTCGTCTATGATCGGCACGATGGTGATGTCGCCGTTGTAGAACCCCACCTCGGTGACCCCATCCTGCATGGACGGGTCCTTGGAGTAGAAAACGCTCCTCTTGTGGTCCCAAGTGATCACCAGCTGCCCGCCGGCAACCTGGAAGGACCTCTCCCCGGTGACGGACATGTCATAGTGCACCACGGGAACCCCGTCATTGCCGGAGACCCTCGAATCGAAGTCCGCAAGAATGACCCCGAGCCTCGCGCACCCGTCGAAGGGACTCGGTCCGAACGAGACCTCCTCGGCTCCCACGGACAGAATCTCCAACGACCAGCAGTAGGAGAACGCACGGCTGCCGAACTCCGCGCAGGAGATGAACGAGACCTCCTCCAGCGCAGTACAGTAGGAGAGGGCGCGGGCGCCCACCGACGTGACTCCGTCGGCGATTACCCTCTTGAGACCGGCGCAGTACTCGAACGCGCCGTCGGCGATGGTCATCGACCCGTCTATCGTGAGATCCTCCAGCGCGCCGGTTCCAGAACCGGAGAAGTCCAGGCTCGACACGGTGCAGCGGAGACCGTGGAAATGCAGCGTCCCGCTCAGGGTCGCGGCCTTCTCCGTGCCGGAGTACCCGGTCACAGTGACTTCCAGCGGCTCTATATCGCCGACCACCTCGTCGTCCTTGCCGGTAGGCAGGGAGACTGGGATCGCATCCCATACGCCGACGGACGTCATCGCACGAAGGTCGCCGTATGTGAGCGTCCCCACGCCCATGGGCAGGAACCTGGCGCTGACGCCGTCTCCCACCGTGAGCGTAAAGTACCCGTCCCCCGAGGTGTACTCCAGATTCGTGACGACCATGTCCTCCTGGACGATGTCCCATGAGCCGTAGAGTTCGTAGGTGAGCCTGATCCCGCCGGTCGGATTGGTAACAGCGGCGGACTCCATCCCCAGGGACGAATAGGTTATGGAGCTGGCCTTGGCATCCTCGAGGATGTTGAACGTCACCTCGGACCTGCCGAGCACATCCACCACGTAGACGACGTCGGCGTCGTTCAGATTCACCCTGGTCACGTCCTCGAGGTCCCCTTCCAGCTTGATGATGCCTGACGCATGGCCAGGGGGGCAGATGTGGACCGTCCCGCCGTCGTCGGAGAGGAGCAGCCCGTCGACCACACTGTAGAGGTCGCTGCCTGTGGCGGAGATCGTGGAGAGCTTGGTGCAACCTGTGAAGGCGGTAGCATCTACCGACGCCTTCCCGATGTCCACCGTCGAGAGATTGGTGCATCTGGAGAATGCCTCCGCGCCGATGGACGTTAGCGAACCTGAGTTGGAGAACGCCCGGAGGGATATGCAACCCGTGAACGCACCGTATCCTATCGTCTTGAGCGTGCCTGTGGTCACGGTCGTCAGGGTGATGCATCCGGAGAAAGTGCCAGAGGCGAGATCCGTCGCCTCCCCACCGAAGGAGACCGTGGTCACCCTGAGGGAAGTGAACGCTCCGGAATCGGCCGTGATGTTGCCGTTGATCACCAGGGACATCCCGCTGCCGAATATGTCGTCCGGCGTGTACTTGGATATGTCCTCGAGGGGATCCTCGCCGACAATCACCCTGGTGAGCTTCCAGTCGCCCCAGGATGCCACCGTTGAACCGCGGGTGATGCTCCCGATGGACCCTCCGCCTATGTTGAGGACCCCTCCGGAATAGCTCCAGGATGCGGATCCGCTGCCGGTGTCGCAGGTCCCGTATGCCGTGTAGTCGTCGCCAAGGTCATCCGCCGGAGACTCCTCGGCATCAGTCTCGCCGTCCCCGGATGCGTTGCCGTCGGCGGCTGTGGAATCATAGGGGACCGTCGCCAACAGCAGGACGGCGACGAACGCCATGAGGGCCAGGATGCGTGCTTTCACATCGCTCCCTCCATGGTCCGACGATGCGAGGTCCGGTGTCCTCGTCGTCATCGTCGTCGATGATCACGTCCCCACTCTCGTAATCATCGTAGTCGTCGAAATCCGGGGCCGGGCCTATCATGGCACGCTCCTCCTCCTGAGGAGCGTCGTTCCAATCGTCGTCGACGATCAGCTCCCCGTCGTCGTAGTCATCGTAATCATCGAAATCGGGCACCGGCGGGAGCATGGCGCGCTCCTCCTCTTCCTGCGGTGCCTCCTGCGCCTCGAACTCGCCGTCGATGTAGACGTCGTCGTCCAGGCAGCGGAGCCTGTGCTCCCTGTACCCGCGCATCTCCAGGATAGTGGCACCGAGCTCGCGGGTCATCGCCCAGTACTGGTCCTCGGCGGTGAGCGCGCGGTATCCGGTGGCGCGCCATCCGCCGTTGAACGATTTGATCGCGACACCGCTGCCCGATGAACCGAGGCTGATGCCGATCCAGTCCTTGGTGGTGTTGGACAGCATGTACAGCACGGAGCCCATCACGAACACGATGGCCCCCAGGATACCGAGCGGTATGCAAACCGACGACGGGTCGCCGTGGACCATCAGGTCTGTCGGGACCGAGAACGCCGCATCCGCGGCTATGTCCGCCTCCGCTCTCGCCTCGCCCAGCGCCAGCCCTTCGTAGTAGGCTTCCCCGTACTCGCCGGAGTTAGGCGACTGCTGGGGGTAGAAGTCATAGCCATATGGTATCGTATGTGAGACCTCGCCGTTCTGCACGGCCTCGAGGTACGTGGTGAAGTATCCGAACTCGACACCGTCGTTGAATCCCTGCTTGTAGTCGCCGTCGGTGTCGAACTCCCCCGACTCGTACAGCGCCACGTAGGGCGCAAACATCAGCAGGAAACCGATCACTACGAACGCTATCGGCAGCCTGAGGTCCCTGCCGAACTTGGACATCATCGACGAGACCGACGATATAGAGGAGAGCGACGTCTCCTGCCTGTGGACGGCGGCGCCCTCCGCCGCCTCGATCTCGAATATGACACGCCTGTTGGTAACGGTGAGGACTCCCTCGGACTCGACGCTGCCGGGGAGCGGTATGACCGTCCCTAGAATGAGAGCGACACGGTCCACTGCGGTGCAAGGGTATCTGCGGACGACGCGCTCGCCCTCGGCCATGACCGTCCGGTCTGTCATTCGTCCTTCCAGTCGGGGATGCACGCGTCTCCGCGGGACTGCACGTCCAGCACGAGTGCGCCGATCTCCCTGGCCATCCTTTCGAACTCCTGGTCCGGGACCATGTAGAACGAGAGGGTCTCCTCCTCGTGGGGACTGAGGCCCGACACGTGGATGCCCCCGTCGGAGGACTGGGTGTTGACCTTCATCAGCATCAGAGGGCGGACCTTCATGATCGCGGGGATGAATATCGCCACACCGAAGGCTATGAGCGCCACCCCGGGGACCGCGAACACTGTGTCCCCAGCCATGAGCGCCATGACGGTCACGACCACTCCGACTATCATCAGCAGGAGCGGGAACAGCGACCTGCGCTGGGTCTCGGCCTGCAGGAACTCCATGGACGCGATCCTGTCGATGAACGCCTCCTGGGAGTGCATCGACGGCATGTCTGTGCGCCTGGAGGGCTGCTTGGACTCCGCGAAGTAGATCACGCGCCTGTTGGTCACGGTGACCGTGCATTCCGTCTCCGGGCTGCGCTTGGCGATCCCGAACGCCTCCAAGGTGCTGTCGGAGGACGTGAAGTCCACCTTCGCGCACCTGTAGGTCCTGATGACCTTCTCGCCTTCCGCTAGGAATATCCCCAATGTCTCACCCCTGGCTCTGGACCCCGTACATCACCTTCGTATTAATGCGCTCGCGCGCGAACTATCGCGCCCGCGAGGGCATCGATCTCCACCTGGGTCTGCTCTCCGGTGGCCATGTTCCTCAGGGTCACGCAGCCCTCCTCGAGCTCCCTGGCGCCGACGATCACCGCGTACCTGGCGCGGGCCGAGGACGCGAACTTCAGCGCCTTGGCCATCTTCCTGTCCATGAAGTCGATGTCCGCGGACACGCCGGCCGTCCTCAGCGAGGCGGCGATTTCGGCGGCCTTCACGCGGACGTCGTCGGACACGCAGAGCACGTAGGCGTCGATGCCGTCGAAGTCGTAGGAGGAGCCCTCCTTCTCTAGTGCCAGCAGGGCCCTGTCGAAGCCGACGGCGAAGCCTGTGGAGAACACCTTCTCGCCACCGAAGAGTTCGGAGAGCGTGTAGGACCCTCCACCGCAGATCTGCTTCTCGGCTCCGAGCGCCGGGGCCTCCGCCTCGAACACCATGCCGGTGTAGTAGTCGAGACCGCGAACGACGCCCAGATCGATCTCCAGGTCCCTGACGCCCATGGCGTCCAGGTAGGAGACGACCTGCCTGAGCCAGTCCCCGGCCTCTCCTGGAACCCTGTCCAGGACCTCGGTGCCGCCGACGGTCTCCGTGAGCTCGAACAGCGCCTCCATGTCCGCATCGGAGACGCCCATGTCCGCCAGGATCGGCCTGGCCTCGTCGTACAGCTTCTTGTCCAGCTTCTGGAGGACCTCGGCGGTCCTCTCCTTGGGCACGCCGATGTCCGCGATCCTCTGCCTGAGGACGCCGATGTGGCCTATGCGAAGGCGGTAGTCCTTCAGACCCAGCGATTTCAGCATGGCGGACGCGGTGGCGATGGCCTCCGCATCGGTCTGCGGGGTGGCGCTGCCGATGATCTCCGCACCGAACTGGAAGAACTCTCTGTACCTGCCGCTCTGGGGGCGCTCGTACCTGAAGCACTGGCCGAAGTAGAACACCTTGATCGGCTTCGGCTCGTTGCTCATGTTGTTGACGAACATCCTGATGACCGGCGCGGTCATCTCCGGGCGGAGGGCGATGGAGCGGTCGCCCTTGTCCTTGAACTCGTAGAGCTCCTTGAGGACGTTGGGGCCGGATCTGAGGATGAAAAGCTCCGAATCCTCGAAGATCGGGGTCTCGACCTCCCTGAACCCGAAGGTCCTGGCCGTCTCCCTGAGCTTTCCTTCGTAGAACCTGCGCCTCTCCATCTCATCGGGCAGGAAGTCCCTGGTCCCGCGCGGACACTGAATCATGTGGCTTTCGATACCGAGGACCCATATAACAACTGTCCTCGGCGGGCGATACGGCATATAGCCGCCACGCGATTACAGTGACATGGACGCCAGGACCGTGGCCGGGAAGTCCCTCTTCTTCATCCTCATATGCGCGTTCGTCACGGCGTTCTCCCGTGTGTTCGGCCCGGAGAACAACCTCGTCGGCGTCATCATCCTGGTCCTGGCGCTGACCATGCTGTCGCGGGACCTGTCTGTCCGGCCGGTGTGGAACCTCGGGGTGATGACGGCCTGCGTCCTGGCCATGGGACTGTTCTCCTTCGCATCGGTTTGGCTCGGGAATCCGCTGGTGGGCGCCGTGCTGAACTTCGCCTTCGTCTTCGGGGCCTGCTTCTACGCGATGCACGACCTGAACTCCCCGATGCACTTCCCGTTCCTGCTAGGATACGCGTTCATGCTCTCGGTCCCGGTGGCCGCGGAGGACCTCCCGCTGAGGCTGCTGGCACTCATCGTTGGCGCGGTGTTCGTAGTCGGGCTGAACGTCCTATCCCATCACGTCTCCAAGGGCAGGAGGGAGCACGAGGGCATCGTGTCGATATGCGACGAGGTCTCCTCGATCTGCGTGTCCGCCAGGGCCGGTGCGTCCCCATCGACCGACAAGCTCGACGCGCTCTGCGCCAGGATGGACGGCTACCTCTACGAGAGGCTGAAGTCCAGGTTCCTTTCCAGACCGGGGGACCGCAGGATGCTGGACGTCATCGTCTCCCTTCAGGTGATCGGCTCCGCCGCCGCCCTCCGGGAGCGGGACCCGGAGACCCTCGACTCGCTATCCGACATCATGGCGAGGATGTCCTCGTTCCAGAAGGGGGAGGACATGCAGCCCCTCCTCGACGCGATAGACTCCTTCCTCGTCGACTGTCCGGACGCCGACCCCGAGGCGCGCTCCGCCCTCAGGCTCCTGAGGGACCAGCTGTGGAGGATGGCGTTCAGCACCTCCGAGGGGAGCTTCGACGAGGCCGACATCCCCGCGTCCTTCAGGATCGGGACCGTCCTCAGGGAGAGCCTCCGCCTGGACTCGGCGAGGTTCACGTTCTCCTTCCGCATGGCGCTGGTGTTCTCGCTGTGCGCGTTCGTCTGGCAGGGCTGGGGCGACGAGAACGCCAAGGCGCTGGTGTTCACGACCATAGCCATGGTCCAGCCCTATCTCGAGGGGACCGCCAGGCGCACGGCCTTGCGCCTGGTCGGGACCGTCGCCGGGATAGCCGCGGCGATACTGTCGCTGGTGATCGCCGGAGGCGACCTGGCGGTGCTCACCGTCATCATGCTGGTGGCTAACTACGTGTTCACGGTGATGTCCCCGCTCAGATACGACGTCATGATGGCCTTCGTCACCCTGTCGTCGCTCCTCACCGCGATGATGACCAACCCGCCGGAGACGATCCTCACCGAGAGGGTCGCCTTCGTGTTCGCCGGCGTGCTCATAGCCAGCGCCGCGAACCGTATCATCCTGCCCTACCGCCTGGCCGACGAGAACGTCGAGCTCTGCGGGAGGTATCTGGGCATCGTCAGGGACCTCATCGGGCGCCTCGGCGAGTCCCTGGACGGACGCCAGGACCGCCTGGCGGAGACCGCCCTCGTGCTCAGGGCCTCCACAGTGTCGTCCAAGATCAGGACCAATGTCACCGGAAACCCGGACCTCCCGACCAAGGTCCTCCTCTCCCGCCTCGACAGGCTGACCGTCGGCATCCGGCTGCTGTCCGGCTCGCTGACCACCGCCGGCTCGGAGTGCAGGGGGATCGTCGGAGGCATGGTGTCCTCATTCGACCCGGATTCCCGCGACGGGGTGGAGGCTCCGGACACCTCAGGCCTCGAACCGAAGGAGGCCGACATGGTCCGCGAGACCGCCGGGATCCTGGACGGATACCTCCGCGGCTCCGCCCTTTACGATACGATGTCATCCGGCGCCCGTCAGCTATAACGCCACGGACGCCGATTCCGACCCTCATGAGCACATTGTTCCTCGGCGGAGACATCATAACCATGACCGACAGGACGGCGGAGGCCGTCGTCGCCGAGGACGGCAGGATCGTCGCCGTCGGGAAGGCGGACGAGCTGAGAGCCAGATACCCGGGTGCGGAGGTCCGCGATCTCGGCGGGAGGACCCTCATGCCCGGGTTCGTCGACGCCCACGGGCACTTCGCGGCATACGCCATGTCCCTGTTGCAACTCTCCCTTAGGGACGCACGCGACATGCGCACGCTCCTGGATTCCATATCGGAGAGACGCGCCTCCACACCCGAGGGCGGATGGGTGGATGCCCGCGACTACGACCCCTCGAAGCTGTCGGAACACCGTGATCCCACACTCGAGGAGCTGGACTCCGCCTGCCCCGACCGGCCGCTGTGCCTGCATCACGTCTCCGGGCATCTGGGTCTGTTCAACTCCGTTGCCATGAGAACGCTCGGTCTTGACTCCTGCCGCCTCGAGGAGGGACCGTTCATCTCGGCCATCCAGGGCATACCGATGGGGTCCCCCGAGGAGGTCCACCGCGCGTTCCTGGAGGCCCAGGAGCGCTTCGCCTCCTACGGCATCACCACCGCCCAGGAGGCGCTGATCAAGAGGGAGATGGTCCCCCTCGTCAGTCCTCTGATGGACTCCCCCGAGTTCTGGATCGACATCCTGGGCTTCGCCGACGCGGCGCACCGCGTCGAGGTCATGGACATGCTCGGCATACCCGCCGGGGAGTGGCACGGTCATCTGAAGGTCAAGGGCGTCAAGGTCCTACTGGACGGTTCCCCCCAGGGAGGGACCGCATGGATGGCCGAGCCCTACCTGGACGGACACAACGGCTCCGCCACCACCGATCCGATCGATCTGCGCAGGTACCTGAGGGATGCTGCGGTGCTGGGGCTCGAGGTAGCCGTCCACTGCAACGGCGACGCCGCATGCAGGGAGCTTGTGGATGCCGTCGAGGAGGTCAGTCGCGACACCGGCCTGGAGCAGCACGTGGTGATGATACACGCCCAGTTCCTGACCTCGGACCTCATGGATCGCATGAAGGCCGTCGACATGGAGCCCTCCTTCTTCGTATCCCACTCGTGGTACTGGGGCGACCTCTATGTAGAGCTCTTCGGACGCGACCGCGCCGACCGCCTCAGCCCCTGCGGCACCGCCCTGTCCAAGGGTATGAGGATCACGATCCATCAGGACGAGCCGGTCCTGGAGCCGTGGCCGATGGACGCCGTCTTCTGCGCCGTGAACAGGAGGACCGAGGGAGGGGACGTCCGCGGCGAGGACGAGCGGATCGGCATAATGGACGCCCTGAGGGCTGTCACAGTCGACTCGGCTGGACAGAACCGCGAGGGAGGCATCGGGACCATCGAGGAAGGGGGCTGGGCCGACCTCGTAATCCTGGACAGGAACCCACTCAGATGCGCCCCGTCAGAGCTCAGGGAGGTGACCGTCCTGGAGACGATCAAGCGCGGAAAGACCGTGTACATAAGGGACCGATTACGGATCGAACGAAGAGCTCGGTTGAACTCAATCAACCGCTCCATCGGCCAAAGCAGGGCATTGGAGGACGCGATTGTCGTCTCACCAGGGCATCGTTGACCGAGACCCTGCCGTACTCCATGTCCTCGATTGCCGAAACTGGCACCTCGGAGCGCTCCGTCAGCTGACCTGTGCTTAATCCCTCGGCTTGCGGACCTGCCTGTTTTTAATCGGAATCGCGAGCCGGCACACGATGCTGAGACCGTTCAGTCCGAGGATTTGGGACCGCCTGTATCGAAAATGTCCGTTCATATACCCGCTGCGATACTGGTTGGAGGACCATTCATTGTCCGTATCCGGTGATTCGGCTCGGCATAGTCCCGAATCGAAGTCGTTGTGCCGGTTGTCGTATCCTAGGAGCGACCCTCGAGCCTGTACTGGGACCGTGATAGAGCGCGAGGATGCGCATACGGACAACCTGCAACTCAGCAAAAATGGGAAAATGAGTGCGGACGCCGGGATTCGAACCCGAGTTCTAACCTTGGCAAGGTTAAGTGATAACCAGCTACACTACGTCCACACGGGCAGACTGTGGATTCTCTCATCCGATATAAAGGTTGCTACGAGACGAATGGGGAGCCGCGCCACGCTCCCTCTTCAATCTTTTTTATATCCTTATATAAGAGCACCTGGTACGGTCCAGCGAAGAAGGTTGTCTGAGTCGGTCTCAGGCAGGTTTCGGATCGAGTGATATCCGATGATTTCCAAATTCACAGACATAGGCATCCCCGAGGATGTCGCCAAGGCCATGGACGACATGGGATGGGTCGAGCCCACCCCGATCCAGGTCAACTCCGTCCCCCTCGGACTCCAGGGGATCGACATGTTCGCGCAGGCGCAGACCGGTACCGGCAAGACCGGGGCCTACGGTTCCATCGTACTCGGCACGATCGAGGCCGGACGCAAGGTGCCGTCCGCCATCGTCCTCGTCCCCACCAGGGAGCTGGCCAACCAGGTCTCCGAGGAGCTCTCCAAGCTCGCCAAGTACTCCGGGCACGTGTGCCTCCCCATCTACGGCGGAGCGAGCATCGAGGGTCAGATTAAGAAGCTCGAGAAGGGCTGCGACATCGTCGCCGGAACCCCCGGGAGGGTCAGGGACATGATTACCAGGAAGGTCCTCAACCTCTCCGAGATCACCACTCTGGTCCTCGATGAGGCGGACAGGATGCTCGACATGGGCTTCATCGATGACATCGAGTTCATCCTCAAAGCCATGCCGTCGAACCACCACACCATGCTGTTCTCCGCCACCATGCAGGAGAACGTCAAGCAGCTGGCGTTCGACTATATGAGGAACCCCAAGGAGGTCTCCGTCTCCCAGGACGAGGTCGTCCTGGACCTGACCAAGCAGTACTACATCTCCGTCGGCAGGAGGAACAAGTCCTGGGCCCTGTGCAGGATCCTGGACCTGGACAAGCCGAAGGCAATCATCTTCTGCCAGACCAAGAAGATGGTCGACGTCCTCGAGGAGAGGCTCACCAGCCTGGACTACAAGGTCGAGGCCATCCACGGCGACATGCCCCAGAGCAAGAGGGAGAAGGTCATGTCCGACTTCAGGGAGGACAAGACCGACGTCCTCATCGCCACCGACGTCGCCGCCAGGGGACTGGACATCGACGACATCACGTACGTCATCAACTACGACATGCCCGACGACATCGACACCTACATCCACCGCATCGGAAGGACCGGCAGGGCCGG
>CALUHR010000011.1 GCA_944320495.1 Candidatus Methanomethylophilaceae archaeon
TCTTGATTCCAGCCGACTTCGCGGCAGGCGTGAAAACCGCGTAAACGAGGGAAGTATATAAGACTTCCGACGCCCCACCGGTCTTCACCGTGATCTGTGTCTCAATCGGGGCCTCAAGGGACCCGACTGTGCGTATTCATCGCGCTTGGAGCACGACGCCCGGGTCTTTCCCGAGTCCCACACGATGTTTCACATCGCATCGGCTTTCCTCCCCATCATGCCCTAGTATATATGCATTTCTATCGTCATAGGGAGAACACGACGATGTAGCAGTCCGGTATCAGCCTTTTCAGCTCTCCGAGGTCCGGATAGTACAGTCTGAGGTACCCTTCGCGGTGGATTTTCTTGCCGAGAAGCTTGGCGACGACCGCCGCCTCGACGCGACCCTCCACCTTCCAGGCGCTCGTCTCGCCGGAGGTATCCGTCGATACGTATATCGGGAGACGCAGAGCGACCCTCTCCGGATCGTCGCACGCATCCCATATCCTCCTGACCTGCTCCTCGGAGACCTCGATCTCCGAACCGTCCCTCATCTTGTATGTGCGCTCCCCGTCCATCATCTCGGTGATCGGACGCTTGGAGGCGGCGAGGTTCGTGTTCAGCTCCCTCATGATCGAGGCCATGAAATCCATGCGCCCAATATTCATAGTATAGTAAAAGAAGGAGTCGCCCGCATCATGGGGTTAACGCCGTTATCAGGATGGGCGCTCGGGATGAACACTATATATCGGGACCCCAGGATTCGAAGCGCGCATGTCCATGGATCCCAAGCTGGAGGAGGTAATCAGAACCCACCCTTGCTACTGCGAGGACGCCCACAGGAGCTTCGCCAGGATGCACCTCCCGGTGGCTCCGAGATGCAACATCCAATGCAACTTCTGCAACAGGAGGTTCGACTGCTGCAACGAGTCGCGCCCCGGCGTAACCAGCGAGGTCCTCACCCCCGAGGCCGCTGCCGATAAGGTGGCCTATGTGAAGGAGAGGATCCCGAACCTCAGCGTCATAGGGATCGCTGGGCCGGGCGACCCTCTTGCCAACGAGGAGACGTTCCGCTCCATCGAACTGGTGCGCAAGAGGTTCCCAGACCTCACCCTCTGCATATCCACCAACGGGCTCGCCCTCCCCGACTGCGCCGATAGACTCTATGATCTCGGCGTCAGGTTCGTCACCGTCACGGTAAACGCTCTCACCCCGGAGACCGGCGCCGAGGTCTACGACTCCGTCGTCTTCGGCGGGAGGAGGCTGAGGGGCGTGGAGGGCGCATCCGTGCTCCTCTCCCGCCAGCTCGAGGGCATAGAGAGGTGCGCCTCGCTTGGCATGGCCGTAAAGGTGAACGTCGTGATGATCCCCGGAATCAACGACGGCGAGATACCGGACCTCGTCAAGAAGGTCAAATCCCTCGGAGCGTACATGGCCAACATACTCCCGCTGATCCCCGTCGAGGGGACCAGGTTCGCGGACCGCAGGGCCCCCACCCCGCAGGAGAGGAGGGAGATGATGGACCGCTGCGAGCTCGACGCCAGGATGATGCGCCACTGCCGCCAGTGCAGGGCCGATGCCATAGGCCTCCTCGGAGAGGACAGGTCCCCGGAGTTCGTCCACATAGGCGGGTGCGGCTCCGGTTGCGGACCGCAGGGGGACGCCGTCGGCTGCGACGAGTCCGTCGTAGCCGTCGCCACCTCGGACGGCCGCACGGTCGGGGGGTTCGGCAACTCCACATCGTTCAGGGTCTACGCCACGGACGGCGGGACCTGCAGGTTCCTGAGAGAGGTCCCGGTCGACCTCACTCTACCTGTGTCGGGCGGCAGCCACCGCGACCACATCGAGAGGATCGCATCGTCCCTCGCCGGGTGCGGGACAGTCGTCGTCAGCGAGATCGGGGAGATGCCGTCCAGGGTGCTAGCCTCCAGGGGAGTCCGCGTCGTGAGGGCCTCCGGCGACGTCGACAGGGCCGTCCGCGACGCCCTCCGACGTCCCGACGAATGTATTATTAGTGACTCCGCATAGCGGGCGCCATAACTGGTGTGCATCATGGACGCTCAGCAGATGAGAGAGACCTACATCGACTTCTTCAAGGCGCGCGGACACACTCAGATCCACTCCGCGCCCCTCATTCCGGAGAACGACCCCACCGTTCTCTTCACGACCGCGGGAATGCACCCGCTGGTGCCCTACCTCCTCGGGGAGAAGCACCCCGCCGGACGCAGACTCACGGACTTCCAGAAATGCGTGAGGACCGGTGACATCGACGAGGTCGGCGACGCCAGCCACCTCACGTTCTTCGAGATGCTCGGCAACTGGTCCCTCGGGGACTACTTCAAGAAGGAGTCCGTGGGATGGAGCTACGAGCTCCTCACCGAGGTGCTCCACATCGACCCGAACCACCTCGCCGTCACCTGCTTCAGGGGCGAGGACGGCATCCCCAGGGACGACGAGACCGCCGACCTCTGGAGGAGCCACGGCCTGAGGGACGACCAGATCTTCTTCTACGGAAGGGAGGACAACTGGTGGGGACCCGCCGGCCAGACCGGACCCTGCGGACCCGACACCGAGATCTTCTACGACGACGGCAGGCCCAAATGCGGACCCGACTGCGGACCGTCATGCCACTGCGGCAAGTACACCGAGATCTGGAACAACGTCTTCATGGAGTACAACAAGCAGGCCGACGGGTCGTTCAAGCCCCTGGCCCAGAAGAACGTCGACACCGGCATGGGCCTGGAGAGGATCCTCCGCGTCCTGAACGGCGTGGAGACCGTCTACGACACCCCCCTGTTCACCGGCATCATCGGCAGGATCGAGGAGATCTCCGGGAAGAGGTACAAGGAGGACCCCGAGGACGTCAAATCCTTCAGGGTCGTCGCCGACCATCTGAGGGCCGCCACCTTCATGCTCGGCGACGGCGTCGTCCCGGCCAAGGTCGGACAGGGATACATCCTCAGGAGGCTCATCAGGAGGGCCAGCAGGTACCTCTCCAAGCTCGGGGTGGACGAGGTCTGCATGCGCTCCATCGCCGAGGTCGTCGTCTCCGAGTACTCCGCGGCATACCCCGAGCTCGAGAGGAACAAGGAGACCATCTACTCCGCCCTCACCGCCGAGGAGGAGAAGTTCCACAAGACCCTGACCAAGGGCCTGCGCAGGTTCAACGAGATGATCGCCGAGGCAGGCGACTCCGAGACCCTCGACGGCGCCGCGGTGTTCCGCCTCTACGACACCTTCGGATTCCCCATCGAGCTGACCCAGGAGCTCGCCGCGGAGCAGGGCAGGAAGGTCGACGTCGCCGACTTCGAGAACCGCTTCAAGGCCCACCAGGAGAACTCCAGGATGGGCGCCGACCAGCAGTTCAAGGGAGGCCTCGCGGACCACGCGGTCGAGACCACCAAGCTCCACACCGCCACCCACCTGCTCAACGCCGCCCTGAGGAAGATAGTGGACCCGTCCATCCAGCAGAGGGGGTCCAACATCACCGCCGAGAGGCTCAGATTCGACTTCAACCTCGACAGGAAGGTCACCCCCGAGGAGCTCAAGGAGATCGAGAAGTACGTCAACGACGCCATCAAGGCCGCCATACCGGTCGTCTGCGAGGAGATGACCTACGAGCAGGCCAAGGAGCGTGGCGCCATCGGCGTGTTCACCGACAAGTACGGCGAGATGGTCAAGGTCTACACCATCGGCGACGTCTCCTGCGAGATCTGCGGCGGACCCCACGTGTCCAACACCTCCGAGCTCCAGGGCTTCAAGATCAAGAAGGAGGAGAGCTCCGCCGCCGGCATCCGCAGGATCAAGGCGGTCGTCGGCAAGTTCGACTGAAAAACATTATAACGCAGAGGGTCTAAGCGTGGGACGATGTGCGGCTCTGACGAAGGGATCGCAAGCCCGGACGTCCCCTCGAGGGAGGTCCTGGGGACCACCGACTCGCCCGACGTGCTCGAGGTGCTCATGGAGGCGGACCGCCCCCAGGAGATCCTCGAGACCCTCTGCCAGTTCGCAGACGGTCACACCGAGGACGAGAAGGCCAGGTACGTCTTCCGCCTGATCTGCGACGAGTTCCTCGAGAACATCGCCTCCTACGCGTACACGTCGGGCAACGGCCCCGTATACGCGGCGGCGGATGCGAGGGACGGTCTGCGCGTGATCCTGATGGACAAGGGCGTCCCCTTCAACCCTCTGACCGACGCGAAGGTACCGGACGTCAACCTCCCGCTCGAGGAGAGAGAGGTCGGCGGATGCGGCATCCTGATCTCCCGGAAGTTCGCCAAGAGACTGGAGTACCGCAGGATCGGCGACTGGAACGTCACGATAGCCGTAATCATCGAGGGGAGCGAGGACTGATACCATGGATTTCGAGACCACCGTCGAAGGGACAACCGTCACTGTGAAGGCATCCGGCAAGCTCGACTCGATCGGCGCCCAGGAGTTCTCCCAGGCCACCGACGGCCTGTCGAAGGGCATGAAGAGCATCGTCCTCGACTTCGAGGACGTCTCCTACGTGTCCAGCGCGGGACTCAGATCCGTCCTCAAGCTCAAGATGGGCAGCAAGGGCGTCGACCTCCGCATCGTCAAGGCGGGAGGCATGACGGCCGAGATCTTCAGGACAGCCGGTTTCGGCAGCCTCCTGAAGGACGCCTGAGACCGCTAACGCCGTCCGTCCGATGTCCCGGCGGACGGCATACGCTCTCTCTTAGGAAGTTCACAGAAGTGGACTGAGCGAGATTCGAACTCGCGGCCTCCTGCTTGCAAAGCAGGCGATCTAACCAACTGATCTATCAGCCCGTTGAGATGCCCTATCGGCGACCCCGTTAAATATCTTGCCATGGACCTGACCCCGTCTCCGACTCCCGGGATCCCATGTGCTCCCGGTTTTCGATGAATTAAAATCCAATCCTGCCTTGCCTCTCTTTAGATGCGTGCATGCGCGCAGGCGCGCGCGAGGGGCAGAACGTATATACTGCTCCGTGTTAGCACGTAGCACGGTGAACGATATGATGTTCGGAAAGAGCGTGAGGCTTGAGAGGATCGTAGACAGGAATACGGGGAACTGCGTCATCGTCCCCATGGACCACGGGATCTCCATCGGACCCGTCGCCGGCCTCGTCGACATGAAGAAGACCGTGGACGACGTCGCGAACGGCGGGGCCACCGCGGTCCTGATGCACAAGGGCCTCATCAGATACAGCTACAGGAGCAGCGGTCACGACATCGGTCTGATCATGCACCTCTCCGCCTCCACCGACCTGGGGGTGACCAGCAACAGCAAGGTCCTCGTCGCAACCGTCGAGGAGGCGATCAAAGCCGGTGCGGACGCAGTCTCCGTGCACCTCAACGTGGGCGCGGAGACCGAGGGCGAGATGCTGGCCGACATCGGCCGCATCGCCAAGGAGTGCAACGACTGGGGCATGCCCCTCCTCGTCATGGCCTACGCCCGCGGACCCAAGATCCAGAACTCCTACGACCCCGTGGCCGTCGCCCACGCCGCCCGTGTCGCCACCGAGCTCGGAGCGGACATCGTCAAGTGCAGCTACACCGGCGACCCCGACTCCTTCAGGGAGGTCGTCAAGGGGGCCCTCGCTCCCATCGTCATCGCAGGCGGACCCAAGATGAACTCCGACAGGGAGATCCTCCAGATGGTCTACGACTCCATCCAGGCCGGAGGCCACGGCGTGTCCATCGGCAGGAACGTGTTCCAGCACTCCAACGTCGAGGGTATGACCAGGGCCATCTCCGACATCGTCCTCCACGGATACGACGTCGAGGAGTCCATGAAGAAGAACCTGAGCTGATGCCGATGGACAAGGAGATCTGGATCAGGGCGGACATACCCGACGACGCGGAGAAGCGCAAGCAGCTCGTCCTCTCCGCGCTCGAATCGGGGATAGACACGGCGATCGTCAGACCCGGGGACGACTTCGGCTCCCTCGGGAAGGTCAGACTGTTCGAGAACGACGGCGGGAAGCTCACGGGCAACTACGAGCTCGTGGCCCTCAGGACCCCCGACGACCAGGACAGGGCCATGGCTATGGCCGGCAAGAGGGCGGGGGTGATCCTCGACTCCTCCGACTGGACGGTCATCCCCCTCGAGAACCTCATAGCCAGGTTCAGGGACTCCGGCACCAGGGTCTACGCCTGCGCCGCCGACAGGGAGCAGGCCAAGCTCTACATGCAGACCCTGGAGAAGGGCGTCGACGGGATCGTCATCACCACCGAGGACCCCAACGCCGTCAGGGGGTTCGCCGACATCATCTCCAGCAGCGCCGACGTCGAGCTCGTGCCCCTGGAGGTCACCGAGGTCAGGAACATCGAGATGGGCGACCGCGTCTGCGTCGACACCGTCTCCATGATGGAGCCGGGCGAGGGGATGCTCATCGGGTCCTCCGCGTCGTGCATGTTCCTCGTCCAGTCCGAGAGCGAGGACAACGGGTACGTGGCCGCCAGACCGTTCCGCGTCAACGCCGGGGCGGTCCACGCGTACGTCATGGGACCCGAGGGCAGGACCAGGTACCTCGCCGAGCTCAGATCGGGCGAGCCCGTCGTCCTCGTGAAGAGGGACGGGTCCACCCGCATATCCTCCGTGGGAAGATGCAAGATCGAGCAGAGGCCGCTCATCCTCATGAAGGCCACCGACGGCACCTCCACGTACTCCACGATCCTGCAGAACGCCGAGACCGTCAGGCTCGTGACCCCCGAGGGGTCCGTGTCCGTCGCCGCCCTGAAGAAGGGTGACAGGGTGCTCGCCAGGCTGGAGTCCGGCGGACGCCACTTCGGCATGAAGATCGAAGAGACCATCAGGGAGATCTGATGAGGGTCTGCGCATCGCTGAGCTCCGTCTCGGAGCTCGACACTCCGACCAGGCTCGTGGAGATCCGCCTGGACCTCCTGGGCTCGGTCCCCGAGGACCCGAAGGGGCACGAGATGCTCGTGACCTTCCGCGGACCCGTGGACACCGGCGTCCTCCCCGAGGGGTTCTCCGGCATGATAGACATCGGCGAGGAGCACCGCCCCGAGACCTCCGCCACCGTGGTGGCGTCCCATCACGACTTCGAGGGCACGCCCACGGCGGAGCGCATCGGGTCCATCCTCTCCGGGATGGACTGCGACATAGCC
This sequence comes from Candidatus Methanomethylophilaceae archaeon, assembly GCA_944320495.1. Lineage (GTDB taxonomy): Archaea > Thermoplasmatota > Thermoplasmata > Methanomassiliicoccales > Methanomethylophilaceae > Methanoprimaticola. Next base: position 7,102 of record CALUHR010000011.1, read on the forward strand.
AAGGGCGCCTTCTCCGTCGGCTCCTTCAGGGACCTCGTGAGCATCCTCGACGCCGCCAGGTCGCTGGGGAGGAGGCACGTGGTGCTCGGCATGGGCCCGCTCGGCACGATAACCCGCGTGAGGGCGGACATCCTCGGGAACGAGTTCAGCTTCGGATACGTCGGCGAGCCGACGGCTCCCGGACAGCTCAGCGCCGAGAGGATGGAGAGGCTGCCGGACGGATGCACCGTGCTCGGGATCGTCGGGAGGCCGCTCTCCAAGAGCAGGTCCCCGGCCATGCACAACGCGGCCCTGGAGGCCGCCGGGATCGACGGCATATACCTGCCGTTCGAGGCGGACGACCTGGACCAGGTGGAGGAGGTCGTGCGCGGATACGGCATCCGCGGGCTCAACGTCACCATACCGTACAAGATCGACATCATGGACCACCTCGACGCCGTGACGGCCGACGCCTCCGCCATGGGGGCGGTCAACACCGTGGTCAACGAGGACGGCAGGCTCGTCGGGCACAACACCGACGTGGCCGGGGTCCGCAACGCCCTGTCCAGGGCGGGCATCGAGGCCGAGGACGGCCGCGTGCTCATCATGGGATCCGGAGGGGCCGCCAGGGCGATCGCCCACTGCGCCGCCGGGATGGGCTGCGACATCACCGTCACCGGAAGGAACGCCGAGACCGGGTCCGAGCTCGCCTCGGACTTCGGAGGCGTCTACCGCGACCCGAAGTCCGTATCCGTGATGATGTACGACCTGATCGTCAACTGCACCCCGGTGGGCATGTACTCCGACGGACCGTATCCCGTGGACATATCGCGCATCCAGAGGGGACAGGCCGTGTTCGACATGGTCTACGGCCGCGAGACCCCTCTGATCAGGCGCGCCAGGGAGGTCGGGTCGCCGGCAGCCACCGGCGAGGACATGCTGGCCGGCCAGGGGGCCGAGTCCTTCAGGCTCTGGACGGGCATCGATGGCATGTTCGACACCATGAGGGCCGTCCTATGACATCGGTCGGCAGGTCCCACGGCTCCATAACGGTGATAAACGCCATGCCCAGCGGCATAGGGGCCACCATCGGAGTCGCCCTGAAGACCGAGGCGAGGTTCGCCGTCGGAGGGGACGCCAGAGAGGTCAGGATCGCCAGCGATGCGGGCGAGGACCCGACCATGGCGGCGATATGCGTGCGCAGGGCCTACGAGGCCGCCGGGATCCCCGAGCCGGACGGCTGGACGCTGGAGACGTCCTCGGAGATACCCGTGTCCAGAGGGCTCAAGAGCAGCAGCGCCGCCTGCAACGCCATCATCAGGGCCGTGTTCGCGGAGATCGGACACCGCATGGACCCCGTCGACCTCATCAGGCTCGGGGTCGGATGCGCCAGGGAGGCCAAGGTCACCGTCACCGGGTCCTTCGACGACGCCTGCGGATGCGGGCTCGGAGGCCTGGTCATGACCGACAACCGGAGGGACGAGATATTGGACAGGTCGGACATCGGCGAGTACGATGTCGTCATCCACGTCCCCCGCTTCAAGATCAGGAAGTCCTCGATGCCCGTCGAGGCGCTCCGCGCCGCGGCGCCGGAGCTCGAGGAGGCCGTGGACATCGCCATGACCGACCCCTTCAGAGCCATGACGATCAACGGGCGCGTCATATCGAGGGTCCAGGACGTGGACAACTCCCTCGCGGAGAGGGCCGTGTCCATGGGGGCCCTGGGAGCGGGGATGTCCGGGTCCGGCCCCGCCATAGCCATCGTCGTGCCGCACGGCGACGGGCGGTCCTTCGCCCGCGACCTCGGCACGGATCCGGAGGAGACCATCATGACAACCACGAGGTGCGGCGAATGACAAGTATAGCGTTCCGCGGAGGGGAGATATCCGGAAGGATATCCCCGCCGCCGTCCAAGAGCCACACACACCGGGCCGTGTTCCTGGCCTCGATGGCCGAGGGGCGCTCGGAGCTCTCTAACTGCCTGCTTTCTGCCGACACGCTGGCCACCATGGACGCCTGCAGGGCGATGGGCGCATCGGTGTCGCTGGAGGGACAGGACGCGACCGTCGACGGAGGGGACCTCAGGGCCCCCGCCGCGCCGATCGACGCCATGAACTCCGGGACCACCATGAGGATACTGACCGGCATATGCTCGTCGTTCGACCGCCCGGTCACCATCACCGGGGACGAGTCCCTAAGGAAGAGGCCCATGGGCCCCCTCCTGCAGGCCCTGGGATCCTGCGGGGTCGCCTGTTCGTCCAACGGAGGCCTCCCCCCTGTGACCGTCCAGGGACCGAACCGCGGTGGCCCGGTGTCCATAGACGGGAGCGTCAGCTCCCAGTTCATCACATCCCTGATGCTCACCGCGCCCCTGCTGAGGGACGGGTCCGTCATCACCATCGAGGGCGACCCGGTGTCGGCCCCCTACCTGGACGTCACCTCGCACATGATGAGGCTGTACGGCGCCGAGGTCCGCAGGGACGGCAACGTGTTCGAGATCCCCGGCACCGGATACACCCCATACGACTACGGCGTCCCGGCGGACTTCTCGTCCGCGGCGTTCCCCATGGTGGCCGCCGCTCTGGGCGGCGAATGCACCGTGACGGGGATGGATCCCGCCGACCCGCAGGGCGACAAGATGATCGTCGACATCCTGCGCATGGCGGGTGCCGATGTAACCGTAGACGGCCGCGAGGCCCGCGTGAGGGCGGGTCCGCTCAAGCCGTGCGAGATAGACATGGGGCAGGTCCCGGACCTGTTCCCGGTCACGGCGGTGCTGCTGAGCACCGCGGAGGGGGAGAGCCGGCTGTACGGCGCTCCCCAGCTGAGGTTCAAGGAGAGCGACCGCATCGAGACCACCGTCCGCATGATCAACGCCCTGGGAGGCGACGCGGAGGGGACCGAGGACGGGTGCATCATCCACGGCGTGGGACGTCTGAGGGGCGGGAGCGTGGAGCACCACGGCGACCACCGCATCATGATGTCCGCGGCCGTGGCGTCCGTCGTCTGCGACGGACCCGTCACCATGGCCGACCCGGAGTGCGCGGCCGTATCCTTCCCCGGATTCCCGGCGGCGATGGCGGGCATCGGCCTGAGATCGGAGGTCCAGCGATGTACCAGTTCGGAACCAGGCTCAGGTTCACGCTCTTCGGCAGGAGCCACGGCCCCTGCGTCGGGGGCATCCTCGAAGGCGTCCCGACGGGATTCGCCATAGACATGGACGCGGTCGCGGAGGAGATGAGGCTCCGCAGACCCGTCGGAGGGATCGGCACGCCAAGGAGGGAGGCTGACGTCCCGGAGTTCGTCCAGGGCATCACGGACGGGCGCGCCACCGGCCAGCCCATCCTCATAAAGATAGCGAACGGGAACACCGACGGCTCGAAGTACGCCGCGTTCTACGACACCCCGCGCCCGGGCCATGCGGACCTGCCGGCGCTGCTGAAGTTCCCGGACCACGACCTGAGCGGCAGCGGCCAGTTCTCGGGCAGGCTGACCGCGGCCATCGTCGCCGCCGGGGCCGTCGCCAAGCAGATCATCGCGGAGAAGGGCGTCTCCGTCGACGCCTTCACCCGCTCGGTCGGCGAGGTGGCCGACGGCTCGGTGCGCACCGCCGCGGAGGCCCGCGGATCCCGCGCCTTCGCCACCCGCGCATGCACCCAGCGTCTCGACGACGCCATGAGGGACCACATCGAGAGGGTCGGCGCCTCCCGCGACAGCGTCGGGGGCACCGTCGAATGCATCGTCTCCGGGCTGCCCATAGGCTTCGGAGGTATCTGGTTCGAGGCCCTGGACGCAGAGCTGGCACATGCGATGTTCGGCATCCCGGCGTGCAAGGGCGTCGAGTTCGGGGACGGATTCGAGCTCGCGGCCATGCGCGGGTCGCAGTCCAACGACGCGTACCGCATGGACGGCGGCAGGATAGTCACCGCGAGCAACCACATGGGCGGCATCGTTGGCGGCATGTGCGACGGGGCGCCGGTCGTCCTCAGGGTCGCGTTCAAACCGACCCCTTCGATAGGCGTAGAACAGAGGACCATCAACCTCAGGACCGGGACCGACGACACGGTCACGGTCGAGGGTAGGCACGACCCCTGCATCGTCCCCCGGGCGGTGGCGGTCGTGGAGGCCATGGCTGCTCTGACCGTGGCAGATCAGATTGCGAGGGGATTCCGATGGGATTGGATTCTATAAGGGATGAGATAGCCGAGGTCGACAGAGGAATCCTCGAGCTGATGAAACGCAGGCTGGAGCTCGCCCGCATGGTGGGCGAGGAGAAGGTCAGGACCGGCGCCGCCGTGAGGAACGCTGCGCAGGAGGACAGGGTCGCCGACAGGTACAGGGGCTTCGCCCTGGAGAACGGCATGAACCCCGTCTGCGCCGAGAGGGTGTGCCGCATCCTCATGCAGGAGTCCGTCGACCTCCAGGCGTCCATGCCCCGGCCGGCCGAACATGCCCGCCATGTGGCGGTCATCGGCGGCTACGGGAAGATGGGGCGCTGGATGGCGGACCTCCTGAGGAGCTCCGGCCACAGGGTCGACATCATCGACCCCTCCGCGGGGAACGGCCTGAGGACCGAGGACGCCAAGTGGGCCGACACGGTGATCGTCTCCATCCCCATATCCCGCACCGGGGGCATGCTCCGGAAGCTGGACGGGATCTGCGGACCCGACACGCTGATCCTGGACATCGCCTCCCTCAAATCGCCGTTCATCGACGTGCTCAGGGAGCTGGGCTCCCGCAGGAGGGTGTGCTCCGTGCACCCCATGTTCGGACCGTCAGCGGAGTCCATGCATGACAGGAACCTCGTGGTCTGCGACTGCGGGTCCCGCGAGGCGGTGGATGACGCCCTGTCCCTGTTCGGGAACCACGGCGCCAACATCCGCACGATGCCCGTGGAGGATCACGACAGGTACATGTCCTACGTCCTGGGGCTGAGCCATGCGGTCAACATCGCGTTCTTCACGGCTCTGGACAGGAGCGGGATATCGTTCCGCGACATGGAGTCGGTCGCCTCGACCACGTTCGAGAAGATGATGGACACCAACCAGTCCGTCGCCCTCGAGGACCCCTACCTCTACTACGAGATCCAGCACATGAACTCCTCCCGCGAGACCATGCTGAAGGAGTTCGACAGCGCCGTCCACGACGTGGTGGAGGCCGCCCTGAGCGACGACCCCTCCGCGTTCAAGGAGCTAATGGACAGGGGACGCGAGTACTTCACCTGAGGGGGGCCATCCCCCTCAGGGTCCCGAACACCGGCATCATGCCGGCCATGACCGAGCGGCGGTCCTCGTACATCGAGCGGTACATCCGGGTGTTCTCCGGATCGGGTCTGAAGGACCTGTCGACCACCGCCGCCCCTTCCAGCGTGCCCACGAGATCTGGAAGGTCGCCGACGGCATGGGCCGCCATGGCGCAGTCCGTCATCACCGCACCTCCGCGGGTGCGCATGACCACCGCCTCGCTTCCGATCATATCGGCCTTTATCTGGTTCCACAGGTCGTTGGCGCTCCCGCCCTCGGCTATCGTGATCCTGCTCAGGTCCACGCCGGCGACGCGGTACTCGTCGGTCACCCCGATGTAGTCGAAGCCTATCGCCTCCAGGACCGAGCGCCACATGGCCCCGCGTCCGGAGTCCAGGGTGAGATTGAGGAACGCCCCGCTGGCGTCGGCCTCGCTCCCGTAGCCTCCCGTCAGATACGGGAGGAACGTCACCCCGTTGGAACCCGCCGGAACCTCGGAGGCCTCCGCGGTGAGGGTGTCGTAGTCCGCGCTCCCGGCGCAGACGCTGTCCCTGAACCATCTGAGGGACAGCCCGCCGGTGCGGATGTACCCCCAGTAGAAGTACGAATCGTCCAGGGAGCCGCTGTTGAAAATCAGGCCCTTGCCGTGAGCGCTGAGCTCGGGGATGATCCCGTCGGTAGACGCGCAGAACATGGCGCATGTGCCGGCCACGTCGGCGGCCATCCCGGGGCGGAACATCCCGCAGCCCAGCATGGACTGCATGGTGTCGCCGGCGCCCGCGCATATGGGGGTCCCCGCGGGGACGCCGGTGCGCTCTGCCATCTCCCTCGTGAGCCCCCCGACGATGTCCCAGGGCTTCAGGATGCGGGGCATCATCGACGGGTCGATGCCCAGGATCGACAGCTGCTCCTCGGACCACCTCTTGCGCATGACGTCGTATCCAAGCCCCCAACCGGACATGGCACCCTGGTCGATGAAGGCGTCCTCCGCCCTCAGGTCGGCCAGATGCATGAGGATGTACGGGGCGTTGTGGACGAACTTCGCCCCTTCGTCGGAGAACCCGGGCACGTTTGACTGGAACCATCTGGCGAAGAGCGCCGGGAACATGCAGCTGGCGTCCGCGTTGCCTGTCTCCTCGCCCCATATGGACAGACCCATGGCATTTATGGCGTCGGCATCCTCCTGGGTGCGGGAGTCCAGATAGTTGACGTAGGGAGTGATCGACCGTCCGTCGGCATCCACCCCGGTGATCCCGCAGATGATGCCGTCGCCCATGACGGCGCGGATGCCCGACGGGTCCAGGCCCTTGGACGTCATCTGCTCGGTGCACGCCCTCATCCCGGTCACGGTCAGCGAGAGGTACTCGTCCGGATCCATCTCGACCATGCGGGGACCGGGATGGCGTATGGTGGTCATGCCGTCCCATACCGCAATGCACTGAAGATCGGAATCGTACACAGACACCTTGACGCTCTGGGTGCCGGCATCGAACCCCATGTAGAACCTCTCGCCCATGAGCGTTCGGAGAAGGTATGAGTAAAAGGTTTTTGGTAGGTCCCCAGAATCCTGGTAGGTTCAGAGGTACTTACGGTAGTCGTACCTGCCGTCCCTGACGCGGGCGTTGACCTCGTCGGAGATCCTCTCGAGATCCCCGGGCTCGAAGAGTCCGGACGTTATGTCACGGAACCCCTGCGAGGACATCATGTGCACCGAGCACGACGACACTCCGAACCTCCTGCCTATGGGGCCAGAAGCGACCTCGGTGTACTGGACCTTGTCGTAGTTGATGTACTCGACGGAGAGGTCGTAGGACCCGTGGACGATGAGGAACGAATCCTCGCCCATGCACACTGCACGGTGCCTCTGTGCCAGGACCACACGGCCGGCGATGAGGATGACGAGGAGCAATGGCACGGCCACGAGCAGAGTGAGCGCCGTGGCGCTCCAGAACGGTGTGAGCGTGTCCGCGAACTCTACCGCATATCCGCTGATGAACCCGAAGGACACCAGGATGACGACGGCCAGGATGAGGTTGGCGATGGCCATCGCCTTCAGCGCCCCGCGGGGCTGATGCTCCGGCTCTGGCTCGAAGTACAGCTCGGGGACCAGCCTCCCGAGCAGGTCCTCCACCTCCCTCCGGTCCTTTAGCGGGCAGAGTATCGGCATGTTCTCGTTCTCCTCCCCCATGCCGACGACCTCGGCCTCGAGGACCGAGCGTCCGATGAGCCTGGCGAAGATCGGGGACCTTAGGCGGACGGAGTTCACCTTGTTGACCTTGAAGGACCTGCGAGTGTGGGTGAACATGCCGCTCTCGACGGTGATCGTGTCCCCCAAGCGATAGACCCTGTAGTTGTAGTACTTCAGGATCGAGGATATCAGCGGCAGGATGTAGGACACGAGCATCAGGATGACGGCTGTCAGCAGACCGCCTGAGCTCTCATAGAACAGCGAAATCACAGCATAGATCAGCATCACCAGTCCGAACAGCTGCTGACCGGTGGGCTGACCCAGGGCCGCGTTCAGGATGACGTCCCTGTTGGTGACCAGGATCATCGTGGACTCCAGGAGCTCCGTCTCGACGGTCGTCTCCTTGGAGAAGATCCTGGAGTTTAGCTCGTCGCGGAGACGGTCCGCCTCCGCCCTCTTCAGGACCAGGGTGGCCTCTGCCGCGGTGGCGTTGACGCTGCTGTTGACGTTGAACATCAGCGCGGACGTCCCGAAGATCATGTTGAAGATGTCCCTCCTGACGGTGACGGAGGCCAAGCGGGTGTACTGGATGTGCTTGTCGGACTTGGTCAGTAGCATGTCCCTGACCACGTTCAGCTCCGTCGGCGTGAACGTGTACACGGTCCTCCTCCAGAGGGCCACACAGTAGAGGAACACCAATGCCGTCAGCACCGCGACCAGGGTCAGCGTCTTAGTGAGGCCGTCGACCACATCGATGACGTTCAGGATCACGAACAGCACCACCGCAGCGGCGAAGGCTTGGCTGACCAGGACGGTCGGATGGTTACGGAGGGTTATCGACTCGTCTCCCATCGGTCCCTCTCCTTGAGCATCCTGACGACGCTCTGGTTCAGCCTGCCGGCTATGTCCTCGGCGACGTCCTCCTCCAGATGCTCTATGGTCACGGACCCTCCGGCGGTGGTGATCATCACGTCCGCCAACCCGAAGGCGCGGTTGATGGGACCGCGGGATACGTCGACCTGATGGATCCTCTCGATGGGGACCATCGTATGGGTGATGAAGACGATACCCTTCCTGAGGTCCGCCTTCTCGTCGTCGATCCTGTACCTGTAGCGCCTGTAGATTATCTCGGGAGCCGCCAGGCAGTACACCGCCGTGACGACGATTATCACGACAGAGAGGACCTGCACCGGGAAGGCCCACGTGCCCAGAACATCTGGCCATATGAACGGTGTGGAGAATATCGCCGCGACTATGACGATGGCGATGACGTTGGCGATGTACATCGCCTTCTTGCTGACAGGTGCGAGTCTGCGATACCCGTCGAACGTCAGACCGTTCTCGTCTACCGCGAACTCGTCACGAGTGCTCAATCCCATGCATCCGCGTTCGTACGGCATCGTATATAGAATTTGGCCGGGGGGGGGGGCATATGCCCGTTAACCCACCTGGCCGGATTGGAAAAGCCCGATCCTGGAGGCCGGGGGGTCTCCCCCGGCATGGTTTGATCAGTTCAGGTACGCGCCGTCCGCTCCGGAGGAGACGAGCTGGCGGTACTTCCTCTGGACGCCGTGGACGGGGCGCTCGACCCTCTCGGCCTCCTTGAGGCGCTGGGCGATCTCCTCGTCGGAGAGACGCACGTTGAGCTTCCTGGCGGGGATGTCGATGTCGATGATGTCCCCGTCCCTGAGGGCGGCGATGGGCCCTCCCGCGTAGGCCTCGGGGGACACGTGGCCGATGGCCCCTCCCCTGGAGGCTCCGGAGAACCTTCCGTCGGTGATGAGCGCGACCTGCTCGCCGAGCCCCCTGCCCACGATGAGGCTGGTGGGGGAGAGCATCTCGGGCATTCCGGGGGCGCCCTTGGGGCCCTCGTACCTGATGACGACGACATCTCCGGCGACGATGGATCCGGAGGTGATGGCCTCCGCCGCGGCGGCCTCGCCGTCGAACACACGGGCCCTTCCGGAGAACTGCATCATCTTGGGGCTGACCGCGGCCTGCTTGATGACCGATCCCTCGGGGGCGATGTTGCCCTTCAGCACGGCGATCCCGCCCTGCTGGTGGAACGGCTTGTCGAGGGGCCTGATGACCTCCGCGTCCCTGATCTCGGCGGCGTCGGCGATCTGATGGATGGTGGTGCCGTTTCCGGTGGGGACGTCGGCGAGCTTGTCCTTCAGGTCCTTGAGGACCGCAGGCACCCCTCCGGCCCTGTCCAGGTCCTTGATGGCGTAGGGGCCAGCAGGCCTGAGGCTGGTGATGTGCGGAGTGTCCCTGGAGATCTCGTCGAAGTCATCGAGGGTCACGGGGCAGCCGAACTCCTTGGAGATGGCCGGGAGGTGCAGAGCGGTGTTGGTGGATCCGCCGATCGCCATGTCCACGCGTATCGCGTTGCGGAAGGACTCCCTGGAGACGATGTCCCTGGGCTTGATGTCCTTCTTCACGAGCTCGACGATGCGCCTGCCGGTCTCCCTGGCGATCTGCAGCTTCCTGTTGTCGTCTGCCAGGCAGGTACCGCACCCGGTGAGGCTCATGCCGATGGTCTCGGTCAGGCAGGCCATGGTGTTGGCGGTGAACAGGCCGGAGCAGCTTCCCCTGCCGGGGCAGGCGGTGCACTCGACCATGTGGAGCTCGTCCTCGCCGATGTTCCCGGCGCTGTAGGCACCGACGGCCTCGAACACGGACTGGAGGTCCATGTTGCCGTCCTTGCCGACACCGGGCTCCATGGCCCCGCCGGTGACGATCAGGCCGGGCACGTTCATCCTGCCCATGGCCATCAGCATGCCGGGGGTGACCTTGTCGCAGTTGGAGACACCGACCCATCCGTCCAGGGCGTGGCCCTCGACCATGACCTCGCAGCAGTCGGAGATGACCTCCCTGGAGATGAGGGAGTACCTCATGCCGTTATGTCCCATCGCGATACCGTCGCAGACCGCGGGGACCCCGAAGACGAAGGGCCTTCCGCCAGCCTCGATGATACCCTCGCGCACGGCCTCGACGATCTCGTTGAGGTGGATGTGCCCGGGGACGATGTCGTTCCAGGAGTTCGCTATACCGATGAACGGCTTCTCGAAATCCTCATCCGAGAGTCCGTCGGCCCTCAGAAGGCTCCTCTGGGGGGCCGCTCCGGGCCCCTTCCTGACTGCGTCGCTTCTCATGCCAATCACAGTTCCTGTGACGGCCATCGAAGAGGCATATTTAAGATAACGCGACCCACAACACGGAGAAACTCGGGATGGGATGCGTAGGGAACCCATCCGGGAGGATGGTATAGAAATGGATTGTAGGCGGGGTTGCCCCCGCCATGATTGTTTTGGGTTTATCAGCTGCTGCGGAGCACGATCTCGATGTTCACGCCATCGGGAACCTGGATCCTCATCAGCTGCCTGAGGGCGCGCTCGTCGGCGTCCAGGTCGATGAGTCTCTTGTGGATCCTCATCTCCCAGTGGTCGACGGTCTCGCTTCCCTCTCCGTCGGGGCTCTTCCTGCAGGCCACCTTGAGCTTCTTGGTGGGCAGGGGAACGGGCCCGCGGATGTCCACACCGGTTCTCTGGGAGATCCCTTTGATCTGGTTGCAGACTCCGTCGACTTTAGCGGGGTCGGTCCCGCTGAGAGAGATCCTTGCGCGCTGAGACATCTTGATCACTCAGGATTCAAGCCTTCTCCACGGAGATGCACATTCCAGCGGCGACGGTCTGACCCATGTCGCGGATAGCGAACCTTCCGAGAGGCGGGAACTCTTTCGCAGTCTCGATGACCATGGGCTTGGTGGGCTCCAGCTTCACGACGGCGATGTCACCGGTCTTGAGGAAGTCGGGGTGCTCGGCCTTGGTCTGTCCGGTCTTGGGGTCGATGGACTTGATGAGCTCCACGAACCTGCACGCGGTCTGGGTGGTGTGGCAGTGGAAGACCGGGGTGTATCCGACGGTGATGACGGACGGGTGGTTCAGCACGACGATCTGAGCGGTGAAGCTCTTGGCGACGGACGGCGGGTTGTCGACGGGTCCGGCGACGTCTCCCCTCTTGATGTCGTTCTTGGCGACTCCGCGGACGTTGAATCCGACGTTGTCTCCAGGAAGGGCCTGGGGCATCTGCTCGTGGTGCATCTCGATGGACTTGACCTCTCCAGGAACGTGGGAGGGCTCGAACATGACCTTCATGTTGGGCTTGAGGATACCGGTCTCGACACGTCCGACGGGGACGGTTCCGATTCCAGTGATGGTGTAGACATCCTGGATGGGCAGCCTGAGGGGCTTCTCGGTGTGCTTCTCGGGGACCTTGAGGTTGTCCAGAGCGGCGATGAGGGTGGTTCCCTTGTACCAGGGCATGTTGGCGGAGGGCTCCTTGATGTTGTCTCCGGCGTAGGCGGAGACGGGGATGAAGGGGACCTCGTCGGTCTTGATACCGACCATCTTCATCAGCTTGATCATGGCCTCTTTGGCCTCGTTGTACTTGGCCTCCTCGTATTTCACGGCGTCCATCTTGTTGATGGCGACGATGATCTGCTTGACACCGAGGGTGGTGGCCAGGAAGACGTGCTCCTTGGTCTGGGCCTGGGGTCCCTCGATGGCGCTGCAGGTGATGATGGCTGCATCGGCCTGGGAGGTACCAGTGATCATGTTCTTGACGAAGTCACGGTGTCCGGGAGCGTCGATGACGGTGAAGTAGTACTTGTCGGTGTAGAACTTCTTGTGGGCGACATCGATGGTGACTCCCCTCTCCCTCTCCTCCTTGAGTCCGTCCATGACCCAGGCGAAGTAGAAGGATCCCTTTCCTTTCTCCTCGGCCTCCTTCTTGTATTTCTCGACGAGGTGAGGGTCGATGGCGCCGGTCTCCAGCAGGATCCTTCCGGTCAGGGTGGATTTCCCGTGGTCGACGTGGCCGATGATGACCAGATTCATGTGCTCTTTCTCTGCCATGTTTCTTCCTCCGTTATTGGAACGCTGTTCTTGCGGATAAGGGGTTTGATATAAAAGGTTTGCAGACTGCACGGCTCAGAGGCCGGCGTAGTACTTGTCGTCGTAAGGCTCGGGGTTGAGGCCCTTCCTGGTCCTGATGTCGGTGACGATCTTCTTCTGGAGCTCGGGCGGGACCTGCTTGAATCCCGCGTTCTCCAGGGACCAGATGGCACGGCCCTGGGTGGAGCCGCGGATGTCGGACGAGAATCCGAACATGTCCGCGACGGGCACCTCGGCGGTGACGGTGGAGTCGGCGCCCTCCTGGCCCATCTCGAGGATGGTTCCGCGGCGCTGGTTGATCAGGTTGACGGCTCCGCCCATGTAGTCGGGCGGGACGCTGATGAAGAGCTTCTGCATGGGCTCGAGCAGGATCCTGCCGGCCTGGCACATGGCTCCGTAGATACCGTCCCTGACGGCGGGGATGATCTGAGCGGGTCCCCTGTGGATGGTATCCTCGTGCAGCTTGGCGTCCATCAGGCAGACCTTGAGTCCGGCGACCTTCTCGTTGGCGAGCGGTCCCCTCACCATGGCCTCCTCGAAGGACTGCTTGACGAGCTCCATGGTCTCGTGCAGGTACTGGATACCCTTGGTGCAGTCGATCAGGACGTTGTTGTTCTTGAAGCCGACGACACCCTTGGCCTCGACATCGCTCATTCCGAGGTCCATCAGCTGGTGGGCGAGGGCCTTCGGGTCCTTGATCTTGGCCTCGGTGTCGATGTCACCCTTGCGGATGGCGTCCTTGACCGACTCCTCGAGCGGGCTCACGATGAAGTAGAACTTGTTGTGCTTGTTCGGGGACTTACCCTCGAACTCGCTGGGGTTGCTTCCCTTGACGGACTCCTGGTACACGACGATCGGAGCGGAGGCGACGATGTCGACGCCCTGCTCGTTCTTGATCCTGTACTCGGTGATCTCCAGGTGGAGCTCTCCCATTCCGGACATCAGGTGCTCGCCGGTCTCGTTGTTGATCTCGATGTTCAGCGAGGGGTCGGCCTT
>CALUHR010000012.1 GCA_944320495.1 Candidatus Methanomethylophilaceae archaeon
CTGCTCGTTCTTGATCCTGTACTCGGTGATCTCCAGGTGGAGCTCTCCCATTCCGGACATCAGGTGCTCGCCGGTCTCGTTGTTGATCTCGATGTTCAGCGAGGGGTCGGCCTTGGCGATGACCCTCAGGACCTCGACCAGCTTGGGGAGGTCGGCCATGTTCTTGGCCTCGATGGCCTTCGTGATGACGGGCTCGGAGTAGTGGGTCATCTTCTCGAAGGGCTCCATGTCCTTGACGGAGGACACGGTGCTTCCGGCGATGGCGTCCTTGAGTCCGGTCAGCGCGACGATGTTTCCGGCCTTACACTCCTCGATGGGGGTCCTGTCGGCTCCGACCATCAGGGCGACGGTCTGGACGCGCTGGGGCTGGGAGACACCGGAGATGTAGAGGGTCTGACCCTTCCTGACGGTTCCGGAGAACAGCCTTCCGATGGCGATCTCTCCTGCCTGCTTGTCCATGATGATCTTGGTGACCATCATGGCGACCTCTCCCTTCGGGTCGCAGTTCAGCATCTGCTTGCCGATAGTGGAGTCGAGGTCTCCCTTCCAGATGACGGGGATACGGACCTTCTGCGCGTCGGGCGGGCAGGGGATGTGGTTGATGGCCATCTCCAGCGCGACGTCGGCGAGCGGGATCAGCTTGGCGAGCTCGGCCTGGCCTCCCTCGCGTCCGCAGTACTCGAAGACCTTGGTGAGGTTCATGCCGATCTTCTTGAGCTCGGGCCTCTGGAGGTAGGGGATGGACACGGCCCAGTTGTTGTAGGCGGACCCCAGGGCGACGGTTCCGTCCTGGAGGCTGACCTGCCACTGCTTGTTCAGCGGGGCGGGCAGGATGTCCATGATCTTCTGGTTGAACTCGGTGATGATCTTGGAGAACTTCTCGATCATCATCTGAGGGGTCAGCTGCTGCTCGACGATGGCCCTGTCGACCTTGTTGATGAACAGCATGGGCCTGACCCTCTCCTTGAGGGCCTGCCTGATGACGGTCTCGGTCTGGGGCATGATGCCCTCGACGGCGCAGCACAGAATGTACACACCGTCCAGCGCCCTCATGGCCCTGGTGACGTCCCCACCGAAGTCGACGTGTCCGGGGGTGTCGATGAGGTTGACGAGATAGTGGTCGAGCTTGTTGGTCTCGGGATCCTTGTAGGGAACGACCATCGCGGCGGACGCCGCGTTGATGGTGATACCCCTGGCGGCCTCCTGCTCGTCGTAGTCCAGCAGGCGCTGCTCCCCGGCGGTCTCCGAGGACATCATGCCCGCTCCGGCGATCAGGTTGTCGGAGAAGGTGGTCTTCCCGTGGTCGATATGAGCTGCGGTTCCCAGGTTCCTGATGAGGTTCTGGTGGTTCATCAGCTCGACTGCTTTCTTTGCGTTGTCCTCTCTGCGTCCCATGTCCACACACCTTTCGGATTATGCGATCATCTGGCGGACTGGGCGACCCTCTCCATCTCCTCTTTCTTGGCGACGGAGTAGGAGGTGATGTCACCCTTCGCGGCGAGCATGAGCTCGTCGGCGAGGCACTCGTAGATCGGCTTCTTGTTCTTCTGGGAGGCGGAGACGACACCGGTGCTCAGGTTGCGGAGAGCGATGTCGAGCCTCCTCTGGGGAGCGACGTCGACAGCCTTCGGGACGGAGATTCCTCCGAACTGGAGCCTGGTGACCTCCTCCCTGGGGGCGGCGTTCTCGAGGCACTCGACGAGGACCTGGATGGGGTTCTTCTTCGTCTTGGCCGCGACGATGTCGAAGGCCTGGGACACGGTCTTGTACGCCTTCATCTTCTTGCCGGTGTACTTCTCGGTCCTCATGATGTTGTTGATCAGCCTCTCGACGATGCTCAGCCTGGACTTCCCGAACCACCTGTTGGCGTGCTTTCCGCCGGAGTGGGGGACGTTGGTGGGCGTCAGGTCGATGTATTTGGCGAGACCCCCGTCCTGGACGACGACATCCGAGGTGTCGTACTTTCCGAAGATGAGGGCTTTCTGAGCTACGAGTTCGTCTGCCATTGTAATCATCTCACGGGCTTGTCGGTCTTGCCCTTGACCATCATGTCGAGGGACACGTTGTTGACCTTGATGACCTTGTAACGGACTCCGGGGATATCTCCGTAGGACCTTCCCATCCTTCCGCCGATACCCTCGACCATGACCTCGTCGTGCTCGTCGATGAAGTTGATGGCTCCGTCTCCGACGGCGAACGCGGTGATCTGGCGTCCGTTCTTGATAAGCTGGACCTTCACGCACTTCCTGATGGCGGAGTTGGGCTGCTTGGCCTCGATACCGACCTTCTCCAGGACGATGCCGCGAGCC
This sequence comes from Candidatus Methanomethylophilaceae archaeon, assembly GCA_944320495.1. Lineage (GTDB taxonomy): Archaea > Thermoplasmatota > Thermoplasmata > Methanomassiliicoccales > Methanomethylophilaceae > Methanoprimaticola. Next base: position 2,310 of record CALUHR010000012.1, read on the forward strand.
TGGGCGGATCCCTCGAGGGGATCGGACTTCTCCCTCAGCTTGAGGACCCTCTTCTTGTGACCCCTGTCCAGCCAGCGGAATTTCTGGCGGTCAGTCTTCATTTTCCTTGCGGTGTACAGACCGTTTCCCACTTTTTCACCTCGTCGACTTTTGTTTTCAGCGATTGTGACGTCGATGGCGCGACCTATGGTCGAACCTCTAATGCTGACGTGGCTAGCGTAATCTCCTATTTAAAAAATCTCACTGAACAGGTTTCCCCTGCCCTCTCCCCATACTTATTATCAGTAGAATGGGGAGAGGATGGCCGGGATCAGCTGAAGTCTGCGAATGCCTTTATCAACTTCTCCGAGCTGACGGTACGCAGCTCGGGATTCATCCTCACGATCTGGGAGTGCCACTTCCTGATCTCCGAGGGGTTGCCCTTGCCGTTGGCCATCAGGCCGTCGGGCAGGGGTATGCGCTTCTCCTTGCTCACATAGAGCCATACGTCTCCCATGTCGTCCCTGAGCAGGAAGGGCAGGTCCCTTATGGACACGGTCTCCACGGATATCTCCTTCCCGTTGCGGATCTCTGCCACCTCGGCCGAGATGGCCTTCATGGGCACCGGCACCCTGTTGTCGCCCTGCACCAGCGCGACGGTCTCGACCGTCTTGTCCAGGTTGAAGATGCGGCACACGTGCTCGCCGGATCCGCGGACGTTGACGCGTATCTCCCCTGCGGAATGCGAGATCTCGGTGTCCGCCGGGTTGACGAAGGTCAGGAACCTCCTGACGGGGCACGAGTTCACGGTGATGAAGAGCGATGCGGACCTGGTGGACGACTCGAATACAGCATCCTCGATGACCGAGGCGTCCAGCCTGATGGCGTCGTCCTCCCACTCCGGGGTGATGTTGGACTTCTTCCCCGTGGCGGTGTTGCCGAGGAAGAGCGCCTTCTTGGAGGCGTTCCTGACTGTGACGACTATCGAGTCGCCGAGTGAGTCCACCTCCACCTCCGACTCCCCGAACGGGACCTCCCCCGATCCGAGGTCATAGGTCACGACAGGTATGTTCCAGGCAAGCCTGACCTCCTCCCCTCCGACATCCAGGGGATCGTCGAGCCCCTCGTAGATGCTCCTGCGGACGTCCTTCCCGTCCGCCGTCACGTCGATGTACTCGGACTCCTGGATGTCCCCCTTGCCCTGGTACGAGCAGGAGAACCCAGGGATCACGTAGAACGACGCGGAGGCCAGCTTCTTGCCGTCCTTCACGACGCTGATGTCGGTCCTCCCGGCGGCCGGGACGGACGACGGGTCGAACCCCTCCATCGGGACCTCCTCGCCGTTGAGCCAGAGGACGCACTCGGACTCGTCGGCGTCCTTCAGGGAGAACGACACCGCGGGGGCGGTTGCGTATATCGGGAGCAGGGACTTGCCGTCCCTCACGGACGCCACCGTCTCCGCCGGCTGGAGGTCGATGCGGGCCGCCGGCTTGAGCTTCTGCTTCTTGACCGGCTCCTTCGGCTTCTCCTCCTCCGTCTTCCTCTCGGCGGGCTGGGGCCTGTCCCTCACACGGATGTACCCGCCCTTGGCGACCTCCACGGTCGCGATCGTGAGGTCTCCGACATCTGTGGACGCGGCGACCTTGGCGTCTCCGAGCCACAGGTGCTTCCCCTTCGGATAGAGGACCACGGTGTCGTCGGCGGCCCTGCTGATGGGCATGCCGTCCGAGTCGAACATCATGGACCCGTGAGCGAAGACCTCGTAGACCTTCCTGCCGTCGATCTCCAGGACGAACGCGTCGAGAGGGGACACGCCGGCTGCGAGCAGGTCGAACTCGGTGGGCAGCGACGAGAGCCCGCCGTCCAGCGGGGACACCTTGAGCTGGCCGAGCTCTATCCTCCTGCCGCCCTGCTCCACGGAGGCGGCGTATTTCGCGCCCTTCCCTCCGTCGTAGCGCGGGACGAACAGCAGCACGGAAGTTCCGCGAACGTTGAGCTTCGGCCTTCCGCGGGCGAACCCGGAGCCGTCGATGTCCGAGGTCTTGGCCTCGGCATCCTGGCCCTCCGCAGGCTTTGGGCGCTCCCGCTTCGCTGATGACTTCTTCCCCAGGAAGAACTCGTCGAAACTCATATCGGAAATGTCCCTGCCTGCCATTGTCTCACTTGTCCGACCCCATGACATAGGGGGTATAATTGATGTGCGCGGGATTGGACGCCCGATCGTCGTCTGGCTAATCCGCACCTCGCAGCCAGAGGCCGAGGGGGCGGAACGGCCACAGGGGTGGCACCGGAACTCCATTCTGATACAGATGATCTCGTTATAACCAATGATTCATACATTTGTCTAGCAAAACTCTGGTTTTCCAAATAATTATATCGAATTACATCAATTCATCCCTCCCGTTATGAAGCTAATCTTCGTCAGCGGCGGGGTCATCTCGGGCCTCGGGAAAGGGATCACGGCATCCTCGATAGGACGCCTCCTCGAAGCCAGGGGGCTGAGGGTCTCCGCGATCAAGATCGACCCTTATCTGAACATAGACGCCGGGACCATGAACCCGTACGAGCACGGAGAGGTCTATGTGCTCGACGACGGGGGGGAGGTCGACCTGGACCTCGGGAACTACGAGAGGTTCATGGACCTCCACCTCACCCGCGACCACAACATCACCACCGGCAAGGTGTACCGCTCGGTCATCGACAACGAGCGCAGGGGCGACTACCTCGGCAAGACCGTCCAGATCATCCCGCACGTCACCGACGAGATCAAGCGCAGAATCACCTCCGTCGCCAGGGAGTCGGGGGCCGACGTCGTCATCGTCGAGCTGGGAGGCACGGTCGGGGACATGGAGTCCCTCCCGTTCCTCGAGGCCGCGAGACAGCTCGGCCGCGACCTGGGCAGGGAGGAGAACGTCATGTTCGTCCACACCACCCTCATCCCGATAATGGGGTCCGTCGGCGAGGAGAAGACCAAGCCGACCCAGCACTCCGTCAAGGAGCTCATGTCCATCGGCATCAGGCCGGACATCATCGTCGGCAGATGCTCCGAGCCGGTGAGCGATGCGGCCAGGGCGAAGATCGCCATGTTCTGCGACGTCCCCGAGGAGGCCGTCATCTCCACGCCGGACGCCCGTTCGATCTACGAGGTCCCGCTGAACCTGGAGAGACAGGGTGTGGCCGACCTGATCATCGACAGGATGAGGCTCCGCCCCATGACCTCCGGGAGGGACATGGGGTCCTGGGAGCGCTTCGTCGACCGCGTGGTCAACCCCGAGGGCATCGTCGAGATCGCGCTCGTCGGAAAGTACACCTCCCTGGCGGACTCCTACCTCTCCCACCTGGAGGCCTTCACCCACGCCGGCGCCGAGACCGGATGTCGCGTCAAGGTGAGGTTCGTGGACAGCGACGACCTCGTCCGCGGGAATCCTGAGGCGATCCTCGCCGGGGTCGACGGCGTCATCGTCCCCGGCGGCTTCGGCACCAGGGGCGTCGAGGGCATGATCGCGGCCGCCCGGTACGCCAGGGGGAACGGCGTACCGTTCCTGGGCGTTTGCCTGGGGTTCCAGATAGCGACCATAGAGATAGCCAGGGACGTCCTCGGGCTGGCACGTGCCACCAGCACCGAGTTCGACCCGGAGACGCCCGACCCCGTGATATGCATCATGGGCGAGCAGCTCGGGATAACCGACATGGGCGCCACCATGAGGCTGGGCGCCCAGGAGGTCGTGGTGGCCGAAGGGTCCAGGGCCCGCACCCTGTACGGGAAGGAGAGGATATCCGAGCGTCACAGGCACAGGTATGAGGTCAATCCCGAGTACATACCAAGGCTCGAAGCGGCCGGCTGGAGGTTCACCGGACGGTCGGAGTGCGGCACCAGGATGGAGATCGGGGAGCTCGAGGGGCACCCCTACTTCGTGGCATCCCAGTTCCATCCGGAGTTCAGATCCAGACCGGGAAAGCCGTCACCCCTCCATCTGGGGCTCGTCAGGGCCGCGATGGAGCGCAGGAACCCCGAGGACTGATCGCCCGTCGAGGGGGTCGGCACCCTCCGGCCCCCACCTGGCGTACGGGATCGTCGCCTCGATCCTCGGGCCGAGGTCCTCCCCGGGCATGTGCCAGTCCACGGACCCGTCCCGCTCGGCCATGTGGATGGTCGGGATGGCGGCGGCCGGCACCATGACGGCCACAACCTCCACGGCCATGGTCCTTGGGAACCCGTCCATGTCTCCGGCATCGGACGGTGGGTGTTTCCGGTTGTTTCGCGGGGGATCGGAACGGCCTTCCGACCATCTGCCTCGTCCCCCTGCATTCCGGATACCCGGTGCATCCCCAGAACATGGACCCGGGCTTCCCCACGGCGCGCATGGCGCACCCGCACTCCGGGCAGATGACCTCCGACCTGGAGAGCTCGCGGGCGTTGTCGGCGAGGATCTCCGACGTGAACCTGCCGGTCGCGGACAGCGCGTAGCCGTCGTCATCGGTGCGGTTCACGATGAACAGGCCCTTCCTGGCACGTGTCATGGCAACGTAGAACACCCTGCGCTCCTCCGCGAGATCCGTGCCCTCGGGACGGGCGCCGAACAGCGTGTCGATCGGGTCCGTCACGGTGCTCGGGAACCCTCCTCCGCGCTCCCTGTCGGCGATCACGAAGACCCAGTCCGCCTCCAGGCCCTTGGATGAATGGGCGGTCATGAAGACGGCGTCGCGCACCGGGACCCACAGCCCCGTCTCCGCATCGAGCCTCGAGAATGTCACCAGCTCCGTCCCGGAGGGGTCCGACGCCGTGAACTCGAACTGCCCCGTGCCTCCGCCCAGGGCGTAGATGTCGGAGCGGTTGCGGCCGATGATCATGACCGTATCCTCCGGGTCCAGCAGCTGCAGGCGGTTGGCCACCATACGCTGGATGTCCGAGTCGCACGTCACCGGCAGCAGATGGATCGGATACCTCGGCGCGGGGACTCCGATGATGGACTTGCGCATCTGGGACGGGTTCTTCAGGATGAAGCGTCCGGCCATGTCCGCGATCTGCTGTGGGCAGCGGTAGGTGCGCTCTATCCTCCTGACGGACACGGGACCCCACTCCCTCCAGCACTCCTCGAACCCGTAGGTCTGCCACACGTCGCCTCCGGCGAACGAGTAGATGCTCTGCCAGTCGTCACCGGCGCAGAACAGGTCGAACCCCCACACGCGCCTCAGCGCGCGTATCAGACCGACGAGGATCGGGGTGACGTCCTGGTACTCGTCGATGAGGACGTGACTGTACGAGAACGAGGGCACATGCCCGCCCTCGAGCATGGACTCCGCGAGCGTCACCATGTCCTCGAAATCCGCCAGGTCGTGCTCGGAGCATGCCAACGCGTAGTCGTCCCAGACCGCGTCGAGGACGCGGAGCCTGGCCCCCAGACGCTCCCTCGAACCTCCTGGCACCTGTTCCAGACGGGACCTCAGGTCCGCCACGGTCCTGCGGGCGCATTTGCATCTGGATATCGCGGCTCCCACCGAATCGGGGATCCTGGACCCCCAGGACTCCAGCAGCCCCTCGGCCAGCTCATGCTGGCTCATCGGCTCCGCCCGTGGGAACACCCTCGACACGTACGAGATGGCCTCGCGCTGGTCCCTGGCCGCATCCCTGACGCAGCGCTCGTCGGCGTAGATCCTGAGCCCGACCGATGGGATGTCGATGTGCGCCTGCACGTATCCCTGCGAATGGTCCGGCCGGGAGTACTCGAACCCCACCCTGCGGCGGAACAGCTCGTCCCCCAGGGCCCTGAACCCGCGGTTGCCGATTGACTGGCCGCTGTAGCAGAGGTCCCCGCTCCCGAAGGAGCGCATGTCATCCGCCCAGGCAAGAAGGTCGGCGGCGAACGACGGGTCCTCCGACACCCTCCTGCGCATGATGTCCGCGAGCAACTCCGTCCTGCGGAGGCCCACGCACGGCATCCTGCCCGAGATGCGGTGGCCCAGCGAATGGATGGTCATGACGGAGCCACGGAACATGTCGCCGAACTCCTCGCGCATGGCGCGGCGCAGGTCGGCCACGGTGTTGTTGGTCAGCGAGATGACCAGGATGGACGAGGGATCCGCGCCCTCCCCCAGGAGCCTGGACACGCGACCTATGAGCGTGGTCGTCTTCCCGGTACCCGCCCCTGCGAGGACCAACCTTGTGAGATCGTCGCCCGAGATGGCATCCATCTGCTGCTCGTTGAGCGACCTCCCCCTAACCTTCACGCTTCCGCTGGCCATGAGACGGGGATTCGACTCTGGTATTTGAATCGGATAACGGGGGTGCACCGAATACCCTCACCGTTGAATCCGAAGACGGATTCGAACACCGGGATGGTCTCACCTATCGTCGTTGCAGTGGCGGCCGTTGCCGCGTACATCGCCCTGGCAACGTGATGGAACGACGGTCCCGCAGGAGTCGTGTATGAATGGAACGGGGGACCTAGGGGGAGGGCACGTACAGGCACCGTACGATCGTCCTCGACAACACGTTCAGGAACGGGAACTACCGGTTCATCGGATGGAACAGGGGGGGGCGAAGGCATCGGGACGTCGTATCAGCCCGACGATGCGGCATCGCATCCCGCCCACGGGAACATGAGGCCGTACGCGCAGTGGTCGACCGGGAAGGTGCATCCCATCGTCCCGTGCTCCGAGTTGAACGGAATGTCCCGGACCTCGGACATCTCGTTTGCCGCGACGGCATCCCATGCTTCGGCTTCGTGCCGACCTCGGATGTCGTGACAACCGCCATGGTCCATACGATCCCATTGATCGTCGGTCGGGCCTCCGGGTCCGGCCACGAACACCCGTTCGACGGCATTCCGGTTCCCCTGCCGGGCACCCCTTTATTGCGCGCACGCGAGTCTTTATAAGGGGGACCATACTAGCCTCGCCCATAGGTGAACACGATGTCCGCTGAAGACGATTACATGGCACTCCTCAACAGGGCGAAGATCGCATGCCCCGAGACGATCGAGAACCACGAGAGGTTCGAGCTCCCCGAGCTCGACATCCTCCAGGAGGGCAAGATCACGATCTTCAAGAACTTCATCGACGTCACCGACAAGCTCAGGCGCGACCCGCAGCACCTGCTGCAGTTCCTGCTCAAGGAGCTCGGTGCCCCCGGAAACATCGAGGGCAGACGCGCCGTGTTCAAGGCGAAGATCAGCCCCCAGCAGATCGACGACAAGATCCAGATGTACACCGAGACCTACGTCATCTGCTCCGAGTGCGGCCTCCCCGACACCAAGATGGTGAAGGAGGACAGGACCCTCATGCTCGAGTGCGAGGCCTGCGGTGCCCGCAGACCCATCACCGTCAGGAAGGGCGTCCGCGTGGACACCGGCAACACCCTCCACGAGGGCGACATCATCGAGGTCCGCATCACCGACGTCGGGAAGAAGGGCGACGGCACCTCCAAGTTCCACGACTACCTCATCATCGTACCCGGCACCGTCAAGGGAGCCAGCGTCCACGCGAAGATCACCAAGATCTCCGCCAAGACCGCCTTCGCAGTCCCGACCACGGAGCCCTGCACCCGCTGATGCGCTTCTGGGTAGAGTCCTACGGCTGCACCATGAACCGCGGCGAGGGCCGCGGTCTGGCCGAGGACATGGCCTCCCTCGGATATGAGGAGGCCTCATCCGCCGACGAGGCGGACATCGTGGTGCTGAACACCTGCACCGTCGTCGAGACCACGGAGAAGCACATGCTCTCCCGGATGTCCCAGCTGAGGATGTCCGGGAAACGTGTCATCGTCACCGGGTGCATGGCGAAGGCGCAGCCCCAGAGGGTGCTCATAAGACTTCCCGACTCCCCTGTGATCCCCCCCGAGTCCTACGACTCCTTCAGGGGGACCGTCAGGGAGAGGTTCGGTATTGCCGGGCCCCCGATCATTCTTCCGCAGGGTACCGAGGCCGTGCTGCCGATCGCGCAGGGCTGCCTCGGTAACTGCTCATACTGCATAACCAAGCTGGCTAGGGGCGACCTGAGGACGTACGACCACGATGCCCTCCTGAGGAGGTTCGACTCGTTCCTCGCCGGAGGCGCGAGGGAGATTCTCGTCACCGCCCAGGACACCGCAGCGTTCGGACACGACAACGGCGACTCCCTGCCGGCCCTTCTGAAGGACATGCTCTCCCGCGAGGGCGACTTCAGGCTGAGGATCGGCATGGCCGACCCCGCCAGCGTCATCCGCGTGCGCGAAGGCCTCGCGGACCTCATGGACGACCCCCGTCTGTACAGGTTTCTCCACATACCCGTGCAGAGCGGCAGTGACACCGTCCTGCGGGCAATGAGGCGCAAGTACACCGTGGAGAGGTTCATGGAGCTCGTCGACGACCTAAGAGCCGACGTGCCCGGCATAAGCATCGCCACAGACCTAATATGCGGCTTCCCGGGCGAGACCGACGGGGATCACGCGATGAGCGTGGACCTGATACGCCGGCTGAGGGCGGACACAGTGAACATCACAAGATTCTCGTCCCGCCCCGGCACCGATGCCGCACTGATGCCCCAGGTGTCCGGAGGCGTGAGCTCCGCCCGCTCCGCCGAGCTCACGAGGGTGAAGAACGAGACCGAGCTGGATGTCAACACCGGACTCGTGGGAAGGACCTTCCGCTGCCTCGCCACCGAGGTCGGGAAGGAGGGCACGATCCTCAGGAACGGATTCTACAGGCCCATCGTCGTAAGGGAGGATGTTCCCCTCGGGACCTTCGTCGACGCCAGGGTCGATGAGGCCAGGTCCACCTATCTCCTCGGCACATTGACCGAGGGGCGGGCACAGTAAGAAATATCGAGACCCTTTTCCCCGAACCATAGTCCTGTAGTGTAGTGGTCAATCATGCTGGCCTTTGGAGCCGGTGACCTCGGTTCGAACCCGGGCAGGACTGCCATCCACATTCTGATTCCAGAATCATGCGACAGAGGGTTTGCAGAATCTCTCGACGGCATCGAGCTGCGATTCGTCGTAGAAGCTGCCTCCCTCCATCATAGCGTCGAAGATCGGCCTGTTGAACTCATTGAGCCCCTTGAGCTTCATCATCACGGATACGGCCAGGAGGATGGTCTTATCGAAGACGTTCAACTTGGAGCGGTCGATCCATCCGCGCATGTAGAACACGGGAACGGAGACGGAGTTCCTGTCGAGGACCTTGGGCTTGTTGGACTCGAAACGGCCGGCTTCATCGAGCGCGACCACGCAAACGGCCTTGAGCCTCTTCCTGTCGATGCCACGGATGCCCACGATGTCGATGCCCCTCATCCATCCGAAGAAGACGATCTGCTCACCGTCGGGGATGCCCCCGTCGATAGGGAAGCAGCCGCACCCGATGCGGGATGCGAGCGCCTCGGCATATGCCTTCGAAGATCCGGATTTGGAACTGTAGACGACGATCATGATGACCACGACTGAACCGATGAATCTTGAAGAAATGAGGGAAATGGACGTTCGATGCTACGTTTAGTGCATGGTAAGCTGCCTCGGAATTGCCGGGAAACTCGCTCGGAGTTTCCTTGCAATGTTCCTCATGTAAGGCATGAGGATGTGTGATCCC
>CALUHR010000013.1 GCA_944320495.1 Candidatus Methanomethylophilaceae archaeon
CCGCGCATTCCCGTGCATACCGGGGAAGTATATAAGCCTTGTGTTCAAGGCCTTCAACCGCCGATATCCACTACGCGACTTGTCCGGACAGACTCCCTGTGATCAGGGGTCCTCCGCGCCTCGCGCAAAACCCCCTACAGCCCACTTGTATATATGGATTACTGTTGTCGAGTCTTCCGGAGGCCGACCGGATGCCGTCAGACGGTTGTCACCGCAGTCCGCTTCCGATCGGATTCGCACGCTAAACACAGGCAGCATCTTCCAGCTGTCCGCGTATTCTCTAGTATCTCTTTCTACCCTATAAAGAAGATAGGTCGTCCGGATCGACATCGCTCGTTGCCGATGATGCGCACCTGACAGCTTCTCATCGTCTCCAGGGCGGAGGAGTGCATCTCCGGCGTGGAGCCCGCGCAGCACGACACGTCCACCCACACATCCGCATCCGGAAGGAACGCACGGATCATCAGCGCATTGCTCACGACGCAGATGTCCGTGCACAGGCCGATCACCCCGACGCTGACTGCTCCGGATTCGCGGAGGAACTCCGCGAGGTCCACCGATCCGAACGTGGGCTTCTCGAAACACAGGACACCTCTGGCGGTCAAAGCCGCCTCCACCGGATCCGGCATCAACCAGCCGGGAGTCCCTCTGATGCAGTGGGGCACCGGCAGCATCCTGCCCTCCCTCGTTTCATGATAGTCATCGCCATGCGTGTCCAGCGTGCACACGACCGTCCCCTCGAAGGATCCGATCCTATCGATCACGCGCGGAACGATTGCGGCCGCCTCGGGGGTGCCAAGGGGACCGTCGATGAAATCGTTCTGCATGTCGACGACCACCAGGAACGTCCGATCGCTGTCCATGATCCGGAGAACCGCTCCCGGCCTAAATCGGTTTGGCAGGGAATGTCGTGACAGGGGATTCACATGCAGGCCAAATGATTCCGCCTAAACCTTTAAGAACGGTAAGCCTTTGTCCGCTCACAACTGTGGGAGTGGCCCAGCCTGGCAAGGCGTCAGACTGCTAATCTGATGTCACCATGTGACCCGAGGGTTCGAATCCCTCCTCCCACGCCATATAATTCTGAATCGCCCGTTGAGAATGCTGTTACCGCCCAACGGATCGTATCGGGATCGGGACCCGTTGGTCCCGAAGACGTCCCTGCCATCCTTCGGCGGGATCCTTCCGCGGTCGTCGCCGCAGAACCCTTCGCGGACACGCTCCAGAAGTGAGTTGAGCGTCTCGCGCTCTGACGGGTCCAGACCGGCCGTGAGCTCGTCCTCCATCCTCCTGCGGATGGCCTCCATCCTCTGGACGGCCTCCCTGCCGCTTTCGGTCAGGGACACGAGCCTCACCCTGCGGTCGCTCTCGTCGGGGAGCTGTTCGACCAGACCCCTGCGCTCGAGGCTCTTGACCGCACCAGCCACCGTCGGGAACGCATACCCGTAGTACTCCTCCAGCTCCCTCATCCTCACCGGACGGCCCATGACTATGACGAAGCGCATGAAGCGGAGGTCCGTGTACGACATCCCGCAGGAGGAGAGCTCCTCCTCGAAGCGGCTGTCGAAACGGTTGGCGATCAGCTTGATCAGCATTCCGCTGTCTTCGGTCATGGGGCTTCCGTCCCCTGCGTCGTATATTATGGTGACGGGGGAAGCTTAGACGGGATGCGATGGATGGTCCGGAGGCCAGACGGTAGAACGGAATAGGGTTTGAGGGGAGGGGATGCCCCCGCCCCGGGGGATCACTCGTACGATCCGCGCCTCATCCTCTCGAGGGCCAGCTTGATCCTCTCGACGGGCTCGGTGACGGTCATACGGATGTATCCGTCGGCGCTCTCTCCGAACCCGTTTCCGGGCGTGACGATGACGCCGAGGTCGATCATCTTCTGGGTGAACTCGGCCGACGGCATGCCGCAGTCGAACCAGACGTAGAACGTGCCCTTGGGCATGACCACGTCGTACCCGAGCTCCCTGAGGCCCTCGACGAGGACCCTCCTGCGCTCGGCGTAGGTGGCCATGTTGTCCCTGACGGCCTGCGGGACCTCCCCGTCGTCGCCATAGAGGCTCAGGGCCTTGATGCCCGCGTCCTGGATGAAGGGCGGGGCGCCGGAGTCGGTCTGGCCCTTGCACTTGGTCAGCCCGGCGATCAGGTCGGGGTGGCCGACGGCGTATCCGAGCCTGAACCCGGTCATGTTGAACGTCTTGGAGAACGAGCCGAACTCGATGGCGTCCGGTCCGACCTGGAGGATGGACGGCGCCCTGTAGCCGTCGTAGCACATCTCGGAGTAGGCGGCGTCGTAGCACAGGATGGTCTTGTTCTCCTGGCACCAGTCGTACACCTTCTTCAGGTACTCGATGTCGCAGGTGGCCCCCGTCGGGTTGTTCGGATAGTTGATGTACAGCATCCTGGCGCCCTTGGGGCACTCGTCCACGTCGAGCAGCCAGTTCTTCTCGGCCCTCAGGGGGACCTTCACGCACTTGGCCTCGTTGAAGATCGTGGCCGCTCCCGAGTACACGGGGTATCCGGGGGAGGGGGCGACGATGGTCTCGCCGGCGTTGACGAACGCCTGGGCGATGTTGAAGATCGCCTCCTTTGAACCAATCGTGATGCACACCTGGGTGTCCGGGTCTATGTCCAGCCCGAAGCGCTTCTTGTACCACTCGGCGACGGCCACGCGGAGGCGTCTCTCGCCCTGGGACGAGGAGTACTTCTGGTTCTCGTTCCTGGCCGCGGACTCCGCCATGGCCTCGACGACGCACTCCGGCGTCGGGAGGTCGGGATCCCCGATCCCGAAGTCGATCATGTCCCATCCGGCCTTCCTCTTCTCCGCGGAGAGCTTCTCGAGCCTCACGAAGAGGTAGGGAGGGATCTGCTTCAACCTGTCTGCCTGTTCGAATGTAGTCATCGTATCACGAAACCTCGCCCTCGAAGACCAGCTCCGCCGGTCCCTCCATAAGGGCGTACTTGAGATCCTTGTCGATCGTTATCCTCAGCCATCCGCCCGGGAGCTCCACGTCGACCGGCTCCCCGAAGGGTACGCGCCCGGTCAGGGCGGCCGCGGTCGTGGATGCGCACGCTCCGGTCCCGCAGGCCAGCGTCCATGCGGCGCCGCGCTCGTACACCCGGATGTGTATCTTGCCGTCCTCCACCCTGCAGAACTCCACGTTGGTCTTGCGGGGGAAGAAGGGATGGCGCTCCAGCACCGGGCCCAGCATGTCGATCTGGGCGTCGGTGAGCTCGGTGAACGTCACGAAGTGGGGGTTGCCCATGGACACCGCGCTGGCCCTGAGCTCGATTCCCTCGACGGTGAACGGCTGATCTATGAACTCGCCGTCATGGTCGATGGGCACGGTGCGGCCGTCGGTGATGGGCGCGCCCATGTTGATCCTCACGGTGGAAACCTTCCCGGAATCGTCGCGGAACGTCTCCGCCACCAGGTCGCCGGCCAGGGTGTGGATCCTGAACCTCTCGGCGCCCACGATGCCGTAGTCCCAGGCGTGCTTGGCGACGCAGCGGATGCCGTTGCCGCACATCTCCGCCTCGGTCCCGTCGGCGTTGATGATCCTCATGGTAATGTCGGTGCCCTCTCCGGGGAGCACGTAGAGCACCCCGTCGGCCCCGATGCCGAAGTGGCGGTCGCACATGCGCCTGCACCACTCGGGGTCCACCGACAGCTTCCCGTCGGTGCCGTCCAGGAGGATGAAGTCGTTCCCCAGCCCCTGGTACTTCCAGAACCTCATCTCAGCCTCTCCGGGACGATCTGGTGGCGCCAGACGTCCTCCATGGTCTCCGCTTCGCGGATGAGCTCGGCCTTGCCGTCGTTCACCAGGACCTCCGCGCACAGGGGGCGGGAGTTGTACCTGCTGGACATCGAGAACCCGTACGCGCCGGCGTCGTAGACGGCGACCAGGTCGCCGACCTGGGGGTCCGGGAGGACGCGGTCGTGTGCCAGGTAGTCGCCGGACTCGCAGATCGGTCCGACGACGTCGTACTTGCTGGTGCACGCCTTGCCCATCCTGTTGGCCAGAGCCACGTGGTGGTAGGAGTCGTACATGGTGGGCCTGACGAGGGTGTTGAATCCCGCGTCCACCCCGACGTACCTCTTCACGCCGGTGTCCTTGAGGTCGTTCACGCGGGTGAGCAGCACGGTGGAGTCGCAGACGATGTACCTGCCAGGCTCAAGCATGATTGTCCTGACGTCGGTCTCCTCCTCGATCATGCTGGTGAGGTTGGAGGCGAGCTCCTCGACGTCCATCTCCTCCTCCTGGGGGCGGTAGGGCACGCCGATGCCGCCTCCCATGTCTATGAACTCCAGGTCTATGCCCAGGCCCTTGAGCTCGTTGACCAGCTCGATGAGGACCTCCATCATGTCCATGAAAGGCTCGACGACCTGTCCGCCGGAGCCGATGTGGGCGTGGATGCCCTTGATGTTGAATCCCAGGTCCTTGGCCCTGGCGTAGGTGTCGATCACCTGGTCCAGAGGGATGCCGAACTTGGCGCCCTTGTTGCCGGTGGTGACCTTGGCGCTGTGACCGGAGCCGACGCCGGGCGTGATCCTGAAAGAGACGTCGGAGCAGGGGGCGATCCTCGCCAGGCGCTCCATCTCGCACGCGGAGTCCAGGTTGATCATGACCCCCAGCTCGGAGACTGCCTTCAGCTCGGCGTCGGAGACGTTGACCCCTGTGTACATGATGCGGTCGGGGGTGAACCCGGCCTTCAGGCAGGACATGACCTCGCCGATGGAGACGGCGTCGATGCCGGCGCCCTCCTCCCTCAGGATGCTGAGGATGGCCAGGTTGGTGTTGGCCTTGCAGGCGTAGTGGACCCTGGTGTCCATGAACCTGGAGAATGCGCCGTGGATGCGGCGGTAGTTCTCCCTGACCCTCTGCTCGTCCGTCACGTAGACGGGCGTGCCGAACTCGTCGGCTATCTCGACGGCAGACTTGCCGCCGATGTACATGACCCCGTCCTTCGCGGGGAACTCGCGGAACATCACTGACCACCTATGAACTTCTCGTGGAGCGTGCGCACCACGTCTATGACCTTGCTCATCGGGACGACGAAGTTGAGGGACACGTCGGACGCGCCCTCGGAGATCATCTCCACATTGGCGTTGGCCTCCTTGACCGCGCCGAAGACGTCGCCGGAGACCCCGCACTTGTCCAGCAGGTTGTCCCCCACGGCGCAGATGAGCGCCACGTCGTTCTTCACGTCGATCCTCTCGATGTCCCCTCCGGACAGGCCGTTCAGCTGCCTGAGGGTCATCTTCACGTCGTTGTTGTGGACGAGGAATGCGACGGACGACAGGGTCGTGGATATGGAGTATATGATGACGTTGATCTCTGCGATCTTGTCGATGATGCGCGCCACCATGGCCGGGCGGTACGCGATCTCGGCGGAGCTTATGGTGATGATCGAGAGGTCCGTCTTGGCGGCGACGGAGCGGAGCATCTCGGCAGTGCTCTTCCTGAGGTGATGGATCAGGGTGCCGGGCTCCTCCGGCCTGAAGGAGTTCTTCACCTTCAGGGGGATGTGCTTGAGCCTCACGGGCTCGATGGTCCTCGGGTGGAGGACCTTGGCGCCGAAGTAGGCCAGCTCCGCGGCCTCCCCGAAGTTCATCTCCGGGATCTTCTTCGCACCGGCGACGATGCGGGGGTCGGCGGTCATGAACCCGTCGACGTCCGTCCAGATCTCCAGCATGTCGGCGTCGATGGCGTTGGCGACGACGGCCGCCGAGTAGTCGGATCCGCCGCGCCCGAAGGTCAGGGGGCCCTTGTTGGGGCCGACGCCGTAGAATCCGGTGATGATGGGGACCACGCCCATGGACAGCAGGGGCTTGACCCTCATGGTCATGCCGGAGGCGGTGTTGAGCAGGTCCGCGGATCCGTTGCCGGGAGTGCCGAGAGCGATGATACCCACGTCCTCCGACGTCAGGGCCACGGATTTGATGCCCATGTCCCTCAGGACGAACGCGAGCATGAGCGAGGAGAACCTCTCGCCCTGGGAGACGACCGCGTCCTTGTAGAACGGGTCCTCGCGGTCCGCGAGGAGGGCGCTGCGGAAGCCCTCGATGCGGGAGTCGAACTCCGCGCGGAACTCGGCCATCGTCTCGCCCTCGAAGAGCTGGGACGCGGCCATGAGGTGCTTGTTCGAGAATTCGGTCACGACGGACTCCACATCGGGATTCGCGCTGTCGGCGACGCTCACCAGGAAGTTCGTGATCCCCGACATGGCGGAGACCACGACGACCTTCTCGTCCTCCTTGTCGGCGATGATCTTGGCTACCCTCTTCAGGGCCTCGGCGGAGCCGACGCTCGTGCCGCCGAACTTCATGACTGTTATCATAGGTAGAACCTCCGGGACCGCCCTCAGGCGATGCCGATCCCCCTCAGGACCTGGTCGATCCTCTCCCTGCATCCCTCGCTCAGGGGGGTCAGCGGGAGCCTGGGCTCGCCGTTGCCGTATCCCATCCCGCCCATGACGTACTTGATGGGTATCGGGTTGGACTCCTCGAAGAGGGCCGAGAAGAGCGGGAGGAGCTTGGACTGTATGGCGCGGGCGGACGAGACGTCCCCCGCCTTGGCGCTGCTCACCAGGTCGGACATGAGGGCGGGGCAGCAGTTGCTGGCCACCGAGATCACGCCGTCGCCTCCGAGACAGACGAGCGCGAGCGTGAGCGCATCGTCGCCGCTGAGGACCTCGAAGCCCTCCGGCCTCCGCCTGAGGATGTCCTGGATCTGGGCCATGTTGCCGCTGGCCTCCTTGACGCCGGCGATGCCGTCGACCTCCGCGATGCGCATCAGCGTGTCGGAGGTGATGTTGATGCCCGTCCTCCCGGGGATGTTGTAGACGACCACGGGGATGTCGATGGCGTCAGCGACCGCCTCGAAGTGCCTGAAGAGGCCCTCCTGGGTCGGCTTGACGTAGTAGGGCGCGATGGAGAGGACCCCGTCGGCGCCTATGTCCTGGGCGCTACGGCTCAGGGCGACGGCCTCGCGGGTGCAGTTGCTCCCGGCCCCGGCCAGGACCTTCGCCTTCTTCGCCTGGTCCCTTACGATCTCGATCACGCGGAGGTGCTCCTCGTGGTCGAGGGTGGCGGACTCGCCGGTGCTCCCGCACGGCACGAGGACGTCCACCCCGTTGGATTCCTGGAAGTCGACGAGGCGCCTGAGCGCCTCCTCGTCGACGGAGCCGTCCTTGGCGAACGGCGTGATGAGTGCGGTTCCGGTTCCTGCGAACATCGTGATCGTGCCTCCCCGTAATGCTCCTTCAGTATCAGCCTTGTCCTGGTGCTGAGGATGTTGTCGTACCGGCGGACCCTCTCGATGATCTCGTTGAGGTGCTGCGAGGACTCCACGTCGACGATCGCGATGATGTCCTGGTCGCCGGTGACCTCGAACACCTCGGTGACCCCGTCGTACCCGGCCAGCTCCCTGGCTATCTCCTGGGTGTCGGTGTTAACCGCGATGCTGATCTCCACCAGCGCCTTGACGTTCTTCGAGCTCGTCTTGATGGTGAACCCGCGTATGATGCCCTCCTCGACCATCTTGTGGACCCTGCTGCGCACGGTCCCCTCAGATACGCCGAGCTGGTTGGCTATCTCGACGAACGGACATCTCGAGTCCTTCTTCAGCAGCTCTATGATCTTCTTGTCGAGGTTGTCAATCATATCGATCACCCGGGCTCCGCCTGATGGTCCGAGTGAAGTGCGCCACGATATTAAATCTATGGGAAAACGCGGTCCGACGGGCGTTATCCGCAGTGGTCGGACCGCCGCCGGCGGGATGCGATGCCCGCCGGCTGCGAAATTCGCAGAATCACGATGCGTCCGCCCCGCCGTCCCCGTGACGGTAGTCCATGGGGTCGGTGAGGATGTCCACCTGTATCCTGCTGTAGGGGATCTCGATGCCGTCGTCGTTGAGCTGCCTGTAGACGAGCTCGCGGATCTGCCCGGCGTAGTGCGCGCTGTTGTTGAAGTCGTCCACATAGCAGGCTAGGCGGAACTTGATGCCCGACCCGGCGAACTCCACGAGCCTGGCGTTGGGAGGGATGCAGGACCCGTCGGTGATGACATGGGGATGCTTCCTGCCGGCGGTCTCCAGGGACGCCTTAGCCCTGTCCAGGTCCGTGCCGTAGGCGACATCGACGTAGATGAAGATCCTGGTCCTGTTGAAGTCCACGGAGGACAGGTTGACCAGGGTGGCCGAGGACACGGCGTTGTTCGGCATCGTCACCACGCGGTCGAAGTCCCAGTTCTCCAGCTCGGTGTACATGAGCCTGACCCTGCGGACCCTGTAGGTGGTGTCGTTGATCTGGATGAAGTCGCCCTTCTTGAACGGGCGCGAGGCCAGGAGCACGATGCCGCTGAAGAACTGGTTGAGGGTCTCCTGCGCTCCGAGCGTTATGCCCAGGGTGACCACTCCGGCGCTGACCATGATGCCGGCGAAGTCCACGCCGAAGGCCGACAGTGCCGCGCACAACGCGACCACGCAGATCACCAGCTTCCCGATCATCTTGAGCAGCGGGAGCAGGGACATGTCGACGCCGTCCACATCGGCGGCCTCATCGATGCCCTTCAGGAAGGCCGTCACGATGAACAGGTAGACCATCCATGCTATCAGCGAGCCGACCACCACGTAGACGACCATGGACAGGGCCCCGATGAAGTGGGCTATCCCTGCGTTGGCCCCGACGATCTGCACGCACTCGTTGATGGCTATGACGAACATGACCACGGTGATCATGGACGTCAGACGCTTGGTGAGGGACCTCTTCTCCTCCTGGGTCTTCCTAGCCCCGACGAGGCGGGTGAACAGCGGGATGATGATCTCGGACATTATCACCGTGGCGATGATCCAGATGATCAGGGTCGCCAGAGCTGTCACCCACACCGAGTTGAACGGGGCGTCCAGCGTGTTGGGGAACACGCCGAAGAACTTGTTATAGGCGTCCCCGGTGGCGAAGACTGAGGTGACCCCCACGGTGATCGGACATGCGATCTCGACCCCGCCGTCGTCGTCACCGATGCTGTTGGCCAGCAGAGTGACCGTGCCGACGGCGGTCTTGTTGTCCGAGTAGGCGTCGGCCGAGACGGTGATCTCGATTATCGCCATGTTGCCGTCGTGTCCGGCCGGCATGAGGACCCCGGAATCCGGATTGGCCGAATCCAGGACGGTTATCTTGGTGGAAACCGATATGGAATCGCCCAGATTCGACACGGAATCCACCGAGAGGGCTACCGGCGTGTCGCCATTGTTGGTCACATAGAGGTTCACGGTCTTGCTGGTCCCGCTGTCCAGCGTCAGCGAGAGATCGTTCCCGTCGATCGTGTCGATGTGGAGATCCCCTTCGGCCAGGGCCTCGGACTGCGGAGCCGCGGAAGCCGCGATGACCGCCACGAGGACGAGCAATGCCGAGAGGAGCGTGAGCCTCCTTGCGTTCATGTAGCGTCGATTTCCGCATCGTATTTAAAATTAAGAAAAGGGAGACACGCGAACCGCGCAGCACTGACGCACCCCGCAACGCTTATCAGCCCGCGGCCCGAGCACCGACCATGGAACCGGAGGGCATCATCGGACTGCTGCAGACGTTTGTCGTCCTGACCGTCATGGCCTCCGGGGCCGTCTGCGACTCGAGGACCAGACGCGTCCCCGACGCGCACTGGCTCATCCTGTGCGTCACCGGGATCCCCCTGGCGGCCACCGGGATCGGGATCGGAGGCGGCCCCTGGGCGGGGGTGCTCTACGCCGCCGGCGGCCTCCTGCTCTCATGGTACATGCTGTCCGGAAGGCTGATCGGACCGACCGCCGCGCCGGTGGTGGCAGCGGGGTTCGCGATGATGGCCCTGCCGGTCCTGACCTCCGGGATCGCTGACGGGATCATCTCCGCCGCGATGTTCGCCATGTGCGTCCTCCTCCACAGATGCGGGCTTCTCACCGGAGGGGCGGACGCCAAATGCGCGATGACGCTGGCACTCGTCCTACCTTCTCTACCGGAGACGTCGGTCGTCCCGCTGCTGTGGCACGGCTCGGCGCTGCCCCCCGTGCTGTCCGTCCTACTGCTGGCACTGGCGATCTCCCTCGCCGGGTCGCTGTGGATAATGGCCCTGAACATCCGCGCAGGCTATACCGGAAAGGGGATGCTCACGACGTTGGAGACGGATGTAGGATCCATGGACCCGGACTTCCACTGGCCCGTCCAGAGGCCTGTGGGAGGGGATCTCGTCGGATGCAGGGGATCGCCCGGGACCGCGGCGGACATCATCCGCGAATTGCAGAATGCCGGGATCGCGAGGGCACGCGCCGAGCTCCCGGTGCCGTTCGTCGCACCGATGTTCCTGGCACTCGCCCTGGTGCTGATCCTCGGGGACCCCGTCGGCGCACTATGCCGAGGTCGAACCCGCAGTTGGAGCACCTGGAACCGTCCAGCTCGGATGCGTCGACCGAAAACCCGAACCTGCGTATGACCGGCCTGCCGCACCTCGGACAGAAGGTGTCCCCCGGCCCTTCTGCGATGATGTTGCCGACGTAGACGAAGTTCAGACCCTCCTCGATGCCTATCTCCCTGCACCTGAGCACCGTCTCAACGGGCGTCCACGGGACGTCGGTCAGCTTGTAGTCCGGATGGAACCTGGTGAAATGGACGGGCACATCGGACGAGAGCTCCGACGCCACCCACGAGCAGAACGCACGCACCTCGTCCTCTGAGTCGTTGAGCCCCGGGATCACCAGGTACGTGAGCTCGAGATGCACCCCCTCGGAGAACACGATGCGGACCGAGTCCAGGACGTCCCGGAGATGGGCACCGCACTCCCGCGTGTAGAACTCCTCGGTGAACCCCTTGACATCGATGTTCATGGCGTCCGCGATATGACATAGATCCCTGAGGAGGGCCTCGCACGCCAGCCCGTTGGTCACCAGGACGATGCGTATGTCCGGGTCCACGGCGGCCACGTCGCGGATGTACTCGTACCAGATCATCGGTTCGTTGTATGTGAACGCGATGACGCCCAGGCCCTCGCGCCTGCAGTGGGCCACCAGATCCTCCGGCGACACGTAGGTGGACCTCCTCCTGCCGGTCGGTATCGATGAAATCGCGAAGTTCTGGCAGTGGAGGCAGCGCATGTTGCACCCGGCGCCGCCTATGGACAGGCATCTCTTCCCGGGCATGTAGTTGTAGAGGGGCTTCTTCTCCATCGGGTCCACGCACATCGACGTGACCTTCCCGTAGCTGGACGCGAACAGCGTCCCGCCCTCGGCCCTGCGGGCCATGCAGCGCCCGGTCTGTCCCTCACCGATCCTGCAGTGGTGCGGGCACAGGCCGCAGACGAAGACGTCGCCGTCCCTCTCGCAGTAAGCGGCCTCGATGCGCGGATCGGTATTCACCATAGGGGATCACCGTCCTCTCGCCCCCGTCGATCAGGTGGGGTGCGCCGGTGTCGTTGACTATCCCGATGATCGAGAATGGCACCTCGGCCTCGTAGAGCCTGTCGAGCCCGTCCTGGGGCGCGGTGAAGACGAGCTCGTACTCCCCTCCCCAGCCCAGGAGCAGGTCCCTGACGTCCCTGCCGGACGCCTCGGCCATCTCATCGACCGACGGCCCCCTCGGTACGAACGACAGCTCCACCTCCATGCCCACGCCGGAGGCGGTGCATATGGTGTTCAGCGCCGTGCCGAGCCCGTCGGACAGGTCCATGCACGACGTGACCACCCCCGTCGCGGCCATCGCCTCCCCCTCGGCCACCCTCGGGACCGGGACGTAGAGCTGGTTCCTGGCGTCCTCGGCATCGATGCCGAGCTCCAGCGAGACGAATCCCGCCGCCGGGCCGCCGACCGGCCCGGTCACTGCGACGAAGTCTCCCGGCCTGGCGCCGGAGCGGAGCATCGGCCTCCTGCCGTCCATGGATCCGAGCGCGGTCGTCGTGACCACCCCGGGACCCACCTTGGTGTCCCCACCGGCGATCCCGGTGCCGCAGAACTCGGCGCACTGGCTTATCCCACTCATTATGTCATACGCGGCCTGGACGTCCAGGTCGCCCGGGAGGACCAGCGACGCCAGTATCCCCGTGGGGCGCGCGCCCATCGCCGCGAGGTCACTGAAGCTGACCGCCGCGGAATACCAGCCGAACTGCTCGTACGTCATGCCGGCGGGCATATGCCTGTCGAAGGTCACGGCGTCCGTGGAGACCACGACGCCCTTGCCGAGCACCGCGGCGTCGTCGCCGGGGCCGACCTCGCCCTCCCGGGCTATGAACGTCCCGAAGTCCTCTATGAGCTGCCTCTCGCCGATCTCTCCGATCAGGGTCATCACGACTCCATCGAGTCGGAGATATAAGGGTTGCTCAGATGATGAAGAATTAATTACTCCATCATCTGAGCCAGGCTTGATCATGCCTTGTTTAGTTCTTTGGCTTCTTTAAGATCAATTCTAGCCCTATAACCATGCTTCTGAAGCAGATACAGCAGTTCTGCACCATTGAGAAGAGTCAGAGGCTTGTCTTTGGCAAAATTGTAAGCATCGTTTCCGTAGTTTGAGGTTGTTACAAGAATTCCCTTTGTTGCACCCTCGTTCATCACCGTACCATACAGATCTCTTACTGCCGATACTCCGACCACGTTCGTGTACCTCTTTGCCTGAATGACAATCTTGCCACCACGTATCGGATCCGGGTCGAATGCCACTGCGTCTACACCACCATCGCGACTGGCTTGTGTGATCTTAACCTCACCACCATTTGAACTGAACTCTTTCTCGAAGATTTCTCTGATGAGATTCTCGAAATCTTGCCAGTCAATTGCTGCTAGATTCACACTGTCATCGATTGTATCTACGACATTATAGCCATCTATGAATCTCTTATCCTCGCGAGACATTGTGATCAAAGGTGCTACAGGTGTGACATTGGCCAGAGAAGCTGCGGACACGCCCTTGGAACTCTTGAACCATGCCTTAGGGTCAACAGATGAAAGGTTCACCTCTTCGAATGACTCGCGAGATACATTAACTGAGAGGACATATGGTTCGATTTCCTTCCCAGTAGACTTGTCGATCGTACTGACTCTTCCATTGATTACGATAGCAGAGACGGGACAGTTAAGTTCTAGACTGAAAACGAAGTTGATACATTGGAGTACCATCTGGTAGATTACACTATCATACTTCTTTTTCAGATACGATTCTGCGAAATGAGTTTCCTTGAACTCATTTCTTGACTTGACGTAGGTTACAGCCTTCAATGTCGGAATATCTTCCAACTTTGGAAGCATATAATCTACAATCACGAGGTCTGTTTCAGGATTGTATTCCACCTCAATCAGTTTATCGTAACTGAATGGGAGTGCGAGTCTCTCAATCGCCTCCCTGACATACCATTCAACAGAGGGTACATCACCAGATTGAACCTTCTGATAGAGAGCATCGATTTTTGAGTTCTCTGAATCACGAACTCTCTCGAACTCATTCTTCCTTTGCTCCCAGTTTGCTACTTCCTTGTTGTAAGCGTCTTGTGCGACCTTATTGTTATGTGTAACGCGATCGCATTCTCTTTTCCAAATTTCATAGTCTGATTTATAAGCAAGGTTGTCAGACTCTGTCAATTCGGCCATCTTTTTCTTTGATAGTTTGGCAAACAAAGTTGGCTGTGAATTGTACTTGGAAGACTTCTTATCAGGCTCAATCGGAAGTTTCTCGAACACTGGCCTAGAAGGGGAAGGTTCTTCGAACTCTGAGAAATCCTTGAACTCGTTGATAGTGAATTGGTGAGAGCCCAGATTATCCAGAAGAATCCTGTCCATTGCTTCCTGAACTTCTTCTGCCTGTGTTGTAATTTCTTTGGCATAGGCTATGGAGTCGGCTTCATCGCGAATCTTTGCTTCACGTGCTTGCTTTTTCTCCCACTGTTCGTCCCACTGATCTTTCAGAGCGCGTACCTTCTGATCCAGCTCATATTGAGTTGCTGCCTTGACTATGCGATATTTATGCAACCCCTCATGTGAAACTTCAGCTTGGTATGGGTATGTCACCAACTCACCAATCCTCTAATGAAATAAATTGAGATAATCTTTGGGGATATGATAGAAACTATGCCTTAAATCAGAAATCCAAAGAATTTAAATTATAAATTGTCAAATAACTTTCAAAAAACACACATTCTTTAAATATAAGTGGCCGATTCGAAACCCAATAGGAGCAATATTCTTGCCTGGTCAGTCCGCAACAACGCAGCCGAAGAAGAACAAGGTCGTCGTCAACAAGCCCCAGACGGGGAACCAGTACGACAAGGGGAAGAAGAACAGACCTCAGAGGACCAAGGAGTCCACCAAGAGACAGG
This sequence comes from Candidatus Methanomethylophilaceae archaeon, assembly GCA_944320495.1. Taxonomy (GTDB): domain Archaea; phylum Thermoplasmatota; class Thermoplasmata; order Methanomassiliicoccales; family Methanomethylophilaceae; genus Methanoprimaticola. Next base: position 14,333 of record CALUHR010000013.1, read on the forward strand.
CGATGCTCAACACCCACCGCATCAACCCCTTCAAGTACGACATGAACCAGATTCTCGATGCGTCCGCCATGGACCCCGCAAAGGCGTCCTCCTTCCTCGCCTCGGTCATCGCCAAGGCGTCCCGCGTATCCACCAAAGACGCGAAGGACTTCGTGAGGACCTTCCAGGACGCGGGTGACCTCACCAAGGACGAGGTCGACAAGATCAGCAAGCTCCTGGACAAGTACAGCAGATACCGCTGAGGTCCGCACATGAGGAGCGCCGAGCTCGCCAGGGGGAGGGTCTTCATCCTGCGCCTGGAGGACGGCGAGGTCCTCCGCGAAACCATAGAATCATTCTGCAGGGACAACGGCATAGCTCGCGCCCTGGTGCACGTCACCGGCGCCGTGGATGAGGGGTCCCGCATGGTCAGCGGCCCGAGGGTCCCCGTGGGGGACAGGGTCGAGCCCATCGTCATCGAGCTGGAGGACCGGTGCGAGGTCACCGGGCACGGCACCGTGTTCCCAGATGCGGACGGCAACCCGCTGCTCCATCTCCACGGCTCCGTCGGGAGGGAGGGGTTCTGCGCCACTGGCGACTTCGGCCCCGGGATGGTGTCCTGGCTCGTGATGGAGGTGCTCATAGAGGAGCTGGTCGGCGACGGCCCTGTCAGGGAGGAGTCCGACCCCAGGATAAGCGGTAAACTTCTGGAGATGAGACGATGGCATCCGAGGAGATACTCAGGAAGACGATCCACAACGCGGACGGCAAGCCCTTCGCCAAATACAGGAACATACAGGGCTCCTTCGTCACCGAGGGCTTCGAGCTCTTCATAGACGAGGTCCAGGGGGACCGCATGGGGCACTCCAGGATGAGGGTCCGCGTCCCCATGAAGAGGGCCGGATTCCCAGAGGACACCCGTTCCAACGCGTCGCGCAGAGCGGCCCTCGGCGACATCATAGCCAGGAGGTTCTGGGAGTCGGCCAGGACGCACGCCCGCTCCAACATCCCCAAGACCGACGGGGGCGTCGTCTACATGCCCCGCCCCGGCCAGGAGATCCTCGACCGCGGTAGCGTGGAGGTCACGGAGCACTACGTGGAGGCGCGCTTCACAGCCGACCTCCCCTCGAAGGCCAACAAGGTCGACGAGGAGTCCGCCATCGACCTCATCTTCGGGAGGATCTCACTGATCGTCTCCGAATCCATGCTGTTCGCCTCCTACAAGAGACAGAAGCTCTACAACCACCTGGAGACCGCCGAGAACGCGGACTCCATCAGGTCCAGGCTCCCGGAGCTGGGCCTCGCCGCATTCGTCGGCATCGGCTCGATCCTGCCACGCAGGGACGACGGCCTCGCCCCCATGACCGACGCGGTCCCTTTCGACTGCGACGACTCCCTCAAGGTGACCGTCGAGGTCCCCAACGGCGACCCCGTCACCGGCATGGGCATACCGATCGGGTTCACCACGGTCTCCGGACCCAGCGGGTCCGGGAAGTCCGTCCTCGCGGACTCCGTGTTCGCCGGCATCTACGACCACATCCCGGGAGACGGGAGGGAGCTCGTGATCTCCGACCCTGACGCCGTGTACGTGATGACCGAGGCCGGCAGGCCCTACGAATCCGTGAGGCTCACGGGACCAGCCTCCGAGATGGAATCCGTGGACGAGGCGGTAGGATGCGGATCACATCTCATCATCATGGACGAGGAGTACTCGTGCCCGTGCGTCCTGCGCAGGTCGGTCATCTCCGGCGACGACGACGTGGTCCCCGTCTCGGAGACCGCCGGCTCCCTCGGCCGCTCCGGGATCTCGGTGCTCATGGTCACCGGGGACGGCGACGCCGTCTCCAGAGCGGGGCTCGCCCTGTCCATGGACGGGTACAGGGTCGGGAGACTCGACGTCGAGTGTCGTGAAGGGTCGGAGTTCCCGATCCCCCAGGGGCGCTACCCAGTTGCGAAGAACGTCTCCTTCGAGAAGGGCAGGAAGGAGGTCAGCACCTCCGCCCCCGAGATCCGCACCGTAGAGATCGGAGAATACAGGGTGACGGCTCCCGTCGCAGGGTTCTTCGACCACGCCCAGACCAGGACAGTGGCGGACGCGATAGCCCTGGCCCGTGAATCGATGGACGGCTCGAAGGATCTCAGGACCGTCTGCGGGGATGCTCTGGCGATGCTGAGGGAGAAGGACGCATCCGAGGGCACCGGCATGGCCCATGCGCAGGCCAGGGCCGTGGACATGGCCGCGGTGCTGCTGAGGCACCCTCAGATGCTGTTCATAAGGCGCTGATCAGCGCCTGTTGTTGCCGTAGGCATTCTGCCAGTTGTCGAAGACGCGGTCCGCGTAGTTGTTGATGTGGACCTGGTCGACCTTGTCGTCCGGTACTATGAATCCCGCGATGGGGTACTCCTTGTCGCAGTAGGGGCAGCGGACGTACGGGCAGTTGGAACTGGCCTGGGGGCACGCCTTGCAGGCGACCGCCCTGGACTGGAAGAGGCTGAACTCCCTCCCGCAGTTGGGGCACAGATAGCGCCTGGCGGCGACCTTCAGGTCCTTGGTGATTCCTGCGGCCCTCTCCTCCGGCGTCAGCCACATGGGGGCGCGCGGGGAGATCGGCGTGTTGTAGGACGGCCCGCCGCTCCAGTCGCTCACTGGGAGACCCCCTTGGCTGCGGAGACGACGGCCTTCAGGACGGAGCCCTCGCTGCACTGCTCGAGGAGCGTCCCGGTGACGATGATGTCTGCTCCCGCCTCGCGCGCGGCTGCCGCCGCCTCGGGGGTGCGGATGCCCCCTCCCACGATCAGGGGGATGCTGACTGCCTTCTTGACGGCGGAGATCATCTCGGGGGGCACGGGCCTGTCGGCGCCGGAGCCGGCCTCGAGGTACACGATGCTCATGCCGTACATCTCGCAGGCGAGCGCATAGGCGACGGCGCGGTCGATCTGGTCCCTCCTGATCGGGTCGGCCTTGCCGACCTCGCCGACCTTCATCCCGGGCTCGACGATGATGTATCCCATGGGGATCGTCTCGATGCCGAGCTTCCTGATGTACGGGGCGGCGAACACCTGGGCGCCGATGACCCACTTGAGGTCGGTGCTGTTCAGCATGCTCATGAAGAGGAGCGCGTCTACCTCCGGGGAGAGGGCCTCGGCATTGCCGGGGAAGTGGATGACGGGAAGTCCGGATGCGTCCTTGATAGCCCTCGTGGTGGCCGCGAGGTTCTCGGAGGTGACACCGGTGGATCCCCCGATGAGGACCGCGTCGCTGCCTGCGGCGAGCATCCTCTCCGCAATCCTGCCGGCCTCCTCCGGGGGCTGCTTGTCGGGATCGATGAGGGCCATGTGGAGGGTCCCCCTCGAGGCGATCATTTCGCGGATGTTGTCCATGACGGTCATGAGATCACATCTGGTACGTATGCGACCGATGCCACGCGACCATGGGCCGCCCGGACACCGCGCACTATATGGCTTACGATATGGGCACCATACTAAAAGATAGCGACATCGCGGGATGTCCGGGGGACGGGTTCCCAAGTGCCAGACGCCCTCGCCGAACATATCCCTGGACACTTGAAATACGGAGTCAGACAATAGTCTCCGCATGACATGGTATGTGACCGTCGGGGAGGCCGACCCCCGCGCCGCCGAGGGGCTCCAGGACATCGAAACCGCCGTGAGGAGCGTCCCGAACGGGGAGAGCGAGTTCTTCGTCGTCGAGCCCGTCCCGGATTCCGAGGACTCGTTCGTCCAGGCGTCCGTATGGACCGAGGGGATAGCGCTCGGGACCAGCTACGTCGCGGAGGTCCGCATGCCGTCAGGCGACGGCTTCAGGCAGTGGAGGCTCAGGACCAAGCGCTTCGAGGACATCGAATCCGCCGTGCTCGCCTACATGGACGGGGAGGCGCCATCAGGAGCCCCCTGGGTCGATGTGACCGACGAGTTCACGGATTCCTGAAGATGTGATAGTGCCTCGATAGGGAGCCGTGCACCCTCTGCACGAACATCGATTCGAGCTCCATCGCCGGGAACTCCATCGGATGAGGGAGGACCACTCCGGCCCTCGCACCCGCCTTCAGGGCCTTCGGTATGGCCTCGCCGGCGCGACGGTAGATTATGTCTATGTCCTCGCCGCCGGTCTTCGTGGACCTGCCGTAGGGCGGGTCGGTGCATATCGCGTCCACATCATGGAAGCGCTCCCCGATCTCCCCTATGTCCAGGACCTCGAAGTCGTGTATCGGGAGACCGTAGAACTCCATGTTCTCCCTGCAACCGTCGACCATCTCCGGGTCGAAATCGGACGCCATCGCGCGCATCCCCATCTCGGCGGCCTCGATGACGATGCCTCCCGTCCCGCAGAACGGGTCCAGGACCGTGCCCCCCTTCCTCACTCCGGTGAGGTTTATCAGCGCCCTGGCGTACTTGGGGTGCAGGGATATCGGCGAGAAGAACGGCCTCTCCCCCACCTTGCGCTTCTCCAGCAGATCGGTCTCCGTGACCCTCTGCTCGAGATAGAGGTGGATGCCGTCGCACATCTGCATCCGCACCACGAAATCCGGCTCGCGGAGGTTGACGTCGTTCCTCTTGGACAGTATCCCGCCTATCCTCCTGATGATCCCCTGGGAGTCCGCATCCCTCATCATGCCCTCGAAGCGCTTGGCGCGGATGGCGAAGCTCCCCTCCGGAAGCTCCGCCGATTCGAGGTTGGAGACGTCGTCCGGGTCGTACATCCCGAGATAGCGCCCCATGCTGTGTGTCAGCGCTATCCTGTCGGCGATGCCGTCCAGCGCCGAGGGGTCGAACTCGGCCACCATGTATCCCGGACCGGTGCTGACGACGCGGTGGTCGCCGGCCTCGGCCTCGATGCATCTGACCGCCTCCGCGGGAGGCATGTCCTTGGACTCGCCGGAGAGCTCGAAGAAGAATTGTTGGGGGCTCACGCCCCCGTTTATACCGACCGACTAATGAATCTGGCGGTCTCAGGCGTCCTTGATCCCGTCCTCGGTCACCATGAACACCGCCTCCCCCTCCGGCAGATTGGGGGAATCGATGAGCCTGGCGATCCTCTTTCCGGCCTTGCCCTTCCTCAGGTAGATCCTGAAGGTGGCCGTGTGTCCCACGATATGGCCTCCGATGGGCCTGGTGGGGTCGCCGAAGAACGCATCGGGCTTTGCCGCGACCTGGTTGGTCACGGCGATGACCGCGTTGTTGACGGTGGCGAAGTTCAGCAGGTCGTGCATATGGCGGTTGAGGATCTGCTGCCTCTCGGCCAGCGCGCCGCGGCCGACGTACTCCGCACGGAAGTGGGAGGTTAGCGAGTCCACGATCAGGAGCCTGCACTTGATCTCCTGGGCGAGCTCCATCGCCTTGTCCACGAGAAGGACCTGGTGCTGTGAGTTGAACGCGCGGGCGACATGGATCCTCTTGAGGGTCTCGTCGGGGTCCACGCCCAGGTAGTTGGCCATCTGGATGATCCTCTCGGGACGGAAGGTGTTCTCCGAATCTATGATTATGACGTCCGAATCGAAGCCTCCGCGCTCCTCAGGGAGCGTGGCGTTCACCGCGAGCTGGAAGCAGACCTGGGTCTTGCAGCTTCCGAACTCACCGAAGAACTCCACGATGCTCTGGCTCTCCAGTCCGCCGGCGAGCAGCTCGTCGAAGGCCTGGGACCCGGTGGTCAGCTTGGTGACGGCCTTGCGTCTCTCCAGGATGTCCTCTCCGGTCTCGAATCCGCCGATGTCCGCGCAGAGCTTCGCTCCCTCGATGATGTCGGCCGCCTTCTTCTCCCCGATCTCGCAGGTCTCCGCGAGCTCCTTGGGCGACGCGACGGCGATAGCCATGAGCTCCGTGTATCCTGCCTCGCGCAGCTTCTCGGCGATGGCGGGCCCCACGCCGGGGATGTCCTCCAGTGTCTTCGTGACCATTTCGATCCTCTCTGACACGACGACGGCGAACGCCTATATAAGCGGGACAGAGGGGGTGCGCCGAAAACCCCCTCATCGTGTTGATGCGACGCCCTCCCCCAAGACCCATGGGGTGCGGCCGGCACGCAAGACTGAGGCACGAGGCAGGATTCATATAAGATGAGCCGACGCGGAGGCCTCCCGGCGCATCATTAAGTATGCTCTGCGACGATTCGGCGCCCCATGAGATTCCTCCTCTTCACGGACCTGCATCAGAAGGCTTCCGTCATCGACAAGATCAACGACATGGCCGAGAGGCACGGCGCCGAGTTCATCGTATGCCTCGGCGACGTCACGGACATGGGAACCGTGGAGGATGCGAGGGGCATCCTCTCCAAGCTCAACCGCAAGGTGTACGCCATCCCCGGCAACTGCGACCCGGTGGACTTCCCCCAGGGCATCTCCGACGTCGCTGTGGACATGCACGGAAGGGCCGAGGAGATCGGCGGGCTCAGGTTCGTCGGCCTCGGAGGATCCAACATCACCATCTTCGGCACCCCGTTCGAGCTCGAGGAGGAGGACATAACGGACGCCCTGGAGGGCATCTCCGACGACGGCATGGTCCTCATGACCCACGCCCCATCCTACGGCATACTCGACCAGATCCCCTCCGGCCAGAGCGTCGGCAGCCCCGCGATCAGGGAGATAGTGGATCGCTACCACCCGATACTCGCAATGTCCGGGCACATCCACGAGGCGATCGGCGTCGTGGAGACCGACGGCACCGTGTTCGTCAACCCCGGCCCGGCGAAGGACGGGCGTATGGCGATCGTGGACATCACCGACGGCAAGGTGTCCGTGGAGCTCATCGGACCCACCGACCACTGATGGGAGACGGGGACAGGAGGCATCCCTCCGTCCCTCCCCAATAATCTTTAAATACACATCCTGAATGGCGTGGCCTGATTACAATGGCACTTTGGCAGGGTAAATCCAACAGGAAGCCCACTGGCGGCAGGCTCGTCGCCAGCCACGGGAAGAGGAAGTTCGAGATCGGCAGGGAGAAGCAGTTCACCAGAATCGGTGAGCAGACCCTGAAGCAGTATCGCGGAGCCGGCGGAAGTGTCAAGGTGGGAATGCTGAGCGCTCAGTACGCCAACGTCGTCGACAAGAAGACCAACACCGTCAAGAAGGTCAAGATCCTGACTGTGAAGTCCAACCCGTCCGACCCCAACTACGTTCAGCGTAACATCATGAACAAGGGAGCCACCATCTCCACCGAGATCGGTGACGCCATCATCACGTCCAGGCCTGGCCAGGACGGCGCCGTCAACGCAGTGCTGCTCGAGTGATTACATTGTTCGTCCGGCCTCCGAGCTTCTGGAGGCCGGACATCCCATCTTGACGCACGTTCATATAGCGGGCGCTCCATCGAGGCTGACATGGCATACGACCCGGATGTTGCGATAACGCTCTGGCCCGAATACTTCGACAAGGGACTCACCAGAGCCCAGGGCAGGAGGCTCCCCAAGGACCTCTGCGTCGCGAAGCCGGACCTGGACATGATCGCCAAGGGCGCGATGCTCCTGGACCTGGAGTACGAGGTCAGGGAGGACATGTCCTACCCGAAGGCGCCCCGTGAGAAGCACGGATGCGTCAAGGTCGAGAAGGGGAAGCTCTCCAAGACAGAGATCCTCCCGAGGATCGGACAGGTCCTCGTAGAGAACCAGGGAAGGCGATCCCCTTGCTGACAGCCCTGGACTCCAGGGTGTCCGATGCCAACGCCGAGGCCCTCGGCGTGAGCGTCAGGGACCTCATGGGCAACGCGGGCAGATCCGTCTCGGACCTCCTGGGGTCGAGATATCCCGACTCCCGCATAATCTTCGTCTGCGGCTCCGGCAACAACGGCGGGGACGGCTTCGCCGCCGCCCTCGGCATGGACCCCTCCCGTGTGGAGGTGGCGCTCCTATGCGAGCCCTCCAGGATACATTCGGACGAATCCAGATTCTACTACTCGCTGCTCGAATGCCCCATCACCCGCTATACCGCGGGGATAATCTCGGAATTCGACGTGGTCGTCGACTGCGCCCTGGGGACGGGCGTCTCCGGAAGGGCGAGGGGGGACTACGCCGCGTTCATCGAGGAGACCAGGACCTGCGGGAGACCGGTCGTGTCCGTCGACGTGCCGTCCGGCCTCGGGACGGACCTGGCAGTGCATCCCGACGTCACCGTCACCTTCATGGACCTGAAGGAGGGCATGGACCCGTCCAACAGCGGTGAGATCATCGTCACGGACATCGGGATCCCGTACGAGGCCTACCGTCTTGTAGGCCCCGGCGACATGCTCAGATACCCCGTTCCCGGAGCATCCAGCCACAAGGGGCAGAACGGGAGGCTCATGGTCATCGCGGGCGGCCCGTACTTCGGAGCACCGGCTATGGCATGCCTGTCGGCCCTACGCACAGGGACGGACATCGTGAGGCTGTTTTCGCCTGAATCGGTCCATCTGCAGGCGTCCCTGTCGACACCGGTCCTGATGGTCACGGACCTGCCCGGGGACAGGCTCACGCCGGATTCCGTGGACATGCTCCTCGGGGAATCGCAGTCCTACGATGCGGTCCTCATCGGCCCCGGCCTCGGGACATCCGAGGATACGATGGAGGCGGTCCGCGCATTCGTGACCCGCTGCGACAGACCCGTGGTCATCGATGCCGACGGGATAACCGCCGTCAGAGGGATGAGGCTTAGCACGGAGACGGTCCTGACCCCCCATCGCGGGGAGTTCCAGGGACTGGGAGGAGGCAACCCCGAGGACATCGCCCGCATGACGGGCTCCGTCATCCTGCTCAAGGGGGCGGACGACATCGTGACCGACGGATCCAGGACGAGGACCAACCGCACCGGCACCCCGGCAATGACCGGTGCCGGAACCGGGGACGTGCTAGCGGGATGCGTCGCCGGACTCATGGCCAAAGGCATGACGGCATTCGATGCCGCCTGTCTCGGAGCCTACATCTGCGGGAAGGCGGGGGAGATCGCATTCTCCGAGAGGTCATACGGGCTCATCGCCACAGACGTCATAGATTCCATACCGGCGGTCCTCAGGGATGGCCTCAGATGACCGATATCCAGCCGGTATACGGCATCCCGGCCCTGATGGTGGACTACGCCCTGGTCATCGGAGACCTCCACATCGGCCTCGAATCCCACCTCCGCAGCAAGGGGTTCCACCTGGTGTCCCACACCCGCGATATGCTCGATTCCATCATCGAGGCGGCGGGGGACGATGCCAGGCGCCTCATCGTCATAGGCGACGTCAAGGACTCCGTACCAGGCTCCACGAAACAGGAGTACGCCGAAATCCCGGATTTCTTCGAGGAGCTTTCGGAACGCTTCGACACGATAGACGTCGTCCGCGGCAACCATGACACCGGGATAGAGGAGTTCCTCCCGGGACGTGTCAACATCCGCCCGGCCACCGGGATGACCGTCGGCGATGTGGGATTCGTCCACGGGCACACATGGCCGTCGGAGGAGGTGATGTCCTCCAGATTCCTCGTGATGGCGCACAACCATCCGGCCGTCATGTTCAGGGACGGGGTCGGAAGACAAACGACCGAGCCTTGCTGGCTCAGAGGAAGGTTCAACACGGAATCGGACGACAGGTACCCCAAGCTCCCAGAGGGCTTCATCGTTGTGCCGGCATTCAACCGCATGCTCGGGGGGTCCCCGGTGAACACGGTCGGAGACGAGCTCCTGGGGCCCGTCCTCAACAGCGGCCTCCTGGACCTGGATGATGCGCACCTCTACCTGCTCGACGGGATCGACCTCGGCAGGAGGGCGGACCTGATGATCGAGGGAAGGCGCAACGGGCCCTGGAAGAACCGCGACAGCGGACCGAAGCGCCGTGCCAAATACTCGTGAACCTGTTTTGAGAATGTTCAAACACTCTAAATAACAGCGTTAACAAGAATATATCGTTGCATTTTTCCACGCATTCGTATTTATTCTAAATCGGCTAATGAGTACCGATGACGTCCGTCAAAGCCGTTGCAGCCATAGCCGTGGTCGTCCTCGTAGTCTGCGCCGCAGTGGGCGCATACATCGCGTTCAACGACAAAGGCTCCGACTCTCCGACGAGGAGCGGAGCCATCGGCAACTCCGTTTCGATCGGAGACATGTACACCCTCGAGTCCTCCTCCTCGGACTCGACCACACCCACCGTGACGACCTACGAGGTCGTCGACATCCAGGACGACACCGTCCTCGTCGATGTCACCACCGGCGGCACCACCGAGAGGACCAGCGACTCCGTCACCGGATTCCTGGACGATGTGAGCACATCGACGCCCACCGGCATGTACCAGAGGACCGAGACGATCTCCACCGACATGGGTCAGGTCGTCTGCGACATCTACTTCAGCGAGGTCTCCGCAGGCAACGCCACCACCGTATCCACCTACGATTGGATCGGCCAGGGGACCAACATCATCTACAAGACCGAGATCACCATCAGATCCAACGCTACGTCGGAAACCTACACCACGGTCCTGAAGAGCACCAACATGATCGACACCTCGACCGGCGTCGACGTCCCGTCCACACCGCCCATCGACACCTCCACAGTGAGGGATGAGATCGTCCAGGGCGATTACATCGAGTACACCGAGTACAACGAGAGGGGCTGGAGGGAGGATGTCGAGAGGTTCACCGTCCTCGATGTCCGCGACGGCTGGGTGTTCTACACCGATGACGACGACTGGGAATGGGACGACTCCGAGAGGATATCCCAGGAGGGATTCCGCAACCTGCTCATCTATTCCGGTTCCGACTCCCCCGTGAGGACGGAGAACATCGAAACCGAGTTCGGAAGCGTCTCGTGCAACGTGTACCAGCCCCAGTATTACCCCGGATTCGACTGGGAGGAGCAGCTCACATTCTATGTCGGATCGAACGACGGCGTGATCTACATGTTCACCATCTCCGAGTGGGACGACTGGAGAGAGGAGGTCGAGACCTACAAGCTCACTGGCACCTCCCTGTTCCTCGATGCGCCCTCCGGCGGAGGCGGATCCACGTCCACTCCCTCGCTATCCGAGAACAGATACGGCGTCGAGCTCGCCGTGGGCGATTACTACACCATCCACGACGATGACGACAGATACGCCGAGACAAGGACCATCATAGCGATCGAGAACGGCCGCCTCATCGTTGAGGAGACGGAAGGCAACAAGGTCGAGATCGAGAGAATGTCCGCCAACGACTTCCTCGACGACATCATGGTCACCCAGGCGCAGATCGACCGCATGACCTCCGAGGGATCCGAGACCCTGAACGGAGTACAGTGCCAGAAGTACTCCTACCGCGACGATGACGACCGTGTGACGGTCTGGATCGACTCCAATAACGTCATCTGGAAGACACTCGACGACGAGGGCTGGTTCGGAGAGACAGAGACCCTCGAGGCTCTTGGGATCGCCTCCCTGATCTGAATCCACCCGCCCGCCTGCGGGCGGGCGGAAACCTCTTCACCCTTCTTGCATCTCTTACTGCCTGCATCTGTTTACTCATGAACCAGTCAACCGATTCTGTCACCTGGTGATCCCTTTGATGTTTCTGGCAGAGACCGGCCTCAGGCTCGAGAAAAAGAGGACCGGTCGATCTGCCCGAGAACGAACAGCCGATTCGGCATCTCATATCGGATGGGAACGCACTACGGCTGCGATCCGCCTCTGCTCCATCTGGACATGGATGCCCGCAGGAGGGACGATCGGACAAAGATGTCAAACGAGACTGTGGCCACGTGACCGATCCGATTGATGTGACAGCAACCCCGATGACTGGGTTGCCGTACGGAATCGAGTACCGAGTCCTGATGAATCGACATTGCAGGAAACGGATACAGAAGGATTGGATGTGTAAGGAGGGGGCTTTCGCCCCCAGTTTTTGATCAGTTCCTGGTGATCGTGTCGTACACGGATCCGTCGGAGTTCCTGATGACCGCGGTCAGCGGCATCTGCCCGGGCAGAGCGTGGGTCGCGCAGGAGTTGCAGGGGTCGTAAGCCCTGAACGCCATCTCGACCATGTTCAGCAGTCCGGGGGAGACGTCGTAGTTGTGGATGAGGCCCTTAGCGACCTTCGCGACGTCCATGCAGATGGGACCGTTGTTGTTGGTGGTTCCGACGACCATGTTGCACGCGGTGACGATACCGTTCTCGTCGCAGGTGTAGTCGTGGGTCAGGGTTCCGCGGGGAGCCTCGACGCATCCGACACCCCTTCCGCCGGGAACGAGGTCGTGCTGCTTGATGTCGCCGTTGAGGATGTCGGGGTTGGAGACGTCCTCGAGGCACTTCTCGGCGCAGCAGATCATCTCGATGATCCTTGCCCAGTGGGTTGCCAGGGTGAACTGGCAGGGTCCGTCGACACCGGCGTCCTTGAGGATGCCGCGGTACTCGACCAGGGCGTCCTGGGCGAGCGGGGTGGGCATCTCCTTGCAGACGTTCAGCCTAGACAGGGGGCTGGCCCTGTACATACCGGAGTCGGGTCCGTCGACGAGTCCCTTGTATCCGGGCTTCTTGAGGTACGGGAACTTCTCGTACGACCAGGGCTCGGAGGCCTCGGCGATGTTGTCCAGGTAGTCGTAGGGGTCGTAGAGGTTGGTCTGCTCTCCCTTCTGGTTGACGACCTTGACCTTTCCGTCGTGGATCTCGAACTGGCCCTTGTCGTTGACGAGTCCCATGTGGTAGGTCTCGTGGTAGTACAGATCCTTGTTCAGCACGATGTCCATGTACTCCTTGTTCGACAGGACGACGTCCTTGAACACCTGGAGTGAGGTCTTGGCGAACTCCACCATGTCCTGGGCGAACCCGATCATCTGCTGCTGCTCCTCCTTGGTGACCCCCTTGGAGACTCCTCCGGGGACACCGACGAGGGGGTGGGTGGGCTTTCCGCCGATGATGGCCTGGATGTTCTGGGCCTCCCTGCGGGTCTTGATGACGGCTCCTCCCAGCTCGAGTCCGACGTGTCCGACGACACCGAGGACATTCCTCTCCGCCGCGGGGGCGGCGGGTCCGCACACGAAGTCCGGGGCAGCCAGCGCGTAGAAGTGCGCGATGTGGCTGTGAACGAAGTGGGCGTTGTAGAACGCGTCCCTGATGAGGTAGGCGGTCTCGGTCGGCTTGGCGTTGTAGCAGCCGTCGATGGCCTTGGTCGCGGCCATGTGGTGCGCGCCGGGGCACACACCGCAGAGCCTGGCGGTGATCTGGTTGAGCTCCGTGACCCTCCTGCCGATGCAGAACCTCTCGAATCCCCTGAGCTCGGGGACCTGCCAGTACGCGTTCTCGACGTCTCCCTTGTCATCCAGGAAGATCTCGATCTTCCCGTGTCCCTCGAGACGGGTGATGGGGTCGACGGTGACGCGCTTGGTGGTCACTTTCTGCTTCTCATCCCATATGACTGGTCCAGCCATTTCAGTTGCCTCCTGTCTTGTTCTCGATGACGGCCCTCTTGATCAGCGACTTGCCCAGGGTGTAGGCGTAGAAGTAGCCGAGGGGGTCCTTGATTCCGCCCATGATCTTGATGATCTCGTCCTCTCCGCAGATCGGGTCCTCGTCCAGGATGGGGTAGAGGGAAGCGACGGCGGTGAAGATGGACGCACCCTGCTCCTGGACATCAGGGGAGGGTCCGTAGCATCCGCGGCAGGGCTGTCCCACACGGGTGCACCTGGCCTCGCATCCGCCGACGGTCGCGGGTCCGAGGCACAGGATTCCCTGCTCCATGAGGCACTTCTCCGGGTCGACATCGACCTGGTAGGGCTCCTTGAGCTCGGTGATCCTGGCACCGGTCTTCTGCCTGGGGCACTCCTCGCACAGGGTCCTGGTGGTGACACCGATGGTGGTTCCCTTGGGCGGGAGGGGCACTCCGTTGTAGGCGAAGTCGGCGACGGCCTTCAGCATGTTGGAGATGGTCTCCGGGAGGGGCGGGCATCCGGGCACGTAGTAGTCCACGTCGATGACCTGATCGAGGGTCTTGACGGTGTCGTACAGCACGGGCAGGGTGAGCTCTCCCTCGGGGGCCTGATAGGAGTTGACGGGCACCTGGGGCGCGTCGGCGTGGTACTCCTGCTGGAAGTTGGCCGAGGACGGGGTCTTGGTGTAGACGTAGTCCAGGATGTCCTTGGCTCCACCGGGCACGAGGTTGGCGAGGGCGGGGCTTCCGCCGAAGACGGCGCAGGTTCCGTAGGAGACGACGATCTTGGACTTCTGCCTCAGCAGCTTGGCCATGTGCTCGTTCTCGGAGTTCCTGACGGCTCCGGAGATGATGGAGACGGTGATCTCGCCGTCCTCCATGGCGGCGATGTCCTTCTCCTTTCCGTCGGCGGCGACGGGCCACATGACGATGTCGGCCATGTCGCCGACGGTCAGCAGCCTCTCGTGGGTGTCCAGCAGGGACACGTCGCATCCTCCGCAGGCGGCGCACCAGTAGACGGCGAGCTTGATCTTGCCGCCGGCGGGGGCACCGGGGAGGAGGGGTCCGAGGTCAGCGGCCTCGAGCTGGACTCCCGCGGGGATCTTGGAGTCGCCGGGCATGGCGACCGGGGGCACGATGAAGTCGTAGGGGCCGGGGTTGCCGGCGGATCCTGCGGGCTTCGCGGGGGCCGCTGCGGGTGCGGCGGCCGCCTTCGGGGCCTCCTTGGGCTTCTCGGCCGCCTTGGGGGCGGCCTTGGGCGCCTCTTTCGCGTCCTTGTCCTTCTTGAACAGCTTGTCGAAGAATCCCATTTCAGTTCTCCTCCTTGACGAGGGGGGTCGGTCCGAGCTCCTTGATGGTGTCGACGAACTCGACGATGGTCTTCTGGAATTTCTCTCCCTCCGAAGCGGAGACCCACTCGAGCTTGAGCCTCTTGGGGTCGAATCCGTACTGCTCCAGGACCATCCTGAGGAGGGCGATCCTCCTCCTGGCCCTGTAATTCCCACCGATGTAGTGGCAGTCGGCGGGGTGGCATCCGAGGACCATGACGCCGTCGGCGCCCTTGGCGAAGGCCCTGAGGACGAACTCGGGGTCCACACGGGCGGAGCACATGGTCCTGATGATGCGGAAGTTGGTCGGCATCTGCAGCCTGGCCACACCGGCGCCGTCGGCACCGGCGTAGGAGCACCAGTTGCAGCAGAACGTGACGATCCTAGGTTCGAAGTCTGCCATTGTGAATCACTCTCCTCCACCGACGGGGAAGTCGAGGCAAGCGTCGATCTCAGCGATGATCTGCTTGCTCCTGAAGCCCCTCTGCTCCATGGCACCGGCCGGGCACGAGGCGACGCAGCATCCGCATCCCTTGCACAGTCCGGCGTTGACGTTGCTCTTGACGAGTCCGTTGGGCTGCTCCACCAGGGTGATGGCGTTGTAGTCGCAGCATCCGACGCAGACGCCGCATCCGTCGCACCTGTCGGGGTTGGAGACCGCGGTGATACCCTCGGAGATGAGCTTGTCCTTGGAGATGACGGTCAGCATCCTGGAGGCGGCTCCGGAGGCCTGGGCGATGCACTCGTCCATGAACTTGGGCCAGTGGGCGGCACCGGCAACGTATACACCCTCGGTGGCGAAGTCGACCGGCCTCAGCTTCTGGTGGGCCTCGAAGTAGAATCCGTCCTTGGAGATGGGGACCTTGACCATCTTGGCGAGGTTCTCCTTGTTCTCTCTGTCGGGGGCGATACCGGCGGCGAGGATGACGGTGTCGACGGGGATCTCGACCTGCGCACCCAGGGTGGCGTCGTAGACCTTGACGCAGTTGCCGTCGTACTCGGGGAGCGGCTCGCTCTCGTTGTACCTCAGGAACTTGACGCCCATCTGGCAGGCCCTGTAGTAGAGCTCCTCGCGGAAGGCGTAGGTCCTGATGTCCTTGTGGATGATGGTGACGTTGGCGGTGGGGTCGGCCATCTTGATCTTGATGGCCTCACGGCAGGACGCGGCGCAGCAGACCCTGCTGCAGTAGGCGACCTTGTCGTTCCTGGAACCGACGCACTGGATGAACACGACGTCCTTGCCCTTGAAGGATCCGTCGTCCATGGCCTTCTCTGCCACGGTCTGGGTCATGACCTTCGGGTCGCTGCCGAAGTTGTACTCGGTAGGCTGGTAGGCGGCGGCTCCGACGGCGAACAGGACGGCACCGATGGGGTACTCCTCTCCACCCTCGAGCTGCAGCTTGAAGTTCCCAACGTATCCGGGGATGTCCTTCACGACCGCGTTCTTGTGGACGGTGATCAGGGGGTTGCTCTCGACCTTCTTGATGGTGTCGGCGAGGAACTCCTGGACATCGACTCCGTCCTCCTTGAAGCGGAAGTTGCGGGCGTATCCACCGAGCTCGGCCTCCCTCTCGACGAGGTGCACGGGGTATCCCTGCGCGGCGATGTCGAGGGCGGCGGTCATACCGGTGATTCCTCCTCCGATGACGGCGGCGGCGTTGGTGACCGGGATCTCGGCTCCGACGAGGGGCTCGAGGAGACGGGCCTTCGCGATGGCCATCCTCAGCAGGTCCTTGGCCTTGGCGGTGGCGGCCTCGTGCTCGTGCATGTGGATCCAGGAGCACTGGTCGCGGATGTTGGCCATGTTGTAGAGGTACTTGTTCAGACCACCGTTCCTGCAGGCCTCCCTGAAGAGAGGCTCGTGGGTCCTGGGGGTGCAGGACGCGACGACGACCCTGTTGAGGTCGTGCTCCTGGATGGCGGCGGAGATGCTCTCGAGGCAGTCCTGTGCGCAGGCGTACTGGGACTCCTCGGCCAGGACGACGTTGGGGAGCGTCTTGGCGTAGGCGGTGACGGCGGGGACGTCGACCACGGATCCGATGTTGATTCCGCAGTGGCAGACCCAGACTCCGATCCTGGGCTCCTTGCCCTCCACATCCTTCTCGGGCGGGTAGACCTTGGGGGCGCAGGGCTCGAAGTTCTCGTCGACGATGTAGGCTCCGGCCTTGGCGGAGGCACCGCATGCCTCGGCGACGGAGGTCGGGATGTCCTTGGGGGCCGCGAAGGCTCCGGTCACGAAGATACCGGGCTTGGTGGTCTCCAGGGGGTGGAAGACGGAGGTCTTGCAGAAGCCGTACTCGTTGAGCTCGATTCCCAGGGTCTGGGCGAACTCCTCGGCTCCCTCGGGGGGAACGAGTCCGACGGAGAGGACGACCATGTCGAAGACATCGGACACGGCGTCGCCGTTGGCGTCGGTGTAGTTGACGGTCAGCTGCTTGGTGACGGGGTCCTCCTCGATGTTGGAGACGCGGGCGGCCCTGTGCATGTTGATGCCGTACTCGCGCTCTCCCCTGTGGATGTAGGCCTCGAACTCCTTTCCATAGGACCTGATGTCCATGAAGAAGATGTCCTCCTGGAGGTCTCCGTGCTCCTTGGTGATCATGGCCTGCTTCACCGCGTACATGCAGCACACGGAGGAGCAGTACTTCTTCCAGCCCTTCTTCTCGGACCTGGATCCGCAGCACTGGATGTACGCGATCTTCTTGGGGTCCTCTCCGCTGGAGGGGATGACGATGTGACCCCTGTGGGGTCCGGACGCGCACATGAGCCTCTCGTACTCGATGGCGGTGACGACGTTCTGGTACCTGCCGTAGCCGTACTCGGTGGCGGTCTCGGCGTTCCAGACCTTGAATCCGGGAGCGGCGATGATGGATCCGACCTCAAGGGTGATGACCTCGTCCTTGTCGTCGTAGTGGATGGCTCCCTTTCCGCAGTTCTTCGCGCAGAGCCCGCACTTGCCCTTCTGGATCATGTTGCAGCGCTCCCCGTCGATGATGGCGACACGGGGGACGGCCTGCGCGTGGGGGATGTAGATGGCTTTCCTGTTGACAAGTCCGTACTCGTACTTGTCGGGGATGTTCTTCACAGGGCACTTGGCGAGACAGTCGCCGCAGCCCGTACACTCCTTGGGGTTGACGTACCTGGCCTTCTTCAGTACGGTGACTTTGAAGTCGCCGGCCTGTCCCTCGACCTTCTGGACCTCGTGGTAGGTCAGGACGTCGATGTTCGGGTGTCCGGCGCAGTCCGCCATCTTAGGGGAGAGGATACACGCGGAGCAGTCGTTCGTAGGGAACGTCTTGTCCAGACGGCACATGACGCCTCCGATGGTGGGGTCCTTCTCCACCAGGAAGACGTGTATGCCGCGGTCTGCCAGATCCAGGGATGCCTGGATTCCCGCGATTCCTCCACCGATAACCAATGCTGATTTGCTCAAGTCATTGCCTCCGTTACCAACATGGTGTTTGGAACGTGGCTTTGAACAGGATATCACTATATTAATGGCTACTACAAAATGAATATATATTGAATAAAGCATTTTGTTTAGAGTTTTCAGTTTTGGATTTTTTAAGGCTCCTAAAATATTTAGGGTAGGCTAAATTGATATTAGCCAGCAATCCTAAAACTGACAAAAATGTGTATTAGTATTGTTGATAATACAACTGAAAAATTTGTAGATGAAAAACGTTTTGGATGATTATTTAACAATATAAACTTCGGAATGCCTTGTTTTCCTTTGCTTATCAAATCTTTGGCACTATGGATGCACTCCGCGAAGATGCTGGCACATGTATGATGGATGTAACTCATGCATCCATCGTCATGGTAACACCAATTTTGAATTCGTAATACCTGGGCCCTTGGAACGCCTTCGGCCGAAACGCTCCGGCCGATGACTGTACTGACCAGAAGTTCGACTTCCCTAAACCCTCTCGGAAACTCTATATCCGTCTGGCCGGTCGCCGTGCGCATGGTGGTCAAATCGGTGCGCGGCAGACGCCGCTACACGGCGTTCGAGGTACCCTCCAACGCGGACAGGCACAGAGCGGAGACGGCCGTCTCCTCGGTGCGTTCGGCGAAGGTCGTCACCTGCGGCCACGGGTACGCCGTGATCCGCTCGCTGCCGTCCGAGCGTGCTACCCTGGAGGACGCGATGTGTTCCGCGATACCCGGGAGCCGCCCGTTCGACTGCTCCGGGACCCTGAGGGCGCTGAGGACCAGGCACCCCCAGCTCGCCGCCCCGAGACGCAGAAGGAAGCGACGCGCACCCTGTGATGCACTGCCCAAACGCTTTATACGGCCCCTTTAATCAGGTCGCGTAAAGTAAAGGAGCAGGTCTTTTCATGCAACCCGGACAGATGGCTTATGACAGGGGGAGCACGGTGTTCTCCCCCGACGGAAGACTTTTCCAGGTGGAGTATGCCCGTGAGGCCGTGAAGAAGGGTTCCACGACCATCGGGATCAAGTACGACGATGGGGTGATGCTCATCGTCGACAGGAGGGTCTCGAGCAAGCTCCTGGAACCCAAATCCACGGAGAAGATCCACGAGATCGACGACTACATCGGATGCGCGACCTCCGGGCTCGTTGCGGACGCGAGGATCCTCGTGGACGAGGCCAGGAAGCAGGCCCAGATCCACAGGGTCAACTACGGCGAGAACATCGGGGTCGAGATGCTCGTCAAGAAGATCTGCGACTACGAGCAGAACTTCACCCAGTACGGCGGGGTCCGCCCCTTCGGAACGGCCCTGCTCGTCGCCGGCACCGACGACCTCGGCGCCCACCTCTTCGAGACCGACCCGTCCGGAGCCCTCGTCGCGTACAAGGCGACGGGCATCGGCAACGGACGCCCGGCGGTCATGGACCTGTTCGAGAAGGAATTCGAGGACGGCATGACCTTCGAGAAGGCCGCACTGCTCGGCCTCAAGGCCCTCGCGACCGCCGTGGAGGACAAGCCCAAGGCGGACTCCGTCGAGATCGGCGTCGCCGCGAACGGCCAGAAGTTCAGGAGGCTCTCCGAGGAGGAGGTCTCCGAGCTCATCGGCAAGATGTGAGAAGGCCGGTAGGATGGTTAACCTAGACGACGCCATAACCGCCCGCCTCGAGAGCCACGGGGAGACCTTCGAGATCCTGCTGGACCCGAAGGTGGTCGACCTCATCAAGGCCGGCAAGCAGTTCGACATAGTCGAGTACATGGCTGTCGAGGACGTCTTCAAGAACGCCTCCAAGGGCACCAGGCCCCCGGAGGACAAGGTGAAGGAGGCCTTCGGGACCACCGAGATCGCCGACATCGCGAGGAGGATCCTGGAGAAGGGCGAGGTGCAGATGACCGCCGAGCAGCGCAAGGAGATGCTCGAGGCCAAGAGGCACCAGGTCGTGGCGTACATCGCCGCGAACGCCATCAACCCCCAGACCCACACCCCCCATCCCCCGTCCAGGATCGAGATGGCGCTGGAGGAGGCCAAGTTCCACGTGGACCTCTTCAAGCCCCTGGACAAGGAGATCGAGGAGGCCATGAAGCTCCTGCGCCCCCTCATCCCGATCAGGTTCGAGAGGAGCAGGATCGCCATCAAGCTCAAGGGCACGGACTACGGACGCTGCTACGACGACCTGATATCGTACGGCATCGTCGACAGGGAGGTCTGGACGCCCGAGGGGGACTGGATCGGCAGCATGGAGATCCCCGCGGGGGTCATCACCGAGCTCACGGAGAAGCTGAAGCACAAGACCCGCGGAAGCGCCTCGGTGAAGCTCGTCAACGAATGATATTCAAAGAGTGATACGAATGGAGAGAAGAAACGCCAGACAGACGCGCGAGATCGTCGTGCCAGGCGACGTCCTCGACGGGACCGGGATGAAACCCGGCGACTACGCATACGTCCAGGGCGGCAAGGTGCGCGCCAGCGTCATGGGCGTCCGCAACGTGTTCCAGAACACAGTGGGCGTCATACCCCTGAGGGGCTGCTACATGCCCACCTCCGGGGACACGGTCATCGGAGTCATCGTGGACATAGGACCCTCGAACTGGCTCGTCGACATCGGAGCGCCCTACCCCGCGCCCCTCCACGTCAACGAGGTCCCCTGGAAGGTGGAGTTCGGGGACACGTCCCGCTACCTCGGCATGGGCAACGTCGTCCTGCTGAAGGTGCTGTCGGTCGACGAGAGCAAGAAGATTCAGGTCACGATGAAGGACTCCGGCCTCAGGAGGCTGGAGGGAGGGAGGCTCGTCAAGGTCTCCCATTCCAAGGTCTCTAGGATCATCGGCAAGAGCGGATCGATGATCTCGATGCTGAAGAACATGACCGACTGCAGGATCACCGTCGGACAGAACGGAATGGTCTGGGTCGACGGAGACGAGGAGAACGCCGATGTCGCGGTGAGGGCCATCCGCATGATCGAGGAGAAGGCGCAGTGCGGCAACCTGACCGACCTGGTCAGGGAATTTATCGAGAGCAAGCTCCCCCAGAGCGAGATTGATGAGGGGGACGAGTGACAATGAGCGGACACACTGATATGGTATTGGTCGACGAGAACGGCATGCGCATCGACGGAAGGACTGCCGAGCAGCACAGGCCAATCAAAATCGAGGCCGGCGTCCTGCACAACGCGGACGGATCGGCATATGTCGAGATCGGGAAGAACAAGGTCCTGGCGGCCGTATACGGTCCCAGGGAGTGCCACCCCAGGCACCTCCAGAACCCCGAGAAGGCCATCGTCCAGGTGAAGTACAACATGGAGGCCTACTCGGTCTCCGACAGGAAGAGGCCCGGGACCGACAGGAGGAGCATCGAGATCTCCAAGATCACCGCGGAGGCGCTGGAGAAGGTCGTCCTGACCGAGCTCTACCCCCGCGCGTCCATCGACGTCTACATCGAGATCCTCCAGGCCAACGCCGGGACCAGGTGCGCCGGTCTGACCGCCGCATCCGTGGCCCTCGCCGACGCCGGCATACCCATGAGGGACATCGTCCCCGCCATCGCCGCCGGCAAAGCGGACGGCAAGGTCCTCCTGGACCTGAACAAGGAGGAGGACAACTACGGGCAGGCGGACGTCCCCATAGCCATCGTCCCCAGCACCGACGAGATCGTCCTGCTCCAGATGGACGGCAACATGACCCGCGCCGAGCTGGACCACGCGATCGAGCTCGCGGTCAACGCCTGCCACGAGGTCCACGACCTGCAGGTCGACGCCCTCAAGAGGCGCTACTCCAAAGACAGGGAGGCATCCGAATGAGCAACGAGATGATGTCCGAGATCAAGCGCGACCACATCCTCCGCCTCCTCGAGAAGGGGACCAGGCAGGACGGCCGCGGCGTGAAGGACTTCAGGAACATCGAGGTCGAGACCGGCCTCATCGAGTCCGCCGACGGGTCCGCCCGCGTCAGGCTCGGCAACACCACCGTCATCGCCGGCATCAAGATCATCCCCGGCACCCCCTTCGGCGACACCCCGAACCTCGGTGTGCTCACCACCGGGATGGAGCTCATCCCCATGGCCCACCCCACCTTCGAGTCCGGACCGCCGGGAGAGGACGCCATCGAGCTGGCGCGTGTCGTCGACCGCGGCATCCGCGAGTCCGGCATGGTCGACGTCGAGGCCCTGTGCATCACCCCCGGAGAGGAGGTATGGATGTGCTACATCGACATCTACGCCATCGACCACGACGGCAACCTGTTCGACGCCGCCAACCTGGCCGCCGTGTGCGCCCTGAAGAGCGCCATCATCCCGTGCGAGCAGTACGGCAAGGGCGAGAACAAGCACCTCCCGGTCACCTGCACGCCGATATCGGTGACGGAGGCCAAAGTCGGAAACACTTTAATAGTGGACCCCGACTACGACGAAGAGCAGATTTCAACCGCACGTCTCACAGTGACAACGGACGACGACGGCAACTTCAGGGCGATGCAGAAGGGCGGATGCGGATCCATCACGCTCGACGAGCTGAGCCAGTGCCTCGACAGGGCCGTGGAGATCGGCGCGGAGATAAGAAAGATAATTGGGTGATCCCACATGGCAAAGAGGACAGTCAAAGCGGGCAGCTCCGGAAGGTTCGGAGCCAGGTACGGAGTCATCGTCCGCAACAGGATCAAGAACATCGAGGCGCAGCAGAAGAAGAAGCACGAGTGCCCGGTATGCCACCACGCTTCCGTCAAGAGGGAGAGCTCCGGCATCTGGTACTGCTCCCACTGCGGCACCAAGTTCGCGGCCGGCGCCTACAACCCGAAGACCAAGAGGGAGATCTCCCAGGTCAGCGAGCAGTGAGGCCACGATGTACAGATGCGCCAAGTGCAACGAGCCCGTCAGGAACGTCAACGCCCTGGGGCTCCAGTGCGAGAAGTGCGGATCCAAGATCTTCTTCAAGGAGAGACCCAACGTGAAGAAGGTCCTGAAGTCCAACTGAGCGATGCTCAGGGCCGTGCTGAGGGTGTCCGGGGCCGATACGGCCGCGGAGGCCCTGGGTCCGGAGTCCGGCAGGGAACTGCCGAGGACCCGCGCGTCCGTCTCCTCCGAAGGAGACGAGACGGTCGTCAGGATAGAGGCGGACGACACGTCCGCCATGAGGGCGGCCCTCAACTCGTATCTCGAGTGCGTCATCGTAGTGCAGTCAGTGGAACACATCGCCAAGGTGAGAAGATGAACGGCATCAGCCCCCAGCTCCAGAACCAGATCGCCCAGTTCCAGCAGGTGCAGCAGCAGCTGCAGGCGGTCTCCACCCAGAAAGCGCAGTACGACGCCCAGAGGAGGGAGATGATGAGGACCCTGGAGGAGCTCAAGGCAGCCACCGGCGACGTCTACAAGTCCGCCGGTTCCCTGCTCGTGAAGGTCGAGGACAAGGCCGCCCTGGTGGCCGACCTCGAGGAGTCCGTCGAGACCATGGAGGTCAGGGTGAACAGCCTCGGCCGCCAGGAGACCTCGCTCCAGGAGAAGTACAAGACCCTCTCCGAGTCCATCAACGCCGCCATGGGCAACGCCCGTCCCGCGGCGCCCTCCGACGAGGAGTGAAAAAACCTTTCAAGGGGGCTCAGGCCCCCGTTTCCCTTCTTTTTTCATCGCTTCGAACCCCGTTCCCCCCCCCCCCGAACCGGTAAAATAAGGGTTCCACATAGTCCGGAGCATGGAAGCTCTCGAACTGCAGGACGTCAGAAAGTCCTACGGCAACAGGGAGGCGGTCCACGGCATCTCGCTGACGGTCCATGAGGGGGAGATTTTCGGCCTCATCGGACACAACGGGGCCGGCAAGACCACCACGCTCCGCATGATATCGACGCTCCTCCGTATAACGTCCGGGAGCATCAGCGTCTTCGGCCACGACGTGGCCACCGAACCCGACGAGGTCAGGAGGATCATCAGCTACCTCCCCGAGGACGCCGGCGCCTACAAGGACCTCACCGGCAGACAGTACATGGAGTTCATGGCCAGCTTCTTCGCGTCCGGCGAGGAGAAGGCCGAGATGGTCCGCAAGGGCATAGAACTGGCAGACCTGGGCGAGAGGATAGACTCCAAGGTCGACACGTACAGCAAGGGGATGATGAGGAGGCTCCTCATCGCGAGGGCCATCATGCCGTCCCCCAGGCTGGCGATCATGGACGAGGTCACCTCTGGACTGGACGTCATCAACGCCTACGAGGTCAGGGAGGTCATCAGGTCCATCGCGAAGACCGGGGTCACCGTGATAATGTCGTCCCACAACATGTTCGAGGTCGACATGCTCTGCGACCGCGTCGGGATGATCGACCAGGGGAACCTCATCCTCCTCGGGACCCCTGCGGAGCTCAAGGAGAGGTTCGGGGTGGAAACCCTCGAAGAGGTGTTCGTCAAGGCGGTGAAAGGATGAGCCACATGACATCCATCATCAGGAAGGAGGTCAGGGAGATGCTGACCCCGGGCTCCGTCATATCCGTGCTCGTGATGGTCATCATATTCGCGGGCATGGGAGGACTCATCGGCACGGAGGTCGACAAGGCGGCAGAGCTGCCGAGCTTCGGCCTCGTGGCCGAGGAAGGCGACTACCTGGAAGGCTGGGACCTCATCGGCACCCTCCAGGGATACTACGGCGACGAGTCCGACAAGATCGTCATCATGGACGCCGCCTACGGGGATGACGAGGCGATCATGGCCGAGATGGAATCTCGCGGCATCGCCAACGTCCTCGCGTTCCCGGACAAATCGACCTTCGAGGCATGCATAGCCGGTTCGGAGCAGATCACCGTAGAGCAGTACTACCTCTACGAGCCCACCGGCATGTTCGGCACCATATCGTCAACTGTCATGTCCTCGATCGTCTCACTCGTCGAGGGCAGCCTCACGCAGGAGCTCATATCCCTCTCCGGGGACGGCGGAGCGAACATCAACTACATCATGGACCCGATGTACACCGGCGGGGACTCGGTCAGCACCGTCATCGACGGAGTGGCCCACTCCGGGGTCACCCCCTCGGACATCGACACCGAGATCTCCAGCCAGACCATGATGATCCCGCTGGTCATCATGATCATCATCATGATGGTCGGGAGCATCGTCATCAGCTCCATCGGTTCGGAGAAGGAGAACAAGACCCTGGAGACGCTCCTCACCATGCCGATCAAGAGGACGTCCATCGTCAGCGGGAAGATCGCCGCGGCAGCCATCGTGGGACTCGTCTACGGCCTCGCCTACATGGTCGGCATGAGCATCTACATGGGTGCGATGACGGGCGTCGTCGGCTCCGGCCAGGGAACCGACCTGGAGAGCCTCGGGCTGGCGCTCGACGTGGGAGACTGGGCCCTCGTGATGGTGTCCATGTTCCTGTCCATCGTCTGCGCCCTGGGCATCTGCATGATCCTGGGTGCCTTCGCCAAGAACTACAAGTCCGCCCAGACCATGACCCTGCCCATCAGTATCCTGGCCATGATCCCGATGTTCGTGATCATGTTCTCCGGATGGTACGGATGCGGAGGGTTCCTTCAGGCGATCCTGTTCGTCATCCCGTTCTCGCACCCGATGATGGCCATGCAGGCCCTCATGTACGGGGACATCACCCTGGTGCTCGGCGGGATCGGGTACATGGCCGTGTTCGCCATCGTGACCATACTGATCACGGTGAGGATGTACAACTCCGACATCCTCATCACCGGCCTGGGCCAGAACAAGTGGGTCCAGACCCTCACCGGGAGGAAGCGAGTTGGGCATCGTCGAGGATATGGTCGAGGCCCTGTCCTCCGACAGGACGAAGGCCGTCCTCGTCCACGGGAACGCGGACATGGACGCCGTCGGCTCCGCCTACGCGATAGCCCGCTGCTTCCCCAACTGCGCCATATTCGCCCCGGACGGGGTGGACCGCGTTGCGCGCATGGTCGCCGCCAAGATGGAGACGACCATCCGTGAGGGGGCCGGAGAGGGCTTCGAGATGCGCGTCGTCGTGGACACCTCCTCCCCCGAGCAGCTCGGAGAGGGCTTCGAGGGCGCCGATGTGGTGATCGACCACCACATGCCCACCGGGAGATGGGACGGGGTGCCGCTCTTCCTCTGCGACCCGGGCCGCACGTCCTGCTGCGAAATCGTGAAGGAGGTGCTGGACGCCGCCGGGATCGACATCCCGAGGGACGCCGCCCTCATGCTCCTGGGAGGGATGCTGACAGACAGCGGACACTTCCAGTTCGCGAAGCCCGCCATGATGAGGACGTTCGCCGACCTCATGGAGAGCGCTGGGATAGACATGGACGAGGCCATGCTGCTCGTGCAGGCCGAGGCCAGCATATCCGAGAGGATAGCCATGCTGAAGGCCGTCGGTCGCGTGAGGTTCGAACGCGTCGGCCAGATGATCGTAGCCACGTCCAGCGCGGGGAGCTTCGAGGCATCCTCCTGCAGGGCGCTGCTGTCCTGCGGCGCGGACATAGCCTTCGTCGGATCCCAGAGGGAGAACGCCTTCCGCATCAGCGGGAGGGCGACCCAGGACGCCGTCCGCAAGGGAGTTCATCTCGACGAGATCGTCGCCAAGGTCGGCGGTGAGACCGACTCCGACGGCGGCGGACACGGAGGCGCCGCCGGCATCAACGGGACAGGCGACGTCGAGGCCATGCTGATGATCTGCATGGAGAACACTATGGACGCCATGAGGGCCATAAAGGCCAGGGAGGACGCTGAGCGCCTCCAGCAGTGAAACGGAACGGGTTTTATGCGCCGAGGGGCGGTGGATCCCCGCCCCTCGGCGCTCATCTGAGCTTGGAGAGGCCGGCGACGATCTCCTGGAGCCTCTCGTAATTCTCGGGGTGCTCCTCGAAGTAGTCCCTGACGGGCTGGAGGGTCTTCCAGATGCCGTCGGACACACCGGTCTTGAGGTCCACGGGGGACAGCTGGCCGCCGAAGTAGGCCTCGGTGAGCTCCTCGTAGGACGAGTAGTCCACGGGACCGCCGTACTTCTCGGGGCGCTCGATGTGCATCGTGCCCTCCCTCGGGAATATGACGTACCTGCACAGCATCAGGACGGGGTTGACGTCCTCGTTCTCCTTCTCCGGCGGACAGTACGCCTTCTTCATCTTGGCGGCGATGTCCTCGCGGGTGTCGTGGATCCTGATGCCGCTCTTGGGGTCGCTCTTGGACATCTTGGACTCGGCGGGATCCATCCTGTTCCCGCCCTTGAGGCCGGGGAGCAGGGGCGTGTGGAGCGCGACGGGCTTCTTCCATCCGAGCTTGTCGGCGGCATCCCTGGCGAGCATGTGCGCCCTGCGCTGGTCCAGTCCGGCGTAGGCGAGGTCAACGTCCATGCAGAAGATGTCGGTGGCCTGGAGGATCGGGTAGAAGAGCTTGGATGCGTCGACCTCGGCCTCGTCCTCCGAGCGGCCCATGATCGTCATTGCCCTCTTCACCCTGGACAGGGACGTGACCTTGGCGACCTTGATGACGGTCTCCCAGTACTGGATGTCCGAAAGCACCTCGCTGGCGTACTTGAACTCCACGCTCTCCCTGGGGACCCCCAGGGCTACGAAGCAGTCCTCCATGTACCTGGCGCAGGCGCGGATGTTCTCCAGGTCTCCGCCCATCTTGTCGTTGATGTAGGCGTGCCAGTCGGCCCAGAACACGGTCACCTTGAATCCGGCGTCGGCGAGATCCCTGATCTTCTGCGCGACGAGGACCCATCCCAGATGCACGATTCCTGAGGGCTCGAATCCGATGTATGCTGTGGGGTGCTCCTTCTCCCTGATGAGGGCCGCGAGCTCTTCGTCCGTGACGACCTCCACGGCGTTCCTCGTGACGAGTGCCAGTCTCTCCTCGGCGTTCATTTCAATCGGCGCCCAATCTCAGATTAGATAAAAATGGATGTCGATACGGGAGGACATGGAGCTTCGCAGACTCAGGGAGAGCTTCTTGGAGGGGCCGTCCGTCGACCGCGACGGCTATGAATACTTCGTCAACCCGCTCTCCGACGGCCTCCCCCGCGTGGACAGGGAGCTGCTGGACGAGGCGGTGTCAGGCATCCTGGAGGTCGCGGAGCTGGACTGCGATGTGATCCTCGCCCCGGAGGCCATGGCCCTGCCGATAGCCGCTGGGATCACACTGAGGACCGGCATCCCCTATCTGGCGATACGCAAGCGCCCGTACGGGCTCCCCGGCGAGATCTCGTTCGGGAAGCGCACAGGGTACTCCGAATCGATGATGCACGTCTCGACGCTGAGACCGGGCGAGAGGGTGGCGATCGTGGACGACGTCCTCGACACGGGCGGGACTGCGAGGGCCACCGTGGACGCGCTCCGCGGGGCTGGGATCGTCGTCACGGAGATCGTGGCCGTATTCGACCGCAATCCCGACAGCGACGCCCTGTCCGCCGAGCTCGGGGTGCCCATCAGGACGCTGCTGAGGGTGGGCGTCGAGGACGGAGGGCTCATCGTCAGGGATCGACGGTACACATCGAAGACCGTACATGAAGTGCTGACGCAGTCGGTCCGCTATTTCTACATGGAGCCGGAGAGGGCGTCATGGACCCCTCCCTGCTGGCAGTATGTCTCGCGATGTCCGCGGTCGGATGCGCACTGGGCCTGTTCAGCGGCCTCGTCCCAGGGATACACGTCAACACGCTGGCGGCTATGCTGCTGACCGCATACCCTGCCCTAGAGGCCGCGCTGCCGCTGGGAGAGACGGAGGCGGCCGTCGCCGTGGGATGCTGCGTGATGGCGGCCTCCGTGGTCCATTCCTTCGTAGACTTCGTGCCCTCGGTCTTCATAGGGGCGCCGGATGCGGAGGACGCCGTCTCAGTGCTCCCCGGACACCGTCTGCTCCTGGCCGGGAGGGGCATGGAGGCCGTCCGTGCGGCGGCCGTCGGAAGCCTGGTCGGATGCTCCGCCTCGCTGCTGCTGGCACTTCCCCTCCAATGGGCCCTCATTCACGGTGCGGAGGGACTGCTGGACCTCCTGACGCCTGCTGTGCTTATGCTGGCGTGCGCTGTCCTGCTCTCGTCCGAGTGGCGCAGAGGGAACGGCCTGTGGGGTCCCGCCCTGATGCTCCTCTCCGGAACCCTCGGGCTGGGCTGTATGGTGCTGCCGATACCCATGGACGGCGTGCTGGGGGAGGGGAGCGTCATGATGCCCCTCCTCACCGGGCTGTTCGGGGTGCCCGTGCTGCTGGAGACCGGCAGGGCATCCAAGATACCTCCGCAGAAGGACATCGTCTCGGATCCCGTGGGGGTGCGCCCGGGGCTCCGCGGCGTCCTGATGGGGGCCGTCGCCGGATGGTTCCCCGGGATCACGTCCACCGTCGGGGCATCGATGTCCGCCGCGGTGCTGCCCGAGAGGGGCCCGGCGAGATTCATCTCCACGGTCGCCTCGATAGGCACCGTCACGTCTGTGCTGGCACTTGTCACCCTGTCCGTCTCGGGGAACGGCAGGTCGGGGACCGCCCTGGTCATCGGGGACATATTGGAGGGGTCCCTCGGCGGGTTCGCCTCGGGTCCGTTCCTGATGCTGCTGCTATCCGCGGCGGTGGCATCGCTCGCGGGATACTGGCTCACGATAGCCAGCGGAAAACTTCTGTCCCGCACCGTCGGCAGGATCGACCCACTGAGGCTCAGCAGGGCGATGCTGGCTCTCCTGACGGCGCTGACGTTCGCCCTGAACGGCCCGGCTAGCCTGCTGGTCCTCGTCTCAGCCACGGCCGTCGGGCTGCTGCCCGGGATGTGCGGCACCGGGAGGGTCATCCTCTGCGGAAGCCTGATACTCCCGGTGCTCGCGTTCAAGCTGGGTCTCGCCCGATCACTCGAGCTTCGACCTAGCCTTGGACATGAACTTGGCGTCGTCGACCACGAAGCGCTCTTGGGTGCCGGAGCCGATCTCGCCCTTGGCGTCCCTGACGACGACCCTGAAGACGAGCCTCCTGCGGTCCACCTCGACGAGCTCTGTCTCGCAGGTGACGTCCATGCCGACCGGCGTGGCCGCGGAGTGGGCGACATCCAGATGAGTGCCGACGGTGCTGGTGCCGGGCTCGAGGTGCGGAGCGACGCTGTTGCTCGCGGTGGCCTCGATGAGGGCTATCATGGCCGGGGTGGCGAAGACTGGGAGTGTGCCGGAGCCGACGGCCTCGGCGGTGTTCTCGGGGGTGACGGAGACGGTCCTCGTCCCTCTGATGCCTGCTTCTATCATGAGAAGCGGCAGTCCCGCCTCGTTGATAACGGTGCCGTCCGTTCCCTCCCTTTAGGCACGCGGGCGCGCGCGCCATTATGTTTACAAACGAGCACCACCTATCGTGTGACATGGGATTGGAAGATGACCTCTACGACGAGCTCTTCGAGCTCAGGGAGAACCTCCGGGACGAGCGCCGGCAGTCGAACGGACGCATCCCGCAGATTTGCTCCGATGAGGCCCTGAGGGAGATGGCCCAGCGTGTGCCGACCAAGACGTCGGACTTCTCGGCCATCGTCGGCGTGGGCCAGAGATTCGTCGAGCAGTACGGCGAGGACTTCCTGGAGGTCACCAGGAAGTACGCCATCACGGCCGCCAACGGCTCCAACATCGACGCCGAGGCGGCGCAGACCCTCCGCGAGCTGGAGAAGAAGCTCATCAACATCAACAAGGCCAACAGGCTGCTGTTCCAGCCGAAGCTCTCGCGCAAGAACGCCTTCGACGTCATGACGCTTCCCGACGTGGACATCATGGGTCTGGTGTTCGGGAACAAGCGCACCCTCAAGCTCGTGGACACCGCCAAGGGCCCCGAGGCCACCAAGGCCTACAGACACCTGAACGAGATCATCCGCGAGGTCAACAGGGAGCAGAGGGACAAGGGTCAGTACGACCTCTACGTCGCTTATCCCTTCGTCGAGGGCAAGATGCCCGACGGGGACCTCGACATCCGCGCCCCGCTGGCGCTGTTCCCCGTTATCCTGGAGAAGGACACCAGGGTCATCACGCTGAAGATGGACGACTCCAGGGATGCCATCTACAACAACACGCTCATCCTCGGCTTCATCAAGGCCAGCGGCGTGAACCGCCCCCTCCCGGACAACATCCTGGAGGACTACAGCGGCGAGTCGTTCATGTCCAACCTGATCGAGTTCTACGAGGCCAACGGCATCCGCCTCGACTACCAGTACGGCCTGCCCGTCCAGTTCACCGAGTACAAGGCCGGGGAATTCCCCAAGTACCAGCCCGGTGAGACGAAGCTGGTGCCGAACATCCTCATCGGGAAGTACCCCACGTACTCAAGCTCCATCCAGAAGGACTTCGACGGCATGCTGGCCGGCAGGGAGATCAACGGCATCCTCAACGACCTCATCGTCGACCTCAACAAGACGGACTACCTGTCCGACCTGCCCATGCCGCTCTCCGAGGAGGAGATCGCCGACAAGGGCCTGGAGGCGTCCGAGAGGGACCTCATCTACATCAACTCGCTCAACAGCTCTCAGGAGAACATCATCGCCGCCATGGACCGCGGCGACGAGATCGTGGTCCAAGGACCGCCGGGCACCGGGAAGTCCCAGGTCATCACCGGCCTGATAACATCGGCCGTCATGAAAGGCAGGACCGTCCTGATGGTGTCCGAGAAAAAGACCGCCCTGGACGTCGTCTACTCCAGGCTGGGGACGCTGTCCAAGTACTGCCTTCAGATCGACGACGTCGCCAACAAGGAGAGCTTCTACAAGCAGCTCGCCAGGATGCTCGAGTGCGGCCAGCCCAAGAGGCCCGTGGACGTGGACGCCGTGTCCGACCAGATCGACAACGACGTGCTCCTGCTGGACAACATCGCCGATGTGATGTACAAGCCCGGCGATTTCGGCATCGAGCCCTACAAGCTGTACGCCATGGACCGCTGGCTGAACCTCGACGACCGCAGGCAGTTCGACGAGTACAAGGTCCTGAAGGACAACATCGAGCCGTCGCTCCTCAACCTCAAGTACCCCGCAGTGAGGGAGCTCCACAGGAAGTTCGGCGACCCGACCCTGATGCGCAACTTCGACGAGTACAAGCGCCTGGTCCAGACAAACCCGTGGATGACCCAGATGAAGCCGGACCTCTCCGAGTACAACATCGGCGAGATGAAGGCCGACCTCCTCGACCTGGACAAGCAGCTCGCGGAATGGAAGACCAAGGGCTTCATGAGCAAGATGTTCTCCAAGGGGAAGATCAGCCGCGAGGCCACCGCCATGGTGGACAAGTACTTCGCGAACTACAACGAGCACACCGTCAACGGCGTCCTCGAGAACCCGCGCTCCTACTTCGACGCCCTGGACGGGTACGAGACCTACTCGTCCCGCGCCACGGTCTACGGCAGGCTCAACGACGACGAGAAGAACTACGGCGACGACATCCTCGCCGTCTCCGGCGAGACGAAGATGACGTTCCGCGAGAGCAACGACCGCATCTTCGACTGGATCCTCAACGAGCACCTCCAGATGTTCGACGCGTCCCACAAGGACATCATGCAGGAGATCTGGGACTTCGAATCGATCATAGCCGACATGGACAGGAAGATCGGCGAGAAGAGGGAGCTCTGCAAGGACAAGGTCGAGGAGATCTTCCAGCAGAACCTCAAGTACATCACCGAGTCCAAGCGCCGCGGCGACATCAACAGGATCGTCGAGTCCAAGAGGAAGTGGAACCTCAACAAGTTCATCGGCCGCTACGGCTACGAGCTGTTCAAGGGCGTGCGCGTATGGCTGCTCACCCCCGAGGTCGTGTCCGAGATCCTCCCGCTGGAGATGGGCATTTTCGACGTGCTGATCTTCGACGAGGCCTCGCAGATGTACGTGGAGAAGGGCGTGCCGTCCATCTACCGCGCCAAGAAGGTCATCGTCGCCGGCGACCACAAGCAGCTGCGCCCGTCGTCCCTCGGGGTCGGGAGGATCGAGTACGAGAGCGACGAGGACGACCCCGAGGACGACGTTTCGGCCGCCCTCGAGGAGGAGAGCCTGCTGGACCTGGCCCGCGCCAGGTACGACTCCATCCTGCTGAACTTCCACTACCGCTCCAAGTACGAGGAGCTCATCGCGTTCTCCAACTACGCGTTCTACGGCGGAAGACTGTACGTCTCGCCCAACGTGGAGGAGCCCGAGCGCCCGCCGATAGAGGTGCTGAGGGTGGACGGCCTGTGGGAGGACAAGTCCAACATGGCCGAGGCAAGGCAGATCGTCTCCCTCCTGAAGGACTTCTTCGCCACCAGGAGGAACAACGAGACGGTCGGCATCATCACCTTCAACTCGTCCCAGAGGGACCTGATAAGCGACGTCCTGGACGAGGAGTGCGCCTCCGATCCGTCCTTCGGCAAGGCCGTGAACGACGAGATGCGCAGGTTCGACAACGGCGAGGACGTGGGACTGTTCATCAAGAACATCGAGTCCGTCCAGGGGGACGAGCGCGACGTCATCATGTTCTCCGTCGGATACGCCAAGAACAGCGAGGGCAAGCTCATGCAGAGGTTCGGATGGCTCAACAACCGCGGAGGGGAGAACCGTCTGAACGTCGCCATTTCCAGGGCCAAGAAGAAGATCTACATCGTCACGTCCTTCGACCCGGAGGACCTGCAGGTGGACAACGTCAAGAACGACGGCCCCAGGATCCTGAAGAAGTACCTCCAGTACGCCCGTGCGGTCAGCGACGGGGACAAGGGCATGGCGGATTCCATCCTCAAGTCCTTCGGCGACGAGCGCTGGACCGTCCCCGACGAGATCGGCGAGTCCAAGATCGCGGACAAGGTCTACAACGCCCTGGTCCGCAAGGGATACACCGTCGAGCGCAACGTAGGCATCGGAGGGTACCAGATCGACCTCGCCGTCAGGCAGAGGGACAGGTACATCCTCGGCATAGAGTGCGACACCCACCTCTACAACCTCCCGGCATCGACGAGGGAGAGGGACTACCACAGGCAGAAGTACCTCGAGTCCAGGGGGTGGAGGATCCACAGGGTCTGGACCCCGGGGATGTGGAAGAGTCCCGAGAGGGAGATCGCCAGGATAATAGAGGCCATCGAGAAGAGCACCGGGACGGTCTGAGAGGGTTGCTGGGAATGAACGTCGGCGAGATAGACAGGAGGGGAGTGCGCGTCCTGCTGCTATGCTACATCATCTCGCTGATGTTCACCGTCGTATTCACGAGGCTCCCGGAGACGCTGGACTTCTCCGCCGCGCTGGGAGTGGCCCTCGGGCTGCTCTCCGGCCCCTGGGGGGCGGCCGGGTTCTCCCTCGGCTACCTCACCACGGGACTGGCCGACGGGGGATCGCTGGCCGAACCGGCCACCGAGACGGCTGTGCTGTTCCTGGTGTCCTACCTGGCGTACCGCCTCTGGTACTCCACGCTCACATGGATCAGGCCGAAGACGCCGATTCTGGGGACCGCCCACAACATGGGGAAGGTGTTCCTGGTCTCCGCCGGCTCGTCCATCGTGTACGCGTGCCTGGACCACGGGCGCTACATCGTGATACACGGACAGAGCAGCATGCTGCTGCTGGATGTGAACACCATACTGCTGGTGCTCGCGCCCTCTATCATCCTCACTATGGCCGCCATCTTCGTGACGGGCGTCCTGAGGATACCCCACTGGACCCCCAGGCCGGCGGCGATCAAGGGCTATCTGCCCTCCTTCGACCCGAGGGTGTTCGACCTCGCACTGGTGCTCTCCATACCGGTGGCGCTGTCGTCTTCGCTGGCCGGGAGCTTCGCCTGGGTGCCGACCGTCGCGGCCTGCGCGCTGGTCGGGTTCTCGCTCCTGAAGCCGTCCATGGCGGTGCGCGAGTGGGAGCTCCCCGCCAAGGGCAAGGGGGCGAACACCTTCAAGAACCAGGTCAACGACCGCATCATCATCATGCTGTGCATGATCGGCCTCGGCGCCATCCTTCTCGTGGCGCTCACCTACACCTACGGTCCGCTGGGCGACCTGCCCCTGGTGGTGGAGCTCGTGAAGGACTACGACGGCATCCTGCCGGGCGACCCGGCGGAGCTCGCCAAGTCCCTCTCGCTCCTCACGTACATCACGATCGCCATGTTCACCCTCATGGCCGTGGTGCTGATCCTGCTGAGGTTCATCGAGAACAGCGTCGTCACGCCCATCAGGGCCATGTCCAGGGTCGCCAGGGACTTCATCATCTCCGATTCCGAGGTCAGCGCGGACGAGGTCGCCGACAGGTGCGCCGTCTACGCCGACAGGGACAACGAGATCGGGGACCTGGCCAGGTCCCTCGGGAAGCTCACCAGGGACGTGGCCGACTACGTCCACGACATCGAGTCCCTCACCAGGGACAAGCAGGCGTACCGCGCCGAGCTGGCCATCGCCAGGCAGATCCAGATGGAGCTGGTCAACAGGGACTTCGACTCCATGGACGGCACCGGGGTCAGGATCAGCGGTGTGATGGACACCGCCAAGTCCGTGGGAGGGGACCTCTACGACTTCATGGCCCTCCAGCGCTACAAGGTAGCCGTGACCATCGGCGACGTCTCCGGCAAGGGGGTGCCCGCCGCGCTGTTCATGTCCCGCACCAAGACCCTCATAGAGGACCACGCGGGCCACGGCACCGACCCCGCCACATCCTTCCACGAGATCAACAACGCCCTCGCCAGGCACAACACCCAGGTGCTCTTCGTGTCATGCTGGCTCGGCATCATCGACACCCGCACCGGCGTGGTGGAGTTCGCGAACGCGGGCCACTGCCCGCCGCTGGTGCTGAGGGCGGCCACCGGGGAGGCCGAGTTCGTCCAGATGGACCCGTGCCCGGTCCTGGGGGTCATACCCGACACCGACTACAAGGTGGAGACCCTCAAGCTGGAGATGGGGGACAGACTCCTGCTCTACACCGACGGCGTGACCGAGGCCAACGCCGGATACGAGGAGTTCTTCGGCGCCGAGAGGCTCAAGGGCGTGCTGGAGGACACGGCGTCGCTCACACCGGCGGACCAGCTCAAGGTCATCCGCGACGACGTGAGGAGCTTCGTCGGGAGCAACGAGCAGTTCGACGACATCACCATGCTCATAGTGGAGTTCCAGGGACGCAGCAGCGCCACTGGGCTCCGCGCGGCTCCGGACGAGTGAGATGGGTCTACCGCGCATTCGTGAGACCGCTGACCACCCTCCTATGATGCATGATCCTGGGACACGCCCGACGTCGATCCCGGCGATGGACCTGGCCTTGACGTTCCTGGTCGCGTAAATCCGCGAGGACATAATGGAATTGGGCGACACCAAGCGGTTCGACGGCATGACGACGCTGCTGGCCCGCTACGACGGACCGTCGCACCAGGCGCGAGCGGACCATGTCCTGATAGGCCGCGCCCCAGAGGTCCAGCTCCTCCAGGACCGGGAGGACGGACATGCCGACGCTCGTAAGCGAGTACTCGACGCGCTGGGGCGAGTCGCAGACCACAGTGCGACTGATCAGACCGTCGGACTCCAACTCCCTCAGGGTTATCGTGAGCATGCGCGACGACCCCTCCCCAGTGAACCGCTTGAGCTCGTTGAAGCGCATCCGCCCATGGGAGGACAGCATCCACAGGACGAGGATCTTGTGCTTGCCGCCGAGGAGCCTTATCGTGGTGGCGAACGGGGTCTCCCCCTCGGGTATCGGGTCCATGCGACCCCATCGGAAGGGAGGGAATTAACGGTTCCTCCTACCTATATTCTATATCTATGGCGATGCGGGACGCTTGACTTTCGCCGATCTGACCAACGAGCGCTACTCGTCGAGGAGCTACACGGACGAACCCGTCTCTGATGAGGACATCGTGTCCATCCTCGAGGCCGGGAGGATGGCGCCCACCGCCAAGAACCTGCAGCCCGTGAGGGTCATCGTGGCGGACACGCCGGAATCCATCGCGAGGATCGGGAAGGCCGCCGGACCATACGGGGCGACCGTTGCGCTCATCGTCGTCGCCGACGCCTCCAAGGCCTGGGTTAGGCCCCAGGACGGCAAGAACTTCGGGGACATCGACGCCTCGATCGTCACGACGCAGATGATGTACCGCGCCCAGGAACTCGGACTCGGGAGCGTGTGGATCGGGTACTTCGACCCCGCCGTCGTCAAGGAGGCCTTCGGACTCGGGGAGACCGAGGAGGTCTCTGCGATTCTCGCGGTCGGCCACCGCGCGGACGAGACATCGTCCAACCACGGCAACAGGAAGCCGATGTCGGAGTTCGCTTCAAGGGCCTGAGGCCTGACGCCCCCTGGCGCAGTCGGCCACGGCCATCCCGTGCGCGTCCATGTAGGATATGCCCCACGAGCACATGTGCTCGATGACGGGCATCAGCGACAGCCCCAGCTCCGTCAGTGAGTATTCTGTCCTCGGGGGGACCACCGGATAGACGCGACGGCTGATCAGCCCGTCCGCCTCCAGCTCCCTGAGCTGCTTCGTTATCATCTTGCCCGTGGCCTCCGGCACCAGGGCCTGGATCTCGCTGAACCTCTTCGTTCCCAGCCTCAGGTTCCAGAGAATCACGGACTTGTACTTGCCCCCGATGAGTTTCACGGTCACCCTCACCGGGCATTCGGCCATGCCCTCCTCCTCGTCCATACCAATACTATACTTTTGGATAGTATATGTCATTTTATACTGTACTTGATATAAATAAACAGATAGCCATCATGGAACCAGATGCCTCCAGGCGTCCGCCATCGATATGCCACGAGACGGCCTCCGTCGGGACCGGCCTGCAGAGACCTGGGGCCGGTCCCGAAACCAGTCTACGATGGCAATGTTTAAGATATCCTAAATGCCTGGAAGGCCATCGGTCCGCCGAGACGGACCCGGAAGTGAATGATATGGCCAAGACAACGATCAAGATCGAGGGAATGATGTGCGAGGGCTGCGTGAAGAGCGTCAGAGAGTCCCTCGAGAAGGTGCCCGGCGTCAAGAGCGTCGATGTCAACCTGAAGAAGGGCACGGCCGTTGTCCAACAGGACGGCGTGGCCGACGAGGCCCTGATCA
This sequence comes from Candidatus Methanomethylophilaceae archaeon, assembly GCA_944320495.1. GTDB lineage: Archaea > Thermoplasmatota > Thermoplasmata > Methanomassiliicoccales > Methanomethylophilaceae > Methanoprimaticola. The sequence goes on from CALUHR010000013.1 coordinate 52,366, forward strand.
AGGCGGTCGTCGACGCGGGCTTCCGCGGAACCGTTAAGCACGGGCTCTTCCGATGAGGACCCGCATATTCCGCGTGGGCGGCATGACATGCGCCGCCTGCGCCAACCGCATCAACACGGCAGTGGAGGCGCTCGACGGCGTCCAATCGTGCAACGCCAACATAGGCAACAACACGGCCACCGTGGTATACGACGACTCCGCCATCACAGAGGATACGATTGCGCAGGCCATCATCGGGGCCGGGTACCAGGTCATCAGCGACGACCGTACCGAAGCCGACAAAGCCGAGCTCAGGGACCTGGCGGTCCGCAGGCGCGACCTGGTACTTGCGATAGCGTTCGCCGTCCCACTTAGCGTGGTGGCCATGGGCCACATGTTCGGCCTGGACATCGGATTGGAGCCCCTGGCCCTCTGCGCCCTGCAGATCATCCTTCTGATACCGATACTCTATGCCGGCAGGCGCTTCTTCAGGAAGGGCTACCCGGCGCTCCTCTCCAAGAGCCCCACGATGGACTCGCTCGTATCACTCGGATGCACGGCGTCCGTGCTGATGGGGCTCTGGTCCACCTACGAGGTCTGGAACGGGGATGCGTCGGCGGTCCACTCGCTGAGCTTCGACTCTGCGGGCATGATTCTGGCGCTGGTCAGCATCGGGAAGTACCTGGAGGCGCGCTCCAAGTACAGGACCAACGACTCGCTGAGGAAGCTCCTGGAGATGGCCCCCGACGAGGCCACCGTCATCCGCGACGGTACCGAGTCCAGGATACCGTCGTCCGAGCTCGCGATGGGCGACATCGTCCTTATAAGACCAGGCGAAAGGGTGCCGACCGACGCCACCGTCATCGATGGGCAGTCGTCCGTCAACGAATCCATGCTCACGGGCGAGAGCATCCCCGTGACCAAGGGCCCCGGCGATATCGTCTACGGGGCGACCGTGAACGGATCCGGAAGCCTGAGGGCGAAGGTGGAGAGGATCGGCGAGGACACCGTCCTGTTCCAGATAGCCCGCATGATGGAGATGGCCCAGGGGACCAAGGCTCCCGTGGCCAACATAGCCGACCGCGTGGCCGCCGTGTTCGTGCCGGCGGTCATCGTCATAGCCGCCCTCGCCTGCATCGGTTGGCTGCTGGCCGGCAGGGGCCCGGAGTTCTCACTCACGATCGCCGTGTCCGTCCTCGTCATCTCGTGCCCGTGCGCCCTCGGCCTGGCCACACCGCTGGCGATAGTCGTCGGCACGGGATTGGGGTCCAGGCATGGGATACTCTACAAGACTGCGGCCGCCCTGGAATCCGCCGCCAGGATCGACACCGTCATCCTGGACAAGACGGGTACATGCACCGTCGGCCGCCCGGAGGTCGTGGAGGTCAGCACATCCATGGACGCGGCGAGGTTCGTGTCCATCGTCGCAGCGGCTGAGACGGACTCGGAGCATCCGCTCGGAGAGGCCGTGGTGGCATATGCCGCATCAAAGGACATCGCGGTGCCGGAGCACGCCGGGTTCGAGAGCGTCACCGGAGGCGGGGTCAGATGCACCGTGGACGGGTCCAGGGTCCTCGTCGGGAGCGCGTCCTTCCTCTCGGAGGAGGGCGTGGACATCCCCGAAGGCGCTGACGCCGGAGCATCCGAGGGGCGCACCTGCATCCTGGCGGCTATCGACGGCGAATATCGCGGGACCATCTCCATCATGGACCCGGCAAGGGAGGAGAGCCCCTCGGCCGTGGCGGCGCTCAAGGCCGACGGCATCCGCGTGATGATGGTCACCGGGGACCGCAGGAGCACAGCCGAGCACATCGCCGGCGAGCTAGGCATCGACGATGTCAGGGCGGAGACGAGGCCCGGCGACAAGCTGGAGATAGTCAAGGAGCTCCAGGTCGCCCAGCGCAGGGTCGCCATGACCGGAGACGGGATCAACGACGCGCCGGCGCTCACCCAGTCTGACCTGGGCATCGCCGTCGGTTCCGGGACGGACATAGCCATGGAGTCGGCGGACGTCATTCTGATGAACGACGACCTCCGCAGCGTCCCGGCCTCGCTGGAGATCGGCCGCGCCACTCTTCGCAACATCAAGCAGAACCTGTTCTTCGCATTCTGCTACAACGCGGTGTGCATCCCGATAGCCGCCGGCCTACCGGTCCTCCTAGGCTACGACGGACTCGTGGACCAGATGCCGATGATATCGGCGGCGGCCATGTCGCTGTCCTCGATATCCGTCGTCACGAACGCCATGAGGCTCAGGGGCTTCAGGCCCGCCGCCCTAGACGGGCGGAGGTGACCCTGAGCGTCCCCCCGGAGCGGGACCATTCCCGCTCGGTCGAAACGATTTCCACCGGAGACCTGTGGAGCGGCGAGTCCAGCGTCATGGACTCGTACTCCCCTCCCTCCCCGACGATGCTTATGCCCGTCCTGGCGCGGATGGCCTTCAGCTCCTCCACGGCCTCGCGGTCCAGCTCCCTGCCCAGCCACTCCGGGCCGAGCCCCTCCGCGTAGCATCCGACGATGACCGCACGTATGCCCGAGTCGAGGAACCTCTCCATCACGAGGTCTTGGTCCTTGCGCCACAGGGGCGTGACCAGCCTGAGGCCCAGGTCCCCGCAGACCATCCCCATACGGTCCCACTGGTAGTCGGACCAGATGGCCCCGGAGACCACGCCGTCGACGTCCAGACCCTCCAGCGCGCAGCGCAGGCCCTCCATGTCGCCCTCCTCGGTGCCCGAACTGGTGGATGTGACCAGCTCCTTGCCCATGGCCTCCGCCATGAGCGGGACGACGGACAGGTTCGGCGTGTGGAAGATCCACGAGTCGCTCGCCTCCGGCACCACGTTGACCAGGTACGGGACCTCGTGCCCCATCTGCTCGGCCAGATACAGGGAGAATGTGGAATCCTTGCCACCGGAGTACAGAGAAGCCAGCCTCATGACAGCAGGAATGGGCACCTGGGATTTAACAGAACCCAAAGGCTAAAAGCACCGGACCCATCGGAGGTCCAGGTTGTGACAGCCATGCCTCTCGAAGCAGCGGAGATGAAGAGGATCGCGGCCGAGGCCGCGGTCGATGCGTACGTCAAGGACGGAATGAACGTCGGTCTCGGGACCGGCTCCACCGCGTACTACGCCATCCGCAGGATTGGACAGCTCGTCACGGAGAACGGATACAGGCTCACCTGCGCCGCCACATCTATTCAGAGCGAGGAGATCGCGAAGGGGTTCGGCATCGAGGTCGTGGACATCGACTCCGTGGGAAAGCTCGACGTCACCATCGACGGCGCCGACGAGATTGACCCCAAGCTCAACCTCATCAAGGGCCTCGGGGGCGCCCTCCTCAGGGAGAAGATCGTCGCCGCTGCCACCGTCAGGGAGATAATCGTGGCCGACGACTCCAAGCTCGTCGAGAAGCTGGGGACCAAGGCCCCGCTCCCGGTGGAGGTCCTGAAGTTCGGGCACGAGCACACCAGCTTCGCCCTCAAGAGGCAGGGCTGCGAGCCCGTACTCCGCATGAGGGACGGCGAGCCCTTCGTGACCGACGGGGGGAACTACATCTACGACTGCAGGTTCCCCAACGGCATAGACAACCCGTACTTCATCGAGTCCAGGATCGACGTCATCCCCGGCGTCGTCGAGAACGGCCTGTTCCTCAACACCGCATTCGACACCGTCGTCTGCGACCCCGAGGGCAACGTCTCCAAGGCGTCCGAGAGGGAAGCCTGATTCCTGTCACTACTATACGCGCGTATAGGAGGGGTCCCCCGGCCAGATAATTAGCCTTATATAGGACCCCCCTATTAGCACCTCCCCGTTCACATTCTAGGTGATTCACAATGAAGATGCCCAGGACTGTCAAGAGATACTGTCCCTACTGCCAGGCCCACACCGAGCAGGAAGTGGAGAGGGTCAAGAAGAAGAAAGCCAGCGAGCTCAAGTGGGGTCAGAGGAGATTCAGAAAGGTCACCGCCGGATACGGTGGTTTCCCCAGGCCCAAGCCCGAGGGAAGGGAGAAGCCGACCAAGAGGATCAACCTCAGGTACAGGTGCACCCAGTGCAAGAAGGCCAACATCTCCCCCTGCATCCGCGCGAAGAAGTTCGAGCTCACGGAGTGATCCAGATGACTGGAGATTTCATCAAGGTCAAGTGCCCCGACTGCGAGGCTGAGCAGATCGTTTTCAGAAAGGCCGCCACCAAGGTGACCTGCCACGTCTGCGGTTCCACGCTCGTCGTCCCCAAGGGCGGCGTCGGCGACATCAAGGGCGAGATCCTCGAGGTAGTCGGCTGATGGCAAGGGTCAGAGGCTTCCCGGAGAACGGCGAGCTCGTCGTGTGCACCGTCAAGAGCGTCAAGAATTTCGGCGCTTTCGTCTCACTCGACGAGTACGACGACAAGGAGGGATTCGTCCACGTCCGGGACGTCGCCACTGGCTGGGTAAAGTACATCAGGGACTACGTAAGGGAAGGTCAGAAGGTCGTCTGCAAGGTCCTGGGCGTGGATTCCTCGAAGGGCCACATCGACCTTTCCCTGAAAGCGGTCAACGACCATCAGAAGAGAGAGAAGATCCAGCAGTGGAAGAACGAGAAGAAGGCCGAGAAGCTGGTGGAGATCGTCGCCGAGAGGATGAAGATCTCCATCGACAAGGCCTACGACCTGTTCGGGAACGAGCTGCTGGAGGACTACGAGTCCCTCTATGATGCCTTCGAGTCCGCCGTCGCGGACACCGAGGCCTTCCTGGAGGACTACGAGGGCGCGTGGATCGACACATTCCTGGAGGTTGCCAGGGAGAACGTCGCCCCTCCGTCCGTCCAGATCGACGGCATCCTCGAGATGACCTCCTACGCCCCCAACGGCATGGAGCTCGTCCGCGACGCCCTGCTCAAGGGCATCGAGGCCGCCGACGGAGCCGACGTGGAGATCACCTGCGTCGGATGCCCCAGATACAGGGTCCTGGTCAGGGCCCCCGAGTACAAGGAGGCCGAGGAGGTCCTCAGGGACGTCTCCAACGCCGCCATCGGCGACCTGACCTCCAAAGGCGGCACCGCCGCCCTTAAGCGCGAGAGCAAATGAGCTCACGCATGAGGCGCTGCGCATCATGCGGGCGCTATTCTCTTGAGGCGGTCTGCCCCGCATGCGGGGCGGCCACCTCCTGTCCGATCCCACCTAAGTATTCTCCAGACGACCGTCTCGGCAAGTACCGCCGCCAGCAGGTCATCGAGTCATGGAAGAGGGAGCGATCGCTCCCTGTCGTCGTACATCACCCTGTACTCCGAAGAGGTGTACAGCGGCGAGAACCAGGCGTACTTGAACCAGCTCCACAGGGACAGCTCGTCCTCCATCATGGGCATGTAGTACCTGCGTATGGGCGCCCAGAACATCACGGCGATCACGGCGAGAGCGAAGGGCGTCACCAGAAACGGGTTCATGACCACCAGCGACGAGGCCGAGAGCGGATCGTTCCCGTACCAGGCGATCAGATTGAAGATCACCAGGAGCATCGCGGCGCGTACCGCCTTCTTCCACGCCTTCGGCCTGCGGGACGACACGACGAGCAGGGAATCCATCGTCACGAGCATCATCGCCATGTCCACCAGGAAGGTGGCGATCGACACGAACTGGTTTCCATAGCCCTCGTTCATGCCCATCGCAAGGACGGCCAGCTTGGTCAGGTAGATGGCGACGATGATGACAAGGAAAGACTGCGCCACCTTGAGGACGAACGGACGCGCTCCCCTGTGGAAGAGCCCCTCCGCCGTCTCGGACGGCGACCAGCTCGAATCCTCCCGGAATCTGGGCATGTCCGAGGGTATCGGTTTTCTATGGTTAATCGTTTCCAGGACCCATGGAGAGGAACCAATGGGCCGACAGGTTCACCGACAACGTGGTCAGACGCACCGAACGCGACAGCGGCACGAGCGTCTACGTCGTGTTCCTCCTCCTGTGCATCCCGATGTTCCTGGCCATCGTCTTCAGCGTCTTCGTGGTGGAGACCAACCAGGACATATTCGATTCGACGGGCATCATCGAGATCGCGTTCTCGACCATCTTCATCGGCGAATGCTGCATAGCCGGGTTCCTGCTCTATTCGTACACCCGCACGGACCACGGCCATCAGGCCAGGGACGTGGAGTGGATGGACGCCCTCATCGGATATGTCGGATCCAAAGGAGGGGACACCTCGGACATGGAGAGAATCAGGAAGAGCGTCCGCACCTCCGGGTGGAGCGCGAAGAAGACGTTCTCCGGCGCAATGCTCCTGGTGGACCTGGTCATCCTGGCGGCCATCGGCATAGCCACGTTCCTGGACATCGGCATGCTCTCGGACAGGTCGTTCCAGATGCTGCTGGTCTGCTACGCCGTGCTGCTCATCCAGTTCGTGTTCACCGTTAGCACCACGGTCAGGTTCCCCTTCAGGCATGACAGGATCCAGTGCGAATTCACGGAGGCCCTCTCCGTACAGCTGAGGGGAATCGGAATCCCGATGGAACCGATGCACCGCAGCGTCAGAAGGTCGTACCTGTTGATCCATATCCTGCTGTTCATCGTGACCCTCGGACTCTACTCCTGCGTCCTGCTCCTGCTGACCTCGTACCTGACCAGCAGGCATATCAAGACCCAGTGGAAGTACGAACAGAGACTGGTGATGGAGATCATAAGCTTCGAGGGCGGCGTAGGCATCGAAGGGACCGGAAGCAACCAGCCGAAGAGCGCCGTTGCCAGGTTCCTCAAGAACCTCGTGTGACGGTCACCGAAATCGGTTCTACGGTTTCGACGGTTTCCTCGAATGAAGATGAGGACAGATTAACTTTAAATAAGAGGGCGGTATCCCAAAATCGTCCCCACCTAGCTCAGACTGGCTAGAGCGGCTGACTGTAGAGTGTCTTCGGAAGAAACCGATACAGCCGCTGAAATCAGCAGGTCCCCTGTTCAAATCAGGGGGTGGGGACCATTTCTCATCATCCCATCTTATGGCGATGGCCATCGTGTCATTCTACGATTGCCGTTTCGTCTCCGTCCCCGTTCTATTTAAAGATGCGTCCACCTCCGAATTCGGACAACCCCTTCGAACCCTGGAAAACAAGATGTGATCGCGATTCCGCGATGAACTGACTGCCGATTCGCGCCTTTATTGATCGTATTTAAACAGTATTTAAACGCCCATCGGACGATTCCTCATCCAAGGTGATTGGAATGGGAAAGTTCGGCATCAAGCCCACCGCTGACGGCGGATACATGTTCAATCTGATAGCGAACAACGGTCAGGTCATCTGCACCTCGCAGGTCTACAAGTCCTTGGCGACGTGCAAGGCAGGTGCCGAGAGCGTCCGCACCAACTGCGCCGTGGACGTCGAGGACCAGACCGTCGAGGGATACGAGCAGGTGAAGTGCCCCAAGTACGAGATGTACACCGACGTGGCCGGCAAGATCAGATTCAGGCTGAGGGCGAGCAACGGCGAGATCATAGCGGCATCCCAGGCGTACGCCGACAAGGCGTCCTGTCTGAAGGGCATAAGGAGCATCGGGGCACACGCACCGGATGCGGAGATCGTTGTGCAGGAGCTGGAGTGAACATCGCGCCCGCCTGCGGGCGGGCGGAAAACCATCCGATACGGCAGGAGGTCCATCTAATCGTTCTAAGCCCGCGTCCTGATTCCATCCTCCGATGGAGACCAGGAACCTCGTGACCATTGCATTGGTCGCCATCGTCGTGATCGCCGCACTGGCGGCAACGCACTTCCTCTCGGATGACAGAGGGAAGGGTGGACGCCGACGTGGACTGTGCCGTGTGGGAGGAGGCCCTCGAGGACGACCCAGACACCGGATACATCCTCTACGAGGGACTGGGGCCCCCGTTCATCAACACCTCCAATCTTCTGCACGATTCCTGCATTTCCGTGTTGATGTGACTCCGACTCTGTTGTACGTATAGTGAAGGCAGGAATCGAAGCGGGGAACATCGACCAGACTCGATGAGGGACCACCGGATCAGGGTCTGACCGTCCGATGCCATGGTGCCAGACCCTCCGTAAACTACGAAGGGTTCCATAGGCACTTATATGGATAAAGTGTCCTCGTGTTAGTGGTTATTTGGATCTTATCGGAATTCTCGACTTCGTCGACGAGTACATCTGGTACATCGCGTTCGTCCTGATCATCTGCGTCGGGCTGTTCGCGACTGTCGCCCTCAGGGGCCTCCAGGTCACGTCGCTCGGCGAGATGGCACGCAACACGTTCAAACGTGACAAGGCGAGCAGCGAGAACAAGCTCTCGTCCTTCCAGGTATTCTGCATGAGCATGGGCTCGCGCATCGGCGTGGGCAACATCACCGGACCGATCATGGCCCTCCTCGTCGGAGGCCCCGGAGCCATCCTCTGGATGTGGGTCTTCGCCGGGATCGGCATGGCCACCAGCTTCCTGGAGACCATCATCGGTCAGATCTACAAGGTCCCCAAGGAGAACGGCGGATTCCGCGGAGGTCCCGCGTATACCCTGTTCCACGGGCTGGGAATGAAGAAGCTCGGTATGGTCGCCGCCTTCGTCATGATCATGATGTACCTCCTCGGATTCGTGTCCGGCGAGGTCATCAGCATGTCCGAGGCCGTCCAGGGCGCCTTCGACTACGAGTGGACCCACCTCGTGTTCGCCATAGTCCTCACCCTCGTCACAGGCCTCATCCTGATCGGCGGCGTCTACAGAGTCGCCGACCTCTCCGTGAAGATCGTCCCCGCGATGGCGATCTGCTGGTTCATCATCTGCATCGCATCCATGGTCCTGGCCCCCGCAGGGGTCATCCACGCCTTCGGCACCATCTTCGAGTACGCCCTCAACGCCCCCGCCCTCGTCGGAGGAGGCATCGGAGTCGCCCTGATGAACGGAATGAGGAGGGGAGTCTGGTCCAACGAGTCCGGTATCGGTACCATCACCAACCTGTCCGCCATGGCCGACGTGAAGCACCCCGTCGCCCAGGCCTACACCCAGTCATTCGGCGTCCTCATCGACACCCTTGTGAGCACCATGACCGCCCTGGTCGTCCTTTCCTACGCCGACTTCGACGTCCTCCACGGCATGTACGTCGGCGCCGGCGAGGACTCGATCCCCGTCCTCCAGGCCATATTCTCCGACACCATCGGATCGATCGCGCCCTACGTGGTGGCGGTGTTCATGTTCATATTCGCGTTCACCTGCCTGATATCCGATGTCGTCATCGGAGAGGGGAACCTGATGCTGATCAAGGACAGCAAGGCAGCGTCCATCGCGATGAAGCTGTTCCTCCTGGCCGTCGTCTTCCTGTCCTGCTTCTTCGCATCCGATGAGATGACGATCTTCATGGACATCCTGCTGGCAGTGTGCGCGCTGTTCAACACATACATCATGGTGCGCCTGGCTAAGCGCGGGTTGGAGGCGTACAGGGACTACCGCGCCCAGAAGAAGGCCGGGATCGAGGAGCCCGTGTTCCACAAGGACTGTCTGTCCGACGACTCGGGAATCTCGTCTTGGGACTGACGATGACAACAGCCGGGGCACTTGCCCCGGCACTAAACCGCTTCCACGATTTCTGGCACATCAACCCTTGGGGTCGCGGACCCGCATCGAAACGATCAGACATGCCACCGTCATGACCGTTCCGACCAGACAGGCGAAGTGCGTCCCCTCCAGGATTGCTGACCCATCCATCACGTCGACGCTCGACGCCATCCCTCCCGGGGACGCCGCCTTGAAGAGCAGCGCGAAGACCGCCACGCCCAGGGCGGTGGCTATGTAGTTCGTGAAGAGCACCACGGCGGCCGAGGACGGTCTCAGATCCTCCTCGACGTGTATCTGCATCCTTGTCGGCAGCGCGGTGCCGGCGATGCCGAAGGACGCGCCCATCAGGACCAGCTGCATCAGCAGGAACGCCAGCCCCATTGACGGCTCTATGACCACGAGCATCGCGCAGAAGGCCACCCTCATCACGAGCGAGACGTTCGACGGAAGGACGCACCCGTACCTGCGGCACCAGCTCCCGGCAGGTATGGAGAACACCGCTGATACCGTCGTGGCGACCGACAGGAGCAGGCCTGCGGCTAGCGTGTCGTAACCGGCCGATCCCGTGAGATAGTACGGCAGCAGATACATCACCCCGCATCCGATGATGCTGTTGACCAGGAACAGGGAGGTGATCGCGTAGTACCTCCCGTTCCCGCGGAGCGGGATGTCCATCAGCCTCTCGCCCTCCGTCCCCCTGCGGCCGAGCGCCAGGAAGACGGCCATCGACAGGATGCAGATCACGGCCAGCACGGCGGTGTACCATACGAACAGCCCGCCGGTCCACAGCTCCAGGACGACCATGCCGGTCGCCACTGCGACGAACATCGCGGCCGCCCGCATCGGCTCCGGCATCCGGGACATGCTGCTTGGGGATACCTCCCGCATCCGCAGTGCCAGCGCCACTACGATGACCCCGACCGGGACGTTGATGAGAAAGATCCAGTGCCACTCCGACAGGCCGGTGATCAGCCCGCCGAGCGCGGGACCGAGGATGATCGCCACGCAGCAGGCCGCGTTCATGTAGGCCATGCCCATGTGGCGCCGCTCCGACGGCAGCATCGAGGTACACATCGCGGGCGTGGCTGACACCATCATCGCCGCACCCAGGCCCTGCACGAACCTGAACGCTATCAGTACGCCCCTGTCGCCCGACATGGCGCAGCCCACGGACGCAGCCGTGAACACGACCGTGCCGAGGACGAGCATCGCACGGACCCTCCCGTCGGACGCCAGCCTGGAGAGCGGGATGCACAGGCCAGCCAAGGGGAAGAGATACGCGACGACGACGAACGCCCCGTCCGTCACGCTCATCCCCAGATCCACGGACATCTCGGGCAGCGCTACCTGGACGATGGACGCGTCCAGACTGTCGATCAGGAGCACCAACGTCATCGTCGCGATGACCAGACCCGTGCCTCCGCGCCCCCCTCCCATGACATCCGGATGGCATTCGCATAGGAATAGGATTCCGATTGACCATTCGCAGACTATTTATCCGAAGCCGTCCAGAGGATGACCCATGCCCAGGAACGAGGAGCTTTCGGTTCGCAGCCTTACGACGGACGACATAGACCAGTACAACTCGCTTCTGCGCTATGCGTTCCAGGTCACGGAGGAGGAGCTCCAGAGGGCGGGATGGAGGGACGACGACATCCTGCAGTCCAAGTTCCCGGTGCTGGAGAGGGCCGAGGTCCTCGGATGCTGGGACGGTGATCAGCTCGTGTCCCAGGTGGCCGTCTACCACCTGAGGATGAACATACACGGCGAGGTGTACGACATCGGCCATGTCACCAGCGTCTCCACGTACCCGGAGTACTCCGGCCGCGGGCTCATGAAGAGGCTGCTGAGGCTCAGCCTCGAGTACATACGCTCAAGCGGGAGGTCCCTGGCCCTGCTCTACCCGTTCTCGATCCCACTTTATCGCCACTTCGGCTGGGAGATCGTCTCCAACAAGATGTCCTACAAGGTGAAGGACTACCAGATCGCCCCCTCTAGGAAGAAGCCGAAGGCCCCCGGATACGTCAGGAGGGTGGCCTGGGACGACAGGGAGTTCATGGACCTCCACGCGAGATTCGCCCTCCAGACCCACGGGTGCATCCTGAGGGACAGGGTGGCCTGGGAGGAGTACTGGAGATGGGACGAGGAGGACACCATCGTCGCCATCTACTACGGCGAGGACGACGTGGCCGAGGGGTACATGGTGTACCAGATCAAGGCGGACGTCATGCACGTGAAGGAGATGGTCTACCTGAACATGGAGGCCCAGAGGGGGCTATGGGACTACATCAGCGCCCACTACTCCATGATCGAAGAGGTCAGGGGATACACCTATAGGAGCGAGCTGATGGCGTTCATCCTCGAGGACGGGAACGTGACGGAGACCATCCGCCCGTACATGATGGCCCGCATCGTGGACGTGGAGCAGTTCTTCGTCGACTACAGGACCGACGGGGCGGAGGCCGATGTTGTGTTCGCCTTCGAGGTGGAGGACTCCTTCCTCGAGTGGAACAACAGGACCTTCTGCGTGCTGTTCCACGGCGGAAGGGCCGAGGTGACGGACATGGAACCGGACTACACGGTGAGCCTGTCCATCGGATCGCTGACCACCATGCTGATGGGGTACATGACCGCCTCACAGCTCGCCAGGCTGGAGAGGCTGAAGGCCGAGCCGGAGGCCGTGGAGGCCCTGGACGAGATACTGATCCACGAGATCCCGTACATCTCGGACTATCTGTGACGGTCATCGCCGGGATGGGGCGGACGCCCCGCCCCGGCTATTCTCATCAGACTCGGTCGTCCCACTCGGCGAAGAGTCTGGCTATGCCCTTCTTGGCCACGGACCAGCAGGGGACTCCGCCGATGAGGACGGCCACCTTGATGGCCTCCAGGATCTCCTCCTTGGTGGCCCCGTAGTTCTTGGCCACCCTCGCCTGGGCGTAGACGCAGTCCTCGCACATCCTTACCGCGACGCACGAGAGCGCCATCAGCCTCTTGGTCTTCCTGTCGATGGCCCCGTCCTCGACCATGACCCTGTCCATCGTGTGCAGGGTGTCGATGAAGGACGGATCCAGCTCCCTGATCGCCTTCAGCGTGTCTGGCGCGAACCCGCCCATGCCGCTGCACATCTGCCCGAACTTGTCTCCTCCGCATTCCTGGGACATGCGTACGGAATCAGTGGGCGGGCAGATAACGGTTGCCCGTCGTGGGACTGGATTCAACCCCCGTTCACATCCGGCCCCTCGAAGTGATGGGCAGACCCTGTGAACATCGTGGGATCCCCGATCTACAATTGCATATTAACATTCGTAACTATCAAATTATTTAAATAGAGAATCCCTTCATGGGTCCCTTATAAGTGATGACCATGGTAGACAACCAACCGCTGGAGAGCCCCGATGCGGATGTCACCCGCGTTCGTCTTCCGAACATCAAGGAGAACGAGATGTTCGGCATAGCCGACCAGCTGCTGGGCGCATCCAAGATCAAGGTCATGTGCGAGGACGGAGTGTCCCGCGTCGGCCGCATCCCCGGGAAGATCAAGAAGAGGATGTGGATAAGGGAGGGAGACCTCCTCATCGTGTCCGTCTGGGACTTCCAGCCGGACAAGTGCGACGTCCGCTTCAGGTACACCCGCACGCAGGCCGTCAACCTCAGCAAGAGGGGCAAGGTCCCGAAGAACCTCGACATATTCTGAGAGGTTCCATGACCTCCTACGAGGAGGCGTACGCGTACCTCGAGAGGCATGTGGACGCCCTAAAGACGGACCGCACCGGCGACGAGCGTCAGACCGACGCGGAGGTGTTCGACAGGAGGACCCTCCTGACGATCTACGACATGATGACCGCCGGGTACATCGACATGGTGCACTACCCCGTGTCGACCGGCAAGGAGGGCAACGTCTTCTACGCCACCGACGAGGACGGCGACGGCATGGCCCTGAAGATCTTCAGGACCTCCACATCGACGTTCAAGCGCGTGGCTAAGTACATCGAGGGGGACCCCAGGTTCAGGGGCGCCACCGGCAACAGGTGGCGCATGATCTACACCTGGGTCAACAAGGAGTTCAAGAACCTCGCCAGGTACGCCGAGGCCGGGATACCCGTGCCGGAGCCCATAACGTTCAACCAGAACTGCCTCCTGATGGAGTACATCGGCGACGAGACCGGACCCGCCCCCCAGCTCAGGGAGTGCGTCCTGGAGGACCCCACCGAGACCTACGACGATGTGATATCATTCATCATCGACGGATGGCAGGAGGCCCACCTCGTGCACGGGGACCTGAGCGAGTACAACATCCTCATGTGGGACGGCCAGCCCGTTATGATCGACGTCGGGCAGGCCATGACCACTGACAACTACAACGCGAAGGAGCTCCTGGAGAGGGACATTCGCAACGTCAACGCCTTCTTCCGGAAGAGGGGCGCGGACGTCATAGAGGACGCCGTCGTCCTCGACGAGACACTGAACGGCGGCAGCGACGACGAGGAGGAAGAGGAATGAGGTCCATAAGGATACCCGCCGACAGGGTCGGCACCCTCATAGGGAAGAACGGAGAGGTCAAGAAGACCCTCCAGAACATCTCCGGGATCAAGATCGATGTGGACACCGAGGAGGGGGAGGTCATCCTCCACGACGACGTGGAGCTCGAGGACCCCCTCAAGGCGCTCCAGCTCATGGACGTCGTCAAGGCCGTCGGCAGGGGGTTCAACCCCGAGAAGGCCATGAGGCTGTTCGAGGACGACGAGTACCTCGAGGTCGTTGATCTCAAGGAGTTCGTCGGCGAGCGCTCCAACCAGCTCGCCAGGATCCGCGGGAGGCTCATCGGCAAGGACGGCAAGACCCGCAGGATCATCGAGGACCTGACCGGCTGCGATATGGTGATCTACGGCAACACCGTCGGGCTGATCGGGAACTCCGTCACACTCCCCGTGGCCAAGCACGCCGTGGAGCTCATCCTCCAGGGCAGCGAGCACGCCACCGTGTACCACTATCTGGAGAGCCAGCGCCCCCGCCTCCGCATCGCGGAGATGGGATTCGACCTGTGAGGCGACCCCATGGAGGACTGGATCTACGAGAACCTGGAGACCGCCCGCGCCCTCGCTTCCGAGGGACTGTGCGACAGGTGCCTGGGCCGCATGTTCGGCAAGGTCGGCACCGGCATGACCAACGACGAGCGCGGACGCATGGTCCGCGAGGCTCTCGCGGAGGAGGGAGACTGCCCTCCCGCAGTGTCGCCCTGTCCCCTGTGCGAGGACATCTTCGACCTGCTCCCCCGCTTCGCCGAGAACGTGGCGGAGGCGGTGAACCCCATAGAGTCCGACAACTTCCTCGTCGGCACCAAGGTCGAACCCGAGATCGCCGAGCGCGAGAGGGCCCTGTGGGAGAAGCACCAGCTCCAGAGCCCGGAGGCCATCAAGTCCGAGCTCAACCGCGAGATCGGCAAGCTGGCACTCCCCATGATCCACCGCCCGGTGGAGTTCAAGAACCCCCAGGTGGTCGCCCTGGTGGACACCCGCTTCGGCGAGGTCAAGCTGGACATCGCCCCCCTCTTCATCGCCGGCCGCTACAACAAGTACAGCCGCGAGATCCCCCAGACCATATGGCCCTGCAGGG
The DNA here is from genome assembly GCA_944320495.1 of Candidatus Methanomethylophilaceae archaeon. Classification (GTDB taxonomy): domain Archaea; phylum Thermoplasmatota; class Thermoplasmata; order Methanomassiliicoccales; family Methanomethylophilaceae; genus Methanoprimaticola. The sequence goes on from CALUHR010000013.1 coordinate 67,485, forward strand.
AGTGCCACGGCAAGGGATGTCCCCACTGCCACGGCAAGGGCAAGATGTACGAGACCTCGGTGCAGGAGATCATCGGGGACATCGCCCTGGAGATGGCCGACGGGAAGGAGCACTTCTTCCACGGCATGGGCCGCGAGGACATCGACGCGCGCATGCTCGGTGACGGGAGGCCCTTCGTCCTGGAGATCTCCCAGCCCAGGAGGAGGTTCATAGACCTGGACGAGCTCGAGAGGAGGTCCAGCGCAGGCGACATGGCAGCGTTCAACTCCCTGCACTTCGTCCAGCGCGAGGCCGTCGAGAGATACAAGGGTGCCGCGTCCGACAAGGTCTATCGCGTGCGCGTTAAAGCAGACGGCAAAGTTAATAAAGAGGCAGTAGTTGACGTCGCCTTATCGTTCAAGGACGCCGATATAGAACAGAGGACTCCACGCCGTGTCGAGCACAGAAGGGCCGACCTGGTCAGGAAGAGGAGGATCCACTGGGTGACGGCGGACTCCTTCGACGGGGACCGGTTCGACCTCGAACTCGAGACCGACTCCGGCACGTACGTGAAGGAGTTCGTGTCCGGGGACGACGGCCGCACTCACCCCAACTTCTCTGAGAGGCTTGGGATCCAGTGCGTCGTCGAGGCCCTCGACGTATTGGCGATTGACTATCACGAACCACGAGGGATTCACAATGCAGGCATCCAGAGGAACAAGGACCAAAACCCGCAACCTCCTGAAGAAGAAGCCGAGGGCACGCGGCCTGTCCCCCATCACCAAGGGACTCCAGACCTTCGAGCCCGGCGACAAGGTCAACATCATCATCGACCCCAGCGTCCACAAGGGCATGCCCTTCTCCAGGTTCCACGGTCTCACCGGCGTCGTCATCGACTCCAGGGGAGAGGCCTACGAGGTCAGCGTCAAGGACGGCAACAAGACGAAGATCGTCGTCGCCCGCCCCGAGCACCTCGTCAGGACCATGGAGTGAGGTCCCATGGAGCAGAGGTACCTCACGGTCGCCGAGGTGGGGGCGCTCCTCCAGGCCGAATCAGAGGCCAGGGGATACGACTTCATGCTCGCCTCCCAGAAGGCGGCGCTCGACCACGCGCAGAAGACCTGCGCGATTACGAAGGAGCAGGCGGACGCCATCGTGGCCGCCGCCCTCCAGCTCGACTTCGTGACCGAGCCCGTGGCCGTGAAGATCGCCGACCTGCTCCCCTCCACCCCCGAGGACGTGCGCGCCATCTTCGCCAAGGAGAGGGTCGTCCTCGAGAAGGAGCAGATAGACGCCGTCATCGACATCGTCAGCGACAACTCGTGACGTGATCAAGTGGAAGACTACGCCTACATCCTCGACTGGCTGCCGACCGGTGCCACCGGCGGCGGATTCTCCAAACGCGAACCCCTCGTCTACGCCATCGGCGCGGAGGAGTTCAAGCTCTTCGAGCTCGTCCCGAAGGCTACCGCGCAGGTGACCATAGGCACCAGGACCTACATCGGGAAGGACACCCCCCAGATCAAGAGGGACGTTATCGACCACGTCAAGAGGCGCATCGGTTTCAACGAGCTCACCAGCAACGCCCAGAGCGAGCTGGAGTACGCTGTGACCGACATAGTCATGGCCGACCAGGCCAGGTTCGTGAAGTTCTTCAACGAGGCCGAGGGGATCAGCCTCCGCAAGCACATGCTTGAGGAGCTGCCCGGCCTCGGGAAGAAGTCCATGGCCACCATCCTCGAGGAGAGGAAGAAGGGTCCGTTCAAGGACTTCGCAGACCTCACCGAGCGCACCGGCATCAAGGCGCCCGAGAAGTTCATCGTTTCGCGCATCGTGCTCGAGATCTCCGATCCCGACAGGAAGCGCTACATCTTCGTCTCCAGATGAGCACCGCCAGAGAGCTCATGGCCTCCGCGGGAGTCGTCCCGAAGAAGAGCAAGGGGCAGAATTTTCTGATTGACGACCGCGTGGCGGACCGCATCGTCGGCTACGCCGGCATCACGCCCTCCGACAGGGTGCTGGAGATCGGCCCCGGGTTCGGCGTCCTCACAGATAGGCTCGCCGGCATGGGATCGAGCCTCACGTGCATCGAACTTGATACCAAGCTCGCATCCTACATCAGATCGACCTACGGCGACCGCCTCACGCTCATCGAGGGCGACGCGGTCAAGGTCCCCTTCCCGGAGTTCGACGTCCTCGTCAGCAACCTGCCGTACAGCGTCTCGACCCCCATCATCTTCAAGCTCCTGGACCGCCCGTTCAGACGCGCCGTCGTCATGGTCCAGAAGGAGTTCGCCGACCGCATGGTCGCGGACGTCGGCAGCCCCGAGTACTCGAGGCTCACCGTCAACCTGTTCTACCGCGCCGAGTGCGAGATACTCGAACCCGTCCCCGCGTCCAGGTTCGACCCCAGGCCCAAGGTTGACTCCGCCGTAGTCGGCATAACGCCGAGACCCGCGCCGTTCGAGGTCCTCGACGAGCGCACGTTCTTCAAGGTGACCGAGGCCTGCTTCAACCAGCGCAGGAAGAAGATCGGCACCGCCCTCAGGAACTACCGTCTGGTGGAGTCGTCCGAGAACATACCCTACAGGGACGACCGCATAGAGGACCTCCGTCCGGTGGAGATCGCCGAGATCGCTGACGCGGTGTTCCTGACCAGCAGACAGCGATCGCTTCAACCAGACCGCCGGCGAAGAGGGGCAGGTTGATATACAACATATTGTCTGATTGCGGGACATCATGAGGCACGACCATATCGCCAGACGCATCCTCGTCTTCGCGATGGGTCTTCTGGTGATCTCGCTGAGCATCGGATTCATCACGAAGGCGTCCCTCGGGACCCCTCCGATCTCCTCCATCCCCTACAGCCTGTCACTGATCTTCCCATCGCTGACGCTCGGCAACTTCACCATCCTCTACAGCCTGCTGCTCGTGTTCCTGCAGCTCGTCATCCTCGGGAAGGAGGCGGACAAGCTCAGCCTCGGTCTCCAGGTCATCATATCATTCGTGTTCGGGTACTTCATCGACTTCGGGCTCATGGTGCTGGGCGACTTCGCGCCAGACGCCTACTGGGAGCAGGTCGTCTGCGTCCTGATCGGATGCTTCGGACTCGCCCTTGGGGTCTATCTGCAGATCATCGCCGACTTCACCATGGTCCCAGGGGACGGCTTCGCCTACGCGCTCTCGGTGAAGATCAAGAGGAAGCCCTACAGGGTCGTCCGCGTCTGCTCGGACGTGACGATGATCGTCATCGCCGCCCTGCTCGGCTTCATCGCCATGGGCGGGACCGGAGGGGTGCGCGAGGGCACCGTCATCTGCGCGCTCCTGATCGGCACCATAGCGGGAGTCTACTTCAGCAAGCTGAGGTGGCTCACCGTCAGGCTCTTCCCGGAGGATGCCCAGGAGACCGTAGTCACCGCCGAACCCGCGGGGGGATCCGGTGCCAGCGGACAGTGACATCCTGGCCGTGGCCCGCATGCTCCGCATCGCGGGGCGCGAGGTCACGAGACGCCGCGACGCCCATGCCGCCAGCCTCGGGCTGACATCGTCCCAGGCGGATGCGCTCACGTTCATCCGCGAGCATCCGGGATGCATGATCGCCGACCTCGGGGCCTATTCAGGCTCCTCGCACCAGGCGGCCAGGACCCTCGTCGAGAGGCTGCGGGAGAGGGGACTGGTCGAGGTCTCCGTATCGGACAGGGACGCCCGCGCAAGGGTCCTCGAGATAACCCCCCGCGGAATACTCCTGCACGACAGGTTCCTCGCCATGGGCGCGGAGTCCTTCGGCAACATCAGGGAATCCTTCGACGAGGGCGAGGTCAGGGACCTCAGGGACACCTTGGAGAGGTTGATGGCGCTCCTCGGTCTGGAGAGGACGGTCCGATCCGTATTTCTATGGTGACACGATGTCATCGAACATGGATCTCGAGAGGTTCAGAGAGCTGATGGCGAGGGACGGAAGGATCGTCTTCCCCTCCGAGGACGTAGGCGCGTTCTTGAACGAGGCGGCCGACAGGTCCCGCCGCATCACCATGGACCTCAACACCGAATACCACACGATGGAGGAGATCCGCTCCATCATGTCGGAGCTCATATGCGAGCCCGTGGGCGAGGGGTTCAGATTGTTTCCTCCGTTCCATGCGGACTTCGGCATGAACATCCACATCGGAAGGGACGTGTTCATCAACGAGGGGTGCTGCTTCCAGGACCAGGGAGGAATCTGGATAGGCGACGGATCGATGATAGGTCAGCAGGTCGTCATGGCCACCCTCGACCACGACCTGGACCCGGAGCACAGATATGACATGTTCCCGGGGCCGATTCACATCGGCAGGAACGTCTGGGTCGGTGCCCATGCGACGATACTCAGGAACGTGACCATAGGCGACGGGGCCGTCGTGGCGGCCGGTGCGGTGGTCACGAGGGATGTCCCGCCGAACACGGTCGTCGCCGGGGTGCCAGCGAAAGTCGTGAAGACCGTGGATCGATTCTGGCACTTCGGATGCGGATGGGAAATCGCCCGACACAATTTAACGCGAGTACCCCCATCGGCCCCGGGATCACATGCAGATAGGAATCGTAGGGAAGCCGAACGTCGGCAAGTCGACCTTCTTCGGAGCAGCCACCATGGCGCCGGTGGAGATCGCCAACTATCCCTTCACCACCATCGAGCCCAACAAGGGCGTCGCTTACGTGCGCACACCGTGCCCCTGCAGGGAGCTCGGCGTCAAGTGCACACCGCACAACTCGATCTGCGTCGACGGGACCAGGATGGTCCCAGTGGAACTCCTGGACGTCGCCGGGCTGGTCCCCGACGCGTGGCAGGGCAAGGGCCTGGGAAACAAGTTCCTGGACGACCTGAGGCAGGCGGACGCCCTGATCAACGTCGTGGACGCCAGCGGCTCCACCGACATCGAGGGGAACCCCGTGGACACCGGCACCCACGACCCGACCGAGGACATCCTGTTCCTCAGGACCGAGATCGAGTGCTGGATGCGCGAGATCATCAAGAACGGCTTCGCCAAGATAGCCAGACAGGCCAAGATGCAGGGATCCAAGCCCGAGGCGATACTCGCGGAGAGGCTCCAGGGGCTGAAGGTCACCGAGACCCAGATCAAGGAGGCCCTGAGAGAGGTCCCTCTCCCGGACGACCCCACCAAGTGGGACGACGACCTTCTGCTGAAGCTGTGCGGAGCCATCCGCGAGCGCTCCAAGCCGATGATCGCCGCCATGAACAAGGCCGATCTCGCCTCGAAGGAGAACCTCGCGAAGATCGAGGCGGTCAACCCGATCTGCGTCCCCACCATGGCCGAGACCGAGCTCGCCCTCAAGAAGGCCGCCGCCGGCGGACTGGTGGACTACACCCCGGGCGACGCCACCTTCAGGATCAAGGACGGGGCGAAGGTCTCCGAGGGACAGAGGAAGGCCCTCGAGTACATGGCGGAGAACATGGAGCGCAACGGCGGCACCGGCGTCCAGAGATGCATCGAGGAGGCCGCGTTCAAGATGCTGGACCTCATCTGCGTCTATCCCGTCGAGGACGAGACCAAGTTCACCGACCACTTCGGCAGGGTCCTGCCGGACGCGTTCCTGGTGCCCCGCGGCAGCACCGCCCGGGACCTGGCGTACCGCGTGCACACCGACCTCGGGGACAAGTTCATACGCGCCGTCAACGCGAAGACCAAGCGCACCGTCGGTGCGGACTACGTCCTCCAGGACGGCGACGTCATCAGGATAGTCGCCAACAAGTGAGGTTCCCATGGAAACCGCGGAGATCAGGATAATCAGCACGTCGTCCGCCACCCTGGATGAGGAGCCCGTAGTAGAGATCTACGGCAAGGCCAGGGACGGCAGGTCCGTGACCGTCCTGGTCCGCGGGTTCCATCCGTACCTCTACGGGGTGGAGGTCCCGGAGAAGCTGGAGCGCCAGCTCTCCGAGGACCCCGAGGTCGTCTCGGTCGAGCACCATCCCCTCCTCTTCAGGGGGAGGAACGTCGATGCGCTGAGGATCACGATCAAGAGTCCCTGGAAGGTCTCAGACATGCGCAGCAGGCTCCGCGCCAACGGCGTCGAGTCCCTCGCATCCGACATCCCGTTCAACCACCGCTACATCTACGACCAGGACATGGGCGCCTGCATCCGCGTGACGGGCGAGCCCGTGGACCGCGGGTACTTCACCGACCTGACGATCGAGCTGTCCTCGTTCGAGAACGTGGACCCCTTCGACCCCGGCCTGAAGACGCTGTCCTTCGACATCGAGAACAGCGTCGAGCACGATTTCCTGTACTGCATCTGCTCCGTGGTCCATGAGAACGGGACCATGCGGGCCTGCGACCCCATCTACGGCACCGAGCCGCAGATCATCCAGGCCTTCTCCGACCTCATCAGGAGGGAGGACCCGGACGTCATCACCGGGTACAACATCGAGAACTACGACATCCGCAAGATCGAGGAGCGCGCCAAGGCCAATCGCATGAAGGATGCGATGCCCTGGGGCCGCGACGGCAGCCAGCCGAGGCTGCGCAACGACCGCTTCTGGCGGGTGAGAGGGCGCATCGTGTGCGACGCCTGGTGGGCCGCCCGCAGAGAGCTCCATCCCAAGCAGGAGACCCTCAACGCGGTCTCCAAGGAGCTCCTCGGAGAGACCAAGCTGGACGTCGACCCCCGCCACATGGACCAGGAGTGGAGGGACAACCGCGCGAAGGTCCTCGAGTACTGCACCAAGGACGCGGAGCTGGCACTGCGCATCCTGAACGAGGTGGAGACGGTCCGCAAGGGTATGGACCTGGCGGCGGTGTCGAAGCTGTCGGTGGAAGACGTCCTCTCGTCCGGATCCTCGCAGCTCGCCGACTCGCTGCTCATCCGCGCGGCGGACCGCGCGAACGTCGCCGTCCCCCAGATGGGCAAGCGCACCAGGGACGACGAGCAGATCGAGGGGGGATACGTGCACGACATCAAACCGGGACTGTACCACTGGGTCTGCGTCCTGGACTTCAAGTCCATGTACCCGTCCACCATCATCGCCAAGAACATCTGCTTCACCACGCTCTCCCCCGACGGGGAGATCGTCGCCCCGTCAGGCACAAGGTTCCTCTCCAAGGAGAAGCGCCTCGGGCTCCTGCCGATGATCCTCCAGGGCCTCATGGACCAAAGGGATTCTATCAAGAGGCAGATGAAGCAGACGACGGACGAGCACGAGCGCAGATACCTGGACGGACTGCAGGCGGCCGTCAAGGTGCTGATGAACACATTCTACGGGGTGTTCGCCTCATCCTTCTACAGGTTCACGGACAAGAGCATCGGTGCCGCGATAACATCGTTCGCGCGTGCCAACGTCAAGGGCATCATCGGCGAGCTGCAGTCGGAGGGTCACCATGTGGTGTACTCGGACACCGACTCCGTCTTCGTCCAGTCGCCGAAGGACGACATGGACGGCGCCATAGGGTTCGGGACGGCGATGGCCGATCGCTACTCCCGGGACGGCGGCACGCTGGAGTTCGAGAAGATCCTCGAGCCCCTGTTCACCCACGGCAAGAAGAAGAGGTACGTCGGCCGCGTGGTATGGCCCGTGAGGCAGGAGGACCTGCTGGTGCGCGGATACGAGAGCAGGAGGACCGACTCCTTCGACCTCCAGGACCGCCTCCAGACAGAGATGTTCGCATGCATACTGGACGAGCGCAACGAAGACGCCCTGGCGCTTGCCAGGAAGGCGATCCAGGACACACTGGCCGGACGGGTGGACCCTTCGGACCTGGTGATATCCAAGACATGCAAGGGGCTAGATGCCTACGAGAACCCCGACCGCATGGCGAACGTCCAGGCGGCCAAGAAGATGATCGAGCTAGGGTACGACTTCATCCCGGGCATGAAGGTCTCGTGGATCGTCACCGACGCCAAGTCCGCCCCCATGAGGGTGGAGCCATACATCAGCGGTCCCCAGTTCACGGCGAAGCCCGACTACCGCTACTACGCGGAGCGTCTGGCGAAGATGGCCGGCATGGTCACAGATGTGCTTGGATGGGGCGAGAAGGACCTCATGATGGGCAGCCAGCAGGCCACCCTCCTGGACGGCGGGATGTTCTCGTCCAAGGAGTCCGACGCCCCGCAGAGGGAGCCTCCGAAGGCCCCCAAGCCCAAGTCCAAGGTCCGGAGCCTTGACGAGTTCTTCCGATCGCGACGCGAGCCTCGGACGGAGCGTCTCCCCCATCATCCTCAGCGTGATATCCGCCATCTCCTCCGGAGGGTCGGACATGCCCCTGTCGAACCACAGAACGAACCATGCCATCATCCCGCCGAGATGGTACTCCATCCGGTACATGGACGGGACGTCGCCTCCGTCTGTCGGGAAGTGCTCCCTCAGAACGGGGAGGAGCATGGGCGTGAGACCGCGGGAATGCAGGACGATCATCTCGTCGCGCTTCGCGTAGAACGAGGAGAATATCGTCCCGACGTACGCCTTGACGGTCTCCCATCCGTCCATTTCGCTCGCCGCCCTGCTGATAGGCCGCATCGCACCTTCGTAGATGTACGACACGACCTCGTCAACCGACCCGAACCTGCGGTAGAACGACGTGCGGTTCATGCCCGCCTCCCGGGTCAGCATGCTCACGGTGACCTCGTCGTAAGTATGGTCCCTCAGCAGCCTTACCAGGGACGAGGCGAGAGCATCCGAGGTCCCATCACGAATATGAGACATATTAGGCATATGTGTCTCATCACGGAATTCGTTATCGGAAACCGTATAAATCATTATGATGGGGTCGAAGGATCATGCGGTTCAGGACGATGAGACGCGTGGACAGGGACCTGGGCGCGGATGCTGCCCTCGGAATCATCAGGGACGGACATAGCGGCGTTCTCTGCGTGGATGGGGCGGAGGGCTACCCTTACGGCGTGCCCATGAACTACTGCTTCGATGGCGAACGCCTACTGTTCCACTGTTCCAAACATCCGGGACTGCTCCTGGAGTCGATCGGGGACGGGTGCCGGGCTTTCTTCACCGTCGTCGATCACCTGGAGGGGACCAGGTCAAGGAGCGCCATAGCCTTCGGCACTGTCAGGGAGGACCCCAGCTCGATGCGGAGATGTCTGGAGGGAGTGATAGACAAGTACGTCCCGGAACCCGGTCGTGCGGGCGCGAAGGACGGAATCCCCAGTGCCGTGAATAGAGCCACAGCACTGGTGTTCACCATCGAACACGTCTCTGCGAAGGTCATCGACCGGCCCGAGGGGCGCTGACCTCGGGCCTCTCCCAGACGTTCCATCATCTCGTTCACCCTATGACGCATGCGTGTGGCTGTGTTTATGGAGACCTCGCACTCCTCAGCGGTCTCCCTCAGAGTCGCACCCCGTGCGTGACACTCGACGAATATCGCCCACTTGTGCGCAGGAAGCTTGGTGCCTGCCATGACACCATTCCCGACGAACGTGCGTCCGCACCCAGAGCATCTGAACCTCTGCGTTCCGCGAGACGTCCTGCCGAAGCGTACGTATTCTGTGCTCCCGCAGACCGGACATGATCCGTCAACCAGTGAAATCATCATCTTCAGTCTGTCTCCACCGACGCTCCTCCTGGTGATTGCAGGCTCTTTACTGCCGCCCATGGATGGGAGATGTACTCGTATTATATCAACTGCTGTCTGTTATCTTTGTAATGTTTGTCATTGATTCGATCCAGGCTCGCCAACCACTTTCGGATGTTTCTGAGCGAGCGACAAGGCGGTGCGGGGACGCCGAGGCCGTCTGCAGGCGAACGGTTATCCAGAGGGCCTCAGATACGGATGACGACATGCTCGTACTGGACAGCTCCTACTTCTTCTCCTCCGACTCGCTCCCTGACGAGGAGCACGTGTGCCCACCCGGCGTCATCCGCGAACTGGAGAACCACGGGGACCCCCGTCTGTCACTCTGGGGCGACATGGTCCGCGTGTCCGACTGCTCGAAGGGGTCCCTCAAGCGCGTCACAGAGGCCGCCCGCGGCAGCGGGGACCTGGGAAGGCTCTCCCCCGTCGACATGACCGTGCTGGCTCTCGCCCTGGATGTGAACGGCACCATCCTCTCCGACGACTACTCCATCCAGAACGTGGCCAGGATACTCGGCATCCCGTTCAGGGCTGTCGGCACCGCCGGCATCAGGAAGGTCGCCAAGTGGAACTACCAGTGCATCGGCTGCCACAGGTGGTACAAGGAGAAGCTGCCGGAGTGCCCGGTGTGCGGATCGCCGATGCGGGCATGCAGGAAGAGGCGATCACGGGAAGAGGCGCCTGCACCTGATCAGGTTGCCCATGCGCCTCTGCCCCAGGATCCTCATGCAGAGCTCGGTGCTCCTCTCGGACCTGAACGCGAAGGTGTCGGCGAGCCTCTTGTTGAACGCCGCCGTCCTCAGGGGCTTGTCCATGACCCTGCGCCACTGCGTCTCGTAATCGGAGAGCGGCGAGCCCGATTTTATGTTGGATGCGGCCACGGTCCCGCAGATCCTTCCGGCGATCATCGCCAGCGGGATGCCTCCTCCGTTGACGGATATGACCTGTCCGGCTGCGTCTCCGACGACCATGCCGTTGCCCTCCACAGTCTTGGGGATGGGGCCCTCGCTGGGGACGTACTTGCCCTGGAGCCTGGAGTGCTCGGCGAACCCGCGCTTCTCGGCGAAACGGTCGAAGTACTCGGACAGGGAGGTCCCGTCGGAGAACTTGGGCGAGAATCCCACGCCGACGTTGGCGCGGCCGTCCTTCGGTATGATCCAGCTGTAGGCGCCGGGCGCGATGTCGCCGAAGTACATGTAGGTGTAGGGCTCGAAGTCGCCCTTGACCTGGGCGGTCACCGCGGGATAGAGGTTCTGGTTCCTCTGCAGGCCGAGGCTCTGGGCCACGCGGGACCCGGGGCCGTCGGCGCCGACCAGAACCTTGTAGCGTATGTCGCCCTGGGACGTCTTCGCGACCCCGCCCTCGATCCTGTCGAAGGCGCAGTTCATCTGCAGCTCGGCGCCGGCCTCGACGGCCTCGTGCGCCAGATACTGGTCGAAGCGGTCCCTGTCGGTGGTGTACCCGTCGAAGTCCAGGAGCGTGACCTTGTCCTTGGGGTCGACCAGCTTTATTCCCTTGATGTCCAGGCAGCGGAGGCCGTCCGGGACCGCGAAGAGCGACTCGTAGTCCTCCAGCTCCGGGAACATGAACTTGATCTCGGATGCGCCGGGCATGAACTCCCCGCATCTGACCGGCACGCCGACCTGGGAGCGCCTCTCGATCATGAGGACGGATGCGCCGGCCTCTGCGGCGAATCTCGCTGCGGTGCTTCCGGCGGGGCCGGAACCCACGACAAGGACGTCGACTGAATCCATTGGAATCACCTGGTGCGCCTTATGACGTAGTCGGCGACATCGACGAAGGCGCTCTTGTAGACCGAGTCCGGGAGGATGTCGAGACATGCGACGGCGTCATGTGCCATGCCGTCGGCGAGGGACAGGCACCTCTGAATCGCATCGGTCCTCTGGATGAGTCCCAGGGCCTTCACGACATCGTCCTCCGTCGGTTGCTCCGTCTCGAATATGGCGCGGATCTCGTCCCCCAGCTTGGGGTCCTGCATCGCGTAGATGACCGGCAAGGTGGGCTTCCCCTCGATGAGGTCCGTCCCTATGGCCTTCCCGGTCTGATGCGGATCGCCGGTCACGTCGAGGGCGTCGTCCACGATCTGGAACGCGGAACCTATGGCCTGACCGAACTGACCGAGGCTCTCCAGGACCTCCACATCGGCACCCGCCACAGCGGCGCCCGATTTGATGGACGCCTCGAACAGCTTGGCCGTCTTGTGGTCGATGATGCGCAGGTAGTCCCCCTCGGTGACGGAGGACCTGTGCTCGAAGTCCTTCTGGACGAACTCCCCGGCACCCATGGCGGCGGACGCGTCCACGATGTAGTTGACGATGTGGGGGGCGGCGTCGGCGAGGAGCTTGAAGCCCATGGCGAACATGAAGTCGCCGGCGATGATCGCCTTGCTGGTGGCGTACTGCCTGTGGAGGGCCTTCCTGCCGCGCCTGACCTCGCCCTGGTCGTTGATGTCGTCGTGGACGAGGGTGGCGCTGTGGATGATCTCGAATCCCGCGCCGATGCTTATCGGGATGCTGGCGTCCTTACCCCCGCACGCAAAGTAGGCGAGGAGGCACATAGACGGTCTGAGGCGCTTGCCTCCGGCACCGATCACATAGCGGCACATCTCGGAGAGCTCGGGATTCTCCGAATCCAACGAGCGGTCCATCAGTGCCTCGAGCTGTTCCAGCTCCTGTGTGATGCATGAATGCCAGGGCTCTGCCATCGCGCGTACATGCGCGTTCCCTATTTATGGTTGTACCTCGGAAGCACCAAGTGCCAGCAGCACAGGAACCGAAGGTCAAGCGTTGTCAGAAGGTAAGGGGTTTGGTAAGGGGTTTTGAGACTGCGTTCAGAGCAGCAGGGCTGCGGCGGCGGTCTCGCAGTAGTCGAAGATGAGCTGGGGGTAGACTCCCAGCACGATCACGAAGACCACGCAGATCACGATCGCGACGGTGAAGACCGCAGGGATCTTGATCTTCTCGGTGGACTCGCCCTTCTCGATGTACATCGCCTTGACGACCCTCGCGTAGTAGTACAGCGAGATCGCGGAGTTCAGGATGGCGATGAACGCCAGCCAGACCCACTGGGATGTCAGTCCGTCCACACCGCCCAGCGCGGAGCTGAACAGGAAGAACTTGGACGTGAATCCCGCGAGAGGCGGTATACCGGCCAGGGAGAACAGGAACAGCAGCATGGCGGCCGCCAGGAACGGAGACCTCTTTGCCAGTCCCTTGTAGTCCGAGATCTTCTCGCCGAGTCCGGCGCAGATCAGGGCTCCGACGATCAGGAACGCTCCGCCCTTCATGAACACGTGGGTGAACATGTGGAACATACCGGAGGCCAGGGCGTAGTCGGTCATGACCGCCATGACGATCAGGATGTAACCGGCCTGGGCGATAGAGGAGTACGCGAGCATCCTCTTGATGTTGTTCTGGGCGATCGCGACCACGTTTCCGACGGTCATGGTGAACGCCGCGATGATGGCGAAGAGGTACTGGACCTCCTCTCCGCAGATGGCGCTCAGGCTGGAGCCGGCGACGAACAGGACCAGGAAGATCTGGAAGAACACGCTCAGACCCATCTTCTTGGATCCCGTTGCCAGGAACAGGGAGACGGGCGAGGATGCTCCCTCGTACACGTCGGGCGCCCACATGTGGAAGGGCACGGCGGCGATCTTGAATCCATATCCGGCGACCATGCATACCAGGCCGATGGCCAGGATCCAGTTCATGCCGTCGATTGCCGTGGATGCGGCGATGGCGGCGATGTCCGTGGTCCCGGTGAGACCGTAGATCATGGAGATACCGTAGATGGTCAGGGCGGTGGACAGTCCTCCGACGATGACGTACTTGACTCCGGCCTCGGCGGCCCTAGAGTCGTTCCTCTTCATCGTGACGAGGGCGTAGGACGAGATGCTGGTCAGCTCGACGCCGACGAAGATGGTCAGCAGGTCCGAGGACCCGGCGACGAACATCATACCGGTGGTGGCACCGGTCAGCAGGGCGTAGTACGCTCCGACGTGGAGCCTGGTGGTCTCGGTGCTCGCGTTGGAGACCAGGATCGCCAGGAACAGCACGATCTGGAAGAGCAGCAGCATCACTCCGGTGTACGCGTCGTACTCGTACACGCCGAGGGTGGTTCCGGTGAACCCGTCCACGAGCATGTACGCGTTGACCGCCATCGAGACGACGGCGAAGACGAGCGCGACGGCCCAGGTGACGGTGTGCCTCTTTCCAGCGAAGTGCACTGCGGGCAGGATCAGCGCGGAGATCAGCATGATGATGATCGGCGCGAATGCGGCGTAATCGCCGAAGATTTCCTCAACGAACATCACAGCACCCCCACAAGGAAGTCGACGTAGGGATCGATGAAGCTCAGGGCTGCATCGGGCCATACTCCGAACAGGGCGACGAGGACGGCCAGGACGGCGAGCGCGACGAACTCGGGCTTGCTGATGTCGTGGACGTGCTCCAGGTCGATCTTCTTGGTCTCGGGGCCGAACAGGGTCTTCTGCATGGCCCAGATGTAGTAGCCGGCGGTGAGCATGAGCGTCAGCAGGCAGAACACCAGCAGCCACATCACGCCCTCGGCCTTGATGAACTCGTAGAACCCGTAGACGAGCGGGAACTCTCCCCAGAACCCGACCAGACCGGGCAGTCCGAGGGAGGCCATGAAGGCGATCATCATGAAGGTCGCGTAGATGGGCATCCTGCCGGCGAGTCCGCCGAGCAGGGGCATCTCTCTGGTTCCGACGGCGTGTCCGGTGAATCCGCACACCATGAACAGCATGGCGCTGATCAGTCCGTGGGCGAACATCTGGAAGATCGCGAAGGTTATTCCGATGTCGGACAGGCATCCGATTCCGACCATGACCATTCCCATGTGGCTGATGGACGAGAACGCCACCATCTTCTTGAGATCGGTCTGGGCGATGCAGGCGTAGGCTCCGTAGACCATCGAGATGAGACCGATGGCGATGATCACCCACTGCCAGTACGCCGCCCCCTCGGGGAAGCACTCGAGGCAGATCCTGATGATACCGTAGGATCCCATCTTCAGCATGACACCGGCCAGGATGACGGATCCGGCGGTGGGCGCCTCGACGTGCGCGTCGGGCAGCCAGGTATGGAAGGGCACGGACGGCATCTTCACCATGAATCCGAAGAAGAGCAGGGCGAAGACGGCGACCTGGAACGCCTGAGAGGTGGCGGGCATGATCTCGGCCATCGTGTCGAAGCCGAAGTCCATGGTTCCGGTGACGGCCATGCACTCCCAGCCCATCGCGAAGATTCCGATGAGCATGACCAGCGAGGCCACGTGGGTGTAGATGAAGAACTTGATGGCGGCGTAGTGCCTCCTCGGTCCTCCGTACCAGCTGATCAGGAAGTACATCGGGATGAGGGTGACCTCCCACATGACGTAGAACAGGAAGTAGTCCGCCGCCATGAAGACGCCCATCAGGCCGACCTCCATCGCCATCAGCAGGGTGTGGAAGTAGTTCGCCCTGTCGCTCTCCGCGGAGGAGAAGACGACGACGAGCAGGGTCAGCAGGGCCGTCAGGAAGATCATCAGGACGCTGAGTCCGTCGACCATGAGGTCGAATCCGATGTGGACGGAGCTGGTGTCGATCCAGTCGTACCCGACGGTGAAGACCGTCCAGTCCTCGAAGCCCGCGTACATCATGTACAGGGTGACGATCAGAGTGATCCCGGAGAAGACTCCGGCGACCCACTTGGCGTATTTCTGCTTCTCGCCGCCCATGAACAGGGTTGCGACCGCTCCGATGAGCGGGATGACGATCAGCAGAGGCAGTATGAGAGACTCGATGCTCACTCACATCCCCCCCAGGATCATGGCGATGACGACGAACAGCGCGGCGAGCACGGAGACTCCGAGCAGGATGACCGCGGTGTAGTCGTGGACGTTACCGGTCTGCATCTTGCTGATGGTGTCTCCTCCGCCGACGACGGCCGCGGACAGCCCGTTGACGGTGCCGTCGATGACCTGCCTGTCGACATAGTTGACTCCCTTGGCAACTCCGTATCCGAACTTCCAGGAGACCCAGTTGTAGAACTCGGGGAAGTACCACCTGTTGGCGAGGACCTTGTAGAGTCCGGACTCGCCGTGCTTGTTGAACCTGCCGGGGTCCACGGTCTTCTTCGCGTACATGAGGTAGGCGATGCCGATACCCAGGAGGGCCAGCACGATGGTGAGGTAGGTGTACGGGTTGGTGAACAGGTGCTCGAAGTAGTGGACCATTCCACCGGCATGACCGCCACCGACGATGAACGCGGTGTCGGTGACCTCGAACGAGACCATGCCGTCGAGGCCGAACATGATGAGGAATCCGCTCAGGACGGCGAAGACCGAGAGGATGACCAGCGGAGCGGTCATAGTCTTGGGGGACTCGCCGTGGCAGTGCTGGGTGTTGGCACCCTCCTCGCCCATGAAGGTCATGAACCACATGCGGAACATGTAGAACGCGGTCATGAACGCGGTGATGACTGCGAGCAGCCACAGGACGGTGAACCAGATGGTCTGGTCCCCGGCCTCGAGGGCGATGTCGAGGACGAGATCCTTGGACCAGAATCCGCTGAAGAGCGGGAATCCGGCGATGGACAGCGAACCGAGCAGCATGGTGATCGAGGTGATCTTCATGTGCTTGCCCAGGCCGCCCATCAGGCGCATGTCCTCGGTGCCCACGGAGTGGATCACGGATCCGGAGCACATGAACAGCAGGGCCTTGAAGAAGGCGTGGTTCATCATGTGGAAGCATCCGGCGGTGAATCCGGCGGTACCGGCGGCGATGAGGGCGGTTCCCTCGGCTCCTCCCATGTCCATTCCGAGAGCCACGAGGTAACCTCCGGCTCCCAGGGCCAGGATCATGTATCCGAGCTGGGACACGGTGGAGAAGGCCAGGACCTTCTTGATGTTGTAGTTATTGAGCGCCATGGTGGCCGCGAAGAACGCGGTGACTCCTCCGATGATACCGACGAACAGCATGACCTCGGGGTCCTGGATGAACAGGGGGTATCCCCTCGCGACGAGGTAGACACCGGCCTTGACCATTGTCGCGGCGTGGATCAGAGAGGAGACGGTGGTCGGACCGGCCATCGCATCCGGCAGCCAGTCGTGGAGCGGGAACTGGGCGCTCTTTCCGATGACTCCGCCGAACACGAGGAGCATTCCGAGCGTGATCATGGTGGAGTCGGCGTTGGCGATGTTGGCGGGGTCGAACAGCTCGGTGTAGTCCAGGCTGTGGAACTCGCCAAGCAGGATGAACAGGCCGGCCATGAGGCAGACGTCTCCCATCCTGGTGACGAGGAAGGCTTTCTTGGCGGCGGAGGCCGCGTTTGCGGAGGCCGCGTCGCCGTCGTTGTGCCTGAAGGACCAGAACCCGATGAGCAGGTACGAGCACAGTCCCATGACCTCCCAGAAGATGAACATCTCGAGGAAGTTGCTGGAGACGATGAGCCCGAGCATTCCGGTCAGGAACAGGGAGACCTCGGCGTAGTACCTGGTCTTCCTGGCGCCCTCGGCGTGCATGTATCCGATGGAGTAGATGAAGATCAGGGTCGAGATGAACGACGAGAACAGCATCATCATGCAGGTGAGGCCGTCCACGTAGTATCCGAGGTTGATCTCGAAGTCTCCGATGGCGAACCATGCGATCTGAGAGGTCACAGGCTCCGGATAGGCGTCGCCGGTGAGGTACTCGTACGCGATGAGCGCGGAAATGATGAACGAGAGCAGGGCTCCCGCGATAGCGATGTAGCCGCCTTTCTCGGGCGTCTTCCTGCCGAGGAGACCCACGATCAGGAAGCACAGCATCGGGATGAGGGGCACGAGCCATGTGTATTCTATGAACATGCTTACCACCTCATGGATGTGAGACCGTCCTCGTCGAGTTCGGTCGTCTTCCTCATCTTGTAGGCGTTCAGCAGGATGGCGATACCGACTGCGACCTCGGCTGCGGCGACGGTGATCGTCATGATGACGAAGACCTGCCCCATGATGTCGGGGTGGTACGCTCCGAACGCGACGAAGTTGATGTTGGCGGCGTTGAGCATCAGCTCGATGCACATCAGGACGATGATGGCGTTGCTCTTGGTGGCGACGCCGTACGCTCCGATGGCGAACAGGATGGCTCCGAGGATGAGGAAGTACTCAAGCGGAATCATCGTTCTCTGCCTCCTCTCTCGAAATGACCACTCCGCCGACCATCGCGCCGAACATGAGCAGCGCGAGCGGGATCAGGACCAGGCCGTACTTCTCGAAGATGTTGTACGGGAGACTGGTCTCCTTGAGGTCGCCGTTCTCGTCATAGATGCCGTCCTCGTCCCCGGTGTTGAACGTGGGGCCGCCCGGCAGGGGGGTGTCGGTGGTCGTGTAGTCGTCCCAGTCGACCGAGGCGATGCCGATCACGAGGACTGCCAGCAGCAGGACCGCGGCGGTCGCTCCGATCGCGACCTTCTTGTTGACTCCCTTACTCATTGGAGTCTCCCTCCTTCTTCATGATGTACCTCCTCGTCAGCATGATGCTGAAGGCGAAGAGGATGGTGATCGCACCGACGTACACCAGGATCTGGATGACGCCGATGAACTCCGCCTCGAGGAAGAAGTAGACGAACCCGACGCACAGGAACACCAGTGCCAGGTAGAACGCGCTGTGGACGACCTCCTTGTCAGTCACAACGTA
This sequence comes from Candidatus Methanomethylophilaceae archaeon, assembly GCA_944320495.1. Taxonomy (GTDB): domain Archaea; phylum Thermoplasmatota; class Thermoplasmata; order Methanomassiliicoccales; family Methanomethylophilaceae; genus Methanoprimaticola. Next base: position 85,746 of record CALUHR010000013.1, read on the forward strand.
CAGCGCTGCGAGGACCGCGATGGCGGCCAGGATGAAGAACGCAACCAGGTCCAGATTGCTCAGGAGGAAGTTGCTGAAGTCACCCGTTCCCTCGCAGAACGCGTTCCAAATGTCTCTTGCTATTGCCATCACAGCACCTCCTTCATGACGAGCGCGTCCTTCGGACAGTCGTCGATGCAGTTGCTGCAGCTGATGCACTTGACCTCGTCGATGACGGGGCGGAGGATCGGTTTGCCGGTCTTCTCGTTGGTTCCCTTCTCCACCATCTGGATGGCGTCGACGGGGCAGACCTTGGCGCACTTCTTGCAGCCGATGCACTTGGCGTCGGTCAGCTCCGGCCTGTCGAGACTGAACACGGACACGCGCCTCTCGGCGTTGCCGTTGTCGATGTCCGACTGCAGAGTGACCTCCAGCTTGACCTTCATGCCCTCGGTGGTCTTGTCGTACGCGAGCCTGCGGGGTCCGTACAGCAGGTCGAACCTGGTGAACTCGGCGAGCTCGTACTCGGGGGTGACGGTCATGGCGTCGACGGGGCAGTACTCGGCGCAGTATCCGCACATGGCGCACCTGCCGAGGTTGACCTGAGGCCTCTTGACGGTCTTGCCGTCGGCGGCCTCTGAGTCGACGATCTTGATGCACGCGGTGGGGCACATGCGGGCGCACATGCCGCATCCGACGCATTTGTCGAAATCGAGTCCCGGGCGTCCGCGATAGTTGTCCGGCACCCACTCCTTCTCGTAGGGGTACAGGACGGTGACCGGCCTGTGGAAGACGGTCTTCGCGAAGAGCTTCAGGACGTGCCACTGGGGTTTGATGACCCAGAGTCCCCTCGCTGTGCTGCGGGGGTACTTTTCGAGATACTTCATAGCCATCGGAAGAACCCTCCTACCTTGAGCAGCAGAACGACTGCCAGGTTGATCACGGACAGGGGCATGAAGACCTTCCATCCGATGTTGACGATCTGGTCGGGCCTGACACGTCCGAGGGCGGCCCTCACGAGGATCATGAGGAAGAACACGAACCAGGTCTTCAGCAGGAACACGATCTCGGGTATGGGGCCGTTTCCGATGATGGGGAGCGCCCATCCGCCGAGGTACATGATTGTGACCATGGCGCACGCGACGTAGCCTCTGAAGTAGTCGGCCAGCATGATGAGACCCCACTTCATTCCGGCGTACTCGGTCTGCCATCCCTCGACCAGCTCGGCCTCTGCCTCGGCGATATCGAAGGGCACACGCTCGGACTCCGCTGTGGCGCAGAAGAAGAACGTGATGAAACCGATGATCTGCGGGATGAAGTACCAGACGGTCTCGTACTGGGCGTCCACAATGTCGCCGATGTTGAAGCTGCCGGCGAGCAGGGCGGTGGTCGCGATCATGATGAGCATCGGGACCTCATAGGAGATCATCAGCTCGGCCGCACGCATACCTCCGATCATGGCGTACTTGTTGTTCTGGGACCATCCGGACACAAGGATGAAGAACGGGGCCAGGGCGAAGAACGCCATGATGATCAGGAGACCGGAATCGTAGTTGACGACGAACCATCTCTGGGACAGAGGGATCATACAGGCGAGCAGGACGGAGACACCGATGACCAGGGACACAGTCCACATGTAGGTCATGTTGTCGACCTTCTTCGGGATGGTGTTCTCCTTCATGAAGGTCTTGAGACCGTCGGCAACGCACTGGAGGAATCCCTTCATTCCCACCATGGTTCCCCTTCTGTCCATCATCCTACCGAGGCACTTACGCTCCATCCATAGGGAGATGAGCGTACATACGAACACCACGATGAAGACGATGAGCATGAAGATTATCAGCGACAGGAGGACGCACACGGGCTCGCTCATGAGCCAGTCCGACACGGGGTTCTCCGGGAAGATCAGGTTGATGAGCCAGGCGAGGGCTCCTCCGATGATCTTCCAGAGGCCGTACGAGATGGCGAACGGCAGGTTGTAGACGTCCTCGAACGGGTAGTACGCGTTGTCCATCACGTACTGGCCGTTGAAGTCGATGAAATCCAGGATGCTTGTGTATTCCACTACCACGCTGATCACCTGTCGGTTTCTCCGAGGCACATGTCGATCTGGGCGAGGACGGCCGGAACATCGGCGATCCTGACGCCCTGGCACTGCAGCTTGGCGGAGGATACGTTCGTGAAGATCGGACTGCGGACCTTGAGCCTGTAGGGCTTGTCGGTTCCGTCGGACACGAGGTACATGAGGGACTCGCCGCGCGGGTCCTCCATCCTCATGAAGTGGGTTCCGGCGGGGACCCTGGACGGGGCCTTGACCCTGTAGGGGGCGTTCTTCCCGAGAGCCTGGATCTTCTTCACGGCCTGCCTGATGATCTCGCAGGACTGGAACATCTCCTCGGTACGGATCATGTACCTGGCGTAGGAATCGCCCTCGGTCAGCACGGGGACCTCGAAGTCGACCTTGTCGTAGTTGTCGTAGGGGTCGTCCCTGCGGATATCGAAGTCGACGCCGCATCCCCTCATGGCGGGGCCGGTGAGTCCGACGTTGGCGGCCTGCTCCCTGGTGATGTAGCTGATGCCTTTCATCCTCGATACGATGATCGAGCTGTCGTCCATCAGCGCGATGATCTCCCAGAGGGCCTTCTCGAACCTGTCGACGGTGCGGAGGATGTCCCTGTCGAAGAGCTCGGTGGTGTCGTTGCGGACACCTCCGATCCTCGGGTAGTTGGTGGTCATCCTGGCTCCGCAGAGCTTGACGTTCAGGTCGAGGAAGTACTCCCTCTCCCTCATGGCCCACAGGAAGACGGTCAGGTTACCGAGGTCGGTACCTACCGCGGCGAGCCACATGAGGTGCGAGTTGATGCGGCAGACCTCGTCCGCCACGATCCTGATGTACTTGGCCTTCTCCGGGATGTCCATCCCGAGGGCCTTCTCGACCGTCATGCAGTACAGGTGGGTGTAGGTCATCGAGGCGGCGTAGCAGAGACGGTCCGCCATGGGGATGATCTTGGGATAGGTCCTGTTCTCGGTCTCCTTCTCCCACCCCCTGTGCAGGTAGCCGACGATGGGCTCCGCATCAACGCAGATCTCTCCGTCGACCTTGATCTTCAGGGTCCACAGTCCGTGCGAGAACGGGTGCTGGGGTCCCATGATGATCCACATCTTGTCGGTTTCCATCTTGTCGGCCTGCTGCTGGAGCTTCTCCTCGGCCGCAACGATGGGCGCTATTGAGTCAGCCATCACTCCTGCCCCCTGAGCTTGTATGATTTCCTGAACGGGAAGAACTCGTAGGTCTGAGGCGTGAGGAGCCTCTCGAGCTTCGGGTGACCGTCGAAGACGATTCCGAACAGCTCCCAGGTCTCCCTCTCGTGCCAGTTGACCCCCTCCCAGATGCAGGTGACGGAGTCCACGTGGGGATCGTCGTTGGGGATGTCGGCGGAGAGCTCGATCATGAGTCCGTTCCAGTAGTTGGACAGGTGGTAGACCACGGTGAGGTGGTCGACGTAGTCGACGCCGATGACGGTGGAGCAGTGCTCGAACGAGAGGTTGTCGTGGATGTACTGGCACACCTCGCGGACCTTCTCCCTGGGGAGCTTCGCGAAGACCCTGCGGGCCTCGGTGCCGGTGACCTCCACCTCGGGGAACCTCTCGGTCAGGAGGGTTTTGACCTCCTCCTCGGTGGGTTTCTGGTAGACTGCGGACGTGTCCATTCTCAGTCCTCCAGGAACGCGCCTCTCCTGAAGTAGTCCTCGATCTTCTTCTGGAGCAGCATGAATCCGTCGATCATGGCGTCGGGACGTGCGGGGCATCCGGGGATGTAGACATCCACGGGCACGATCTGGTCGAGGCCCTGCACGGTGTTGTAGGAGTCGTACCAGGGTCCGCCGGAGATGGCGCACTCGCCCATGGCCACGACCCACTTGGGGTTGGGGATCTGCTCGTACAGACGCCTGAGGTCCGGACGGATCTTCTTGGAGATCCAGCCGTTGACGAGCAGGATATCGGTCTGCCTGGGGGACGAACGGTAGATCATACCGTAACGCTCGGCATCATACCTGGGGGCCGACGCGGCCGCCATCTCCAGGGCGCAGCAAGCGAGACCCCAGTGCAGAGGGTGCATGGAGTTCTTCATCGCCCAGGACCAGATGGGTCCGGTCAGCTCGTCGATGGTCTTCTTGGTACCGGAGCTCAGAAGGTCGTTGATCATCGCATCGGACCACGACATGAACTCGTCGGCACTCATTGCCACCGCATGGGGGTAGAGGCTCATATCCATACGTTCTCCTCCTTTTTGAGTGAGTAGCATACCCCAAGAATCAGAATCGCGAAGAAGGCGATCATCATGACCTGAGCCGTTATCGACAGTCCGGAGAATGCGACTGCCCAGATCATGAGGAAGGTCGCGACCAGGTCGAATACCACGAAGATCAGTGCGAACGTGTAGTACTGGAACCTGAACTGGACCTGAGCCTCTCCGATCGGTTCGGAACCGCACTCGTAGGTGGATTCCATCCACTGAGTGGGTTTCTTGGGCCGGATGAACCTGGATGCCCACCATGCCAGCGGTGCGAAGCCCAGCGCGATGACTGCGACTATCGCCAATGGCATGTAAAATGCTACTAGAGACATTGGACGCGCGCACGGAGTTGCAGTATAAAATAACTAAGGAAGGCCAGCTTAAATTATATTTAAAAGAAAGAGGGGAGCGAGATAAGCCAGGACCCGGCGAATCGCCACACCTATTTAGTGGCACTGGGATGCCCATCCATCATGACCGCACGCATCGGATTCATCGGCGCCGGGAAGATGGCCGAGGCCCTGATGGCCGGACTCCTGGCGAAGGGCGTATGCTCGAAGGACGACATCATCGCCTGCGCCCCCAGCGAGGGGACCAGGAGGCACATCTCGGAGACCTACGGGATCGCGATGTTCCAGACCGCCACCGAGGTGGTCTCCATGGTGGACGAGGTCGTCCTCGCCGTCAAGCCCGCGCAGGTCCGCACCGTGATGGTCGACGAGGGCGCCGCATCGGCCTTCAGGCCCGGGACCCTCCTCCTCAGCGTCGTCGCGGGGCTCACCGTGAACGGCCTGAAATCATATGTGCCAGACGCAAAGATCGTGCGTGTCATGCCGAACCACTGCGTGGCCGTTCTGGAGGGCGCCATGGGCTACACCACGGACGGCACGCTGACCCCCGAGGAGCTGAATGGAGTATCATCCATCCTGGGTTCCGTGGGCCTCGCCGTGCAGGTGCCCGAGGAGAAGATGGACGCCATCACCGGCCTCGCCGGGAGCTCCCCCGCGTTCATATATCAGGTGATAGACGCGATGGCCGACGCTGGCGTGCTCAACGGCATCCCGAGGAGGGACGCCATAACACTGGCCGCGCAGTCGGTGCTGGGGGCCGCCAAGATGGTTCTCGAGACCGGGAAGCACCCGGACCAGCTGAAGGACGAGGTCTGCTCCCCCGGCGGCACCACCATCGAGGGCGTCCGCGCCGCGGAGGACATGGGACTCCGCTCCGCGATGATCGCCGCGGTGGATGCGGCGGTATCCAAGTCGAGGGAGATGAGCAGGCGATCGGCGCCTCAGGAACGACTTCGCGAGGCCCATGACCACCCTGGGACCGTTGGACCATATCGATCCGGCGTCCCAGTCCAGGTCCTTCTTGTTGGCGATGGTGGAGTTCATCATCCTGATGCCCTCCTCCTTCGTCTCCCACAGCTTCGCATCCCTCTCCCCCTGATCGGGGATGAGCATGATCTCGTCGATGCGGTGCATCAGCGAGCGGGCCTTCTCCGTGCGGTCGACCCTGTCGTCATAGACCTCCTTCGATGTGCGTCCCGCCTCGTGCTCGCATCTCGCGAGCTCGTTGGCCGCGTCGTAGGAGATCTCGGCGACGTCGTCCCTGGTCATCCACTTCGTCTCGTAGGACAGGACGTGCTTCCACGATGGGTTGTCCAGGAGCCTCCTGTGGTCCTCCAGCGTGTGGGCGCGGAGGGTGTATCCCCACTCGTCGGGATGCTCGAATATCCTGCTCCCGGGGTCGACGAAGGGCGCGAACGGGGCGTTGTAGATGAACAGGTTGTCCTCCGGCCTGACCGAATCCCATAGCTTCTTGGAGGCTCTGGCACTGTTCATGGCGGACTCGCGGTCCTGGAACGGGAGACCGTTCATGTAGAACAGGTCGAACCTGCTGCAACCGCATTCGAAGGCCGTCGGCACGGTGCGCTCGATGGCCTCGTTCGTATAGCCCTTCCCGAGCGCCGAGCGCACGGCCTCGTCGTGGGAGTCGGGCGAGAACTCGATGGACCATCCGGCCTCCAGGGAGCGGTCGATCTCCGTGAAGTAGTCCGGTCCGGCGCCGTTGAAGAGCTCGATGACCACATGGTTCCTTATGCCGATCTCGCGGCACTCCCTGAGGAACCTGGTGGCGTAGTCGCGGCCGGCCTGCCTCAAGTCGCCCACGATGAACACGGGAGTGTCAAGATAGGACTGAATGGACTCTATGTCCTGTGCGAGCCTCTCCGGGCTGCGGAACGCCGGCTTCCTCCTGCAGACGACGGTTCCGTTCGCGTAGTGGGAACCGCCGCACTCGGCGCAGTTGATGGAGCATCCGCGCACTGTGAACACGGAGGTCAGCGGGAGCCTGTCCCACCCGTACCACGGGAGGGCCCCTTTGATGTCCATGTTCCTGAGGACACCGCGGATCATCGTCCCGTAGTCGAACCTTATGGAATCCAGCGATTCCAGAGAATGGGACACGCCGTTGTCGTGCACCTTCCCCTCGGAGTCCTTCCAGACGAGGTTCGGCACCTCCGACAGGTCACCTCCCCTCTGCAGGACCTCCATCATCTTCACGGTCGGGACCTCGGTGGTGTCCCCGCACATGACCAGGTCCACCTCGGGACGGCGGATCAGCTCGTCCTTGAAGTAGGACGACGTGAGCCCCCCGAACTCGACCTTCGATTCGGGATGGAGCCTCTTGACGATCTTCGCCAGCTCCAGCGCGCCGTGCGCGTGGGGCATCCAGTGGAGGTCTATGGCGAAGACGTCAGCATGGAGCTTGCGGATGCATTCCTCGGCGTCGAAGCTGTCGCTCTGCAGCATCCGGACCGCGATGTTGACGATGCGGGTGCGGAAGCCTGCGGCCTCCAGCTCCGAGGAGATGGTCATGAAGCCCACGGGGTACATCTCGAACACCGGGGACGACGGGATGACGTCGGACACCGGCCCGTAGAATATGGGCTTCTTGCGGAAATCGTAGACGCTGGGCGCATGCAGGAACACTATCTCCGTCTTCAACCGATCATCTCCCGAAGCGCCTGACGCGCTGCTGATAGGTGCGTATGGCCCTCAGCAGGTCTATGTGCCTGAATCCCGGCCAGTACACGTCCGTGAAGTATAGTTCGGAATAGGCGAGCTGCCAGAGCAGGAAGTTGGACACCCTGACCTCCCCGGACGTGCGGAGCACCAGGTCCGGGTCGGGCATCCCCGTGGTGGAGATGTACCCAGACACCGTGTCCTCGTCTATCTCGTCGACGGATATCTTCCCATCGACGGCGTCCTGGGCTATCGCGCGGACGGCGTTGGCGATGTCCTGCCTCCCGCCGTAGGCGATGGCCATGTTGAGGAACCTCTCGTTGTATCCAGAGGTGCGCTCGTAGGCGTAGTCCATCGCCTTGCGGACCTTCTCCGGAAGGAGATCCGTCTGGCCTATGACGCGGATGCCCACCATGTTGGCGTGCACGTCCTCGTCGTCGGCGAACTCGTACAGCGACTGCTCCAGCAGGTCCATGAGGTACTCGACCTCGTCCGAGTCCCGCTTGAAGTTCTCCATGGAGAACGCGTAGACGGTGAGGACCTTGATGTCCAGGTCCATGCACCAGTGGAGGACCTCCTCCAGCTTCTTACGGCCCAGCCTGTGGCCCTCGAGCGGCGGGCTGCCCAGCACCTCCTCGGCGTAGCGCCGGTTGCCGTCCATTATGATGGCTATGTGCTGGGGCATCTCCCCCGCACGCACCTCCTTCTCGAGCTGCGCGTCGTAGGTGGCATACGCCCTGTCTGTTAATATCCCCTTGAGGTCCATGCTCATTCGAAGTCCTCGGGGATCCCCGCGGCCCTCTCGCCGATGTCGAAGCATCCTATGGCAGCGACGGCGCCGATGACGCCCTTGGTCCCGGTGACGCTGATGATCTGGACCCCGCACTCCTCGGCGACGCGGACGGCATCGTCCGTCGTGTACAGGACGGATTTGCAGGACCAGCCGTACTCCCTGAGGCGCTCCGGGATCTCCAGACCCTGGAACACTGTCAGGACCGCGTCCTCGGAGTAGCTCTCCTTGCGGACGAAGTCCACGGCGTACTCGATGAGCGCCGGGATCTCCTCCTCGCGCACGGCGAAGGAGACGGCGGTGGAGCAGCAGTTGGTGGTCTTGTTGGGGACCTTCGGGTTGAGCTGGATGATCTTGTGCTCCAGGAACCTCCCCACGGGGCAGGTGGTCCCGAGCTTGAGGGACACCACCCACGAGGCGCCGGCCTCCTTGGTGTCGGTGTCGTCGATGCCGATGATCACCCTGACCATCTTGGGCGTGATGATGTCCACGTGGGCGCGGTGCGCCCCTCCGATGGTGAAGTCGTCCGGATACTCGGTGCGGATCACATCGGGGCACTGCGGTATGCACGCGCCGATGCCGACGGAGGCGCCGGCTATGCCGTACCAGGTGGTGCGGACCTCGTCCCCCTCCACCTTCAGGGCGCTGAGCCCCTGGCCGCCCACGTCGGAGGACACTGGGCCGAAGCTCAGCTCGCTCTCCCCGATGCGGGCGTTCATCACGAGCATGTCCGACTCCTGGCGGATATCCTCTATGACGCCCTTGGTGCGGCGCCTATTGACCAGGTCCCACTCGCCGGGGCCCTTGGAGGCGCATTTCTCGACGATCATGGCCTTGCCGGCCTTCTCGTCCACCAGGGTGTAGAACCCCCTGCAGAACAGAGGCCCGTACTTCGCGCGGACCTCGTCCGGTCTCAGCACGTACATCGCTCGACCTCCTCGTCGTCATCGTCGACCGGACCGGTGTCCCAGTCCTCCGGGTCGGCGATGTCGATGGCGTCCGACGGGACGTGCTTGCAGAGGAACACAGTCCTGGCGGCCCTGCCGATGTCGGCGCCCATCTCGATGCAGACGCCGGTGTCTATGACCAGGATCTCGGGTTCGTCCATCCTGACGGACCCTGCGCGGACGGCGTCGCGGAACGACAGGGACAGATGGACCATGTTGCGGTCCGTCGGCGATATGCCGTCGCGGAGGATGTCCTCGGTCTCCTCGGGGGAGACGGGGTAGAACAGCTCCGGGGGTATGTCCTCGTTGTCCAGCTTGAGGTCCAGCGGGATGGTGTGGCCGTACGTGGCGCGGACCTTGCCGCCGGCGATGGAGTAGCGGCCCTTCGGGTCGGTCTCCACCAGGGCCTCGATGTGCCTCGGCCTCAGCCAGTTCATGTAGGTGTGGCGCCCCCTGATCAGGGCGACCACCTGCTGCATGGGCACCCAGCCCTGATCGTCCATGTCCGGCTCGAACTTGCCGTGCCTAAGGATGGCGGCAAGCGTGCGTCCGATCCTCTCGACCTCCTTGTCAGAAAGGATGAACTTGCCCTCCTCCCCGCAGTGGGGACATCTCTCGTCACGGAAGTAGCCGTGTTCCTCGCATTCCCTTATCATCTTGATACCCCCGCTGCCTTCTCGGCCGCGCGGACGGCGTTGGCCATCAGCATGCAGATCGTCATCGGTCCGACCCCTCCCGGGACCGGCGTGATAGCCGATGCGACCTCCTTCACGGCATCGAAGTCCACGTCCCCGACGAGCCTGCTGCCCTTGGGGTGCGTCGGATCATCGACCCTGTTGGTGCCGACGTCGATCACGACCGCTCCCGGTCTGACCATGTCGGCCGTTATGAAGCGCGGCTTCCCGATCGCCACGACCAGGATGTCCGCGGTGCGCGTGATCTCGGCGAGGTTGGCCGTCCTGGAGTGGACGACGGTGACCGTGGAATCCGCCCCAGGGCCCTTCTGGACCATCAGCGCGGCCATGGGCTTGCCCACGATGTTGCTCCTCCCGACGACCACCACGTGTTTGCCGGCGATCTCGACCCCGGAACGGACCAGCATCTGCTGGACGCCGGCGGGGGTGGCCGGCATGAAGTCCGGGTCCCCGATGAGGAGCTTCCCCACGTTGGACGGATGGAAGCAGTCCACGTCCTTCTCGGGGGATATCGAGGCGATCACGACCTCCTCGTCGATGTGCGGAGGCAGCGGCAGCTGGACCAGGAACCCGTGGATGTCCTCGTCAGCGTTCAGCTCGGCGATCTTCCCGAGAAGCTCCTCCTGGGTGGTCTCGGCCGGCATGCGGATTATCCTCGAGCGCATCCCCAGCTCCTCGCACATCTCGCCCTTCTTCCTCACGTAGACCTGCGATGCGGGATCGTCGCCCACGAGGATCACCGCGAGCCCGGGGACCGTCCCATGCTCCTTCAGGGATGCGATCCTCTGCCTGAGCTCCGCGTAGATCTCCTCCGAGACCTCCTTTCCCAGTATGAGCTTGGCTGTCATCTGCCTCCTCCTTCTGGCCGCCCATCGCCAATCCCATATAAAGAGAAACGCGCGCGTGGAAGGGTGGGTCTGACGGCCGACATAGCCTACGGATGGGCCCGTAGGACTCCCTATGATACCTCGACAACGAACTTAACGGTCCCGAGACTGGACAGCCACTGCTGTGATCCCATGACCGATTCACGCATGGAGGCGCCGCGATGAGCGGCTTCGGACTGACCAGGACCGAGAGGTCCTGGGTCATGTACGACGTGGGGAACTCCGCGTTCACCCTGATGCTCTCGACCATCATCCCGATCTACTTCAACTCGGTCGCGGGCGAGGAGCTCTCGTCCGTAGACTATCTGGCATACTGGGGATACGCCGCCTCTATCGCCACCCTCCTGTGCGCCGTCCTCGGGCCCGTGCTCGGAGCCTACTCAGACCGCAGCGGCCTGAGGATGAGGATGTTCGTGGCCGCCCTCGGGGTCGGCGTGATCGGATGCGCCCTTCTGGGATTCATCAGCGCATGGCTGGCCTTCCTGGTGGTGCTAGTGGTGACGAGGCTCGGATACTCCCTGAGCCTGGTGTTCTACGACTCGATGCTCGTGGACGTCACCACACCGTCCCATTCCGACAGGGTCTCCGCGGCCGGATACGCGTGGGGGTACATCGGCAGCTGCGTGCCGTTCGTCGCCTGCCTGGTCCTCATCCTCGGATGTGATTCGTTCGGCATGACCATGGGCCAGGCGATGACCGTGTCCCTCATCGTAATCGCCGCGTGGTGGGTCGCCGCCAGCATCCCGCTCGTGAAGAACTACAAGCAGATCCACAGCGTCGACGCGAGGTCCGAGGGGGCGCTCCGCACCCTCGCGAGGACGATCCGCAACGCCAGGGGAGAGAGGAAGGCGTTCGTCTTCCTCGTCGCGTTCTTCTTCTACATCGACGGGGTCTACACGATCATCGAGATGGCCACCGCCTACGGGCAGTCCATGGGCCTCGACACAACGATGCTGCTCGTCGCACTTCTGGTGACACAGGTGGTGGCGTTCCCGTTCACCATCGCCTTCGGCAGGATGTCGACCAGGTTCGACACGTCCAGACTCATCATGGTCTGCATCGTGGCGTACATGCTCATCACGGTCGTCGCGTTCTTCATGACGTCCATCACCCAGTTCTTCGCGCTGGCCGTCATGGTCGGGATGTTCCAGGGAGGGATCCAGGCGCTCTCCAGGTCCCACTTCTCCAGGATCATCCCGCCGGAGAGGGCGGGCGAGTTCTTCGGGCTCATGGACATCTTCGGCAAGGGGGCGTCCTTCACTGGGACACTGGTGGTCTCCGCGGTCAGCCAGCTGACCGGACAGACCTCCTTCGGGATCCTGTCCCTCGTGGCGCTCTTCGCGATAGGTCTGGCACTGTTGGTCGTGTCATCCCGTACGCCTTCGAACAGGGATCATTCGGACACGGCGTGCACGGAGGCGCAATCGGCTTGAACCAGCCGGCGATGGAAGTGACGATATGCCGTCGACTTACGCCCACCTGAGACTCGGACGCGAAGTGCTCGAGAGGCTCGATGGAGAGCCCCGCAGGGTCTGCGAGGAGCATGGGGGCCTGTACCTGATAGGCCTGCACGGCCCGGACATCCTGTTCTACTACGATGCGCTTCACAGGAACCCCGTCAGCTCGGTGGGCTTCGGGATGCACGACAGACCGGGGAGGGAGCTGTTCGAGCGCGCGAAGGCCTCGCTCCCGGAAACAGGGGACGCGGGCAGGGCGTACGCTTACGGGTTCGCCTGCCACTTCGCGCTGGACAGTGAGGCACACCCGTACATCGAGGAGTACATCCATGCCCACGGGGTGGCCCACACGGCCATCGAGGGGGAGTTCGACAGGATGCTGCTCGAGAGGGACGGCATCGAACCCAAGAGGGCGTACCTCGCCGGCCACATATCCGCCGATGAGAGTGACTGCAAGGTGATCTCCAGGTTCTTCCCCGGCGTGACCCCGGAGCAGGTCTCCAGGGCCCTGGAGGACATGAGGAGGTACAACAGGCTCCTGGTCGCCCCGGGGAGATTCAAAAGATGGGTCATCGAGCGCACCCTGAGGAGGAGCGGGAACTACGATGACATGATTGGCCTGGTCCTGAGGAACGAGCCGGACCCCCGGTGCGGGGAGAGCGACAGGGAGCTGGACCGCATCTACGACGGGGCGGTCGCCCTGTCGGTGGGGCTCATCGGCGACCTCGAGAGGTACTTCGACGGCTCCGCCGAGCTTCCCCCGAGGTTCGACAGGACCTTCTCCTACATGTGACGGATCGGACCCGCCCGACCCTCATGGTGGCCACCGGGCGGTCCCTCATGAAGCCGCTCACAACGATGTCGTACATCAGGTCGCGGTTGTCCCTGTAGGCGTCCATGACCGCCTCCGCCCTGCGGACGCACTCCGCCTCGTACGGGTCCAGGCCGGACACGTCCATCTCGGCCATCTCCACCTCGGAGTCCAGGTCCTCAGACATGGCCTCCCTGACCTTCGCCCTGCAGGCCTCCGACATCCCCGGGACGGACCTGTAGAGGGAGGAGCACTGCATGGACAGGGAGTCCTGCCTCATCATGAACCTCCTCAGCATCGGATCCGAGTCGCGGTCGGCGTTGATGAGCATCTTCTGGGAGACGCTGGCGGAGATTATCGCCAGCCCGGCCTCCTCCTCGGAGTCGTCCCTCCCGTCCAGCATGTCGCGGATGTTGCGGATCCTCTCGAGGCCTATGGCCAGCGAGCGGGCGGCCAGCTCCCTGTTCTCGTCGGATATCCTGTACGGGAGGACCACGCGGTTCGCGACCACGGCCACGAACACGCCGGCCAGCGTGAACAGGACGCGGTCGGCCGCCAGCGTCTCCGACGGCGAGACCATGGAGGATGCCACCAGCACCAGGATCGTGTAGAACAGCAGCCTGGTCTCGTAGCGGTCCGTCCCGACGACGACGTACGCGTAGCCGGCGAACAGTCCGACGGCCAGCATGAGTAGCGCATCGTAGCCGGCGACCGCCCACAGCACCAGGAATGCGGCGGCTCCTGCGAGCGTATGTGCCAGACGCAGCATGGATCCCCTCCACGAGTCCTCCAGGTACGGTACCACGGCGGCAACGACGGTGAACAGCATCCACTGGGCATTCTCCCATCCCCAGTACGACCATGCGAAGGCCACCAGGGCGAACATCAGGCCCATGCGGACACCGAAGGTGAACCTCGCCGAGTCCCTGCGGGCCTCCTCGCGGAGGGTCCGGATGACGGCGCGGACGGTCGGGAGCCTGCCCTCACCGTACTCGCCCTCGGCCCCGGACTCCAGGGACTCCAGGCATCTGGCCATCTCCCTCAGCGCGATGACCGTGGATCTGCCGGCATCCGGATTGGAGGCCAGGAGCGCGTCGACCGCGGAGCGCACCGCGGAGGCCCCCACCTCGCCCGTCTCATGGGACGACACGATGGACATCAGCGGCCTCATGCCCCTCAGGACCCCTTCCGACCTCTCCGTCCTGCAGACAGAGCGGCCCACGTCCATGAGGGCCACGACCAGGTCGAGAACCCTCCTATCGCGCGGCGTGGTAAAGAAGTTGCCCTTCAGACGGTCGTACATCATACGATTCATGTCCGTGCACAGACGACCGAGGTCGGCCACGCTTGGCTCCCCTCCGTCCAGCACCTCGTCCGCGCACCTGGAGACCTCGTCGCATATGGCGATGACCCCGCGGTGACTGGAGCTGACCCTGCTGCCGCGATTCACCATCACGTTGAGCGCGACGATGAAGACGGCGCTGACTGCCAGCACGAGCAGGCGGTCGGGCATCTCCTCCAGGGTCACGGGGAGCGTGACCATCGAGGCGTAGAACAGCAGCATGGGGAAGTGCATCGGGGAGCGGAGGTCCTGCATGGAGACGAAGACCACCACGAACACTACCACGAAGTTGACCGCGAGACCGAGGAACGGGTCCAGGGACGCCACGAAGGCCCCCAGACCCATGAAGACCATGAAGACCATCAGGCTCGCGAGATTCGAGAACGGGCGCGACGACAGGTCCTTCGAGAGCATCAGCATCGCGGCCGAGGAGACGGTGATCCCCAGCAGGGCGTAACGGGTCCCGAAGAGGAACAGGAACACCGCCATGAAGGCGCATATGACGGCGAACGTGAGCGTCTTGCCTCCCAAGGTCCTGCCGTCCATGGCATCGTCAGCGCGTGTACCTATTTAGAGACCCCGCGGACGGCAACAGATATGAACGGCGCAGGGGCATCATCGGCGCATGAGGTCCGCGCTCCTGATACTGCCCATCCTTTCGGGTGTGATGTGGGGCGCAGCGGGGATATTCGTCCGCACACTCTCGGAGTACGGCTTCGACGGTCAGACCATCGCGTTCTCGCGCGTGCTCATCGCCATGGCCATGATGCTCCTGCTGATCCTGGCAACCGACAGGAGGATGCTCTCGTTCAGGAGGCGCGACATCTGGCTGTTCGTCCTGTGCGCGGTGTCGATGACGGGGCTGAACGTGTTCTACACCATAGCCGCCGACGAGCTCTCGCTCTCCCTGGCGGCTGTCCTGCTCAGCCTGTCCCCGGTGTTCATGGTCCTCATCGCCCGCGTCATATTCGGCGAGGCCATCACCAGGCGCAAGGTGTTCTGCATAGCCGTATCCATCGTGGGATGCGTCCTGGTGAGCGGATACCTCGAGAACGAATCTACGCTCTCGATGTTCGGCATCGCGTCAGGAATAGTCGCGGCGGTGTTCTACGCCGTCTACGGAATAGCGTCGAAGAAGGCCTCCGCCAGCGGCTACAGCGTCTACACCACGCTGTTCTACTGCATGCTGATCTCCATGGTCATCCTGATCCCGTTCTCAGACCTCGGCATCGTGGCCGACTACGCGGGCGAGGGGGCCTGGGAGATCGGATTCCTGGTACTGCAGGCGGCGGTGGCATCGTTCCTGCCGTACATCCTGTACTCGGTGGCGATGGCGCGCATCGAGGCGGGCACGGGGTCGCTCCTGGCGGCCTGCGGGGAGCCGGTGGCGGCCGCCGTGTTCGGACTCCTGGTGTT
Source organism: Candidatus Methanomethylophilaceae archaeon (assembly GCA_944320495.1). Taxonomy (GTDB): domain Archaea; phylum Thermoplasmatota; class Thermoplasmata; order Methanomassiliicoccales; family Methanomethylophilaceae; genus Methanoprimaticola. The sequence continues at coordinate 101,393 of CALUHR010000013.1, forward strand.
CGCGGAGGTGCCGAGCCCGATCATGGTTGTCGGCATGGCCCTCGCCATCGGGGCGATGGCCACGATATGCATGAACCCCAAGAGGGAGGGGAACCTCGCGGAGGATCATCGAAGAAGCGGGCGTTCCATCACGATGCGCATGAGGCCGGCCCTTCCGGACTCCCGGAACCCCTTCCTGGAGTACAGCGAGATCGCCCCGGCGTTCCTCTCGTTGACCTCCAGGACGATCGAACGCGCCCCGGAGGAGCGGGCGATCCCCTCAACGCGGTCGATGGCCCTCGAACCGAGGCCGAGGCCACGGAACCCCTCGAAGAGGTAGAGCTTGCCCAGGTGCATCGCGTCCCCCTCCATGCCATAGGCGAGATATCCGGCGCGGACCCCGCACACTGTGATCCACTCGTAGACCATGCCCTCGGCCATCTGCCTCCTTATGCCCTCGGACGACTGCTCCTGCTCCAGGAACTCGTCGAGGAGATCGTCCGGCACGTATGAGTAGACCTCTCTGAGTAGGGAGTATGCCAGACCGGAGAGCTCGTCGGCGTCCTCGGGACCCAGGCGCATGAAACCCGCTTCGCTCAAGCAGCCTGCCCCCATCGTTCCAGTTGCCGCGGATCAGACCGCGGCGGGTGTCCGAGATGAACGAGTCCAGCCTGCTCCTGTAGGCCTCGGGCCTGTCGCGGTACAGCTGCACGTTCCCGAGCCTCACGCGGACGTACAGGTCCGGCAGGACCTGGAAGTTCTCCCAGACGACCGGGTCCGCCCTCAGCTCGTCGAGGACCGCCTCGTCCACGGAGAACGACATGTCCGGTAGGACCGCCCTGCCGGCGTCCGTCATGAGGCCCAGGCGCTCCAGCCTGCGGCAGCGCGCCTTGTTGAGCTCCGTCCATCTCGACCCCTTGCGGGGAGAGAACCTCTGGACAGTGCCCAGCTCCGGGTCCTTCCTGACCGTGGAATCGATCCAGCCGAAGCACAGGGCCTCCTCGACCGCATCGACGTACGGCAGGATGCCCGTCTGGGCCTTCGTCCTGTCCACCGCGACCCAACAGCCCCGGGAGGACCGATGGTTGTCCTCCAGCCAGGACCTGAAACCGGCACGGTCCAGGACGAGGACGTCCTGCTCCATCGGATGACCCCCGGTCTGTAGCCGATGTCGAGGATCCCCTCAATGACCCTGCGGACGTCGTCCGACGCCCTGTCGGCATCTTCGCGGGACATGACCCCTCCGTCCCTAGTCTCGACCATGTGCCAGGAGTGGTCTGCGATGACGATGTCTCCCTCCGCGGAGGCGGCCATGGCGATGTAGTCCCCGGGCCCCCTCCTGCCCTCGTGCATCGGCCAGAGGTAGGCGGCGATGACCTTGCCCCCTGGATCCCTGGCCTTGTTCACGGGAAACTCGACCATGTCCTCCAGAAGGAACGGCTCCGACGGGGAGCCCACATCCGTGTAGGACGATGAGTCGTGCCTGATACCCAGGCGGCGCACGGCGCTCAGGACCCTCGCGTCGGCGGTCATGTACGGCGCACGCGAGCAGACGGGCCTGCCCACCCTGTCGGAGACAGCCGAGAAGGAACGTGCCAGCGTGCCGCGGAGATGGTCATCCCCCAGGGAAGTCAGGTCCTCGTGGTCGTAGCCGTGGACGCCTATCGAATGCCCGGCGGCGCGTGCGCAGTCTATGACCTCGGAGGTGCGGCCCTCGAAGAACAGCGTGCCGCGGATGCCGATGCCGTCGAGCAGATCCAGTATCGCGCCCAGACCCCTCTCCGAGGACGAGAAGCGGGGGGCGTCGCCGAAGCCCCTGTCCAGGGACCCGGCGGCGACCCTCCCCGGGACGCGCACGTTGACGTCCCGGTCTATGTCGGCGGTGTAGTACAGCCGTCTCATTTCCTGACGTTCATGTTGGAGACCCTCTTGATGAGCATCCCCTCGATGTCTATCGGCGGATACTTGATCGCGGTCTCCCTGGCGCGCCTCAGCTTGGCCTCGTTGTCGGCGTAGATCGTCATGAGGACGTCCCCGGCCTCGACCCTCTGACCCTTCTTCTTGTAGATCATCAGGCCGGCACCCTTGTCGTTCGGCGCGCCGGCGGCCTTCGCGATCGCGACGACGTCCTTGTTGTGGATCGCATGGATGTATCCGGACTTGGACGCCACGATGTCCTCGCTGAACTGCCCGGGCTTCAGGTCCTCGGACTTCAGCTCGGGGCTTCCGCCCTGGGCGACGACGATCTCCATGAACTTCCTGTGGGCGGCGCCGGACTCCAGGATCTCCCTGGCCTTGGCGGCCCCTCCCGGGATCCCGGCCATGTCCAGGATGATGCCGGCGCAGTCGCAGGCCTTCTCGATGACGCTTGCCGGGTGCTTCGCTCCCTCCAGGATCGAGATGCACTCCCTCGCCTCGAGGTTGGGTCCGACGGCGTTGCCGACGGGCTGGTCGGCGTAGGTGATGGCGCACTCGGTGTGGATGCCCAACTTCTCGCCCAGGTCCATCATGTCCCTGGCATAGACACGGGCGTCCTCGATCGTCGGCACCTTCGTGCCCGTCCCGGTGGGTATGTCCACCAGAAGGTAGTTGGCGCCGATGGCGAGCTTCTTGCTCATGATGGACGCGAGCATCTGCGCCCTGGGGTTGATGCCGAGCGGGTGCTCTATCTTGATGACGATGTCGTCCACGGGGGCGATGTTCATCCCGCCTCCCCAGGCGAACACGCCTCCGACCTCCTCGGAGATCCTCTTGAGGCTGGGTCCGTCGAGCTCGACGTCGCAGAACGTCTCCACGAAGTCGGACGTCCCGCAGGCGCTGCTGATGGCCCTGGACGAGGTCTTCGGGATCATGACGCCGGCGGCCGCCACGATGGAGACCACGATGGGCGTGATCTTGTTCCCGGGGACGCCTCCGAAGCTGTGGAAGTCGAAGACAGGCTGCCTGTCGAAGGCGATGATGTCACCGGTGTGGGCCATCGATTTGGTGAAGTCGGCGATCTCGTCGATGTCCATGCCGTTGATGTACAGCGACGTCAGCCAGGCGGACACCTCGATCTTGGAGAGCTTGTTGTCCAGGATGTCGTTGACGATGGACTCGATCTCCTCGCGGGACAGCTTCTCGCCGTCCATCTTCCTGCGGATGGAGCGGACGGAGTCCGGCTTGCTGGAGTAGATGACCTCCACCTCGTCCCCCTCGCGGACGGCGCAGCGCTCCATCACCGGGCCGGGCATCATGACGACGCCCCTCTCGACGAGGGTGTCCGAGCACGTGACCAGGGCGACGGCGCTCCTCGGACCGGAGATGGAGACGCGGTCGTTCTCCTTCACACCGATGGCGGCCGCGTCGTCCTCGTGGATCAGCACAAGGGGCTCTGCGGCATCGAGGTCGTAGTAGCGTGCGATGAGCTTCATGCGGATCCCCACTTGTCGAGAGCGGCCCTGAGCTCGGGGTGCGTCTCCGCGTACTCCGCCGCGGGGATGCCCTCGAACGCGGCATCCACCGCCTGGCTCATCCCCATCGCACCGGCGCGGACGCCGCCGGGATGGCCGGCCACGCCGCCTCCCGCCTGGATCTGCACGTTCATGCCGGAGCGCCTGATGATCTCCCCGACCAGTCCGGGATGGACACCACCGGAGCACACGGGCATGACCGCCTTGTAGGGCACGTCGTCCCCTAGGCACGCGCGGAGGTTGCTGTCATCGTGGGCCCCCGCGGACATCTTGCCGACGCCGAGCGTGCCGATGTGGAGGGCGTCCCCGCCCACCATGCGGACCAGCTTGGTCAGGGCGAGCATGTTCACGCCGTGGAGCGGGTCCTTGGTGAACGCCCCGTGCATCGTCCTGTGGACGTGTATGGGCACCTTTATGGACGGGTCCTCGGCCAGGGCCTGGAGGCATCCGTATCCGCAGGTGATCACGTCGATCATGATCTCCCTGGCGCCCCACCCCTGCACCTTCTCGGCGAGCTCCAGGATGCGGTCGCTCCTGGTGCTGACGTTTACGGCGTGCATCATGTAGTGGCCCTCCTCCTCCAGGCGGTCGAGGGCCTCGGCCACCTTGACAGTCCTGTCCTCGATGGGGCAGAACGCCTGGTCCACCAGGGTCTCGTCGTCCTTGGAGTTGGTGAGCCCTCCGGACCCGGCCTCGTAGACGTACTCGGCCGTCTTCTCCGGAGAGAGCCCGATCTTCGGCTTCACGATGGTCCCGACCAGGGGCTTCTCGGGCCTGTGCAGGGCCTGCCTGATCCCCTCGGCCCCGAACTTGGGACCCTTGAACTGCTCCAGGATGCTCTTCGGGAAGGTCACGTCCTCCAGCCTGACGGCCTTGAGCGCGCCGAGGCCGAACAGGTTCCCGGCTATGACGCTGAGGATCTGGGGGACGGCGCCGTTCTCGATGCTGAAGTCCTCGGCGGGGAACTCGCAGGTGACGATGTCCCCGTCGATCGAGGTTATCCTCGCGCCGAGGGTGTCGAAGATGCCGTGGTCCAGGGTGGAGATCCCGGTCCACGTGCCGGTGGACTGCTCCGCCGCGATGGCCTCCGCCGCCTTCTCCATCGGAAGGTCGGTGGTGACCCTGTATCTGCAAACGACGTTCCTGTCCGGGTCCTCGGGCTCCCCGAGGTGAAGGTAAGAATAGCTCTCCATCGAAATCGCTCCCTTGAGAATATCCCGTCGCCCAGCTGCCTCACCATGACGTCATACACCGAGCCGGGACTCATCATGCCCAGCTCCGTGACGATCGCGTCTATGTACGCGGCGGGGGTGCTGTCGAACACTGGATTGAATATCTTTACCGAGTCGCGGACCTCCCCGGGCCTCACGACCTCGGAGATTTCGCGCTCCTCTATGGTCACCGAATCGCCGAACATTGTCATCGGCGAGAACTTGTAGGTCTCGGCGCAGGCGTAGAGGTGCACCCTGGCCTCGTGGGCGGCCAGCGCAAGCTGGGACGTCCCGACCTTGTTGATGAGGGCCCCCTGGGACGTGACGGTGTCGGCACCCACGAACACCTTGTCGACCTTGCGCATCACCGAGCGCACCGCGCTGTCGATGATCAGCGTGACGTCCACGCCGGCGTCGGCCAGGTCGTTGACCGTCAGGATGCCCTGCCTCCAGGGACGGGACTCGGTTGCGTACACCCTGATGTCCTTCCCCTGCCTGTGGGCCTCCTTGATGACGCCTAGGGCGGCGCTGCTGTTGCAGTGCGTCATGATGACATCGCCGTCCTGGATCCTGCGTGCTCCGATGCGGGCGATCTCCTCCACCGCCCTCTCGGACCTTTCGCAGAATGCCTTCGCGTTGGCCAAGACCAGCGACCTTGCCTCCTCGAGGGAGGATGCCTCGGACGCGCCCCTGACCGTGGCGTGCAGCCCGTTCCACAGCGAGACCGCGGTGGGCCTCGATGCGAGGATCGTGTCGCTCGCCCCCTTCAGATCGGCGAGGAACCCCTCCAGGGTCCCCCCGGTGTACGTGTCGGCGAAGTCGCCCAGCGCGGACGCTCCCGCCCTGGCGATCCTCCCGGCCCCGCGAATCCTCATGCTGCGGATCAGCTCCGCAGTCTCCTCCGCCGTGGTCACGATGGGGGTATCTCCGACTACCCCTATAAGGACGCGCAATGAGGCCTCGTGAATGGACTGGAAATAAAATGCATACGATTGTCTGTGACCAATATGCTTATCCCATCGGCTGTCCATCAGAGATTGCATATATCGGAATCCACGGCCCTTCCGTTTGCGGATGTCGGGACCCGTGGATGATACACAACTAACACCGTGCATGAAACGTTGCAGTGACGTACGCCGTTGAAATACGATATCGGAGGTGGCTCGGATGACGGAGGATGAGACGATGTCTGAAGACGTGAACAGGCTGATTTCCGCGGTCTCCAAGGCGGCGGGACGCAGATTGGACCCCGACGTGTGGGAGGACAGGCAAATCATGAATCATGGATGCCAGATCCTCAACAGGATGGGCCACTTCCCGAGGTTCGATTATGACAAGAATGTCTATGGTCCGTTCTCCTACGAACTCAATGACCAGTTTAAAAGGGCGGGGATCGTAGATGACAGCCTCTGTGACATCCCTGTAGAGGACCTCGAGGTTCTCACCATGCTGCTTTCCAAGGGATTGGACTTCCTGATGGCTTACAACACATTGATTGCAGCATTCGGTTACAATCCGAACAAGAGCCATGAATCCATCAAGGAATGGATCGTGGGAAATGAGCCCGAATACAAGCGCTATTACGATGAGGCCTTCGAATGGCTGTCAGCTACATCGACACCTGCTATCTGATTGCGTTGATAGACCCGACGGACAAGATGCGTTCGGAGGCCAAGATAGGCCGTGGAAGGGCTGAGAGCATCGTAGGGAACCTCAGATCGTTGAAAGTCCCTCTGCCTGCTTACAGCGAAGCAATCTGCAAAACCGGGGACTACTATCAGAAAGACAGAGATGCACGCCTGAGACTCTACGAGGAACTGGATCGCCTGAGGAGCAGGGGATTCGTCGAAGTGGAGTACATCAAAGACCCAGAGACGCTGAGGCTCGCTTCGGAGATGGCAAGATCACGTACGGATGAACGTGACAAGATGTCGATCATGGATTCCCTGATCATCGCGACGGCGACGTCCGATCCGGAATGCAGGACGTTCTACACCACCGATGACAAGTGCCTCCATAACAGCGAAGTCTGGGAGTTGAGCAGAGAGTTCAGGGAGAGACACGAGTTCGACAACGCGTCGATCTCCGTCCAGATGCTGTGGAAGACCAGAGCCTCTGCGTGATTCAAACATAGTACCCAACATCGAGATCTTCCACGGCTCGATGTGACAGTACCCCCCTGGGTTCCTGTCCAGGTACCTCTGGTGGTACTCCTCGGCCCTCGCCCACTGGGTGAGCGGTCCGCACTCGACATGGAACTCCGGATACCTCGGGGCCTCCCTCGAGAGGACATCTATCACCGTCCCCTCGGACTGGAGATCGGACCAGTAGACCCCGGTCTGGTACTGTATGCCGACGTCGTTCCCCTGGCGCCTCTCCTGAGTCGGGTCTATCAGGAACAGGAACACCTCCAGGAGGTCCTCCAGGCTCAGGGCCGAGGGATCGTACTCGACGCGCACCGCCTCCCGGTACCCGAACCTCCCCGAGCACACGAGCATGTAGTCCGGGATGTAGTGGGGGTCGCCATTGGCGTAGCCGCATTCGGTGGAGAGGATCCCGGGGATGTCCTCCAGCGCCCTCTCCAGGCCCCAGAAGCATCCGCCCGCGAGATGTATGACGCTCAAGGGCGCCTCGGATGTCCGCAGGACTTCTTGCCCTCGGGGCAGGGACCCCTGACGCACGCCGGACCGGCGTTCGCGAATATCACGGGGGACACCTCCTTGCAGAGCTCCAGCATCCTGTCCGCCATCTCGCGGATCTCCCACTGGGCCCTGTTGCAGCACCTCAGCGAGAAGAAGTGCAGCAGCTCGCGGGCGTTCATCGTGATCGTGATGTTCGTGGTGCATCCGTTCGGAAGGAGGTACCTGGCATCCTCCGCCGGGATCCCCATCTCCTCCAGCTTCGAGTAGGCATCCCAGATGGCGTCCATGGTCTGGTCGAAGACCCTCAGCGCCTCGGGGTCCGCCTCCACCGTGTGGGGCGTCACGAAGGACGGCTCCTTCAGGGACACGTACCTCTGGCTCTGCTGGGAGAACGAGGCTATCCTATGCCTCACCAGCTGGTGGGTGAGCGCGCGGGAGACGCCGCTGACCGAGAACGTGAACGTGGCGTGCTCCACCACGGACAGGTGGCCCATCCCGACGATGCGGGAGAGCGTCCTCTCCGGGTCGATGTCCTCCATGATCTCGTACGACGGATGCTCCGAATAGCACGAGTTGCCCGCCGATGCGCATATCCTGTCTGCGTCCCTTGTGTATGCCAGAAGCTCGACCCTCATTCCTGTCCCCCCTTCCAGATCATGTCGCGGACCCTGTCCATCCTCTCGCGGTCCATGAGGTCCGCCAGGCGCACCTTGCGCACCTGGGCGTCGCCCAACAGCCTGCAGATGCCCTCCACGTGCGCGTCCCCGACGATCACGACCATGTTGGAGTGCGTCTTGGCGGCCTCCAGGATCTGCTCGGCCATGTGCTGGTTGCGCTCGTCGATGAGCTTCCTCACCAGCGTTGGGTACTTCCGGCGCATGCCCTCGATGTAGGCCTCCTCGTTGTCGGCGAAGCTCCTCTGCACGCTGGCGACCTTGCGCTTGCCACCGATGTTGTCCGAGATGCCGGAGAGGCGGTAACGTATGCGCTCCTTTGTGGACATCTCCCTCCACATCTCGTCCATCACGCGCATGGCGTCCGTGTCAATCGGGATAATCTCGGCGCCCGCGAGCCTGCCGGCGTTCACCGCGGCGAGGAACTCCCCTCCGAGCTGCGCACCGTGCTCCTCGGACATGCGCTGCTGGTACCTCGCGGTCTGCATGTAGATGGGTGACGGCTCCGGGCCGTCGCCCGACGGTTCCTTCCCCTCGGCCTCGCGGGTCATGGCGTTGAGCCTGCCCACATCCAGCTCCAGGAGGACCGCGTCCGGCCAAGTGTTCTTGACGATGAAGGCCACGGGCTCCGCCAGGTTGAACACGTGCCCGGTGCCCACGATCGTGATCATGGTCCGGGGATGCTCAGACATATTAAAGAAAGAATGGATAGGGCGCAGCATGCGCAAGTACGACCTCGTCTGCTTCGACATGGACGGAACCCTCACCACCGTACGCAGCTCCTGGAGATGGATCCACGACTACCTGGGCGTGGACAACGAGCCGTCCTATCAGGCGTTCATCAACGGGGAGATAGACGAGAACGAGTTCATGCGCAGGGACATCCACCTCTGGATGGAGAACAGGCCCGGGATCACCATCGGCGACATCGCCCACATCTTCCAGACCCTGCCACTGATCGGCGGAATACAGGAGACCGTCGCCTGCCTCAAGGACAACGGAATCGCCTGCGTCATCGTCAGCGGTGGGATCGACATCGCCGCGAAGATGCTCGCGGACGAGTTCGGCTTCGACGAGTACATCGCGGACAGCCTCGAGACCGATTCCGAGGGCAGGCTCACCGGCGAGGGTATCAGGAACCTGAACCTCCGCGACAAGGGGATCAACGTCAGAGGGTACATCGAGAAGTACTTCACGACCCCCGAGCGCACCGTGTCCATCGGCAACTCGTACACGGACATACCGATGTTCCAGAACTCCGGACTCTCCATCGCGTTCAACCCGACGGACGAGTACACATCGGAAGCGGCCACGCACACCGTGAACTCGGACAACATCGCGGACGTCCTCGACTTCATCATCGGGGACGGCGAGGAGCGATCGTGAACTGATAGCACATCAGGATTGTGTAATGGCATTCGATTAATTTCGTATTGCCATTATGCAAGGACGATGCAATCGGATACAGAACAATAATCTCAGAAGGTAATCGGTTTTGAGGAGGGGGAGGTCCCCCTCTCGTTCACTCGTCGTAGTCCTCGTCGTCATCGTCGAGGATGTAGTCCGACTCGTCGAACTCCTCATCCAGGTCGAGGACGTCGTAGGTCTTCTTGCGGATCTTTCCGTAGATCCTGGTGATGTCCCTTGCCTCGGCGGAACCGTGCCTGACCAGGCTGTGCTTGGTCTTGATGGCGTGGATCATGCAGTCGAAGTCCTCGAACTTCAGCATGGATCCGACGACGAACTCGTCGTCAGGCTCGGCCTGGACCCTGAGCGGGTAGGTCTTCCGGTTGTCGTTGACGGAGACCTTGACACTCAGGACGTCGAACCTCTTGACCCACAGCTTCTTGATGTCCGTGGCCACGCACTTCTTCACCCTGCGGCCGTCCGCGACCTCGATGTAGGTGACGCAGACTCTCCTGCCGTCGTCCATCTCGAACTCGTCGTCGATCTGGACCAGGTCGTTGCTCTCGAGGGTCGTGGATGTGGGCTCCGATACGTCCCCGTCGCTGTAGATAACGGGGACGGTGATGATCTCTGGGATCCGGATGGTCTCCGAGGTCACCTTGCCGCACTCGTTGCATCTGAACGTGCCCTCCAGGGTGGCCTTACCCATCCTTCCCTTCAGTATCTGGTGCTCCGTCTCCTCCCCGCAATCGGAGCAGACGTAGACGATGGTGTCCGGCATCTCTCTCTGGATCATGTTTGGACCGTCCTCTGGTTCTTCGTGCGTAGTTGCCTACCGCCTTTAACCTTTCTATCGGTCACCCGACAATGAACGGCGCCCCGTGGCCCGGGACCACGACGTCGGCGAACCTCTCGACCCTACGCATGCTCTCCATCGCGAGGTCGCGGTCGGTGTTGATCGCCGGGGGTTTGCCCTCCTTGAGGTTGTCCTGCAGGGGGACGGTGTCGCCGGCGATGGCGTAATGTCTGTCGGCCTCGACGAACACGCTGCACTCCTCCGGGCAGTGGCCCGGCGTGTGCACCATCCTTACGCCGGGGCATATCTCGTACTCATCGGCGTCGATGACCTCGGCACCCTCAATCTCGACGTCCGAGCCGGAGTGGATCAGCACCCTCGCCTTCTTGTAGCGTTTGAGGTTGCCTGCGTGGTCCCCGTGGGCGTGCGTGAGGACGATGGTGTCGACGTCCTCCGGGAAGATGCCTATCTGCCTGAACGAGGTCTTCACGGCGGGCCACATGTAGGGCGTGCTGGTGTCCACGACTATGTTGCGGCCGTCCGCGCGGATGAGTGTGGAGGTCGAATGGGCCTCCAGGATGGAGCCGTCCTCACCGCGCTCGAGGGACCCGATGCACAGGACGTCGAGTTGGATCATGCCCCGCTATCATGATTCGTGGTTTAACAATTTTCGAGTCACAGCAGGGCGGCCATGTAGAGGGGCAACAGGACGATACCGTCCTTGACCCTGATGTCCTTGGTGCAGAGGATGTACGGCTGACCGAGACGACCTTTGAATTTGCCGATGAAGCGCTCCAGGGATTCATAGCGGATCCGATCCGACGACTTGACCTCCAGCGGACAGATCTTGTGGCCTCTGCGTATCAGGAAATCGATCTCCACGGCCGTATCCCATACAACTGGAGCCTGATCAGAGACTCCAGCATCGTTCCCGGAATCGGCCTCCGCCCCGTTGTGTGGTTCCTCCCTGCCCTCCTTCCCATCCTTCGGCCTGGGATACCTGGAATAGAAGTACAGCTGATTGCCGTTGGCACGGAGACATTGTGCCACCACGTTCTCTGCGAACATGCCCTCGTTTATGCCGATCTTCCCGAGCAGCAGAGACTTGTAGATGTCCTCATCGGTGCCGTTCCTGTCTGCCAGACTCTCGGTGACCAGAAGCCCGGTGTCGCCCATGTACAGCTTCTGACTGGTATGGTCCGCGCTCATCATCAGTCCGACCGTCGGGTCAGTCGCATTGACGCACGGGTTGACGATCATACCATCTGCCAGCCACATGAACGCATCGTCGAAATCACGATACCGGGCATTCTTGTCGAGGCTCGACAGGAGATACTTCTTCTCGCCTTTGGCGAGCTGTGACGGTATCGTATCGAATATGAAATTGACCCTCTGACTGTATCCGCCAGCGTATTTCGCGATATCTTTGCGATAAACAGACAGGATCCTCTTTTTGACGGCCTCCGTCTTCTCGAAACTCCCCGCGGTCACGTAATTGATGACGGCCTGGGGCATGCCCCCGACGAGCATGTACTTCCTGAAGAGGTCCATGATCTTCTTATGGGCGGCATTGCCCAACGGCTTCAAGTCCCTGAAGCACTCCTCCATGTACGGGATTGCAGTCTCGTTCCCCATAGCCCAGAGGAACTCCTCGAAATCCAACGGGAACATCTCGAGGTCATCCTCCTCGGAAGGAACCACTATGTCCTGCACATTCGTCCTTATGGATATCAGTGAACCGGTCTCGATATAATCATATCTGCCGTCCTCCACCAGATACTTTATCATCTGTCTGGCAGGAGGATACAGCTGGACCTCGTCGAACACCACCACTGATTCACGGGGGTACAGTTTGCGTCCCTTGGCAACCATCAGCTTCTGGAAGAAATCATCCAGGTCGCTGCTGTGGTTCTTGAAAACCTCCAGGGTCGTCTCATCTATCTTGGCGAAATCAATTATGATGTGGCTGCGATACTCATTCTCTGCGAATTTACGCACCAGATGACTTTTCCCCACCCTGCGAGCCCCGTTCACAAGCAACGCTGTAGAACCAGCACTCTCCTCTTTCCACCTCAACAACTTGGAATAGGCCTTTCTGCGGAGCTCGATATTCATATTGCATTAATGTATTTGATACTATATAATTACACACATATTTAGACTTAAGAAAAGTTGATTTTCACACGGATTTAGACTTAAGAAACAGCCAATTTTCACATATTTAGACTTAAGAAACAGGGGTTTTCTCACATATTCAGACTTAAGGAACCGCCTCTTCCGCCCAGGCATCCCCCTTTATACGACCGGACCCGTCCGGAGAACATGGACAACAATATCGTCATGAAGATCGCCGTGAGCGTCTCCGCGGTGACCCTCGTGATATCATCATCCTCGCTGGCGGTCCGCAGGCTGCCGATCCCGGAGTGAGACCATGGAGTACGACCCCGATGTCAGGATCTACGAGGATCCGGAGGTGTATCCGCCCTCGGACGACAGCATCCTGCTTATCGAATCGCTGGACGTTCATCCTGGGGAGAGGGTCCTGGAGATCGGGTGCGGATCGGGGGTGGTGTCCATCCACTGCGCCCTGAACGGATGCGACGTCACCTCTGGGGACATCAACCCCCGCGCCGTCGAGCTTACCCGCAGGAACGCGGAGGCGAACGGCGCCTACATAGACGTGGTGGAGACCGACGTCTACTCCGCCGTGGAGGGGAGGTTCGACACGATAGTGTTCAACCTGCCGTACCTCCCGGTCGAGGAGGAGGGACTGCTGGAGAAGGCCTGGTCCGGAGGCCCTGATGGCCTCGGACCTCTGCCGAGGCTCCTGGAGGGAGCGGACGACCGCCTTCTCCCCGGAGGGAGAGTGGTGGTCGTCGTCTCGTCCCTGATGGACCGCGATGCTCTGGACGGGACCCTCGTGGGCTGGAGCCGGAGGGTCCTGGGGGAGCTCCCCCTGTTCTTCGAGAGGCTCTATGTCCTGGAGCTCAGGCGTCCGCGATCAGCTCCTCCGACTGGACCTCGGGGTACGGCTTCGCCGAGAGCACGAGCATCGCCGCGTACATCACGGCTATCAGGATGACGTACCAGGACAGGATGTCCAGCACCGCGTGGGTCCCGGGCAGGAGTCCCACGACGAAGTTCGGGATGGCCGCCCCGCCGTACGAGGTCAGGTAGATCGTCGAGAACGTCCCCGCCCTCAGCCCCTTGCCAGCACGGGACAGCAGGGCGGTGACCCCTGCGGTGAAGCCGATGCCCTGGCCTATGCCCGCCACCACGCTGAACACGCAGAACAGCAGGAGGCTGTCGAGGTACGCCAGGGACACATACATCATCACCATCATGACGAGGAATATCCCCATGCCCCATCTCTGGGCCTGCCTGGTCTCGAACCTGTTGGAGAAGAAGCTCCCCACCACGTTCGGGAGCAGGAGCGATGTGAACACGGCGGCTGCGATGAACTGGTTGTGGACGCCGAACTGCTCCGTGACGATGGACGCACTGAACGATTGGGAGAATCCGCCGACCGCCCACGTCCCGATGAAGAGCATGGCGCAGGCGGCGTAGAGGCGTCCGCATCCCTTCGGGAGCGTGATGCGCGGGACCATGGACCTCAGCAGACCTGGCCTCCTCGGCATGGTCTCCCTGGCGAACACCACGATCACCGCTATGATGACGATCAGCACCGCTACGGCCTCAAAGTACGAGGTGGGCGAGACGGAGGTGTACGTCATGAGCCCTCCGGAGACGAACGCCCCCGTCGACAGCCCCAGCGTCGGGGCGCTGCTGGTGATGGTGGGGCCCACCCATCTGGGCAGGTCCGAGGACAGGTCGACGACGTAGGCCGCAACGGTGCTCGAGCCGAGACCGCTGGCTATGCCCTGGATGAGCCTCCCGGCCATGATCATCTCCGGGTTGGAAATCATCGCGAAGGTCACCGCGCCGCACACCGCGACCATGAGGATGATGATCGTGGCCGGCCTCCTCCCCAGATGGTCGGAGATCCTCGGGAGGAACAACAGCGGGATGACCGTGCCCAGCAGGTACCACATGGACACCATGGACAGCTGCGCATGAGTCATGCCCAGCTCCTCCTGCCACATCGAGTACAGCGATATCGGCGATCCCGATGCGAAGTATAGGATGACCAGCGCGCCGACAGCACCGACGAAGCTCAACCGGGCCCTCGCGTCCATCATGACCGCCTGATGAAGTCCGTGCGCATCGGGGCCTCGTACTCCGGACGGGGGACGCCCGCCTGGTCGGCGGCCTCGATGCATCTCATGAGCCAGGCTATGTTCGCCGCCAGCGTCCTCATGGTCTGAAGCCCCTCCTCGTCCTGAGCCACGTCCTCGGCCCTCGAACCGTGGACCTGGTTCCAGTACTGGGAGGATGCCACGGGCATGTTGCAGATCGTGAAGTACTTGTTCAGACGGTCGAAGGCCGCTGAAGCCCCTCCCCTCCTACACGAAACGATCGCCGCGCCGACCTTCCCGCGCATCTTGCCCGAATAGGTGTAGAACAGACGGTCGGCGAATGAGCAGATCTGCCCAGAGGCGCTGGCGTAGTAGACGGGAGAGCCGAGGACTATGGCGCCGAACTCGTCGAGACGGGAGCCGATCTCGTTGACAATGTCGTCTGTCACGCACCTGCCGTTCCTCTTGCAGGCGCCGCACGCCCTGCATCCAGGGGTGTCGTACGGGACCTGCACGATCTCCGATTCGATGCCGCCCTTCGCGAGCTCGTCGGCGATTTCTTTCAGTGCGGTGTATGTGCATCCGGCGGCGTGGGGGCTGCCGTTGACCAGGAGGACCTTCTTCATAGCCGCTCGATTTTTGGTCGCGATTATAAAATCTTCTTTGTTACGCGATGTCAGCAAGGATCGGGGACCCGTATGTGCCAGACATGTCGGGATGACGGATTTCGAGGTGCCCCGGCACGACGGCCGGGGCGATGGTTTCTCACTGCTCCAGCAGCTTCTTGATGGACTTGGTGAGCAGGTCGCTCGCCTGCTTCCCATCGACCTTTCCGCGCAGGGCGCCCATGACCGGACCCATCAGCGGACCTACGGATGCCATGCCCCTCTCGCGGACGAAGGCCTCGCGCTCCCTCACAATGGAGTCGATGATGCCCTCTGCCTCCGAGGAGTCCATGGCGCCGAGGCCGAGCTTGGAGATGGCGGCCTCCGGCTTGGTGCCGGAGCACATCTCCCTCAGGAGGACCGGCAGGGCCTCCTTGGCGAAGCGCCCGTCCTTCAGGAGGGAGAACGCCTCGATCATGTCCCCCTCGGGGATGGACAGCGGGTCGAGCCCGTCGTGCTCCAGCTCGCCGAAGGTATTCAGCACCGTCGTGGCGGCGATGGCGGACATCCCGTCGGCGGCGAGCATCTCGAAGAGCTCGTCCAGACCCTTCCTGACGATCTGCCTGGACTGCTGCTCGTTGACGCCGTAGTCCTTCACGAGACGGGCCTCGATCTGCTCCGGGAACTCGGGCATGGACGCGCGGACGGCGGCCATGCGCTCCTCCGTGATGAGGGTGGGCGGCACGTCCGTCTCGGGATACATCCTGGCGGCCCCGGGCAGAGGCCTGGAGTACTTGGTGGTCCCGTCCGGGAGCGGGTCGCGGGTCTCCTCCGGCACTCCGACCAAGGCCTCGTTCGCCCTGGCGACGGCGACCTCGAGGGCCTCGGTGGCCTTCTTCTCCTTGGCGGCGCAGATGACGAACGCGTCGAACTCGGCGGTCATGCCGAGACGCTCCCTCAGGGCGTCGACGTAGGACTGCTCGATCCCGTAGTTGGGCAGCTCGTCCGAATGGAAGATGCCCTTGACGCCGCGGGTGCGGGCGCGCTGGGCCATCTCGGACCCGAGCCTGAGGGTCTTGTTGTCCCCGTTCATGACGCCGGCGAATCCTGGCAGGCGCACTGCAATCACCTTGCCCTTGTCCGAGAGCGCGCCCTTGATGACCTTGGACTCGCAGTCGGCGAATATGTCCGTCACATCCTCGGTGACGAAGTCGACGGGCCTGGTGCCCCTCCCGTTGAGTATGTCCTTGACACGGATCAGCATCCTCTGCCTGGCGACCTCGTTCCTCACGTAGTCTGGGATGAGCTTCAGGTCCCCGACCCCTTTGAGCTCTATGCGGGCCCCTCCGGGGATGGAGATGTTCAGGTCCTGGCGGATGGTGCCGATGCCGCGCTTCACACGCCTGGTGGCCCTCAGGAGGGTGCCGATGCGGTACGCGACCTCCTGGACCTCCTCCGGGGTGCGCATGTCCGGGCCGGTGGCGACCTCGATCAGGGGGATCCCCAGACGGTCCAGCCTGTAGAGGATCTCGTCGCCCTTGGTCTCGACCTTCCTGGCGGCGTCCTCCTCCAGGCAGACCGACAGGATCGAGATGTCCCTGTCCCCCGCCTTCACGTGTCCGTCGGTGGATATGAGGGCAGTCCTCTGGAACCCAGAGGTGTTGGACCCGTCGACGACGATCTTCCTCATGAAGTGGATCTCGTCGATGACGTTCGCGCCGAGCATCTCCGAGAAGGTGAGCGCAATCTGCATCGCGTCGGGGTTCACGCCGTGGGGCGGCTCCTCGTCCAGCTCCACGAGGCACGAGGTGCCCTCGCAGCACTGGTAGCGGTATCCCATGTGCCTCTGGAACTGTGCCAGCGCGGCGCGGTCGATCTCGCCCATCTCGCTGGTGGTGGGCCTGAGCTTCCTGAAGTAGGCGCCCTGGCCGTCGTCGCAGAGATGGCTGTCGCAGTCGCAGAACAGCTTCTTGGTATCGAGCTGCTGGTGGATCTCGATGCCGCACATCATCTCGTAGTCTTCACTCATCGATGGTCCTCCTGTCTGACATCTCGTCGGCGAGCGGGGTCGCCATCATCTCCCTGGCCTCCTCCGGCGAGGAAGTGTTGGCGAGGACCCACATCAGCTTGACGTAGGCGGTCTCGGGGAGCATGTCCAGGACGGTGACGACGCCCGCCTTGAGCATGTCCCTGCCAGTGTTGTACACGTTGAGGTTCGTCCTGCCGTTGAGGCACTGGCTCGTCACCACGACGACAGTGCCGTTCTCGGTGGCCCTCCTGATGAGGGGGATCATGCCCTCGTTCACGTGACCCAGGCCGGAGCCGGCGATGACGACACCCTTGGATTTCATGAAGATGGGCTCGAAGAGCTCCGGGTCCATGCCGGGGTAGTACTGCAGGAGGACGCACGACCTCTCCATGGCGGTCCTGGCGACGGCCTTGCCGTCCCTGACGGCTGGCCCGTCGGTGCGGACCTCCATCCTTCCGGATGCGTCCAGATGGGCGACGGGGAGCGCGTTGATCGAATGGAACGCGTCCCTGCGGGAGGTGTGCATCTTCCTCACGCGGGTGCCGAGGTGCACCGCGAAGGAGTCGTCACCGGGGGTGTCGTGCATGACGACGTAGACGCCGGCACGGTCCGCCTTCGTGGCGAAGCGGGCGCAGGCCATCAGGTTGCTGGACGCGTCCGAGGAGGGGCGGTCCGACGAGCGCTGCGCGCCCACCAGGATGACAGGCTTGGGGACGTCTCCGAGCATGAAGGAGAGCGCGGCGGCGGTGTAGCCCATGGTGTCCGTCCCGTGGGGGATGATCACCGCGTCGGCGCCGCCGTTGATCTCGTCGGCGACGGCCTGGGCGAGCTCCTGCCAGTGGGCGGGGTCCATGTTCTCGGAGAATATCGAGAAAAGGACACGGGCGTCGATGTTGGCGATCTCCCTGATCTCCGGGACGGCGTTGACCATGTCGGAGGTGGAGAGCGCGGGGTGGACGGCCCCGGTCCTGTAGTCGACGTAGGACGCGATGGTCCCTCCGGTACCGATGAGGACGATCTTGGGCAGACCCTCACGGAACTCCACGGGCTGCTCGGACCTGGTCCTCTGGACGGGCTGCTCGATAACCTCGATGACGGTGGAGTCGGTGATCGCGATGCCGACGTTGTATCCGCTCTTGACCTTGAGGATCAGCACGTCCGGCGAGCTGAACTCGTGGTGGGGCATCAGCGTCCCCTCGAAGACCCTCCCCTCCTTGGAGACCCTCAGCCTGGTGCCCTCGGTGGCACCTATGGCGCTCAGGGTGCCGGAGAGCGATTCGGAATAGCTCATGGTTGAGAGTATCTGCACATCTGATAAGAGGTTTGGGCAGTGCGGTCGGGTTGGACGTCGTGGGATCCGCCTGCGGAGGTCGGGTGCATTTATCATCCCGTAATCGATACATATATTCATGAAGAAGGTGAACACCAGCGGGCTGTCGTTCCGGGACATCCGCGAGGGAGGGAAGTACTACGTCGACAAATCTCTCCTCATCAAGGACATGCTTGATACGGACGACCGTGGGGTCTTCCTCTACACCCGCCCCCGCAGGTTCGGCAAGACCACCAACCTCACCATGCTCGACGCCTTCTTCAACATCGAATACAAAGGGAACACATGGTTCGACGGGCTCGCCATCTCCGAACACCCGGACTGCATGTGCCAGATGAGCAGATATCCTGTGATACTCCTCGACCTGAAAGACCTCGCGGCCGAGGGCAACAACGATTACGGAATCTTCGTATCGAGGGTGAAGAAGGTCCTGAGCGACCTGTACAACCGCTTCACCTACCTTCTCGACTCACCGAGGATCGGTGACAGGGACAGGAGGCTCTTCGAATCCGTCCTGTACATGGATGCCGACGAGAACGTGCTCGCGGATGCCGTCAGGGACCTATCCAGGATGCTGCACCTCTTCCATGGGGAGCGGACGGTCATCCTGGTGGACGAGTACGACCAGTCGATAACCCAGACGTTCGGCGATGCTTTGCAGGAGCGTGTCATCGGATTCCTGAGACTCCTGCTGTCCAGCGCACTGAAGTCCAACGGCGACCTCCAGATGGCCTACGTCACGGGCGTGATGCAGGTCGCTAAGGCAGGGTTCTTCTCCGGGATGAACAACATCAGCATCAACAACACGTTCTCCGTAGAGTCGGACGAGCGCTTCGGTTTCACCGAACCGGAGGTCAGGGACATCCTGTCGTACTACGGCCATCCGGAGAAGTTCGACGAGGCGAGGGATTGGTACGACGGGTACCGCTTCGGGGACGCCGAGGTGTACAACCCGTTCAGCATAATGACCTACGTCCAGAGGGGATTCCAACCGGACAGCTACTGGCGCGACTCGAGCAGGAACACCCCAATGTTGTGGATGCTGGAGAGGGCCGGCGCCATAGGGTTGCAGGCCGTTGCGGACCTGGTCAACGGCGGGACCATGGTGTCCGAGCTCCATCGGACGGTGAGCTACGACGAGATGAGACTCAACGACCCCGTCGACCTGCTCTCTCTGATGGTCATGACCGGATACCTGAACGCCATCCCTAAGGGGGACGGACTCTACGAGCTGTCCGTCCCCAACAGGGAGGCCATGGGCATCGTGGATTCGCTCCTGAGCAGGAACAGGCGCATCGGGAACGATGCGTTCGAGAGGTTCAACGCCGCGGTGCTGGACGGGGATGCGGCGGCCATGACGGAAGTCCTCCAGAGCGTCCTCGCCGATGGCAGCTACTTCTCGCTGAGGGACGAGTCGTCGTATGAGAACATAGTCCTCACGATGATGCACGGGATGCTTCGCGGGTACAGGATAACCTCCCAAAAGGAGTCCGGGAACGGGAGAGCGGACCTCGTGCTGGAACTGAGGGACGAGGGGTCCGTTCCCATAATCCTCGAGCTGAAGGTGTCGGACTCGGAGGGCTCCCTCGATTCCGACGCTGAGAGCGCGATAGCACAGATCCACGACAAGAACTACTATCTCGGCATGAGGGGCGACGTCATACTGATCGGCCTCGCGTTCCGCGGCAAGCTCGTCCGCGGGAAGGTCGAGAGGCTCCGCCTGCGAGGACGGACGCGCAGACCGCCGGCCATTCGGGAAGGGGATGACATGGAGGACCCATGACCGCGCGCGACGATCCCGACGTCAGGGACAGCAGGCTGATGAGCAGGATACTGCGCCACTGCCCCGAGAGATACGGGGTCGCCCTGGACCGCGACGGGTGGGCATCGGTGGAGGGGCTCAGCAGGGGCTCCGGACTCCAGGCGGAGCGCATAATCCGCATAGCGGAGACCAACACCAGGTACGAGCTGTCCCCCGACGGAGGGAGGATAAGGGCGCTCCACGGCCACAGCGTCGACGTCGGATACGGGGCGCCCGTGTCCCCTCCGGACGTGCTCTACCACGGCACCAGCAGGGAGAACCTGAAGGGGATCATGGCCTCGGGTGCGATACTCCCGATGAGGCGCACCATGGTCCACCTGTCGGTCTCCGTGGAGAGGGCGGAGGAGGTCGGCAGGAGGCACGGTGAGCCCGTCGTCATATCCGTGGATGCCAGGAGGATGGCCGGGAGCGGGTTCGAGTTCTTTCTCTCGGGGGACGGGGTGTACCTCACGGAGAGGGTGCCGACGGGATACTTCCTGGTCGTGACCGATATGGGGGATCGATCGCAGGGTCCTGTCGATCCTGTGTATCTCCTCGTACTGCTCTAGGACCTCGCCGTCCTCGCGCATCTCGCCGCAGATGATGAAATCGGCGGCCTGCAGATGGTTGGCCACCCTCGTCCCGCCGGGGGTGATCGTGTAGAACCTCGTGACGTGCTTCCCCGTCTCGAGGTATGTGTCGGCCATTCCCAGCTCGACGAGCCTGCGGCCGATCCTGGAGGCCGTGGTGTAGTTCGAACCGAACCTGTAGAGGTCGCCCTCCTTGATGCGGCCCTTGTAGCTCAGAAACATGATGGCATCCGCTATGTACCTTTCCGACAACGGGGATACATCGTTGCGTGCCACACGATGTTAGTGCAAGACGGGTTTTATCCAGATTTTCATTTATAAACTAAGTCTATATTCAATTCTAAAGAAGATATTCAATTCTTATAGTATGTAATCAGATGTGGATTTTGATTCGAATGAATGCGCGCCTCAAAGCCATCATGACCATAACGGCGATTCTGATAATGTGCGGAGCATTCGTAATGATGAGCGAGAAGGCGTGCGCCGAAGAGGGCGCATCCCCGACCTTGGATTCCGATGCGACCGCTTATGCCTCTGGACCACAGGTCAACGGAAAGGTCACCAACGGAACATATACGGAAACATACGATGAAAGCAGTGGCACACTCACCTTCGTCATAAAACCCAACAGCGGCTACTATCTGCCAGACACGGTTTCCGAGACCCATGGTGGGACCACCAATTGGTCGGTAAACAACAGCAGAAACGAAGGCACACTAACCTTCACAAACGTAGGCTCCAGCGTCAGTTTCACAGTAATATGTGACAGACCCGAATTCACGGTGAACGTCGACCGCGGTTCTTACTCCACATCGTACTCGCCTAGCACCGACACGTACACGATCACGATCCGCGCCAACTCCGGATACGTGGTCCCCGAGGACGTCTCCGTGTCCTCCTACAATTACAGCTGGAACCCCAACAGCTCCAGGAGCTCAGGAACCCTGTACATCTACGACGTCGGATACAACGACAGCGGCAGGGTCAGCGTCGACTGCATCAAGGTCGTGCCGGTGACCGTGAGCATCACCACGGGAAAGACGATGTCCTCCGTCAGCCTCGGTAACGCCATCCCCGGCGAGACCTTCTACGGGAACCTCCCCTCCAGGACCGGGTACGACTACCCGTCGAGCATCTCGATCAAAGCAGGGAACTCCACGGTCAGCTCCAGCAGGTACAGCTACAACAGCAACAGCGGATCTTTCAGCATCCAGTCGTCGGCGTTCTCCAGCAGCACGTCGTCGATAACGGTCACGGCCAACTACCAGGCCGAGCGGTACAGCGTCTCTGCCGATATCGAGCGCGGCGACGTAACGTACTCCGGTTCGCCCGCGTACGAGCAGACGTTCTCCATCCAGATCGTCCCCGACGACGGGTATGCCTACCCGGACAGCGTCAGGGTCACCAACGGGACCGCATCCACCGGTTGGACATACGATCCCGACACCGGGGTCGTGACCATCTCCAGCGTCAGGGGGGCCATCAAGGTCACCGGGACCTGCGACGCAGGCACCTACTCGATCATCTACCACGACGGGAACGAGACGCTCAACCTGAGCCCGAGCCAGTACACGTACAACATCAGGTGCATCCTCCCCGAGGATGTGGAGAAGCCCAGCTTCATCTTCGTGAAATGGGTGGATTCCGAGGGGAACGAGGTGACGGAGGTGCCCCTCGGCACATTCGGAGAATTCCACGTCTACGCCGAGTTCGTCGACGACCTCAGCGACGTGAACGTCGGACTGTACAAGACGCTGTGCTACATCGGAGCGGCCCTCTCGGCCGTGTTCATCGTGGTACTCGCCTACGTCTCCAGGAAGTGATTTGTATGGATCCAAAGAGATGTGATACGTTCGGATCAATCGCCTGGGTACTCGTGATCGGAGGGCTCCTGATACTGGCCATGGTATTCCTTGATATCATGCATACCGCCAGATTGGATACGAATGTTGCGATCTGTGCTCTGCTTGCACTAGGAGGCCCCCTTTTCGCATCCATAATCAGCAGAATAGTCCTCCGCAATGACCAATCCAGCGAGAACGACAGATACTACAAGATCTGGCGCATCGACACCCTGGTCTACCTCTACATGATGCTGATGGCCTGCATCAGCTTCGCGATGTTCATCGAGGCGGGATATGAGACTTCGTCGAGAGAGACACTCGGGCGGACAATGGCGGTCATCTACATACTGCTGATGATCTGGCTGCCATTCCTCGTAATCAACTGCATCTGCTTCCTCTTCGCGGTCCGCGACCATAACAGAACATCCGCGGCCAGATCGAATGATTTCTACAAGGGCCTCCAGGTCATCCTTCTGCAGATCGACGAGATGAACGGCGTCGTCGCTCCGAAGGAGAAGGGCACTAAGACAAAGTTCGGCAAGAAGGGCGGCAAGAAGGGAGCCGACGGGGTTCTGCCGATCAAAGAGACGAACGCCGTTGACACACAGCAGGACGAGAAGCCCAAGATGAAGCTCAGAAAGAGGGAAAAGAAGGGAGGTGAGTGAGATGGTCAGAATCAAGAAGGACGCTTCGGGAGAATCGGCCGAAGAGAAGCCCAAGAAGGGATTCAGTATAAAGAGGGTCGAGAAGAACGACCATGCAGCCTCCAACAGGACGAAGAACCACGGGGAAGCGACCCGGGTAACGGACCCTGATGATGCGGCAGATAGGGAAGGATTCGTCGGATCTGCAGGATACGGCCATGACGACCGGACTGAGAGTCCGACCGATGAGACGGCTGCGAAAACCCCCAACGGCGGATTGCTCAGCGGGAAGAAGAACAGCGATGGCACGCCCCGCGACACCAAGAACCCGCGGATGCCTGTGAAAAATCCTGGGAAGAAGGAGACGAGCCAGGAGGACCTGACCAAGCGCAAGGTGGATGACATCTGCAGCAACATCAATAAGGTCTTCAACAACGTCGAAGCGGGAATCATCTCCAACGAGGACTACATCAAGGTAGTCGACTTCCTGCTGAAGTACAACCGTTTCGACACCGTGGTCATGGCTACGGAGCATGTCGGCTCCGGCAAATACTCTCTAAGAGCCAGGCTGATCGCCCAGAAGACTGGGGAACTGCTCGCCGCCAACGACCTGAGGACGCTGTACAACCTCTACGGTCACGAGGTCCTCTCCGATTCCATCATAGATAACAGATGCGACCTCGGAGAATACCTGGACAGTTACATACAACGCAACGCCAAGGCCATCGAGGCCGTCCCGAAGGCCGTCGAGGACCTGAAGCGCGCGTTCCCGTCCGCATCATACTACCCGAGGATGATCGATGAGAGTTCCGTAAGGGTGTCCTCGAACTACGCGAACGAGGACATCATCAGATGCGACGACTTCAACGGCCTGGATGCCCAGTACAACAGATACAAACAGAGACTGGAGATCATTCTGGGTTCGGATGTGTTCAAGCAGGCCTACACCAACAGGTTCAAGGCGATCGTGTCGGACATCGACAGGATCGAGGAACTGAAGCCGATACTCCTGACCCTCGACACGAACATGAACCCGTTCCTGGAACCGTCTGGTCAGATCCTGGCGGACAGGATGGATGAGCTGGTCTGCCATTACATGCACTCCCCCGGACGCATGGATGAGCTCAACAACCAGTTCAACCGCGCCAACACCGATGTCAAGGACCGCGTCTCGGAATCATACTTCCAGAACGTCGTCCGCATCCTCTCCAACAGTTCTCACAGCGTGGAGGAACTGTCAGAGGACTACAGGGCGGTCAACTGGGGATATATGCACACCGACGGCAGAGATAGCATCGTCGTCGACGTCTACTGCAAGAACATCGTCGCCCATATACTGCCGCTGGTCACAAGCAGCATACCCGCCCTCAAATCCTCGGTGCCCAGGGACGATGGCCGCGTGTCCAAGCGTCTGGCCGAGCTCGTCATCGGACCTGTCTCCAACGGCGACGTGCCCTTCGACAGCCTCTACGCCTGGCTGGAGTACTTCCAGAACGTCACCGATAAGAGCAACGAGGTGAGCCTCGTCGATTCCAAGATCTGCCTCCAGATTGGGAAGGGATTGATCCAGAACAATCCCGAGGAGGCGTTGGCATACTTCCAGATGGCGGTCCACGAGGATCTGGGCGGGCTGGAGGTCTACGCCATACTCATCAAAGCACAGAAGAGCCTCGACGACGGCAACACCGGCATGGCGCTGAAGTACGCCCATGATGCGATCCTGAACAACCCGCGGATGACCTGTGCCGGAAAGGCGTTCTCAGCCTATGTGTCCAACATAAGCACCCCGGGAGAGCTATCGTTCTGCGAATCCGTGGATTCGTTCATCGACGAGATGAACAACCTGGACCAGATCATCAGCTCCACTACGCTGGACTACATCGCGATGGCCTACTGCGCGGGCAACCTGTCCCGCGTCGACCTCGTGGGAAAACTCGCTGGTCTGAAGACCGAGAAGAGCAAGTTCTTCGAGGCGTTCTGCGAGACTATCCGCGGAATAGAGCTCCTGCGTGGGGAATCCTTCGGCGAGGCCCTGGACGCCTTCTCGGAATCCATGGACCTGGCCAGCGACGACGAGCGCCTGACCTATCTCAACAGGATGGGCTACTCGGCATGCCTATGGGCGACCAACTCCGAGATGACGGCTGGCAATCTGAAGTCCATATGCGAGGAGGCCCAGCGCATGTCCAGCGTCAGGATCGACATCTGGATGTCCCTGTACATCTCCGGACTGGTGGATGACCACCAGCTCTCGTGGAACTATGCGGCGGACAAGTACATCAGGGCAATGGACTACGTCTTCGACAAGACGGAACTCAGGATCCTGGCATCCCGCATGTACATCAAGATGAACGAGCCGGCCGAGGCGAAGAGGATCCTCGAGGGCAACAACGACAACGTGTCGGAGATCATGCGCCTCGAGATCGACTTCCTCGTGGGAGCCACCGGAACGGCCACCCGCCCCAGGGGCAGCATCGAGAAGCTCTCCCTGGAGACCCCGTATCAGCGCGCCCTGGCGGACCGCCTGCTCGGTATGGCCGAGGACTACCACAACGTGTGGGGCAAAGCCGCCGACAAGTACGGCGAGGGGCTGAAGGAGCTGGCCAACTCCAAGAGGCGTCGCGACGTCCTGATGAGGGCCGACCTGTACCGCAAGCGCGCCAAGGCCCAGTACAAGGTCTCCAGACAGAACCTCGCCAAGGTCAACGAGGACTACGAGGCCGCCATCGAACTCCTTCTCAACATGGACGACGGGACCAGCGAGTTCAAGCAGATGATGGAGGACATCGAGAAGGAGAAGGCATCCGTCAACTCCTCGACAGAGGTCGTAGAGGAGTCCCCGAGGGACATGTCCGTCAAGGCGCTGGATTTCGGAGGCATCGACCTCGTCATGAGGGGAGGCCCCATCGGGAAGGGAGGGACGTACAACGTGTACGCCGCCAGCTCGACCGACGGCAGGAGATACGCCGTGAGGCTCCTGAAGAGGATCGACCCCTACGTCACCGCGACCAACGCCCTCACCAAATCCGAGGAGTCGAAGCTCCAGAACGAGGAGGACATCTGGAAGGAACTGTCGGACTACTGCCCGGACAAGGTCGTCCAGCTGATAGGCTCCATCAAGATCCGCGATGTACCGGCCCAGATCATGGAGTTCGCAGACAAGCAGTACAGCAGGATCGAGAGCTCCCTGTCCATCAGGGAGCGCCAGGAGGTCGTCATCCGCGTGCTTGACTGTCTGGCGTCCATCCACGAGGCGGGCTTCGTCCACAACGACATCAAACCCGACAACATCATACAGGTCGGAGGGGTCTGGAAGATCGCCGACTTCGACACCGCCTTCGAGGAGGGCGAGTCCACTCCCAACCCCGGCGGCACGTTCCAGTACGAGTCCCCCGAGCAGTTCAGCGGAGGGGAGATCACATCCAAGAGCGACATCTGGGCCGTGGGGGTCCTGCTCTGCCACTCGCTGTACATGAGGTATCCGTTCAGCGGAGCCGAGAGCGAGTACAAGAGCAACGTCATGAGGGGCGAGTTCGACAGGGGGGTCATCAGCCAGACGTACATCCCGCTGCTCGAGCGCGTGTTCTCCCTCGATCCCGAGGTCCGCCCCACAGCCGCCGAGTTCGCAGAAGAGCTCAGAAACATCACAGGTTCCGGAAGAACGGAGGCAGACGAATGATACCGATTAGCGGAAGGACTGATGTCCTGATACAGTGGTTCTCCGACGAGTTCATCAAGAAGAACGAGAAGGTGTTCGAGAAGATCACCGTCGGACCCGGAGAGGTCCTGATCATCATCAAGGACGGCAAACCCTCTGACACGTACCTCGAATCCTCGGTCAAACTGGCCGGGGACGGGTTCCTCGCCAAGTTCCGCGAGAAGCTGAAGGGCGTGAACAACCAGGTCCTCATGGCCGACCTCAGGCCCTTCGCCGCCAGGATCGGCATCCACGGGTACACCAAGGACAGGACGGAGATCGAGGGCGCCATGAACCTCACCGTCCGCGTCTCCAAGGAGAACATGGTCCGCCTGTCCAGCCTCTACACCAGGGACCTCCTCTCCGACGAGAAGTGGAAGGACATGCGCGGCAAGGTCAAGGAGGTGACCCGCGAGGACATCGAGAACATCCTCCGCTACGACACCGAGCTGACCGTCGACTCGTCCGTACTGACCCAGACCCTCTCCTCCGACATCAGGGACCATCAGGACGTCTTCAACGCCCGCGTGAGGAACGCCATCGACTCGATGACCCCCGTCTGGGCGAACTGCGGCCTCGCGGTGGACGTCGTCAAGGTGGACATCGAGAAGAACGCCTACGAGGACGCGATGCGCTACCACGACGAGCAGTCCAAGGCCCAGATGATCATGGACGCGGACTTCGAGACCGCCGCCCACGAACTGGGGCTCGAGATGGACTACGGCATCCTCTTCGTCAGGAAGGAGGCCGAGAAGAGGCTCGAGGAGGAGAAGGGGAAGTACGACGTCCAGAACTTCTAGTTCACCAAGGAGATGGAGGACGAGCTCGCCAAGACCGATCACGAGATCGAGCTGCGGCGCCGCGACATCATCTCCAAGCTGGAGTTCGCCAAGGTCCAGGCCGACATCGACCACATCAACAGCGTCAGCGACGACGAGATCCGGCGCAGGAAGGCGGACACCGACGCGTACGTCGAGATGGCCCAGATCAAGAACGACGAGTACGTGAAGGACCAGGACGTCCGCAGACAGATCGAGATCATGCAGGCCCAGAGGGACATAGAGATCCAGAACGCCTACGAGGACGGTAGGAAGAACGGCAAGCAGCTCGCCGAGGACGGCGCCTTCGACATGGGGTACAGCAGGGGATACGCCGACGGACTGAAGGAGGCCATGAGGAACGGCTCCGGACAGACCGTCGTAATGCCCGGATACGGGATGCCCCCCGCCTACGGCTACCCTCCGGCCCCTCCGTACCAGGGAGGGTATGACGACCGCCGCCGGTACGACGACTACGACGACCGCAGGTACAGGGACGATGACAGGCGCTACGACGACGACCGCCGCCAGCCGAGGCGCGGGGACGACAGGGAGTGAGCAGCATGGACACGATAGTCATAGCCGCCGGAATCTGCGTGGTCGCGGCGATAGCCGTGATCGCCGCCGCCCTCTACCTCAGACGCCCCAAACAGGAGCCGGAGGACGAGGGCAGGAAGGTCACCGAGGACCATGTGATCGCAAAGATGGACACCATACTGAGGTATCAGAATGCCGACAGACCGTGAGATCCGCGACACGCTCAGGGAGACAGACTCCTGCCTAGACAAGATCATCTCCACGATGTACGAGCACCCCTCTTACTATGAGGGGGTCATCTCCACCATCCGCGAGGCGCGCAAGTTCGTCCGCGACAAACCCGCCAAGGCCCTCGAGCTCACCAAGACCGCCCTGGCGGACTGCGAGGCCGAGGCGGCCGTCGCCATGGAGTACCACAGGATCGTGGACGGCATAGCCCCCGACGACCCCGTCTTCAACGAGGACAAGGTCAAGTCCAGGATGGACGAGTACCGCACCGACCTGCGCAAAGGGGACGTCAAGGGCGCCGTCAAGGCCATCGAGCATCTGAGGAAGGCCATCGGCGGACGCGGCAGGCCGCCGGCGATCCAGGTGCGTCTCGAATCGGACAGGATCAGCCGCGAGGACAAGACGGCGAGGCTCATCATCTCCAACGTCGACACCGCCGACGTCATACTGAACTCGGTGTACGTGTCGGCCAACGTGTGGTCCGAGGATGTGCTGCTGACGGTTCCGGTCATCCGCGCGGGGAACTCCGCCGACGTACCGATCACCATAGGGTCGGAGGCCCTGGAGTCCCCGGTGATCCATGTCCACATAACGTACACGCGCGACCTGGTGCCGGTCAACCAGACCTACTCCTTCAAGATCTTCGTGGAATGAGAACATGGGCTGCTGGAAATGCTCCTGCGGACACTACGTCGACACGGAATATCGGAAGTGCATATTCTGCAACCGTCCGAAGCCGGGAACGGTGAAGCAGGGGGACATCGAATACACGGTCACGTTCCTCTACATGCAGAGGAACAAACCGTGCCTCAACTCGCTGGTGGCCAAGGGCCCGGTCAACATATCGACCGGCGCCGACCACCAGCGCCTGAACGTGACGAACATCGTGTCGTCGGGGGCCGCCACGGAGTTCCTCTCCTTCGACTGGGAGAACTCCATCCCCCACGGCAACCCCCTCCAGATATGGCCGGTCGCCGAGGGGGGATTCGAGATCACCTGTCTCAGCCCATCGTTCACGGCCAACGGCATGGAGATAGGATCGGGGAAGGTGCGCGTCGAATCCGGGTCGATCCTGATGCTCTCGTCGGCCATGGCGATCAAGGTGGAGGACTTCCGCGGGACCGCGTTCATCAAGGGGAGCCTCTCCCCCGTGGGAGCCAGGAACGGGAACCTGAAGGACTCGGACATGTACTTCCCGCCTGGATCGGACATCGGGTTCCTGAACGGGCTCAACTACCTCGCCCGCACCAGGTACGTCAACGGCGGGGCGGTGGAGTCCAAACCGAAGGACGAGACCGACTGGGGATACGTGAACAAGGCCATCCTGTCGATGTTCGGCATCAAGTTCAGGAACTACAGGGAGACGATAGCCGCCCTGGAGGAGGGTAGGACATGATCGAGTTCTGTTCGCTGAAGGGAGTTCGTGAGTCGAACCAGGACGCACTGGCGGTCATAACCGCGGCCGGAGGCACCATGGACGTCAGGATGATCCATCATAACGGTCGCGACGACTACACCGACGGCACCGACATGCCGGACGGCATGGAGATACTGCTCGTGGCTGACGGCATGGGCGGGCTCGAGAACGGGGATCAGGCCAGCTTCCTCACGCTGAACTTCTTCCTGGAGAGCCTCCAGTCCGAGTTCAGGGAGCGCATCGACATGACCGACGAGATTCGGAGGATCGTACAGAGGACCTCCGACGACGTCCGGGACAACTGCCCCGGTTCCGGATCCACCCTCGTGGGGATGCTCACCCACGGACGGATGTCCTGGATCTTCAGCGTCGGCGACAGCAAGTGCATAGCCAGGACGGGTGAGGGCGTCGTCCGCTCCGAGGACCACTCCCTGGGGGACGGCGGGATCATCACGGCCTACATCGGCATGGAGGGGGAGGTTCCCGTGAACATCGCCCCCGTGATCGACTGCGGCAACGCCATCCTGTTCTCAGACGGCCTCAACCCCGTGTTCGAGGAGAGGGGGACGGACATCGCCGATTCTAACGAGTCCGCCGAGTTCCTATGCAGGCTGGCCGTCCAGAAGGGGTCCACCGACAACGTCACCTGCATCATGCGCAGGGACATCTGAACCGAACGGGGCCTCCGCATCGGACGGCCCCGCCACACCCTTCCCGGATGACCGGACGCGTATCCCTCGGATCATGCGTGTATGTCGTCCATCGGGACGAGCTCGATCCTCATCCCCGGATTGTCCTCCGCGAACTCCCTGAGCTCGTCGGTGAACCCGACCCTCGAGAACAGGATGTAGCGCTTGTTCTGGTATCCTCTCCTCGCCGACAGCCCGCGTTTGACCAGGTTCTCGTACTCCCTCATGCCGACCATACGATGGGTGAACCTGCACTCACACAGCACCAGGTCGACGTTGCGGTCGTTCTCGACCTCCGCCACGATATCTATGTCCGCGTCCTCCATGACGGGGCGCCCGTCCTCCCCGCGGACGACCTCCCCGTTCGAGACGACCGGGGACGACCCCCGCCATCTGCCGATCCACTTGCATCTCTCGGTATCCAGGACGTACTGCCTGCATACCTCCTCGAAGCGCCTTCCGAAGAACGCTGCCATCCTGTTGCCGAGCGTCCTGTAGACATCCCTACCATGCGAGAACCTGCCGTAAGGCTCACTGCGGATTGCCACATCGTAGTAGAAGTCGAGGAACCCGTCGGTCACCACGAACATGCGCTTCCTCGTCTTCCCGTAGCATATCTCCTCACGGATGACCCCGAGGAGCTCCAGGTTCTCTATCGCCGCCAGACAGGTCGTGCGGGAGAGTCCCGTCCTGTCCTCGATGCCGCTCGCATCGAAGGTCCCCTCGCGGATCGATGCCAGGATGCGGTCGTACGTCTCCTTCGGCTTCAGCTCCAGCGATACGAGACTGTCCGCCTCCGACCTCAGCAGGGCCGGTTCCTTCAGGAAGCCGTCCGTGATCGCCTGCTCCACGGACCTCCCCTTCATGTACTCGTGATACGCCGGGATGCCGGAACCGACGGCGAACATCCTCACCCTGTCCTCCTCGTCCAGCCCCTTGTGGAACGCACATGCCTGGGGATACGGCAGGGGATCGATCCTCATCTGCAGTATGAACCTCTTATAGAGCGGTGATTCCCCGTCGTTCAGATGCCTCCCCATAGCCATCATCGACGACCCGCACACCACGAGCATCAGACGGATATGCTTCATGTCATGGTCTATGAACCTCTGAAGCAGCGGCACGGTGGACCCGTCCATGTCGGCCAGCAGTGGGAACTCGTCAAGCACCACCACGGTCTTCTCCCCCCTGTCGACGGACCCCACCTCCTTCAGGAATCCCAGGAGGTCCGGGACGCCCCACAGTCTCACCTCCCTCCCGACATGCTCGGTCGCCTGTGAGGAAAGGACGTCCCATGTCAGGTCTGGATCCTTGCCTGGAACGGTCATGAACAGAGACGGCTTCCCATCACAGAACCTCTGGAGGAACGACGTCTTCCCCACGCGCCTCCTCCCGTAGACGGCACACGTCGTGGAACCTCCCTTCCTGTAGAGCCGATCCAGTTTCGAGAGCTCGTCATCTCTGCCTTTGAATACGTTATTGATTGTCAATCATATTTTGTGTATAAAATCTTAAATTTTTATTTTAAGAAAATTTTTTCATAAACTTTTACTTTAAGATTTATGCAGACGCGAAGCGCCAGGTCGCTCTCCCTCGAGCACCTTCCTGGCCCTGGCGTACTTCTCCCTCCAGTGCAGGATCCTCTCCTCCGACACGTCCGGGCATCCCGAGAAGCGCGTCTCATCGGAATTGTGGTCCATGTCCGCCCTCTTCACGGCCCTGGCCACGGGGTTCTCCCTCACAGCCCTGACATAGTCGAGATAATCCACATCCCTCCCGTGCGTCAGCAGACGGACGGCGTCCACCACCTCCTTGGGAAACTCCCTCTCCAGGTCCTCGAACGTCACGTCCGTGTCCTCCACCACGTCGTGCAGCAGCGCCACGCATGTCGTGACCTCGTCGGTCATCTGCTCCGCCACGTGGAACGGATGGAACACGTACGGCACGCCCGTCTCGTCGAACTGTCCGTGGTGGGCCTCGTAGGCGATGCGCATGGCCTTCCTGGTGAGCGGCGTGTAGATCATATGACGGACATGGTGCGGATGGTATTTCCAGACAGCGCCTCATGCCTCCGCCAGCCTCTCCCTCGCCTCGGCGAAGGGATCGAACCTCACCAGCTCGAACCCGACCCTGCGGTTCACCGCACCGATCTCGCCCCTGCACTCCCTCAGGTCCGCGCTGGACGCTCTGGACAGCATGCCGAAGAACCTAGCGTAGAAGACGTCCAGCATGCCGCGGTACGTCACCAGCAGCCCCTCCAGGTCCGCCGAGCGGAGGTACCTCCGCTGGTCGGCGCTCCACATCTGGTCGGAACCGCACCTGCGGGTGAAGACCACCGCCCCTGTCCCCGGATCCACCTCCAAGGGCATCATGTCGACGTGCACCACGTAGTTCCTCAGATTGACCATCAGGGACGCCTCGAATCCGAGGGACGACCTCTTGAGGTCCCGGAACTCCGCATCGACGCCGCAGCGCTTGGCGCTGACCGCCGCCAGGTTCTTGCAGGCGTACATCCTCGACAGGAAATCCGAGAGCGTCTGGCACAGTTCCATGGTGGACGATTCGAGGTCCCGGTAGCTGCTCCTCCCGGACCGTCCCGGTGACCTCATGGATGAGACGAGACCGATGAGCTCCGACAGCTTGGAGTCCATCATGCCGTAGCACATGGACATCCTGCGGATGACCTCGTACGTTCTGAAGCTGCTCGATTCCCTGAGCCTCCTGAGTTCGACGGCGGGTTCCGAGGGCATGCGGATGAATCGCGGGCGGCCGTTATGAGCGTTGGCGACGTAGATTCCGTAGGTCTAGTGGGATGACGTATGGTCGCCTGAAATCCCCGATCCTGCCCTCCAGCAGACTAGTTATCGTCAATGCACGGCCGAATTTGAGGTACATGAGGACACCGTCACAGCCCTATGGCGCCAGCTCAAGCTTGCCTGTATATTTTGATTATACCGACATGATGCCGCCATAACCTGGATACGGACCATGCCAGAATCATGAATCGTTAATGAAGTCCCTGCCATCATGATAAACAGAGAGATAGGGTGAAAAACAGAACCAATGTGATCATGAACGACGCCGAGTTGCAGAGAACTATCTCAAAAACACTGCGATATTGGTATTCGGAGTACAGGAACTGCTTGAAAATCAAGGAGATCCTGCGCCGTTTAATGCATTGGACTGTACAACCTATATCCTCCACATAAGAAAGAAGAGCAATAGTCAGTTCGCTTAAACCAGAGATTTTGCGGAAACGAACTAATGTCTCAAGGAGAACAGACAGAGTGAAATCCGATATCACAGCCAAGAATGCAATCATGACGCAGAGTGGATCCGATGTCGCAAAAGACAGGATTGCACCTAACACCATCAATAGGATGTGTACGGGGACCTTGTTTATCCTGGGAATTGTTTTGTTCGGGTACTTTGATATGAGCTTGGCATCGGCCTTCCCGTAATTGTATAGTCTCCCAATCACGTCCCTCGGGTTGTCCCATGTTTTGTTTGAGTGGTATACTATGGCATGACGGGCAGATGCTATGGTATATCCCGCCTCGTTCAACCTGACGCCTATATCGACGTCCTCCCCTCCCGGCTTATTCGGAAACGATTCATCGAAACCTCCTATCTCCTCCAGGACCGCCTTTCTTATGGAAAAATTCGCAGTAGGGCCCCAAGGCACGGCGTCAACCTCGTTGGGGAGGGAAAATGCAATCATCCAGGGAGATCCACGAATTGTCCTGAAGAATCTGGTGTTCTCACCCTCCAATGTAATTGGCCCGCATGCGGCACCGATGTGACTCCCCTCGTATGAGGTCCAATGCGCCATTATCGCCCTTTTATCTAGAACACAGTCGGAGTCACAGTAGTATAGGAGCTCATACTTGGCATATTTCGCCGCAAGATTGCGCTTGATGGCCACCGACTCTCTTGCATAGTAATACCTGTACCCGAATTCCGAACACATCGATTCAATGATTCTAGCATCGTTCGTTTTGGAATTGTCTACGACAACGACCTCCCACGGCATGTCCTTGTCTGCGTCTAGTATGCTTTCGAACAATCTCCTGAGAAGAGCTATGCGACCGCAACAAACCACTAGGATGCTCACTCCATCCATCATATCACATCATGAAGACAAGTGCACAGATTACGAATGAAAACGAACCAAGAGCCATACTCAGGCATGTGCATACAGTTCTCCTGACAATCTCCTTCTCATCGAAAGAGTAGAGCCTCAGTCTGAGGATAGAATCCAATCCAAATCCACGCAGAAATCTAATCCTTGCAATTTTACAAGATAGATTGCGATACATGATCAACACGCATACGATCCTTGTAACAACCAACAACAGGAGGGATGCTGATGCCCAAAGTCTGATAGCCCCGTCTGCAAGGATAAAAAGAGCCAGCAGAACAACAGCAACGGACAGGAACGCTGGAAATCTGTGCAGAGAAACCTCTGGCACAGCCCTGCAGATGGATGCGGCCTGCATGCCCCATAGCCGCTCCACAGCCTTCTCATACTCCTGGGGAACTCCGATCAGTGATGCGCTTTTATCGGAGCAAATATGCCTCCATCCGCTTACTTTGGCAATAACGTCTAGAGGTGTGCCGAATCCCGCTCTAAGAACGTCCTCGGTCCGAACTATGTAGAGCATCCCCGGCTTGTAGAATTCTTCCATCGACAAGGAAAGTGACTCAGATATATCCTGAAAAAAATGGGATGTATCCATCCGGAGAGTGAGTCTGGCACATTCCCCCTGTTCGATTGTAGAAAGTACGTCACTCGACCTGACAGAACATCTTAGGGGACTTATCACCATCATGTCGCATTTCAGAGATTCCAACGAGCGAATTGTCCCCTCGTCTGTCAGTTCAGGCTCCACTCCAACAAAGATACAACGTCCGATTCTGAGACCGTTCTCATTGATGTAGCGATTCAGACGCCCGGAACGCCACATCATCATCGAAACCTTTGCATAACCTGCGACTGCAGAGAGTGCTTTGAAAAACGTGACTGACCCGAATAGAAACACGGGAACCAAATATGCCGCCCAAATGGGATCGACATGAATCATGGAAACTAAAATCGCCAATGGAAGAAAAATTACGAAAGTTGGCGTCAGCGGAAGATAAGTATAATCGAAAAACGGCCACAAACCAGAACGCACGATGGCGCGAAGGGTGAACAGCTCAACCGCCAGCGAGGTCATGAGAATGACGAGATTGATTGGCCACCCTGACGTTGGCAGAATCATCACAATGCATGATGTCGCCAACCATTCCACGACTATGCATATGTAGATTCCCCGTTTGGAAGCGATCTGATGAGTGCCGAAGAAAGTTTTCGTTTTTGAAGCAACATCGTTGTCATGGTCCATCGACTGGTGTATGAGGATGTAACGGACTCCCAGAGCAAAACCCAGGATCATCGTCGCCGAAAATATCACCGGATTCACCGGGATCATGAGAGGCAATACAGTCAATGGACTGCAGCGTTGGGCATATGACGAGACAATGACCCCCATCAACCCACGCTCCTTGAAACGGATCGGCCTCAGAGAATATGACGTACTCAGGAATAGATTCGTAACAACGACGATGGTCATTGGTATGCTCGGAAAAACAAATATCGGAATCAAAACCGGAACTGTCGCTAACAAGAGACTGCAGTATCTAAAACACATCGATCTGGTCGAGAACATATTCGATTTACCGACTGCACGATCCTGCTCCACGTCGCTGAAATCATTGGCGACATAACCCGAAATCATAATTGCGACAGAAAGAACTGAGAAACACACAAATGGCAGCACGGACTCTTCCGGAGTCACTCCGGACACCAGAAAGACCGCGATTGCCCCCAGCATTAGGAATGGAATCTTGGATCCAGCCCAATCATCCATTCTTAAACTTCTGATTCTCATAGAAGTCATCTGCTCTGTCAACCTTCAGAAGTTCCAGACCGTTGTTGGTGATGAACATGCAGTTGTCACAGATCCTAGGCAGCTTTCCACTGAAGAACAGTTCCCTCAACCTTACGAGAGGATTCCCGTTCCACACCTCGGTGAAATCACGATCGAGATTGCCAACGTTATGAAGAACGTCTATGCAGCATGCGATGACCTCTCCCTTTGCCGTGACCATGGAGGTGTCCCAGATCCGGTCGCAGATGCCGTTGCAAGTGCTTCTGGATTTCTGGGGATTCAGGTCAAATCCGTACAAGCTCCATCTCTCGCTCATTGGCGAGCATCTATCTATCTGGCGCGGTGGATCCCACGGCTCCGAACCTATGCGTATAATGTCTAAATCGTAGTCTGAATCCGAAAGAGACAAGAAATAATCAGGATAGATCAGCTCTATGCCTACAGCTTCTGCTACCTGAATTGCACGTTTTAGATGCGTTTTTAGAGCTGATGGATACAGCACAGGGTCATCATATTTGTTCAAAGCATTGTCATTGATTCCCACTCTTGTGAAAATAACCCGTTGGAATCCGTTCTCGACAGCGTATTCGACTATACGCTCTAACTCAGCGATGTTGTGTCTCATCACCACTGTCGCCAACGTCATGAACGTTTGTGGTGAAGCCGACCTAAACCGACGGATGTTTTCTGTCACACGCTCCAGGTTCAGACCCTTACGTATGATGGAGTACATCCTCGGATCTACAGAATCCAACGAAACCGTCAATGTTTCAAATAAATCATGATGAGCCAGCACTGCATCCGGAAGTATTGACATGTTCGTGTTTGTGGACACATGGATGTGATACTTGGAATACAGATCTAAACGGGAACCCAGAGCAGGATCCATGAACGGCTCCCCATTGCCATGTAGGACAATAGTGCGAAGATATGGCATCACAGATTCGAGACACGATACGAAATCATCCGTGAGATGGGATGCCCCGATATTACGACGATAGTAGTGTACACACATTATACACTCTGCATTGCAAAATGACGTGTGCTCCAACTGAAGGGTCATTGGATAATGGCGGAATACAGACCTGCCTTCGACCAGATCGTGGCAGGCAAGTGCCTCATTGAGATCTTTGACGGTGTCGTAATCACCTAGCTCAAGACACGACAAGATCGTAGATTCTATGGCATCGGCATCGGAGAGATCCACATTCACACGGCCGTTTTCATAAGCAATGGGCGATTGACCCCGACGTATCATATCTGGCAACCAGTCTTTCATTGATTCGTGAACAGGCGATTGACAGGTCACTTCCTGGATGTCATTGCCCGAAGACACCACATCACACCCACAGATGCTGAGGGTAGGTTCCTTTCACCTTCTCTTCGTTAATATGCTTCAAAAGAGCATCGTAATCATCGCGATACGTAACTCCCATCCATGATGCGTTCGTATCCACACAGTTCATCTTGATCTCCCCCAGAGATAGCAACGAATCCAGAACAGTGGATAGCACGAACTCCTGTCCATCCTGCTCGTGATCCTTGATGAACATCTGAAGCCTCTGCCTTAACATAGTGAAAATCGAGGGATTGAGCACGAACAGGTTCATGGAGACTGGATTACTCTCGCATATGCGCATTACTTTATCTGAATTCAAAGGACGACAAGCAATTCCATCCGAATCGACCCACACTTCCGACTCGATGATCCTGCGAATATGGCCGGAGTCTACCTTGCAAATGCCACGTTTCACCGTCCCGTGTGGAGAGAGTGTATTTCCGACTCTGTAGCATATGCAGCCACATTCTCCACTGCCTGAAAGCGGAGAGTTGAGCATTCCGGTAATAAGGGCACCCCTACCATAGAAATCATCAGCATTGACGACCAGAAACGGCTCCTCCAGGTGTCCTTCGCAGCAGAGAAGGGCAAATCCGGTACCAGATGGCAATACATGAACAGACATCTCATTTTCAGGATATTCCTGAATGACGAATTCCAATGGAATCCTGGCACCAATTCTCGCCTTCAGAGCCTCGAAGAACTTCAGATGGCTCTTTTGAATAACTATGATGACTTTGCTGTAACCGCAAAGAATTGCATCATATATGGAATAGTCGATTAAGAAATTCCCGTCATCATCAACTGGTTCATACTGCTTCAACCCCCCGTATCTCTTACCGAGGCCGGCTGCCAGTATCACCATTTGCATAATTGGGACATTGACGTACCATTATTAATTTTAACTATTTTAGTATAAATTCAATTTTGAATTTGATAATAATATTTAAGACCATTATCCAGATTGAACTATGAACGGTTATGAAGACTGTGAGCGAGACCAAGATCGGATTCGTCGGACTGGGATACGTCGGCACGGTGAGTGCTGCAGGTTTCGCGATTCTGGGATTTGATGTTTACGGATACGATCTGGATGAAAGGAAAGTGACCAGTCTTATAAACAGACAGCCGCTCATCTACGAATCTGGACTCCAGGAAGTTCTGTTAGACGCCGATATTTCATCAAGAATGCATTTCGTGTATGATATCGACAACCTGGTTGATAATGCGGACGTCATCTTCGTAACAGTTGGGACACCGGAATCTATTGACGGCTCCTGCAACACATCTTTTGTCACACAAGCTCTTGAATCCATACTGTCACGTCTCACAGAGAGAGGTCTGGACAGCATTGTTGTGGTAAAAAGCACCGTGCCCGTAGGATTCACACAAGAATTCATCGATTCTCTTGGAAACGACGAAGGAATCTGTCGGAACATATGCTTCAGTCCAGAATTTCTCAGAGAAGGATCCGCTCTAGATGACTTTCTCAATCCGAGCAGGGTGGTGATTGGCACAACTGATGCAAGCATTTTCGAGACTGTTGCCCACCTATACGGAAAATATGAATCGAAAGGAGTTCCGATTCTAATGATGGATCCGACCTCTGCCGAGCTAGTGAAGTATGCCTCTAACTCGTTTCTGGCAGCGAAGGTCGCTCTGATTAATGAATTCGCTGACCTTTCTCACGCTGTTGGTGCGAACATTGATACCGTGTCGAGAGCGATAGGAATGGACCCACGGATCGGTAACGAGTTCATGCGCGCATCGGTCGGATTCGGTGGGAGTTGCTTTCCGAAAGATGTGTCTGAGATTGACCATAGATCCAATAGTCTTGGAATACGCCACCCCCTCATCGGCTCAATTCTTGAATCAAACAGAGCCCACATAGAGAGGATGACGGATCGCATTGACAGATGTGCGAAACATCAAGGAATCAGAACGATTTCAATCCTGGGCCTGGCTTTCAAACCTGACTCGGATGATATCCGCGAATCCCCTGCCATTGAAATCGCATCGAAACTTCTTGAAAGAGGATATGTTGTGAAAGCATACGACCCACTGGCAGGACCCAATGCACTTCTAGCCCTGCCAAAGGGGATTGAGATACTCGACAATGCATACGACTGCATGAATGAGGCGGAGATGGTAACCATCCTAACGGGATGGCGTTCCTTCAGAGAGCTAAAATTCTGCAGGTCTGGAAGTGTGCGGATCGTTATGGATCTCGCCAATGTCCTGGACGGTGAAACGATCGGTGCCATGGGGCTCGAATACCACAATATAACGGAGTGACGAATACGACCGTTGACTTCTCCATCGTCATACCCACATGGAACAGAAAGGAGTACGTTGAACGTCTCCTGAAATCCATCGCAGAGGACAGACAATCCTACACGGGCGGCTCTACAGAGATAATAATCGTAGACAGTAGCGTGGATGAGGAACGCGACTCCATAATGGAATCCTGCAAAAGGTATGGTGCACGCTATATTGAAGGGCCCGACTCTGTGAGGAAAAAACGCAACATGGGAATCGTGGATTCGCGGTTCGACCATATCCTCTTCCTAGACTCAGACGTCATAGTGGAGAAGGGACTTCTGGAAGCGCACGCCAGAGTGTACGAAGAGTCCCCATCAGAGAATCTTGGAGGCACATTCGGCGTAACCGAATTCTATGGAGAAAGGTCATTCATCTGGAAAGTTGTCGAATACACGAACTACACTGTTGCGTTCGATCAGGCTAAGAAATACCCCTATGTGAACTGGACGATTGGAAACAACGTTTCTTTCGTAAAGAAATGTCTCGTAGACATAGGTATGTTCGAAGAAAACCTGCCGTTTAAGCTTGGAGGAGATGATCTCGATCTAAGCTATCGGGTAGTCGCCAGCGGGCATCCGATCAAATGTACGTCAGAGGCAGTGACATATCATTCTCGTGAAACATGGAATTCCAGAGATGCCATCAATAACAGGACGAAGAGATGGGGTGCGATGGAGTACTACAACTCGAAACGTCACTGGAATTTGATGAAGAAGACCCTCCCCGGGCTTCCGATCATGTTCTCTATGGCAACACTGTCCCTTTTGATATCATTCCTAATAACAGAATCAACAGCGTTTCTATGGTCTATCCCTGTGATCGGTATTCTGACGTTCATAATCGGTTTTGCCTGTGATGCTACTAACAGCCACAGATACAATATCATATACTATGGATTAGCGAAACTCCTCGGTGTAAAATACAGCTATTACAAAATCAAAGAGTGCTGGCACAATCATGACTTCGGGCTGATTGGAAGAGTCATGATCTTTGACAAAGGACATGCCATGGCCGAATATTCTGCGAGAAGCCGTAAAATGGACTGGTTCCTGATATCGTCCGTAGCAGTATTCCTCATAGATTTCCTACTTACAAGGATGGGTTGACTCCATGGACTTCAGTGTCGTTATACCGGCCCGCGGTCGCACGGATCTCCTCAGAACACTGCTGGAGAGCCTGAATACCGCCAGGGGTTTCAATGACGGTGATGTGGAAATCCTGATTCTAGACGATAGCGACGAACCGTATTCGACAGCGATCAAATCCATGTCTACAGGACTCGGTG
Organism: Candidatus Methanomethylophilaceae archaeon; assembly: GCA_944320495.1. Lineage (GTDB taxonomy): Archaea > Thermoplasmatota > Thermoplasmata > Methanomassiliicoccales > Methanomethylophilaceae > Methanoprimaticola. The sequence goes on from CALUHR010000013.1 coordinate 142,858, forward strand.
CAAGCTATATTCGTGCTGAAATGACAGTGGGTGCTAAGAGAAATCTCGGTGCCAGAATGTCAAATCACGACATCGTTGTTTTTCTTGATTCAGATGTTCGTGTGTCCGATAATTTCTTCTGCGGATATGAAAGGGTTTTCGCCGCCAAGGAGATCAACATGGCGATAGGACTTTTGGAGTTCTATGGCGACGAGAGCTGGTACTGGAAGGTTGTCAAGTCCACCCCGTTCGTAAAATGTTTTGACATGCCACGGTACATGGACATGCTCCCATGGGGATGTTCCTGCAACATGGCAGTCCGGAGAGACTTCTTCCTTGAACTATCCGGATTCAGCGATGAATTCCGCGAACCGGCAGGAGAGGATGTTGATCTAGGCCTTAGGGTTAGCAAGCGCCACATTCCAATAGTCCCAGTCAAAGAATCGGTGGCGTTCCATTCCAACACCACCTGGTCAAAGAGACGGGACATGATCCGTCGTGTTTGCATGTACGGGAGAGGGGATGCAGTCCTTGTTGAACGCCATCCTGACTCGACGGTGAGATCGGGCCTCCGCCGTTGGATCTTTTTCCTCGCTATCACCATAATCTGCTGTCTTTCGGCAATCGTTTCTGAAAATGCCTGGATGCTTCTGATGATACCGACACTCATTGTTGCCGAACTCCTCGCTGTATCTGCCAAGATATCGGTAAAAACTGAAGATGTTAGCCTGTGTCAGGCACTGGCATCCCAAGAGCTGGTGCTACGCAATGAGCTGTCATACATCTTGACCTGCATATCAAGAGGACATCCGGGCAACGTCTTCAGACAGATCGTCACCGTTGAGGGACAGGCATATGACATCTTGGATTTCATGAGATTCGCCTACCTATTGGACCTTGGTCTGCTGATGCTCCTCTTCATATTCTCGGGATTGGTGATAACATATGCATGAAGAACAGATGAAAAAATTCCTCCAGTGCGTAAAGTCGGGTTATTTCAACAATCCTGTCACCATAGAACGTGTAGAACCGTTGAAAGGTCTGTCAGAGCTGTCATATGACGACTTTTGTCACATCCCGGTAATGACGAAGAGCGACATAAGATCGACATCCATCGAAACACGCGAACTCGAAAGCGGAAGATGCGTCGGCATATTCTCCAGCAGCGGATCCACCGGCAAGAGGACATATTATAAGTTCAGCCAAGAGGACCAGGATGTCTTCAATGAGACTGCCAGAGAGCTGTTCGGCAGACTCGGCGTGAATTCCGACGATGTCTTCGCTGTTTGTGCCCCCGTAGGGGAGGGGATAATGGCCCACTGCATGATATGGGAGGCCATTGCCAACTGCTCGGGGTATACTGTATGCCCAACCCCATCGCCTTCGAATGTGATGGAAATGTTGGACAACATCCCTGTAACGATAATAGCGGGATTGCCGTCTGTCTTGGACTTCTCGCTTGAATCAGAGAAGGGGACACAGAGCCATAAGACGCATCTTCGCATGATGATCTCTGGCGGGCACTATATGTCCGAAGCGAAGCGCGATCGCATCGAGTCAGTCTGGGGGATAGAATGGTACAATGCGTATGGAATCAGCGAATTCTTCGGTCCGTTGATGTGCGAGTGCCGCTGTAAAAACGGATTCCATTACAACCAGAAATGTCTCTTCGTCGAAATTGTAGATGTCCATTCCAAAGAACCTATCGAGGGACCGGGGAAAATCGGCATAATGTTGCTCACACCTCTATGGAAGAAAGGATCCCCTCTGATCAGATACTGGACTGACGACTACGCCGAATGGATAGACGAACCCTGTACTTGCGGTGCATTCGGACGCAGAATCAGGATACTTGGCAGACAATGTGATGTGATTTGCATCAATGGGAGATACATCTTCCCCAACGACATCGAAGAGATTCTCGTCAGGAACAGCAGAAACACCTTGGCATACTTCGACATCGAAGATGATGATATCGTCTGCTTCCTCCCGGAAATTAACGGATCATGCGGAGAGCTTGAGAGACTCTTTGACACAGAGATTCACTTCAAAACAAAGAGCGAATGGCCCAATATCAACCGCCCGAAGCCATATTACTTCAGCAAAACATTGAAACAGAGGCTGAGTGACAGATGAGTCGCATACTTGTCACCGGAGGACTTGGATTCATCGGAACCAACCTGACCCTCAGGCTATTGAAATCAGGTGACGAAGTGGTGGTCATAGATAATGCGTATACCTCCAGCCTGGAGCGTATTTCTGCATTCGAAGAATACGATGGATTCGAATTCATAAACCAAGATGTAACAACGCCTTTTGATGAACTGAACGTTGATGGCATCTATCATCTGGCCGCACCTGCATCTCCGATAAAATACTCCAGAAATCCGGCGTATACCGTCAGAACCATCGTGGAAGGCGCGTTCAATGCATTGGAATGCGCGAGGAACAATGATTGCCGCATACTGGTTGCGTCCACCAGCGAGATTTATGGTGAGTGTGAAAAACACCCTCAGAGCGAAACGTACAACGGCAATGTTTGCACCATGTCCACAAGAGCCTGTTACGATGAGGCCAAAAGATGCGCAGAGACGGTCTCATTCTGCTATCATGAGACATATGGCGTAAACGTCGTCTGCCCCCGTATTTTCAACACGTATGGGCCATACATGCAGCTTGATGACGGCCGTGTGATGACCTCATTCATCAGTTCGCTTCTGAAATCAGAACCCCTGAGGATTTTTGGAGATGGGGAACAGACGAGATCGTTCTGCTACATCGACGACCTGCTCGACGGTTTAGAACTTGTATTCTCATCCTCACTGAAAGGCAAAGCCATCAACATCGGCAATGATTTCGAGATATCAATAAACAAATTGGCGGACATATTCGAAGAGATCTGCGGAAGGAGCTTTGAAAGAATCTATGAGAAACGCATGGACCACGAACCGATGAACAGGTGTCCCGACCTTAGCCTTATCCGCAACACACTAGGTTACAGACCGAGGATGAACATCCGCGACGGCCTGACTCGTATGGTTGAGTTCTACAGGCGATTCGATGGAAGTCACAGTAGTCATCCCAACACTGAACGAAGAAAAGCATATTCGTGAGTGCCTAGAGAGTGTGTGGTCCAATACTGTGAAACCGATTGAGATCCTTGTCTGCGATGGAGGATCCGATGATGAAACTGTTCGCATCGCTGAATCTCTAGGGGCTAAAGTCCTTATCAACAAGGACCGGACAGCTGCAACCGGCCGCAACCTTGGCATAGCCAATGCCTCCGGTGACATAATCGCGTTCACCGACGGGGACTGCAAAGTCGATGTACATTGGATCGAATCTTTGCTGAAGGAGTTCGAAGATTGCAATGTAGATGGCGTTGGTGGCAAAACCATTCCTGCTGATACAGATAATGAAATTGAGAGATTCTGGGGGCATATATCTCTCGAAGTCATCATGTCGTTTCCGGATCATGATTATACTGTAACCAATCGGACTCTTAATGATGCGTTTATTACTGCCAATTGTTCCTATAGGACTGATTTTCTTAGAACAATTGGCGGTTTTGACCCTTGGTTCGGCAACAACGCAGAGGATGTTGACCTATCGTGGCGTGCACTTAGTCACGGTGCGAAGCTCAGATATTGCCCTCATGCCGTGGTCATCGCTCATTCTCCTCAGACAATACGCGAAATGTGCCAGAAGAGCTTCCGCAATGGGGTCTCCTCCACCAAACTCCAGAAAGTACACAGCGGAGAGGAATCCAGCCTCGATATCGAACTGTATCACACCCTGGTCAGATCGCTCATTGGGACGTTTAAGATGAACAAACAAGACCTTCTGCTGTCTGTCGAATTGATGTGTCACATTTGGGGAAAGATATCGAGCAGCAGAAAACTGCACTACCGTAACTGGTGATCGGGATGGATGAGATTATACTGGAAATCAGCGGGAATTGCAATCTCGATTGCAATATGTGTGGATACGGAAGATCCAAAACGAAAGAAAAAAAGCTCATGACCCGCAAGATGTTCGAACATGTGATTGAACACTACTGCGAGGGCATACGGACCCTTCGGTTGAACGCGTGTGGAGAGAGTACTATACACCCTGAATTTAAAGAACTCCTATCCTACGCAAGACAGACACTGCCTGACGTTGATATCAAACTATTCTCCAACATCAATTATCGGGATCCGTCCATCTCGAAAGCCATAGTAGATGCGGATGTGCAACTGATCATGTCCATAGACTCTGTGGATCGTGATCGTATAGGGATCATAAGACGCGGATCGGACTATGACACCATTATGCGCAACTTCGATTATCTGTCCAGAAATCTGAAATTGAAGGCTGTTATGTTTACTCTGCAGACCAGAAACTTCGATGAGCTGATGGAGGTCGGAAGGTTCTCGCTAGATCACGATTGCCACTTCTTCTGCAACATGGTTAATGGTGAACCGCACCTCTCGGAGTTGGAATCGCTGCTGATGAACGAAGACAATCTGATGAAGCTTAGATCTGAATTCGAAGAACTTCATCGTCTCGCGGTTTCAAAAGGGCTTAGAGCATTTCTGCCAGACCACGTCGGAACTGTGCACATACCGGCAAATGAAACAGACGACCTTATGCTAAAAACCACTGGGCAGGGCCGTTGTAATCGTTTCCAATCCGAACTATGCATACATTATGATGGCACGGTGACACCTTGCGGAATGTTCAACCCCTATATCTACGGGAATGTCATGGATTACACTCGCGAATCTCTGCTGGAATCGGAAAGATATCGTCTTTTCCAGAAAAACCAGGCCAATGATGATTACTGCAAAAACTGCGGATGCATGCTGGTTCAGGAATTATGACCGTGACGCCTAGATCAAATGATGGCCTTTCGATAATCATCATTACACATAACAATGAATATATTGTAAGAGTTGTGGAGGCCGTATTGGAACAGATCTCACCGGTAGACGAGGTCATACTTGTGAATGATCATTCGGATGAAAGATTCCTAAGCGGCATCCCCACACATCCATCATTGAAGATTGTAACACCGGTGATGGAGGGCAACAGGAGCCATAATAGGAATATCGGTGCTGAACTCTCATCCCGCGGAATCCTAGTCTTTATCGATGGGGATGTCCTAATCCAAGAAGGATCGCTATCTTGTATACGCGATACGGGTAAACATACACCCCTCACCTTCAATGTCATGGCACAGTCAATCACTCTGGAACAGTTGTGTATGCTGAATCAGAGAACGGACATTATGAACGCCGTACTGAACAAGAGATTCGAGTATCTGGATCACCTCGACGGTATGCGTGATTGGCGCTTGGATGATTCACCCTACGGTCCTGACATGGAGGATTGGTGCGTGTTCTACACATTGTTCTGTTCCATCCCAAAACATCTCTTCGTTCAGGCAGGAGGATTCGACGAATCCATTCACGGATGGGGCTGTGAAGACGTGGATCTTGGATTCAGACTGAAACGGATGGGAGCGAACATACATTTCATCGAAACAATTCGTGCTATACACATTCCACACCCCCGTAACAACTACATTCAGAACTTGAATGGACGCAGGAATCTCTACCATATGCTCCAAAGATACAGGGATATCGACATTGAACGCGTGATAGCATTCGGCACATCATGTATGGTCAGATCTGCTTTATCGAACATACTCGAGAAATGCTCATCCATGGATGATACGAGTATAATACCGTCAGATTGTGATTTGATTCTCACATTTCGTTCTGGAAATCCAGTCTTGATAGTACGCGATAAAGACAGAAAAACCGAATGGCCATCAATGGGTCTAGCTATACCGTTTGAGAACACCCACTTTCATCAAGCGTACATTTCTGAGAATTACTTCCTGCTCCCTGAAGGATTATATTGCAGGGTTCTTCAGGAACTGTGTCGCGTTTCGAAGTATGTGATTACAAGATGTCCCGATAGAAAAAACAGACCGACATTCGATAGATGGGTTCATGACTCTTTGAAACACGCATACTGCTACACAGATATCATCCATCTATCCAATCAAATCAGGGATTTTTCATTCCAAAACAACGGAGAGTACATCGAAGTTTCATATCAGCCTGGATTTGATAATAGTCGCGAACCTAACATGTTGAATGATCGATTCGATGTCCCATCCATAACAAGAGTGGAACAGGTTGAGATTCAATGGCATATGAACCTCAATTCGAAATTCCGAGGGCATGCGGATGAATCGCGGACGGCCGTTATGAGCGTTGGCGATGTAGAATCGGTATCACGACGCAGAAGACGGAGCCGTCACCTTCTAGCCACCCGTGCCTCCAGACCGTCGATCCTGGACCCCAGAAGATCCACTATCGCCGCATCCCTCCCGGTCCTGCGGAACATCTCCACCTTGGAGAACACCTCGCAGGCCCTGTCGACCCCCTCCCTCAGGGCGTCGAAGTCGATCCATCCGACATCGCGGACCAGCCTCATCTGCTCCGACCAGTGCTCGGAGAAGGGCTTGCACCCCTTACCCGCATCTGCGACGATCGAACCCTCCCAGCAGTCGAACCCCATGCTGGAGCCGCTGTCATAGACCGGTGCGGGGGACACCCATTCCAGGGAATGCGCGTCGCGGATTATGCCGAAGTTGTTGAGATGGCGGTCGCCGTTGGCGATGACATAGTCCAGGACCATCATCCGGTCCAGTGCCGGGACGGCGTCGATGCCGTGACGGGCGCAGCACGAGACGTAGTGGTCGTAGTCCGGCACTCCCGCATCATGGACCTCCGAACGCATGACCTGGTACGCCGGGACGAGCTCCGTGTCCGCGGTCACGAAGTCCTCGCATACGCTGCACGGGGTGCCTCCATAGTCTATCACGGAGTAATCGACATGATCCATACCGAGCGAATCCGCTATGATGCCCGCAGCCACCTCGTTGAACGGCTCCTGCATGTATGGCTTCGTTCCAGATTTGATGAGACAGCGCCTTCCGTCCATGATCTTCCAACGCTTGGTCAGCATACCGTCAGAAGCAGAGTCCGGCGATGAGAAATCCATGGAACCCGTCCAGACCTCCCTCCCGAAAAGAAGATCTCCAACATCGTCCGAGAAGGGATTATCGAAGAAATTCACCTCGGACCATTCGAGATCCGAACCAACCGGACGTATCCAGTAGTGGTCCGATAGGCTCAATCCCAATGATTTCCTCAGGAGTAATTCAGTGTTGGAGATGTCGAGCTTCTCGAGTACATGCTTGATTCCGCTACGCGACATAGGAATCGCTCTGGAGGACCACCATCTCTGAAGCCTCTCCGGACGTACGATATCATCTATCACAGTGCCCACAGGCATGTGTGCCACATCGTACACACTCCCCATGTGCACCATGACCCCTGTGACATACTCGAGATCGATGGAGGCGACCGTGACATCCCCGTGCATCAGCTCGAACAGCATGCAATCATGTCGCATATGCTATCGTTCTCTTTAGAACCTGCTCTCATAATTCAATGTCCCAGCAAATGTTCGAAACGACGGATCGTCTGGTAACTGGAACGATAACACAATTCCGTACTTTCGTAACACGAAGACTATTTAACGTATGCAACGGGTTACCCGCCCCATGCACATAGTCCAGCCCGGCACCGAGATCGATGTTCTGAAACAGAACAACAAGATCGCCCATGAGAACTACCGTCTGCTGAAGCAGCACAACATCAAGTCCATCGACTTCATGGGCTCCATAGGCGCCGGCAAGACCGCGCTCATCATCAAGCTCGCAGAGAAGCTCAGGGCCAAGGGCGTCCGCGTCTGCGCCATCGCCGGCGACGTCACCGGTGACGACGACTACACCAGATTCGAGAAGTCCGGACTCGAGTCGGTGAACTGCAACACCGGCCACGAGTGCCATCTCGACGCCAACCTCATCAAGAAGACGCTTGCCGACATCAACCTGGACGACTACGACGTGCTCTTCATCGAGAACGTGGGCAACCTCGTCTGCCCTGCGGACTTCCCCCTCGGCACCGACCTGAGGGTCGTCGTCGTGTCCGTCACCGAGGGCGATGACATGGTCAGGAAGCACCACGACATCTTCATCCACTCCGATGTGGCCATCCTCAACAAGGTGGACATCGCCGACGCCGTGGACGTGGACCCGGAGGTCATCGCCAGGGACTACAACAAGCTCACCGGCGGCGTCAAGAACATCCTCAAGTGCAGCGTGAAGAAGGACCAGGGCCTGGACGAGATCCTCGCCGCCCTCAAGCTATGAGGTGGCGACATGAGGGTTCTCACCGTCGGAGGCGGAGGAAGGGAGCATGCCGCCGTGGAGGCGTTCCACAGGGCCGGCTCCGAGCTGTACTGCGTCATGAAGAACGCCAACCCCGGCATCCTCGCCAGAGCCAAGGGCCACCTCCTGTGCGACGAGAAGGACGTCGCCAAGGTCGTGGAGTTCGCCAAGGCGAACGACATCGAGCTCGCGTTCATCGGCCCCGAGGCCCCGCTCGGCGAGGGCATCGTCGATGCTCTCGAGGCCGCCGGCATCAGGTGCGCCTCCCCCACGAAGGCCGCCGCGAGGATCGAGACGTCCAAATCGTTCATGAGGGAGCTCGTGGAGAGACACGGCATCGACGGGAACCTCTCCTACGCCAGCTTCGACAACGCCGAGGACGCCGAGGCCTATCTGAAGGGGATCGACCACGAGATCGTCGTAAAGCCCGTCGGCCTCACCGGCGGCAAGGGAGTCAAGGTCCAGGGCGAGCACCTCCACGGTTTCGACGAGACCATGGAGTACGTCAGGGAGATCTTCGACGGCAACATCGGCGGCGCAGGGGTCATCCTCGAGGAGAGGGCGGTGGGCGAGGAGTTCACCCAGATGGTCTTCTCCGACGGGGAGCGCGTCGTCCCCATGCCCCTGGTCCAGGACCACAAGAGGGCCTACGAGGGCGATGTCGGCCCCAACACCGGCGGAATGGGCTCCTACACCGACGCGGACCATCTCCTCCCGTTCATCGGAGAGGACGACCGCATGAAGGCCATCGCCATCGTCCAGTCAATCGTGGATGCCCTGGCCGAAGAGGGATGCCCCTACCGCGGCGTGATGTACGGCCAGTTCATGCTCACCATCAACGGCCCGAAGATCATCGAGATCAACGCCAGATTCGGCGACCCGGAGGCCATGAACGTCCTGACCGTACTGGATTCGAACTTCGAGGACATCTGCTGGAGGATGGCCACCGGCACCCTGGACGCTGGCGCGGAGTTCTCCCCCAAGGCGACCGTCTGCAAGTACGTCGTCCCGAAGGGATACGGCGTCAAGTCCGAGGCTGGCCACGAGATCTCCGTCGACGAGGAGGCCATCCGCGGATGCGGGGCCGTGGCGTACTACGCGAACGTCGACATGAGGGACGGCAAGCTCGTCACCGGCACCTCCAGGTCCATCGGGGTGGTCGGCATCGGCGACTCCATCGAGGAGGCCGAGGCCAACTGCGAGAGGGCCCTCGCGCACGTGAGGTGCGACGCAGTGTTCGTCCGCCACGACATCGGAACCCGCGAGCTGGTCCAGCGCAGGGTCGACCACATGAAGGCCCTCAGGTCCGCATGACGGACATAGCCGTCAGGGTCGCCTACCGCGGCGAGGGGTTCTACGGGTCGCAGATGCAGCCCAGGCTCCCCACCGTGGAGGGGACCCTGCTGGCGAACATCGTCCGCGTGACCGAGATGGATCCGGAGGACGTGTGCCTCAGGCTCGCCAGCCGCACGGACAAGGGGGTCAGCGCCACAGGCAACGTCGCATCCTTCGAGAGCGGCGGCGCCGACCCCGTCAACCTTCTAAAGGCCCTCAACTCGGTGCACGGCGGCGTGCTGTGCACCGCCTACGCCGAGGTGGACGACGACTTCACGCCGCGCCACGCGGACCGCAGGACATACGAGTACGTAGCCAAGGCCCGCGGGCTCGATGCGGACGTGGCGAACGAGTGCCTCTCCATGTTCCGCGGGAGGAGGGACTTCTCCGGCTTCTGCAAGGCCGAGGGGAAGGACCCTGTCATCGACCTCACGAGGGCGGACGCCGTCGTGGACGGCGACGTCCTGATAATGACCTTCGAGGCGGACCACTTCCTCTGGAACATGGTCCGCAGGATATCCGCCGCGGTCCTCCGCGCGGCATCCGGCAGGATGCCCGTGTCCAGGATCGAGGAGGCCCTCGCCGGCGGATGGTCCAACTTCGGGATAGCCCCGGCCGAGGGGCTGACCCTCACCGACGTGTTCTACGATGGGATGGGGTTCATCCCATCCCCCGACCCGGCCCTCGCGTACAGGAAGGCGGACGGACTATACTCGGCGAGGCTCGCCGAGAGGTTCTACGGGAAGCTCCGAAGGCGGCCCCGGTCTCAAGAATATCCAGAAGTAAGGGGTTTCGAGGTGGTTTTGGCGGGTCACCCCGCCTGAGACGCATCAGCGCCTGGACTTGGGCTTGCCGTAGTTCTTCACGGGCTTCCTGTAGACCCAGATGATGACCAGGGCCAGCAGGATGATCACGATCACGAGGAGCGCGACCCACATGGTGTAGCTGCTGTCTCCGATGTAGAAGGTGTACTCCTCACCGAGACCGCTGATGGTCACCATGTTGCCGTCGTCGGCCGGCTGCAGGGAGAAGGTGTAGGCACCCTCTCCGGCGTCGGTGACCCAGTCGTAGGTGACGGTGGTGGATCCCTCCTTCGCGAGGTCGAAGGTGGTGAAGCTGTCCTCGATCCTCTCGCCGTTGACGTAGAAGTACACGCCGTACCCGGTGAGGTCCTGCCCGGACTCGTTGGTCAGGGTGACGCTCAGGGTGATGGGCTCGACGACCTTGATGTCGAAGGTGTCCTCCTTGGCGAGGTCCTCGGCGGGGATGTCGACGGTCTCGCCCTCATCATCGGTGTAGGATGCCTCCACGTCGTAGGTGACTATCAGCCTGTAGCTTCCGGCGGTGTCCGGGGCATCGACGGAGAGGGTGGCGGAGCCACCGTTGTCGAGGTCCCCGGAGCTGGGGCTGACGCCGTTGCTGACGGTCTCGCCGGACGAGTCCACGAGCTTCGCATCGTAGGAGATGGCCATGGAGAGGTCCTGGTACGAGTCGTAATCGTGGTTGGTGTAGGTGATCGTGTACTCCGCGTCGTCCCCGGTGCCGACGACCGGGTCGCCGTCCACGTTGGAGTAGACGGCGTCGGTCTCGGCGATGGGCACGAGGCAGGCGACGAGGATCGCCGCGAGGGCGACCACAGCGATTGTCTTGATGTTCATCTGCGTGCAAACACCCCCCTCTTGCTGGCGAGCCAGAAGGCAGCGATTATCATGAGGATGATCACAGCGACGAGGAACCAGACTCCCGAGGGGATTCCGGACCTCTCGTCGATCGCATCTCCTCCGCTGACACCGGAGTCGTCCACGGTGACGGAGATCTCCTGGGGCTCCAGGGCCTTGGTGCTGCTCGCGTCTCCGGAGATGGTGACGGTGATTCCCTGCACTGGCGAGGAGGCGACGTTGCCGTCCTCGTCGGGGTCGGCACCCATCTGCATGAGAGCGATGTAGTAGGTGACGGTCTGGAGTCCGTAGATGGTGACCTCGGCGCCGGACTCGGCGACGAGGGTTCCGTCGGCGTCCACGAGGGTGACGTACCATCCATCGATGTGGCCGAAGCCGATCTGGACGTTCTTGGCGTAGACGTCCTTGTTGACGAAGGTCACGGCGTACATGTACTGGGATGCGGAGATCCTGTCGTTGGCCGCCCCCTCGTCTCCTGCGTAGAGGATGTCCATGCCCTCGCTGCCGGTGGCAGGGGCGGAGTTCTCGGTGATGGCCTCGGTGACGGTGTCGGTTCCGTTGATGTCGGAGACGATCAGGTCCACGCCGTCCAGACCGGGCGCGACGGTGGCCGCGTCGTAGTATCCGGTGACGGTGGCCTGCACGGACTCTCCGGCGGGGACGGTCACGGTGACGCCCCTGTCGAGGGACCAGGCGGACCCTGCGGAGACGGCATAGGACATGGCCTTCTCACCGTTGTTGGTGACGGTGAACTGGACGGTGGCCCTTCCGTCGGCGAACTCGGCGCGGTCGATGGCGACCTCGAAGGCGGGCTCGTCCTCCTCGGAGTCATCGGCGGGAGCGTCGGAGCTCAGGACGGAGATGTTCCTGATGCATCCGTCGGTCATGTTGACGAGGTCCTCGGTGGCGGAGAACCAGTGCTCGACGGAGGCGACGGTGGCGCTGACCTCGACGGTCGCGGTGACGTCGCTCATGTCGGCCGGCAGCCTGAGGGTGAAGGCACCGTCGGTGACGTCGAACTGCCTCTTGACGTCCCCGGACTCGACCGTGATGGTTCCGTCGGCGTTGATTCCGACGTATCCGGTGACCTCCATGACGCTCTGGGTGGCCTTCATGTCGAGGGTCACGGCCTCACGGGAGTCGCCGGTGAGGTCGACGTACCCGTAGGCGATCTTGACGTCGCTGGCGTCGGAGCGGTTGGTGGAGGAGATGTAGTACTCGTGTCCGACCTCGAGGTAGTATCCTCCGTCGAAGGAGTGGTAGGACCCCTCGGTCTGGATGGAGATCGCGTCGGACTCGTTCTTCTGGATGTTGGCGGTGACGACCTCGACGACGTCCAGTCCGACGAACTCGGTCTGGCCGGGGTAGAGGTAGACGGTTCCGCTGAAGTAGTATCCGGAGGCTCCGTCGATGGTGATCTCGTACTCGCCGGGGCAGAGCTCCTGGGCGACTCCGGCCTCCATCGAGATGGTCTCGTCTCCCTCGTAGAAGTCGAGCTCGGCGTCGTAGTCCAGGGTGACGGACTGCTGCTTGACGACGTTCTTCTGGTCGTCGGTGTATCCGACGTACTGGATGGTGACGGTCCTGGTCGTGTTGGAGGACCCGGAGGACACGTCCTGCGTCATGCTCTCGCAGGCGAAGCTGTCGTTCTCGAGGGTTCCGTCGGCGTTGTTGAAGCTGACGACGGCCTCGATGCCGTCGGGGATGTAGTAGTACGCGACACCGCTGGTGTTGGTCATGGAGACGACCTGGTACTCCCTCTCCTGGTAGGTGTAGGTGATCATTCCCTTGACGAAGGGCAGGTTGACGTTGCCGTCCCCGGTGGCGGAATCGTACCTGAGGGTGGCGCTGATCCTCCTTCCGTCGACGGTGTCGAGATCGCCGAGCTCGGTGCTGGTGCCGCTGACGCTGGCGGATCCGATGTAGACCCTGTCGCCGCTGTTGTAGGCGTTGATGGTGTATGTGCCGGCGGGCACGAAGGCGGTGAACGCGCCGTCCTCGTCGGTGGTCGCCTTCACGGTGAATCCGTTCTCGTCGTAGAACACGACGGTACCGGACACGCCGTCCTCCCCGTCCTTGAGCGTTCCGGTGACCTTGGAGTACTGCCCGCTCTGGAGCGTGACGGAGTCCCCTCCGGTGTAGACCGCGTGGTAGACGGTGGTGCCGCTGACGCCGTAGACGCTGTAGGACATCGCGTCGGTGGCGATGCTGACGGGCACGTCGAAGGTGCCGTTCTCGACATCGGAGACCGTGCTGAACTCACCGGCGTAGACGGCGAGGGCGACGCCCTCGGGGGCGTTGTCGATGCTGACGGTCCTCGACTCGTAGGCGGTCATGGTGACGCTCCTGTTGGAGCTGCTGGCGTTCTGGACGCTGGAGGTCATGGAGACCAGTCCGTTGCCCAGGGAGACGGTGTACTTGCCGGGGATCACATCGATCTCGGCCTTTCCGTCCTCGCCGATGGCGGTCTTGAACTGGGCGCCGGTGACGGTGTTGGTGGCGATGACCACGGGAGCCTCATCGTAGGCGCTTCCGTCGATCACGTTGTCATAGACGTCCTCGACCGTCGCGGTGATCTTCTTGGTGGTGGGGGTGATGACGATTCCGGTGGTGTCGCCGGGGTGGATCGTGACGGATCCGGACCCGAGGGAGGTCCCGTCGGCCCCATAGAGGATGTAGCTGTAGGTTCCGGGCAGGACGTTCTCGATGACGATCTGTCCGCCGGTGATCTGGATCTCGACGTCCTCGGGCTCCGCACCTCCGCTGAGGGTGAGCATCATGTCCTCGGCATCGTAGATCTCGCCGTTGACCTGGACCTCGCCGGTGGCGACGGCGTCCGGGATCACGGTGACCTGCTGGACGGCGGAGGACGTGAAGGAGTCGACGAGCACGTCGCCGATGCTGATGTCCACGCGGTAGTCGCCGTCGGGGACGAGCGCGCTGTAGGCGCCGTCGCGGACGGTGGTCTCGGAGTAGAGCACGTAGTCGCCGTAGACGTCGCTGTACTGGTAGACGGAGACGGTGGCTCCGGAGACGGCCTCGCCGGAGGACTGCTGGACCTGTCCCGTCAGGACGGTCGCGTCCTCGGAGACGCCGGTGTACTCGAGCATGACGTAGCAGGCGAGGTAGTTGATGGTGCCTCCCTCGTTCTCCTGCTTCTCCATGGCCTCCCAGCCGTCCATGTACTCCCAGCCGTCGGTGGTGCTGTCGGCATCGTCCTCGGCGTTGTACATGACGAGCCAGTCGGTGACGGTGAATCCGGCGAGCCCGTATCCGGGGATCGCCTTGACGGTGCCGTCGCTATAGGCGAGCGCGGAGAGGTAGCTGTTGGAGCTGCTGAATCCGGCGTCGGCGGCGGAGGGCCCGATCATGGCCTTCCAGAGGAAGGTGTCGTACATGGCGGAGGTGTACACGGTGTTTCCGTAGTACGTGTTGTAGGAGTAGAACTGGGTCGCGGCTCCGTAGCCGTCGACGTTGTATCCGGCGAAGTAGCCGATGGTGGAGAAGCTGTCTCCGTCGCCGTAGGAGAGCGGGAGCATGGAGCCGTCCAGGAGGACATATCCGATGCGGTCGCCGCTGGCGTCGCAGACGGCCTCGTACGCGTCGCAGATCTCCTTCTCGTCCATTCCGGAGAGGATGACGTTCATGCTGGCGAGGTACACGGCGTTCTCGTCGGTGATGTCGGACCTGACGCTTCCGTAGGTCTCGGGGTCGGCCTCGATGTCGGCCCTGGCGGTGGAGGGGTCGGCCACGTACGCCCTGATGGCGTCGTAGACGGCGGTGTCCATGCATGCGGAGAAGTCCATGCCGTCGTTGGACATGATGATGCGGAGCATCATCGCGGCGACCGCTCCTGCGGACCCGTCGGCGAGGTAGACGTGCGAGGAGGCGGTCGTGCCATTGCCGAGGGTGTCGTTGACGTTCTCGAAGCCTCCCTGGGAGACAGAGTCGTAGACGTTGTCGATCCAGGAAACGAGGGCGCCGTCCTTGGGGGCGTCCTCCCAGTTGTCCCAGATGTCCCCGACGGGGTAGGAGTCTCCGGTGGCGATGGTGAAGTTGGTGTTGCCGGTGTAGAAGTGGTCGCCCTCGGTGTTGGAGGGGGATCCCGCATCGACCGCGAAGCTGACGTTCGGAACGATGACCAGGCAGACCACGACGATGACGGATGCGAAGGGGAGGGGCTTGATGAGCTTCCTGAAGCAGCCAGGGAACCCGGCGGCCCTGATGTTGGAGGCCCAGTCCCTGAGCTTGGCGGCCCTGAGGACCTTGACGATGACGGCTCCGGCGCCGACGCCGAAGACGCAGGCGACCACGGCGGCGTTGTCGTAGCTGGTCCAGGTCGCGAAGAACATCACGAACAGCCAGACGACCATGAGGAGCTGGGTCGCGGAGTGGTCCCTCCTGAAGTAGACGTAGCTCTCGTAGAGGGCCAGGCAGATCGGGAGCCACATGGTCAGCCAGCCGTAGTAGGCGGCGACGTTGGACATGGACACGCGGTCGCTGACCAGCTGGTCCATGGTGCCCGCGTAGGGCGAGTTCCCGAAGATGAAGTCGTCGAACATCTCGGGCGCGGCGACCGCGAGGGCGACGCAGAGCACGAGGAACACGACGACGAGTGCGGGGATGGTGGCGACCCAGGGCTTGGACCTGAGCGCCATGAACACGAGCGTGAACACGACGGAGACGACGGCGACGAACAGCGATCCGGAGTAGACCGTGTCCATCAGGCCGGCGGGGACGTAGTACGCGGCGGGGATGAGGGCGCCGACGAGGATCGCGACGCAGTACCCGAGCGTGATGCCCGTGAAGTCCTTGCCCCTTATGCGGGAGGCCACGGCCTGGAGGACCATGGCGACCGCGAGCATGACGATCACGATGCGGAACCCGTTCCAGGTCAGCGCGGAGAGCATCACGAAGACGCCGGCGATGAGACCGTAGAGCAGGACGCCCTTCTTGGCGGAAGCATCGGCGTCGGCGGCCTTGACCATCCTGATGAGGAAGTACACGGCGAAGGCCACCAGGAAGGCGGCCAGGGCGTACTCGTTACCGCTGGAGAACACGGAAGTGCTAATCGGGAGGGCCATGAAGGCCAGGACGAGCGCCGCTACGACACCTATCGTCTTGTCGAACAGCTCCTTGCCGATCATGTACACGGGGATGCAGAGGAGTGCCCCGAAGATGGGGTTCAGCACCGCCAGTGCGAACGATGCGGCCTCGGTGGTTCCCATGGAGCCCTGGAAGACCGAGGCGACGCCGGCCGCCAGGAAGTCCATGAGCGGGGGGACGTACAGGGAACCGCCGACGGGGTAGTTGACGGACATGTCCGTCATCGACCATGAGCCGGCGAGGATGCTTTCAATCACATGCAGGTGATACTGTGCACTCGAACCCCCGGACAGGGCAAAGTTCCCATCCGCGGAGACGCCGTAGGCCATCACGAAACGCAGCAGGAACGCCACGACGACGATGACCGCCAGTGCGAGTACACACCAGTGGCCTCTAAGCCACCCGTTGCCGCTTCTATCGCGGTCGGCCCCCTTCTCAGCGGGGGCGGCTGACTCTTTTCCGAATTTGCGCATTCTAATAAGTCTCCGTCTCTTTAGAATGGCCGTTCATACAGGAACCTCTATAAAAAGGGCACCCTGGGTCATTTTATTATAATAAGAACGCGCGCGCACCCACACACGATACGCGCGATTGGGTTTGACCGCCCGTCAGAGCACGGTGCGTATGTCCTCGGCGAAGGCCTGCGCTGCCCCGCGGGGGTCCTCCGCGCCGTAGATCGAACGGCCCACGATGGCGTAGTCGGCTCCGGCCGCGATGGCGTCCGAGGCCTTCCCGCCCTGGGCGCCGACGCCGGGGGAGAGGATCTTCCTGTCCGGTCCCGCGACTGCGCGGATCGCCCTTATCCTGTCAGGCCTGGTGGCGGGGGCGATGAACCCGTCGGCCCCGCACTCGACGCCCATCCTCGCCATCTCCTCCGCATGCTTCGCAGTGAAGCATAGCGCACCGGGGTGGCTCATCTCGGTGACGGCGTAGATCTCCGCGTCGCCGGACGCCTCCACGGCGGCCCTGAGGGAGTCGTCTCCGGTGAATGCGTGGACGATGACCGCCGACGCGCCCCTGGAGACCGCGTTCTCGACGATGAGGCGGACGGTGTTCGGGATGTCGGCGACCTTGAAGTCGCATATGACGTCGGTCAGGTCCGCCAGCCTGGTGATCATCTGCGGGCCCTCGGAGAGCACCAGGGGCCAGTTGATCTTGACGGCGTCCACGACGTCCGCCACTGCCTCGGCCACCGCCATGGCCTTGTCGCCGTCTGTCTCATCCAGTGCCAGCACCAGTCTGCTCTCGCGCCTCATGAGCATCCGGACCTCCCGAAGCAATATAAGGGCATCGAGACGTGGCAGTCGTCATGCTCAGGAGGATGGAGTGCGGATCCGCGCGCTGCGGCAAGGTGTCCGAGGGATGCGTCAGATGCATCGAGGGGTCCAAGATGGTCCTGCTCGTTACGGGGAGATGCGGCTGGAACTGCTACTACTGCCCCGTGTCCCTGGAGAAGAAGGGGCTCGACGTCATCTACGCCAACGAGGGGCGCGTCACCACCGACGAGGAGGTCATCGCCGAGGCCGAGGCCATGGACGCCCGCGGCACCGGCATCACCGGCGGGGACCCGCTCGCGGTGATGGACAGGACGCTCCACTTCATACACCTCCTGAAGGACCGCTTCGGCCCGGACCATCACATCCACCTGTACACGGCGACCATGGACCCCGAGAAGTCGAGGGCGCTGGAGGAGGCCGGCCTCGACGAGCTGCGCATCCATCCTCCGGAGGACGTGTGGACCCGTATGGCCGACACCCGCCTCGCGGAGGTCGTCTCCGCGGTCCGCATCCCCGTGGGCATCGAGGTCCCCGCGCTCCCCCGCAGGGAGGCGGAGCTCCGCGCGATGATCGAATATGCCAGATCTGTCGGGGTGGCCTTCGTCAACCTCAACGAGCTCGAGTTCTCCGAGAGCAACTGGGACATGATGAACGCCTACGGCTACGCTGTCAGGGACGACGTCTCCTCGGCCGTCGCCGGCTCCGAGGAGACCGCCATGGCCGTCATGAAGAAGGTGAGGGGGATCGACATCCACTTCTGCTCCTCGTCCTTCAAGGACGGGATCCAGCTCCGCAGGAGGCTCATACGCAGGGCGCTCAACACATGCCCGAAGTACCAGCAGGTCACAGAGGACGGCACCATCGTCCGCGGATTCGTGAAGGGGGACCCCATCGAGGTCTCCGCCAGGCTCGCCGAGCTCGGCGTGCCTGACGATCTGATGTGCGCCGGGGAGGACCGCGTCGAGGTGGCGCCGTGGGTCCTCGAGGAGGTCTGCGGCGGCCTCGGGTTCAAGGCCTGGCTGTCCGAGCAGTACCCGACGGCCGACGGCCTCGAGGTC
Source organism: Candidatus Methanomethylophilaceae archaeon (assembly GCA_944320495.1). Lineage (GTDB taxonomy): Archaea > Thermoplasmatota > Thermoplasmata > Methanomassiliicoccales > Methanomethylophilaceae > Methanoprimaticola. The sequence goes on from CALUHR010000013.1 coordinate 161,588, forward strand.
GAGAGGACCCCTCTGAACCGAAAGAGCCAGATGATGTGAGAATGGCACCCCGCACCCTCCCGTGGGGGTGCGGGGGCGATGGAAATCGTTTGGCGTCCCGCAAGGGACGATCACTCGACGCTGAGGCTCTGGATGTCGTGATGCCTGTTCACGATGTCCCTGGCCAGACGCAGGTTCTTGCCCGCCTTGCCGATCGCGCGACCCTTCAGCTTGGGGTCGACGGTCACCGTGGCATGGGTGATGTTCCCGCGCTGCTCAATCACGACCTTCTGGGGGCCGTAGATGTGGAAGACGTTCATCACGAACTGCTCCGGGTCCTCGGAGTACTCGACGACCTGGATGTTCTTCCCGGTCAGCTCCTTGAGCTTGATGACATGCTCGCCCTTCTTCCCGACCGCGATGTTGGCCTTGCCCTTCTCGACGATGAACACGAGCTTGTCCTCGGTGTCCATGCAGTCGATGGCGCTGGTCTTGGTCACGGTCTCGAAGAGGGAGATGTACCTCAGCGTGTCCTCTGTAAGCACGATGTCGGCGGGCATTCTGATCACAGCGTAAGGATGTTGGAGCTGCCCTTGTCGATGACGACCAGAGCGGAGACGGAGAACGGCTTTCCGCACAGGGCGCCGAGCTCCATGTTGTTTCCGTCGAACACGTGGACCTTCACACCGATGTCGCCGGTGAGCTCCTTGCAGGGGCAGTTCCTGGCCAGGACGACCATCTGGGCGTTCCCGTTCTTGACGGCCTTGAGGGTCTGGTCGACCCCGAACTCCACCTTTCCGGTGGTGATGGCGGATTTCAGCGCCCTGCTAATATCGATCTTCTCGTCACTCATATCTTGTCATCCCCGTTCTTCTTCTTGGGTGTGTAAATCAGGTTTACAGCGCCGGTACCGAGGGTGACCGGCTGTCCGACGATGATGTTCTCGGTGACTCCCTCCAGGGGGTCGGTCTCGCCCACCATCGCGGCGTGCAGCAGATGCGCTGCGGTGATCTCGAAGGCCGCCCTTGCGAGCACGGAGGACTTCTTTCCGGAGACTCCGTGCCTTCCGATGGCCTTCACGTATCCGTCGTTCGTCATGAGGTCGGCGACCAGCATGATGTGCCTTATGTCGACGTCCAGACCGGCCTCCCCGAGGGTGCCCATGGCCTCATGGATGATCGAGTTCCTGGCGGCCTCGATACCCAGGACGTCGGCGACCTCCAGGATGCTGTTCGTCATGACGTTGTCCGCGTCGACGCCCTCCACCTTGAGCACCTCCTTGAGGTTGCTGCCCTCGGTGATGATCTTCCAGGTGCCCTCCGTCTTGGACAGGATGGCCCTGGTGATGCCGTCGATCCCCTTGATCTTGGCATTCTTGATGGCGTCGAACATCAGCTGAAGCTTCTTGTAGGACGGTTCGTCCGAGGTCACGACGATCTCGAACCCGTCCTTCTGGACCATTCCCTTGACCGCCTTCACCTTGCCGAGCCTCTCGACGATGTCGTCCTCGGTGATGCCCTTGGCCTCCATCTTGCGGGGCTCGGGCACGATGATGAGCCTCATGTTGGTGATGTCGGTCTCCACGCGGGCGACGTCCAGCAGGGTCGTGATCTCGATGTTGGAGGCCACGAACTTGGCGACCATCTCGTCCTCCGCGGCGGTGCCGATGAGGGGGATGTTCATGGACGGCGTGGAGGGTATGCGCCTGGCGTCGACGATCTCGATCAGCCTGGGCAGACCCTGGGTGACGTTCACGTTCGCGACTCCCGCGTAGTGGAAGGTACGCATGTTCATCTGCGTACCCGGCTCTCCGATGGAGTGCGCGGCCATGACTCCCGCCGACTCGTTCTGGTCCATCTTGTGCCTGACGTACATCTCGTTGGCGCGTCTGAGCAGCGCCTCGCACTTGTCGTCGGGCAGGTCGGCGTTCTTGATGCGGGCGGCGATGTCGACGACGACCTTCAGCGGAAGCTCGATGCCGAGCCTGTCCCTCATCTCCTTGAGCCTGGTCTCGCCCTCGTTGAGGACGTACTCCTTGACGACCTCCTCCATGGGGGCGACTGGCTCGATCTCCTCGACCTCCTTCTTCGCCTTGGACGGCGCGGAGGCCTTCCTCTTGCCGATCTTGGCGAGAACGGAAGCCGCCTCCTCCTCCATCAGACCGAGGTTGACGAGCTCCGCCTCGCCGGCGTTGGCGATGGCGGTGAGCGAGGTGTACTTGGTGAGCAGCAGCGCGGTGGTCTCCTCGGAGATCCCCCTGCTGGTCAGAGCCTTGATGGTGTCCTTCCTTGCCATATCACTCGCCTCCTCCCTCGTAGTCGAAGTCCATGTCGTCCTCGGACTCCTCGGACTCCTCCTCGATGTACTCCATCTCGTCCTTCTCCAGGGATCCGTAGTCCCCTCCGACATCCTTGGTGTCGAGGTGGAGCAGACCCTCGTAGTCGTCTCCGAGGACCTCGGAGAACAGGTCGTCGAGGTCGATCGCCTTTCCGCGCACGGCCTTGGACGGGTCGACCCCGTCCTCTCCGTAGTAGAACTGGACGATCGTGCCGGCGGTGTTCCTGACGGTTCCGTCGGCGGTGAGCTTCAGGTCCTCCAGCGCGGAGACGAGACGCCTCTGCATGTATCCGGACCTGGACGTACGGACGGCGGTATCGACCAGTCCCTCCCTGCCTCCCATGGCGTGGAAGAAGAACTCGGTCGGGGACAGTCCGGACTTGTAGGAGTTGGAGCAGAATCCCCTGGCGTAGGCGCCGAGGTCCCCCCTCTCGAAGTGGGGCAGGGTCCTGTTCCAGTATCCTCTGGAGAGCCTCTCTCCACGGACGGCCTGCTGACCGACGCAACCGGCCATCTGGGACAGGTTGAGCATCGATCCGCGGGCTCCGGCCTTGGCCATGATGACCGCGGGGTTGGACATTCCCAGGTGCTTACCGGCGATCTTACCGGCTCCGTCACGGGCGTCTCCCAGGACCTTCATGACACTGACCTCCAGGGTCTCCCTGAGGGACCTTCCGGGCATCTGCTCGAGGGTGCCGTCGCGGTACGAGTCGACCAGCTCGGTCACCTTGTCGATGCAGTCCTGGGTGTTGTTGGCGATCTGCAGCGCCGCCTCCTCGGGTATGTCCTCGTCGCCGATTCCGGTGCTGAACCCGTGGTTCATGATGGATCCGAGGGCGAGCCTCGTGACCTGGTTGATGAACTGGGCGGCGCGGTCGGCGCCGTAGCCCCTGGCGATGCGGTCCAGGATCTTACCCTTGCTGTTCCCGATCCCCTTGACGTCGATGGTTCCGCACAGCAGCTTGCCGTCCCTGATCTTGACGTACGCGTCGAACTCGCACTGGTCCTTCTTGCAGACGGAGCAGTTCTGGCAGATGTTCGCCTTGAAGGTGGTGTTGAAGTCGTCCGGGAGGACGGTGGAGAACAGCTGCTTCCCGGTCCAGTAGTGCTCGCCGGTCTTCTCGTCGATGAACGGCTCGGGCATCTCGATGTCCCCGAGCTTGAACATGATGTTGGAGGCCTCGGCGGCGCCGAACCTGGGGTTGTTGTGCGTGAGGAAGTACGCCCCGGTGATGTGGTCGTGGATGGCACCGATTATGGGTCCTCCGTACCTGGGTGAGAGGATGTTCTCCTGGACCAGCATGAGGATGCGCGCCTCGGCGCGGGCCTCGTCGGACTGGAGCACGTGGAGGTTCATCTCGTCGCCGTCGAAGTCGGCGTTGTACGGCGGGCAGTCGCACAGGTTGAACCTGAAGGTGCGTCCGGGCATGATCCTGACGCGGTGTCCCATGATGGACATCCTGTGCAGCGAAGGCTGCCTGTTGAACAGGACGATGTCGCCGTCCACGAGCTGCCTCTCGACCACGTAGTCGACCTCGATGCCCTCGGCCACGTCGGCCGCGTTCTTCTCGGTGACCCTGATCCTCCTGCCGTCGGAACGGATGACGTAGTTGACGCCGGGGACGTAGGGGTTGTCCGGGAGCGGTCCGGGGCCGCGGGCCACGAACTCGCGCATCCTGTCGATGTTGTGGGCGTTGACGTGCACGGGCACGGTCAGCTCCCTGGCCGCGATGACCGGCACGCCGACCTCGTTGATCGAGAGCAGGGGGTCGGGCGAGATGACGGTACGGGCGCTGAAGTTGACACGCTTTCCGGACAGGTTGGACCTGAAGCGTCCCTCCTTGCCCTTGAGCCTCTGGGCCAGCGTCTTGAGCGGGCGGCCGGACCTGTGCCTCGCGGGCGGGATGCCGGAGGTCTGGTTGTCGAAGTAGGTGGTGACGTGGTACTGGAGCAGCTCCCACAGGTCCTCGACGATCAGCTGCGGCGCACCGGCGTCACGGTTCTCCCTGAGCCTCTGGTTGATCCTCAGGACGTCGACCAGCTTGTGGGTCAGGTCGTCCTCGGACCTGTCTCCGGAGTCGAGGGTGATGGACGGCCTCACGGTGACCGGCGGGACCGCCAGGGCGGTGAGGACCATCCACTCGGGCCTGCAGGTCTCGGGGTCGATGCCCAGGGCCCTGAGGTCGTCGTCGGGGATGCGCTCGAGCCTCTCGCGGACCTCCTTGGCGGTCAGCTTGTGGTTGTCGTTGACCTCCCTGAAGGTGGTGGGCTTGTCGAGCTTGATCTTGATCTGCTCGGCGCCGCAGTAGGGGCAGATGCCCTTTCCGGACGCGTCCTTGGCGGTCTCCTTGGAGTAGTTCTTGAACTCGACGGTGTCCCCGCCGAACTCCTCCATCCTCTCCATGCTGTCCATGCGGGCCCTGATCTGCTCCTCGGAGAGCATCAGCCTGCCGCATTTGCAGCAGGTCGACTCCAGGAGCATCTTGATGTCCTTGATGAACCCGACGTGGATGACCGGCATGGCCAGGTCGATGTGCCCGAAGTGTCCGGGGCACTCGTCGACCTTGCATCCGCAGGTCTTGCAGCGGAGACCGGGCTCGATGACTCCCATGTGGGGGTCCATGAGTCCCATCTCGATCGGGTATCCCTCGTCATCGTAGGTGTCCGCGGTGATGATCTTCGTCGCGGACATCCTCCTGATCTCGTCGGGCGAGACGCAGGAGAATTTGATGGATCCGATCCTCTTCGTGATTCCTGCTGTCATCTCAGGTCCTCCAGCTGAAGCCTCATGGCGACACCCATGCTCAGGAGCTCGTCCATCAGCAGCTTGAAAGCGTAGGAAGTTTGGACGGGATAGATGTGGGTGTGGTTCTTGCACACCGGGCAGTAGAGCGCACCGTTCCTGTCCTTGATTGCTATGTGTCCGCACCTGGGGTTGCCGCAGATGTACTGGACGGTTCCGTCGGACTCGTCGAGCAGCCTGTCCTTGATGACCATGGCCGCGCCGTGACCGATGAGACAGTCCCTCTCCATCTCTCCGAACCTGAGACCTCCCTGCCTGGAGCGTCCCTCGGTGGGCTGCCTGGTGAGGATCTGGACGGGTCCCCTGGACCTGACGTGCATCTTTCCGCTGACCATGTGGTGCAGCTTCTCGTAGAAGATGACGCCGGTGTAGACCTCGGTCTGGATCATGCGTCCGGTCCTGCCGTCGTACATGACCTCCTTGCCGTCCCTCTTGAACCCGTTCCTCACGAGCCCGTCGCGGATGGAGTCCTCGTTCTCTCCGGAGAACGCGGTTCCGTCGATGATGCGGCCCTCCATGGACCCGACCTTGCCCGCGATCATCTCGAGCACGTGCCCGATGGTCATACGGGACGGGATTCCGTGGGGGTTGACGACGAGGTCGGGGGTGACCCCGTCGGCGGTGAAGGGCATGTCGCACTGGTCGACGAGCCTTCCGACGACTCCCTTCTGTCCGAACCTGGAGCAGAACTTGTCGCCCAGCTCAGGGATCCTCTCGTCCCTGACCTTGACGCGGACCAGCCTGCATCCGTTCTCGGACTCGGTGATCATGACGGAGTCGACGTAGCCCTTCTCGCCGGGGCGCACGGTGACGGAGGTCTCCCTGCGCTTCTGCGGGGTGAGGAAGTCTGTGTCCTCCTCCAGGAACCTGGGCGGGGACGTCTTCCCGATGAGGACGTCGGACCCGTGGACCTCGGACTCGGGGGAGATGAGACCGTCCTCCCCGAGCTCGGCGTAGGCCAGGTCCGCCCTGGCGCCCATGATGTCGGGCGAGGGGATCTCGAAGTGGTCCTCCTGTCCTCCGGGGTAGCGGCGCTCCTCGGCGCGGTAGGACCTCATGAAGGTGGACCTTCCGAGTCCGCGCTGGACGGAGCTCTTGTTCATGACCAGGGCATCCTCGATGTTGTACCCGTGGTACGACAGGACCGCGATGCAGAAGTTCTGACCGGCGGGCCTGTGGCTGTAGCCGATGTACTTCATGGTCTGGGTCTGGACCATCGGGACCTGGGGGTACTGCATCAGGTGTCCGCGGGTGTCGGGCCTGATCCTGTAGTTGGCGGTGGGCACTCCCAGGGCCTGCTTACCCATTCCCGCGCCCATGGTGATACGGGGCGCGGAGTTGTGCTCCGGATAGGGGACGATACCGGCGGCCACGCCGATGATGACCATGGGGTCGATCTCCATGTGGGTGTGGGCCTCGGTGATCTTGGTGGGCACCTCGAAGGTGCCGTCGCACCAGGTGCACCTGAGCTCGACGTCCCCGTCCTTGCCGGGGTTCATCCAGTCGGCGTCGGTGACCGAGAGCGCGTGCCCGCAGCAGGGGCACCTCCTCGGGAGGTCGTAGGCGTCCACGGCGACGAACGCGTCCTCCTCCTCCTCGGCGTCGAGCCACTCGACGATGCCCTCGCGGAACAGGTCGTTCCATTTGACCCTGCCGTCGCGGATGCCCTCCAGGTGCTTCCTGGTGAGGACGAGCCTGCCGTTCTTGACGATGAGCAGGGGCCTCCTGAGGCGTCCCTCGTCGCAGTTGATGAGGATCTCGCCCATCTCGGCGTCGTAGCGGATGTTGATCTCGTTGGAGATGAGTCCGCAGCGCCTGCGCTCCCTGATGTCGCTGACGAGCTTGGCAGGGTCGGAGTGGGTGCCGATGAGGTCCCCGTTGACGTAGACCCTGGCGCCGGTACCAGACTTGACGGTCTCGAGCTCGAGCTCCCTGAGCATCCATTTGACGTCGCCGTCGGGGAATCCCTCGGACACGTCGATGATCAGGGCGGCGTTCTTCACCAGTCCGCAGTTCTGACCCTCGGGAGTCTCGGACGGGCACAGCCTTCCCCACTGGGTGGGGTGCAGGTCACGGGCCTCGAAGTGGGGCTGGCTCCTGGTCAGCGAGGACGTGACCCTCCTGAGGTGGGACATGGCAGAGAGGTTGGACGTCCTGTCGAGCAGCTGGGACACTCCCGCGCGTCCGCCGACCCAGTTCCCGGTGGCGAGAGCGTGGAGCAGCTTGTGGGTGAGGAGGTCGGGACGGATGGAGGAGGCGATGTTCATCTCGCTCTTCTTCCTGCCCCAGTTCCTCTCCAGCTGGTACTTCAGGTCCTTCATGAGGCTGCTGAAGCTGGTCCTGAAGAGATCCTCCATGAGGTCGCCGGACAGCTTGAGCCTCTTGTTGGCGTAGTGGTCCTTGTCGTCCTCCTTCCTCTTGCCGAGGGACAGCTCCAGGACGGAGTGGGCGATGCGGCCGAGGAAGATGGCCTTCTTCATGCGGTCCTCCTGGGTGTCACCGAGGTGGGGCAGCAGGGACCTGTCGAGGATGCTCTCGACCTTCTTGGTCCTGTACTCCTTCGCCTGACCGGCGGCGAAGTTCCTCTCCAGGAACAGGATGGCGTCCTCCTGGGTGTGGTATCCGTTGGGGGCGTAGGTCTTCTTGTCGAAGGAGGCCTCGATGTTGGCGTAGACGATGTTCGCCATGGCCTCGTCGGACACGATGGTCTCGAAGATCTCCTCGTCGGACTCCATCCCGAGGGCCTTCATGAGGGCCACCAGCGGGATGCTTCCGGAGGCGACGGGCACGGAGACCATGACCATGCCGTCCTTCTTCTTCTCCACGAGGGTGAGGGCGCGGTATCCGTCCTTCTGGGAGAACACCTTGGCGACCTCCACGGCCGCGCCGTACTTCTCGTTGTACTCGACCATGACCCTGTTGGGGGCCAGGTCCTCGAGCGTGATCAGGACCCTCTCGGTGCCGCCGATGATGAAGTATCCGCCGGGCTCCCTGGGGTCCTCCTTCTGCCTGATGAGCTCGTCCTCGTACTCCCTGTCGGTGAAGGCGCGCTCGGCGTGCCTCTCCATGACCTGGCGGTTGAGGTTGCAGCCGGAGGATTTGACCATCATCGGGAGATCCCCGACGTGGATCCACCTCTCGCTCTCGGGCACCTCCTTCTGCACGCCGTCCTCGTAGACGTCGAAGCGGACGTAGACGGGGGACATGTAGTTGAGGTTCCTGAGCCTGGCCTCCATGGGGGTGAGCTCGTGGCTGTACCCGTTGGCCTCCATGACCTTGGGCTCCTCGACGCGGATGGTGGCCTTGCTCTGGGGGTCGACCTTCCCGTCGTCGTCCCTCGGCCTGCCGATGCGGATCTCGATGTTCCTTCCGCCGGTCCTCTCCGGGTCCAGCCTGATGATCCCCCTGTCCGCGTCGTCCGTGGGCACACGGATGTCGTCGACGATCCTCTGCATCCTGCTGTCCGGGTTGTCCGCGGTGGCGAGGAAGTCGTCGAAGGACGAGATGTGGTGGTTGACGATGTTGCGCTCCCTGAAGTAAAGATTTACCAGATCCCTCAGTCGCTCACCCCCTGGTTACGAGCCTGTAGACCACGAACTCCTGCGCGGTCTCGCTCTTTCTGACGATCTTGATGACGCGACCCTCGTCGATGGGCCCGTGGATCGTCTCAAGGACCTTGATGCCGGGGTCGCTCTTCCTGATCTTCGGAAGCTGCCCCCTGGTGATGCCCATCTCCCCGAGCACCGCGTCCGCCTCCTCCTGAGAGAGGAGATGGTGCTCCGGAACGAGGACGTGCCTAAGCACATTGAAGCTAGTTTCTGCTGCCAAGTGACTCACCTACTTTTTCCCAGCCCGGTCAGCCGGTTAATCGGTTTCAGAGAAATGCTACGCATGCCTTCCTCATACTTGATCCGCCGTTCGATCGCTCATGAAGTCCATCTGGCGGGCCTGAAGGGATTCGAACCCTTGACCACCTGATTAAAAGTCAGATGCTCTACCTAGCTGAGCTACAGGCCCATGGATAGCTTAAAGCTTGTAAGTATCGGGCAACGGGTCATCCTATTTAACAGAATCGGCTATGCGCGGACACGGCCCGTCGCCCGATGCGTGCTTAACCTTGTTAAATCGCGCCTGCGATCGGTTTTCGGACTCTCCGGCCCTCTCCGTGACCGGTGCGGCCCTCTTCCTGGCAAAGATGAGGTACGCCGTGTGGCCGAGGGTGTCGAAGGACGGCCTCACCCCTCCTGGGTGGACCTCCATGAACCTCTGGATGTTCTCCAGCGCACGGACGTCGGCGTAGCCCGCCTCGCGGAGGGCCGTGACTATGCTCTCCATCTGGTTCATGTTCGGCACGTAGGCGCAGAGCCTGCCGCCCGCCCTCAGGAGGGGATCGAGATTGGGCAGCGCCAACCACGGGTCTGGCATGTCCATGGTGAGCGCGTCCGCCTGCCAGTCGATTCCTGGATCGGCCTCGCGGGCGTCCCCGATGGAATAGGACCAGCGGGAGTCCAGCCCGGTGCGGGCGACGTTCCTCTCCGTGCGCTTCGCGTTCTCCTCCTTGAGCTCCATGGTGTGCACGTGGCCCGTCGGACCTACGGCGGTGAGCAGAGCGGTGGTGAGGCCGCCGGACCCAGCGCCGATCTCGAGGACGCGGTCGCCGGACTTCACGTCGCAGTGCATGAGGATCGTGGCGGCGTCCTTGGGCGAGATGATCTGGGCGCCCCTCTCCAGCGAGCCGATGAGGTCCATCGCGCCGGGGCGGAACACGGTGTACTCGCGGCCGACCAGGGTCACGCGGTCGCCGTCGTCCAGTCCCTTGAGCTTGGACCCGTCCATGGCGCCGAGCCCCTGGACCTTCAGCATGCCGAACGAAACCTTGAGCCAGTGCCTCTTCCCCTCGGCGTCCTCCAGGAACACCGTCTCGCCCTCTGCGAACATGGACGGACGATTGGGCACCTCGTTTAATAGAATGACCCCGCCGGGACGCGTCCGGACGGGTTCGCCGGGCACGGGGCCCGGCATGGTTTCCCGGGGGTCGGAGCCCCCGGATCACATGGTGTGCGCGGCGTACGCCGGCTGGTCCACGGGCTTGCCGCAGATTATGCACTTGCCGGAGTACTGCTCGGGGTGGTAGGGCCTGCCGAGGATCTTGAACCCGTAGGTGTCCTCGAACTTGTGGCCGCACTCCTCGCAGCCGCACCAGCCGAACCTGAGGATCTTGTCCTCGGGCAGGTTCTCGACCGAGTCCACGTCCTGGATGCGCGACTTCTGGATCTCGCAGGCCTTCTGGTACATGTTCTCGGAGATGGCGTCGAGCAGGAGCTGCACGCCGGGCGCGAGGGAGTCGATGGCGATCTCGCCCTTCTCGCCGGTGTCCCTCCTGGCGAAGGAGACCACGCCGTTCTCGATGTCCCTGCCGCCGAGCTCGATGCGCAGCGGGACTCCCTTCATCTCCCACTCGTAGTACTTGGCGCCGGGGCGCATGTCGCGGTCGTCCAGCTTCACGCGGATGCCTGCCGACCTGAGCACCTCGGCGATGCGCATGGTGGCCTCTGCGACGGCCGCCGCATTGTCCTTCTTGAAGATCGGGATGATCACGCACTGGAAGGGGGCGATGCCCGGGGGCATGACGAGTCCCTGGTCGTCCCCGTGGACGCCGATGAGGGCGCCGACCAGCCTCTCGGACATGCCGAAGGTGGTCTGGTGGACGTGCTTGTGCTCGCCGTTCTCGTCCTCGTAGGTGATGTCGTAGGGGATAGAGAAGTTGGTGCGGTAGTGGTGGATGGACCCCATCTGCAGCGTCCTGCCGTTGGGCATGGACGTGTCGATGCCGACGGTGTAGTGCGCGCCGGGGAACTTGTCCCACTCGGTGCGGATGAGCAGGGTGTAGGGCAGGCAGATCTTCCTGGCGATCCTCTCGAGGATCTCGATGTCCTCCTCCACCTGGCACTGGGCGTCCTCCTCGGACACGTGGCAGGTGTGGGACTCGAAGAAGTGGATCTCGCGGACCCTGATGAACGGGCGGGTCTGCTTGGTCTCGTACCTGAAGGTGTTGACGATCTGGTACGTCTTCAGGGGGAGGTCCTGGTGGGACCTGACCCAGAGGGAGAACATCGGGTACATGGCGGTCTCCGAGGTGGGCCTGACGACCAGCCTGACGTCGAGCTCGTTGAGGCCGGCGTGGGTGACCCAGTAGACCTCCTCGTCGAATCCCTTGATGTGGTCCTTCTCCTTGGCGAACTGGTCCTCCGGGATCATCAGGGGGAAGCAGACCTCGTCGTGCCCGGTGGCGTCGAACTCCTCGCGGATGTAGGAGTCGATCTGCCTCATGATCTTCCAGCCGTACGGCGTCCAGACGTTCATCCCCTTGATGGGGTACCTCTTGTCGCAGAGGTTGGCCTTCTCGACGATGTCGAGGTACCAGTCGGCGAAGTTGTCCTCTTTCATCGACATGCAGATCACTCCCTCAGCGCGTCGGCGATGAGGCCGGCGACGGAGATGTGGGACACCTCGTTCTCGAGGGTGTTGCAGCAGAGCACCGCGGACAGAGCGGAGCCGGTGAGCCTCTCGATGGCGTTGTTCACGAAGACCCCGTGGGTGCAGGCGACCGCTACGGACGCGGCGCCGGCGTCCCTGAGGGCGGAGGCGGCGGTGACGATGGTCCCTCCGGTGGAAATCATGTCGTCCACGATGAGGACGTTCTTGCCCGCGACGTCGAATGTGGCGGGGGCGATCCTGACCTCGGTCCCGGAGAGGCGGGTCTTGTTCAGGTGGTCGCTGGGGACGCCCATCCTGTCACCGACGTCCTTGGCGCGCCCTGCGGCCCCGATGTCTGGGGAGAGGACCAGGTCGATCCCCTTGCCCTTGAAGTAGTCGGCTATGACGGCGGCGGCCTTGAGGTCGGTGTGCCTGCAGGGGAAGTAGTCGAGGACGGCCTCCTTGTGGATGTCGATGGTGATGACCCTGTCGCAGACCAGAGCGAGGTGCTGGCACATTACCTTGGCGGACTCCGGCTCGCCGGGCTTGAAGACGCGGTCCTGCCTGGCGTACCCGAAGTAGGGGATGACCAGGGTGACGGACCTGGCCCCGAGCCTGCGGACGGCGTCCTGGATCAGGAACATCTCGATCAGGCTGTCGTTGGGGTAGGTGTTCTGGACGATGACCACGTCGTCATCGAGGGCCTCGGCGTCGATCCTGGTGTAGCACTCGCCGTCGGGGAACTTCGTGGACGCGGCCTGGATATAGGTGCAGTCGAGGATACCCGCCAGCTCTTTGGCAAGGTCCCTGGATGAGGAGCCGCCTACTATTATCATGATTCGCGTGTAAGTAATCGCGGTAATAAGGGTTTACTGGGACGGTGACCCAGAGCGTGGGTATGGCCGGGGGATGACCCCCGGAAAAGGAGAAAGGAGGACACGGGTAACCAACGCGTCTTCAAGGCAGGAGCGGGCCCGATCGTCCCGGGCCGGGAGTTCCCATGCTATTCTTGGATATAGCATCCATCCATATAAAGGTGACTGCCCCCGACCGACACGGCGATATGCCCGGACGACCTGCGAGAGGCCATGGCAGAAAGACAGGACGTCGTCACCGACGAGCGGATGGACAAATACCTCGACATCACGGGCCGCGCCCTGGCGAAGCTCAGGATCGCGGCGCCGGAGAAGTCCTACAACCGCCGCCTGGCGGACAGCTTCCTCGAGATGGCCAACTGCTACTACTCGGACGCGAAGCACTTCAGGGAGTGCGGAGACCTCGTCACCGCCTTCGCGGCCGTTAACTACGCCCACGCCTGGCTGGACTGCGGCGCCAGGATCGGCCTCTTCGACGTCGGAGGGGACGACGTCCTCTTCACGCTCTTTGAACGATCGCCTCGCGATGGCTCGAAGAGCACCTGAACGTCCTCACGTGACCCCTGCCCAGCATGGACCAGAGGACCTCCTCCGGCGCGTCTGTGTAGATGCTGTTGCCCAGCATGCACATGCCGGCATGGAACCCGCGGGACCTGAGGCCGTCCAGGACGTCCGACATGCGGGACGACTCCAGACCGGTCTCGCGGGAGAAGCGGTTGGACGCGACGAACAGGTTCTCGTAGGTGGGATCCGCTATGAACCCGTCCAGGGTGTCGGCCGCCGCGTCACGGACGGCCTCCATCCTCCCGGGATCGGCCAGGACGTCGCCGGTCTCCATGACCGGCCCGAGCACCGCCAGTGTAATCCTGGGGATCGTGAACCCGGCGTTCCTGACGGCCCCGTGTGGCGGCAGTCCCGCCACCGTGCGTATCGGCACGTCCCTGCCGCCGACTATGGCGCTGACGTCCCCGAGCCCCCCTCCGCAGCGGACCTCCGCCACGTGTGCGGCGGAGAACGCCTCGAACCTGGGCATGCCCGTGACATCCGCTATGGCAAGACCGACGGCGATCGCTCCGGCGGCGCTCATGCCGAACCCCTGGCTCACCGGCAGGTCGTTGTCTATCGAGATGTCGAACCCCGTCCCGGGCGCCATGATCGAGGCCACCGTGCGGGTGACGGGTGCGTCGGACTCCTCGCCGTCCATCCTCACGATGACCTCGCCGTCGTCCCTCGGGACGACGTCGGCGCGGGCCCCGAGGCTCAGGCGTATGCCCACCCCGCGGGACCCCGTCGACATCACGTCGTAGGACCTGATCGGCTGGAAGATGCACGACACGTGCCCGGGGCAGAACGCTCTCGCCATGATCGCAGCTTCTTGATGCAGAGGTCGAGGATCGCGTCGGAGACCTCGGCCTTCGTACCGGTGATGGCCCTGTCCTCGGTCTCGGTCACGAGGATGGAGGAGGAGGTCGTCCTCCCGACCACGTCGATGTCGTTGGCCACCACGGCGGCGAGGTCGTACCTCTGCAGACGGCTCCTCGCCCTGTCGACCAGCTCCTGCCTCGTGAGACCCGACTCGGCCTTGAAGCCGACGACCACGGGGCACCTCTCCCTGATGAGGGGCAGCACCTTCGGGACCGGCCCCAGATCGAGGTCGAACCCCGCATCGCTGGATATCTTGCCGGACACAGGCTCCAGCGGGGTGAAGTCCGCCAGGGCGGCCGGGACGATGACCGCATCGTGGTCTATCTCCGGGACCATCCCCACGAGGTCCGACACGGTGGCGAACCTCCTGGTGGGGATGTAGTCGGGCAGCTGCACGCTGCATCCGCCCATCCACAGCTCCACGTCCGCACCCCTCTCGAAGGCCCTCCTGGCGAGCTCCACGCTCATGGTCCCGGACGAGCGGTTGGTGATGATCCTCATCGAGTCGATTGGCTCCTCGCTCCTGCCGCCGATGATCAGCAGGCGCTTGCCCTGCAGGTAGTTCCTGGAGAGCAGCTTGAACGTGGATGCGACGATCTCCTCGCGGGATGCGACCTTCGCCCTGCCGTCGGAGACGCGGGGGCCGATGAAGGTGACGCCCCACGCCTTTAGTCTGGCTATGTTCGCGGAGACCGCGGGGTTGGTGTACATGGAGTCGTGCATGGCCGGCGCGATGGCCACCGGGATCCCGGATCCGAGGGCGACGGTGGCGAAGGACGTCACCGGTGTGTCGTCGATGCCGTTGGCCAGCTTGGACACGGTGTTCGCAGTCGCCGGGTAGATGAGGAGCAGGTCGGCGGAGCGGGCGGCCATCATGGTGATGTGCTCGGTCCCGCCGGTGAGGTCCGTGACCGGCCTGTGGCCGCAGGCGAACTCCAGGGAGTCGGGCGTGACGAGCTTCTGGGCCTCGCGGGTCATCACGACCCTGACCTCCGCGCCGTGCCTGACCAGCTCCCTTATGGTGCCGAAGCACTCGACGGCTGCTATGCTCCCGGTGATGCCGATGACGACCGTCTTCCCCCTGAGCTTGGTGCTCTTCTCGCAGTAGATCTCCTCCGAAGGATGCATCTCAAAGAACCTCCCGAATGATTTTCATGACGTCGGCCAGGACGTCCTCCCTGGGGCGGGAGGCGTCGACGACCTCGAAGCCGTACCTCTCCGCCAGCTCCAGGTAGCGCTCCCTGACCTGGGTGAGGAAGCGGAGCTCCTCGAACTTGCTCCCCTCCTCTCCCCTGGAGCCCACCCTGGCGAGGGCCTCCGCGGGGTCCATGTCCAGCAGGATGACCGCGTCAGGGATGCCGACGAACCGCTCGGAGAGGGTCTCTAGCCAGCCCTCGTCCGCGGAGTCCCCGTCCAGGGAGGCGGACTGGTAGGCGATGGTGGACGCGTAGTACCTGTCGCACAGCACGACGGAACCCTCCCCGACCCTGCGCATGATGCGGTCGGTGTGCTCGATGCGGTCGGCGACGAACAGCAGCGACTCGGCCCTCTGGGATATCCTCCCTGCGGCGCCTGAGCGTATCAGCGCGCCCACGCCGGTGTCGGTGGGCTCGAAGGTCACCTCCGCGTCGCGCCCCTCCGAACGGAGGATCTCCGCCGCGGACCTGCATGCGGTGGTCTTCCCGGTGCCGTCGATGCCCTCCAAGACTATGAACGCGCCCATGTCGGCGTTGTTATGCCCCGAGCGATTTAAACCTTCATCAGTTCGACGCGCTCCCTCAGGAGCCTGACCGCCGAGTCCAGCGACTCGACGTCCTTGGAGTACGGCCTGCAGAGGACCGTCAGGTCCCTGCGCACCGTGTCGTCATAATCCACGCAGAGCGACTCCAGGTCCCGCCTCAGCGAATCCGCGAGGTTCCCTCCGCGCCTGTCCCAGTCCGTCAGGATCACGGCCGGCCTCCCCTCGCGCCAGACGTGCTCCGCGGCCTTCAGCGGCCCTCCGCCGGACTGGACGCAGTAGAACTCCCCCTCGATCCCCAGCGCCCTCAGGGCGTCGACGTCCTTCAGGCCCTCCACCAGGATCACGTGGTCCTCCGCCAGCTCCGAGAGCCTGGCCAGGCACTCCTCGATGGACTCGAGGCGCTCGGCGTCGTCCATCGACGGCCCCCAGCGAGGCGAGGATGGGATCGGGGTCGCCGCGGATGCGGACGGTCTTCTGCCTGGACGTCATCCCCGAAGAGACCTCGCACCTGCATCCGGTCAGATCGGAGAAGAACCTGCAGACCTCCGCGTTAGCGCGTCCGTCGAGCGGCGGGGCGGAGACCCTCAGGACCATGCGCCTCCTCCACTCGTCGTAGCCGTCCGGACCGGGGCGGCTGGACCTGGGTGAGACGGACACATCGACCTCCACCCACCCGTCGCCGCGGCGGCAAACATCCTGGACCCTCATGACACCCGGATGGGTGCGGTGGAGTTGAACCCTCCGCCGGACGTCGCACCGAACGCTTTATAGCGCGCGCGTGATGGCGTCCCCGATGAGCCCCGCGGTCGACCCTATGACATTCGATGAGCTGTCCGAGCTCTACAGGGTCGAGATGAAGAGCGCATCCCTCTCGCAGCCGAGGAGGGACCTCTACAGGGCGATGGCGAACCTCCTGACCTCCCTGCGCCAGGAGTACGACCGCCAGATGTCGAAGGACCCGGACTCTGTCATGACCGAGGGCGCGGAGCAGCGCCGTAAGAAGGCGGACCGCCTGTGCAAGGACATCATGGTCGTGCGCACCAGGAAGATCTCCGCCATGGCCATCCGCGGAGCGGAGGGCGGGCGCAACGCGCTGGACTGCCTCACGGACGAGGAGCGCACCTACTACGACGGCATCCTGGAGCTCACCAGGCGCCAGCTTTCGGAGGTCGACAGGCTCAGGGGCAAGAGGGTCACGGTCGAGACGCGCATCGACGAGCCCCCGGCCAGGGACGTGCCGCCGGCTCCCGAGCCGGAACCGGAGGAGATCCCGCTGGACGCCGTCCCAATGGACGACGAGCCATTCGACGACATACCCGAGGAGGACCAGTTCATCCCGGACGACGAGCCGGTCCCCGAACCGGAACCTGCGGTCTCCGAGGAGCCCCCGGTCGCGGAGACCCCCGTTCACGGGCCCGAGCCGGTCCCCGAGCCCTCTACAGAGCCCTTGGCCGCGCCGGAGGAACCCTCGGACACGACCGTTCGGGAAGATGACCTCTCCCCCGAGCTCATAAGGATCCTCGAGGACCTGCCGCCCTTCGCGGGACCTGACAGGGACTACAGCCTCGCGAAGGAGGACCTGGTCACCCTGCCGAGGGTCCTGGCGGACGTCCTCGTCAACGCCGGCAAGGCCACCCGCATCACGCCTACGCCCTGAGCGTCCTGGAGTCCCCCAGGAACTCCAGACAATCGATGTTCAGGCGGCGTATGCCTGTTATCTCGGAGACGGTCTCCCTGGCGATGTCTGGCTCGTTGTTGGTCCTGCTCAGGTGCGCCAGGAAGATCTGGCGCCCGGAGTCGGTCATCGTGCGCCTGATCGCCTTTGCCGTGTCCACGTTGCACATGTGACCGTGGTCGCTGCCGATGAGCTGCTTCAGCTGCGGGGGATAGGGACCCTCGGCGAGCATCCTGGCGTCGTAGTTCGCCTCGATGACCGCGATGTCCGCCTCCTTGAGGGCGGCCTCGATCTGGAACGTCAGCTTCCCGGTGTCGGTGGCGAGGAGCACCTTCTTCCCGTCCACCTGCGTGTAGTAGGCGCACGGCTGGACGGCATTGTGGACCGTGGGCAGCGGTGTCACGTGGAACTGGCCGATGTCGAAGCTCCCCGACGGGTCTATGGGGACATAGTCCACGCTCCCCAGGTTCAGTGCCGAGAACGTCGCCTCGTTGCACATGACAGGCACACCAAGCTTCCTGGCAGTGGCGCCGGCGCCGCTGACATGGTCGCTGTGCTCATGCGTGACGAGGATGGCTTTGACCATCTCCTTGTCGACGCCCTCCTGCTCCATCTGTTTGAGGATCTTTTTGCAGCTGATGCCGGCGTCGATCATTATGGCCTCGCCGTCGCTCTCTATGACGGTGCAGTTCCCGTCGCTGCCGCTGGCGAGGACGTGTACCTCCAGCATCCCGCTTCAGACCTTCTTCTTGTAGAGAGCGAAGATGATGTCGCCACGGGAGATGATCCCGACCACGACGCCCTTCTCGACGACGGGCAGGCGGTTGACCTTGAGCTCGATCATGGACTTGAGGACCTCCATGATCGTGGTGTCCGGGGTGGCGGTGAGGACGGTGCGGGTCATGACATCGGAGACGAGCTTGTTGGAGATCTCCTCGGAGATCTTCTTCAGCCTCTCGTCGGGCTCGCTGGCGGAGTCCATGGAATAATTGAGCATCACCGAGTCCGACTGCTCCCTGTCCAGGGCAAGCTGGTAGTGCAGGATGAGGTCGAGGATGTCGTTCTCGCTGAGGATTCCGAGAAGGTGGTTCCTGTTATCGACGACGGGCGCGCCGGATACGTTGTCTAGAGCCAGCTTTATGACAGCCTTCTTGAGGTTGTCGTCCGGCTTGAGCGTGACCACCTGGGTCGTCATCAGATCCCTGACCTTCAACTTGGACATCGGACGCGGGTATCGTAGTGACGCATATATTGGTTTGGTGGAGGGCTGGACAGACTCCGTCGGCCTCCGGCCCAATAGATAGTTTTATGTACAAGCAGGATATGAGCATCTTTGTCGTGGGCCTGTAGCTCAGCTAGGTAGAGCGTCCGACTCTTAATCGGACGGCCAAGGGTTCGAATCCCTTCAGGCCCGCCACTTGTTTTCTATCACTGCCTTCAGTAACGATGGTCTTTTCGTTTCGTCAATTCAACGGAACTCCTGGTGTGCGACATGGACGACACGATACAATTGGGCGGTACTGCCTGAACGAACTGAGCTGCTCGTCCATCCTGCTGATGGCCTACATCTGTCCGCGCACATCCATGCTCTGAGACAGCATGGGGTAGAACGGCACCTTCCTCCTGTGACGAACTGGATATCCAATCGGGCGGTAGAGCGAATAATCCTTCTTATTGTGGTAATTGGCCAGGATAATGATTGATTCTCGAATTTTTATTATATCAAATTTTTTCTATTATCATAATTTTTTATCGTAATTAACAAGCATTTATACAGAGACCTCACCGAAGATGACATGCCAGGTCTCAGCCAGACTATGGCATCAGTGGTCCGGATTCTGCGAAGGCATCCGGCGATCCCCCGATGGGATGGATGTGCCGGACCATAGATCGCGGACGAAGACGAGTCCTCCTGATCGCAGGTCCTTCGCCATGTACGGCAGGTCGTACCCGTATCCGAGGGACGCGTAGTATCTCCTGACGCCCACCCCGCTCGTGACCCTGATCCTGCCGTACCCGCGCTCCCTTGCGAGGTCCTCGGCCCTGGCGACCAGCTCGCGGCCGAACCCGCGGTGCTGCCACTCCCCCTCGTCGCCAATCGACGCGGCCTTCCCGAAGACCTTCAGCTCGCGGATGGTCGCGTTGGCGTCGAGCCTCAGGCGGGCGTATCCGATCAGGGAGTCCCTGTACTCGTAGGTGATGAACAGCTCCGTGCCGCCGCAGGCCTCGTACTCGATCACCTTCGGCTCGGCGTCCGCCGGGTCCCTCAGGACCACGCCGGTGTGGCCGACCTCCCTGCAGCGGATGCACCTGCACGGGCGGCCCTCCGCACGCATGCGGTCCTCGACGAGCTGGCGGATGTTGCTGGTGGTTATGCCCGCGGCGATCTGCGGCGCGGGAATGTCCCTCTGGATGCGCTGGATGCGCACGTACTCGGGGACGACGGACTTCATGTCGGCCAGCAGGCGGACGGCGGTCTCGGTGTCGTACGGCTCGTATTCCCCGGCCCTCCACATATCGTAGAGGCCGGTGCCATCGATCACGAGGGTCGTGTAGAACTTGAGCATGTCCGGACGGTACGCGGGGTCGTCGAACACCCTCCTGAAGCATTCCAGGTCGTGCTCCGGCGACGATCCCGGCAGTCCGGGCATGATGTGGTAGCAGACCTTCAGGCCGTGCTCCCTGCACTCGCGGGTACACCTGCGGACCTCTTCGGTCCCGTGGCCCCTGTCCACCCCCCTGAGTATGTCGTCATCGAGAATCTGCACGCCGAGCTCCACCCTTGTGGCCCCCAAGGCCATGGCGCGCTCGATCTGCTCCGCCCCGAACACGTCCGGGCGGGTCTCGACGGTGAGCCCGACGCACCTGTGAGCGGAGGTCTCGTTCAGACGCTGCGCCTCCTCCAGCGTCCCCGAGTCGGTACCGTTCATGGCGTCGAAGCACCTGCGCACGAACCACTCCTGATAGTCGGCGTCGCGGCTGGTGAAGGTCCCGCCCATGACGATGAGGTCGATCTTGTCGGTCGGATGGCCGATGTCCGTGAGCTGGCGTATGCGGTCGGTCACCTGCAGGAAGGGGTCGAAGTCGTTCCTTCCCGCGCGGCGTGCGGCCGGCTCCTTGCCCGTGTAGGACTGCGGGGAGCAGTTGCCCACCCCTCCGGGGCAGTAGGTGCACCTGCCGTGGGGGCAGTCGTGAGGAGACGTCATCACGGCGACTACGGCCACGCCGGACATCGTGCGCATGGGCTTCTTGACCAGGAGCGGCAGCAGGAGGTCCCTGTCCTCCTCGCGGACGTTCGCCAGGATGCTGGAGTTGGGGGGCACGCCGGCGAGTCCGTACCTCTTGCAGAGCTTCAGCTTGAGGTTCTGCAGCTGGTCCCTGTCGCGGACGGTCCCGTCCCTCACCGCCTGGATGAGGTCGGCGGAGAGCTGTGAGACGTCATCCATAGTAGGCGCTGCTGGTCTCCTTCTTCTCGGGCTCCTCGGGGGCGGCCTCTAGCTCGTCCATCACGGAGATGAGCGAGGCGACGACCATCCTCTTCCTCCCGTCGACGTCGAAGACGAGGGCGGTGTCCGACCCTATGACGGACATGCCCCTGTACACCCCCTCGAAGGTCTCCGCCTGGGTGGCGGTGATGCGGTGAACGACGGAATATCTGGAACCGACCGTGACCCTGTACTCCTGCTCCATCATGATCACTCCTTGGAAACTAGGTCCTGGAAGTGGGCGATGGTCTTGCGGTAGTTCTCCATCGCCATGGACACATTGGCCTCGGTGAAGCTCCAGGCCTTGGAGAGGTCGCCGAACCTTATGCGGTAGCCCTTGCGGACCTGCCCGTCGTACTCGACATCCATGGCTTCCAGGAGGTCCATGGACTTCAGCTTGTTTATGTGGCGGTAGATGGTGGGCTTGGTGGTGCCCAGGAGGGCGGCCAGCTCCTCCACCGTCCACGCCTTGGACGGGTGGGCCATGAGATGCTCCATGAAGAGGCGGTAGGGGACGCTGTCCCTGATCGTGGTGACCCCCGTCTTCGGGTCGTAGCCCTTCGGCAGGTATCCGATCTGGACCAGGAACGTCTCCGCTACCACGTTGACGTCGTCCACGCCGGACATTGGTGTGTTGCTGACGACCTGGAGCTCGAACAAATTATAGCCTCCCTCGTGGCAGAGTTAAGCTAGAACTTAAACTTGATGCCATCCGGATGCCTGGGCACCCGGAGGCCCCCGCGAGCGGGTTTCAGATCAGGTCCTTGAGCCTGTCGATGGCCTTCAGGATGCTGGCGTAAGGAATCGCGCGGGACACCGGGATCGCCAGTATCTTCTCGATGGTGGGCGCCACGATGGGCGCGCACACGACTCCGAGGGCCCCGTCGCGCTCCGCGCGGACGGCTGCGATGATCGCGTCCTCCACCGTGGAGACGGGGTACTCGCGTATGCTGACCGTGAGGCCGTCCAGGTCTATGGTCTTCGGGAGGTTCTCGACGACCATGTTGCTCGCCACGACGGCGATGAAATGGGACTCCTCCGGCTCCATTATGATCTTGAGGGATTTGATCACCTGGCGGACGGTGCGGAGGTTCGGCTCCCTCTTGTCCTCCAGGATCTTGTACATCGTGCTCTGGGACACGCCGGAGATCTGGCAGAACTCGTTCAGGGACATGTTGAGCTCGTCCTCCAGGATGCTGCGGAAGGCCTTCTGGAAGCCTCCCTCCTCCCTCAGCATGCCGCTTATCAGATCAGATACTGTCATCCCTTGGCCCCCTTGGCGAAGTCCGCGGCCTCCATGCCGGCGACACAGCCCTGGCCGACCGCCTTGGCGACCTGCCACGGCCTCCCGGTGACGTCCCCGCAGGCGAAGAGCCCGGGGACCCCCGCCACGCGGCAGGACGCATCGACCTTCAGGGTGTCGTCGATCTCGGGCATCGCGCCGAGGTCTAGCGCTATGTCCGCGGCCGACCTGGCGCCCAGCTCTATGAAGGCACCGTCCGTCGGGATCACTGTGCCGTCCTCCAGCGTCACTGACTCCACCCTCCCGTCCCCGTCTATGGAGACGGGCCTGGACCCGTGGACGATTGCGCCGGCCCCTTCCGCTCTCTTTGACGCGGCCTCGGTGGCCTTCAGGTCCCAGCGGACCCAGTGGGTCTCCGATGCGTACCCGGTCATGAGCTCGGCCGCGGCCGCGGCCTCGGAATCGTTGCCGATGACGACGACGCGCCGTCCGCGGTAGAAGTTGCAGTCGCAGACCGCGCAGTAGCTGACGCCCTTGCCGAAGAGCTCCTTCTCGCCGGGAACGCCCAGCTTCAGGCGGGAGACCCCGGTGGCTATGACCACGGCCTTCGCCCTGACGGAGTCGCCGCCCTCCAGGCCGAGGACGAAAACACCGCCCTCGACGGATGCGGAACCGACGTTCTCGGCCACGAACACCGCGCCGGTGGCCTCCGCCTGCTCCCTGCCGCGCTCCAGGAGGATGTCTCCGGACACGGGGCCGGCGCCGAAGTAGTTCTCCAGCTCGGTGCCGCTGATCGCGCTGCCCCCGGAGCGTCCGAGGACGACCGTCCTCGCCTTCTTCCTCGAGGACTGGATGGCCGCCTGGATGCCGGCGGGGCCGGCGCCTATGATCGCTACGTCGGCGTCCATCAGAGGGAGCTCACGTAGGAGACGAGGTCTTCCTTGGGCCTCAGACCGACGAGCGCGTCCACGAGGACCCTGTCCTTGAAGACCAGGAGCGTGGGGATGGCGTTGATGTTGAACCTGATGGCAATGGCCTGGTTGTCGTCGGTGTTGAGCTTGGCGAACGCGGCCTTGCCCTCGAGCTCAGCGGCAGCCTCGTCGACTATGGGGCCCATACGCCTGCAGGGTCCGCACCAGGGGGCCCAGCAGTCGATAACCGCGATGTGGTTGGACTCCACGAAGGAGTCGAAATTAGTCTCGTTGAGTTCGGTCACCATTGAATGAACACCGGGCACCGTATGGGCCCGGCTTGTATTTTAGAGAATGGTTCGGAGGATGTGCGTGCGCCTGGCGAGCTCCAGGTCCGGCATCTCCCCGATCCTGCGGGGGATGACGTCGAGGTTCTCGCCGTACAGCTCGGAGAGCTCCCAGTGAAGGGCCTCGACCCTGTCCGCGCCGCGGTCGGCGCCCTTGGAGCGGAGCTTCGACACGGAGTGCTCGTGGGAGACCACGCGGTTGTCGCTCACCATGTTGTCCGCATGGGCGACGATCTTCTCCTCGATGGTCCGGGGCATGTAGTCCGCCGGCGGGAGGCCCATCTCCGCCACGTCCTCGTCGTCCAGACCGGCGCCCGTGTGCTTGCGGACGATGTCCACCAGCGCGGGCGACAGCCCGTGCGCGGCGACGATCTGGGAGCCTATGTACGCGTGCATTATCGAATGGTCCACGGAGCGTCCGATGTCGTGGAGCAACGCCCCTGCCGTCACCAGGGCCCTGTCGGCGTCGATGCGCGTGAGCATCTCCTGCGCCACGGCGTTCACCGTGCAGCAGTGGATGATGACCCTGCGCTTGCATCCGGCGTCCTTCAGGAGCTCGATGCACTCCGCATCGCTGGGGATCGTGCTCGACAACGGTCTTCCCCCTCTCGTTCGGGACCACCTCGAGGTGGCCCCCGCGGTCCTCGTAGAGGGCCTTCCCCTCTGTGAAGCGGTCCAGGAAGATTGCCAGCGCCGCTATCTCCGAGTGCGGCTGGTTGCCCACGGAGACGTTGAAATCCGCGCGCTGGTACACCTCGGCGGGCACCTTCTCGGCACCCACGACTATGAGTATGTCCTCGTCCCGCGGGATCTTGGGCAACGCCTCGTCGACCCTCTGCCCGTACATGGTCAGATGGACGACCTTCCCGGGGAAGTCCTTGATCTCCTGCTTCCAGGAGACCCCGGTCTTTATGGTGTAGTCCCCGCCGAACCTCTCCACGACGCTGCGGATGTTCTCCTCCAGCACCGGGTCCTCCGTGTCCACGAATATGCCTTTGGCACCGAGTGCGCGGGAGCTCAGGGCCACATGGGTGGTGACCCTCTTGTCCCGCTCCGGACGGTGGCCGATCCTCATTATCCAGATTCCGGCCAAATCCGTCACTCTTCGCGAATGAGTTCGATCCTGTGCCCGCGGTAGTCCATCTTCACGGACCTGCGCACCAGGCTCTTCAGCATGGTGGACGAGAGACCGAGCGCCTCGGCGACATCTCCGGAGAACCTTCCCTCCTTGCCGACCTCGGCGAGGATCTTCTCCTCGATGGCTGAATACTCCTCGTCGCTCATCATGGCTGCCGTGAGGACGTCACTGATCTCGTAAACGGGCCACTGGGCGTTGATGCTGAAAGACGTGTAGTAGGTGTGGTAGGACTTCTCGGGATATCCTCCGTCCTTGGAGAGCCAGCGCGTCTCGACCAGCTTCATCTTCTCGAAGAAGATGATTGCATCCCTGCCCTCGGGACCGAACTTGGCCTCGATCTCGTCGGCAGTCCTCCATTCCAAGGTCACCTCTTTCAGAACGTCCCTTTTCACGGGAGTATCAACGGACCTCAGCATCGGGACCAACTCCGACGGCTCGTTGATGACCTTGATCCTGTTCATGAACAGACTGGATGCGGTCGTAGGTATATAATGGTTCAACGATTCGCAGGTATATGATATTTAAATCATGAATTATCGATTGCATATTTGATGCTATATTATCAACATAATTGAACATAATGGTCCATGTAAACGGGCATCCAGCACCGTGCCGCTGTAATAAGGTTTAATACGGACGCCCCCAATCCGCGCACAATGAAAGCAGAGAAACAGCCCGAACTGGTCTGGCAGTGCCTGAACTGCTACAGGACCTACAAGGGCCCCGACGCGCAGCAGAAGGCTCTCGACTGCTGTGGCTCCGTCACTCAGGGCTGGTGGGCCAACTACAACAAGTGGGGCAAGCAGAAGTGGTACGGCCGCTGATCGGCCCCCAGAAACCCCTTACCGTTCTCATTTTCCTATAGGAGTGTGCGCGATTGACCGAACCCAAGGACCCGGTCGAATCTGTCAACGACGACCTTGAGCTTCTCGAGAGGCACATCTCCATACTTCGGACCGTCCGTGACAACCAGCCCGTCGGGCTGATACGCCTGTCGGAGATGACCGGCATACCGAAGCACCGCGTCAGGTACTCGCTCAAGATCATGGAGCAGCAGGGCATCATCATCGCCACCCCCGAGGGCGCCATGGTCTCCGACGGCTACGACGCATTCATGGCCTCCATGGCCGAATCCGTGAAGAGGCTGGCCGAGAAAGTCTGCCTTCTGAGGGATGCTCTCCGCTGAACCTGGACTCCATCGGCTGCCCACAGTGCGGGCACATGGAGAACGGCATTATGTCCGATATCTCCGCGCCGCAGAACTCGCACCTGTCGCTCATCGCCCCTCCTCCCGAACACGCTGACGAAGCGCTCCGCACATCCTGGATCCGCCGGGACGGCGGACCTGAAGCGGATCGTGTCCAGCGCCTCCACATAGTACGGCCGGAGATCCGCGCTGGCACTGACCCTCGGTCCCATGGGCCCGCGCTCCGACAGCACCTAGAAGAACCCGTCGGTGGCCATGCCGCGGGGCGTCCCGTGCCCGCGCATGAAGGCCATGACCTGCCGCAGGGGATCGTCCACGGGACGGTTCATCGGGACCATCGCGAGGATCGTGCCATCGTATCCGCCCAGACCGTCGAGGCAGTACTCCGGGTCGCCGTAGCCGATTCCGCGCATCACCGGCATCACCAGCGTGCGCTTGGTCAGCTCGTACGGGGACTCGAACCCGGCCAGCCCCTTGAAGCCGGGAGTGAAACGGCCGGACACGGCCGCCCCGCACATCCTGACGCCCATGGAGCGGTCCAGCTCGCGCACCGCACCCATGCACACCTCCGACAGTGGATTCCCGTGGATCATGCCTCTTCGACCCCGCAGGGGTTCATAAGCCGAAGGGGGTGGGTGCGCCGAATGCCATTCTTAAGGAGGAGAGAGCCAGCATCCGTGTTCCCCACCGTACTGTGAATGGAACATTTGAATGAGCACACGAGCCTGCAGCATGAGGAGATCGATGCGGCGATCGTATCCTCGGATGGCAATGCGGGGATGTTCGTGGAATGCGGATACCGCGGCGAGACGACCGGTGCCGACGTGCTGAGGATCTCATTCGCAAATCCGAACCGATCGGCATGGGAGATCGCAGATGCTGCGTCATGTCCGAATCAGGATTCTCACCGGGACTCGAGGACGAAGCGAGGAGGAGCGGCGCGATGCTCTTGACACTTGAGTACCTGGATCCTCCGGAGTATGACGTCTAAGCCCTTTTATATAGCGTCAAAAATCGTTCGGACATCCAGGAGACCGTACCCATGACCGGAACCTGCACCATCGTGATCCCGACGTACAACGAGGAGCGGAACATAGCGAACATAGCCAGGGCCATACGCGAGGCGTACCCCGACTACAGGATCCTCTTCATGGACGACAACTCCACGGACAGGAGCCGCCAGGAGGTCGAGGCCCTGAACGACCCGCTCGTGACGTTCTACGTCCGCGACCCGGATGCCAGGGGGCTCGGTGCGTCCGTCCTCCAGGGTTTCGCGCTGGCGCAGACCGACTACGCCATGTGCATGGACTGCGACTTCCAGCACCCTGTGTCCGCGCTCGGAGGCCTCGTCGCCGAGATGGACAAGGGCGCTGACATCTGCGTCGGGCAGAGGAACAGCAGGATGTCCATGGGTTTCAAGAGGGCCATGGGGTCCGAGGTCGTCGAGGCGTTCTGCAAGGTCCAGTTCTGGGTGCACGGGAAGCAGACCACCAAGGACATGATGAGCGGGCTGTTCGCGCTCAGGTGCGATGTGTTCAGGCCAATCATCGAGAACAACTGGGACCAGTTCGAGCTCCGCGGATGGAAGGTCCTGATGGACCTGCTCAAGTTCGCCGACCGCAGGATGAGCGTCTCCTACTACAGATACGACTTCGGCACCCGCGCGGAGGGCGAGTCCCACCTCAACCCGAAGGTCCCGATCATGACCTTCCACCAGCTCTGGGGGTTCGGGAAGTGGTGCGCCAGGGTCGTCGCCAAGATCTACGGCGTGGACTACTACGAGATGTACCCCGCCGAGAGGAGACGATGTTCGCCGATGTGAACGGCATATCCCTCCGCTACGAGGTGAGGGGTTCCGGGGAGCCCGTGGTGCTCCTCGGGGGATTCGGCGCGAACGCGGGGTTCTGGGAGCCGATGCTCGGGGATCTGGACGGCTTCCGCATCATCACCATGGACAACCGCGGGGTCGGGAGCACGCGGTACGACGGAGAATTCTCGATATCCGACATGGCGGACGACGTCGACGCGCTCCTTGAACGTCTCGATGTCGGGGATGCGCACATTCTCGGATGGTCCATGGGGTCCCAGATCGCCCAGTGCATAGCGGTACGGCATCCGGACAGGGTGAGGACGCTGACGCTCGTTTCCTCGTATCTCGGATTCCCCGCGAGGGCGGATTACATCCTCCTCGGTCTGACTCGCATGGCGCTCGAGGGCACGGCGCCGGAGGACTGCCTGGCGATGGCCGTGAACGCCCTGTGTCTCCCGGAGTCTACGTTCGAGGAGCTGAGGCGGAAGGGACTGGAGATGCCCGTGCCCGAGGACATGGAAGGCCCCGAGGGACTGATGGACCAGCTGGACGCCATGAGGGCGTACTCCGGCGAGGGACTGGAGAGCATCTCCATCCCCGCACTCGTGATCCATGGGAGAAGGGACGCCATGATCGAACCGGACAACGGCGCGGCGGTGGCGTCGAGGATCCGCGGGAGCGAGCTCCTCATGGTGGATGCGGGCCACAGCGTCCCGTTCGGGATGTACCGCGACAGGTTCCTGGGATTCATCGGCCAGCGACGGTTCGGAGCCTCTTCCGCATCATCACGTGCGGACAGTACTCGTCGAGGTACTCGTCGCCGAACGCCTCGTACCCCAGCGTTTCGTAGAACCCCTTTGCGCGGACCTGAGCGGAGAGCAGCGATTCCCTGAACCCCATGGACCGGGCCACGTCCTCGGCCTCGGTCACCACCGCAGAGCCTATGCCCCTGCCGCGGTACTCCCTGACCACGGCGATCCTGCCTATGTGGCATTCGCCGCCCTCTCCGGGGATGATGCGGCAGACAGCGACGGGGACGTCTCCGTCATAGAGTACGATGTGCTTCGAGATCGCGTCGTCATCGTCGAACTCGACCACGAAGCCCTGCTCCTCGACGAATACGTCGGTGCGTATGCGGACCTCGTCGTCGGAGATCGAATCGGACACGACCGGGCGGAGCATCGCAGGGGCCTCCTCGCCATGATGCGTGGTTGTCCGTCCTCGGGGTGCTCCTCCTCGAACACCGCCCCGCGCGTGGCTTCGGAATCCGGAGTTGTGGCAGAAGGCGTCTCGAAACGGAACATGGAATCACAGAATCAGGGGTATGAAGGTGGGCCCGCCCAGATTTGAACTGGAGTTACGTGCACCCCAAGCACGAAGGATACCAAGCTACCCCACGGGCCCACTGAAAGGGTGGAACGGGTTTTGAATTAAAAGGTTATGCCTCGGGCCGGAGCCCGAGGGAGGGGAGATCATCCCAGAGGGGCGATCTCCTTGATGAGGTCGGCATGTGAGACGATCATCCTGCGGCAGCAGTACCTCTCGAATCCGAGGTCGTCGAGGACGGCTTTCGGATCCTCGCCCTGCCTGACGCGCTCTATGTAGACGGGGTAGGCGGAGCCTACGACCTTTCCGCATGTAAAGCACCTGACCGGTATTATCATGCCACCATCTCCTCAACGGTAGGACTTCTGCTTCTTGGCGCGGGCGCCGGGACCCATGGGGTTCTTGGGCAGCTTCCTCCTGTCGTCGTTAATCAGGAGGGTCCTGTCGTAGGCCCTGAAGATCGCCTCGAGCTCGTCGTCCTTGTAGAAGTCGACGAGGCCCCTGGCGATGGCGGTCCTGGCTGCTGCTGCCTGGCCCATGACTCCGCCGCCGTTGACGGTGACGGAGATGTCGACCTTCTCGGCCCTCTCGGGAACGAGTCCCAGAGGCTCCTCGATCTTGAGCCTGGCCAGCTCGGGGGTGAAGACCTCGATGGGGACCTTGTTGATGGTCACCCTGCCGGTGCCCTCCTTGACGACGGCCCTTGCGATGGCGGTCTTCCTCTTTCCGCTAGTGTTCACGCAGTCAACCATGGGATCATCTCACGTTGGAACCCAGGAATTTGGAAACGGCTCCCAGGGTCGTGTACTTGCCGGTGATCTTCCTGCAGGCGTCCGTGGGCCTCTCCTTCTCGCAGTCCTGGAACTGCTTGGGGGTGCCGACGAACACGTGGAGCCTCCTGTAGGCCTCCCTGCCGGAGGTGGTGTTCCAGGGGATCATTCCCCTGACGCACCTCTTGAACAGGAGATCCGCCCTGCGGGGGTAGAAGGGTCCCTTCCTCTTGGTGGTGTCTCCGCGGTCGACCTTGGCCTTGTACGCGGCGAACACCTTGTCCTTGACGCCGGTGATGACGATGGCCTCGGCGTTCAGGACGACGATCTCCTCGCCATCCATGATCCTCTCGGCGACCACGCTGGCCAGCCTTCCGTGGATCAGGTTCCTTCCGTCGATTACTGTAACCATTCGAATCACCTCATGATCCTGACGCCGGTTCCCTTGGGGTTGGCCTCGGCCAGCTCCTCGATGGTCAGCGTCTTTCCGCCCGCGGCCTCGATGGCCTTGGCTGCAGCGTCCGAGAAGTCGTACGCGGCGACGGTGATCTTCTTGCTAATCGTGCCTGCGGCGAGAACTTTGCCCGGAACGAGGATGGTCTCCCCGTCCTGTGCATACCTCTCAAGTTTGCTGAGGTTCGCTTCGGCCCAGTTCCTCTTGGGTTTCTCGAGCCGGAGCGCTACATCTCGCCAGATGGCAGCTTCAGTCTCCCTCGTCTTCGCCTTGAGGTTGTCGATCAGGGCGATGAGCTGAGGATTAGTCTTAAAGCTCCTCATATTTCTGACTCTCCCGATGTCTCGGTAATTCGCGCGTATACGGGAGTCACTTATAAAGGTATGCCGAACCCGTCGGCGAAGGCCGACCTGCTCCTTCCACAGCCGCCTCGCCGTGATGTTTCCGTAGAGCCACAGCACGAACATCGCGAACACCATCAGGAATCCCGGGAGCGAATCCACACGGACCCCCATGGAACCGGGCTCGCTGTATCCGTACAGCGCTACCACGAGGACCAGGAGTATGACGCTCGGTATGAACACCTTCAGACCGCGGTCCCTGTCGCCAAGGTACACGAGGCCCATTCCCGGAAGGACCAGTGACAGTATCATCGCGACCACCTCGCTCTTGCCGCCGTCGACCCAGGTCCCGCATGACGGGCAACGGTGCAGATTGCTGGGTATCTCGGCTCCGCATTCCCTGCAATACATCGCATCCCCATCTACGTATGGTTGCCGGGGGAATTAAATACATATGGGGGGCCAGATGTCCTGTCCCCCGATATGGACGGGGCGGCCTATGTGTTGGTGCCTGGTCCAAACGGAACAGGTCGTGCATCCTGTTCCGGACATGATGCCATCGTGTGTATCCTCACAGGGATGATGCGCAGATGACTTCCGTACATCCGGAATTGATACGATGGGTGCAAAAACGCCCGAATCCTATTCTCATGAACGTTCGGACACAGCGCCGTGGAAGCGTTTGGGACCGCGAGGGGTGCAGACCCCCTCGCAGGTCCAGGATCAGTTGACGTAGTACAGCCAGGACTCGTACTGGGGGTCCTTGCCGGTGGCGATGTCGCGGAACTTGTTGTGGATCCTGGTGGCGACCTCGCCGATCTTGCCCTCGCCGACGGGCTTGCCGTCGATCATGGTGACGGGGGCGATCTCCGCGGCGGTTCCAGTCATCCAGACCTCCTCGGAGGACATCAGCATGAACCTGGAGACGGGGCACTCGTCGACCTCGTAGCCCATGTCCCTGGCGACCTTGATGATGGAGTCCCTGGTTATGCCCTCGAGGATGCTCTCGGCGACGGACGGGGTGATGATCTTCCCGTGGCGGTACATGAAGATGTTCTCCCCGGTGCACTCCGCGACGTGTCCGACGGAGTTGAGCATGACGGCCTCGTTGGCACCCTGCCTGACGGCCTCCCTCTTGGCGAGGGTGGAGGCGACGTAGGACCCGTTGACCTTGGCCCCGGCGGGTCCGCACAGGTTGTCGGGCCTCTGCCACGAGGAGGTGATGAGCTTGGCTCCGGCGGAGGTGGACGGTCCGAGGTAGTCCCCCATGTGGATGCAGGTGATCGCGAAGGACGCGGGGACGCCGACTGGGTTGAGGCCGACCTCCTCTCCGCTGAGGAAGACGCAGGGCTTGACGTAGTCGACGGTGTCGCCGTTGGCGCGGACGGCATCGCGGATGGCGTCCATGACGTCCTGGAGCCCGTACTCCTTGCCGTCGAAGACGAGGTCGATGCCCATGATCCTGCATCCGTCGAGGAGCCTCTGGGCGTGCTCCTTGAGCCTGAAGATGGCCATGCCCTTGGGGGTGTGGTAGACCCTGATCCCCTCGAACACGCCGGTCCCGTAGTTGAGGGCGTGTGCGAGGACGTGGACCTTGGCGTCCTCCCAGTTGACGAGCTTGCCGTTCAGCCAGATCTTCTCGGTCTTGTCCATGGAAAATCACCGTTCGAAGCGCGTTCGGCGCCTTTAGTGTTCACACGCGCACGCGAATCGGTGTATATACACGTTTTCGGAGCTTCGCTCGCGGAGAATCGCGTCCACCGCATCGGAGAACGGGACATCCCCGCCGACGCGGAATGTGCGGCACCCCAGACGGCGACCGAACTCCATGTCGGAGTCGCTGTCGCCGACCATCCACGACCTGGACGGGTCTATGCCGTACCTGGCCATGGCGGCGAGCCCCATGCCTATCTCCGGCTTGCGGCACGAGCAGTTCTCGTCCGGCCGGTGGGGGCAGTAGAAGATGTCGTCGATGCGCCCGCCCCCGGCCTCGACGGTGCGCCGGAGCTTGGAGTGGATGGCATCGAGGGTCGCGAGGTCGAAGTAGCCGCGGTTGAGCCCGGACTGGTTGGTTATCACTATGACCAGGTATCCTGCGCGGTTGAGCCTGGCGATCGCCTCCGGGACGTCGGGGTAGACCTCGAACTTGTCCGGGTCGTCGCAGTAGGGGACGTTCCTGGCGACGGTGTCGTCCCTGTCGATGAATACGGCTCGGCTGCCGAAGAGCTCCCTCTCGACGATGCCGGCCACGATGTGGCAGGCGCAGAGGTAGCCCTCCTGGACGTGGGGGGTCTCGGTGGTGGGGATGACGACCGCGTGGTCCGCGATCTCCCTCATCTTCCCGCAGTCGCCGGTGAAGGCGATGGTCACGCCTCCGCGGGCCTTGGCCTCCTCCATCGCGAGGATCACGTTCTTGGAGTTGCCGGATGTGGAGAGCCCGACGAGGACGTCCCCCTTCCTGCAGATCCCCTCGACCTGCCTCTTGAACACGATGTCGTAGCTGTAGTCGTTCCCGATGGCGGTCACGGGGGCGATGTTGGACAGGCACACGCCGGGGAGCGCGGGACGCTCCATCATGTACCTGCCGGAGAACTCGGCGGCGATGTGCTGCGCGTCTGCGGACGAACCGCCGTTGCCGCAGAATATGACCTGATTGCCGTTGCGGAACGCATCCCTGATGATGTCCGCAGCTTTCCTGATCTGGGCGGGATCGATCGCGGAGATCGCCGCAGCCGCCTTCCCAAGCTCCGCCGTAATCGCGTCAGTCATTTGGATATCTCCAGGATGTCACGCCCTGGGGCTCGAACATGAAGTCGGTGACCTTCGCGCCCATCTTCCCGAGCTCCTGCGCGACATTGTACTTGCGGTCGTATTCGCATATGAAGTACATGAACCCGCCACCTCCGGCGCCGGTGACCTTGCCACCTATCGCGCCGGCCGACCGCGCGGCGGAGTACATCGCATCTATCTGCGGATTGGTGATCTTGTTGGAGAACTGCTTCTTGTAGGTCCAGGCCTCGTCGAGGATCTCCCCGGCGGTCCTGATGTCGCCCCTCTCCATGGCCACGTTCATGGCCTTCGCCAGCCCCTTGGTCCTGTCCAGGGCCTCCTCGTTCTGACCCTTGTTGAACTTGGAGACCTGGCTCTCGATGATGGAGGCGGACTCGCGGGTGTGGCCGATGTAGCACAGGAGCGAGCAGTACTGGAGTTCATTGACGGTGTCCGGGTCGATCCTGACGCGGTTGACGTTGACGCCGCTGCTGTTGAAGAGCATGTAGTTGAAACCGCCAAACACTGCCGCGTACTGGTCCTGCTTGCCTCCCTTGAGACCTATGTCCTCCCTCTCCAGCTTGTAGGCCAGGCTGGCCATCTCGTGGCCGGTGAGCCTGATGTTCTGCCACTCGCACATGGCAGCGATGATGGAAACGATGACCGTCGACGAACCCCCGAGGCCGGATCCGGGAGGGGCCTCGGACTGCAGGAACATCTTGAATCCGTCCGTGACCTCGAAGTGGTTGGTCACGGCCTTGATGAGGTCCATGTTGCCGTCGAGCTTGAGCGGTCCGCCGTCGAGGGACGCCTCGTACTTCCCGTAGTCGGTGGAGTGGACAGACATGGAGTGGTCGTCGGTCGGGGTTATCGTGCAGTATGCATAGCGGTTGATGGTCGTGTTGAAGACCGCTCCGCCCTTCTTCGACGCGTACGGGTCGACGTCGGTGCCACCTCCCGCGAGGCCTATCCTCAGTGGCGCCCTAGCCCTGTAGTGCGTACCATGCATCCCATTTACCCCTAGAGACGCCCCGATGTAGACAGGGTGTCTGATTTCGCAATTCTATGGGTAATATATAACAATGAGCGTCGAACCCTGCGATTTCCACGTGCTGGCACATTATGCGGTAGCGCGAAAGGCCAGTCCTCGCATTTATAACATGGAAGACGATTGCCGACCGATGCGGATCGCGATGATGACCGACAGCTGGTACCCCACGAGGGACGGCGTCGTCACTTCTGTCACCATAATCAAGGAGTCCCTGGAAGCACTGGGGCACGAGGTGTTCATCATAGCCCCGGAGCCCGAGGAGGAGTTCAGGCAGGACGGGGTCTACTACTTCCCGTCCGTGCGCTTCAAGTCGTACGATGGGTACTACGTGCCGATCTACCCCTCCCACAAGAAGAGGATCCTGAAAGAGATCGACCCCGACGTCATCCACATACACGGCGTGGCCACCATGGCCATAAGGGGCCTGATCAGCGGCCACGAGCTGGGGATCCCCACGGTCATGACGTTCCACACCATGGTGGACGACGCCGCCCGCTACTATTCCCCGATCAAGATGTCCCCGCAGACCATGGAGAGGCTCATCTGGATCTACCTCAGGCAGATCCTGAAGCGCGCCGACGTCGTCGTCACGCCCACGTCGTGCATCGGCAGGGAGCTCGCATCCCACGGCGCCGAGTGCAGGAACCTGGTGACCATCCCCACGGGGACGGACGTCGCGAAGTTCCACCCCGGGATCGAATCCGGGTACGTCAGGGATAGGTACGGCCTCGAGGGCAGGAGGGTCGTCATCCACGTCGGCCGCATATCCTACGAGAAGGATCTGGACATGGTCGTCCGCGCCATGACGAAGGTCGACGCGGTGCTCCTCGTGGCCGGGAAGGGCCCGGCAAAAGAGGACATCGAACACCTCGTGGACGAGCTGGGCCTCCGGGAGAAGGTCGTTTTCGCCGGCTTCGTCCCCGACGAGGAGCTGCCGGCGTTCTACAACGCGGCGGACATAGCCGTCTCCGCGTCCAAGTTCGAGACTCAGGGACTGTCCATCCTG
The DNA here is from genome assembly GCA_944320495.1 of Candidatus Methanomethylophilaceae archaeon. Taxonomy (GTDB): domain Archaea; phylum Thermoplasmatota; class Thermoplasmata; order Methanomassiliicoccales; family Methanomethylophilaceae; genus Methanoprimaticola. Next base: position 196,758 of record CALUHR010000013.1, read on the forward strand.
GAGGCCATGGCTTCCGGGAAGCCGGTCGCCTGCAGGAACGGCCGCGCATTCGCGGAGATCGTGAGGGACGGCGAGAACGGGTACCTCTTCGACGACGTCGATGGGTGCGCCGCCGCCATGGAGAGGGCGTTCGACGCGCCGGCGGAGGTCCGCGAGGCCTCGTACCGCACCGCACTGGAGAACTCCCGCGAGAGGAGCGCCGAGCTCTACGTCGGGGCGTACGAGCTGGCGAAGAGGACGAGGGCGGAGAGGATCGGCCATGGGACTGAGTGAGTGGCTGTTCGGGCTGTTCTCCGGCATGGGGGACCCTGGGATCGTCCTGTGCGTTTTCCTGCTCTTCCTGATCGACGCCCTGTTCTTCCCCACCTTGCCGGAGCTGTTCATGGTCCTCGGCTTCGGGGCCAACCCCACATTGGAGTTCGCGGTCGTCCTGCTCGGGGTGGCGATAGTCGCCGAGCTCGTCGGCGTGTTCACGCTGTACTTCGTGGTATCGAGGATCAAGGTGCCGGAGCGCATATCGCGCATCGCGAAGAAATACATCGGATTCCTGGTGGTCAGCGACGAGAAGATAATCCTGGTCAACCGCGTGGCGCCCATGATCCCCTTCCTCGGTGCGTTCATCGCCATGATAGACACGTGGGACAGGCGCAAGTGCGCGCTGTACATCGTGATCGGCTGCGTGCTGAAGTACGGGGTCATCCTCGCCGCCAGCGGGTTCTTCCTCAACTATCTGGGAAGCGACACGGCCCAGAGCGTCACGCTCGTCTTCATATTCGCAGTGCTCATAGTGAGCTTCGTCGCCTCCTTCTACAAGAAGAGGAAGGAGGGCCTGGAGGGATCCGAATGAGATTCGTGGACGTCAACCCGTTCTTCTATCCGCATCACGGCGGCATCGAGACCCGTATGCACGACACCGCCAGACTGCTGGCCGCCAGAGGGCACGACGTCACCATCCTCACCGGAAGGCTCCCGGACACGCCCGAGGAGGAGAGGACCGAGTACGGATACAGGGTCGTCCGCCTGCCCTCGAGGCTCATCAACGTATACAACCCCCCGTTCATCTCGTCCAAGGGGGTGTTCGAGACCCTCGAGTCCATGGACGCCGACGTCGTGAACTACAACTACCGCTGGGCCCCGTCCTACAACAAGGACCTGAAGAGGTACGACGGCAGGAAGGTGTTCACCTACCACAACATGTGGGGCGAGGGCATAGGCGTGCAGGCGAGGCTGTCGGAGATCAACGACAACGGCTTCCGCTCCACCCTGGACACATTCGACCACATCGTCTGCGTCAGCGATTACGTGAAGGGGGACCTGATCCGCAGGGGGATCCCCGCGGAGAGACTGACCACCATCCCCACCTGCATGGACATGCCCCCTCTGAGGAACGTCCCCGAAGGCGATTACATCCTCTCGCTCGGAAGGCTCGTGGCCACCAAGGGATTGAGCTACCTCATCGATGCGATGGAGGAGATCGACTGTCGGCTGGTTCTCTGCGGCAAGGGCCCGGAGGAGAAGGAGATACGCCGCAGGATCGAGAGGCTCGGGCTGCAGGACAGGGTCGACATGCGCGGATACGTCCCCGAGGAGGAGAAGGACTCACTGATCGACGGTTGCAGACTGTTCGTCATGCCGTCGCTCTTCGAATCGTTCGGACTGGCCGCGCTGGAGGTCATGTCGCATGGCAAGCCCCTTGTCTGCACGGACGTCAACGGCCTGCCGGACACCGTCCGCGACGGCGGCGTCCTGGTGCCGCCGAGGGACTCCCGCGCCATAGCGTCCGCGGTGAACTCGCTGCTTGCGGACGATGGTGGGAGAAAAGAGAAGGGGATGCGGGCCAGGGCGGTCGCGGAGACCTACACCTGGGACCGCTGGATCCCCGTGTACGAGAAGGTCCTTGCCGACGTCACAGCGCGTTGAGCGCCTTGACGTAGTGGTCGGGCTTCATGCGGTCGATGACCTCCTCGACCTCGTCCGACCCTCCGACCAGACCGACGTTGCCGTTGCTGGTCGAGATGAGCGCGTAGGCGGACTGCCCCGACTCGGGGATGAGCTCCGCCTCGTAGACGTCCTGGAGCTTCTGGAGCCTTCCGATGGCGGTCTGCGCGGCATCGTGGCCGACGACGGACAGGACCATCCTGGACTTGCCGGGGAGCTCGCACTTTCCGACGACGATGGTCTCGACGTTGATCTTGTTGCGGGTGAACTCCCCCATGACCCTCTGCATGACCCCGAACTCGTTCTTGACGATTAGAGAGATGACGTGCATGTTTCCACCGTGGCCGCGAAGGGAATACAGATATATTTGGCTGTGCTGGGCGACACCGAATGTCTGACGGGAGCATGGACGGGAAGGGGTCCGCCGACCCCATTGGTATCTCCATCGGCATCTGCGCCTACAACGAGGAGGGCATCATCGAGAGGTCAATCCGCTCGATATACGACCAGAGGCTCGACGGCATAGAGGTCAGGGAGGTGCTGGTCGTCTCCAGCGGGAGCACCGACCGCACCGACGAGATCGTCCGCTCCCTCATGACCGAGTTCGACAACATCGTGTTCCTTCCCCAGGAGAGGCGCGAGGGCAAGAACTCGGCGATCAACCTCTACCTGGACAACATGACCTCGGACATCGCCGTCATGCTGAACGCCGACAACCTCTTCGCCTGCGAGGACTCTCTCCAGCGCCTGGTCGAGCCGTTCAGGGACCCGGAGGTCGGGATGGTTGGCGGGCATCCCATACCAACCAACGACCCGTCCGACAAGGTGGGATTCGCATCCCGGATGCTGTGGGCGATGCACCACAACGTCGCCATGATCTCCCCCAAGATCGGCGAGCTCGTGGCATTCCGTGACATCGGCACCAGGCTCAGGACCGACCTCCAGTCGGACGAGGACATCATCCGTATGAACCTGGAGAAGGCCGGATACAGGATCGTCTACGCCCCGGATGCCACCATCTACAACCGCGGCCCCGAGACCGAGGAGGACTTCCTCAAGCAGAGGGTCCGCGTGAACATCGGCGAGATCACGATGAGGAAGATCTACGGCGACGACTACCGGGTGTCCTCGTGGGACAACAAGGTCCTCGTCAGGGCCTACGTCCAGACGATGCGCGACCTGGGCTTCCATCCGCTGAAGATGCTCTACATGACCCGCCTGGAGCTGAAGGCCCGCAGGATGGCCAAGGAGCACGTCGCCCGCGGTGACGACAACATGAGCTGCTGGGACCCCGTCACCAGCACCAAGCGCCTCTGAGAAGGAGATGAAAGCGGTTTCTCGGGACGGACCCGGGTCAGACGCTGCGGCCCTCGTCGAGGACCTCCCCAGCCTTCACGACGGTCCCGTCCGCCAGGACCGAGTTGGACACCTTCGCGCCCTTCCCTATCCTGCATCCCTCCCCGAGGATCGAGTTGACGATCTCGGCGCCGTGCACCTCGCAGCCGCTCATCACGAGCGCCCTGTCGAGAGTGGAGTTCCTGACGGATGCTGAATCCAGGATCACCGTGTCGGTGAGCCTGCTCCCGTGGGCGGAGGCCCCGTGCCCGAGATAGAACGGCCCCTCGATGGCGCAACCGGGCGCCTTCCAGTCCCTGTCGCCGTACTCCGCCTCGGCGATGGCGAGGTTCGCCCTCAGCAGGTCCCTCGGGCGGCCGACGTCCATCCAGATGCCGTCGACGGTGTGACCCTGGATCCTGCGGCCCTCGGACATCAGCTTCGGGACGAGGTCCTTCGAGAAGTCGTAGAACGTGTGCTCGGGGACCTCGGAGAGCACGTCCTTCTGCAGGACGTACACTCCGGCATTGATGAGGTTGGAGAACACCTCCTCCGGCTTCGGCTTCTCCTTGAACTCGCTGATCCTGTTGTCGTCGTCCACGCGGGCGATCCCGAACTCGCACGGGTTGTCCACGGGGGTGAGGGCGATCGTCACGGCGGCGCCGGTCTCCTGATGGGTGCGGATCTCCGCGGACACGTCCATGGAGACGAACACGTCGCCGTTGGCCGCCACGAACGTGTCGTCCAGACGGTCCTCCACCAGCTTCATCGCCCCGCCGGTGCCCATGGGCTCGTCCTCATAGGAGTACTGGATGTCGATGCCCAGGTCCGAGCCGTCGCCGATCGTGCGGCGCATGAGCTCGGACTTGTACCCGCACGCGAGAATGACCTCCTCTATGCCACCGTAGGCCAGCGACCTGAGCAGGTACCAGAGGCACGGCCTGTCCGCCACGGGCAGTATGATCTTCGGTCTCGTCTCCGTCAGAGGGAGGAGCCTGGTGCCCTTGCCCCCGACCATCACGACCGCCTGTCTCACCTTCATCTGGATCCCTCCGGCATGACGACCTTCACCACGTTTATGTTCTGCGGGACCCCGAGCGCCCTTGCCACCGGGGCGCACTTGGAGCGCAGGATGTGCACGACCGGGACTGGGATGCTCCTGCCGGAGGTGGCCTCGAAGTTGGCCATGCCCTTGGCGATGATGAGCCCGCATCCATCGATCTCCTCCTGGAGGTCCTGGGGGACGTCGTCCCAATCGATGCCGACGTAGAACTTCCCGGTGCTGAGCAGCCTGTCGGCGACCCTGTCGATGCCCACGCGCTTCGCGTCCTCCATGGTGACGTCGTTGAGGATCGGCGCTCCGCGGACCACGCCGACGACGCGCTTGCCCATTTCCCTGAGCAGCCTCATGAGGACCATGTCCAGGCGGCTCTCGCCGCAGTTGTCGAACATGTAGACCACGCCGGGGACCTCGGACAGCAGGTCCTCGAGCATGCCGACGTCGTCCAGGCCCAGGCCCTGCGCGACGATGTCGTCGTAGACCTCGGAGAAGAGGTCGGGATCGTCGATGGTCGCGCCGGACCCGAAATCCATGACGTTGCCCGCGACGGCTCCCATGATGGCCGTCCTGAGGGGCTCGTCCGATGCCTCGACCATCTCCTCCAGCTGGCGCTCGAACGGCTCAGCGACGGCGTCCGCCCTGCACTTGAGCTCGAAGTAGGGGTCCTCGGACCTGATCGCGCGGTAGGAGCGCCAGTGGACCTCCGATGATATCTTGACGGAATCCACCTCGGGGTCCATCCTGCTGCCGAGGACCTCCGCGGCCGCCTTGACGGCGTCGAACTCCAGGCCGTTGCCGACCAGGCGGGATTGGAAGAGGACCCGGCGCATGAGACAGGGTCCGCAGTCTGCGGTGAACTTCATGGAAAAACACGCTCCTATCGGAGAAAAGGTTGTGATGCGGGGTCTCCCCCGCGTTTACGGTCTCAGACGACCGTGTTGGAGACGCACTCGACGTTCTCGATCCCGGGGATGGAGCGGAGCCCGGCCTCGAGCTTTCCGCCGACCTCCTCGTCGGAGTCGTCGATGAGGAACCCGGCGTAGACCTTCATGAGTCCGAACGCGACGGGCTTGACCTCGGTCTCGAGGACCTTGACACCCTCGGGGACCACGTTGTTGAGCTGAGCGATGACCTCATCGAGGTTGACCTCGGTGCTCTCGGGCATGAGGTCGTAAGCTGCGGCGATCTGTCCCATGTACAGTCCTCACGGGCCGATGAATCCGCATTTCTTGCACTCGTAGGGGACACTCTGGTCGCGGCACTGGGCGCACCTTCCGATCTCGTACTCCCCGCACTTGGGGCACTTGAAGAAGGTGTTTCCGCGGCCAATCAGCCTCTTCCCGCAGGAAGAGCATATTTTGTCGGCTGCCATGCGCACGCGATAATTCTTCTTATATTTAAAGAGGCACGAACTCGGATTATAGAACTGGAGGTCGCCTCACCGCATCTCCTCGCGCATGCTGCTGGACAGCTTCTTGGGATCCAGAGCATCCTTGAAGAAGGCCGCGTCCGAACGGGTGAACTCCCTGAACAGCGCGCTCAGTCCGAAGTGCATCGCCAGACAGAACAGCGAGACAGCGACCAGCGGAAGGAACCCGGAGATGCCCAGGCAGTGGTCGATGACCAGCAGGACGACCGCATCTATCGCGGCCACGACAAGATGCCTCCACAGGCGCCCGTAGAAGCTGATGCCGGCGTATCTGCGGACGGAGAGGACCAGCATGATCGCCTGGAACAGGTATCCGACGGACATGGCCAGACCGGCTCCCACCGCACCCAGGCCGCACGCGTATGTCGGGATGAACAGGAGGAATCCCGCCAGGACGACCGCGATGTACATGGCGGAACAGCGGCCGTATACCTTGGCATTGTTCGTCGAATAGAGGACCTGGGTCATGAGTGCGTTGATGACCACGGAGTAGAGCACCATGCACTGTACCGACATGACGTCCCCCGACCTCTCGTATCCGGCTCCGAAGAGCACCACGGCGATCTCGCGTCCGAAGATCAGCATGACGACCATGACGGGGAAGATCAGCAGTGCCAGGTACCTCTCCGTCTTCCAGATCATGCCCTGCATCTCGGCCCGACCGGTTTCGCTCCCGCGATACTCCGACAACTTGGGCAGGATTACGGTGTTCAGGGACTTCCCCAGGTTGGAGAACGTCCATATCACGCCCGCGGATGCCGTGTAGTATCCGACCTCCCTCCCGTCGAAGCTGAACCCGATTATGACCTTGTCCAGATACTCCACGGCAGTGACCAGCAGCAGTGACACCGCGATAGGGGCCGTGAATGCCAGATAGTCTCTGAGATAGTCCGGACGGCACAGTCTCAGGTGGGAGTGCCTGAAGATCAGGACGCATGAGATCGACGAGGCCGCTATGCCGACGACGTATCCCAATGCCAGCACCGGGGCCGACACCTGCATGAAGGCAAGCACCGTGAGCGTGACGGCACGCGCCAGGAACTCGACCATCAGGATGAGCGACGACTTGCCGTTCTCCCCCTTCCCGTCGAAGGTGTAGGTCATCGACGTCTGCAGGTCCCAGACCAGATAGTAGACGACGAACACCAGGACGACCAGGAACGCCTCGTCGTCCATCGAATGGGTGAGGACGTAGCTGACATAGGCCGACAGCAGGGAGAGCGCGGCCATGCCCGCACCCATGACGATCTTGATGGTCAGGAACGTCGAGAAGCACCTGTCGGGATCCCTGCCCTCGGACACGAACTTGACATTGGTCAGGTTGAAACCCATGTCGGTGACCGCGTTGAACACCGCGACGAACGCCCACGCCCACATCATCACGCCGTACTGGTCGCTGACGTAACGCGTCATCACCATGAGAGAGATGAACGAGACGAGCGATGCGAAGACGTTGGAGCCCATCTTCATTACGTACTTGTGGGCGAGCACGGGACTGCGAGGCGTACCACCAATATGTTTTTGTTCCCAAGACAACCAGATAGATACAAAGCGTTCCCTCGCTGGTGTTCACACCTAGAAATATAGAGGCGACCCATGCACATGGCATGGAATGCAGGAGCGGCTTCCGCAGGGACTACCTCGACTACAGGAACACGCTGACGGCGAGATTCCTGATGATTGCATCCATCTTCATATTTCACGCAGGACTGTTCTTCGGGTTCTCGGTCCCTAACAACGGCCACACGTGCGTCGCAGTATTCTTCTTCCTGTCCGGATACGGACTGGAATACAGTCTCTCCAACAAAACCGGATACATGAGGACATTCCTCCAAAAAAGAGCCCTCGGCCTGTTGATCCAATACTGGCTCATCATGATGCTCTGCGCGGCTCTAACCGGTGTGGCTTATCTGTCATTCCAGTCCTTCATGCAGGACGCGGACAAGTACCTGTTCGAATACGTCAACTGGTACATCCTGGAGCTCCTGGTGTTCTACGTCATTTTCTTCATATCCGCCATGTTCCATGAGGTCAGATGGAGGTACCTGTTCGTCCTAGTCACCACGATTGCCTCCATGTACATCCTAGCAGAGAACTTCGACACCAACCTGTATCTGAAGTCGGGACTGGTTTTCATCGTAGGAATGGCATGGTACAGGTACAAGGACCGCATCGATGCCTTCCTCACTAAGTACTACCCTCTGATCATTATCCCCTTAACAGTGCTGCTCCTGATTCCCGAGAGGAGCGATGTGTTCGCCATCGACATGGTCTACACCGGCATCACGGCGATACTGCTTGTCATCGTCGGATGCATGGTCCTGATGGCGGACCTCAGGAAGAGATGGTACATCCCCCTTCTGGCGCTAATCGTCGGCGGAGCGGTCATGTTCAACGGATTGGGCACTGCCCAGAACATTGAGGGGGCATCAATGCTGTTCCTCGCAGGACTATCCTGCGTGATCTATCAGATTCCATCGCTCTGCAAGGCAATGGTTCCCCTCGGCTCCATGTCGCTAGAACTGTTCCTGCTCCACTACATCACGTTCAAGTGGACCTCTTACTACATCGACGATCTGCTTGTGATAATGATCCTCTCCACGATCATCACCCTGGTCATCTCGTACGCTGCGTATATCGGGGTCGGCCGCATCATGAAAGCGTACAACAGAGGCGTTGACATACTCTGCACGGAGCAGAGGCCCCCCGAGACGACATCATGACCCTCCAACACAACACCTATCATGACAGATGTGATTCCCGGAACCTGACTCGGAGGAAGACGATATGAGGATGTTCGGAACCAACGGCGTGCGCGGGATAGCGAACGACAGCCTCAGCTGCGAACTGGCACTGCGCATGGGGAAGAGCATCGGGACCGTGCTCGGCCCGACGATAGCTCTCGCCTATGACACACGGACGTCGTCCCGTATGATCAGGGATGCGGTCCGTTCCGGACTCGTCTCCGTGGGCACGGACGTCATCGACCTCGGAATGGTCCCTACGCCCGCGCTCCAGCATTATGTGAAGATGCGTCCCGGGATCACCGGGGGGGTCATGATCACCGCCTCCCACAATCCTCCAGAGTACAACGGCATCAAATGCATCTCCGGCGACGGGACGGAATGCTCCCACGAGGAGGAGCAGAGGATAGAGGATGCGTATGACGGCGACATCCGGTGCGTAGGATGGGAGTCCATCGGTACAGTCCGCCACGTCCTGGATGCGGCCGAGGAGTATGTGGACTCCATCGTGTCGAAGGTCGACCGCGAATCGATCAGAGCGGCCCGCCTCACCGTCTGCGTGGACTGCGCCAACGGCGCCTCCGTGGAGACGGCGCCGATGCTCATGAGCAGACTGGGAGTCCGTGCGATCACGATCAACGGCAACCCGCAGGGCGAGTTCCCCGGCCATCCGAGCGAGCCCACGGAGGAGAACCTGGAGGACCTGAAGAGACTGGTGGTGGACACCGGTGCGGACCTCGGGATAGCCCATGACGGGGACGCGGACAGATGCGTCTTCGTGACGTCCGATGGACGGTTCGTCAGCGGGGACCTCTCCCTGGCCCTCCTGGCGAGGAACGAGCTCTCCAGAAACGGCGGGGGCAGGGTAATGGTTACCGTCGCCACGTCCAAGGTCGTGGAGGACACCGTCGAATCGAACGGCGGAGAGACGGTGTACACGGCGGTCGGGTCCCCCATAGTCGCCCGCGAGATGATCTCAGGGGGAGGGGTCTTCGGCGGGGAGGAGAACGGCGGACTGATCTTCGCCGACCACCAGTACTGCCGCGACGGCGGCATGGGAGCCGCGAGGATGCTGGAGTCCATCGCCAGGAACGGCCCCCTGTCCGAACAGGTGGACTCCCTGCCGAGATATCGCACCATCAAGAAGGCAGTGAGATGCCCGGACTGCCTCAAGACCGAGGTCATCGAGACCGTGTGCAGGATGCACGAAGACGGCAGGATAGACCGCAGGGACGGGCTTCGCATCGATTTCGATGACGGCTGGGTCCTGATACGTCCGTCCGGAACGGAACCTAAGTTCAGGATCTACTCCGAATCCAAGGATGATGCGGTCGCCGAAGCACGCTCCGAATCGTTCGTGAGGGAGATCGAGGACATCATCGGAGAGAGAGCCCGATCGCTCCCTGACGACCTTCCCTAACTTCGCCTTGAGCTGCATCACCGGCTTCACCTCGGCTGGGTCTATGCCGCGATGCTCCGCCATGTACAATGACATGTAGTCTCCGAGGATGATCGCCCGGAACATGTTCTCGAGCGCGGACTTCCCTCCGAGCCTGATGACCTTCACCGGTGCGCCGCTGACCTCGAGCTCCTCGGCGACGCCCTCCAACACCCCGGTCCCGCGGCACAGACCGTCGTCCGCACCGATCAGGAGGATGAACAGGTAGTCCTGACGATCGGTACCGGCCCAGCGGGACACCTCTGGGCATCCCAGCTCCGGAAGCGACTCGCAGAAGGCCACGAACTTGGAGTTCTCGTTGACCTGGGTCTTCCATCTGAACGCCACCGACTGCATGCTCACATCCGAGCATACGACAGGCACCTTCCCGACCAGGGCATCCACCAGCTCATGGGCCAGCGATCCCTCCGCGAGGGCGGCATCGTCCCGGTAGTCGCGGAGCGAGGGGATGAACGCCCTGATCCTCCCGGACAGGTCCGGTCCACCTGCCGAGCGTATGACGGCCAGCGTGTAACCGATCATGTATCCGATCGCATGCCTGGGATGCATGTCCTTCGGGAGGGGGATGACCTTGTCGCCTCCGGACTCGGCGGCCTCCCTGAGCAGACCTCCCGACGTCAGCACCACGACCCTGCAGCCGCACGCCTTCGCCTGATGGTACATGTTCATCGTCTCGGCCGTGTTGCCGGAGTAGCTGGACACTATCGCGAGAGTCCGCGGGCCGACCCAGCTGGGCAGTTCCGGGTACTTCATCAGGCACAGGTACTTGGATGACTCCGCATAACAGCAATCTGCCGCGAAATCACCGCTGACGGCGGAACCACCGACTCCGCAAAGCAGGATGCTGTCGCAATCGAAGACCTCCCCGGGATCGTATGACAATGACTTCTCGAGATCGTCGACGAAATGGTACAGCTGCTCCTTCACGGTGAGACCGGCCATCAGTACGCCTCCTCCAGAGCTTCGGCAACCATCAGTGCGAGTGCCATCGCCCTGATGTTCTTGGTCATGGAGTCGCCTGAGCCCAGGTCCGCGACGATCGCATGCCTCCCGTTCTCCTCCAGGACCTCCAACATGCACCGCAGTATCTCCGTGACCAGGCCGCTCCTGACCTCCCCTCTGATGACCAGCAGCCTGAGCTCCGGCGCATGGACGTTCGGATCGGACCAGCCTACCAGCTCATTGTGGTCGAACTCCGGCAGCTCGCCGAAGAACGATATGTCGGACCTCGCGGATCCGATAATCCGCCTCCAGTAGCGGGAGGATGCGCGGATGTCCGATGTGCTGTATGCGGCGACTACACCGCCGGACAGCTCGTTGGCCACATCCGCGACCTGTCCCTCGAGATCGTCCCTGGATGCCTCGGCGGACCTCAGGGCGTCCCTGAGCATGAGAGACGCATCGAACAGACCGGAGGACTGCACCATCGCCGACAGCAGCCCCATGACGAACCATGGGGCCTCGGCCTCATCCACATCGGACGGTATGGGGAAGACGACACCTCCCGCATCACGACATGAGGCTGTGATCCTCCCCTCCGAGGAGATGCACACGACCTCGCAACCGCGAGACAACAGGTCATTCAGGATGCGGAGCATGGTCTCGTCGTCGCCGTCATACGATACCAGAACGGCCCTCACGCCTGGGACCACCCATCCGGGGACGCGGTTGTCACAGATGTGTGGGACGTATACGGAAGCGGATTCGTTGGCGGCGTCCGAGATCACGTCAGCCGCGACTCCGCAGAAATCGTTGCAGAATACGCACATGCGAGCCGATGTCCCCATGTCGACCTGCGTCTCGGCGGCCGCCTTGGCACGGTCGATGAATCCGGACGGCCAGGATGCCCTCGGCATCCCTGTGGCTGAGACTCCCCCAGCCAGGCTGTTCGTGCGCATCCCATCCACTGAATCACCTGAATGATTCAGCATACTCTTTAGTTATTTATTCGAAACGCGTCTTCCTTTGACATCGGTTGAAACCATGAGTGCAACGGACCCCACCCTGCAGCATCTCCCCCTCGATGAGTTGAAAGGCAAGAGGATAGCCATCCTCGGAAGCACTGGATTGATCGCATCCACCCTCGTGGAGAAGCTATGCGGCCTGGATGATGCGCTGGGTCTAGGCTTGGAACTGATCATCACATACCGCGACAGAGCGAAGGTCGAGAGGAGGTTCTCCGAACTGCGCACGGGATGCGCCATCGAATACCTGAGGTACGATGTCACGGAACCTTTCCCGGATGTTGATGTGGATTTCATCGTCCATTCCGCCAGCCCGGCGCATCCGAAGGCGTTTGTCGAGAATCCTGTGGGGGTCATGAAGGCCAACATCGACGGCGTCACCAACGTCCTCGAGCATGCCCGCGCCCATCCGGAGACCCGTGTGCTGTACGTCTCATCTGGAGAGGTGTACGGGTCGAAGACCGAGAACCGCCCCTACGCCGAGACCGACACCGGCCTCCTGGACCCGCTCAACTTCCGCGCGTGCTATCCCGAGAGCAAACGCGCCGCGGAGACGTTGTGCAGATGCTATCTGCACCAGTACGGTGTCGATTCGGTGATCGTCCGCCCCGGGCACGTGTACGGCCCCGCCCTGATGTCCGAGAGCACCAGGGTCGATGTCCAGTTCATGAGGAACGCCCTCGCAGGGGAGGACATACTCATGAAGAGCCTTGGACTGCAGAGACGCTCGTACATCCATGTGGATGACGTCGTCTCGGGCATGCTATTCGCGATGCTGAAGGGGGGCTCCGGAGAGGCCTACAACATCTCCAACCGCCACTCCGACATCACGATCCGCGAGTATGCCGAGATCCTCGCCGGGATAGCGGGTGTTTCGGTGCGCATGGAGGTCGATGCGGCCTCATGCACGGGATCGTCCCAGGTGCAGGATTCCACGCTGGACTCGTCCAAGCTCGAGGGGCTGGGGTGGGTCCCGCGCATCCGCATGGAGGGGGGGCTCAGGGGGACTCTCGATACCCTGCGCTCCCGCGACCGGGTGCTTTGAAAACTATATATCGCTAACCGCGGGTTGACGGCCGATGAGCACGGATGAGAAGCTGGTGAAGGTCCGCAAGACGTCGGACTACGAGTACGGATCGTCCAAGTACATCTACACGCCTCTCAGCAGGCTTTTCACCCGCATCCTGCTGAAGACGCCAGCCACCCCCAACCAGATCACGATCTTCTGGGGGCTCCTGATGATCCTGTGCTCGATCGCGTTCGCCTTCGGCGATCTCCTGCTCGGGGTCCTCGGAGGCATCGGCTGGGTCATCTCCTACGCCCTCGACTACACCGACGGGGACATAGCCCGCTACAAGGACATGAAGTCCAAGCGCGGCCCGTTCCAGGACCTCGTGAACCACAGGGCGACCTACCCCCTGCTCATGTTCTGCATCGGATTCGGGGCCTACAAGATTGGAAGGACCGAGTTCTTCGGCATCGCCTTCGACCCCATGTGGTACATCGTACTCGGATTCCTGGCCGGCATAGCCATGGTCATCATCATGGACCTCGGCGACGCCTACAACAAGGTGTATCCCGAGGGAAGCATCGACAGCGACCGCGGAAGCGCCGCCGTGGAGGGGGGTAACGTGGGGAACCGCAGGCTGTTCAAGGCCGTCATGAACTTCAACCCCCTCGTGTTCACGAACATGATGCTCCTGACGCCCGTCTTCGCCCTGATCGGTCTCACGGACGTGTTCATCATCTTCTACGGTATCTTCTATCCCCTGGCCGCGTTCGGGAGGTACGTCATACTGTATCGCAGACTGCCCGGCGTATCGAAATCGCAGTGATCGGAGGACGATGCATTCCCCGTACACGGCGCGGGCGGAGCCCACGTACCCGTAGATGCGGAGGTTGTCTCCCGAGAAGTCGAACACGCCACTGGGGGCATCGTAGGTGTGCCCCTGCTGATAGTCGACTATCGTCGATGTGTAGTCTAGACCGGATGCTATCGTCTGGGCCACGAAATGGACCGTGTGGGACTGGTACTCGACGGTCATGCCGAAGTTCATGACCATGCCGTCGTAGGCGCGGTAGATGAGCGCGCAGGCATACCCATCGCTGGACTCGTTCCCGACAGAGAAGTACTCGCCTATGCCCTCGTACCTTATACCGTAGGAGTACTCATTGAACTGTATGCCCAGGGAATCCTGGACGAGGTCGTTCTGGATGTAATCCGTACGGAGGGTGTGTCTGACGTCGTTGAAGCTGGAGTCGTCCATCCCCTCGATGCCCGTGAACAGCTCGGCATACCCCTGGATCTGCTCGATGTCATCATCGTCTGGACCGTGGGACACGTACTTGCCCAGGCATCCGGACATGTTCATCACGGTGCCGCCGGACCTCAGCCATTCGACGAGCACGCACGAGGACGTGCCGTCGTACAGCACGTCCGAGACCGCCCCTGCGGCGATCAGGACGGCGACCGAGGAACGATCGGCATCCGGAAGGGCTTCCGCCAGTTCCTGCGAGTCGCAGAACACCATTCCCGGCCCCGAACGTATCTCGAGCTGCTCCCCCAGGCCGATGAGCATCGTCTCCTGGAGCTCCCAGTCGTTCATCGCCGCATATTCCGTGTCGAAATACACCAGGATCGTATCGAAATCATATCCCGCGCTGCTCTCGATGAGCGTCGTGTGGGTCTCCATGCCGTAGTTCGACGAGTACGTGTAATGGATCCCGTCCTCATCTCCCCAGGCGTCCAGGTCGCATCTGTATATGTTCGGACCGTAGGACAGGACCATGCCGACGAGCATGACGGCGACGACTGCTACAATCACTATGACATCGATGCGCTTCATTCGAAAACCTCGGTTTCAGCAGGATGTACGCCGTGGCGATCGCCACCAGTGCGCCGGTTATCGACTTCAGGAATTCGTATGACAGCGAGTGGCCCTCGAATACTTCCAGAACATCCGCGATGCCATCGATTATGCCTGCCCCGGGCAGCCCGGAATCCACATAGATCAAACTGCAGAGGTTGATGACCACCAGCAGCGACATCACTGCGAGCAGGCTCATCGACACGTAGGGGATGTACATCTCCTTGGTGAACGCGAAGACCATGAACGGGAGCAGGAACAGATAGTACTGCACATTGCCCGGAAGGATGAACATTATCGCCACCGGTAACAGCATGAGGAGCGATAGCGTCCGGAAGTCCTGCACCCCGTCACGAGCGACCTTGAATCCCATCACGACCGTCAGCAGTACGATCAGCGGCGTCAGGATGATGGAGAGATTGAATGCGGACGTGGATACCCCTGCATCCACCCTGCTCGTGAGCCAGTGCATGGACGTCTCGAGGTCGCCGTTGAGGATGACCGGTGCCATCAGGATCAGTGCGGACACGACTGCACCGGCCACACATTTGAGCGAGTACCTGATGTCACGGGTCTGCGCATACGAGTACCCCAGCAGGATTATCGCGGCGAAGATGCCGAACTGCTTGGAAAGGAAACATGCTCCCATGAGGAGTCCGGCCGGGAACGGCTTCCTGTCCATCAGCATCAGCACAGATGCCAGCAGGAAGAAGATCTCCACGTTCTCGAACATCAGTCTGATGGATGAGATCGCTATCGTCAGCGGACACAGGAACCATATGGCCGCCATGATGACCGCCTTCCTCTCGTCTCCGCCGGTGACCCTGCATCCGATGCGAAAGATCAGATGCGCCACGAGGATGTCGAAGATTATCAGCACGGCGAGGACCATCAGGCTGTACTCGATCGACGGGACGATGACGTCGCAATCCTTGATCGCGGTCCCGATATCGTCGTAGTAATGCCCGTAGGGGATCCCCAGGAAATTGGCGAGAGCGGTCATCGCCGCCAGGAAGTATCCCCACACCGGCAGGTAGTAGTACCCGGGCACGCCGTAGAGGCCCTCCCCGGCCGTCAGGTTCGTTGAGCCCAGTATCCAGTAGTTGTCCTCTATCGGATACGTGTAGAAGAGCCCCAGGACGATCCTGAGCACCAGGCCGGTCACCAGCACGAGTATTGCCAGACGGCGGGTGCTGAGCGAACCGAACCAGGAGATCAAACGGACCCCTCACTCGTCAGCGGTGTTGTTCAGAAGGCCCCTGAACAGACATACATCCATGGGCGTCGTTATCTTGATGTTCTCGGGATTGCCCTCCACGGTGTGCAGGGCGCATCCATGACTCGTCACTATCGTAGCGGAATCGATGCATGACGTCTGGCCGTTGGCTATGCATATCTCATAGTGCGATATTATCTCCCCGAGACGGAAGGTCTGGGGCGCACGGGCCATCTGGCACATGTTACGGTCCAGCACCTGCGTACCATCCCCGGATGCCAGGATCACCGTCTCCGTGCACGGGGACACCGTGATGGCGTTACCGAACTCTGCCGCCACCTGGAGATTCCTGCGGATCGTCTCCCTGCTGACCAGCGGTCTGACACCGTCATGGATCATGACAAGGGACTTCGGATCCAGTCCGGCATCCCTCATGGAGACCAGACCGTTGTAGATGGACATCTGCCCGGTCTCCCCGCCGGGGACTATGCTGATGACCTTGCGTATGCCGTGATCCGCGATCTGCTTCCTGAGCTCGTCGATCCAATCGGCGAGACAGACGACCTGGATGCCATCGATCTCGTCCATGCCGTCGAACAGCTCGAGCGTGTGGATGATGATGGACTTCCCATTGACCTCTATGAACTGCTTCGGAACCGCCGAACTGTTCATGCGGACCCCGTGTCCGCCGGCGAATATGAGCACGTAATTCAGGTCATCACCCTCGCATCCAGGCCTGATGTCTATATCGGTCTGCGAGGAGCACGTTTACGTATCTATATAAAATACAATCGCACCGATAATCGGCGTTCTCGGAATCAAAAATATTGCAGGGGGGTGGCCCCCTGCGGTTTGTCAGCTCACTGGAGGGCGGAGCTGCAGTCCGGGATGTAGCCGTCCTTCATCATCTGGGCGGTGAGGTTCCTGGACCTGTTGATCATGAACTCGGCCCTGTCGAAGAGCTCCTGCCTGCTCAGCTTGAGCCTGGCGACTCCCTGCTCCTGGGCCTTCATGGCGACGGCGACGGCCTCCCTCGGGAAGACCTCGGCCTCGGCCATGGTCGGGATGATGTAGTCCTCGCTGATTCCCTTCTCCTCCGCGCAGGCGGCGAGCTCGCGGGCGGCGGCGATGCACATCTCGTCGGTGATGGTCTTGGCCCTCACGTCGAGCACTCCCCTGAAGATGGCGGGGAAGCCCATGGAGTTGTTGACCTGGTTGGGGAAGTCGGACCTGCCGGTGGCGAACACCTTGCATCCGTTCTCCTTGGCCTCCCAGGGCCACATCTCCGGGATCGGGTTGGCGGTGGCGAAGACGACCGGGTCGTCCGCCATGAGCTTGACGTACTCGGCGGGGATGGTGCCGGGTCCGGGCTTGGATGCGGCGATGACGATGTCCGCGCCCTCCATGGCCTCCTTGATGCCTCCGGACTTTCCGGCCCCGTTGGTCTTCTCGCAGATCTCCCACTTCTGCCTGAAGCTGTCCTTGACGTCCTCCCTGGCGAGGTTCAGGATTCCCTTGGAGTCGCACATGCACATGTGCTTGGGGCTGAATCCGGTGGCGAGGAGGAGCCTGGCGATGGCGATGGAGGCCGCTCCGGCGCCGATGACGGCGATCTGGGCGTCCTCGAGCTTCTTGCCGACGAGCTTCATGGCGTTGATGGCACCCGCGACCTCGACGGTGGCGGTTCCCTGCTGGTCATCATGCCAGACGGGGATCTTGCAGTCCCTCCTAAGCTCGTCGAGGATGTCGAAGCACTTGGGGTTCGAGATGTCCTCGAGGTTTATTCCTCCGAAGGAGGGGGCCAGGAGCCTGACGGTCTCGATGATCTTGTCGGGGTCCTTGGTGTCCAGGCAGATCGGGACGCAGTCCACGCCTCCGAGGTACTTGAACAGCATGGCCTTGCCCTCCATGACGGGCATGGCGGCCTCCGGCCCTATGTCACCGAGTCCGAGTACACGGGTACCATCGGACACGACGGCGACGGTGTTCCACTTGCAGGTGTGCTCGTACACCATGTCGGGGTTGGCGGCGATGTCCTTGCAGGGCTCGGCGACTCCCGGGGAGTACCAGATGGCGAAGTCGTCGAACGACCTGACGCATGCCTTGGGCACGGTCTCGATCTTTCCGTGGTAGAACTTGTGCAGGACCATCGCGTCCTGTCCGGGCTTCTTCGCCTTCTCAAGGCGCTCCTCGACTGTCATGTTCATGTCGTATGCCATTTCTTGACCTCCATAAACTCTGGAATCTACGAATTTCGTAGATTGACTGCGAAATCTAAGACGCACGATTGGCGTGCCCGTATTTAATCGTTGACGGGAGCCCGACTATTCGAATCATCGCCTGGACGGCGCGAACGGATGGCGCGGAGAAGGTCGTCCCCGTGCATCTGCCACAGCACCATCACGATTCCGAGACACTGGAGAATCGAACCGAGCCCGAACTGGATGTTCCTCGGCGACAGACCGAGCAGGACCGGATCGTTCCACATGGTGAAGAACGACACCAGGGAGTCGACGTCGAACCATCCCTCCCAGACGCCCAGCGGGGTGAGGGTGGATGCATTGGACCCGAACACGCATATCACGGCGCCGACGGCCATGATTTTCCAGGACAGTATGAACCTGCGCTCCTCCGCCGCGATCCAGTATGCCAGGAACGGCACGAGGACGACCATGTACTGCGTGGTCGGCGGATAAACGAGGACCAGCGCCGAGATCAGGAGGCACGACTTCATCAGCACCCTCGTCGGATCGCCGTCCCTGTTGCGGTACATCACCACGGCCGCATACGCGGATATCACTAGAACGATCGCATAGACGATGATCCTGGAGAACCCTATGACCGTGTCGAGGAGGGAGCTGTCCACTCCGGACCCGGTGCGGTCGCTGAGGAACTGGAAGCATTCCTCTATGTTGCCCGCCAGGATCTGAGGCGCGAAGATGATCGCGGCCATCGCCCCGGCACCCACGGCCGCGAGGACCACGTGGGAGACGGCGCGCCTGCGGTCGTCCCTGTTGCGGACGAGGATGTACGCGACCAGCACGAATATGAGGAACGCCGGGAAGAACTTGGTCAGGACCGCCAGAGAGAAGGTCATGCCGGCGATGAGCGGGTGGTCCTTCCTGAGCAGGATGACCGTGAGCACGGCGAACATCGCCGATATCGTGTCGGGCATGGCGATGATGCCCGTGGACGCCAGGAGAACCGGCGAGAGGAATGCCAGTGCGAATCCGAGGACCGCCTTGCGGTCGTCTCCGGTGACGTCCCTCACCAGATACCATACGGCGAAGGCCAGCGCCGCGTCGAAGACGTAGAGCGGCACCTTCACCGAGTACAGGAACGCGACGGACGGGATCGTGGAGCTGAAGTACTGGCCCATCCCCTCGATCGGGATAATCTCCGCGACCTTCACGGCGACCTCGCCGAGATTGAGCAGCGCATCCTGCAGCACAGCCACCAGCCCCAGGATGTACCCCCACACCGGCGTGTAGTAGTAGCCCTCCACCCCGTAGAGGCCCTGGCCGATCTCGATGTTCCTTATGACGAGGGCCCAGTACTCCGAGTCGTAGACTATGGACAGAGGGGCGATGGCGATCCTGATCAGGATCCCAACTACGAGGATCAGAAGCAACGGATGCCTGACGTTGGCGATGCGGTCGCACACCTTTGAGAGGACCTCGGACACGGAACGCGCCCCCGTACTTGGCGAACGTGCCGCCGATGTAGATGTACAGCGTCAGATCGGTCGCGTCGCCCTCGAACCCGACGGATCCGGAGACCGTGCCGCGAACCACATCGCCCTCCGAATGCGACACTATCTCGGACGAGACCGTGATTCCGGATGCGATTATCTGGGTCAGATCGTCCACGCTGTCGAAGTTCTTCGGTCCGGAGACCACGAACATGGACCCCTCGCCGAACGGTATCCCCGAGACGGAGGCGTACTCCCCATCGGTGAATCCCATCTCGATGGACCCCTCGATCGATGACACGTCCGCGGCGAAACGGATGTTACCGTCCTTGAGGGTCAGCGCGTCCAGGAAGCCGTTGTCGATCTCGGAGTCCGCATACTCGGGACCGTCGCGGTTGAGGCACTCGGACCCGAAGAGCAGGACCTGGTTGTCCTCCACCTCGAAGAGCGTCTCCCCGTCTGTGTGGAACCTTCCGGCCTCGGCGGCCGTCCAGTAGACCGTCCCGCCTGCCCTGACCCATTGCAGGAGGAGACAGTCTGAGGTCCCGTCGTAGACGGATGACGGGAGCGCATAGGACGAGACCACCAGTCCGATTCCGACCGGATCGGCAATAGTCTCCCTGAGTGCGTCCTCCAATTCGGATGTCCCGCATTCGGAGACGTCGTGGAAGGAACGGACGGCGAGGGCCTCGACGACCTCGTGCGCGTACGGGGACTGCGAGCAGTAATCCACATTGCTCATCCGATACGCCTCCCCGTACAGGTCGTCGTACGTCTCATCGACATAGACGAGGACCGAGGACACCGGCGTACGGCCGCCGTTGTCGATGAGAACCGCATCATAAACATCCGACCCGGAGGAGCTGACTTCGTAATCCACCTCTCCGTCGGACCATTCGGCGTCGGCGCCGTAGCTGTGCACATCCGCATAGGTAAGCACCTCTCCGGCGACGACGACAGCGCAGAGAAGGACTGCGACGATGGCGACGGCATCGGTGCGAATCCTCATCGTCCCTCGTAGGGGGTTCTCGTATATAGGCGACCCTACAACACGCCCCGCCCCCTCTCCGATGATAGCCTGGCGCGCCAAGCGATGGGACGTGTCGGACGGACAATCCGCTGAAGTTGGCGGGAGCTGCATCTTCCTTTTTATGTACCATAAGAGGATGACCGTCCATATGACGGGATGGGTAACACGGATGATGCGCGACCATCGCGAGGCGATGCTGTACATCATCACCGGCGGATTCACCACCCTCGTCAACTACGCCGCCTACGGCGCCTTCGTCTGGTGCAACATCGACCCGACCATCAGCAACGTTCTCTCGTGGTTCGTCAGCGTATCGTTCGCCTTCGTCGTGAACAAATGGATCGTCTTCGAGAGCAGGTCCCTGGAGGGCCGCAAGGTGACGGCCGAACTGGTCGAGTTCTTCGGCGCGAGGGTGCTGACCCTCGTAGTGTCGGCAATACTGTTCGCGGTCCTCTTCGACCATCTCGGTTCGGAGATGGGCGTCCACATCCTGACCGACGAGCTCTTCGGCATCCGCGGATCGGAAGGATACGTCACCAAGCTCATCACCAGCTTCATCGAGATCGTCCTCAACTGGGTGCTCAGCAAGTACTGGGTCTTCAGGAAGGCGAAGTCCGAGGCCTGAGGCCCGGCATCACATTTTAAGGACCGGACCAATCCCCCGACCATGGGCAGAGAGATCTCCATCCTCCTCATCGACGGATACATCGACGACCCGGCCGCGCTCGGCGTGCCGCCGTACATCTCGCCGATGTCCCGCGCCATAGCCGGCGCAGCGCTCGATGCCGGTGCGGACAGGGTGGAGTACCTCACGATAGACATGGTCCGCAGGGGTGCCAGGATACCCGACGCCGCGGTGAGCGTGGTGCTCTCGGGGAACACCGTCCCGGGGAAGTACCTGCGCTCGATGCCCATGTCCCAGAAGGAGCTCGTCGCCCTGCTCCCCAGGCTGAAGGGATGGAGGATGGTCGGGGGCTCCGCCGCCGCGTCCCCCGCGGCCGAGGGCTTCGATTTCATAGTGAAGCGCGACCTCGCCGCGTCCCTGTACGACGGGATGGTCGGCAAGGAGGTGGGCGAGAGGCTCCGCACCCTCGACGAGTGGAACAGGTGGATGCTCCTCGGAGCGGACATCGTCACGTCCCATCAGGACTTCCCCGAGCCCCTCGTGGCCGAGGTGGAGTCCTACCGCGGATGCCACCGCTGGGCATCCGGAGGGTGCTCGTACTGCATCGAGCCCACCAAGGGCAGGCCCCTGATGCGCTCGCCCTCGGACATCATCGCCGAGGCCTCCAGGCTCAGGGAGCTCGGCGTCAGGAACCTCAGGGTGGGAGGACAGACGTGCATCGTGTCCTACGGCGCCGACCCCGACTCTCCGGTGCCCACCCCGGACCCGGAGGCGATCGGGGAGCTGTTCGAGGGATTGGCCGCGCTGGATTTCGACGTCCTCCACGTGGACAACGCCAACGCCGCGGTCATCGCGTCCCATCCCGAGGAGGCCGAGAGGGTTCTGGAGACGCTCGCGTCCAGATGCACCGACGGCAACGTGCTGGCACTCGGCATGGAGTCCGCCGACCCGCGCGTCGTGATGGAGAACAACCTGAACAGCACCGCCGAGCAGGTGCTCGATGCTGTCCGCATGATCAACCGCATAGGCGGCTCCCGCGGCCCCCGCGGCATGCCGAGGATGCTCCCCGGGATCAACATCGTCTGCGGGCTGGACGGCGAGACCACCGAGACCTACGACATGGACATGGAGCTGCTCGGGAGGATCCGCGATGAAGGCCTGATGGTCAGGAGGATCAACATCCGCCAGGTGCTCCCGATACGCAGGGAGTTCTCCGTCAGGGTGGACCAGCGCAGGTTCAAGCGCTTCAAGGAGGATGTCCGCGAGGACGTCGACCGCGTGATGCTGGAGAGGGTCGCCCCATACGGGACGGTCCTCCGCGACGTGTACATGGAGCTGCAGGACGGGAACACCACCTTTGGAAGGCAGATCGGCTCGTACCCCCTGCTGGTCGGCGTCCCGTACAAGGTCGATACCGAGCAGTTCCGTGACATCTTCGTCACCGACTGGGGCTTCCGCTCGATCACGGGCGTGACCTATCCGTTCGACATCAACTCCATGCCCATGTCGGCGCTGGAGGCGCTCCCCGGGATCGGTAAGAAGAGGGCGCAGAGGCTTGCCGCTGAGAGGCCGTTCGAGGGTTTCGACGACCTGCTGAGGGTCCTGGAAGACCCGCACGTGGTCGACGGGCTCAGGGACCTGGTGGTGTTCGGGGAGCAGAATGTCCGACGTCCGTTTTGCGGTTCCTTGAGGACCGACCGGACATCGACGCGGCGGCCTCCCGACCGCACGTAATGTCGGCGACGACCCACCATCCATGAGCCTTCATGGCCCCCGATCCCCAGCGTCTCGGCCGAGAGATCCGCGACGCTGTCGCAGATGTGGCCGCCCCGGATGTTCCCGGGACGGACAGAAGGCATACCAGGCCTGATGCGAACACGGGGCGACGCAGTTATCTATCGGGACAGTCCTCGATTCCGACGCCATGGACTCAGAGCTCATCGCCAAGTTCCCGTTCCTCGAGGAGGCCCGCCAGTTCGTCGACGACAGCGGGGCGGACATAGCGGAGCTCATAACGTCTCCGTCCTACGAGCCGGCGCGCGCCCGCGGGGTCCAGCGCATCACCGACGCCCTCGCCCACTCCGAGGTGTCCTACGTGCCGATGGTCAGGGCCAGCGAGTACGACCGCCTCATGGAGGTGCTCTCCTACCCCTATGCGAGGATGATCGTCTCCGCCGTCGGGGACAGGTTCCTCACCAAGCGCTACGCCCTGGCCGAGGCCGTGAGGATGAACCGGATCCTCGTGGGCGAGGGGAGGGAGAACACCATCGAGGTGTCCGAGCAGCTCAACGCGCCCTCCACGGCGGACGCCGACGGCATAATGCGCATCCGCTTCACCGACTACCTCCGCCTGGCTAACCGCATGAAGAGCGTGGACTGGAAGCTGATCAACAGCGACATCCACTCCGGCCTGGTGTACCTGCCCCAGGAGAAGTTCAGCCGTCTGATGCAGAACGCCCTCCAGGACCGCATCGAGTCGGAGCTGCCCCTCATGACCCCCGACGAGTTCAAGCCCTATCTGAGGGGGGACATCAACAAGGTGGAGATGGCCCTCGCCGAGACGAAGGCGAGGTTCAGCCCCACCGGTGGCGAGGGCATGAAGATTGAGTTCTGCCCGCCGTGCATCAACCACCTGCTGGAGATGTCCAGGCAGGGAGTGAACCTGCCCCACAGCGCCAGGTTCGCCCTGGTGACGTTCCTGAGCGCCCTCGGGCTCAGCTACGACCAGATCATCACGATATTCTCGGAGTCCCCGGACTTCGACGAATCCATCGCCGGATATCAGATCAAGCACATCACCGGCGAGCTCAGCGGCGGGGAGGCGTACACGCCGCCGGAGTGCGCCACCATGAAGACCAACGGCATCTGCTACAACCCGGACAAGATCTGCGAGCAGGAGTGGATGACGCATCCGCTGAAGTACTACAGGTTCAAGTCGAAGCCGAGGAGGGACGGCCAGCCGTCGAGGGATGCCGGCGGGAAGAGTCCGACGGATGCACGGAAAAAGGGCGCCTGATTTTTTTGGCACGGAAAAAGAGTACATCCTGAATCGGGCACTCATTTTCCGTGTATCCGTACAAACGGTCACTCCGACTTCCCCTCGGGCGGATACATCCTCCCGAGGTTCCTCCAGGTGATGATGGCCCTCTGGATGGCCGTGAGGTTGCCGACGACGGCGAACCACAGCATCATTATCCCGAGCCAGGTGAGCTCGAATCCGAATATGTCGAACGAGGCGTACTGCCCGTCCGCGACGCAGAGCATCACGAACTGGATGAGCGGGAACAGCGTCGACAGCACCACGCGATCGGCCCTCCCGAGCAGACCGGCGTAGAGCCTCGGGGCCCCGATGGCCTGGGCCTGGGTGCCCATGTACGAGGTGAGCAGCACGCCCACCAGAGCCAGCATGCCCAGGTACGGGTCGCACCACCTCACACAGAACGCGACGCCGCCGATCATGAAGACGTCGGCGTACCTGTCGAAGACGTGGTCCAAGTAGTCCCCCTTGGGCCCGGCCTTACCGGAGAGCTTGGCGACCTTGCCGTCCAGGGCGTCGAAGTACCCGGAGACGATGACCATCACCGCCCCGAGGACGAGCATCCACTCGTTGCCCTCCTCACCGCTGAACCAGAACACCACGCCGCAGAGGAGCGCCAGGATCAGCCCGACCCATGAGATCGTGTTGGGGTTGACGTTTATCAGCTTCCGCGCGACGGGTGCCAGCGCGAAGTCCACGGTCGATCTCTTGCTGTCTAGAACCATGCGTCCATCTCCGGCGTCCAATCGGTGCCGCCGGGAGGGTAATCCGAAGCGCCACCACTTATGATTTTCTCCGCGATGTCCGCAGCCTCGCTAACAGTCACGGACGTGCAGTCAATCTCCCCCACGGGGATGTCCGTCTCCGCAGCCTCGCAGAGAATCTCGTCGAGTATCTCGGCCTGGACGTTCTCCCTAACCTTGTCCTCGGAGTAGCCGCGAGCGCGGAGGCGCTCCGCCAGGACCGACGGGGCACAGCGAAGGACCACGATCCCGCTGGAATCCATGAAGTGCGACAGGTGGCTGTCCAAGATGTGGACGTCCGGGTCCTCCCTGAGCGGCTCCAGCGCGTCGTTGAGGGCGTCTAGATCGACCTCGTAGGTGTCGCGCTCCGCGTCGTACTCCCCCAGCAACCCGTTCTCGCGGATGAACGCCTTCCCGTCGATCACGTCGTGTCCGCGGGACCTCAGCTCGGCGGAGAGCGTGGACTTCCCGGTCCCGGGGGTTCCCGTGAGTGCGAAGAGGACCATGCCCTCCGGAACGCTCCTGCCCGTATTAACCGTGTCGAGTCTTCGCCGGTCGGTGGTCCACCGGCACTCCCCGATCCACCAGGACCACGTCCCGCTCGGACATCACCCTCTCGTCGAAGCCCGACACGGAGAACAGCCCGAGGGTCACGTCGTAGCCCTCCAGCTCCGGGATGGATGCGACCTTGCGCCTGAGGTGGTTCAGCACGTGGTTGTCGACGGGATTCCCCTTGTGGTACTTGCATTCGGCCGCGAAGGCCCTCCTCTCCGAATCGTTTATCGCGAGGACGTCCACCTCGACGACCCTGGACCAGTACGACCCCACCCTCTCGGGCGTGAATCCGATGATCCCCGACATGGAGCGGGTCTGCTCCCTGCAGATGTCCTCGAAGACGAAGGCCGCATGGTCCTCCACGAAATGGGCGTCGAACCGGGACATCGCCCACTCGGTGTGCCCCAGCTCCAGCTCCGACATGTACGGGCGGACGAAGCGGAACCAGAAGGCCGTGTAGTTGTCGGCCACCGAGTACAGACCGCTCCTGCTCCTCTCCGGATTCCTCTCCGTGGCGGGGACCGTCCTCCTCAGGACGCGGATGTCGATCAGCCTCGAAAGATACGACGTCAGCGTCGTGGCGGGGACCTGGATCGCGGACGCGATGTCGGAGATCCTCCTACTGCCGCCGGCGACGGCCGCCACCACGGACATGTACGTGGCGACGTTCTTCACCTCCTCGCCCAGGAGGACCTTCGGATCGTCGAACATCATCGCCAAACGATCCATGACGTTGTCCAGGACGTTCTCCCTCAGTGAGCGCCCGTCGAAGAGCTCCATATATCTCGGCACACCTCCGAGGACGGCGTATCTCTCCACCGCTTCGGTGAACTCTCCTCCAGTGCTCGCATACACGGTGGCGAACGGCAGAGGGTTCACCACGATGTGCCTCGAGAACCTCCCGTAGAGGGGGCTGTCCCTGTCCTTGTCGAGGCTTTCCATCACGGTCATGTGCGACCCGCACAGGATCACTGTGGTCGAGCTCTTGGAGAGCACCTCGTCCCAGACCTCCTGGAACATCGAGAGGAATCCCCCCTCTGTGCCGATCATGTTCGGGAACTCGTCGATGACCAGGATCTTCCTCCCGTCCGAGGATTCGGCGAACGCCCTGAACGCATCCCTCCAGCGCACGAACTCCCCGTACGTCCTGCCAGTATGCCTCGAGAGCGCGGCGGAGAAGTCCCTCAGCATCATCGGACCGTTCATCTCCTGGGCGAAGTAGTACATCGCGCCCCTTCCGTCGATGAACTCCTTGATGAGCCTCGTCTTTCCAACGCGGCGACGTCCGGTCACCAGTATCAGGGAGCTCTCCCTCGCGAGCTCCCCCTTTAGGAGACCCAGCTCCTTCTCCCTGCCTATGAACTCCATGATGTCTACCGTTATATTATCCAGATAATTATTATTTGGATAATAATGTTTTGAAAAATACTATGACCGAATGAAGACCTCACGGCCGAGATGGATTGAGGGAGGGTCAGTGGACCTCTCCGAAGTAGGGCTCGGCCCTCTCCAGCGCCTGCTCCCAGGTCGGGACGTTGTTCAGGGCACCGACCTCCTCCACCGCGAAGGAGGCGACGGACGAGGCGATCACAAGGGCCTCTGGCACATCGTAGCCGCGATACAGCGCGGCGTAGAACCCTGCGCGGTAGTTGTCACCCGCACCCGTCACGTCGACGGCGCGCCTGGCCTTCACCAGCGGTATGCGGACAGTCTCGTCCCCGACCCTGGCGGTGCTCCCCGAGTCCCCGTCCGTGCGGACCACGAGCGACGGTCCGGCGTCGAGCACGTCCCCGATGCCGAGATACCTCTGGATGGTGGCGGCCTCCAGCTCGTTGCAGAACAGGGCGTCGGACATGGGCAGCGCCTCCCTGACGAGCCCCTCGTTCCAGACCCTGTGGACCTCCTGGGCGGGATCCAGCGAGATCGCCGGTCCTCCGCGCAGCTCACGCATCAGGGAGACGTAGTACGACGGCTGCCCGGTGCAGAAGTGGACGTGCCTGGACCTGGAGGCCATCCCGGTCAGACGGATCCCCAGGGAATCGGCGTTGCCCTGAGGCCCCTGGTAGAAGAACACCCTGGTCACTAGGTCCTTGTCGTTGATGATCACGCAGGACGACGTCTCCTGCCCCACGGTGACGACCTCGTCCATGATCAGCCCCGAATCCCTCATGAGGTCTAGGTACGCGGCGGGCATGTCCGGCCCGATGAAGGCGCAAAGCGCCGTGGGGCAGCCGAGCCTGGCGGCCGCCACGGCTATGTTGGGCCCGGTGCCGCCGAGCGCGGTCTTCTTGGAGAGCGCGTCGGCGGTGATTCCGGGCGGGAGGAACGTGTCGATGCCGAAGATCGTATCGATCGTGACGTGCCCGTACACCGACACGAAGGGGTCCATCAGGTCCCCTCCTCCCATCCTCCGATGTAGGAGAGCTGCTCCTCCGTGAGGGCGTCGATCTCGACGCCCATGGACTCCAGCTTGATCCTGGCTATCTCCTGGTCGATGGCCTCCGGGACGTTGTGGACGCCCTTGGCGAGACCTTTGTAGTTCTTGACCATGTGGATGAGGCCCAGGGCCTGGGTGGAGAAGCTCATGTCCATGATCTCGGCGGGGTGTCCCTGGCCGGCGGCCAGGTTCATGAGCCTGCCCTCGGCGATGAGGTACAGCCTCCTGCCGTCGGCCATGCGGTACTCCTCCACGAAGTCCCTGACGCGCTCCTTGGAGACGCTCATGGCCTCCAGGGCGGTCTTGCTGATCTCGTTGTCGAAGTGGCCCACGTTGCCCATGACGCATCCGTCCTTGGCTACCTTGAGGGCCTCGGCGGAGACGACGTCCTTGCATCCGGTGACCGTGATGATGATGTCCGCCACGGCCGCGGCCTTCACCATGGGCATGACCTCGAACCCGTCCATCTTGGCCTCGATCGCCTTGATGGGGTCGACCTCGGTGACGATGACCGACGCCCCGAGACCCTTGGCGCGCATGGCGACGCCCTTGCCGCACCAACCGTATCCGGCGACGACGAGCCTCTTCCCCGCGACGATCAGGTTGGTGGCGTTCATCCATCCGTCGAAGGCGGACTGGCCGGTCCCGTAGCGGTTGTCGAACATGAACTTCATCTTCGCGTCGTTCACGTCCAGCACGGGGAACTCGAGGACACCGTCGTTGGCCATGGCCCTGAGCCTCTGGACGCCGGTGGTGGTCTCCTCGTTCGCCGCCTTCACGTTGGGCAGCGCGTCCCTCCTGGAGGTGTGGACCATCGAGATGAGGTCCGCCCCGTCGTCGATGATGAAGTCCGGATGCATATCCAGTACGGTGTTGAGGTTGGCGTAGTACTCCTCCTGGGTCTCCCACTTCTTGGCGTAGACGTTGAGGCCGTACTCCTCCCTCAGCGCCATGGCGACGGAGTCGTCGGTCGAGAGGGGGTTGCAGCTCGCGAGCCTGACCTCGGCCCCGGCGTCCGCCAGGGTGACGGCGAGCATTCCGGTCTTCGCCTCGGTGTGGAGGGCCATGCCGACCTTGATGCCGGCCAGGGGCTTCTCCTCGATGAAGCGCTTCCTGATCGCCATGAGCACGGGCATGTGGTCCGCGGCCCAGTGGAGCCTCAGGGATCCGATCTTCGTGAGGTCGTCCATGATATCACTCGAACTCGGCCTTCAGGGAGCCGCAGATGGAGTCCACGGTCGCCTTGAGGCATTCGCGGTTGGAGAAACCATCCAACATCTTTAGTCTTGCCGAGCGGTCGTCCCTCATCTCCTCCACGAAGCGCAGGATGTTGGCTGTCGCGCGGGAGATCTCGTCGCAGATCGGCACGGTGGCGACCCTCGACGTGCGGGACAGGGGGTTGATGTCGATGGAGATGACCTTCTTCCCCATGGCGATGAGCGCCTGGGCGCGGTCGCCGTCCTCGATCGGCACGAGGATGACGTCGCTGGACCATATGCCCTCCCTGGTGCACAGGGCGCGGTCGTGGTCCAGGCCGGGGATCCTCTCCTCGGGGATCCTGCCGAGGACCTCCCTGGCACCATCGGCCTCGAGGAGGGAGATCACGGCCTCCATCCTCTCGGGGGTGCGGTGGAACAGGTTCACCTCCACCTTGGCCGGCACCGCCTCGGCGATGGCGATGAGACCCTTCGGATCCAGCGCGGCGGCGTTGCCGTTGACGCAGATGACGGGGTTCTCGGCCTCGAGGAGCATCGCCGCGGCCGCGCGCTCCGCCTCCTCGGCGGGTCCGATGGTCCTCTCGCCCATCAGGTAGTCGAACGCCTCCCCGCGCCCGTGGGAGATCAGCCCTGTGGGCGTCACAACGCCCTGCGAGACCATGTCGACCAGGTGCTCCCTGGTCATGAGCGACTTGTATCTGGGATGGCTCTTGGGAATCTGCACGCCCGCTCGATGTCGGTCACCCGTATATGGGTTCCCGTCAAGCGTTAATATCAAACGGCGATGCGAGACGCATGGCAGATTTCAGGATCGTCCTCGTGGGACCGAAGTTCCCGGGTAACATAGGCGCTGTGGCCCGCTCGATGGCCAACTTCGGACTCAGGGACCTGGTCCTGGTCAACCCCGCCTGCGACCTCGACGACGACGCGTACCGCAGGGCGAAGCACGGGTCCTTCATCCTCGACGGAGCGAGGGTCGTGTCCACCTTCGACGAGGCCCTGGAGGACTGCTTCCTGGTCGCCGGCACCAGCGGCGTCACCACCAAGGGCGAGAGCAACTACACCCGCATCCCGGTTCCCGTCAGGGAGTTCGCCGAGGGCACCCGCGGATACCGCGAGAAGATCGCCCTCGTGTTCGGAAGGGAGGACATCGGCCTCCTGCAGGAGGAGCTGGAGATGTGCGACGTGCTCGTCTGGATCCCGACCGGCGACGAGTTCCCGATCCTCAACCTGTCCCACGCCGCGACCATCGCCATGTACGAGATGTACCAGGCGGAGCACGTGCCGCCCAAGACCCACCCCGCCAACAGGGAGCAGAAGGAGCGCCTGTTCAACACCTTCGACGACCTGATGGAGGAGGTCCGCTATCCGGAGAACCGCAGGAACGGGACCAGAGTCATGTTCAGGCGCATGATGGGGCGCTCCATCCCCTCGGAGTACGAGTTCCGCACCATCATGGGCGTCCTCGGCGACGCCGTGAGGATCATCAGGAACGGGAAGCCCTGGGAGAAGTGAGACGGACCGGCAGGAAGACGAGGACCTTCGTGTCCTCCCTGTCGTCCCTTTTGACGATATCCGGGATTATCCCGGTGTTGCTCACCACCGTATGGAATATCTGCTCGAGCTGGGCGGTGCCGAAGCCCGAGCTCACGGTGACGATGAGCTTGCCGTAGGCCGGATCGGTGGGGAAGACCGTCGCGCCCATCGCGCGCTGGACCGCCTCCGCCGGATCGATGTCGTTGACGTAGGAGAAGGTGTAGGCAGGCTCCGGGAATGTGCTGAAGAACGGCCCGTCCACAATCGCCGCCAGATTGTCCATGGACAGGGATATCGTGTGTCCTATGACGCGGAGGCCCGAATCGATCTTCACACCGCCGTTGATCTTCTCGAACATCCCCATGTCCATCAGGAAGATGCGATCGGCGGTGCCACGTATCGAATCCAAGGTCCCGATCGCCTTTCCACGGCGTTCCTTCTCGATCGGATGAGGAAGTCCGGCGACGGCAATGACCCTGCAACCGGACCGCCTGGCACATTCAGCCACATGAAGCAGCATCGCCGATCCCGACTCGCCTCCGAGCATCGCATAGACGAACGCGACCCTGACGCCCGAGAGGGCGTTCCTTATGGCGTACTCCTCGCCGCGAGACATCGGCGTGCGGAAGTCCGGATTGCCGGCGGCGGCCTCGCGGGGATTTATGCGGTACGTCGGTATGCGATCGAACCCCGTGCTCGCGATGATGCGGCATGCGGCACCCCCGCACGCGAAGAGGACCGCATCGTCCAAGTCTCTCACCGACGCCCATCCTCTGGCTCAGGTACCTGTCGGCGGCGGCGCGGACCATGTCGTCCAGACTCCTGCCGTCCGGTGTCAGGTCGGAGATGTCGAGGACCTCCTGGACGTCGTACTCCGGGACCACGCCCTCGGTGATGCGCCCGTCGGCGTAGGAATCGAGGACCGAGCGTACCGCATCGTTGATGGAGCGGAACTCCCCGCGGGAGACGAGCGCCCTGTAGACGGCGACGGTGTCGGGGGAAAGCCTCAGAACGATCCTCTCGTCATCAGACATCGCGGCGCCTCGTTGAAGAAATGAAGGTAAAGGGTTTGAGGTGGGGTCCGGAATCGAACCCCGATCATCCGAAGAGAGCGGAGAGACCGGCGGCGGCCTCTTCCTCGCTGACAGCCTCTTCCTCGGGCTCGGCCTCTTTGGCGGGAGCCTCGGCGGCCGCGGCGGCGGCAGCGGGGGCGGCGGCAGCGGCGGCAGGCGCAGCGACGGCTGCGCTGGCGATGGCCTCCTTGATGTCGACTCCGTCCAGAGACGCGACGAGCGCCTTGATCTTGGCTGCGTCAGGCTCGACTCCGGCGGCGGTCAGGATGGCCTGGATGGCATCCTCGGTGATGTCCTTGCCGGCAGAGTAGAGCACCATAGCGCTGTAGATATACTCCATATCAAATCAACTCCTATTGATTGTTTAACCGAATAGTGCACTGAGACCAGCGGCGGCTTCCTCCTCGCTGACCTCCTCTTCTTCTTCCTCGACCTTCTCCTCGACCGGAGCCTCGGCAGCGGCGCTCGCAACAGGTGCGGCGGCTGCGGCGGAGCTGAGCCTGGCGGCGATCTCGTCGCTGGTGTATCCGGATGCGGAGGCGAGCGCCAGCATCTGGGCGTCAGCCTTCGCGAGGAGTCTGTCGATGTTCTCCTTGGTCGGTATCGCGGCCTCAATGGAGAGTCCCATGGACTCCCTGAACGCCTTCGCGATGAGCGGAACGATCGTCTCCTTGGTCGGGAACGCGATCGAGACACCCAGAGCAAGGGCGTTGTGAGCGGCCGTAGCGAACATTGTAGCGTAGTAATCCTCGGGGATGTCAAGGACGTCCCTTCCGTAGATGACCCCGTCCTCGTAGGCGGCCCTGAGGTCCATTCCCACAACCATGGGAAGGATCTCGAGCTTGGGGAGCATCGCGGCCACGGGTCCGGGGATGGGCTCGCCCTCCTTGACCAGCGTGGTGTCCTTCTTGATTACTATCTTTCCCGCATCGATAGCTGCGGGAAGGCCTATCTTCTGAAGTTCCCCGATGATGGGGCCGGGTCCGAAGGGTGTGGGTCCCTTGGGGACGACGATGTCGTAGGGCGCGAGCTGACCCTCCTTAGCGGGGGCCGCGGTCATCGTGGCCTCAAGCTTCTTGAAAAGCTTGAAGGGATCGATGTCCGTAGTGACGATCGCGCACTGTCCGTGCACCGAGTCCTTGAGTCCCAGGATTCCGGGCTTCTCCTTCGCCGCCTCCTCGATGGCCAGAAGCATGAGCTTGTTCTTGGTCATCTTGAGCTTGGCGTGGGCCCTGAGTCCCGCCCTCATGGACTGGACCTGCTGTCCGGGAATCCCGTGCATGTCGACGACGGCGACGACGGGATACTCGCGCATGTCCTGTACCAGCTCCTCGACGAGGTCCTTCTTCCAAGTTGCGACGTGTGCCATCTTCATGCCTCCTTAGAGGACCCTCTCCGAGGGACCCATGGTGGTCTTGACGTAGGCGGAAGCGATGTTGTGCCTTCCCTTCTCCAGGTGGGACTCGACACGCTTCAGGATGAGATCGACGTTCTCGGCGATCTCCTCCGCGGGCATGTCAACGGTTCCGACGGGAGCGTGGAAGGTCTTCCTGTCCTTCGTCCTGATGGTCACAGACTTGCGGAGACCCGCGATCATCGCGGCCGGATCGGCTCCGGGGGCGATGGGCTTGGGCATCTTTCCGCGAGGACCGAGAACGGTACCGAGCCTCTTACCGACGACGGCCATCAGGGGCGCCTCGGCGATGAAGTAGTCGGTGTTGTTCGCGATCTTCTTGGCCTGCTTCTTGTCGTCCGCGATCGCTCCGAGTTCCTCGGGGGTGATCACGGAATCGGCCACGTCCTTGGCTTTCAAGGCAAGTTCGCCACCACCAATCACGCAGATCTTGACTTCCTTGCCGCGGCCGTACGGGAGGATGATATCCTCGGTGATACGGTTCTTCGGCACGGTGAGGTCGACATCTTTGAGATTGATGGCCAACTCAACCGTCTCGGTGAAATTGCGCTTCTTCGCACTCTCCAGTGCCTTCTGCACAGCCATCACGGTTGGTTTTTCTGCCAATACAATTCCTCCTCGTAGTGCGTACGAGCCCTTTAGGGGCTCTCCTACAAGTGATTGGGGCTATAGGCATGCCCTATTTAAAGGTAACACCCGGGCCCCCGCGCAACCGATATCTTTGTGCAGACGCATGCGGGGACGTGGTTCAGTACAGGACCCTCGTGGTCGTATCCCTGGCGTTGGCCGTCGCCCTGGCGGTCATATCGTTCCTCGCTACGGACTGGATGTGGTTCTGCATCAACATCCTGTGCGCGATGCTCCTCTTCCTGCCCCGCTGGAAGAAGTTAGGCTACTACTACGACAGGAGGGTCGTCACACTCACAATGGTGGCCCCCGCCCTGATGGTGGTCCTGTTCATTGTAGCGATGTTCCTGCCCATCAGGGACGTCTATGTCCTGGAGGTGTCGGTGTACACGTACGTCACCGCCATGATACAGACCATCCAGTCCTACACCGCGGGTCTGATGTTCGCCCTCATCCTCAACAGGTCCGGCGTCGTGCACATGACCACTTCGTGGGTGGCCATCTTCGCCATGGTCTTCTCCATGGCCGTGTCCGCCCTCGACCTGCTCTTCACGTTCGGGGACATGTACAGCAAGGGCTATCCCGTGTTCAACAAGGACTTCACCGAGGGGGAGGCCATCCTCACCAACAGGATCATGATGTCCTCACCCGTGGCCGCGACCTTCGTGTCCCTGGCCCTCACGATAGGGATCTACATCAAGGACGGCGGGAAGGACGCCATGGAATACATCGTCGAGGGAGAGTGCGCCAAGCCGCAAGCGATCGACACCACGACGGAGTCAGCCGAGGCCTACGAGCCGAAGAGGTTCTGGGCCGATCTGATGAACCTCCTCTCGGTCATCGTCGCGGTCGCCCTGATGATCGGCGCGCTGACGTCCGAAAAGGGCAACGTCTCCGTGACCACCGTGTTCTGCTGCATCGTCTGCCTCGTGTCTCCGATACTGGGATACCTCAGGCTCGTGAGGATACCGCCCGCCCTCACGCTCCTCATCTTCCTGGCCGCGGGGCTCCACGCCTACGGCCTCCTCGCCGAGATCTACGGGTTCACCGGAAGCTACGATGTCCTGACCCATACCCTGTCCTCCACGACCATCGGCATCTGCGTGTTCTACACCCTGATGTGCTTCCAGGTCTATTCGGGCGGGATGCTGGGGTTCACAGGCAACGGGCTGGCCCTCTTCACGGGTATAATCACTCTCGCGTTCAGCACGTACTGGGAGGTCATCGAATTCTTCTCCGACCTTATCACCGGCGCCCATGCGCAATACAGCCCGTACGACACCCTCACGGACATGGTCTGCGACATGTCCGGCATGTTCATCGCATCCTTCGCCGTCGGGATCGCCCTGAAGAAGCTCACGGTCCCCCAGCTGGTGGCCTCGTTCCGGCTCGACGACCGTCTCAAGTCCAAGCTGGCCAAGAAGGACTGAGCCCGGTCGGCCCCTCCCATATTCTGGGCTTCGGCCCTCCATTATTATACGGCTATCGAAATCGTATTGCCCGTCCGCTTCAATTGGTATGCATCCGACATTTGACAGCATGATCACCGTTGCAGTATCCTTGATGGTCGCAGGTGAAATCCTTATCGATAAAAATCTGGGGAATACTACAGCCCTCATAGCAAGTTGGGCAGGATCGCCGAAGCTGGATGGGAGATCACCGGGCCCATGCGCAATCTCTACGGGACCGATGCGAACGCCCCGTCGTACCTCGTGGCCAAGGACCACTGCGGACCCTCGTGCATCTCCTCCGAGTACGCCCTGATGAGACGCAAAGGTCTTCAGGACCCCTCTGGACATGAGGGCCCTCGATATCCTGGATCCGGAGAGCGCCGAGGGTGATGCGGGAGGCTTCCCCTTCGACGACTAGTGCCTGGGCCCCTGGTGCCCGCATTACCCCAAGATCCCACCGTGGAGATCGTAGCAGAATGATGACGGGGTGGGGGAAGCCCACCCCCTGAATGTTTTGAATCACTCGACCAGGAGAGTGTCGTACTCTCCGGCCCTGACGGCGGCCTGGAAGGATTTGGCATCCTTGCCGTCGATGGTGACGCCCATGGGGATGCAGCTTCCGGCGATCTCCATGGCCTTGGCCTTCATGGTGGCTCCCAAGAGGTCGTCACCCTTCATGCCAACGAGCTTCTTCATCTGGTCGATGGTGAGGTTCCCGACCTTCTCCGTCTTGGAGTTGTGGGCACCGATCTCGATTCCGAGCTCTCCCTTGATGAGGGCGGAGATCGGAGGGGTTCCGACCTTGATGTCGAAGGTCTTGTCGTCGTTGATGAGGATCTTGACAGGGACCTTCATGCCGTCGTAGGCTTTCGTCTTCTCGTTGATTTTCGCAATGACCTGGCCGATGTTCACGCCCTTGGGTCCCAGAGCGGGGCCGAGGGGCGGACCTGCGGAGGCCCTGCCCCCGTCAACCAATGCCTCAACAGTGTCTACCATTGTTCATCTCTCCTTTTCAAGAACCCTGACGCTGTCTCCTTTGACAGTGACGGGTATGGGGACCATGGCCTCGATGAGCTCGACCGTGATCTCCTCCTTCTCAGAGTCTATCTTCTGGACTCTGGCCTTCTCGCCCTTGAACGGTCCGTTCACGAGCTCGACTATGTCTCCGTCCACGATGCCGACGACGGCGGACACCGGCGTGAGGTAGGGACTGATCTCTTCGATGCTTGTCTCACCGTCGATGAAGTTCCTTGCCTTCTTGATGTCGCGCGTCTTCTCGTGGAGACGGTCCGTGTTCATGCCTTCGACGAACACGTATCCCCTGAGCCCGGCGGGGCTGAGGATGGCATAGATGTCCTTCTCTCCCAGGTTGGCCTTGGAGGCGAGGGCGTCTGCGACGACCTTCTCCTGGTCGATCTGGGTCTTAAGGATCATGATTGATTGGGTGGCGACGGCCTTGAACGAGATCGAGTTCGGCATCCCGTCGTCCGCGGTAACCGTGACCTCGACCGTGTCACCGTATCTGGCTCCCTTGGGGCAGATGACCCCGAGGAACAGCTGCTTCTGACCCTTTCCGGGGGTCTCGACCGTGATCTCAGTGGCATTGCGGTAGTTGCTCCAGAGCTCCTCGTGCGCCGCATCGTAGAGGACGACGTCCCAGTCGGGAGCGCTCTCGTCGGGCCCGGTCGTGATGGAGAACGCGATCTTCACGTTGGGTCCGTCCGTCGATACGGTGAAGGGCCACTCCGCGGAGCTTCCCGCGTGGACCTTCTGGATTGCACCGTCTCCTGAAACTGATGCCATTGTGACCAACTCAGAAAGACTCGGGGAGAATGGTCATGAGCCACCAGATGGCGAAACCGATCGCTCCGATGAGTATGATCCCCACTGCAGTGATGGTCAGAGTCTTGGCGTACTCATCCCTGGAGGGCGTGTGCGCCATCTTCAGGATCCTGCCGTACTTGCCCTTTCCGAAACCTTTGGCCTTGGACTCGAACTCGTCCTGGAGCTCGTATGCCATGGACTCTTCTTCTGCCATTTTATCGTTCTCCCCCGCTGCGCGGGCCTTCCTCGTTACCACTGAAGGATAACGGGTCAAGGTTGCCCTTTATTAAGGAGTCTATTAAAAATCTTTCGTCGGAGGGAACACCTGGCCGCAATCGGCCCGACGACTCGTCCCATTCCCTCCTTATAATGATTCAAATATCTAACGGGCCCGCCGATGACTGGTTCATTTTTATATGAGATTCGGGTACGGGCAGTTAATACCCCAGGGGGAACACTTAATGGAAGAAGAAGTGCTTTGCAACGTTGAACTCGTCAAAGACAACAATGATTTCGTCATCAAGATCCAGAGCGACCTCGGCGGAGTCAGGGAATACAGGTCATCCAACTTCGAGGAAGTCCTCGAGCAGCTGATGCAGGACCTGCAGGAAGAGTTCGAGTCCCTCTGAATACATGGAGTGATTTCATGGCTGCAGATAAGATCAAACAGGTCACCGACGTCCTCGACATGCTCGCCGAGGACACTTCCATCCCCAGGAACATCAGGAAGGGTGCCACCGACGCCAAGGCCCGCCTTCTCGACACCAAGGAGTCCATGGATGTCCGCGCCACCGGCGCCATCGTCATCCTCGACGACCTCGCCAACGACCCCAACATACCTCTGCACGGCAGGACCATCATCTGGAACGTCATCAGCCAGCTCGAGGTCCTGAGCCAGCAGAACTGATCCCCTTCTAACCCCGTCGTGCCGGGCGGCGCTCAGCGGCGCCGCTCGGCCACGATGTCCAGGAAGTTCTGGAATATCTCCGGGCCGTGCTCGGTGTTCTCGACCTCCGGATGGAACTGCACGCCGTAGATCGGCCTGTCGATGCATCTGACCGCCTCGTGCGGGCACGTGTCGGATGATGCGGTTATCTCGAACCCCTCCGGGATCCTCTTGACCTCGTCGTTGTGGGACGCCCACACCTGGAACGTGTCCGGAAGACCCTTGAAGAGGTCGTCGTGGGACCTGACCCTCAGACCGACCGGGCCGAACTCCGGGACGGACCCTGGGCCCAGCTCCCCGCCGAAGTGCTCGCAGAGGAACTGCATGCCGGCGCAGATGCCCAGAATGGGGAAGTCCGCCCTGTCGAGGTACTCGCCGTTGTTGCCCATGCGGGCGGCGTCGCTGGCGACGTTGGGGGCCCCTCCGGAGAGGATGAGCCCGTCCACGTCGGCGATCTCCTCGAACGGCGTGGTGTTGGGGACGATCTTGGTCTCCACCTTCAGGTATCTGAGGACGCGCCACTCGCGGTGGGTCCACTGCCCACCGTTGTCGACGACGTAGACTTTCATGCTCTGCCGTAGAAAAACAGCGTATAAGTTTGTGATGCCCGGGTCGCCCCGGGCTTAAGGTCGGGCGGATGCCCGTTCGCCTCACGGATAGAATCCCGTGGGGGCCTCCTTGAGGTCTATGACTATGTTCTTGGTCTGGGTGTAGGCGTTCATGATCATCTTGTGGGTCTCGCGACCGATGCCCGACTCCTTGTATCCGCCGAACGGCATGCCCGCGGGGAGCTGGTTGTAGCAGTTCACCCACATGCGACCGGTCTCCACACCCCTCGCGACGCGGATGGCCCTGTTGATGTCCTTCGTCCAGACGGCACCGCCGAGTCCGTAGACGGAGTCGTTGGCCATGGCGATGACCTCCTCCTCGGAGTGGAACTTGATGACCACGGCCACGGGCCCGAAGATCTCCTCCTGGGCAACGCGCATGTTGTTGGTGACGTCCACGAGCAGGGTCGGCTCCATGAAGCATCCGTCCGCGCAGGCGCCCTTGGTGCAGCGCTTGCCGCCGACGGCGACCTTGGCGCCCTCGGCCTTGCCGATCTCGATGTAGTCCAGCACCCTCTGGACCTGCCCCTCGTTGATGCAGGCGCCCATCTGGGTGGCGGGATCCATCGGGTCCCCGACCTTGACCTTCTTGAACGCCTTGACGGCGTCCTTCACGAACCTGTCGTAGATCGTGTCCTGCACGAACACGCGGGACCCGGCGCAGCACACCTGACCCTGGTTGAACAGGATGCCCATCTGGAGACCGTCGATGGCCTTGTCCCACTGGCAGTCCTCGAAGTAGATGTTGGCGCTCTTTCCTCCGAGCTCCAGGGTCGCCGGTATGAGCTTCTCGGCCGCGGCCTTGCTGACGCTCAGCCCGACCTCGGTGGATCCGGTGAAGGCGAGCTTCCTGAATCCGGGGTGGTCGAGCATGTACTGCCCGGACTTGGACCCCTTGCCGGAGATTATGTTCACGACGCCGGGAGGCAGCAGGTCCCCGATCACATCCATCAGGACGTAGGCGCTGAGCGGCGTTGTGGACGACGATTTCAGCACGATGCAGTCCCCCGCGGCGAGAGCGGGTGCGAGCTTCCATGCGACCATCAGGAACGGGAAGTTCCATGGGACGATCATCCCGACCACACCTATGGGCTCCCTGAGGATAAGGCTGACGAGGTCCCCGTCGAGGACGCTGGCCGATCCCTCCTCCGACCTGATGACGCCGGCGAAGTACCGGAAGTGGTCCACCGCCAGCGGGACGTCGACGCCCTTGGTCTCCCTGATGGGTTTGCCGTTGTCGAGCGTCTCCACCTCCGCCAGGAGGTCCGCGTTGGCCTCGATGCGGTCCGCTATGTCCAGGAGGATCTTCGACCTGACCGACGGGTCGACCCTCTTCCAGGAATCGAATGCCTTCCACGCGGCCTTCACGGCCTTGTCCACGTCCTTCTTCGTCGCTTCGGCGCAGTCGGCGAGCTTCTCGCCATTCGCGGGATTGTGCGTCTCGAACGTGCCCTTGTCCGATGCCGCCACCCACTTGCCGTTGATGTACAATCCGTAGCTTTCCTTGAGTTTGGGTTTGGATGCTTTTGCCAAGGTGTACCCTCCTGTTTTGTAATCGCGGCGTACGGGCTTAAAAGGAACCGTGGTTGGATGGGTGGGGGCACCCCGCCCAGGCACATGCGCGTCATATTTGAATCGGAGACGCCATTCGTCATGCATGCCGATGACATTCGAGAACAAGGAGTACCTCAAGCTGAAGGAGACGAAGGATGACGAGTTCTCCGACCTCATAGGGGGCATCCTGGTGAGCGGCGAGACCATCGTCCATACCTACAGGAGCGTCCGCGACGGGATCGTCTTCACCAACAAGAGGCTGATCGCGATCGACATCCAGGGGATCACTGGCAAGAAGAAGAACATCACGATACTGCCCTTCGACCGCATCCAGGCGTTCAGCGTGCAGACCGCGGGCGTGATCGACATCGACAGCGAGCTGTACCTCTGGTTCGCCGGCATGGGCGAGGTGAAGTTCGAGTTCACCGCCAGGACCGACGTGTCCAGGATCTGCCGCTGCATCAGCGAGTGCATCCTGGACTGAAACGATGATTTAGAAGGCGGGGCCTCGGGCCCCGCCGTTTATCGGCCGTCACTCCCACTCGATGGTTCCCGGGGGCTTGGCCGTCACATCGTAGACGACGCGGTTTATGCCGGGGACCTCCGCGGTGATGCGGGCCGCGATCCTCTTCAGGAGGGGGTACGGGATCTCCTCCACCTCGGCAGTCATGGCGTCGGTGGTGTTGACCGCGCGAATGATGACCGGGCGCTCGAAGGTGCGGTTGCCGTCGCGTACGCCCACGGACCTGAAGTCAGGGACGACGGTGAAGTACTGCCACACCTTGCCCTCGAGACCGTTCGCGGCGAACTCCTCGCGGAGGATGGCGTCGGACTCCCTGACCATCTCGAGCCTGTCCCTGGTGATCGCGCCTAGGCAGCGGACGCCGAGGCCGGGTCCGGGGAAGGGCTGGCGGTAGACCATGGAGTCGGGGAGGCCGAGGGTCTTCCCGACCACGCGGACCTCGTCCTTGAACAGGAACTTCACGGGCTCGACCAGCTTGAACTTCAGGTCCTCGGGGAGGCCGCCGACGTTGTGGTGGGCCTTCACGGTGCCGCTCTCGAGGATGTCGGGGTAGATCGTCCCCTGTGCCAGGAACTCGACGCCCTCCTGCTTGCGGGCCTCCTCCTCGAACACGCGGATGAACTCCGCTCCGATGATCTTCCTCTTCTGCTCGGGCTCGGATACCCCGGCCAGCTTGTCTAGGAAGCGGTCGACGGCGTCGACGTAGACGAGGTTGGCGTCCATCTGGTTGCGGAACACCTCCACGACCTGCTCCGGCTCCCCCTTCCTGAGGAGGCCGTGGTTCACGTGAACGCACACAAGGTTCTTCCCGATGGCGCGGATGAGGAGGGCGGCCACGACGGAGGAGTCGACCCCTCCGCTTAGGGCGAGCAGGACCTTGCCGTCCCCTACCTGGGCCTTGATCTCGGCGATCTTCTCGGCGATGAACGCCTCGGCCAGTTCGGGCGTCGTGATTCTCTGCATGTCGTCCGGACGTTTGTTGCAGTCCATGTTATCGGACCGGCAAAGCCGTACGGATGTAAAAAGGGGGCGGAGGACCGCCCCCGCGGAAGGCGTTTCACTCCCACTCGATGGTCGCGGGAGGCTTGTTCGTGATGTCGTAGACGACACGGTTGACGGAATCCTTCATCGTGTTCGTGATGCGGACCGAGATGGCGTCGAGCACGTCCAGCGGGATGCGGGCATAGGTGGCGGTCATGCCGTCGACGGAGGCGACGGCGCGGACGGCGATGGTCCTTCCGTACGCCCTCCTGTCGCCCTGCACGCCGACGGACCTGGACGGGAGGAGGACAGCGAAGTACTGCCACGGCATCTCCATCTTGCCGGCCTCGGCGGCCTTGCGGATCTCGTCCTCGACGATGTGGCAGGCCTCGCGGACGATCGCGATGCCCTCGGGTGTGACCTCACCGAGGCACCTGACTGCCAGTGCGGGGCCGGGGAAGGGCTGCCTCTCGGACGCCTTGACGCCGAGCAGTCTGGCAACATCCCTGACCTCGTCCTTGTAGAGGTCCCTGAGGGGCTCGACCAGCGTCATGCCCATGTCCTTGGGGAGCCCGCCGACGTTGTGGTGGGACTTGATGGTGTCCCTGACACCGTCGCCGCTCTCGATCCAGTCGGGGGCGATGGTCCCCTGGACGAGGTACTCCGCGCCGAAGTCCCTGGCCTCCCTCTCGAAGACCCTGATGAACTTCTCGCCGATGATCTTCCTCTTCCTCTCGGGGTCGGAGACGCCCTTCAGGGCGTCGAAGAACTCCTGGCCGGAGGAGGCGATCCTGTAGTTGATGCCCATGTCCCTGAGCATCCCCTCGACCTCCTCGGTCTCCCCCTTCCTCATGAGGCCGTTGTCCACGTAGACGGCGAGCAGCCTGTCGCCGATGGCCTTGCTGGCCAGAGTGGCGGCGACCATGCTGTCGACGCCGCCGGAGCAGGCGATGATGGCCCTGCCCTGTATCCTGGACCTGAGGTCCTCGACGGTCTCCTCGATGAAGTCCTCGGCACCCAGCATCCTGAACCACCTTCTCGGAATCGGCGACGACCTTGTCCGCCTGCTCCCTCCTGTACGCGACCAGCGCGTCCCTGACGGCCGCGTCGTTCACGGCGATGATCTCGCAGGCGAGGATCGCCGCGTTGTCGCCGCGGTCGAGGCCGACACAGGCGACCGGGATGCCCGGGGGCATCTGGACGATCGAGAGGATCGCGTCCAGGTTCATGGCCCCGCTGACGGGGACGCCGATGACGGGCTTGACTGTGAACGATGCTACGACTCCGGGGAGGGCCGCCGAGAGGCCCGCGATGGCGACGAAGGCGTCGGCGTCGCTGCCCTTGACGAGCTCCTCTACCCTGGCGGGGGTCCTGTGGGCGGATGCAACCGCGATGTCGAAGGCGACGCCCAGCTTCTTCAGGACGTTGATCGCCTTCTCCGCCACGGGCATGTCGCTCTTGCTACCCAGGATGATGGAGACCTTTGACATTGTGTCTGCCATCCCCTCATCGATTAAAATCTATTGTAAAGACGGAAAAGCGAACGGGTGCAGAAGGGTGAAGGATGTTTTGGTAAGGGGTTTCTCCGAGTCCGATCAGCTCTTGAGAACGACGACCAGGAAGATGCCGACGGCGATGAGGGCTCCGATCAGGATTCCGATGAGGTCGATGATCGCGGTGTAGATGAGATCGAACGCATCGACTTCGTCGAAGACGGAGATGCTGCCATCAGCAAGCAGGTAGGCCCAGATGATTCCGATGACGAGACCGAGGACGGCCATGCACGCGCCTGCGGACCTGCTCTTACCAGATCCGAAGTACGCGGAGAAGATACCCGCCACCAGCATGACCAAGGCGAATGCGAAAACCACCAGGGTCAGG
The DNA here is from genome assembly GCA_944320495.1 of Candidatus Methanomethylophilaceae archaeon. Lineage (GTDB taxonomy): Archaea > Thermoplasmatota > Thermoplasmata > Methanomassiliicoccales > Methanomethylophilaceae > Methanoprimaticola. The sequence goes on from CALUHR010000013.1 coordinate 240,523, forward strand.
AAGGCCATAAGGGTGAATTCCATGTCTTAAACCTCCGATTTGGCCCGCAGAGCGGGCTCCGTTAGGTGCGCAACACAATCGTTATTATAAAAATAATTGGACAGGGGAACAGTCTGGCTCCCTGATGCACCATCCGGTCCATTCGGATATTACGTACGTATCCTGGATATACTGTGGCTGACCCATCCAAGAATCACAACAGTTAAAGTCGCAACGATCGACTTTTCGCTCAAAGTATAATAAATAAAGCCAAAGTTTTAAATAAAATACCAATATTCCTCTTATAACATTGTTGTCGTTCGAACTGGACTGCGTGATTCCGATGGATATTCTGGGTGTTGTCGAGGAAACGACCTGCGATGGCAGGATCATCATCCGCTGCGACGCCCTGCCAGACATCGGAGACTCGGTGTTCGCCAAGGGTGGGAGGCTGGGCACCGTCGGCAGGGTGTTCGGACCGGTCGACAGCCCATACGCATCCGTGAACCCCGTCGGGGGCGCCACGGCCGCGAAGGGCACAAGGACGTCTTTCAAGGGGAGAAAGCACGATGCCAAAAGTAAGAGAGGAAACAGAAGAGATCGAAGTCTGTCCCGAGTGCGGAAGCCACCACCTCATCCGTGATTACGAGCGCGGAGAGCTGCTGTGCGAGGACTGCGGACTGGTCCTCGACGACCAGTTCATCGATCAGGGACCCGAGTGGAGGGCCTTCGATGTCGAGCAGGGCGAAAAGCGCGCACGCACCGGAGCCCCGATGACGTACACCATCCACGACAAGGGTCTGTCCACCGAGATCTCCTGGAAGAACAAGGACAGCTACGGCAAGAGCATCCCCACCAGGAACAGGGCCCAGCTGTACAGGCTGAGGAAGTGGCAGAGGAGGATCCGTGTCTCCAACGCCACCGAGAGGAACCTCGCGTTCGCCCTGTCCGAGCTGGACAGGATGGCATCCGCCATGGGACTCCCCAGGAACGTCAGGGAGACGGCCGCCATGATCTACAGGAAGGCCGTCAACAAGAACCTGATCAGAGGAAGGTCCATCGAAGGCGTCGTGGCCGCGTCGCTCTACGCCGCCTGCAGGCAGTGCGGTGTCCCGAGGACGCTCGACGAGGTCGCCAACTCCAGCCGTGTCGGCAGGAAGGAGATCGGCAGGACCTACAGGTTCATGACCCGCGAGCTGAAGCTCAAGCTGATGCCCACCAAGCCCCAGGACTACGTCCAGAGGTTCTGCTCCGAGCTCAAGCTGAGCGGGGAGGTCCAGAGCAAGGCCGCCGAGATCCTCAAGGACGCCTCCGAGAAGGAGCTCACCTCCGGCAGGGGACCCACCGGCGTCGCCGCCGCGGCCATCTACATCTCCTCCATCCTGTGCAACGAGCGCAGGACCCAGAGGGAGGTGGCCGACGTCGCGGGAGTGACCGAGGTCACCATCAGGAACCGCTACAAGGAGCTCACCGAGAAGCTGGGCATCGAGATCCAGCTCTGAGCGCCAGAGGCGCAAACACTCACGCCTGTCCGTCGCCCCCAGACGGACAGGTTTAATTTTGGTATGCCTTAACATCCTGCATGGAACAGCAGGACCAGAGACCCAGCAGACATGTCTGCCTCACACGCAGGGCGCCGCTCGGCATATCGTCGGACCCGGAGCTGGACATGCTCCAGGCCCTGGCCGACCCGGACGTGCTGACGATGGTACGCGGGCTGGCGAGAGAGGAGGCCAGGTCCCCGTTCCCCGACGGACTGTTCGGACTGGACTCGCCGAGGACCAACGCCGCGATCAGGAGGATGAGGGATGCGGGACTGATCTCCTCGCGCAGGGACGGCAACGATCACGTCTACTTCCTCAACGCCCCCAGGTTCCGCGACTTGGAGCACTTCATATCGGGACTGATCGCGAAGGACCGATCACGGCTTGAACCAGCGGAACTCGAGGTACTCGACCCTGTTCCTCCTGACCAAACCGAAGAGGATCTCCTTCTTCACGCCGCCCGAGAGACGCACGGTCCTGGATATCTCCGGCCACATCCTGAGGCCGTCCTCCGTCACGGCGTGCACCAGGTAGCGCGCATGGGAGTCGTCGGGGGACGTCTGGTACACCCTGAAGTGAGTGCCGTACTTGAACCCGGTCTTGACCACGAGGCCCCTCTCACGGAGGTCGGAGTAGACCAGGTACCTGATCCTGAACTCGTCCTGGATCCTCTCGCCGAACTCCATGAGGTCGTCGAAGGTCACAGGATTGTCGTCCTGGTCCAGGACGGTGAGCCTGCCCTTTCCCATGAGGTGTACGCTCTCGATCAGCGACAGTTGCAGGGCCTCGCTCATCGACTTGCCGTAGTAGCCGTAGTCCCTGAGGGCCTCCGAATGCCCGCGGTCGAACACGAACACCCTGTCCCTGACCAGACGTCCGACAGGCTTGGCGGACATGGGTTCGGGATACACCCTCCCGGACGGGTCGCGGAGATCAAGGGTGTAGTAGGTCAGGTCGCCCTCCTCGTCCACGACGCCGTAGAGCAGCTTCTTCCTCCTCTCGGAGACGTCGGAGACCTGCCTGACGAGGCCGGCGATGCCGACCGCGTTCCTCTCGGACACGGCACGGACCATGAACTCCGGACGGGAGTTGCTCATCGTCTTGCCGCGGGGGAAGACGGAGATGTCGTAGTCCCCCGACTCGATCTTGACGACGAATCCGCGGTTCCTCAGGTCGCGGTAGACCATGTACTTGATGTCGAAGCCCTCGAACTCGGCCGCGGCGCGGCAGAGAAGCTCCTCGAAATGGACGGGCTCGCCCTCGGGGGTGACCACCTCGAGCCTGCGGCACTCGGTGAGGTAGACGGCCTCCACGAGGTCAAGGTCGACCCCTCCGCCACTGCGGGGGTACCCGAAATTACCCCTGGTGTAGAGCCTGCTGCCCTCGCTCTGCTCCCTGACCTCGACACGGTCCGCAAGAAGAATGCCCGCCATCGGCGGGTCCACGCCATCGCCGTATATAAGGGAAAAGGGGTCTGGGATGGAATTTAAATTACACAATGTAATTAAATAAGCCCGTGACCATGTCCCTGCGTCCGCAAGGACGGATGATGTCATATGGTGAAGCAGACCGCTGGAAGGGATTCGCTCGGGGATTTCGCACCGAAGTTCGCCGAGCTGAACGACGATGTGCTGTTCGGGGAGGTGTGGTCCAGGGAGAACGGGCTGTCGCTGCGCGACAGGTCGCTGGTGACGGTCGTATCCCTGATGTCCCAGGGACTCACGGACTCGTCGTTCAGGTACCATCTGGAATCAGCGAGGAGGAACGGGATCACCAGGACGGAGATCGCCGAGATCCTCACGCATGCGGCGTTCTACGCCGGCTGGCCGAAGGCCTGGGCCGCGTTCAACATGGCCAAGGAGGTCTGGGCCGAGGAGCCGGCGGACGATGCCAGGGCAAGGCACCAGACAGAGATGGTCTTCCCGATCGGGGAGCTCAACGATTCGTATGCGCGGTACTTCACCGGAAGGAGCTACCTGGCGCCCGTGTCCACGTCCCAGATCGGGGTGTTCAACGTGACCTTCGAGCCGGGCTGCAGGAACAACTGGCACATACACCACGCGGAGACCGGCGGAGGGCAGATACTCATCTGCGTCGCGGGGAGGGGGCGCTACCAGGAATGGGGCGGCGAGATCCGCGAGCTGAATCCCGGGGACGTCGTCAACATCCCCGCCAACGTGAAGCACTGGCACGGGGCGGCGCCGGACAGCTGGTTCTCCCATCTTGCGATAGAGGTCCCCGGAACGGGGACGTCGAACGAATGGTGCGAGCCCGTGGACGACTCGCAGTACCGCCGACCGCGATGAACGGGCCTCAGACGATCGCCCGTGCTGGACGAAGCTCCGTTCAGACCGCTTAAATACAGAACGACAGAAGTCGGATTGGGCCGGACGAAGGAATTCTTCCGGACCCAGGGCGTGGAATCATGGATGAGATCGACATGATGGAGGCGATCAGGGAGAGACACTCCGTCAGGAGGTACACGAACAGGAGGATCGAGGATCCCGAGAGGAGCCGGCTCCAGGAGGTTGTAGAAGCCTGCAACGCGCAGGGCGGCCTCAGGTTCCAGCTGTTCACCGACTCTCCGGGCGCCTTCGACGGCATCCTCTCCGGGGGGTTCAGGAACGTCGTGAACTACGTCGCCCTCGTCAAGAAGATCTCCGAGCCCGACGAGAAGGTCGGGTACTACGGAGAGGAGGTGGCACTCCGCGCACAGCAGCTGGGTCTGAGGACCTGCTGGGTCGGGCTCTCCTACAGCAAGAGGAGGTGCAGGGCGGAGATCGCCGACGACGAGAAGCTGGTATGCTTGCTGGCCGTCGGGTACGGAGAGAACGATGGGACGGCCCACAGGAGCAGGCCCGCGGACCAGATCGGAAGATGCGAGGGGGATGCCCCGGAATGGTTCTCAAAGGGCATCGAGGCCGTGATGCTGGCGCCCTCGGCCATGAACAGGCAGAGGTTCAGATTCGTCCTCCAGGGGGACGGGCGCGTAAGAGCGGAGACCTCTGGGGGCGCCTACTCCGAGGTGGACCGGGGCATAGCGAAGCTGCACTTCGAGATCGGCGCCGGGACCGACAACTTCGAGTGGGCCCGACGACGGGATCGGGGTTTGAAGGGCCCCGCCCTGAATCGGGCGGGGCCGTCTGATTCAGTCGTCGATCGACGAGGACTGCATGGTGCCCTCGAGATACTGGTCGTAGCCGTAGAGGTCGAGGAACCCGTGGCCGGAGAGGCAGAACACGATGGTCTTCTCCTCGCCGGTGGCCTTGCACTCCAGGGCCTTGTCGATGGCCGCCTTGATCGCATGGCAGGACTCTGGCGCTGCCACGATGCCCTCGGTCTTCGCGAAGAGAACGCCGGCCTCGAACGTCTCGGTCTGGTCGTACGCCACCGCCGTCAGGAGGTTCTGGTCGTACGCGGCGGACACGAGCGGGGACATGCCGTGGTATCTGAGGCCTCCGGCGTGGATACTCTTGGGGATGAACTCGGACCCGAGGGTGTACATCATCAGAAGGGGCGTGACGCCGGCGGTGTCGCCGTAGTCGTACCTGAACTCCCCCTCGGTGAGCGAGGGCGCGGCCTTGGGCTCGACGGCGATGATCTCGGTCTCGCTCCTGCCCTTGATCTTCTCGTGCATCATGGGGAAGGTGAATCCGGCGAAGTTCGAACCGCCGCCGACACAGGCGATCATGTAGTCCGGGGTAATCTCGGCCTTCTGCATCTGCAGCATGGCCTCCTCCCCGATGACGGTCTGATGCAGCATCACATGGTTCAGGACGCTGCCGAGGGCGTAGCACGTGCCCTCGTCCTTCATTGCGAGCTCGCAGGCCTCGGAGATTGCGATGCCCAGGGACCCTGTGGTGTCCGGATGCTCCTTGAGGATCTTCTTCCCGAACTCGGTGTACTCGGACGGGGAAGCGTAGACCTCGGCACCGTACATGTGCATCAGGGTCTTCCTGAAGGGCTTCTGGTTGTAGCTGCCCTTGACCATGAACACCGTGGTGTCTATGTCGAAGAGATTGGACACCATGGCGAGGGCTGTGCCCCACTGACCGGCGCCGGTCTCGGTGGTGAGTGTGTGGATGCCCGACTCCGCGTTGTAGTACGCCTGTGCGAGGGCTGTGTTGCCCTTGTGGCTGCCCAGGGGGCTCATGTCCTCCCTCTTGAAGTAGATCTTCGCGGGGGTCTTGAGGTACCTCTCGAGGCGGTAGGCCCTCTGGAGGGGCGACGGCCTGTTGAGGGCGACAAGGTTGTCCCTGACCTCCTCGGGAATGTCGATGTACCTCTCGGTGGAGGCCTCCTGCTGGATGATGGGCTTGCAGAAGATCGCCTCGAAGTCCTGCGGCTTGGCGGGCTCCTTCGTGACGGGATTGAGCGGGGGCTTGATCTCCGGGAGGTCCGCGGCGAGGTTGTACCAGCGCTTGGGGATCTCCTCGGGATCGAGTGTGATGCGAACGTCCTTCGGTATTGCCATGAGAGGATGATGGCCATCGCTGATATTTGTATATAATGGTATGTTGGTGTATAATATTATTCAATATTTGACTTGTTAATGATTAAATGTCTGATGACCATATACCAATGAACGTGGATGTCATGAGACCACCTTTTCGGGATGAACAATCGTAGCGTGCGCGGGCGATCGCCTCGAAGAATGGGGACGGCAGCCGCCTGAGGATCATCCAGAGCCAATGCTCGGACGTCTCGTACGGGAATCGGCGGCGAGGCGCGAATGCGACCTCGGGGAAGGCATTCGTGGATCCGATGGGGGCGGGATCGGCATCATCCTGCAGATTCGAGGCTCCTAACGGCGCGATCCTCGTGAGGCATGTCGCAGGCCGCTGCCTCCACCTCGTCCATGGTCCTTCCCCAGCCGACCGCCTTTCCATCCCGGCGACCGGGTCGCATCCCATCCCAGCTCCGGGAATCCCACAGGCCAGGCGATGTGGCACATAGCGTACCCGTATTAAAGGCAATTCGCCTAACATGAACGAATAAAATATGTGATGTAGCTCAATATAATGGTCTGTCGGAATTGTCTGGCACTGTCCGAGACCGAGGGATCCCTCATGGGTCAATCATCTCGCGGATGCCAGGTCGGACCCATCGGCCATCGCGGCGTTCGCGTCGCGGGCGGGCGCGCCTTTTAGATTAAATATTTAATCAAAGCACCCATCGCACCGCCGATTAGCATGCACTGGGCAGACGTTATTGCCAAGGATGTCGTGGACAACTGCGACCATCCGCTCATCGCGACCGGGATCAGCCCGACGGGTATCCTGCATGTGGGCAGCCTCAGGGAGGCCATCACCGGCGAGTCCATCCGCAGCGCCGTCGAGGCCATGGGGAAGGAAGTCAGACTCATCTACCTCATCGACGACTTCGACCCCCTGAGGAAACGCTACCCGTTCCTCCCCGAGGAGTATGAGCAGTACGTCGGGATGCCCATCTGCCGCATCCCCTGCCCCTGCGGGAAGCACCAGAACTACGCCCACCACTTCATCCAGCCGTTCCTCGACACCATCGAGACCCTGGGCATGCACTGCGAGGTGGTCTGGACCCACGAGCTCTACGAGAAGGGCGAGTTCGCCGAGTGCATCGACAAGGCCCTGACCAAGAGGGACGAGGTGATCGAGATCCTCCACGAGGTCACCGGCAAGGCGGCGGACCCCAACTACGCCCCTTACAACCCCATCTGCAGCAAGTGCGGGCGCTTCTGCCACCCCAAGTTCGACACCTACAAGTTCCCCCACCTGGAGTACGAGTGCACCTGCGGGAACAAGGGCGTCGCCAACGTCTCCAAGGGCGAGGGGAAGCTGACCTGGAGGCTCGAGTGGCCCGCCAAGTGGTCCATCTTCGGCACCTCCGCGGAGCCCTTCGGCAAGGACCACGCCGCGGCCGGCGGATCCTACGAGTCCGGCAAGATCATCATGGAGAGGATCTACGGCGGCAAGGCACCGTTCCCCATACCCTACGAGTTCGTCCAGCTCAAGGGGATCGGGCAGATGCACAAGTCCCTGGGGAGCCCCGTCACCGGCCTCGACGCCATCAATATGATGCCCCCGGAGGTCCTGAACTACCTGTTCCTCAGGGTCAACCCCCCGAAGAGCATCGACTTCGACCCCGGGCTCGGAGTCCTGGACATGATCGACGAGTACGACAGGATGGAGAGGCTCTACTTCGGCGGCGAGTGGTCCGAGTCCGAGGAGAACTCCGTCGCGGCGTACAAGATCGCCCAGCACAACCGCATCCCCTCCAAGCTTCCCCTGCAGATCCCCTGCAGGCACCTGATCAACGTCATCCAGATGGCCAACTCCTTCGACGAGGTCGTCGAGATCCTGAAGAGGACCATCGACCTGTCCCAGGCCACCATGGAGGACATGGACAGGCTCAGGACCAGGGTCGACTGCCTCAGGTACTGGCTCAACGGATTCGCACCCGACATGGTGAAGTTCAGCATCCGCCAGACCATCCCGACCTCCGTCGAGCTGACCATGAACGACAAGACGTTCTACCAGGCCCTCGTCCAGAGGTTCAACGACATCAACTGGGACGTCGACTCGATCAACACGGCCTTCAACGAGGTCGCCAAGACCATGCCCGTCGGATCCAAGGGCGCCTACAAGGCGATGTACAAGATCCTCATCGCCAAGGAGGCGGGACCCAGGCTCGCGCTCTTCCTTGCCAGCATGGACAAGAAGTTCGTCATCAACAGGCTCATCCAGGCCTGCCAGTGAAACACGTTCCAGGAGGGGTGGATATGCCCCTCCGCAACCCTTCTCCGTCGATACCATTACAATGGTGACCCCGATACGGCGGTCATGGAACTGACCCCCAAGAGATTCTTCATCACGCACAGCTCGGCCACCAGCGAGGTCTCCGACCTCAACGCGTTCGACAGGGCGCTGATCAAGGCAGGCATAGGGGAGCAGAACCTCGTGTCAGTGTCGTCGGTCATCCCCATCGACGCTGAGCGCGTCGAGATCTGCGAGATGCCCATGGGGGCTGTCACGCACTGCGTGCTCGCGCAGATGAGAGGGACCGAGGGGGAGATGATCGCAGCCGGGATCGCCTACGCCTTCAGAAAGGACGGCAAGGGCGGATACGTGGCCGAGGGACACATCCACGGATCGGCGGAGTCCCTGAGGGAGAACCTCGCCTGGAAGATGAGGGAGATGTCCAACATCAGGGGAGTGGAATTCGGGGAGGTCCAGTTCGCCCTGGAGGAGCTCCGCATCCCCAAGGACATGTACGGGTGCTGCGTGGCGGCGCTGGTGTTCACCGAGTACAGGTGAACAGAGAGGTCCATATTTCGATGGCACGGGCAATAGACTGGGGATTCCACTTCGTTCGACCCTAGCTACAACATCGAAATCGTCACTAACGCCCAGAGCCTCGAACAGCCTTGGCACTCTCCTGTCCCGCGACCCTCTGATCAATCCATTGACCGTAATCGTCGCCTTGTATGTCGAGGCCATGAGGAACGCCCTGGAGACGTCGACATCCTTCATACCGGCGGCGTCGAGAGTCCTCTGTATCTCCGAGTAGATCGTTATCGCGATGAACTCGATGAACAGATGCGGTTCTGTGCGGACGCCCTTGCAGATATAACGCTTCAGCTGCCTGGAGCCACCATTGAACTGGGCTATCGCCCTGGAGATCGCGGTCCTCGCCACGCGCCCGGACACCACGTCATCCCATTCAGCCGAGCGCAGGACGACAAACGTCTTCCCCGCATCGGTCCTGAACTCAGAAATCCTGCCGCGCCTTCTGATGAGACTCATGGTCCCATCCTCATCGATGACGTAGCGTAGGAACCGCTCGAACCGCCCTGCGACCTTCTCGAAGGCCTCCGCCGGATACTCGAACACCTTCCCCTCCAGACGGAATTCTATGTCAGAGAGGGCATCCCTCAGGGCCACGACCTCCTCCGCCCTCATACGCGGGTCGTAACAGAGGAACGATATGAGGCCCATAACCGCATCCCCGAACCTGGGATCTGTCTGTGGCACCAAGATCTGCCCTCCCGTGCCCTGCAAAAGCCCGACGACCCCCTCCTGAAGATAATACTCCCTCCCGGAATGCTCCTTCCTGAAGCATGGGGATTCCACGTCCCGGTAATCGGACTGCACCGCCCGGAACTGATCGGAATCTGCGGCGTACGGTATCGCGAAGTCCACATCGCCATCTATCAAGCCCGTGAGATCCAGAGTGGGACTGATCGCCGTGTCCGCGATGAACACACAGTCCGAGGTCTTGCGAATCGACTGCATGACCTCCACCAGCTCCGACGTATCACGGGAAATGTCACCCACGGGGCTGAACGCTATAGGCATCCCGTCCTCGGTCATTATGATCAGGATGGAGACCTCGGTCGCGGGGTCCCTCCTCTCCCGGGCCTGTATGATGTCGTCAGAATCGATCGTCTGATGCGCATATGCGTAGAGCTTCCCGGAATGCATGGACCATCTGCGTCTGAAGAATGCGAACATCCTGTCAAGGTCGATGGAATTTACAATCCCGCGCACATCCGCGCTCCCGATGCGAGCATCGAGACCCAGCAGGTATGGGATGCACGAAGAGTTGAGCACCAGATCGATCGAATCCGATGGTGTCGGCCTGATAGCCTGCGCCAGCGCCAGGGCGAGTATCCTGTCCGCATCCTTCCCGAACACTCCCTCAAGGTCCTCGCGAATGCCCAGGCGCTCGGCCACGGTAAACGCCAGAAGGGCATCCCCATAGTTGACCATCCTGGCCCCGTCCGGGGGCAGCTCGCGTGGAGGTACACGGGCGACCTTCTCATGTATCTCCCCCGTCTCCGGATCGACCACGCCCAGATACCGCTTGACCGAGACGGGGTTCTTCCTCCCCGGCACGCGTTTGGACGTGGACGTGTATGCGTATGTCTTGCCGTTGCGGTTCTCGTACCTTATGGACGACATGGCGACCATCCATCCTCGGTCTGTGCGATCGGTCCCTGTCGGACAGGAGCCTTCCCGCGGTCGCGATGCTCTCGCGCGGCAGCTCGTGGAACAACACTGTGATGGCCTGCTCGGGGATGCCAGATATCCTGGAGAACTCCGTCGTGATGACGGTGGCCGCCTCCCTCTTCTTCTCCACCGTGAGCTGCGACGATTCGATGGTTATTACCGGCATGCGCAGTGCATGGAGCTACGCGCAAATCAATATTTTGTCGGTTTCATCTGCGACGGCCCTTACCGCCCCTGCCGTTCCCCTTCGGCTTGGACCTCTTCTCGTAGCCGTCATCGACGAAGATCGACTCGAACACGGCGGTCTCGCCCAGCTGCTCGAACCTGGAACGGAGGAACTCCTTCGCCGCCGCGTCCTCGCAGACCTTGGACAGCCACTTCACGGACGGGAGCGACCTGTCGCCGTACATCGCCATGTACAGCTTGGCGGACTCCAGCTCCTCACCGATGTCGTGCAGGATGTAGACCAGCTGCTTGGAGTTGTGCTCGCCGGACCTGGCCATGGTGACCAGTTCATGCCTGCACTCGTCCATGCCCTTGAGACAGCCCCTCTTGAGCCAGTCGAGGCCCCTGGACCCGCCCATGAGCCTCGCCACCTCGACGGTCCTGTTCCCATCGAGGCCGCAGTACCTGTCCAGATGTTCGGCGTCCTCCCCGTCGTAGCATCCGACCAGCCCGGCGGCGTCCCCGCGGGCCAGGTACATGGATGCGAGCCCTTTCCTGACGTCCTTCCTGTTCTTGACGGGCATCAGCTCGGCGACAGCGTCGTCGGAGCCGGCGACGGCCGCGTTGATCATGGGCTGTATCCAGTCCCCTCCCTGGGCCTGGACCTTCTTGGCGGAGAGGAACCTGCCGAACGGCGTGTCGGAGATGCCGAGCTCGGCGGACATGGAGACGATGATGCGGGAGAAGTCCTGCATGCCGCCCCTCAGGTACGCCTCTCTGTCCTCAGAATCGAGGTATCCCAGGAGGAATCCCGCATCCGGGAACGTTGAGGACAGGTCGGCGAGACGCCTCCTGGCGGATGCGTCGCCCTTCATGGCCTTGATGAACGCCGGGCTTATGGACTGGCGCTCCTTGGCCCTCCTGTCCATCGCCTTGAGATGGTTCTCGGCCTTCCTGGAATCCTTCTTCCTGACCAGGAGCTTCAGGCCGTCGCGGACCATGGCCTCGTCATCGTCTGCATGGGATGCGAGAACATCGATGCGGGGGTCGTCACCCCCGATGCGCCCGAGGCGGATCAGGCTGTAGACGGCGAGAGGATCGCCCTCGGACGACCTGGACTCGAGGAACGAGCCGTCGTAGTCCGGATCGAGGGTGGAGCAGATGTAGTCGAAGGCCACGAGGACCTCCTCGGGGGAGTCCTTGGCGGCCCTTCCCCTGGCCGTGGCGAACTCGTCCCTTCCCATCTCGTGGAGCATGCGGGCGGCGTTGCTCTCGCATCCGCCGCTGAGCTTGGCTGCGCCGTGGAGGTACAGCCTGAGGGCCAGGTCCTTCCTGCCGTTGACCTCGCAGTCGATGCCTTTGAAGAGGATCTTCTCCGGGGTGGACGGGATGGTGAGCCTGACCTCCGTCTGCTCCCTCGGCCTCTGCTCCTCCTTCCCGCGCGGAGCGCGGTCGTCGCGCCTATGCTCGCGCCTCTGCCCGTGCTGATTGTCGCGCCTCCCGTCGTACCGGCGGTCGCGTCCCTGGGGCCTGTCGCCCTTCGGGCGGTCCCCCTTGCCCTTGTCATCATGGTTCCTGGGGCGGGCATCGCGCCTCTGCCCGTCCCTGCGATCCTGACCGTGTCCCTGCCCATCGCGGCGTCCGTCCCTGCGGCTGTCGCAGGGAGCGCCCCTGTAGTCCCTCTTCGGGCCCTTTCCGCGGTCGCCCCTTGCATCATCGCGTCTGCGGTCTCCGCGGTAGCCGCTCTTTCCGGAGGTTCTCCTGTCAGCATCGTCCTGGCTCATGGGAAGTCTGAGCGACGACAAGCGGAGCCCCTTTTATTATTATGGGAAAGGAGGGGGCCCTCGCCGACCCCATAAACAAAGTTTTTTATAGAAGTTCTTGCATATACAGAGGTTGTGAACTGAAGGTTAACAACCTAGAGGTGAGATGATGGACGACCTGGACACGCTGCTATCGCTGGTGGAGAACCCGACGAGGAGACGCATACTCGAGTCCATCGTGAGGGAGCCCAGCTACCCGCTGAGGCTATCCAAGGAGCTCGGGGTCAGCCAGCAGGCCGTGATGAAGAATCTGGCGCTGATGGAGCAGAACGGGCTCGTGGTCAGCTACAGGGAGAGCAGCAGGATGGGTCCGGACAGGACCCTATACGTCCCGAACACCGAGTTCACGCTGGTGGTGGAGATGCACAACAGCATGTTCTCCGCGAGGGTCATCGGGCCCTCGGAGGACGGTGCGAAGGTCTACGGCATGACCGTGGACGAGGCGTCCCGCCGCATAGACGAGATAGACGATAGACTGGAGGAGATCGACAGGGAGCGCGCGGCGCTCGTCTCCGAGAGGAACGGACTGGTCCGCATCCTCAGAGGGGCGGACGATGACGATGCGGACGGGAATCCGCAGAGCGAGGAGATCGCATCAGGATCAATGGAGGTACGAGCATGACGAATGAGAAGGCCATCAAAGTGGCTGAGCTGAAGGCGGGCGAGACCGGAAGGGGCATAGTCCGTCTCGACCCGGAGCTCATGGACATCCTCGGCATAAGGGTCGGGGACATCGTGCAGATAGACGGCAACAGGAAGACCGTTGCCAAGGTGCTCAGGGGAGCCCCCGAGGACGCGAACCGCGGCATCATCAGGATGGATGGCTCCACCAGGCGCAACGCCGGCGTAGCCCTCGACGAGAGGGTCGCAATCAAGAAGGTGGCCGCCAAGAACGCAGAGAAGATCACCTTCTCCCCCACGGAGCAGCTGAGGCTGCAGGGCGGGGAGGAGTACCTCAAGCAGGTGCTCGACGGCAGGGCCATCGCAAAGGGCGACACCATCACCCTGAACGTCATGGGCAACAAGATCGACCTCGTCGTCACCTCGTTCTCGCCTTCCGGCGAGGGCGTGATGATCTGCGACTCCACCGAGGTCAAGATCTCCGACAAGCCGGCCGCCAACGGAGGCGACGTGCCGAAGGTCTCCTACGACGACATCGGAGGCCTCGGGGACGCTGTGAAGAAGATCCGCGAGATGGTCGAACTGCCGCTGAGGCACCCGGAGCTCTTCAAGAGGCTGGGCGTCGAGGCTCCCAAGGGCGTTCTCCTGCACGGACCGCCCGGAACCGGCAAGACCATGCTGGCCAAGGCCGTCGCCGGGGAGACGAGCAGCAACTTCATCTCCATCGGCGGACCGGAGATCGTGAGCAAGTTCTACGGCGAGTCCGAGGGCAAGCTCAGGGAGATCTTCAAGGAGGCCGAGGAGAACGCGCCGAGCATCATCTTCATCGACGAGATCGACTCCATCGCACCGAAGCGCGAGGAGGTCACCGGCGAGGAGGAGCGCAGGATCGTCGCTCAGCTGCTGTCCCTCATGGACGGGCTGAACTCCAGGGGCAAGGTCGTGGTCATCGGTGCCACCAACAGGCCCAACTCCATCGACGAGGCCCTTAGGAGGCCCGGCAGGTTCGACAGGGAGATCGAGATCGGCATCCCGGACAGGGATGGCAGGCACGAGATCCTCGTCATCCACACCCGCGGCATGCCGCTGGCGGACGACGTGGACCTGGACTGGCTCGCCGACAAGACCCACGGGTACACCGGGGCGGACCTTTCCGCATTGACCAAGGAGGCCGCCATGGCCGCCCTCAGGAGGGTGCTGCCCGACGTGGACCTGGAGGCGGAGGAGATCCCCCGCGAGGTGCTGAACAGCATCTCCGTGACCGCCGACGACTTCAAGGCCGCCATCAGGGACATGCAGCCGTCCACCATGCGCGAGGTGCTCATCGAGAAGCCCAACGTGAGGTGGGAGGACATCGGAGCCCTCGAGGACGCGAAGCAGGAGCTCAAAGAGGCCGTGGAGTGGCCGCTGAAGTACGGCAAGGTGTTCGAGCACATGAGCGCCAAGCCGCCGAAGGGCATCCTCCTGTACGGACCGCCAGGGACCGGCAAGACCATGCTGGCCAAGGCCGTGGCGACGGAGTCCGAGGCGAACTTCATCGCGGTCAAAGGACCGGAGTTCCTCAACAAGTGGGTCGGGGAGTCCGAGAAGGCCGTCCGCGAGACGTTCAGGAAGGCCAGGCAGGCGTCGCCCTGCGTGATCTTCATGGACGAGATCGACTCCATCGCGCCGGAGCGCGGCAAGGGCAACGGCGGGGACGACGGGGTCACCGAGAGGGTCATCTCCCAGATGCTCACCGAGATGGACGGGCTGGAGAGCCTGAACAACGTGGTGGTCATCGCTGCGACCAACAGACCGGACATCATGGATCCGGCCCTGCTCAGGCCCGGGAGGTTCGACAAGTCGATCTTCATCGGACCGCCGGACGAGGAGTCCAGGAAGGCCATCTTCGGCATCCACACCAAGGGCAGGCCCATGGCCGACGATGTGGACATCGGGGACCTCGCCAAGAGGACCGAGGGCTGTACCGGAGCGGACATCGCCGCCATCTGCAACGAGGCAGTCATGAGCGCTGTGAGACGCCTCATCGCCAGGGGCGGACAGCCCACCGACGAGGAGATCGAGGCCTGCAGGGTCGAGAACCAGGACTTCGACGCCGCCATCGACAAGTTCGGCCCCAAGAAGAGGGCCGAGCTCTCAAGCTACGGGTCCGAGGCGTGAGCCTGGGGCCGCATGAAACCCCTTACCCTCCCCCGGGAGGGTCAAACATACTGAATGAGGTGAGAAGGATGAGTGGAACAGACGACATTTGGAACGACCTCTTCGGAGGCTTCGACAGCCTGAACAGGAGGATCGAGGACATGTTCTCCAGGATGGACATGTCCGGGCCCGACGTGAAGACCTACGGGTACACGATGTGGCAGGGTCCAGACGGTGTCAGGCACGTGAAGGAGTTCGGCAACACCGGCAGCAGGATGGGGGCCCTCGGCCCCGCCGGCGTGAAGGAGCCCTTCACCGACGTGTCCGAGGAGGACAGCGTCGTCCGCGCCGTTGCGGAGATCCCCGGCGTGGAGAAGCAGGACATCGAGCTGTCCTGCACGAGGAACGTCCTGAGCATCAGGGTCAAGACCCCCGGCAGGGAGTTCGAGAAGGACCTGGCACTGCCCTGCGACGTGGACGTGGACTCCGCCAGGGCGGAGTACAACAACGGCCTCCTCGAGGTCACCCTGGACAAGGTCTCCCCCTCCGACAGGGGCAAGACGATCAGCATCGCATGATGCCGGGGCCTCCGGGCCCCGCGGCCTTCCGCGGGTCCCGTGCCTCCTCTTCATATGTTTTTATAGAAGCTCTGACACTAGTGAATGACCAGTGAGACCATGGGCAGGACCGAACTCATCAACACGACACGTGCCATCCTGGCCAAGGCGGGATTCGACGTTTCATCCGCGCTGAGCATGCGCGGGATATGCTTCGACGTTGTCGCCAGGCTGGACGACCGCGTCCTGATCATCAAGGTCCTCAGCAACGTGGACGCGTTCTCGAAGGAGAACGCCGCGGAGATCAAGACGCTCTCCGAGGCCCTGGGCGCGACCCCGCTCGTCGTTGGGGAGAGGTCCAGCTCCGGTGACCTGGAGCCCGGCATCGTCTACTCCAGGTTCAACATCTCCATAGTGTCGAACGAGACCCTGGCGGACCTCCTGCTGGAGGATTCGCCGCCCTTCATATTCGCCGCGCCCGGCGGGCTCTACGTCAAGCTGGACGGCGCCCTGCTGAAGCAGGCGCGCGAGAGCATGGGCATGAGCCTCGGCGCCATGGCCGAGATCGCCGGCGTGTCCAGGCGCACCATCCAGATGTACGAGTCCGGCATGGGCGCCATGATAGACGCCGCGCTCCGCATAGAGGAGAAGCTCGGCCTGCCGATCATCGAGCCCATCGATCCCTTCGAGTTCAAGAACGAGGAACGCGAGAAGGAGGAGAAGTCCGAGAACGCCCCCGTGGACACCTTCGCCGTGAACCAGCTCTGCAACCTCGGGTTCTCCGTCAGACCGGTGGTTCGCAGCCCGTTCGAGGCCGTGAGCACCGGCAACAGGTCGCTCATGCTGACCGCCTACGGGTCGGACGACGACCGTCTGGCACAGCGTGCGCTGGTAGCATCGGACATTGCGCGCATCATGGACCGCTTCTCCATCCTCATCGTGGAGCGCAAGCACGTGGACAGGGACAACATCGATTCCACGGCTGTAGTCTCCAACGAGGAGCTCAAGAAGATAGACGCCCCCGAGGAGCTAACGGACCTCGTCGCCTCGAGGGGGTCCCGCAGATGATCCACGTCGCCGTTGGCGAGTGCGAGGTGGACATCCTGCCGGTGGTCAACGGCATCGTGTCGGAGTGCGACAGGGTGCGTGAGGCCTACGGCGGATACGAGTCGTACGCCGCATCCATGGGCATCGAGGGCATCCAGGCGATAAGGGCCAGACTCACCCTGGACGGGGACGCCGAGGTCAGCGAGCTGGACATCGCGTACGCCCGCAGGATGATGGCCCTCACCGGCGAGGAGGTGCAGATGCCCTCTCCCGCCATGTGCACCCTTGTGGACCTTGTGACCGCCGACGGCGGCAGCGTCATCGCCCTGGACATGAACGACGAGGAGTTCACCGAGATGTACTGCGAAACTGTGCCAGCCTTCGATTTCGTGAAGGAGCACCGCCTGGCCAAGAAGGGGCTGAAGAAGCGCTTCTCGTCCGAGACCCCCGAAGGGTTCGCCCTCGAGTGGGACGCGTACGTGAACACCGTCAAGAGCTACCGCCAGGTCTCCCTGAACCGCGAGAGGCACATGGCGGACGAGATCAGGGACATAGCCAGATACCGCCGCAGCCTCCTCGCCGTCATCGAGGTCGAGCGCGCCGAGGGCGTCGCATCACTGCTGAGGCGATACGATGGCCTGCGACATGTGCGAGGAGTCCCGCGAGGCCGGGATGAGGTTCTGCCCCCATTGCGGCCAGCCCCTGGCCGCCGACATCGTCCCGAAGGAGGAGCCGAAGCCGTTCCTCAAGACGGTCGTCGCCTGGACCACGGCCGTGGTCATGGCGCTCCTGGCTTTCGAGACCCTGTTCCTCATCATAGGCGCCCCGGACGTCTTCGACTGGTGCCAGTACCACTCCATGGACGTCCTGGTGCTGATCCCCAACCTGGTGACCGCGTGCACCATATCGGGGAAGGCTCTGCAGCTCGCCTGGGTCCTGATCTTCGCCGCGGCCGTCGCATCCATAGCCATGGTGATCTGGAGGACGTACCGCCAGATCTCGGACAACAGCGACGAGCCGGACTGCATCGAGAGGACCGACGCGTACGGGATGTCCAGGCTGTTCGCCGCATCCATAGCCCTGAGCGTGATATCCAGCATCTTCCTGATGTCCTTCGGGAACGGGATCGACGTGCCGGAGGACCTCCCCGTCGGGAGCGAGTCCTCCGCCATCCTCTCGTTCACCAACGCGGCGGTGTGGGAGGAGATCATAGCCAGGGTGGCCTACATCGGCCTGCCCATGGCGGTCATCGCGGCCGTGTGCGGGAAGGGGAGGGGTTCGTTCAGGTTCCTGCTCGGAGGGTTCGGCCTCAGCAAGGCCGCCGTCGTGCTGATCGTCGTCTCCTCGCTGATCTTCGGATTCGGCCACATGAGCGGATGGGGGCTGGAGAAGGTGCTCCCGACCACCCTGTCCGGACTGATAATGGGTTACGCGTTCGTGAGGTACGGCATCCACGTGTCCATCGGGATACACTTCCTGACGGACTTCCTCGGGGTGATCGCGGGACCGGACACGATGACGCTGGCCGCGATATTCATCATGGCCATCCTGGTGCTCGGGATCCTCTGCCTCATCGACCTGCTGATCGGTCTGAATCGCTCGCTCGACGGAGTCCGCGACCTGCCGAACTGGGTCCCCGATCGGGAGAGCAGCGCCTCGAGGCGCGACAGCGACTGAACCGCGGACTCTAGGCTCTTGGATTCGATGATCCAGTTCCCGCGGTATCCGCGAAGACGCGAGACGACGTGACCGAAGTCGATGTCCCCGTCACCTATCGTCAGATGCTCGTCCCTCTGACCGTGGTTGTCGTGGATGTGGATGTTCACCAGCCTGTCGGCGAACCTGTCGATCATGGCGTCGACCTGCCCCGTGGTGTTGGCGTGCCCGATATCGAAGGTCACACCGAGATCGGTGCCCTCGATGAGGCTGCCGAGGCTCTCGGCGGTCCTCCCCAGGAAGAACGGGACATTCGGCATGTTCTCGATCCCCAGCCTGATGTCCCTGCCGGCGACCAGCCTGTCCAGGGCCCTGAGCGACTCCCTGGCACGCACCATGGCGCGCTCCTCAGTTCCCGGCACGGACATGGACGACAACCCGGGGTGGGCCGTGACGACCTTGGCGCCGAGCTCCTCGGCCGCCTCGATGTTCGCCACAGTCTCCTTCAGCGAGGCCTCCCTGAGCCTGTCGCTGAGGGCGGCGATGTTCCAGTCGCATATGGGCGAGTGGACCTGCCTGGAGAGGCCGGCGGAATCCAGGATGCCCTTGATCGCTGGCGTGTCGCGGTAGACGATGTGGTCCGCCTCCGAGAATATCTCCCACAGGCGGAAGTGCTCGGAGATCGGTCCCGCCCACTCCGCGACTGGCGTCGCGCTGAACCCGGGGCAGGACACCCCGATCACGCTACGACCTCCTCCCCGTCGACGGTGATCGGCGCGACCCTGTCTATCAGGGCCTGGAGGTCCTCATCCTCGATGGTCACCTCTATCGCCCCCAGGACGGGGTTGCGGTCGGCGAAGGAGATCTTCCCGACGGTGGCGACCTGCTTGTTCAGCATCAGCCTGGTGCGGTTCCCCCTCATGTTGGAGATCATCACGGCGCGAGTGGCGTCCAGGATGCGCTGCCTCCTGATCTGCTTCGAGAAGTGGTCCAGACCTGGGGCGGTGCCCCCGTACGCTCCCTCGCCGAGCTCCATGAAGGCGTCCGGGAATATGGACATGACCGCCGAGAGGACCTTCTCGGGATCCTCGCTGGGGTTGACGGGGCATGAGATGCTGACTTGGACCATGACGGGCAGATGGTCGTGCGCGTACTTATCGGCGACGGACGACGTCTACTCAATTCTGGGTTGATAATTTCACAACATATTGTATATATGGTTTTTCCAGGATATAGCCAGCGTTCCAGCAACCTTTCTATACCACCCTACTCTGGGTCGGGTATGAAGAACAAGGAAGGAGGATTCACGCCGACGAGGGTCACTTTGATAGCCCTCCTGCTGAGCTCCATGCTCATCCTGATGGGTGGAGCCGCCGTGGCGCCCGCGCTCAACGAGATCAAACTCGCATTCCCCGGAAACGACTTCCTCACATCGCTCATCATCACACTGCCGTCGCTGGCCGTGGCCATCGTCGGTTACGCCATCGGTGTGGCCGCCGACAGATTCGGCAAGGTCAGGGTCCTGCTGACCGCCCTCGCGATATTCATCATCGCCGGAGTGGCAGGATACTTCCTCCCGACGCTGGAGACGATCCTCGTGGCCAGGTTCGTCCTGGGCATCGGCATCGCTGGGATCACCAGCACGGTCACCGCGCTCATCGCCGAGTACTACGCCGGCATCGACAGGGTCCGCGTCCTGAGCTACCAGTCCGCCGCAATGGGGATCGGCGTCCTCATCCTGGAGTTCACCGGCGGGACGCTCGCCGAGATATCCTGGAGGACCCCGTTCCTCGTGTACCTCATCGGCATCCCCATCCTGATCATGGCCATCCTCTCCATGAGGGAACCCACCATGTCCGACAGGGACAGGGCGGAGATCGAGGAGATCGCCCACAAGATGAGACCGAAGAGGGTGGACCACGGCATCGTCGCGCTCTGCTATATCTCCGTCTTCTTCTGCATGAACCTGGTGTTCCTGCTACCCACCAGCATCCCCATCGTCCTCGCGGACCTGGGGGTGTCGTCCTCCATCGTCGGGCTGTTCCTGGGATTCCACGGGGTGGCGAACGCCGTGCTCAGCATCAACTACGGCAGGCTGACCACCCGCATCCCGCCCTTCAGGATCCTCGGGATGGGATTCCTGTGCATGGGGATCGGCCTGGCGGTGCTCATCATGTGCCCAAGCGTGCCCCTGGCGATCTTCACGCTGATCATCACCGGCGTGGGAGTGGGCATGATCGTCCCCTCCCTGGTGAACACCCTGGCGGGACAGATCTCCAGCTCCAACTCCGGGAAGATCATGGGAGGGTACGGGACTTGCCTGAACTTCGGGCAGTTCGCCATCTCCCTGATCAGCGTGCCCCTGCTGGCCTTCCTGCACGACTCCTACTACGAGATGTACTGCCTCATGGGCGTCATCGCCGTGATCTACGGCATCGTCATCGCAGCCTGGAGCGTCGGGTACTACCGCCGCAGGTCCGAAAGGGCCGTTGCCATGACTGACTGAGCCTTGCGGCCCGGGATTTCCCGGGTCGCCGAACACCTCTACGAAGGTACTTTACCGACGGCGGACATCGGGTCCCTCATGAGGGAGGAGATACTGTCCGCGGCGGCCAAGCGCAAGCTTTTCTTCGCGCCGGACGCCCTCGAGATGATCCTGTCGAACGATCATCCCATGGAGTTCACGAACACCGTCTTCTCCAACCTGTCCAAGAACGTCATGTTCGTCAGCAAGCAGGACGTCCTGGACTGCATCGCCGGGGACAAGGTCATCTTCGAATCCCCGAAGGAGATCGTCCCCCGCAACAAGTTCACCTCGGACATCCATGTCATGGAAGGGTCCGACATCACCGGCGAGTCCACCTGCGAGGGGAAGATCAACGACTTCGCCCAGTACTTCCGCGCCCGCTTCTTCTCGTTGAAGAGGCTCATCGAGAAGCGCCCGGACTTCGGCAGGGGAATGGACATCTCCCGCGCCAAGACCCTGGACAGGGAGGTCAAGGTCGTCGGCATCGTGTACGAGAAGAGCACCACCAAGAACGGCCACACGATGCTGACGATCGAGGACGATACGGACACCATCAAGGTCTTCATCGCCAAGGACTCGCCCCTCTCCGGGGAGACATTCGTCGACGACGAGGTCATCGGCGTTCTCGGCAAGCCGAACATGCAGAGGACCATGATCATCCCCGAGAAGATCTTCCGCCCGGACATACCCCGCAACCATCAGTGGGAGCCCTCGGACACGTCGTCGAAAGTCGCGTTCCTCTCCGACGTGCACGTGGGCAGCACCACGTTCCTGGAGAAGGACTGGGAGAGGATGACCGCCTGGCTCAGGGCCAACTCCGAGAAGGAGAACATCAACTACCTCGTGTTCCCCGGCGACGTCGTCGACGGAATCGGCGTGTTCCCCGACCAGGACAAGGAGCTCCAGATCGCCGACATCGACGACCAGTACGCCAGGCTCGCCGAGTACCTCAAGGAGATCCCCGACCACATCAAGATGGTCATACACCCGGGCAACCACGACGCAGCCAGGCTGGCGGAGCCGCAGCCCGCGCTGAACAAGAGATTCACCACGGGGTTCGACTCCAACGTGCTGCTCCTGGGTAACCCCGTATATCTGGACATCGAGGGCAGGACCGTGCTCACCTACCACGGCAAGGGCCTCGACGACTGGATCGCCGGGGTGCAGGGCCTGACCTACGACAATCCGCTGGCCGTCATGAGGCAGATGTGCGTCCGCAGGCACCTGGCACCGATCTACGGACAGAGGAACGCCCTCGCGCCGGAGAAGAAGGACTACCTCGTGATGGAGCACGTGCCGGACATATTCGTCACCGGCCATGTCCACGGGGCGGGCCAGGAGATCTACAACGGCGTGCGCATGATCAACGCATCCACATGGCAGTCCCAGACCGAGTATCAGAGGCAGCACAACTTCAACCCGGACCCGGGGATCATGCCCGTGGTGGACCTCGGCACCGGAAGGATCAGGATGCACAGCTTCCATGAGGAGAGCACGTGACGGATCCGGCCGCGATCAGAGAGGGCATCATCGCCTATTCGAGGGGACTCGGGGCGACGCTCGTCCGCATGTGCCCCACGGACAGATGGTCAGAGCATCCGATCCAGTCGGAGATGTTCCGTCCCAGGAGCATCTGGCCCTGGGCCGAGACGGCGATCGTCCTGGGCATCCCCCTGTTCGCTCCCATGGTCGCCACCACACCGTCCATGGTCTATCAGGAGCTGTACCACACGAGCAACCGCATACTGGACGACATGGGCTATCGCCTCTCGTCGCATCTGACCTCGGAGGGGTACCGCGCGATGTACTTCCCAAGGGACTGCTACTTCAGCGTCGAGGCACTGCTCGACCGTCCCGCTGCCGCGTTCTCCCATGTGCTGTCGGCGTACTACGCGGGCATGGGTACAATCGGGGACAGCCACAACCTCATCACGAAGGAGTACGGACCGAGGGTCCGCATGGTCACCGTCCTGACGGACGCCATACCGGAGTGCGACGACATGCTCGATGAGGACCTCTGCATCCACTGCGGGAAGTGCCTGAGGGAGTGCCCGTCGAAGGCGTTCACCGACAAGGGAGAGGGCATCTACGACATGGACGCTCGCGCATGCACGGAGTACCACCTGGAGCTGAAGAGACAGCGTCACTGGCCCTGCGGGAGATGCATCGCCGTCTGCCCGGTGGGAGAGGACCTGAGGTCATATCGCGGATCGAAGATCGCCACCGACCAGGGGATCGGACATTGCAGAACGTACGGATCCCGATAACAATTGCACATCGGACGTTCTGACGAACAGTGAACCATCCTTTCTGCGGGATGTCCTCAGGGACCATCGCAGGAGCGCTCGCCGTTGATGACTATCGAATGTCGTTCAACATTTCTGACTACGATTTCAACATAGTAATATCGATACAATCGATTGTCAATTCATGAAATTCGACATGCAATCCCTTCGAGGGGATGCGATATGAAAACGTAGATGGTATAATCCCCGCCTTCCGGCGGGGGTTAAGGGGTTTATTGGAACAGATAGGTGTAGGCGAGGATTCCGACGATGAGGAGCGCCCCGAGCATCAGCATCCCGTAGGATATGATGTATATCGCGGAGAACGCCCGCTTGAACTTCACGGGGTCCTCCTTGATGTCCTCCAGGCGGTCCTCTATCGACTTCACTCCTCCACCTCACCCTTTCCCTTGAGGTGTTTGAGACGGGTGGTGTTCTCGCGGTCCATCTCCTCGAGACGGAACTTGACGAACCTCTCCGACTCCTTGAGCTCGGGGATTATCTTGAACTCAAGGGCGTTGACACGCCTCTTGGTCTTCTCGATCTCGTCGAGCAGCTTCTTCATGGTGGTCTCCACCTCGGCGGCGCGGACGAGCGTGTCGAGAAGCTTCTCGAACGCCGCTGCGGCCTCCTCGATGTAGGCGGATGTCGAGATCACACCATAGCCTTTGTCGAGCATGCTGGTGTGGATCCTCTCGGCCTCGACCTTGGGGACCATCATTCCCATGATGCTCTTGCTCCCGAGCTTGACCTGCGGGTCTGCCTTGAGGGCGTACGCCGCGCTCTTCACGGCGATCTCTCCCTCGACCGCTCTGGCGATGGTGATCTTCTCCATTGCCGACTCGTAGTCGGAGGAGACGCCCTCACGCATCTTCCTCGCCTTCTCCAGGACCTCGAAGAACTCGATGATGAGGCCGTCCCTCTTCATCTTCAGGATCTTGTACCCTCCCTGGGAGAGCTTGATCCTCTTCTTCAGGTCCAGGAGGACGGAGCGGTTGGGGGTGACATCGTGTGCGGCCATGGGATCACTTCTTCGGCAGGTACTTCTCGATGTACTTGCGGTCGATCCTGGTCAGCTGGTCGAGGTCGAGCTCGGTGAAGATCTCCCATCCGATATCGAGGGTCTCCTCGATCGAACGGTCCTCGTCGATGCCCTGGCGGACGATGCGGTCCTCGAAGATGTCGGCGAAGTCCAGGAGCTTCCTGTCCTTGGCGGAGAGGGAGTCCTTTCCGACGATGGCCACGAGTCCGCGGAGGTCCTTACCCTCGGCGTAGGACGCATAGAGCTGGTCGGAGACCGCCTTGTGGTCCTCACGGGTCTTGCCCTTTCCGGTTCCGCCTCCCATCAGCCTGGACAGGGACGAGGAGACGTTGACCGGCGGGTAGATACCGTTCCTGTGGAGCTCCATCGACAGAACGATCTGACCCTCGGTGATGTAACCGGAGAGGTCGGGGATCGGGTGGGTGATGTCTCCGCCGGGCATGGTCAGGATGGGGATCTGGGTGATGGAACCCTTCTTGCCCTTGATCCTTCCCGCACGCTCGTACAGCTGGGCGAGGTCGGTGTACATGTAACCGGGGTAACCGCGCCTTCCGGGCACCTCCTCACGGGCCGCTCCGATCTGACGGAGGGCCTCGCAGTAGTTGGTGATGTCGGTCATGATGACCAGCACCTGCATGCCCAGGTCGAACGCCATGTACTCCGCGGTGGTGAGACCGAGACGCGGGGTGAGGGTACGCTCGACGGCGGGGTCGTCGGCGAGGTTCAGGAAGACGACGGCGTTCTTCAGAGCGCCGGTCCTCTCGAACTCCTTCATGAACATCTGCTTCTCTTCGTTGGTGATACCCATGGCGATGAACACCACAGCGAACTCCTCGTTCTCGCCGCGGACCTTGGCCTGCCTGGCGATCTGAAGGGCCATCTCGTTGTGGGGGAGACCGGACTGCGAGAAGATCGGCAGCTTCTGTCCCCTGACGAGGGTGTTCATTCCGTCGATGGTCGAGATTCCCGTCTGGATGAAATCGGACGGGCTGTCCCTGGCCCACGGGTTGATGGCGGCTCCGGTGATGTCGACCTCCTTCTCGGGGACGATCCTGGCTCCGCCGTCGAGGGGCTCTCCGGCTCCGGAGAGAACCCTTCCGAGCATGTCCTTGGAGACGGGCATCTTCATGGTCTCGCCGAGGAAGCGAACGGACGCATCCCTGTCGACACCGGAGGTGCCCTCGAAGACCTGGACGACGACGATGTCGTTGGACGAGTCGAGGACCTGTCCCCTCCTCATGGTACCGTCGGACATCCTGATGTTGACCATCTCGTAGTAACCGACGGGCTCGGTGTTCTTGACGTACACCAGAGGTCCGGCGATCTGGGAGATCGTCTTGTACTCTTTGGATACTTCTGCCATGTGAATCACACTCCCAGCTCGGCGAACTGCTTGTCCATGTCCTCGCTGACGGCCTGAAGCTCGGCGTCGATGTTCTCCTCGTACTTGGCCTGGTTGAACCTGGACCTGACGGGGAGGTACGCGATCTTGTCGACCTGGACGCCGGCCGCGAGGGCCTTGTCGGACAGGTCGGAGTACTTCTTGATCAGGCCGAGCATGACGTGCTGCCTCTGGATGGGGCAGTAGCAGTCCACGGGGTGGTACGCATTCTGCTGGAGGAAGATCTCACGGATCATCTTGGCGACCTCGAGGGTCATCTTCTGCTCGTCCGGCAGAGAGTCGGAACCGACCATCTGCACGACCTCCTGCAGCTCGGACTCCTTCTGGAGGACCTGCATGGCCCACGCCCTGAGGGTGGGGAAGTCCTCGGCGACATTGGCCTTGTACCAGTCGACCAGCTGTTTGTCGTACATGGTGTACGAGGTCAGCCAGTTGATGGTGGGGAAGTGACGCCTCTCCCTCAGCTTGGTGTCCAGCGCCCAGAAGACGCGGACGATACGGAGGGTGTTCTGAGTGACCGGCTCGGACAGGTCTCCTCCGGGCGGGGAGACGGCTCCGATGACGGAGATGGATCCGTCCTCTCCACAGAGGGCCCTTGCACGGCAGGCACGCTCGTAGAACTCGGACAGACGTCCGGCGAGGTACGCGGGGTAACCCTCCTCACCGGGCATCTCCTCGAGCCTGGAGGAGATCTCACGCATGGCCTCGGCCCACCTGGAGGTGGAGTCGGCCATCAGCGCGACGTTGTATCCCATGTCGCGGAAGTACTCGGCGATGGTCATGCCGGTGTAGACGGACGCCTCACGGGCCGCCACAGGCATGTTGGAGGTGTTGGCGATCAGGACGGTCCTCTTCATCAGGGACTCGCCGGTCCTGGGGTCCACCAGCTCGGGGAACTCTGTCAGAACCTCGGTCATCTCGTTTCCGCGCTCGCCGCATCCGATGTAGACGACGATCTCGGCGTCGGAGTACTTGGCCAGGGACTGCTGGGTGACGGTCTTTCCGGTACCGAACGCACCGGGGATGGCGGCCGCACCTCCCTTGGCCAGGGGGAACATCGTGTCGAGGACACGGAGTCCGGTGACCAGGGGGACATCCGGCTGGTACTTCTCGGCGACGGGCCTGGGGACACGGACGGGCCAGTGCTGGCACATCGTGACCTCTTTGCCGTCGATGACGGCGACGGTCTCGTCGACGGTGAAGGATCCGCTCTTGATGGAGTCGATCTTTCCCTTCTTGATGTCGATGGGGACCATGATCTTGTGGACCATGGGCCCCTCCTGGACGGTACCGATGACCTGTCCAGCGGCGACCTCGTCTCCGACGTTGGCGACGGGGACGAAGTCCCATTTCTTCTCGTGGTCAAGACCGGGGGCGGAGACTCCGCGGTAGATGAAGTCTCCCATCTTCTCCCTGAGTACGGGCAGGGGCCTCTGGATTCCGTCGTAGACCGAGGTCAGGAGACCGGGTCCGAGCTCGACGGACAGGGGTTTGCCCGTGTTGGTGACGGGCTCACCAGGTTTGATACCGGACGTGTCCTCGTAAACCTGGATGATGGAGTAGTCGCCGATGATCTTGATGACCTCACCCATCAGCTGCTCCTTGCCCACGTGCACGACGTCGTACATCTTGGGGGAGATGCCTGTGGCGGTCACCACGGGTCCGGCGACCCTGTAGATTACACCTTCAGTGCTCATTTATTCATCCTCTGATTTGTATAAGTCAACTCCAATCGCTCTCTTCACCTTCTCACGGAGATCGCTCTGATCCCCTCCGACCGGCACGACGACGGGCTGGATCGAATCCATGACCCTGTGCCTGACGGCGAAAGAGAGGTTGTCCAGATCCTTCGCGTCCACTGCGAGGATACCGATGTTGGGCTGGGACATCGCCTCCAGCATTTTTTCCTGGTAG
Source organism: Candidatus Methanomethylophilaceae archaeon (assembly GCA_944320495.1). Lineage (GTDB taxonomy): Archaea > Thermoplasmatota > Thermoplasmata > Methanomassiliicoccales > Methanomethylophilaceae > Methanoprimaticola. The sequence continues at coordinate 268,214 of CALUHR010000013.1, forward strand.
TTGTCTTTCTCAGCAACGAAGACGCGCCTGATACCGGCGAGCCTGAAGCCGAGCACGAACTCATCGCTGCCTATTACTGCGATCTCCATCGGATCACCAGCAACCCTTTGATGGTGTCTGCGTCCAGTCCGCTCTCCACTCCCCTCGAGATGGTCCTGATGTTGCTGACCTCGATCTCCTTGTGGATCATGTAGTCGATGATGGGGACCACCGACAGGGGGTACATGTGGGAGAACTTGTTCGCGGCGGCGATCTCGTACTTCTTCATCTCGGTGACGACCTCCCTGATGCTCACCTTGTCGGATTCCACGAGTCCCTTGATGGAGTCGTAGAATTCGAGGCGGGACAGGTCGGAGGACGCGGCGGCGATGGTCTCCGCGTTGGCGAGCTGAGTCGCGTAGCGGGTGTCGATCTGCCTTCCCCCGGGGATGATGTACTTCATCACGACCTCGCCGTGGATCCCCTCCGCCTTGAGCTTGAGGATCGTCTCGAGGTTCTTGATGTCGATCTCCGTCCTGACGTAGTCCTGGAACATCCTGGTCGGCCTGGAGGTGGGGTTGATGCTCTTGACCAGCCTCACGTAGTGGGCCTTGTCCAGGTAGTCCTCGATCTCTCCCAGGTTCCCGGTCGACTTGTAGGTCGAGATGACGTCCTGGGGGATCGTGATGTGTTCCATCTTGTCGTAGTTCGCGATTATGTCTTCCACACTGTCGAGCGAGAGCAGCTTCTCCAGAGACTCGGAGTCCAGACTTCCGGCGGGGACCAGGTCCTCCCTGATTCCCTCGGGGTCAAGTCCGTACGACTTGCCGCGCAGGATGACCTTCAGGTTCCAGATGTCCCACTTCTCGAGGTACGCCTGGACCATGCCCTTGAGCTCTCCCTGGGAGGCCTGCAGGATGCTGCTGAACACCTTCGCCATGTTGGTGTAGGTGGCGTGCTCCACGAGGTCCATCCCCTCCAGCCTGCCGGCGAGGTCGGTCATCTCCTTCTGATAACCGGACTCGCTGATGTAGCGGGAGATCTCCGGGACGCTCATGAGCAGCATCTTGTTGTAGTCCTCGTCCTTGAGGAGAAGGGCCTTCTTGGCCTTCACCCTGGACACGGCATACGCGTAGTTGCCTGCCCTTCCGCTGCGGTTGAACATTGCTCTCACCCGAAGAGGATGTCGGACACCTTCTTGATCTCGCGGTCCCAGATGGACTGCAGGATCGTGGAGTACTGCATGTCGACCTCGACGGAGCCGTCCTCGCTCTGGAAGATCAGTCCGGAGGAGATCTTGGAGTCCTTCACGACCTCGCTGACACCGAGCTCGGCGGCGGTGAAGTCGTCCTTCTCGGACATGAGAGCCCTGGGGTTCTCGATGATGCCCTTGGCGACTTTGACCATTGCCTTGTACTGGGTGAGCTTCTCCGCGGCGGAGGCGCCCTCCAGGTCAGCGAGCATGCTGTCGAACGTCTGGGCGAGGATCTCCTTCTTCTTAGCAAGGACGATCTTCTTGCTCTCGAGCTCGGCGCTGGAGAGCTCCTGGCGCTCGAGGCGCTCAATGGCCTCCTTCAGCCTCTTGTCCTCTTTCTCCTTCAACTCGGCGATCTTCGCCTCGGCGTCGGCGGTGATCTTCGCGACCTCCTCGTCAGCCTCGGCCTTCAGGGCAGCCGCCTTGGCGTCTGCATCCCTGGAGATCTCCTGAGTTACGTTCGCTAGTGCCATGAGAATACCTCTCGACGGCTCACATCACGAAGATACAGAGGATAGAGATGACCAGACCGAAGATGACGATAGTCTCGGGCAGCACGGTGAACATCAGCGCCTTTCCGAAGAGGGACATGTCCTCGGTGATGGCTCCGACGGCCGCGGCTCCGATGTCTTTCTCGGCCATACCGGATCCGATACCGGCGAGTCCGACGGCGAGTCCAGCTCCAATAGCGACGAGTCCAGGGGTAATGTCGACGATTCCGTTCTCTATCATTTGTTACACCTCATTGTTTGCTTTACGCGTTGGTTGAAACTGTTTTCTTGCGTTTGATTGCGAGAGGCTCAAACTCGATTCCTCCGCCGTCGAAGAACTTGGCCATGAACTCCACGTACTGCAACCTGAGACCGTGCAGACCGGCGGAGATGATAGCCAGAGTCCAGATCATAAGATGGCCGAAGGCGATCATGATCAGGCAGAACACCAGACCGACGATGCTTCCCTCGAATGATCCAGTTCCCGCGGTCGCGTCCCAGACATAGCCTCCGAACATGTCGATGGCGATGTAGTTGAACGCGAGCGCCATACCCGCCTTGGACATACCGATGGCAGCCAGACGAGCGTATGAAAGGACGTTTCCGATGATTCCGGGCAGCTCCAGGATAGCCTGCGCACCCTCGTGGCGGTTCAGGACCGTTCCGACGATGATCAGGACGATACCGAGGATGATGCACACCAGGTCAACGGTCATCAGGCCCGACTCGAGCCAGAAGATAAGGTAGTTGGCGAGTCCGTAGCACATGAAGACGATTCCGAGGAAGGCGAGCAGCCAGCCGCCCTTCTCCATGAACGCGTGCTTGAATCCGTGCTGGATCGTCTTGTTGTAGATGGCGCATATGTACCCCAGTGCGAGGTGCACGACACCGATGTAGACGGTCAGCTTCATCAGGAAGCCGATCCACTCGGCACCGATCTTGCTGACTCCGTGGCCCTCGGGCAGGAACGAGAAGAAGCCGGCGATGGCCTCGTGGTTGAGACCCAGCAGCTGCTCCCATGTATGGGTGACTCCATCAGTCGGGATGCCGACGAAGTGCATTCCGAGGCATTCTCCGAAGAAGAAGAATCCGAAGATGAATGCCCATATTCCTCCGAAGAAGAACACGGTGGCGATTGCGCGCCAGTCTTTGTGGTGCGTGACCTTGAGGCCGTACGCTCCAAGGATTATGAACGGGATTGCATATCCCACGTCTCCGACCATGAACCCGAAGAACAGGGGGAAGAAGATGGCGATCAGGATGGAAGGGTCAATCTCCTGATACTTGGGCACCGACACCAGCTTGGTGGGGTACTCGAACTCCTTCGCGACCACTCCGTTGTTCATCTTGGTCGGCGGTTCCCTGAACCTCTTCTCGATGTCGTCCACTCCGTCGAGGGACCTGCCGCGGGTCTCCTGGACCTCCACGTAGACGCTCTCGACCTTGGTCTCGAGCTCGTTCTTGACGAACCCGGCCTTGGACTCGGGCACCCACGCGTCGATCACGAAGGTGTACTCGCTGTTGGCAATCCTGAGGGGAAGCTCCCCTTTCTCGACCTCGATGGACAACTCCTCATCGGAGGCTTCGAGGAAATCCGTATACTTCACCATGAGGCTCTCGATATGTTTTCCGATGCTGTCGAGCTCGCTCGTCGCAGCCTCTTCCTCGCGCGCAATCGCCGTGAGGGCGGCGGACGGGGATCCGGTGATGCCCTCGGGGACGACGATCTCGGAGAAGCCGTGCTCGGCCAGAATGCTCTGGACCTTGTCACGGACCTCGTTCCTGGCGAAGACCGCTATGACATTGCCCTCCTTCTTGTCGAAGGAGGAGAAGACCTCCACATCCGCGTTGACGAGGTCTGTGGAGGGGTCGTCTGCGACGGTGCCGACCATGGAGAATATGCTCCTGTAACCGGAGTACATCTCGAGGTCGATCGGCAGCCTGGAAAGGATTTCGAGATTCCTCTTGGTAGCGCTTAGCTCGGTGATTCTCTGATTGAGATCATTCCGCCTGTCGAAGACGGCATTAACCTCCGCCTCGACAGTCTCGACGCTGTCAGATGAAATCTGGCTCTTGATCTCGGCCTCGGGTATGGGGTTGGACTTCACCTTGGGGGTGATGCCGAGTCCCTTCTCCATCGCACGCACCTTCAGCAGCCTCTCGGATGCCTTAGGCGAGTACGGACGGGAAGTCCCGAGACTGAAACCTTCATCCGCGCCGACGGTATGATCGATCAGGTGGATGGATCCTACATCGTAGATGACCTGGATGGCATCGTCGATGTGGGATTTGGCACCCACAATCACAATCCTACTCATCGACTCAGGAAGTGACATTTAGGGTCCTCTCGAATTCATTTTTGAGAAAATCTTTGACTTCCTGCATTTTCGCCTCGGAGCCCTTGGTGAAGGTCTCGGCCTCCAGCCTGCCGGTGGCAAGCATGGACTCGCGCTTGACCTTCAGGTCGGCGGTCTCCTTGGCGATCGCGGATTCGTAAGAGCTGCGCATCTGAGCCTCAGCGTCCTGAATCTTCTTCACAGAATCCCTGCGGGATTCGGCGATGGCGGACTTCTTGTCGGCCTCGGCCTGAGCGACCTTGGCGTCGGCATCCGCCTCCGCTTTCTTAATTTCCGAAAGTATGTCGATTCGGCTCAAATTCAACACTCCCCGACCCTAGGAGTTCGTATCTTCTCGCGATACTTAACTATAACCCCCTCCAGAGGGTGCTGGGTGGCGGACGGCACGATAAGAGCCAGACGCTCCATCATTGGAGATGGAACTGTCTTGTCACAATGTCAGTCTCTTTGAGAAGGCTGTGGGACAGATCGTCGATGTATCCCTCGTCGTAGACGATCTCCCTGATTCCCGCGTTGATGAGGATCTTGGCACACATGGAGCACGGGAACGTGGTCGTGTATATCGTCGCCCCGTTCACGCTGACGCCGAAATATGCGGCCTGGGTCACCGCGTTCTGTTCTGCGTGGACGCCCCTACACAGCTCGTGCCTGGTCCCGGACGGGATGTTCATCTGGACTCTGATACAACCGAGCTCCTCGCAGTGGCGCGTACCCTTGGGGGAACCGTTGTAGCCCGTGGACAGAACCCTCTTGTCCTTGACGATGACGGCCCCTACCTTCCTCCTGAGGCATGTGGACCTCGTGGAGACGAGCCGGGCCATCTGCATAAAGTACTCGTCGTTGCTGGGTCTGTCCATACGCTTGTATCATGCGTCACATATAAGGGAATTCTGAACGGAAACTGGGTCGTCCGGACGTCCGTACTGTTTTTATTTATTCGAAACCAGTTGTGGTGTCCAGTGAGCGGGGACAACAAGGGATTCATTCTGACGATTCTGGTCATAGTCATCGTGTTTGTCGGCGGATACGCCGCACTCGTAGTGTACACAGGATCCAGCGTCCCCTTCAGCTCCGTCGTCTCCGAGAGCATGCAGCACGACAACGACAGGTCCCAGATCGGCGTCATAGACACCGGGGACATAGTCATCGTGCGCGACCCGGACAAGACCGACATCCACAGCTACGTGGAGAGCGTCGCCGACGGCTACGAGTCCTTCGGGAACTACGGATCCGTGATAATCTACAACCGCGTGGGACAGAACCCCGTCATCCACAGAGCGATGCTGTGGCTGGACTACAACGGGGACGGAACGTGGTCAGCTCCCGACCTCGCGAACATCCAAGGAAGCTGGTACTATCAATACGAGACCGTGAACAGCGAGACCGGCGAGGTCACCGTCACGAGGGGCACTGACTACATGAACATACGCGGGGAGCTCCACTTCCTTGACCTGGACGGAAAGACCCCGTACATCGACCTGGATTCCCTCGCAGTCAAGAAGAGCGGATTCCTCACCATGGGCGACAACCACGAGACCAACCCGAACTTCGACCAGCAGTCCGGGATAGTCGACCATCTGATCTCCCATGAGGACATCAAATCGGTGGCGGTCATCGAGATTCCATGGATGGGATCCCTGAAGCTGCTCATCAACGGAAGCGACAATCTGGCACATGTGCCGAACAGCGTCCCGTCCCTGATAATGGAGATAGTCCTCGTGTTCTCGGCGCTCATGCTCCTCGATTTCCTCACCGTGTTCAGATACAACAGGAAGAGACAGAGGAAGATCGAGCTGGTCGAGAAGTGGAAGGGACGACGCCGACCCACCCACCCCTCCATTTCCACTGCGAACTCCGGAAGGGTGTACCCCCTTCGAAGACACGTGAAAAACGACGCTCAGATGAGCGTCGTCTGCTTCGGAGGCTTGTAATCAGCGAAGACCTCGTCCTCCTTCAGCATCTCGATGATGTCCTTGGAGATGCAAAGCTCGATCTCCTTTGTGCGACCCGCGTTGCCATAGGATTTGAGTTTCGCATGGATGACACCGAGCATGTCGAGCTCCTGGATGAGACCGGTGATCCTCCTCTGGGAGAGGACCGACTGACCTATGTTCTCGCAGACGTATCTGTAAGAAGAATAGACATCGCCGGTCGTCATGACGGGCATGTCATTCTCGGTGTTCCTGATGATGCCCATGAGAAGGATCTTGGACTGGATGGTGAGGGTTTTGATGACCTCGGTCATCGCATCGATCTCGATCTTGTTCTTGGCGGAACGGACATGAGCCGAGGTAATCTTGGAATCACCGTTCCTTCCGGCTATCTCCGCGGAGATCCTCAGAAGATCGAGGGCGCGTCTCGCATCCCCCATCTCCTGCGCAGAGAGAGCAGCGCAGTAGGGAATCACATCCTCGTCGAGGACTCCGTCCTCGAACGCGAACTTCGCCCTGTTGTAGAGGATGTCCTCGAGCTGCTGGACGTTGTAAGGAGGGAAGACGATCTTCTCCTCTCCGAGCCTGCTCTTGATCTTCGGACTCAGGAGATCCGTGAACTTGGCATTGTTGGTGATGCCTATGATGGAGACCCTCGATTTCTTCAGGACCTCGTTCAGTGTGGTGAGATAGTAGAAGATGTCGTCGCCGTTCCTCTCGACGGATCTGTCGATTTCGTCCAGAACGACAACGAAGATCCTGTTCTCGTTGTCGATGACCTCTGCCAGAGCGGTGAGGATTTTGTCCAGACTCCACCCGGTGAACGGGATCTTGTTGTTGCTCGGATCCTTGACGATCTGGTTGGAGATGCTGTACATTATTCCGTATGCGGTGTCGTTGACCTCGCAGTTCACATAGATGAAACACACATGGTCCTCGTTCGGGTCGGCCTTCTTCAGTTCCTTCCCGATGTAGGTCATGACCGCGGTCTTTCCCGTTCCCGTCTTTCCGAAGATCAGGATGTTGGATGGCTTGTTGTCTCCCAACGCAGGTGCGAGGATCTCGACGATGGCGTCGATCTTGTCCTTCCTGTGCGGCAGGTTGTCCGGGATGTAGGTGGTCTGCAGTATCTTCGAGTCCTTCACGAGACTGTGCCTCGTGCTCACGTACTGTGTGAAGATGCTGGATCCCTCTTCCATTGGAAACACCGCTGTTTCCATTGAATGGGAGATATGATATAATGCTTTGGGAGACCTCAGTTTCCAGTGGAAATCCCACGACTCCGGACATCCGGTGTGGAAGTTGATTTTATAGAAGAATGCTGTACGCGGATTAAGCCCCAGGAGTGGTTAGAAAATGAAAGGATGGCTTGTCATCGGCGCCTGTGTAGTGTGTATTCTCCTCTTCATCGGATTCCTCTACGTCGTCGGATCCTGAACTCTGAAACACACCCATACCCCTCTAGCGGTTCGCAGTGGAAATGGAGGGGTGGGTGGGTCCTCGTCGGTGCAGTGCTGACGCAGGACATCGACATTATATCCCAGTGCCGACAGGGACGTCCCATGTCTGCACACAGGTATGCCGCCTTGGGAATGGCAGTCGTATTGGTCGTTCTCACTCTGGTCCTGTTCTCGGACGAATCCATGCAGGAGGATCCGGACATGACCGGGATAGTGAGTGATATCAAAGAGGGAACGAACGGATATACCTTCATTCTGAACACATACGACGGAAGTGTGAGGTGCTTCTTCCGCGAGAGGCCTGCAGATCTCTCGTACTGCGGCGTCTCTGGGACCTTCTCCGACGACGGGTCCATACTCTTCGTGGAGAGATTGGTCCATTTGGATCGATCGTCGCATCATCAATAAGAATCCGAACGGGATATGTCGTCGCGGTGCAGAGATGTACGTAGCTGTCGATGACACGGATTCCATGAGGGGCAATTGCACGACGTTCCTCGCAACGGAGATCATCCGCGAACTCTCCGATCTGGATCTCATAGGGAATCCGAGGCTCGTCCGTCTCAATCCTGCCGTTCCGTGGAAGACCCGTGGGAACGGGGCCTTGGTCATGCGCTTCGGACGCGGGAGAGGTCCATCCAGAATGATCGGCAGGATCGGTGACAGGGATATCGTCTGCTACGACGACTGCACGGCATGGGAGCCGGATCCCGAATCCATAAGATCGAGGGTGATCCCCCTTATGGAGGAATACCATGATCCGGAGCTATCGGATCCGGGTCTCCTGATATCGAGGACGAAGCCGTCCCAATCGTTCTATTGGAGAGGTGTCCGGACCATCATGGGTCGCGAGGACGTCGATCCCGAGATATCGAGGCTCGGGGCTATTACGCATGAGATAAACAAGGGCCGCGGATTGATAGGATGCGTCTGCGGCATGGCATGGAGGCCCCGCGACAGCACCTTCGAGCTCCTGTCGTACAGGCCCCGCGAGAGATGGGGCACGAAGAGGGTGTTCGATCCGGACACCATAAGGTCCGTCGAGTTCGGATATCCGTCGACGTTCAACTCGTGGGAGGAGAGGTCCCATAAGGTCGCGATGGTTCCATCGACCCCCTGTCCCGTCATGTACGGCCTCCGCGGCGATGATGAGGACGATCTCATAGAGGCCGCTCCGAGGATATCCACCGAGACCATCGACAGATGGATGGTCTTCCTGACCAATCAGGGGACTGACGACCACATAATCCATGATCCCGACGAACTCGTTCCGAACAGGTCCTATTCAATCCACGGAACCGTATCATCCAATTCGACGCATTCGGAGGGAGGCCACACTTTCATCCGCATCGACACGGAGCTCGGCGGTCTGGACTGCGCCGCGTACGAGCCTTCTAAGGAGTTCCGCTACGTCCTCGATTGGCTGCGCCCCGGGGACGAGGTGGAGATGCTCGGAGAGCTTAGGGAGGAACCGAGGACCCTGAACCTCGAGAAGGTACACGTCGTATCCACAATCGAGGATTCCATGAAGATCTCCAACCCGATATGTCCGATATGCTCCCGTACGATGAAGTCCACCGGGAAGGGGAACCGCTTCAAATGCAAGAAGTGCGGGACCCGCTCGTCAGAACCCGTGACCCGCAGGGTGAGGAGGCAGATCGTCCCCGGATGGTATGAGCCTCCCACATCGGCGAGGCGCCATCTATCCAAGCCCCTGAAGAGGATGGGTCTGGAACAACCGGTAGAGTTCGTCAATGGTCGTACTTGATAATCGACACTATTTTATAAAGTACGCCGATGACTAGCCGAGGGAACATCCCATGGACGAAGCAGTCATCGTAAGCGCCGTAAGGACGCCTATAGGAAAATACGGCAAGAGCCTCGCTGGTTTCAAAGCCACCGAACTCGGGGCCATGGTCGTGAAGGAGGCCGTCTCCCGTGCCGGTCTCCAGCCCGAGGACATCCAGGAATGCATCATGGGCAACGTCATCGGCGCAGGTCTCGGACAGAACCCCGCCAGGCAGGCCGCCATCGGCGCCGGCCTCCCCGTGGAGATCGGTTCGTTCACCGTGAACGACGTCTGCGGATCCGGACTCAAGGCCGCCATGCTCGCCTCCGACGCCATCAAGGCCGGGGAGTACGAGGTGCTCGTCGCCGGAGGAATGGAGAGTATGTCCAACGCCCCCTACCTGCTCAACGGTGCGAGGTGGGGATACAAGATGAACGACCAGAAGGTCGTCGACTCCATGGTCCACGACGGACTCTGGGACATATTCAACGACCAGCACATGGGATTCACTGGCGAGATTGTCGCCGAGAGGTTCAACGTCACCAGGGAGGACTCCGACAGGCTCTCGATGGAATCCCACATCAAGGCCGCCAAGGCCACCAAGGAGGGCAAGTTCAAGAACGAGATCCTCCCGATCACCATCCACTCCAGGAAGGGGGACACCGTCATCGACACCGATGAGGGCATCAGGGAGGACACGACCATGGAGGGCCTCGCCAAGCTGAAGCCCGTCTTCAAGAGCGACGGACAGGTCACCGCGGGTAACTCCTCCCAGCTCAGCGACGGAGCTTCCGCCCTCGTTATCACTTCCAGGAAGTGGGCCGAGGAGCACGGCATCAAGCCGATGGCGTCCATCGTCGCCTACGGCGAGAGGGGAGTCAAGCCCGAGTACATCATGGAGGCCCCCATACCCACCACCAGGCACGTGCTGAAGAAGGCTGGAATGACCATCGACGACATCGACCTCTTCGAGCACAACGAGGCCTTCGCCTCCGCGTCCTGCGCGGTCAAGAAGGACCTGAACGTCCCCGACGAGATCTTCAACGTGAACGGAGGGGCGGTCGCGCTCGGACACCCCATCGGATGCTCCGGAGCCCGTGTCATGACCACGCTGCTCTATGCGCTCCAGGACAGGAACAAGGAGACCGGACTGGCCACCCTGTGCCTCGGCGGCGGCAACGCGGTCACCATGATTGTTCGCCGCGAGTGATATTCGCAATCACAAACCATTTAACAAACCACTTACCATCGATTATCTTCCAGCATTGCATTATAGAGATTGTCAGATGATTATGAATAATCGATATTCTGTTGACAATTGCATTTTGGATATGTCGCATCCGTTCCGTTAGGATGGCAACGCGTATGAACGGATGAGTGGATTACTCCGTTATGAAGAGCCTCCAGTCCGTCTTCGGAGAGATAGATGCCAGCATGGAAGAGATAATCCAGACAGCCGTCGAGTTGGTCGGATATCCCGCATTGGCACCGATCAACGGAGGGACTGGCGAGGGGGCCAAGGCGGATTACATCGTCTCCAAGCTCAGGGGGTTCGACAGCGTCGAGCGTATCGAGTTCCCCGATGTTACTGATCCTTCTGTGATGAGGCCCAACATAATCGCCAGGAAGAATGGCAAGGGCAAGGGGACCTTGTGGATAGTGTCCCATATGGATGTGGTCCCCACTGGTGACCCGGAGTTGTGGGACACTCCTCCGTTCGAAGGAGTCTACAAAGACGGTCGCATCTACGGCAGGGGGACCGAGGATAACGGACAGTCCGTCGTGGCCTCGATGTTCGCCGCCAAGCCGTTCCTGGATGAGGAGTTCGATGGGATGTCGCTTGCCTTAGCCTATGTGGCGGACGAGGAGACCTCCAGCGTCCTCGGCATACAGAGCCTCCTGGAGAAGGGTCTGTTCTCGGAGGACGATGCGATAATGGTCCCGGACTGGGGATCCCCAGGAGGAACCATGATAGGCCTGGCGGAGAAGTCCGTCCTATGGCTGAGGTTCGTGATCGAGGGGAGGACCACCCACGGTTCCACTCCCGAGCTCGGTGTCAACGCGTACCGCGTCTCCACTCTCCTGTTGATGGACCTGATGGAATCCCTCCCGGAGAAGTTCGGCGAGAGGGATGACCGCTTCCTGAATGGCGTGTCCACGTTCGAACCGACCAAGAGGCCAGCCACTGTCGACAACGTGAACACGATACCCGGCCACGACGAGTTCTGCATGGACATCCGCCTCCTCCCTGAATACGACCCCGATGATGTGCTGCGCGAGGCCGAGGCCATCGCGAGATGCTATGCGAGGGACACGGGCGCCGAGATCCGTGTGGAGGTCATCCAGAAGGCCGTAGCGGGAAGACCGTCGCCAGATGACAGGGAGGAGTTCACCGCCCTGGCGGAATCCGTCGAGGAGGTAATCGGAGTGAGACCGAGAGGTGTCGGGATGAGCGGCGGCACATGTGCCAACTTCTTCAGGCTCAAGGGACTGGACGCGTATGTGTGGCAGTCGGAGGGAGGGACCCTTCATGCGCCCAACGAATACGTGACGGTGGACCATCTGCTGACCGATGCGAAGGTGTACGCCTCGCTTATCCGCAGGATGTGCGTCACTCGTCGCCGAAGAGCCTCTGGATCATCCACTCGGTGTCGAACTTGACGATGTCGCCGTATTCCTGACCGTTGCAGACGAAGGCTATCGGCTTGTTGATGGTGTGGGCGATCGACAGCGCGGCGCCTCCCTTGGCGTCGGTATCGATCTTCGTCAGAATGATGGTATCGATGCCGATCGCTTTGTCGAAGACGCGGGCCTGCTCTATGGCGTCGTTGCCGGCGAGGGAGTCTCCCACGAAGACCTTGAGATCGGGCTTAGCGATCCTCACGATCTTCTTCATCTCCTCGATGAGGTTGCTGTTCGTCTGCATCCTCCCGGCGGTGTCGATGAGGACGACGTCCTTCCTCTTGGAGCGGGCGTGCTCTATGGCGTCGTAGGCGACCGCCGAGGGATCGGCATCGTGGTCCTGTTTGACGATCTTGCAGCCCAGCCTCTCCGAATGGATGGTGAGCTGCTCGATGGCCCCCGCCCTGAAGGTGTCGCAGGCCGCGAGGACGACCGTCTGGCCGTTGTTCATGATGCGGTTGGCGATCTTGGCGATGGCGGTGGTCTTGCCGGTGCCGTTGATACCGACGAACATGATGACGGTGGGTCTCTCCTGTCCGGCGAGCCATCCGTCGAAATCGAACTCGTTTATCTTCAGGACGTCGCGGACGGCGTCCCTGACGGCCATCTCCACGACCTCTTCGAGACTGTAGGAGCGGTCGTACTTCCTTCCAACTAGGTTCTCGCGGACCCCGGCCTTGATCTCCTCGACCACAGGGTATGCGACGTCCGCCTCAAGGAGGATGATCTCCAGCTCGTCGAGGATCTCGTTGAGCGGGTCCTCCTTGATCCTCTTGCCGGAGTCGCCGACGGGGACGTCGGTGGATGCGGAGGGCTTCTTACCTTCCTTCCTCTCCTGTTTCTTGAGCTTCAGCATCTCCTTCCTGGAGAGCTTGGGTTCCTCGCGGACGGGTTCCGGCTCGGGCTGCTGGATTGTTGGCTGGGAGACGACGGGTTCCTCGGTCCTCTGGGGGACCTCGGGGGTCTCCGTCTCCACGGGCGCATGGGTGGCCTCCGGTCCCTTCTCGGGGACCGGGGGTGCGGGCGGCTGTTCGGCCTCCTCCGTCCTGTAGACCTGCTCCTCGTTGAGCTTCTTGCCCTTCGAGAAGAGTCCCTTCATCTTGGACTTGAGGGAGTCGAACATCGCCACCGCCTCACTGCGCTCCGGCCTGCTGGCGCCTGGCCTCGTATTCCTGCTGGACGGTCTCGGACATCGCCGCCAGGTTCCTCTGGGCGTCGTTGAGCGCCTCGACGGACTTCTTGAGGGCCTCGTTGATCTCGGCGGCGTTGGCCTCGAGGTACTCGATGGAGTCGTCGGAGGTCTTCTGGACTGAGATGCCGGACCCGATGTTGGTGACGACGGTCCTGTTCCCGGTGACCTTCACGGGGATGTAGCACGAGGCTCCAACGGGCACCATGATCTCGTCGCCCTCCTTGGCGTCCTTGAACGCCTTGACGGACTCGAGGGCGAGGGAGACCTCGTCGAACGAGACGCGGAGGACCTGGACCTGGCGGTTCATGGCCTCGACCCTCTCCCTGTAGGCGTCCACCAGGGCGATTGCCTGACGGAGCTCGTTGTCGTTCACGTTCACTCACCGATCTGGTACTTGACGGTGTGGTTGACGACCTGGTCCGCGGGGATCTCGGCGACATCGGTGATGTCGATCTGCCACCTCTTCAGCTTGTGCTTGCTGCCGATGGTGGACAGGGCCTTCTCCTTGACGGCGGCCTCGTCCTCGGCGGCCATCTCGATGGAGAAGGGCTGCCTGATCTGCCTGGGGTCTGCGTAGTTGCCAGTGACACGGAATGCTTTCATGGTGATTACCTTGCCGTGTGCAACCGCACCCCCTTAATAAAGGGTTCGCTCGCGCGTAATATAGCGGGCGCAGCGTCTTCGGAGGCCAGGATGTTGTCCGGACGAATGTGCCAGACCATCGGAAAAGCCTCTGTCTGCCCGCCTCCTCCGATGCGAATCCGAAATCGGCCATCTTCCTGCCTATGAGGAACACGGCGGCGAACTCGGGGACCTCCGTCTCCCCCTCCAGGGAGAAATGCTCCCCCTTCATGTCCAGCTTCGCGGGCCTCCTCATCGTGATCTTCACAGGGTCGTCGGAGTAAGCGTCAGGCACTGCCATCTGCAGGGGGTCGAAATCCGTGAGCTGGTCCCTGGTGATGGGGGTCACGCGGAGCCCGCTCTTGCCGTGGACGGACCCGGGGAGGCGTATCAGCCTCTTGATGTCCGCCGTGACCGGCTCGTCCACCTCGCCCGAGAGTCTCGGTGCCATGTCCTCGGCCATGATCTTCACGAGGATGTTCTGGGTGGACGTGGACAGCATGGCCATGGTGTTCCTCTCGAACAGCCTGGTCCTGGCGCCCTTCAGCTCCTCCTGGGCCTTGTAGACGGTCTTGATGTCGCTGCCCTTGATGCTGGGGTACTCGCGTTTGAGCTCCTTCCCGTCCCCGTCGCAGAAGTCGTTGACGACGTCCATGAGGCCGTGGCGCATTCTCAGCCTCCATCCTCCCGCATCCGCGGGAGGGATCAGCCTGTCCTTGGCGACGTTGGTGCGCATGCCTGACCCCGTGACGACCTTGGACGTGGCGACCCTGTTGTAAGGGAAGACCCAGTCGATGTTGAGGCCGGACCCGGTGATGTAGTCCACGAGCTCGCGCCTCTCGTGCGTCCCTAGCTCCATGACGTCCGGCGTGCGGACGTGGGCGTGGTACCCCCTTCCGCCGGAGAACGTGATGTGGACCTGCTCCTCCGAGAATCCCAGGTCCCCGAGCAGGAAGGAGTCGACGAGGTTCATCATCTCCGAGCGGATCTGCCTGAGCATCTCCGCATAGGTCATGTTCGCGGCGCCCTCCAGGTGGTCGGCGTCCAGGTCGAAGATGAGCTCCGCCCCGAGCCACTCCTTCTCGTCCATGGTGGGGGCGTCCGGCTTGCGGTAGTATGACGTGGAGTAGTAGCTGTGCGCGGGGACGTTCCCCTGCATGTACCGGCGCAGCTCTTCGGGGCTGCTGAACGATAGGTGCCTCTGGACGTAGTTCCTGTCGAAGAACATGAAGCCGAACTCCCTGCGGGCGAACCTGTCTGGCACAATGGGACCGTCCGTCCGGTAGTACTTCTTGAACGCCTTGAGCATGAAGCGGGAGTTCGGGTCCATCGCCACGAGGACGGGGAGCGCGTATATCCATTTTCTGGGGAGCGTACGAAGGAACCTCCGAGATGCCTTTATCCGGTGACGGCTTACGAGGCCCGATGAGCGAGAGCGTCCCAGTCTACGACAACCACATCCACATGTCCCCCTCCGGGAGGAACGTCGAGGCCCTGAAGGAGTACCAGGCCGCCGGCGGGACGGGGCTGACGCTGGTGACGTTGCCCTACCCCGAGGTCCGCATCCGCGAGGGCGCGGACTTCGAGAGGTCGTATCAAATAACGTACGGTCTGGCACAGCGCGCCAGGGAGGAGACGGACCTGGAGATCAACATCGCCGTGGGGCCGTATCCGATTCTCCTGATATCCCTCGCCGAGGCCTACGGCCTGGAGAGGGCGGAGGAGATCATGATCGAGGGGATGGAGGCTGCCGCGAGGGACGTGGCCGAGGGGCGCGCCGTCGCCCTCGGCGAGATAGGGAGGCCCCACTTCCCCGTGTCCGAGGAGATATGGGACGCGTCCAACAGGGTCCTGCTCCGCGGCATGTAGCTCGCCCGCGAGGTAGACTGCCCCGTCATCATCCACTGCGAGTCCGAGGCCGACACCGACCGCTCCCTGGCGGAGCTGGCCGACCGCGCAGGTCTGGACAGGGGCAGGGTCGTGAAGCACTCGTCCCCGCCGTGGGTGACCCCTGAGGAGACGCACGGGGTGATGCCGTCGATACCCGCCTCCAAGACCAACACCAGGGAGGCCATCGGGAAGGGCACCGACCGCTTCATGATAGAGACCGACTACATCGACGACCCTTCCAAGCCGGGCGCGATCATGTCGGTGAACACAGTCCCCAAACGGGTCAGGGCATGGCTCGCCAACGGCGAGGTGTCCGTGGAGAGCATCCACAGGATCTGCGGGGACATTCCGAACTCACTTTACAGGAGATGACAGCGATGGCAAGGATACTCTGCGTGTACGACGAGGGCTCTGTGGTGGACACGCCCCTGATCGGGGCCAAGGGCTTCTCGATGCTCATAGAATCGGGCGGGAAGCGCGTGCTCTTCGACACAGGCCTCAGGGACAGGTACCTCTCCCACAACCTGGAGTACCTGGAGATCGACCCCGCCTCGATAGACGCCGTGGTCGTGTCGCAGTCCCATCCGGACAACTGCAGGGCGATAAACGCCCTCCTCGACCGGAGGTCCGAGCCGGTGGACGTGTACGCTCCGTCCGGCCTCTACGCGGGGAAGAAGGGCGTGCTGTCCAAGAGCGCCGGCCTCTCCGACGAGAACAGGGAGAAGGTCCGTCTGCACGACCTGGAGGGATGGTTCGAGGTGGCCCCGGACGTATGGGTCACACCCCCGATCGCCTACGCCGACGGCTACAGGGAGGCGTTCGTCGTCATCGACGGGAAGCGCCTGACCATCGTGAGCGGCAGGGCCCGCGACGGTCCCGGCCCCGTCCTGGACGCCGTGAGGCAGAGGTTCGGCAGGGATGCAAGATCATTCGTGGGGGCGATCCTCCTGGAGAAGGTGAAGAAGCCCGTGGCGGAGGCATACGCGCAGGAACTGGACGCATGCGGATGCACCGACCTCCACCTGAACCACTGCACCGGCAGGGACGGCATGACAAACATGAGGGTCCACTTCGGCCTCACGGGCGTGGATGAGTTCTACGTCGGCATGTCCCTGGATGTCTGAGGCTTTTGTAACATAGGATTATATACAAGCTCAATCCAACTGGAGACGATTCAAATGCACTGGCGTCTAAGGACAGCGGCCATGTTCGTGGCGATGACCGGCATACTCGTGGTCGTCGGCACGGTAGTGGGCTCGTTGCTCGGGAACTGGACGATGGGACTGCTCGCGATGTTCGCGGTGTCGGTCATCTTCAACCTCTACACATACTTCTTCTCCAAGAAGTGCGCCCTCAGGGCCAACAAGGTCAGGCTCGTCACGAGGGAGCAGGAGCCCAGGCTCTACGGCATCGTGGAGAACCTGGCCATGAAAGCGGGGCTCCCCATGCCGGAGGTCGGCGTCTCCGAGGTGCCCATGCCCAACGCGTTCGCCACCGGCAGGAATCCCAAGGACGCGGCCGTCGTGGCCACCCGTCCCCTGCTCAACCTCCTCACCGACGAGGAGCTCGAGGGCGTCATGGCGCACGAGCTCTCCCACGTGAAGAACAGGGACATCCTCGTCATGTCGGTCGCATCCCTGATGGCCTCCCTCGTCGCCTACGTCACGAGGATCGCCGTCTGGTCCACGATGTTCAGCGACGAGAGGAACGGTGCCAGCATGCTCCTCGTGCTGCTTGCCGACATAACCCTGCCCATCGCGGCCATGCTCGTGCAGCTGGGTGTCTCCAGGAACAGGGAGTACCTCGCCGACGAGACCGGCGCGAGGATGACCGGCAAGCCCATGGCGCTGGCCAGCGCCCTCACGAAGATCGAGGGCGGATGCAGCTCCAGGGCGAACAACTACGACAACCCCTCGTACGAGAGCGTGTGGATCTCCAACCCCCTCGGGAGCAGGAAGGCCAGCGGGCTGATCAACCTCTTCAGGACCCACCCGACCACCCCCGACAGGATCGCCAGGCTGAAGGCCCTGGACGAGGAGATCAACGGCGTAAGGCACGTGCTCTGAGGTCTCCGTCCGAGGCCGTAAACCCTTTCCGTTGTCCTTAAGTCGGGACTGGACATGGGGTTCGTTTTCTTTTCCATATGGGCCTCCGGAACCTTCACAATGGAAAAACCCGGAACCTTCACAATGTATATCTATAATTGATTGCGTTATTCCAAACCGTGAGCCCCAATGGTCATCAGATACATGCCAAGGACTGCCGATGCGGAGCTGAACCTCGATATGGAGGCAATGGGCGCGGTGCTGATAACTGGTCCTAAATGGTGTGGTAAGACGACGACGGCCATGCAGGTCGCCAAGAGCGTGGTCAATGTCGACGATCTCATCATGGACGTTCGGACCAGCGGGATCGAGGAGATAGCTCCAGAGTCGCTTCTCAGGGGGGAGAGGCCTCATCTCATCGATGAATGGCAGCTCGCTCCCAAGGTGTGGGACCTCGTGAGGAGGGAGGTCGATTCTTCGGGTGAGACGGGGGCGTTCATACTCACGGGGTCCACGGCGACAGATTTCCGCAAGGTCGTCCATTCAGGTACCGGACGCATAGGGCGTCTTCACATGCGCACCATGAGCCTGTACGAGAGCGGCGACTCATCTGGGGACGTCAGTCTCGGCTCGCTGTTCCGGACGGGTGACGAAGGCATATCCGGTTATTCCGACTGCGATGCGGAATGCATAGCGAGGCTGCTGACCCGTGGGGGTTGGCCAGCGGCTATCGGCAAATCGGAGGCGGCGGCCCAGAGGATCGTGGAGGCGTACTGTGAGTCCATGATAGAGGGCGACGTCAGGTGGCCGGACGGGCACAGGCACAGCCCCGAGAAGATGAGGGCTGTCCTGTCATCGTTGGCGAGGAACAGTGCAACGTCCGCATCACGCTCGAAGATCCTGGAGGATGTGGAGGGCCACGGGGTCAGGATGCACGAGAACACCTTGGACAACTATATCCGTGATCTGAAGAAGACGTTCGTGATAGAGAACCTGGATGCCTGGTGCCCGAAGCTCCGTTCCAAGACGTCGGTCAACAGCTCTCCCACGAGACATCTCACGGACCCGGCCATAGCAGCCTGGATGCTGGACGCGCATCCGGAGGACCTGCTCTCGGACCTCGAGACGTTCGGTCTCCTGTTCGAGTCCATGGCGGTACGCGACCTGAGGTCCTACGCCCAAGCCATAGGGGGAAAGGTCCATCATTACAGGGACTCCGAGGGCCTGGAGTCCGACACTATAATCCATCTGAACAACGGCAGGTGGGCGGCAGTGGAGATCAAGCTCGGCTCGGAGGCCGGCATAGAGTCCGGTGCGAAGAGCCTCAGGTCCCTCGAGAGGAAGGTCGATGGGGCGTACCGTAACAAGCTGGCCTTCAAGGCGATAGTGACGGCGACCAAGGCGGCCTATACCCGCGACGACGGCATCCACGTCGTTCCGTTGGCATGCCTCAGGCCGTGAGCGTCACTTCACGGGCTCCCACTTGGCGAGCTCGTTGACCTTGGACAGGGTCGATCCGCGCTCGATCTCCTCGCGGGTCCTGTTCTCCCTCTCGTGGACGTCTAGCGCGCGGTTCGCGACCTCGACGGCCATCTCCTTGGGGATGACGATGATGCCGCTCTCGTCGCCGACGATCCAGTCGCCGGTGCGGACCCTCTGTCCTCCCACGATGATCTCGATACCGATGCCGCCGTAGCCCTTCGGCTCCCCGGCGCAAGGCGCGACGGTGCGCGAGAATGCGGGGAACCCGAGGTCCCTGATGTCGTCGATGTCCCTGACGGCGCCGTCGATGACCACGCCGCGGACGCCCATGACCATCGCCGAGTGGGCGGCGAGCTCGCCCCAGACGGCTACGGGCGCCCCTCCGACGTCGATGACGATCACGTCCCCGTCCTTCGCCCTGTCGATGGCCTCCACGGGCTTCGCCCAGTCGCCGTTGGCCGTCTGGACGGTGAGCGCCCTGCCGACCATCTTCTGCTTATGTTTGAGGGACTGTGGGACTATGCCGAACATGACGCCCTGCTTGTGGAAGGCGTCGGAGATGTTGCAGGTGGAGACCCTCGAGAAGGCCTCGAACAGGTCCTCTTCGGAATATTTCCTGGCGAGGTCGGTGTCTACCTTCGCGCCGGCCATGGCGCTCCTGATGTCGCGGGCGGCGGCGGGGATGTCGGACGTCTTGATGATGGCCCCTCCGACGATGACGTCCGAGGCACCTGCCTCGACGTACTCTCCAGCGTTCTCGGCGGTGATTCCGCCGGCGACCGCCACGGGGATGGAGACCTCGGATACGATCCTCCTGAGGATGTCCACCGGGGGCTCCTCGCCCCTCATCTGGGTGTCGATGCCCATGTGCATGCACACATACGACGCCCCGAGCTCCTGGACGCGCTTCGCGCGGGCGACACGGTCCGGCACGTTGATGAGGTCCACCATTACCTCCGCCCCGTACTTCCTTCCAGCCATGACGGCCTCCTCGATGGTGGCGTCGTCGGCGAGACCGAGGACGGTGACGATGTCCGCGCCGGCCTTGGCCATGATCTCCACCTCGAACGAGCCGGTGTCCATGGTCTTGGTGTCCGCGATGATCTTGAGCGAGGGGAACTCCCTCCTCAGTGCGCGGACCGCCTCGGCCCCCTCGCTCTTGATCAGCGGGGTGCCAGCCTCGATCCAGTCAGCTCCGCCCTCCACCGCCTCGCGGGCGATGTCTACGGCTCTGTTCAGCTGCATGAGGTCGAGTGCTACCTGTAGGTGGGGCATGTGCGAAGCATCGGACGCCGATTATATACCGATGTCCCCGGAGAAGTGCCACTCAGCTCGCCCGTCTCTCGTCATTGCTCGGCTCGAAGTAACGATCATCACCGTGGCGATGGCGGGCATAAACCCCATTTCTCATAACGCTTCCGCGCGATGGTTATATCTGGGAGCGGGAAATCGTCGTTCCGATACCATGTTCGGCAGGAAGCAGTCCAAGGTCAAGACCCGCATCCTCTTCGTCGAGGCCAAGAACGACTTCGCCTCGCAGATGGCGGAGTACTTCACGAGGCAGCTCTACGACGGCATGTACGATGCGTACAGCGCCGGGCCCGAGAAGGACATCGTGGACTGCGACATGATCACCGCCATGTACGAGAGCGGGGAGGACATCAGGAGGCAGATCTCCAAGGACTTCAAGGACCGCGACTTCCTCAGGGAGGACGAGGAGTACGACGTCGTGGTCTACATGGACCGCCCCACGTTCGAGGAGTGGTCCGGACGCACCCCCTGGAAGGGCAAGCAGATGCTCGCCGTCGTGAAGCAGCGCTCCGAGTTCACCGCCACCGACGACGCCGAGCTCTTCGACGAGTACGTCGCCTGCATGAACGAGGTGAAGGCCTGGGTCGAGGAGAACCTCGCCGACCCCGAGAAGCTCAAGTCGATGGTCACCGCATGATCCCGGTCATCGTCTACGACGAGTGTCAGTGCGACCCCAAGAAGTGCACCGCGAAGCGGATGCTCAAGTTCGGCCTCGCCAAGGAGGCGAAGACCCTCGGATCGATACCACGCGGATCCGTCGTCCTCTCGCCGTTCTCCGACAGGGCGCTCTCGCCTGCGGACATACAGCACGCGAGGCGCGGTCTGGTCGTCATGGATCTGACATGGGCGAACATCGACGGGTTCCCCAGGCTCAAGCACGCGGAGGAGAGGGCCCTGCCGTATCTGCTCGCCTCCAACCCGATCAACTGGGGCCGTCCCATGGAGCTGAACAGCGCCGAGGCCGTGATGGCCGCTCTGTACATCCTCGGCGAGAAGGACCAGGCGGCGGAGTTCCTGGGCAGGTTCAACTGGGCCCCGGAGTTCATGAGGCTCAACGGGAACATGCTCGAGGACTACTCCAAGGCGAAGGACAGCACCGAGGTCGTGAGGATCCAGGGCGAGTATCTGGAGTCGATCGTGGGCGGTCCGGAGAACCCGGAGCGATCGCGAAGTCGAAATTCTGACAGAAGGTTGGGGTTTGTGCCCGCCCTCGCGGGCGGGCGTTGCAATCTCAGTCGGAGATGGCGCTGGAGGGGCACTCGTCGACGCAGGCTCCGCAGTCGACGCACTTTCCGGCGTCGATGACGGCGATGTCGTCGCAGGTGATGGCGCCCTCGGGGCACACATCGACACAGGCTCCACACGCAACGCACTCGGACTCATTGACTACTGCTACCATTTTTATGGCCTCGGAGGAAAAACCGACGAGGGGGTATAAAAGGCCGATGGATTTCCAGTTAGGTACGGTTAAAACAGGCCGATTTTTGTTAGGATGTATTAACTCCGCCAGACGGGACATCCCGGACGTCTGGCTATGTGTCCCGAACGCCCTCCGCCTCCCCGATCGGGCGCCGATGCGGGGCCTCCGGGATGCGGACCCCCTAAACGCGTTCTCGGAAACGCCTCTCCGCGCGGTCCCGGAGGAGCGCTCCGACGGCCCCCGGATACCTTTATTTCAGATGGGCCCATCGTCCGGCGCTATGAGCGGAGACGACCTTCTGAGGATGATATGGGACGCCCTCGGAGCCGATCAGGTGACCACGAAAGAGGCCACCGACAGGCTGGAGCAGGCGTTCGGCTACAGGTGTCCGGACGACCTCGCAAAGACGTTCATGAAGTTCCGGAAGGAGGGCCTAATCAAGGGCCAGATCTCCATGGACCGCGGAGGATGGGTCTGGTGGGTCGACGACGAGTGCCGCTCCAGGAGGTCGCTCCGATGGCGTCCAACTACCAGGACGAGGACATCCAGGCCGCGTGGGGCGACGTGTTCTCCCGCGACAAGTACCGCATCATGATCTCCTGCATCGCGGACAACTACCCGCAGAAGAAGAGCGTCAGGGTCGATTACGCGGACATCAACGCCGTGAGCGTGGACTTCGCGATGTTCCTGCTCGACGAGCCCGACCGCTGCATCGAGATCGCCCGCAAGACCGTGATGTCCCTGGTCCCGAACATCAACCGCCCGGGCGACATGATCAATGTCAGAATCTACAACCTGCCCAGGGACGCGAAGGTCGACATCCGCAACCTCCGCGCCGACCACCTCCGCAGACTGGTCGCGGTGGAGGGTCTGGCGAGGAAGGTCACCACCGTCAGGCCGAGGATGACACACGCGCTGTTCAGATGCGCCAGGTGCGGCGCCGAGATCTGGGTCGAGCAGCCCGGCATGATGCTCAGAGAGCCCATGATGTGCACCAACCCGGACGGCGGATGCAACAAGCAGTCCACCCGCTTCATCATCGACGAGAAGGAATCTGTGTACATCGACACCCAGAAGATCGAGATACAGGAGAGCCCCGAGGGTCTGCGCGGGGGAGCGCAGCCGGAGAGGATCACCGGGTATGTGGAGGATGACATCGCGGGCGAGGTCACCGCCGGTAACAGGGTCACCCTGAACGGGATCCTGCGCTCCGCGGAGAAGTCCGAGAGGGACAAGTCCACGGTGTTCGACATCTACCTCGACGTGATCTCGGTGGAGTTCGAGCAGCACGAGTACGACGAGATCGTGATCACCGACGAGGACGAGAAGAAGATCCGGGAGATGTCCAGGGATCCCGACCTCTACGACAACATCGTCCGCTCCATCTCGCCGTCCATCTACGGTCTGGACTCGGTCAAGAAAGCCATCGCCCTGCAGCTCTTCGGAGGATGCCACAAGGAGATGGACGACGGGACCGTGATGAGAGGGGACATGCACATCCTGCTCATCGGGGACCCCGGAGTCGCGAAGTCGCAGCTGCTGAGGTACATGAGCTCACTCGCTCCGCGCGGAATCTACGCGTCGGGAAAGTCCGCGTCCGCGGCCGGTCTGACCGCCGCGGCGGTGAGGGACGACTTCGGCGACGGCAGGTGGACCCTCGAGGCAGGAGCGCTGGTCCTGGCGGACAAGGGCCTGGCATGCATCGACGAGCTGGACAAGATGACCGATCAGGACCGCTCCTCGCTGCACGAGGCCATGGAGTCCCAGAGGATCTCCGTGGCGAAGGCGGGGATCACCGCCACGCTGCAGTGCAGGTGCTCCATGCTGGCGGCGGCGAACCCCAAGTACGGGAGGTTCGAGGAGGACACGCCCATCGCCGACCAGATCGACCTGCCCCCGGCGCTGATGTCCCGTTTCGATCTGATATTCGTACTCACCGACAAGCCGGACAAGAAGAAGGACACGGCCATCACGGAGCACATCCTGAACGCCCACCAGCGCGGGCAGGTCAGGATGATGCACGAGGGGGAGTCCGTCCCCGGCATCAACGCGAAGAAGGTCCTGGAGGAGACCGACGCCATCCGTCCGGTGTACGAGCAGGAGATGCTCAGGAAGTACGTCGCCTACTCCAAGAGGATCACGCCCATCATGACTGAGGAGGCCAAGAACATCATCGAGTCGAGCTTCCTAAGGATAAGGGGCATGGGCAGCGGCGGGAACTCGGTCCCGATCACCGCCAGGCAGCTGGAGGCCTTCGTCCGCCTGTCAGAGGCGTCGGCCAAGATGAGGCTCAGCCGTGTGGTGTCCGACGTGGACGCCAACCGCGCGGTGGACCTGGTGGAGGAGTACCTCAGGAGGATCGCGGGCAACGACGAGGGCGGCTTCGACATCGACAAGATCGCATCCGGTATCAGCTCCAAGGACCGCAGCAAGATCGACGTGGTCCGCTCCATCTTCAGGGAGTTCGGTGCGGACGGCCTGAACATGGACGAGGCGATCCAGCACGGCCTGTCCAAGGGACTGCAGGAGACCGACGTCTCTAGGGCGGTCAAGCAGCTGCACGACGCGGGGGAGATTTTCAAGAGCCCGAACGGCACTTACAAGCTGGCGTGAACATGTTCGTTAGAGTCCACACACACGGAGAGGAGAGGATCGTCGCCGCATGCGACGAGGACATCGTCGGCATGACGTTCGCCGGCGGGGGAGCGAAGATCACGGTCCACGAGGACTTCTACGTGGGCGAGTCGCTCCTGGAGGAGGCCTTCGTCGAGAGGCTCAGGATAGCCACGATCATCAACCTCACCGGCAACGGCGTCGTCGACATCGCCGTCCGCGAGGGGTTCGTCAGCCCCGAGGCGGTCATGGAGATCGGCGGGGTCAAGCATGCACAGGCGGTGCTGATGTGAACTTCTGCGTCAAGTGCGGCGAGGAGTGCGAGGAGTCCATCGACGGGCTCTGCATATCATGCTGGCTGGACGGCAGGAGGCTGGTCGACCTGCCGCACCACGTGGACCTCCACGTGTGCGCCAACTGCGGTGAGTACGACTTCGGCGGCAGGTGGGTCAGGAGGGACCCCATGGTCGCCATACAGGACGCGGCAGCCGATGCGGTCATGATCGTCAAGGGCGCCGACGTCACGTCCATATCGACGTCGGTCGAGGAGCAGGACCCGCGCACCTTCGTGGTGACCGTCCACGCCGGCTGCGACGTCATGGGCTACCCGGCCGACGGCGAGGCGTCCACCATAGTCAGGGTCAAGAACACGGTGTGCAGGCGCTGCTCCAGACAGCTCGGTAGCTACTACGAGGCCATCCTGCAGATCCGCTCCGCCTCCGGGAAGCTGGAGGATGCCATGCGCGAGGAGGCGCTGGCCATGACCGAGAACTCCGTCGCCCGCCAGGCGGCCACCAACAGGCAGCTGTTCATCACCAAGATGGAGCTGGTCCCGGGCGGTGTGGACGTGTACCTCTCGTCGATATCCCTCGGGAAGGCCATAACCAAGGAGCTCGGCGACGCGTTCTGCGCCGAGACGAAGGAGTCCCCCAAGCTGGTCGGCCAGACCACCGACGGCCAGGACATGTACCGCCTGACGTACCTCGTCCGCCTGCCCGACTTCAAGGTCGGCGACGTCGTCACCTTCCAGGGCGGATACTACCTCCTGTCGAGGCTCAACGGCACCGGCGGGAAGATCGTGAACCTCGCCGACTTCAGGGAGCGCTCGGTCCGCAGGTCGGACATGACGTCCGTCAAGCTCTACGAGAGGTCCGAGGACCTCCGCGAGGCGACCGTGGTGAGCACGTCCGGATCGGAGATCCAGGTGCTGGACCCGTCGAACTACTCGACCGTGGACCTCAGGGTTCCCGAGGGCGTCGAGATAGGCGATTCCGTCCGTGTCGTGAGCATCGACGACGTCCTCTACATGGTCCCCTGAATCGACTGTTCCAAATACGGTCGGGCCGTTAGCCCGGCCATGATAAAGCTTCCCGAGCCGGTGGACCAGGTCGTAGTCAACCTTCTCCGTCTGGCCAACACCAAGATCCCTGAGGACATCGGCTGGGCGCTGGAGGCGGCCGGCATGTGGGAGAACAACCCCGTCGCCTACACCCAGATCGGCGCCATCATGGACAACCTGAAGAAGGCCGAGCACATGGGAAGGCCGATGTGCCAGGACACCGGCATACCCGTCTTCTACGTCTGCGGGAGGTTCGACTCCTCCATCGCGGCCCAGATCGCCAAGGGCGTCGAGCGCGCCACCGCGGAGATCCCGCTCAGGCCGAACACCGTCGACCCCCTCACGAGGGAGAACCACGGCTCCAACCTGGGTCCAGGCATGCCGATCATCCACTACATCCCCGAGGAGGGGGACTTCACGGAGATCACCGTCCTGCCCAAGGGCGCCGGCTCCGAGAACATGACCCGCCTGGGCATGCTGAACCCCTCCGACGGCGTTCAGGGCGTGGAGGACTTCATAGTCGACGCCGTCCTGGACGCGGGCGGACGCCCCTGCCCCCCGACCGTAATCGGCGTGGGCATCGGCGGCATGTCCGACACCTGCGCCGAGATGGCGAAGATGGCGCTGGCCTGCCCGCTCGACGTGGAGAACCCCGACAAGACCCTCCGCGAGATGGAGGAGCGCATATTCGTGAGGCTCAACAAGTCCGGCCTCGGGCCCATGGGGCTCGGGGGCGCGACAACCTGCCTCGGCGTGAGGATCAAGAAGGCGGCCTGCCACACGGCCAGCCTCCCCGTGGCCGTCAGCATCGGATGCTGGGCCACCAGGCGCGCGTCCGCAAGGATAACGGATCACGGAGTGGAGTATGCCCAGGGGGCGGTCCTGTGACCAACCTCGTCACGCCGCTCACCGAGGAGACCGTCAGGTCCCTCAGGCTCGGGGACACCGTGTTCGTGAACGGGCCCATCGTCACCGGCAGGGACGAGGCGCACATCAGGGCGCTGGGGCTGAGGGCCGAGGGGAAGGAGACCCCTCCGCAGCTGGACGGATGCGTCCTCTACCACTGCGGGCCGATCATGAGGCAGACCGAGGACGGATGGCAGGTCGTGGCGGCCGGGCCCACCACCTCCGCCAGGATGAACCGCCTCGAGCCCGAGATGATCCGCGAGTTCGGCATCAGGGCGATCATCGGGAAGGGCGGCATGTCGGCAGAGGTCGCGGAGGCCATGCGCGAGTGCGGGTGCGTCTATCTCGCGGCCACCGGCGGTGCCGCGGTGTCCCTCGCCGAGGGTCTGGGCGCCTGCACGGGCGTGGAATGGCTGGATCTCGGGATGGCCGAGGCACTCTGGAGCTTCCGCGCGGACCGTCTCGGGCCTCTGATCGTCGCGATGGACGCCGAGGGCAACAGCCTCTACGAGCAGGTCCGCGGCTCCCTGGTCAGGGACGCTCGATCTCGTCCTCTTCCTCGTACTGGCTGATGTCGTCCACGACCACGATGCCCGAGTCGGGCATCCTGGACTTGCGGATCAGGAGCAGCACGGCGAGCAGGACGGCCCCGGTGAGGACCATGCCCAGCGCCAGCATGGCGTGGGGCATGTCCAGCCCTCCGAGGAAGTCTATGCCGAAGTCGTTGGGGGAGATCTCGAGCCTCACCGGTGTCCCATCGGACGTGCTGGCGGTAATCTCCTCCGATGACGAGAACCCGTTGCAGGATGCCGTGAGGACGTAGCTGCCGTAGGGGAGTTTAATCTCGAAGTACCCCTCCGCGTCCGTCGTGGCGGTGTACTGCCTGCCCTCGGGGGTATGCGCGATGACGGTGGCCCCCTCGATGCCCCTGCCGGTCTCCGAGGACCTGACGGTGCCGTAGACGGTGCCCTCGGTCAGGGCCATCGCGACGGGGTTGGCCGAGGACCCGTCCCCGGTCAGGGCGTACTTGCCCTCTTCGTCGGGATTGACGCCAGAGATGTCGAAGGACACGATGTTCTTGTCCGAACTGCCTTCCACGGTGGCCATCGTCCCGGGCAGCGTCCTGACCATGTATCCAGTGAGTTCGAAGTGGATGTACGCCGCGCCCGAATCGGCGGCGTAGGTGAACTCGAACCTCCCGGAGTCGTCGGTGTGGGTGGAGGCGAGGACCCCCATGTCGGCGTCCAGGAGCTCGACCAGCACATCGGCCAGGGGCACGTTCTTCTCCTGGCCCGAGATGTTCGAGACGTAGCCGTAGATGGTGTACTCGGTCGGGGGCTCCGGTCCGGGGTCCTCCCCGCCCTCGTCGGCGCCTATGTCCGATCCAGCGGCGGACACCGGCTGGACCAGCAGGGCGATTGCCAGAATCGCGGCGATCACCAGAATGACATCGCGCCTCATGGACCTTGAACCGTCGGCCTTCTTTTTAATCTATCCCGTTGCCGGCGCGGCATCCGCGGGTGCTCGGAACACCGTTTGCAAAGACTTTTTACCAGGGGACTGTTGGGGTTTCCGATTCAGATGATCGAGCGGGTGGACAGGACATACACCAAGGAAGAGGTAATGTCGCTCATGGAGCCACTCATCTCCACGTGGTTCGATGAGAGGTTCGGGGATCTCACCATCCCCCAGGCGAAGGCCATCCCCGTCATCCACCAGAGGCGCAGCGTGCTCGTATCCTCCCCGACGGGATCGGGCAAGACCCTCACCGCGTTCACCAGCATCATCAATGAGCTCACCCGCTACGCGAGGGAGGGCACCCTCGAGGAGAGGGTCTACTGCATCTACGTCTCGCCGCTCAAGGCCCTGGCCAACGACGTCAACCGCAACCTGAACGAGCCTCTCGCACAGATGCGCGAGCTCGCCGCCGAGCGCGGGATGAACGTCCCGGACATACGCGTCGCCGTCCGTTCAGGGGACACGCCCCAGAACGAGAGGCAGAGGATGGTCCGCCATCCGCCGCACATCCTCATCACCACCCCGGAGAGCCTGGCGCTGATCCTCTCCGCGCCCAAGTTCAGCGAGGCGTTCAAGAGCGTCGAGTGGGTGATCCTCGACGAGATCCACGACATCTGCGACTCCAAGAGGGGGGCCTTTCTGTCCCTCACGCTGGAGAGGCTGAGGGAGCACTGCGACAGGGACTTCGTGAGGATCGGGCTCTCCGCGACCCTGGCCCCCATAGAGTCGATAGCGGCGTACCTGGTCGGGTGCAACCCCGACGGCACGCCCCGCGACGTCGCCCTCATCGAGTCCGGCTCGAAGAAGCAGCTCGATCTGAAGGTGATCTGCCCCGCGGCAGACATGACCGCGCTGCCCTCGGACATCGTCAACTCGATGATGTACGACATGCTGAAGGAGCTGATCGACGAGCACGACACGACGCTCGTCTTCACCAACACCCGCTCCGGGGCGGAGAGCGTCGTCTACAAGCTCAAGGAGCGCGGCCTGGAGAGCGTCGAGGTGCACCACAGCTCCCTCGGCAAGGAGATCAGGCTCGACGTGGAGGAGAGGCTCAAGCACGGTCAGATCAAGTGCGTGGTGTCCTCCACGTCGCTGGAGCTGGGCATAGACATCGGGTCCGTGGACCTGGTGTGCCAGATCGGCTCCCCGAAGTCGGTCGCCAAAGGGCTCCAGAGGATAGGCAGGAGCGGGCACAGCTTCGGCAAGGTGGCCAAGGGCCGCCTGCTGGTGTTCGACCCGGACGACCTCGTGGAGTGCGCGGTCATGTGCCGCGCCGCCCACCGCGGGGACATAGACCGCGTGGGGATCCCGGAGAACTGCCTGGACGTCCTCTCCCAGACGCTGGTGGGCATGAGCCTGGACCGCAAGTGGGACGTCCGCGAGGCGTACGACCTCGTGAGGGGGTCCTACTGCTACCGCACGCTCACCGAGCAGAGCTTCACCGAGGTGCTCCGCTACCTGGGCAGCAAGGACGACTTCGAGGGCGTCTACTCCAAGATATGGTACGACCCGGAGGACGGCCAGTTCGGCAAGAAGAAGGGCTCCAGGATGATCTACTTCATGAACCTGGGCACGATCCCCGAGGAGGCCAACTACCGGGTGGTGACCAACCACGGCTCCACCGTCGGCGAGCTCTCCGAGAAGTTCGTGGAGAGGCTCTCGCCGAGGGACGTATTCGTCCTCGGGGGGCGCTCGTTCGAGTTCGTCCGCTCCAAGGGCATGACCGCCTACGTCAAGGAGGCCAGCGGGAGGAAGCCCACCGTGCCCTCCTGGGCCGGCGAGATGCTTCCCCGCAGCTTCGACCTGTCCATGGACATAGCCAGGTTCCGCGGGGAGATGGAGTCCGTCATCGGCATGGACGACCGCGAGGCGGTCGCCGGCATCTCCAGGGACTTCGACGTGGACGAGGGCTCCGCCAGGAGCATCCTCTCGTACTTCAGGGAGCAGCAGGCCGTCGCGGGCTTCATCCCGGACGCATCCAGGCTCGCCGTGGAGGAGTACATCGACCCGTCCGGCAACCAGAAGCTGGTGTTCCACTTCCCGTTCGGGCGCAGGGTCAACGATGCCCTGTCCCGCGCCTACGCCTACAGGCTGACCACGGCCATCGGGGCGAACGTCTCCGTGACGATCTCGGACGACAGCTTCATGCTGGGTCTCCCGAGGAAGGTGGACCCGGCCACCGTCCCCGGCATGATACGCTCCGCGGAGCTGGAGCCCGTGCTGAGGAAGGCCATCCGCGACTCCGAGCTCTTCAAGCTCAGGTTCAGGCACACCGCCTCCCGGAGCTTCATGGTCCTGCGGAACTACATGGGCCGCCCGATATCGGTCAACAGGCAGCAGGTCCGCTCTTCCTATCTGCTGGAGGCGATGGGCGACATGGAGAACGTGCCCGTTATCGAGGAGACCTACCGCGAGGTACTGGAGGACGACATGGACATCAAGAGCGCCCGCCAGGTGCTGGAGATGATCGAGTCCGGGGAGATGTCCGTGTCCACGATCAGATACACAGGCACCCCGTCCCCGTTCGCCCACTCCGCGATCCTGTCCGGGTTCTCGGACATCGTCCTCATGGAGGACCGCTCCGCACTGCTCAGGGAGCTCCACCGGAAGGTCCTGTACCGTGCGCTGGGCGACACCGTGGGCGAGTTCGAGTTCACAGAGGACCAGATAGTCCCGTATTTCGCGCAGAAGCCCCCGAGGGCCGCGTGCAGGGAGGACATCCCGAAGCTGCTGGCCGTCACCGGTCCGCTGCAGGCCCTGAGGCAGAGGGGCAGGAACGTGTACGCATACACGGACGCCGACAAGGCGACGGTGGACGGCTGGATACGCGACCTCATCAACGACGGCACCCTCGGGACCGTGTACCTCGACGAGACCCACGTCATGCTGGCGTCGGAGATCCCGTACTACGCGGCGGCCACGAGGAAGGACAGGACCCTGAACGAGACGGACAGGGACGTGCTGTCCCGCATCGGGGACCGCACCCCGCTCTCCGAGGTCGCGTCCGAGCTGGAGATCAGCGATGACAAGGCCTACCGCTCGTCCAGGAAGCTCGAGTCCATGTACCTGGTCGCCAGGACCGAGATAACCGGGAACAACCGCTGGCTCTACTCCCGTGCCGAGTATCCGGAGACGGACCGCTCCGCGGCGATAGACCGCATAGTGCTCCGCTACCTGGAGTGCTTCGCCCCCGCCACCGTGCAGGAGGTCGCCTACGCGCTCTCGCTGGAGGATTCGGAGGCGAGGAGCTCCCTCGAGTCGCTGTGCGCCGAGGAGGAGGTCGTCAAGGGACGCTTCCTGATCTCCGAGAGCGACCAGTACATGCTGAAGATAGACCACATGCGCCTGAGGGCCGGCAAGGACAACGTGTTCGACTACGAGTCCGTGGAGCGCCACCGCCTGACCAAGGGCGAGAGGTTCGGGTCCATCCGCGAGTACTTCGAGTTCTACGGCTCCGCCGGCAGCGAGCTGGACGTGTACCAGAGGGTGGACGGATTCAGCCTCGCAGAGTGGCAGGGCATGCGCAGGTCCGGGGAGATCCTCCTCGGCAGGTTCGTCAGGGGCAGGGTCAGATTCGTCCTCCGCGAGGACGCGGACAGGTTCGCGGCGTTCCGCCACGACGAGACCCAGCCCGGGGACGAGAGGGTGACCGAGGCGATAGGGAGGCTCGGACGTGCGACGTTCAGACAGCTCATCGCGGCCACCGGCATGGAGAAGGACGCCCTCAAGGAGGCGGTGCTCAGGGTGGACCGCTCGCTCAAGGTCATCCGCGACTTCGACGACAGGGAGGACTGGGGTACCGAGAACACCTACGCCCTGTACGAGCCCGGGGTTCCGGAGGGGGACCCGGCGCTGGACCTGACCGAGAGGGCGATACGCGCCTACGGCCCGGTGCCGTCCGGGTCCATGAGGTTCATAACGGGGCTGTCCGCGGAGGAGACCGAGGCGGCCGCCGCCAGGATAGGCGCGGAGACCATCCTGGTGGGCGAGGGCCAGAGTCCGATGCTCGTGATGCATGACGAGGTCCAGCTCCTGGAGCGCGTGCCCGAGCAGGAGTTCCCGGTCAGGGTGCTGTCGCTCTCCGATCCCGACATCGGGTCCAAATGGGCCGAGATAACGTCCCGCTACGGGGACAGGCTGGTCTACCCTCTGGCCAGGGGCGACACCGTCGTCGGCGCCCTGGAGATGTGGGAGATGGCGGGGGTCATAGACATCCGCGGCATGGACATGGACTCGCCGGGGATGCTCCCGGAGGTCCTCGAGGCGGTGGACGTCATCATGGGGTTCTACAGGCAGAAGGGCATGGAGATCGTGCGCATCCGCGAGGTCCTCGGCAAGGACGCCGCCGATCTCGACGAGGGGACGGTCGCCGTCCTCGTCTCCCACGGATACCACGAGGTCAACGGATTCTACGCCAAGGGAAGGTTCTCCCCGTGGACCGTGCCCGGGGAGCTCCTCACGGCCCTGGCCATCAGGAGGCAGGGCGTCCCGCGCATGGACCGCCTTCCCGATGCGGCCGCGCTCCTCGAGGCTCGCGGGTACATCCGCGGGGACCAGGAGCTGCCGATCCGCGTGAGGGACCAGTCCAGCCTGAAGAAGCAGCTAGAGGGCACGGGGGCGGTGAAGACCGCGCTCCTCCCGTCGTACATGGGCTACGCCAGCCCCGCGGAGGCGTCGCTCTACCGCGCGGCCAAGTCGATCAAGCTCAGCGAGCCGGCGAAGACCGTGCTCGGCATCATACGCAAGTCCGGGGCGGCGTCGAAGAAGAGGCTTGTCATGGACTCCCCCTACTCGGACGACCTGACCTCCGACGCCATATCGGAGCTGGTCCGCGGGACCGTCATCGGCCAGGGCGCCGATTCAATGTACGTCGAGATACCGGATTCCGGCATGGGCCGCCACGAGGCCCTCATGGAAGTAGCCCGCAGGCACTTCGCCGGTTTCGGTTCGTTCTCCGCGGACATCATTTCCGGGTTCCTCGAGTGCAGGATGCCCGAGACGCGCGCGGTGCTCGCAGACCTCGAGGACGAGGGGTTCCTCCAGAAGGGGTTCTTCGCCGAGGGCGACCCGACCC
The DNA here is from genome assembly GCA_944320495.1 of Candidatus Methanomethylophilaceae archaeon. Classification (GTDB taxonomy): domain Archaea; phylum Thermoplasmatota; class Thermoplasmata; order Methanomassiliicoccales; family Methanomethylophilaceae; genus Methanoprimaticola. The sequence continues at coordinate 301,572 of CALUHR010000013.1, forward strand.
TCAGGTGGATGAGGTCCGAGGACGTCGGCAGGGAGCCCCGCGGGTTCGCCGAGGCTTTTGTCCTTAACACCCAGGACAACCTGAGCCTTTACCTCCGCGAGATGATCAAGGGCCACTGCGAGTCGGCCAGGTCCGTGGTGATGCAGGGTCCGGCCATCATCGGCTCGTTCAAGGGCAAGATTTGCCCCTCCGGCGCGAAGGTGGAGGAGTTCGAGGGCAACGACCGCGCATCCAGGGTGATCAAGGAGACAGCCCAGGCCTGCGGCGTCAGGCTGGAGACCCAGAGGCAGCGCGAGGACGACGACTGGGACGTGTCGGAGTTCTACACGAAGCTGAACCTGGGGTCGAGGCTGGACCGCCACCGAGGGCGCAGTTAACGGCCTTAACTCTTTATAGGCCGACGGGGATTATCCGCCGATGAAGATACCGTGCGAGATCGTCGTCTGGCAGGTCCTGCCGCTCATCCGCAGGGAGCTCGCCAAGGAGCTGGTCCAGGTCCACAGGCTCTCCCAGGCCGAGGTCGCCAGGAGGTTCGGCGTGACCGATGCGGCCGTCTCGCAGTATCTGACCAAGAAGCGCGGCGGCGAGTACTCGGACAGTCCCAGCTATCCCGACTTCATCAAGGCGGTCTCCGATTCCGCGGCCGCGATCGCCAACGGCGCCGAGGTCTCCGAGGAGGTCTGCAGACTGTGCATCGTCGTCAAGCGCTGCGGCCTGCTGTCGGAGATCTACCACGAGCAGACCGGCGCGTATCCCCCGAAGTGCGCGGGCGCGTACGTCAGGGAGTCCGTCGACTCGCGATGAACTTGCTGTGATAGAGGAACTCCTGAGCGTATCCAGCATAGCGTCCGAACCTCTCGCGTCCGAAGGCGGACACCTTCGCATAGGAGCCGGACACGCCGTACATCTCCTCCACAACCTTCTGGATCCTCACGTCGACGGGGAACGCCTCCAGATGCCCGTACCCGAATATGGCTACACAGTCCGCCACCTTGGGGCCCACGCCCTTAATCCCGATGAGCTCGCGGACGCATCCCTCGTAGTCCAGTTCCGAGATGGCCACGGGGTCGATCTCGCCGTCCTCGACGCGCCGTGCCAGCTCTATGAACCTGCCCTCCCTGAACCCGAGCCTGCAGGACGGTATCCGCTCCGCGTTGTCCAGGATGTCCTTCGGCGAGGGGAAGGCGTGCCTTCCGCCGAGGTCCCTGCCGCATGCGTCACAGACCGATTCCACCATCTTGCCGATCCTCGCGACGTTGGCGTTCGTCGCCAGCAGGTACGTGGCGAGACACTCCCACTCGTCCTGCTTCAGGATGCGGAGCCCAGGGCAGTGCTCCGACAGGGATGCCACGTATGGGTCCCTCTCGGAGATCTCGCGGACGATGGCGTCTAGGTCGTCCTCGGAGCGGAAGTAGCGCATCAGGCGCCCCATGTCGGAGCATCCCTCGACCTCCGCTCCGTAGTCGGTCTGCCTCATGCGGACGATGTCGTTGTCGATCACACCCTCCCACCATTCGCCGGTCCTCCTCCAGCGGTGGGCCTGACCGCATCCGAGGGTCGGGTCCAGCGAGACGTCCATCTCCATCCTCATGTCCCGGGCATCGGCGATTCCACATATAATGCGTCGACCATCCGGGTGCCATGAGATTCGGACCGGCAGGTTACCCCTCGGCGGGCAAGACCCCCGAGAAGGCGCTGGAGTACACCCGGGGCCTGGGCCTGGACGCCCTGGAGGTTGAGTTCGTCCGCGGGGCCCGCATCAAGCCCGAGAGGGCGGACGAGATCGGCGCCAAGGCGAGGGAGCTGGACATAAGGCTCAGCTGCCATGCGCCCTACTTCATCAGCTTCAACTCCGAGAGCCAGGAGACCAGGGACAAGAGCATCGACTGGGTCATGGGCACCGTGCGCGCGGCCCACCACCTTGGCGCTTACATCATCGTGATCCACGCCGCGTCGTACGGGAAGTCCCCGGACACCGCGCTGCAGTCTGTCGTCGACGGTCTCTCCAGGTGCAGGGACCTGATGGACGACGAGGGCATCCACGACGTCATACTGGGCGTGGAGACCATGGGCAAGACCGGCCAGTTCGGCACTCTCGACGAGATCGGCAAGGTCATGGAGCAGGTGGACGGGGTCCGCCCGGTGCTCGACGTGGCGCACGTCCACGCCCGCGGCAGGGGCTGCCTCAGGACCGAGGACGACATGAGGTCGCTGGTCGACCAGTTCTTCGGCCTCTGCGGGGACATAGCGCACTTCCACATCAGCTGCATCAAGTACGGCGACAAGGGGGAGATATCACACCTGCCCCTGGAGACCAAGGAGCCGGACCTGCAGATCCTGGCGGACATCCTGGAGGATTCGAGGCAGGACTGCACGTTCATCTGCGAGTCCCCGCTCATCGAGAAGGACGCGGTCGTGTTCAGGGACATGTTCCCGAGGTACAGGGTGAGCCCATGAAGGCGGGGAACGCATCGATCATGGCAGTGGCCGCCGTCGTTGCGGCGGCCTGCCTCCTGTTCTCTTGGGCGTATCTCGACGATTCCGTATCAGACGACGATGCTGAGCGGGGGACCTTCGACGGCACGTGGTATCCCGTGTACGAGAGCAGCGTCGGGGACGATGTCGTGATCTCGGAGCCCGAGATGCTCTTCGCGACCGACAACGGCCATGTCGTCACCCTCACGGACGGCGAGTCGACCCTGGAGTACGTCAAGATATCCGACCGCGAGGCCGTGGGCTCCAGCTACGCATCACAGCTGTATCTGGAGGACGGTGTGCTGTACATGGTCTACATCTCCGCGGACCCCGACATTCCGGGCATGCTCTACATCGCGATGAGCCAGGACCCGGATGCGGATGTGGGTCTCGCGGAACCGGACCTTATAGGCCTCTCGTGGGACGTCGAGGTCCGCAGCACCAATGGGGACGATGTCCGCGATGCGAGGGCCGGCAATATCGAGATCACGGACCACACGGACAGGATCGCCAGCGGCACCGTCTCGGTCGAGGACTCCGGCAGCAAGCAGTTCTCCGCCTTCGTCAAAGAGGGGGCCGACAGGACGGTCCTGGTCGGGTACATGGGGGACTCCGCGGACTGCAGGCTGTTCAGTTGCGTCATCGAGGGCGGGGAGGTCATGCTCTCCACCATAGGGGACGACCCCATGACCGGCATCGCCAGCTTCGCCTCGTCCTCCGTATTCCCGGAGACACCCTCCGGGCACATGGCCGTCGAGACGTCCGAAGGCGTCCTCGATGTGGCCGTCGCCGGCGACCGCGGGCTGTTCACGATGGACCTGGGGGCCTTCGGCGTGCCCGGCGTCCTGACATGGTCCCTCGAGGGGGAGTACGTCCTGTCCGGATCCGGATCGCTGGCACTCTGGAACGGCGACGGATACTCGCTGGTCGTCAACAACATGGTCCGCTGACCGCCCGGCGGGCCATCCGCCCGTCCGGGTCAACCATTTTTATAGGGGGATTCTTTCCCCACATCCATTGCCACTGTGGCTCAGCGGTAGAGCGGCGGTTTCGTAAACCGTAGGCCGGGGGTTCGATCCCCTCCAGTGGCTCCATCCATCTTCTGATTCATCGGTCATAGGTTCGCTCGGCACTCCCGTCATCCGATGCGCCGATCCGGAGCCCATCGCTGCGAACCTTAAATCCGGTCCCGCGGTGTGACGCGGTATGAAGCTCGCAGAGGCATTGAAGCTCAGAGCCGACCTCAACACGCGTCTCAGCAGGTTGAAGGTCAGGCTGGTCGCCAATTCTAAGGTGCAGGAGGGGGACTCGCCGAGCGAGGACCCGGGGGAGCTCCTCACCGAGCTCGACGAGGTCACCGGACAGCTGGAGGAGCTCATCTGGAGGATCAACACCACCAACAGCAGGACCGTCGACGCCGAGGGGAGGACGCTGACGCAGCTCATCGCGAGACGCGACGTCCTCATGCTGAAGGAGGGCGCCCTGAGGGACCTCCTCAACAGTGCCAGCAACAGGATAGACAGATACTCCCGCAACGAGATCGCGATCCACAGCACCGTGGACGTCCGCGAGCTCAGGCGCAGGGCCGACGCCCTGTCGGCGGAGATCAGGAGGACCGACAACACGATCCAGGAGCTCAACTGGACGACGGAACTCGAGTGATGCGGGCAGGTAGTCCACGGGGCGGACGCAGAACCGCCGCGGGTTGAAGCGGACGTGATGCTATGTCACAGGTGGTGCCGAGGGATGGCAGTCTCAACCGTTGTTCCCGGATCGTCACAAGCGCACGGCTCACCGTTATCGTTACCACCATGCGTCGACCGTAGGACGAGGGCGGGTGAGGGGAACCCGCATCACATCACGATCTCAGCAGTCCTCGCGCTTCCCGTCGTCGTCCTTCCTCATGTAGGTGTTGACGATCTTGATGGCGCAGACGTCGCCGCACATGGAGCAGCCCTCGCTCTCCTCGGTGCAGCCCCTGCAGCGGTACCTGCGGGCCTTCTCCTCGTCGATGCAGGTGTCGAACATGGTGTTCCAGTCCAGCGCCTTCCTCGCACGGGCCATCCTCGTGTCCCTCTCGCGGCCGATGCCCCTGCAGAGGTCCCCGACATGGGCGGCGATCTTCGATGCGATGACGCCCTCCCTGACGTCGTCGACGTCGGGGAGTGAAAGGTGCTCCGCAGGCGTGAGGTAGCAGAGGAAGTCGGCGCCGTTCTGGGCCGCCACGGCCCCGCCGATGGCGCCCACGATGTGGTCGTATCCGGGCGCGATGTCGGTCACAAGCGGCCCTAGGACGTAGAACGGGGCGCCGTGGCACATGCGCTTCTCCAGCTGCATGTTCATGGCCACCTGGTCCAGGGGCACGTGCCCGGGCCCCTCGACCATGGTCTGGACGCCCGCCTCGCGGGCCCTCTCGACGAGGTGCCCAAGGGTCATGAGCTCGCTGATCTGCGCCTGGTCGGATGCGTCGTCTATGCACCCGGGCCTGAACCCGTCGCCGAGCGAGAGGGTGAACTCGTACTTCCTGGCCATCTCCAGGAGGTAGTCGTAGTTCCTGTAGAGGGGGTTCTCCTCGTCGTTGTGGAGGATCCACGCGGTGAGGAAGGACCCGCCCCTGGAGACGACGTCGGTGATCCTGGGGGATTTGCTGAGCCACTTGACGGTCTCCCTGGTGATGCCGCAGTGGACGGTCATGAAGTCCATACCGTCCTTGGCGTGCCTCTCGATGCCGTTGAAGATGTCGTCCTCGGTCATCTCGACGACCGCGTTCCTCCTCGCCGCTGTCAGACCGGTCTGGTAGATAGGGACGGAGCCCATCATCACGGGGCACTCCCCCAGGAGCCTGGCCCTGATGGCGTCGACGTCCCCACCGGTGCTGAGGTCCATCACGGCGTCCGCGCCGTACTTCAGCGCGACCTGCAGCTTCTGGAGCTCCGCGTCCAGGTCGACGATGTCCCTGGATGTGCCGAGGTTCACGTTGATCTTGACGGACAGCCCCTCGCCTATCGCGGCCGGTTCGGGGTCGTGGACGGGGTTGTGGGGCGCGCAGATGCGTCCGGAGGCGATGCCCCTGCAGATGAACTCGGGGCTGACACCCTCCCTCTCGGCAATGCTCCTCATCAGAGGGGTGATCTCCCCTCTGCGGGCGGTCTCCATGATGGTGCTCATTTGGAATCGGCCCTCCGCATCGTTCCATCAGCGTTAATAGTCACCGTATCGTAGGGCGTCGTCACGTTCGATCCGACGTTCATGTTTTGCCTGATATGTTGTGTTCCGCCGTCACTCAGGCGTATATGGTGGGTGCTGGTGTCTCTGGACCAGCTTTATCACGGCTCGAACTGGGCGATGATGTACGGCAACATCGGCATACTGAACCAGATGTTCCTGGAATTCCTCGTCGCCACGGTGTACTCCGAGATCCAGAGGGTCCTGGCGGAGAACGGGATCGATATGAGCGCCCGGGATGCGATCTATGCGGCATCCCAGGTGGAACTCGTCATGACGCTCGCCGGAAACCTCAGGAGCGGTGTGGACAGGAGTGCGGACAGGATAATGCGGGCGTTTGGTATAGACGTCTTCGCGATTCTCTCATCCGAGCTCGTCAGGAAGGTCGACACGTACAGATCCGCATCGTGAACCATCCTTTCAATCCGTCCGAGGTCCATGACTGATGTCGCATAATAACGCGCACGCGCACGCGCGTATTATATAGCGTCACCCCTTCTGGCCGACGATGAATTCGAAGGATGGGGATTTCGAGAAGGCCGAGGAGGACTACGGCGCGGACAGCATCGTCGCGCTGCACGGACTCGAGGCCGTCAGGAAGAGGCCCGGCATGTACATCGGGTCCACCGACTCGCGCGGACTGCACCACATGGTCTACGAGGTCGTGGACAACGGGATCGACGAGGTCATGGCGGGGTTCGCCACCGAGGTCAGCGTCACGATCAACGAGGACGGGTCCATCACGGTCCTGGACGACGGAAGGGGCATCCCCACGGGGATCAACCACGAGGAGGGCAAGTCCGCCCTCGAGATGTGCCTCACCGACCTCCACGCCGGCGGGAAGTTCAACCAGAACAGCTACAAGGTCTCCGGCGGACTGCACGGCGTGGGAGTCTCCGTGGTCAACGCCCTCTCCGAGAGGCTCGTGGCGACGATCTACAGGGAGGACAGGATCTGGAGGCAGTCCTACAGGATCGGCGTCCCGGACGGGCCCGTGGAGGTCATCGGCGACACCGACAGGCACGGCACCGAGATTACGTTCTGGCCGGACCCAGAGATGTTCGAGACCGTGGACTTCGACTACGCCACACTGCAGAACAGGTTCCGCAACCAGGCGTTCCTCAACAGGGAGGCCACCATCCACTTCGAGGACAGGCGCACCGGGAAGAAGGAGACCTTCCACTACGACGGAGGCGTCTCCGAGTTCGTCCAGTACCTCAACAGGTCCAAGACCCCCCTCCACCCCGCACCCATCCATTTCGAGGGCGAGAGGAACGGCATCTCCATCGATATCGCGATGCAGTGGACGGACGGGTACAACGAGGAGATAGACTCGTTCGTCAACACCATCTTCACCCCCGAGGGAGGGACCCACCTAACCGGGTTCCGCACCTCGCTCACCAAGACCATCAACGACTACGGGAAGGCCAACAACCTGCTGAAGGACACCACCCTCGAGGGTTCCGACTGCCGCGAGGGTCTCACGGCGATCGTCAGCATCAGGATGCCCGAGCCCCAGTTCGAGGGCCAGACCAAGGCCAAGCTGGGCAGCAGCGTCGCCCAGGGCGCCGTGTCCGGCCTCATGAACGACAAGTTCGCCGAGTACCTGCTGGAGAACCCGCAGGTGGCCCAGCTGATCGTCAAGAAGGCCATCTCCGCGTACGAGGGCCGCGAGGCCGCCAGGAAGGCCAGGGACGCCACCAGGAGGAAGTCCGTGCTCGAGAGCACCAGCCTCCCCGGCAAGCTGGCCGACTGCTCCGAGAGGGACCCCGCCAAGTGCGAGCTGTACATCGTCGAGGGGGAGTCCGCAGGGGGCAGCGCCAAGCAGGGCAGGGACCGCGCGTTCCAGGCCATCCTCCCGCTCAGGGGGAAGATCCTCAACGTGGAGAAGGCGAGGCCGGACAAGCTGCTGGACCACGAGGAGATCAAGAACCTCGCCATCGCCATCGGGGGCGGCATAGGCAAGGACTTCGACGTCACCAAGATCCGCTACCACAACGTCGTCATCATGACCGATGCGGACGTCGACGGCGCGCACATCGGGACCCTCCTGCTCACGCTCTTCTACAGGCAGATGAAGCCCCTCATCGAGGCCGGGCACGTGTACATCGCCATGCCTCCGCTTTACAGGGTCTACAAGGGCAAGAAGCAGATCTACGCCTACAACGACGAGGAGATGGCCGCCGCCATGGCCGAGCTCGGCCAGGGCGCCAACGTCTCCAGGTACAAGGGTCTGGGGGAGATGAACCCCCAGCAGCTGTGGGAGACCACCATGAACCCCGAGACCAGGATCATGAAGAAGGTCACCATCGAGGACGGTATCCTGGCAGACCAGCTGTTCTCCGTCCTGATGGGCGACGACGTCGAGCCGCGCAGGGAGTACATCATCGAGCACGCCCACGAGGTCGTCAACCTGGATGTGTGATACCATGGACGGCGAGAGGAAGCTCATAATCCAGCCGATCGAGAGGGAGATGCACCGTTCGTACATCGACTACTCGATGAGCGTCATCGTCGGACGCGCTCTGCCCGACGTCAGGGACGGTCTCAAGCCCGTCCACAGGAAGATCATGTACGCCATGTCCGAGCTCGGGCTGGTGTACAACAGGCCCCACAAGAAGTCCGCGACCGTGGTCGGAGAGGTGCTCGGAAAGTACCACCCCCACGGCGACACCGCCGCGTACGACGCGATGGTGAGGATGGCCCAGCCCTTCTCCCTCAGGTACCCCCTGGTGGACGGGCAGGGTAACTTCGGGTCCGTGGACGGCGACCCCCCGGCCGCGATGCGTTACACCGAGGCCAGGCTCTCCAAGGTGGCCTCGGACCTCCTGGCGGACCTGGACAAGGAGACCGTCGACATGATGGACAACTACGACGGCTCCCTGAAGGAGCCGACCGTGCTCCCGTCCAAGTTCCCCAACCTCCTGGTCAACGGGTCCGACGGCATCGCCGTCGGGATGGCGACCAAGATGCCCCCGCACAACCTGCGCGAGGTCTGCGACGCCATCGTCTACACCGTCGACCACCCGGACGCCACCCTCGAGGAGCTGATGCAGTTCGTCAAGGGCCCCGACTTCCCCACCGGCGGTACAATCTACGGCCTCGGCGGGATACGCTCCGCCTACGAGACCGGCCGCGGGAGGCTCCGCGTCCGCTCCAACACCCACATCGAGGAGATGCCCAACGGCAAGGAGCGCATCATCGTCGACGAGATCCCCTACCAGGTCAACAAGGCCCAGCTGATCCAGCAGATCGCCGACCGCGTCAAGGAGAAGGAGATCGAGGGCATCACCGACCTGCGCGACGAGTCCGACAGGCACGGCATGCGCATCGTCATCGAGCTGCACAAGGACGCCCTCTCCAGCGTGGTCCTCGAGAACCTGTTCAAGAAGACCAACATGGAGGTCACCTACGGCATCATCAACATCGCGCTGGTGGACAACAAGCCCACCACCCTCAGCCTGAAGGCGCTGATCTCCCACTACATCGACCATAGGAGGGACGTCGTCGTCCGCAGGACCAGGTATGACCTGGCCCAGGCGGAGAAGCGCTTCCACATCCTCGAGGGCCTCATGAGGGCCATAGACATGCTCGACGAGACCATCGAGCTCATCAGGGCGTCCTCCAGCGGGGAGGAGGCCAACACGGGCCTCCAGGGGCTCCTGGGCATCGACTACGAGCAGGCCAAGGCCATCCTGGACATGAGGCTCCAGAAGCTCACGGGCCTGGAGCTGAACTCCATCCGCGAGGAGTACGACCAGCTGAAGGTGCAGATGGACGACCTGAGGGACATCCTCGCCCACGAGTCCCGCGTCCTGGACATCATCAAGTCCGAGACCGCGGAGATGAGGGAGACCTACGGGGACGACCGCAGGACCGTCATCGACCCCAACGCCATCGACTCGGACGAGGAGGACCTCATCCCCAGGGAGCAGGTCGTCATCACGATCTCCGCTGACAACTACATCAAGAGGATCCCGCTGAGCACCTACAGGCAGCAGTCCCGCGGAGGCGTCGGCCTCACCGGCATGCAGACCAAGGACGAGGACCACGTGGCCTCGATGTTCGTCACGTCCTCCCACGACTACGTGATGTTCATCACCAACACCGGCCGCCTGCACTGGCTCAAGGGATACAGGATACCCGAGGGCAGCAGACAGTCCCGCGGCAAGCCCATCGTGAACCTCCTCTCCGACCTGGAGGAGGGCGAGAGGGTCGTGAACACCATTTGCGCGTCCGGCTTCCCGGACGACAGGTACCTGGTGTTCTGCACCCGCGAGGGGCTGATCAAGAAGACCGCCCTGTCCGCCTACGGCAACGTGCGCGCCAGGGGCATCAAGGCCATCAAGCTGGACGAGGGCGACGAGCTCATCGAGACCGACATAACCGACGGCTCCGACCAGATCATACTGGCATCCGCCGGCGGCCAGGCCGCCAGGTTCGACGAGTCCGATGTCAGGCCGACGGGCAGGGACACCATGGGCGTCAAGGGGATGACCCTGAACGACGGGGACCGCGTGGTCTCCATGGCCGTGGTGAAGTCCGGGGACAGGCTGCTGACGGTGTCCGAGAACGGCTACGGGAAGATCTCCGACGTGGACGACTACCGCAAGACCCGCCGCGGTGGCAAGGGCGTCATCACCATCAAGACCGACGAGAGGAACGGCATGGTCGTGTCCGTCCGCAAGGTCAATCCGGGCGACCAGCTGATGCTGACCTCGTCCTCCGGGAAGATCATCCGCATGGACACGGACGAGATCCGCGAGACCGGCCGCAACGCCAAGGGCGTCAGGATCATGGACGTCCGCGACGGCGACAAGGTCGTGGCCGTAGAGCCGGTCATGACCGAGGAGCAGGAGGAGGCCATCGAGGAGTCCGCTCCGGAGGCCCCCTCCGAGGGTCCCGAGGCTCCTCAGTGACCCCTTCGGGCCCGGGCAGGACGCCCGGGCCCACAAAAGTCTTATATCCAGGTTGTCGCTAAGGGCGAATCACGCCGTGGTAACTCAGTTGGGAGAGTGCAAGACTGAAGATCTTGAAGTCGCTGGTTCGAGCCCGGCTCACGGCACCATGACTTTTCTTCCACCCCATCTCAGGAGGTCCCCCTATGGAGCCAGACAGGATCTTCATCGACATCAAGACGTGCGACATGACCCTCTCGCAGGTCATGCTCGAGATCGCGCGCCTTCAGTCGGAGAATCCGGAGTACGAGATCTTCATGGACGGGGACCGCTACGCCATCGTGGGGCGCAGGAGGATCGGACGATGGGACGCGGAAGGATCACGATAGGACTCTACAACTCGTACGACCAGAACTTCAGGGAGCCCCACAGGCGCGTCATAGCCCGCGCGGGGGACCTCGCGAGGGCGTATGACATGGGCCTCGCACTCTTCGGCTTCCCGATCCCGGAGGATGCCCGCACGCCCATGCAGATCGCGGAATGGGTGGCAGGGACCACCAGCATCGGCGGCCACGGGAAGAACTTCCTGGAGATGGCGGAGTCCGGCAGGTTCAACTGCTTCCCATATCCAGGGAAGGGCTTCCCTCCCCAGCTGGGGGAGGTGGTCCTCACCACCTGCAGACCGGACCCGAAGAGGCAACTCTCGCTCGGGCAGGTGGCCGAGATGGTCGAGGGCGGCCAGAGCATCACGCTCCTGTTCGGCATAGGCCCTCACGGCGTCCCCAAGGACGTCATGAGGATCCCCCGCTACAACCTCGACATCACCCCCGGGGGCTTCTCGCTGGAGACCGCCACCGCGCTGGGGGCGGTCACCGGAGCGCTGGCATCGAGGCTCGGGATGATCTGAGGACTCGAGTCTTTCCAACGAGTAGTCCAGGATCTTCTCCTTGCGGGCTGAGAGGATGGTCATGTAGAACTCCTTCTGGAGGTCCCCTATCTCCTCGCAGCTGTCAATTGTCCCATAGATGACATCCATGTCGATTCTGGGCAGGATGCGGATCAACGCTTCGTTGCATTCGGGATTCGACAGCGATGAGATGTATTCGAAGTAATTGATCTTCTTATTGCCCATCTGGATTGCGGAATTGGGCCAAACGAACACTCTGTTGTCGATTTCACGCGGATCGTCGAGGACCTTCCTGTAGTCCGAGACTCTCAGCTGCGGGAACAGGCACGATCCGCAGTCGAATATCGGAGCAATCGTCGCAGTCTGTCTGTCATCATCGATGAGGAATCCCCAGTTTCCGTTGTGCCTGTCGAAGTTGCCGAGGAACGCATCGCAGATGAACATGTCCCAGAAGAACGATTTCAGCACGCTGTGGTCTATCCAATGCTGTTCCATGATGGCCGCATCGATATCATCGAGCTCGGTCCCGTATCCGCTCTCGCTCGTCTGGATGCATGTGTTCTTCAGCGAACCGAAATCCGCGAATCTCAATCCGCCCTCGGTGAAATCCCTGCAGGCGACGACAGTCTTCGACACCCCGCGATCATCGACGAATCTGCCTAGCAGGGTCTCCTGGGCGTTCACGCCCATCCCGCGAAGGACCTGGCAGCAGATATGCTCGGATATGCAGCTGTTGGCGTACTCTCCCTCGCCCCTCGATTTGGCCCTGGGAGGGAATTTCAGCATGTACTGGTGACCATCGTATCTGACCGAGATCTTTTGGCCGTTCGCGCCGTTGAACGTCTTGAACGGATTGCGCGGGCAATCGGTGAAATCAATCATCTCCGTCACCGATCCCGAGATACTTGGCACGCAGGTATGCGGCCTGTCCTTCGCTGATTCTCCCGCAGTGGAGGTTCCAGTTGATGGATCCGTACAGTTCATCGAGGAAGCAATCCAGGTGCAGGCAGCCGTCTTCACATTCCACCAGGTCTCTGATGGCGGTCTCCAGGTCGGGAGGGAGGTTGACCTCCAGATATGATTGGTCCCTCGGAGTTCCGTTGTTGCGGGTGATGACGCCGGTCTCCAGGTCCATCACCTCCTCTACGGGCATGTCCAACGCATCGGCCAGGCGACTGACCGTCCTGGCGGAGCAGTTCTGCAGAGATGTCTTCCCCGTGCATATGTTGGAAAGCGTGGACCACGGTATCCCACTCGTCTTGGCCAACCTGTATCTCGTCAGGCCCTTCTCGGCCATGACGTCCGACAGCGTCCTCCCGCTCATGGTGATGTATCATATCACCGATATATCAGTGTGCCGACACATCGTCCCTTGTGCTCGAGCAGGTCCATGGCCCTGTCGATGATGCCGGTCTTGCGGGCGTAGATCATCGTGTAGTAGAACTGGCGCTGGACCTCGGACAGGCCCGGAGTCTCCGCGATGATCCTGCCAATCTTATCCATGTTGATGCGGCCACTCATGTAGGCGAGGGCGGCGTCGCACTCCGCATTGTCGATGGAGGTGATGTAATCGTAGTAGTTGATCCTGGCGCGGTTGATCATGAGGGTGGACTTGGGGAACAGGCGTACCCTGTCGTCGATCTCGTAGGGTCTGTTCAGCACCTTCTCCATCCTGTCCTCCGTGACCTGCGGGAACAGGCACGAGCCGCAGTCGTAGACCGGGGCGATGTCCGCGTGCTTGTTGACCTCGTCCACCAGGATCCCCCAGTTGCCGTTGTGGCGGTCGAAGTTGGCCAGGAGGGCGTCCCCGATGAACTGCCTCCAGAAGAAGGACCTCAATCTGTCCGGGACGATCAGGCGCTGCTCGTCGATGGCGTTCATGATCGAGTTCAGGTCGGTGTTGTAGCCGTTGAGGTCGTCGTCGAGGCAGGTGTTCTTCAGATGCGCGAACTCGATGAGGGTCTTCCCGATATCGGCGGCGAAGTCCCTGCAGGCGACCACGTTGCTGGTGTTTCCGCTCTGGTCGGTGTAGGTGCCCAGCAGGGTCTCCTGGGCGTCCATGCCCATGGACTGGAAGACGTGGCACGCCAGGTACTCGGTGATGTGCGAGTTGACGTAGCTCAGGTCGGCAATCTTCCCGGGCTTCGGGGGGAACTTGAGCATGTAGCCGTGTCCCTGGTAGAATATGCTAATCTTGTTCCCGTTGGCTCCGCCGTATGCGCGGTAGTCGTTCCTCTCGCAGTCGCTGAAATCGATCAGGTCCATAGTCGTCATCTTCGTTGAAGAGATACTTCCGCCGGAGTCTGGCCGCGGCCTCGGGGGACAGGGCTCCGCCCCATTGGTTGGCGTTTATCGCGCCGTACAGCTCCCCCCAGAGGCAGTCCAGGAGGGGCGATCCGCTCTTCAGGCCCTCGACGTACTCCTTGATGGCGAGGGCCACATCCGGGGGCAGGTCCCGTTCGGGACCCGGGGGCTCATCCCCGCGCTCAGTAGTGGTCATACAGCACGTTCTCTGTCTCCAGAAGGACGCCTTCGCCCTTCTCCACGCGTCCGACGATCTTGGCGTTGCGGTTCTCCGCGGCGATGGCCTCGGCCTCGTCGGCCGGGGCGATGATTGTGAATCCCATGCTCATGTTGAGGGTCTGGTAGATCTCCTCGGTCGTGATGTCGCCCAGCTCCTGCAGGGCGGTGAACACGGGTGCGGGTTCGATGGGGTCGTCGATGACGTATCTCAGTCCCTTCCTCATCCTGAGGATGTTCCTGAGTCCTCCGCCGGTGATGTCCACCAGTCCGTGGACCTCGTGCGAGCGGGTGATGCCGAGGACCTGCCTGACGTAGATCTCGGTGGGGGTGAGGAGCTCCTCGCCGATCGTCTTGGAAAGACCCTTGACGTGGTCCGTGAGGGCGATGCCGTTGGCCTCGACGACCTTGCGGGCGAGCGTGAGCCCGTTCGAGTGGATGCCCGAGGATTCCAGTCCGATGATGAGGTCGCCCTCGGCGCAGGTCTCGCCTGTGATGATCCTGTCCTTCTCCACGTATCCCATGCAGGTGCCGGACAGGTCCACGCCGTTGATGATCTCCGGGAGGACGGCGATCTCCCCGCCGACGATCTCCATGTCGGAGAGCTCCGCGCCCTTCTGCAGGCCCTTGCCGATCTCCTCGGTGATCTCCGGCTTGGGCTCGTCGATCGCGATGTAGTCCACGAAGGAGGTGGGCTCCGCATTGACGCAGATGGTGTCGTTGACGTTCATGGCGATGCAGTCGATGCCGACGGTGTCCCATTTGTTCAGGGCCTCGGCGATGAGGAGCTTGGATCCCACGCCGTCCGTGGCCATCGTGATGTACCTGTCACCGAAGTCCACGAGGCTCGCGAAGAGTCCCGGCAGGCGGACCGCCTGTCCGATGCCTGACCTCTTGTAGCTGACCTCGTCCACGAGGGCTCTGATCGCCTCGGATTTCTGGTCGATGTTCACTCCGGATTTGGCGTAGGTCCATCCGCTCATCTGGCTATCCTCGGCCTTAAGAACGGAACACATGGTTAATTAGGGTTGTTCTCGGAGGGCCTCGCCGCCGTGCCTCATGAGCTCGAACATGCCGATCCCCGTGACCTTCCTGAACTCCCTGGTGGCGAGCCACATCATTAGGCCCCCTCCGAAGACCTCCGCCACGAGCAGGCTGTAGAATATTGCGTCCATGGACACGGTGCACGAGACCATCAGGAACGCCACGATGACCAGATTCCTGATGAGCGACGACACCATGGAGAGCTGGGCGAGGCGCAGCGACTCCAGGATAGACGATCCGATGTCGATGAGGCCCATGAACGGTATGAGCACGGCGTATATCCTCAGGACATGGGCGAACTGGGGGCGGAGCTCCGCCATGGACTCGGACTGCGTGAGCGGCACCATGGCCCAGTCGGCGAACACGAACAGGACCGCCGCGATGCCCACCATGGCGACCATCGTTATCCTCAGAGAGTAGGCGCAGGCGTCGGCCGCCCTCCTGTGGTCGTCCTGACCCATCGCGGCCGAGACTATGGGGATGATCGACGACCCGGTGGCCTGGGAGACCACCTCGGCCAGGGACACGAACCTCCAGGGGATGTTGTAGAGGGCGGCCCCCACGGAACCTCCGCAGATGATGACGAAGATTCTCTGGACCATGGACATGAAGCTTATGAGAGTGGTCTCGACGGTCTTGGGCACCCCCACGAACATCACGTCCCTGATCATGGCGAGGTCGAACCTGAACCCCCTGAACGACATCCTCAGGTACACCGATCCGCGGGCGAACCACCACAGTCCCACGAGCATCGACGCGACGGTGGATATCGAAGTGGCCCAGCCGGCCCCCGCGATGCCCATGTCCAGGACGAACATGAACAGCGGGTCCAGGACGACGTTCATCACAGCGGCGACCAGGAGCATGACCGTGCTGCGCCTGGCCGCGCCCTCGGCCCTGAGTATGCCCGCTATCACGCCGTCCAGCACCAGGGGCAGGGTGCAGACCACGATGGGCACGATGTAGTCGAGGCACAGGTCCCGGATGTCATCCGCCCCCATCATCGAGATGGACGGGCCCAGCAGGAGGTACATGACCGGCGTGAGCGCGACCGCCACGACCGCGCTGACGGCCATGGTCTGCGACACGAGGGCGTCGGCCCTCGCCTTGTCGCCCCTGCCGAGGCATCTGGCAATCGACGTCGACGCCCCCACGCCTATGCCGGTCCCGATGCCAGACACTATCCAGTACACCGGGGATATGGTGGAGGCCGCGGAGCTCGGGTCCACCCCGAGGAGGGAGCACCACGCGGTGTCCGCGAAGCTGTTGATCTGCACCACGAGGAACGACACTATGAGCGGACCGGACATGGCGAGGACGGCCCTCCGGGGGTCGCCGAGCATGACCTTCAGGTCCCTCGTGACCTCTGCCTCGCTCATGCGACCTCTTCCCGTACTTCCCGATGCGCTCCAGCCACAGCCTCATGCCGCGCTCGTAGCCGTTGTCCGAGGGCTCGTAGAACCTCCTGTCCACGAGCTCGTCGGGCAGGTACTGCTGGTCGGTGTAGTGGTTGGGGAAGTCGTGGGGATAGAGGTACCCGACCCCGTGGCCCAGGTCCTTGGCGTTGCCGTAGTGCGCGTCCTTCAGATGGGCGGGGACGCCGCTGGTGGGCTCGGTCCTCACGGACTCCATCGCGGACGTTATGGCGTTGATCGCCGAGTTGCTCTTGGGGGCGCACGCCACGTACGCCGCCGCCTGGGAGAGTATGATCTGGGACTCCGGCATCCCGATGCGCTCCACGGCCTCGGATGCCGACACGGCGAGGACCAGCGCCTGCGGGTCGGCGTTGCCGACGTCCTCCGCGGCGCAGATCATGATCCTGCGGGCGATGAACCGGACGTCCTCGCCGGCGTACAGCATCCTCGCCAGATAGTACACCGCCGCGTCCGGGTCCGATCCGCGCATGCTCTTGATGAACGCGGATATCGTGTCGTAGTGGTTGTCCCCGTCGCGGTCGTAGTTGAGGATCCTGCGCTGGATGCACTCGGAGGCGACCTCCGCGGTTATGTGGACCCTGCCGTCCTCCCCCGGGAGGGTGGTCAGGGCCCCCAGCTCCAGCGCGTTCAGCGCGGCGCGGGCGTCCCCGTTGGCCATGTCGGCAAGGAACGAGACGGCGTCGTCGTCCGCGTCGACGTTCAGCCTGCCCAGCCCCCTGTCGGGGTCGGACAGCGCCCTCCTAAGAAGCTTCTCGAGGTCCTTCTGGCACAGCGGTTTCAGCTCGAATATGCGGGAGCGGGAGACCAGCGCGCGGTTGACCTCGAAGTAGGGGTTCTCCGTGGTGGCGCCGATGAGGGTCACGGTGCCGTCCTCCACGAACGGGAGCAGATAGTCCTGCTGCGCCTTGTTGAAGCGATGGATCTCGTCCACGAAGAGGATGGTCCTGCGCTCCTCCATGCCGAGGGCGTCCCTCGCCTTCTGCACGGCGTCCTCCATGTCCTTCTTGCCCGCGGTGGTGGCGTTAATCTGGACGAACCTGGAGTGGGTGGTGTTGGCGATGACCTGCGCGATCGTCGTCTTCCCGGTGCCCGGCGGGCCGTACAGGATGAGCGAGCCGATCCTGTCGGCGCGGATGGCCCTGGACAGAAGCCTGTCGGGGCCTATGATGTGCTCCTGTCCGACCACCTCGTCGAGCGTGCGCGGCCTCATGCGGCTGGCGAGCGGGGCCTCCCGCTCCAGGACGCCCCTGCGGTTGTATTCGAACAGGTCCATGTACGGTCATCGCCGATGGGTCGATATATCTGTGATGGGCGGTCGCTCCCAGCCGTCGCAGGGGGACCTTCTGCCCTCCAGCTCCCCGCCCGCCCTCAGGACGACCTGGCGCACCTCGTCGAGGGTCCCGCAGCGCATCGTGACCGCCCTGCGGTACTCGCGGCTGTATCTGAACCCGGACAGGAACTTCGCCGCCACGCCGCGCATCTTCGCGAGGGCGACCTCCTCCCCGAACTCGGCCTCAGTCATGTCGATGAGGCGGACGCACCATTCGGCCTGCTGCGCGGGAGTCGGGTCCGGCGGAACCTCCCCTCCGGCGAGGGCCTCGGCGACCTGGGTCACGAGGAAGGGATTCCCCACGCCTCCGCGGGAGACCATGACTGCTCCTGCTCCCGTGATGCGCATCGCCTCCACGGCGTCCTCCGCCGTGCGGATGTCCCCGGAGACGATCAGCGGCACCGGGAGCTCCTCCCCGTAGCCCGCCATGTCCCCGTGCCTGGCGCATCCCGCGTAGCGCTGGTCCGCGGTGCGCGTGTGCACGGTGACGGCGTCCGCCCCCGCCCTCACGCACTCATCGACCACCCTGCGGAAGTTCACGGTGTGCGCGTCCAGGCCGAGGCGGGTCTTGGCGGTCACCGGCACGCCGACTGAGTCGACCACCCTGCGCACGATCCTCCCGCACAGCTCCGGATCGGACATCAGCGACGATCCCGCGCCGGTCCTCATGACCTTGCCAGCGGGGCACCCCATGTTCACGTCCACGAACGCGAGGTCCGGCTCCAGTTCGAGCGCGACCGCCGCTCCCTCGGCGACGGTGTCCGGGTCGGAGCCGAACACCTGCACGCCGGTGACCTGCCCCGGTACTGCCCTCACGTAGCCGGTCGACTCCTCGGGATTGTGGACCAGCCCGGGGGCGGAGACCATCTCCGTCACCGCCACGCGGGCTCCGAACCCGAGCATGAACTCCCTGTAGCTCCTGGAGGTGTATCCGGACATGGGGCCGAGAACGATCCCCCTTCCCGCATCGAGCCAATCCGACATCGGAAGGCCGATGCGGGGCCCGTCTAAATCGTTTCCCGCGGGCGACATCCATATATGGTCCGACACCTAACCTCGGCTCATGGCCGATCTGCACGACCGCTGGGTCGCCGAGAGGAGGAACGAGCACTACTACAAGCTCGCCAAGAAGCTGAACTACCGCTCCAGGGCATCCTTCAAGCTCATCCAGATCGACAACAGGTTCGGCATCTTCCACGAGGGGGACCGCGTAGTGGACCTGGGGGCATGCCCTGGCGGATGGCTCCAGGTCGCGCAGGAGCGCACCTGGCCCAACGGCAAGGTCATCGGCGTGGACCTGAGGTACATCAAGCCGATCGAGGGCGTCGAGACGATCCTGGGCGACATCACCGAGGACTCGACCATGATCGAGCTGATGGACAGGTTCGGGGGGAAGGCGGACGTCGTCCTCTCTGACATGGCACCGAACATCGCCGGCCACTACTCCATGGATCACGCCCGCTCGATCAACCTCTGCATGTACGCGGTGGACGTCTGCGACCGCATCCTGAAGAAGGAGGGGAAGCTGGTCATGAAGGTCTTCATGGGGGACATGTTCGACACCCTCATGACCGAGCTGAGGGGCCGCTTCCAGTCGGTGAAGGTCCATTCCCCCGATGCCTCCAGGGACACCTCGTCCGAGGTGTACGTCATCTGCCAGGGGTTCTACGCCAAGTCCGGGAAGACCCTGAAGAAGCCCGAGGTCGAGGAGAAGAAGCCGGAGTTCACCGCCAAGGGCGGCTTCATCTGACCCTCGGGTCCCGCACGTCACGGCCGATGCCGGCATGGATGCCCATATGGGGACGGGTCCCGCATCTAGCGGAGACCGAAAGGGGGTACCGGGCCGCTCGGAGACGGCCGAGCCCCGAAGAACAAGAAGGTTCTGGCAGGGGAGGACTCACATCCAGCCCCTGTCGTATCTGGGGAAGCAGTCCAGGCAGTACGGCCTCCCCTTCTGCAGGCGGACCATGTCCTCGCGGACCGATTCGCCGCACTTGCAGCAGACGACGTTGTCGAACAGCCTCGCCTTCTCCGGCACCTCGAACCCCGGCTCCTTGATCTCGAACAGCTCGCCGTAGGGCTTGGCGAGGATCTCCGCTATGACCTCCTCCTTGGGGCGGTCCCTGTCGAACGGCCTGAGCACGAGCCTGACGCCCTTCCCCGTCCTCCTGTCGAAGAACGAGAACGCGGTCTTGCCCCTGGGGCGTAAGATCAGGTTGCCCTTTCCCACGGTGCACGCCAGCATCCACTGGATGCAGTCGAGGCCGCACATGTCGGACTCGGCGACGCAGACGAGCTCCTCGTCCTCGGCCCTCTCCAGGTCGAACCCGAGCAGCTCCGCCGCGGTCTCGGCGGCTCTGAACCCTATCGCGAGCCCGCCGCAGGCGTGCCCGTGGAACTCCTGGCATTCCTTCCAAAGTCTGTCGTTCATTTTCTCACCAGATTGTCAGTGGATGTGGTCGTTTACGTCGTGGGGGTGGTGGTGGCTGGCGAGGTGCAAGTACTTCGCCGAGTGGCTGGGCACGACGAACGGCACGCCGCGATGGTCGATGATCTCCGCGTCCATGCCGTAGACCTCGTGGATGAGGTCCTCGGTGATGACCTCCAGCCCGCCGTAGGCCGCGACGCGCCCGTCCTTCATGAAGAGGAACCTGTCCGAGTAGTGGACGGCCAGGTTGATGTCGTGCATGGTCATGACCGTGGTCATGCCGCGTTGCCTAACGGCATCGAGGATCATGTGCATGGTCCTGTGCTGGTTCGAGATGTCGAGGTTGTTCGTGGGCTCGTCCAGCACGAGGACGGACGGCTCCTGGACGAGGGCGCGTGCGATCTGCGCCTTCTGGAACTCCCCTCCGCTGATCCTGTCGCAGCCCTTCAGCGCGATGTGCTCCATGCCGAGGGCCCCGATGACCTCCTCGACCTTCTCCAGGTCCTCCGAGGTGGCGGACCAGTCGATGTACGGCCTCCTCCCGATGAGGACGGCGTCGAAGACGCTGGTGCGGGGGACCGGGACGGACTGGGGGACGAAGCCTATGGTCTTGGCGAGCTCCCTGCCCTTAAGCTCGGATATCTCCTTGCCGTCCACCGTTATCGTTCCCGACGTCTGCCTGTGCAGCCCGCACATGCATCTCAGGAGGGTGGTCTTCCCGGTCCCGTTCGGACCGAGGATGGACAGGACGGAGTTGTCCTCGACGTCGAAGTCGATCCCCCTCAAGATCTCCTGGCTGCCGTACGAGAAGCTGAGGTCCCTGATCTCCATCATGCCGGTGACCTCCTGATCCTCCCGTGGAGGAGGATGGCGATGAACAGCGGCCCTCCGATGGCGGAGGTTATGATCCCCACCGGTATGACTGTGTAGAACGCGTACTGCCCTACGAGGTACGAGACGAGCAGGACCAGGGCGCCCATGATCATCGATCCGACAATCACGTACCTGTTGTCCTCGCCGATGAGGCGCTTGACGATGTGGGGCCCCATGAGGCCGATGAACCCGATGACGCCGGTGAAGGACACGACGATGGCCGTGAGCACGGCGGACAGGACGAGGGTCAGGACGCGGGTCCTGCGGACGTTGACCCCCAGGCCCCTGGCGACGTCCTCGCCCGCCTCCATGGCGTTCAGGTCCCAGCGCTTGTATATCAGGTAGGCGGCGACGAGCACGAGCGCGATGCCCATGAGCCAGAGCTGGTCCCATGTGACCTTGCCGAGGCTCCCGAACTGCCAGTAGACTATGGACGACAGCGCGGTATCGCTGGCTATGTACTGGAAGAATGACAGCCCCGCGGAGAAGATGGCGCTGATTGCCATCCCGGCGAGGACTATCATCTCCGGGGTGCAGTCGGTGACCTTGACCATGAGGAGCATGATCCCGGTGGCGATCATCGCGAACACGAACGCCAGCACGGTGGTGAGGGCGGTGCCCGAAACGCCGAGGCTGGAGGACGTCACGCCGGCGATCGTCCCCGCATCGATCATGATTATCCCTATGGACGCGCCGAACGCGGCGGCGTTGGACAGACCGAGGGTGAAGGGGGACGCCAGCTGGTTGCGGAGGATGCACTGCATCACCGCTCCCGCCAGTCCGAGGGCGGCCCCGGCGCAGACTGCCGCGAGGATGAGCCTCAGGCCGAGGTCCCATACGATGGCGCTGTCCCAGCTGCCGTCCGGGTGGAATATGTAGTGTATGATCTCCGAGAGGGACAGGTCGTTGCCGATCCCCAGGGAGAGCAGGGCGACGACCGCCAGGAGGACGGCGCATGCGGCGAGGAAGCCCACCTTCCTGCGGGAGTAGGCGATGTACCCCTCCCTCGTCCCCCTGTCCTCGAGGCCGCGCCCCGCGTCGAGCATCATGCGGTGCCCTCTGCGACGAAGCGGTAGGTGCCGTTCGAATAGACGACCTCGACGGAGTCGAAGGGCTGGAAGTCCTGTCCGAACTGGGCGATGCGGTCGTCGTACGCGGAGACCATGGCGTCCAGGACGCCCTCGCCCGCGTCTCCGTAGAAGACCGTGTACACGGACTCCATCCTCTCGTACAGGTCCTCCCACGCGATGCCGCCGTACACGCAGTACGCGATGTAGTACGAGCAGACGAGGACGCTGTCGAAGTTGGTGCCGAACCCCATCACGGGGAATCCGCAGCGGACCTCGATGTCGTTGCCCGGGTCGGAGTCGTTGTTGACCGTGTGGATGTACGCCATCACGGCCTGGCTGGTGGGGTCCGAGTACTTCTCCGCGGTCGACGGGTCCAGGAACACGATGTCGATGTCCAAGCTCCCGATCTGGGCGGCGGGGATCTCGATCTTGCCGGTCTCGTTCCCCTTGTACGAGTTGTTGATGCCCGTGATCTCGAACGGCATGTAGTGTGCCAGCGTGGTGTTCAGCGTGTTGGTTCCGTTGTAGTTGGACCCGGCGAGGAACGCCTGCAGGTCGGATTCGCCGACGAGGCTGCGGATGTCCTTGACGATGGAGTCGATCCCGTCGACGAGCTCGTCGGCCCTGTCCTCCTGTCCGAGGAGCGTGCCGAGCGTGGTGATGGCCTCGGTCATCTCGTCCGAGATCCCGTCGAGGGACTCGTCCCAGATGTCCAGGTCCACATTTATGACGTAGGTGGGGTAGTACTGGGCCAGGAGCTCCACGTTGGCGGAGTAGGAGGCGTACACCTTGTCGGAGACGATGATGAGGCTGGGGTCGGACTCCCCGATGGACTGCACGGTCGAGCTCTCCAGGACGTTGCTGGCGTGGTACTTCATGTTCGTGAAGTCGTACGCGAACGCGTATCCGCGGCCGTTCAGGGGGTTGTTCACCTCGTTCTGGTCGACCTCGATGATGAGATCGTAGGTGTCGAACATCGAGAGCATCCTGAGGGGGCTCTGCGACGAGCCGATGACAACGATGCCGTTGTCCAGCGAGTCGGGTATCTGCACGGTCCTTCCGGCGCTGTCTGTCACGGTCTCGGCCCCGGTACCTTCGTCGTCATCGGTCCCCGAACCGCCGTTCCATCCCGAGATGGCATACGCCGCCACCGCGACCACGATGATCGCGATAACGGCCACAGCCGCTGCCGTCTTCCAGTTCATGGGGGTGGAACAGCGGGTCGATATAAGAGTGTTACGAATTTTGAATTAGTATTACTTTGATGGCGCACCTCACGGATTCGTATGCGTTGGTATCCGTTCCGTCCGCAATCCGTTTCATCCATGTCATGGGTTCGGAGGTTATGTCCCCTTCGAAGATCGTCTGCATAGGCTGGAACTACCGCTCCCATGTGAGGGAGCTGGAATCGGAGCTTCCGAAGGAACCGACCGTGTTCCTGAAGCCGCCCAGCTGTCTCATAGGAGATGGGGAGGGGATCGTCATACCCGCGGGCGTCACGAACGTGCAGCACGAGGTGGAGCTGGCCCTGATCTTCGGGAGGAGATGCAAGAACGTCTCCGAAGAGGATGCACTCCTGTGCATCTCCGAGGTGGCGGTGTTCAACGATGTGTCGGCTAGGGACATGCAGACCGCCGCCCGGAAGGCGGGTAACACATGGGACCTGAGCAAGGGCATGGACACCTTCGGCCCCATGTCGGACCCAGTGCCCGTGGGGTCCGTCGGTGACCTGCAGGACCTGGAACTGACCCTAACCGTCAACGGGGAGGTCAGGCAGCGCGGGAACACCTGCGACATGATATTCACGGTCCCGGAGCTCATCTCATACGTGACAAGTTTCATGACGATGGAGCCCGGCGATATCCTCATCACCGGGACCCCGGAGGGGGTGTCGGAGATCAGGCCCGGCGACGTCGTGCGCGCCGAGATCGAGGGTGTGGGCGTCGTCACCAACCCCGTGGTTTCGGGCGCCCGACCCTGTCGACGGCATGCCGTCCAGGCGCACCCTTATTATGCGCGCGCGTCATGGAAGGTCATCATGACAGTCGTCGAGATCAGAATCGAGCTCAAAAAAGGGGTCGCCGACCCGGAAGGCAAGAACACCAGGAAGACGCTGGAGTCACTGGGTTTCGAGGGCATAACCGACGTCAGGACCGTCAAGCTGTTCGAGGTCGAGTCGGAGCTCCCCGCGGACGAGGCCAAGGCCCAGGCCGAGGAGATGTGCAGGAAGCTGCTCGCGAACCCCGTCATCCAGAACTTCAGGGTATCGGTGAGATGAGATGACCTGCGGGATGAGCAGGCGCGACGCGCCGTTCGACCTGTGCGACATCTCCATCCGCGACGCGTCCGACGAGGACCTTGTGAAGCTCTCGGCGGACATGAGCCTGGGGCTCTCCGCCGACGAGATGCGCACGATCAGGGATTATTTCGCGAAGGAGGGCAGGGACCCCACCGACGTGGAGCTTCAGGCCCTCGGCCAGGCGTGGAGCGAGCACTGCTGCTACAAGAGCTCCAAGCCCATCCTGAAGGAGTTCGTCTTCGGTCTGGACAACGACCGGGTGCTCTCCAAGGGCGACGCCGGCGTGATGATCTTCGACGACGACTACGGATACGCCCTGAGGATCGAGAGCCACAACCACCCGTCCGCCGTGGAGCCCTACGGAGGTGCGGCCACGGGGATCGGCGGCATCCTGAGGGACGTCGTCTGCATGGGCGCCCAGCCCATAGGCCTCGCCGATCCCCTGTGCTTCGGCCCGATTGACCGTGAGGTCGACCTCCCGCCCGGAGTCAAGAGCCCCCGCTATCTGATGAGCGGGGTCGTCTCCGGTATCCGCGACTACGGGAACAGGGTCGGGATACCCACCATCACGGGCGGATTCTTCTTCGACGAGAAGTACACCGGCAACTGCCTGGTCAACGTCGCATGCCTCGGCATCGTCGCGAGAGAAGACCTCGCGAGGAACTACGCCGGAGGCCCCGGGGAGGTCATGATCCTCATCGGCGGGAAGACCGGCAGGGACGGTATCCACGGGGTCAACTTCGCCTCCGCGGACCTCACCGCCACATCCGACGAGGACTCCCGCGGCGCCGTCCAGCTCGGCGACCCGATCATGAAGGAGCCAGTCATGCACGCCTGCTTCGAGGTCAACGCCCGCCATCTGATCACGGGCATGAAGGACCTCGGCGGAGGCGGTCTCAGCTGCGTCGTGGGCGAGATGGCCCTGGACGCCGGCTGCGGCGCCGACGTGGACCTGGAGAAGGTCCCGCTCAAGGAGCCCGGTCTCGCCCCGTGGGAGATCTGGGTGTCGGAGTCGCAGGAGCGCATGATGTGCACCTGCAAGCCCGAGAACGTCGACGAGGTGCTCGCGGTATTCGACATGTGGGACGTGCCCGCCACCCCCATCGCCAGGACCACCGTCGAGAAGCGCACCCGCCTGTTCTGGAACGGCGAGAAGATCTTCGACATGGACCTCGAGTTCCTCACCGGCGGGCCGGTCTACAACCGCCCGTACGAGCTCCCCACCCCGTCCTCCAAGGACGGCGAGGTCTTCCCTGAGATCGAGGACGACTGCGAGGCGATCCTCGCCATGCTCTCCGATCCCAACGTGGCCTCCAAGGAGTGGGCCATCAGGCAGTATGACCACGAGGTCCGCGCATCCACCGTCATCCATCCGATGGTCGGCCCCCTGAACGAGACCGGACCCGGGGACGCCAGCGTCCTCAGGCCCGTGCCCGGGAGGATGAAGGGGCTCGCCGCGGCGATAGGATGCAACCCGTGGTTCGCCGAGGCCGACCCGTACAGGGGAGGCATGGCCGCCATCGACGAGGCCTGCAGGAACATCGTCGCCGTAGGCGCCAGGCCCGACGCGTTCACCGACTGCCTCAACTTCGGCAACCCGGAGAAGCCCGAGAGGCTCGGGGAGTTCCGCGAGGCCGTCAGGGGTCTGGGGGAGGCCGCACGCGACCTCGGTCTGCCGATCCCCTCCGGGAACGTGAGCCTGTACAACGAGGCCCCCGGGGGACACCACATCCTGCCCACGCCCATGATCCTGGGCTGCGGGCTGATCGACGACGTCAGGAAGTGCATCACGGCCGACTTCAAGAGGCTCGGAAGCATCATCATGGTCGTCGGCGAGACGAGGGACGAGATGGGTGGATCTCTGCTGTTCAGGAAGTTCGGCGGGGAGAAGGGGGAGGTCCCCGAGACCGACATCCCGAGGCTCAAGCGCCTGATGGACGAGCTCCTCCAGGCGATGGACGAGGGGCTGGTCATCAGCTGCCACGACTGCTCGGACGGCGGCATCGCCGTGGCCGTCGCGGAGATGTGCATCTCCGGTCACATCGGCGCGGAGATCGACACCTCCGCCATGCCCGGGGAGGACTTCAGGGTGAAGCTCTACTCCGAGAGCTGCAGCAGGTGGATCGTCGAGGTCGACGGTGCGGACGTCAGCAGGTTCATGCAGATCATGAACGGCGACGCCTTCCCGCTCGGCATAACCAAGGGCGACAGGCTCCTGATCAAGGACAACGGCACCGAGGTGCCGCTGGACGAGATGATCAAGGCGTGGAGCGAGCCCGTCTGGAACATCATGGGGGGAAAGGCATGAGGCCCGAGGATGTCAGGGTGTGCGTCATGCGCATCGAGGGAACCAACTGCGAGGACGAGATGGCCAGGGCGTTCAACGCCGTCGGCGCGGACGCCGAGAAGGTCCATCTCAAGCAGCTCATCGGCCAGGCGCCCTCCGGGCTCCGCAGGAGCCTCGAGGACTACGACGTGCTGGCCTTCCCCGGCGGATTCTCCGCGGGGGACTACGTCCGTGCGGGTGCCCTGTTCGCCGCGAGGATCAAGGCCTCCCTCGGACCGCAGATCAAGGCCTTCGTCGAGGCCGAGAAGCCCGTGATCGGGATCTGCAACGGATTCCAGATCCTCGTCGAGCTGGGGCTGCTCCCCGCCTTCGAGGGCACGATGACAGACTGCCCCACCGCCGCGCTGTACACCAACGACTCGGGAAGGTTCGAGTGCAGGCCGACGGTCCTGAGGAACGACAACAACGGCAAGTGCCTCTTCACCTCCGAGATCCCGAAGAGGAAGACGCTCACGATTCCGTCCGCTCACGCGGAGGGGAAGCTCATGAGCAGCGACCCCGACTTCGTCCAGAGGCTGGAGGACAACGACCAGGTCGTCTTCAGGTACGTCCGCCCCGACGGGTCCGACGCCGACTATCCGTGGAACCCCAACGGGTCCCCTTCGGACATCGCCGGCATCTGCAACCCGGCAGGCAACGTCCTGGGCATGATGCCCCATCCGGAGCGTGTGATCGACAGGTTCACGCACGCCGATTGGACCAGGGGCTACGTGACCGAGGAAGGTGACGGGAAGTGCATCTTCCAGTCGGTCATGAAGCATCTCGAGAGGATGTGAGAACGGGCGGGGCACCACCCCGCCCACAACGCCCCATGCGGATCCCGGAGCGGGTCCGCGGGGTCTTCTATGATGTTCGGACTTCAGAACGGTCCTTCGCGATCGGACGTTGACCTTCACGTCCACCCTGTCGCCGTCCTCGAGGCTGAGGGTCCTGCGGAGGTGGTACTGGCAGATGATCTCGATGATGTCCGCGTAGTGGGACCTCTCGGGGACCACGATGGCGCAGTCGATGTTGCGTATCCTCGCCTTGTAGGCGACGACGTTGCCGAAGCTGCGGCCGTTGTCCGTGAATCCGTTAATCGGCACCCCGGCCACGCTCTTGATGACGTCGAGCTTCCCGACGTCGTCCGGGTCCACATGGATGTTCAGGGTGCCCTCGAAGGGCTCGAACCCGAGTTTGGACTTGAACTGATCCAGATAGCCGGGCTGGCAGATGTAGTAGCCGCCCTCGCCCATCCCCGACTGCACCGCGCCGTGGATGGTGATGTGGTCCGTGAGCTCGAAGATCCTGCGGTACTCGTTGTACTCCTTGCGCAGGTCGTCTATCCCCTTCTGGGTCAGCTTGATGCGCTGCCTGCGGGCGCCCAGGTCCCTGACGATGTACTTCTCCTCCAGGAGCTCCAGAATCCTCTTGGAGGCAGATTGCTGGCTCATCTCGAGCGCTTCGCCGAGCTCCCTCGAGGAGATGGCGATGTAATCGTCCATGGCTCCAAGCAGGGCGAGCTTCCTGAGTGCGAAGGAGTACTTCTCGTCCATGAGCGGACGGATGCCATGATACGATAAAAACAATGGGGGAGGGGCTCGTCGCCCCTCGTTGGAACGGTTTCAGATGACCCTGTTGGAGTCGACCCACTTGGAGACGTGGGGGCAGGCGGCGATGGCCACGAGGACGACCGCGATGACCAGCAGGATGATGCTGATCCAGAGCTCGGTCGCTCCGTAGATGGCCGCGATGATGGTCACGGCTCCGGCGAGACCGGAGAGGACCACGACGGTGTTGCCGCAGACGGGGCTGTACTTGGTGAAGGTTCCCGCTGCCGCGAAGAACATGACGGCGACGAGCATGTTGATCCCGACGAGGTACATGCTGTCGATGTCGGCTTTCCAAGAGGCCGCCATGGCGGCGAGGGCGATGACGCCTCCGACGAATCCCAGGGCGGTCCCGATCTTCATGTTGTTGGGTACGGTGTTTGCCATTTTCGAGCCTCCTCAGGCGGTCTCCGGGTTGGAACCGGCGGCCTTGACGTCCACCGCCATCTTGGCGCCCTCGGAGAACAGCCAGAGGACGAAGCAGGCGATGGAGGCGATCTCGATGTATCCGACGGGCTTGCCGACGGCGACTCCGATGATCACGACGATGAGCACGGATGCGATTACGGCGTTGATCCTCTTGCCCTCGGCCCAGTCGCCGAAGACGGACAGGATGACCGCGAGCGCCATGAAGATGAAGAACAGCCAGGTGACGGTCTCATTGACGTTGCCGTTACCCAGGTCGGCGGTGTAGTAGCCGATGAGGATGAGGAAGATGCCGGTGAGGACGGCCATGATGCCGCTGGCACGGCTGCACCCGTCCTCGACGTAGGCCTTTCCGATGCCGAAGACGAAGACGAGGATTCCTGCGATGATGGACCCGTACATGAACAGGTCGGCTGTGAACTTCACGCCGGACACGCCAAGATCGGCCAGGGTCGACTCTCCGAGGACCCAGGAGGGGTCGTTCTCGGCAGCGACGAGGATCACCAGGGCGAGAAGGAGCCCGGTGAAGATGCCGATCACCGCGTAGGGCGCGGGACTGCGTTTGGTCGCATTCATGCGGTCGGGAAGGACGTGCGCGATTTAATATTGATTGCGCCCGTACAGGGGAGCCAGAGCATCAGGGGGAAGCGCATGAAGTACATTTTCTTCGTCGGGACCGCGGGCAGCGGGAAGAGCACGCTGGTGGGAGCCTACAAGCAGTGGCTGGACGACCACGGGGTCGATACCATAGTCATCAACATGGACCCCGGGGCGGACGCGCTCCCCTACGAGCCCGACGTGGACATCCGCGAGTGGATCTCCCTGGACGATGTGATGCAGGAGTACGGTCTCGGCCCCAACGGCGCCCAGATCGTCGCGGCCGACCTCATGGCCGCCAGCATCTCGAAGATGACCGCCGTGGTCGACACCTACGGGTCGGACTACGCCCTCATCGACACCCCCGGCCAGCTGGAGCTGTTCGCCTTCAGGGAGTCCTCCCAGCTGTTCGTCAGGGCCTTCGGGAGGGACAGTTCCATGGTCGTCTATCTGTCGGACCCGTCCCTGTGCAGGACCCCCAACGGATTCATCTCCGCCATGGTCCTCGGTGCGCTGGTGGAGTTCAGGCTGCAGCTCCCGACGCTGAACCTGCTCTCCAAGTGCGACACGCTGTCCGACGACGACGAGCAGAGGATGCTGGACTGGTTCCAGGTGTCCGATGCGCTGTACGGCGATCTTCTGGACTCCGACTCGGAGCCGGAGACCGTCATCGGCATGGAGCTGTTCAAGGCGATCGAGAACACGGGCGTGTTCGGCGAGATCCGCGCAGTCTCCGCGCAGGAGGGCATAGGCCTGGAGGAGATATACGCCGCGGCCCAGCTCAACTTCTTCGGCGGGGACGACCTGGGCGAGGAGTGATCCCACCCTCCGGTCCCGGTTCAGAGGTCCGATGCGACGTCGGTCGCGGAAAAACGATGCCGGGGTCTCCCCCGGCGTGAAAGTGATTTCAGCCGAACATGTAGGCCGGAGCGGGCTTGACCTTGTTCCTTCCCGCCTCGGTCACCTTCTCCTTCGCCCTGACGAAGTCGTCCTGGGTGATGGTGTCCCTGTTGTCACGGATGGCCAGCATACCGGCCTCGGTGCAGATGTTCTTTATCTCCGCTCCGGAGAAGCCGTCGGTCATCTCGGCGAGTCCGTTGGAGGACACGTCGTCGGCGATGCTCATGTGCCTGAGGTTGATCTCGAAGATCTGCCTCCTGCCGTCGATGTCGGGCAGTCCGACGTCGATGATCCTGTCGAACCTGCCAGGCCTGAGCAGGGCGTCGTCGAGGATGTCGGGTCTGTTGGTGGCGCCGATGATCTTGACGTCGCTGGTGGGGGTGAACCCGTCCAGCTCGGAGAGGAGCTGCATGAGGGTCCTCTGGACCTCGCGGTCGCCGGAGGTGGCGACGTCGAGACGCTTCGCGCCCACGGAGTCAAGCTCGTCGATGAAGATGATGCTGGGCGCCTTGTCCTTGGCGAGCTGGAACAGCTCGCGGACGAGCCTGGCACCCTCTCCGATGTACTTCTGCACGAGCTCGGATCCGACCAGTCTGATGAAGGTGGCCTGGGTGGCGTTGGCGACGGCCTTGGCCATGAGGGTCTTTCCGGTTCCCGGGGGTCCGACCAGCAGCACGCCCTTCGGGGGCTCGATCCCGACCTTCTTGTAGAGCTCGGGCCTGAGGAGCGGATCCTCCACGGCCTCCCTGAGCTCGAGCATCTGCTGCTTGAGTCCGCCGATGTCGTCGTAGGTGACCTCGGGCTTGTCGATGATCTC
Organism: Candidatus Methanomethylophilaceae archaeon; assembly: GCA_944320495.1. Taxonomy (GTDB): domain Archaea; phylum Thermoplasmatota; class Thermoplasmata; order Methanomassiliicoccales; family Methanomethylophilaceae; genus Methanoprimaticola. The sequence goes on from CALUHR010000013.1 coordinate 332,753, forward strand.
CGCACCGGACACGACGGGGTCCACGGGCGACGGGAGCACCTCCATCAGGGAGAGCGTCTGCTTGTTCAGCGACACCCTGGACCCGGGTATGAGGTCCTCCTGGGGCACGTACTCGGACACGGTGACGACGAAATCGGGTCCGGTGGAGCTCTTGACGACCACGCGGTTGTTGGGGAGGACGTCCCTGAGGGAAGCGATGATGAGCGGGGGGCTCTTCAGCCTCTCGAGCTCGTTCCTGAGCCTGGAGAGGTCCTTCTGCAGCCTGAAGAGCTCGCTCTCGGAATAGCGCTTCTCGGTCTCGGCGTTCTGGAGGTCCTCCATCAGTCTGACGTTCCTCTCCTCGAGGGTGACAATCTTGGCCTTCAGCTCCGCCATGTCGTCGTTCTCGCCCGTCATATGCTCTCCCGGAGGTCACGGAAGAGGTTCGTTATAACCGTTGCCCATTTTAAGTAAGGTTAAGAGCGCCCGTGCGCGGCTCTTCCGCGAAGTAATATATCGCTCTCCGTTGTTGGAGTGCGCATGATATGCGAGATGTGCGGAAAGACCGTCCCTCAGACCCGCGAGGTCATCGTGGGGGGCGCCAGACTGAACGTCTGCCTCAACTGCGCCAAATTCGGCGAGGCCACCGGCGCGTCCGCGTCCAGGCCCGGGGCTCCCGTGACCCAGGCCGTCATCGACCAGAGGCTGGAGAGGCGCGAGAGGCGCATGCAGTCCAAGGACATCTACGTCGGCACCACGACCATCGAGATCGTCGAGGACTACGGAGGCGTCATCAGGAGGGCCCGCGAGGCCAAGGGCATGGACCTCAAGACGTTCGCCAACGAGATCCAGGAGAAGCAGGGCCTGCTCGCCAAGGTAGAGGCCAACAACCAGGTCCCCGACGACAAGCTCATCAAGAAGATCGAGAAGGCCCTCGACATCAAGCTGACCGAGGCCGTCCAGTCCGGAGGGACCATGGGCGGAGGCCGCTCGGACGGCATGACCCTGGGCAACTTCATCAAGAGGGAGTGATCCCGGATCCGCGGATCCAGGAGCGCACCCTATCCACATGGGGCGCGATGTCGACCCCCGCGTCGCGGAGCGCGATGAGCGCAGCGGCGGAGATGTCGATGCCGAGGTCCCTGTGGATGCGGTTGCTCTCCTGGATGAACTCCCTGCGCTGGACCCCCGCCTCTGCGGCCGCGGACACCAGCGAGGGGAACGGGTCCCCTCCCTCATCCTTCTGTGTCTGGCACTTCGTCTCGAGGATGTCCCTCGGCGGGCGGTACCCGAGGGGGATCTCCGTCCCCGACAGGTCCCCGGACGGGCGCACGTATCCGTCCCTGACATCGACCGTTCCGCATCTCCTGAGCACCTCCAGCAGGGTCTTCGCCTCTGAAGGCGAGAACCACTTCTGCCCCAGCGATACCTCCATGACGAACTCGTCCACCGTGGCGACGTCCTTGCCCAGTATGCGGAAAAGCGCGGCGGCGCAGAGCCGGATCTCCTCTGTCATGCCCCGCGTCACCCCGTCCCCCGTCATAACCGTTGCGCTCATCTTCTATATACGCGCGCACGTTGTTTGTTATTGACACTAACTGGGGCGGAAACGCTTATATCCAACATGGGGATTGGGGCGCATCCCACTTGGTGATAAACATGAACTACACCAGATTCGAGAAGGCCAGGATCATCGGCGCCAGGTCACTGCAGATCTCCTACGGCGCCCCCGTCCTCGTGGACTATCCCGAGACCATGCTCGATCCCATCGACATCGCGATGCTGGAGTTCAAGCAGGACATGATCCCTATCACCGTCGTGAAGAACTGAAAGAGGTTATCACAATGGCAGACGACGACATTCAGCCGATAGACAGCAACGACCTTCTGGTGCCCGAGGAGACCTACCTCACCTCCGGTGTCCACATCGGAACCCAGCAGAAGTCCGCCGACATGAAGGACTTCATCTACAAGGTCAGGACCGACGGACTCTACGTCCTCGACATCAAGAAGACCGACGACAGGATCAGGGCCGCCGCCTCGTTCCTCGCCCGCTTCAACCCCAACAGGGTCCTCGTCGTCTGCGCCAGGCAGTACGGTCAGAAGCCCGCCAGGGAGTTCTCCAAGGCCATCGGCGCCCCCGCCTTCGCCGGAAGGTTCGTCCCCGGAACCCTGACCAACCCCGCCAACCCCAACTTCATCGAGCCCGAGGTCCTGGTCATCACCGACCCGTCCGCGGACAAGCAGGCCCTCAACGAGGCCCTGAACCTCGGCATCCCCATCGTCGCCCTGTGCGACGCCAACAACGAGACCCGCAACGTCGACCTCGTCATTCCCACCAACAACAAGGGAAGGCGCGCCCTGGCCTGCATCTACTGGCTGCTCTCCAGGCAGGTCCTCGTCGACAGGGGCGACCTCAAGGACCCCGAGGACTTCCGCATGGAGATCGAGGACTTCGAGGCCAAGCTGGTCATGTGAGGTCCCCTCGGGACCCTCCAAACAAACTTCTTAACAAACCCCCTTACCCCTTCTCCATGAGACAACCTGCAGTGGCGGGACGCTTCTACCCCGCCGGACGCGAAGCCCTCGTCGAGGCCATCGAGACATGCTTCACCCATCCGCTCGGACCCGGCATGCCCGGTCCGTCCACGGGCGAGAGGAGGGTCCGCGGCATCATGGTCCCGCACGCAGGATACATGATCTCCGGCCCCAACGCGGCCCATGCGTTCCGCAGGCTGGCGGAGGACGGGAGGCCCGACGCCTACGTCGTGATAGGACCGGACCACCACGGCACGTGCCGCGGCAGAAACGTCCTGTGCTCGGACCCCTACCTCACGCCGCTGGGGGAGTGCCCCGTGCACGAGGACATCTGCAGGAGGCTGGCCATGTCCATCCCCGACGAGCCGGAGTGCCACGTCTTCGAGCACTCCGTGGAGGTGGAGGTCCCGTTCATCCAGTACATCGACCCGGATGCCAGAGTCGTCCCGATCATCATGGGGGACCAGTCCCCGCAGGGCGCGATGGCCCTGGCACATGCCCTCCGCGAGGCCTGCGAGGGGTACGACGTAGTCTTCGTTGCGTCCACGGATATGTCCCACTACATCCCCAAGGACGAGGCCGAGAGGCTGGACTCCATGGTCCTGGACAGGGTCCGCGCCATGGACTGGGAGGGGGTGTACCGCACCGTGGCGGCCAACGACATCTCCATGTGCGGGTACGGTCCGACCGCGACGGTCATGATGCTCTGCGAGGGATGCGCCCCCGAGGGAGTACTACATACGGACTCGTACGACGCTCTGGGCCTCGACAGAGGTTCAGTGGTCGGATACGGATCCGCGACCTTCGTCTCCTGACCGCCTGGTTTAAGTCTGGCGCTGTCGATTTCAGCTCATGGAAGCAGACAATCAGAACTTCTGCACCCGCTGCGGGCACATGCTGTCCGAATCGGCCAGGTTCTGCCCCGAATGCGGCGCCAGGGTCCCCGGGAGGAACCCGGAGCAGGTGGAGGAGGAGAAGCAGGCCATACGTTCCGCCATGGACCGCCAGCTCAGATGGGCGGCGATCCTGATGATCATCTACTCGGTCCCCTTCCTGGTGATCGGCGTCTACACAGCGTTCAGTGTGGAGTCCATGGCGGACCTCGTGGTCAACGATCCCAACTTCTCGTCCTACGCGGACGCGTACGGCCTGACCTACGACGAGGTCTGCGAATACTTCGAGTACGCCGGCTACGCGTTCATCCTCTCGTCCGTCCTCGGACTGATCTCGGCCCTATGCTGCTGGAAGAGGTCCCACTTCTGGGTGGCGCTCGTGTTCTGCATCCTCTCGGTCTTCACCGGAGCGGCAGGATTCGTGGCCATGTTCATGGGCCTCATCGCCCTCTGGATGATAATCGCCGCCAGGGGCAGGTTCGTGGAGTACGAGAAGAACTTCGAGGAGATCCTCTCGAAGATCGAGTGACCCCGCCCGTGTAAAGAAATGATTTTGCCGGACCCCTCAACGGGGGTCCGGCGTTCCCCCTCAGATGAGTTTCAGATATCTGAGGTTGGGCTCGTAGACGAGCCCCTTGTCCATGAGGATGTTGGAGATCTCCTCGAGCTCGATGGCCGATATCCCCTCGGCCTCAGCGCGCCTCTCCAGCTCGTCGCGTGGTGCGCCCTTGCCGTCGGTGTCCAGCTCCTCCAGCAGGGAGAGCACGATGTCCTCCATCTGGCCGTGGTTCACGGCACCGCCGGACTCGTCGCCGTCGATGTCGATCTCGTCCGGCATGTCCTGCATGCCCTCGGGGAACCCGAAGTCGACGTCCTTCTCGGGCAGGAGTCTGCGGAGGGCGTTCTGGATGGTCTTCAGGTACACGGACGAGTCGGGCATCTCCCCGTAATTGTCGAGCGCGTAGAGCATGCCCTCGGCCTGCACCGGGCTCATGCCCATCTTGATGAGGTCCGGGACCTTGGCATCGGGGAGCGACACGACCTGCTTCATCCACTTGAGCCTGGCCCATGCGGACTGGGCGGTGTCCAGGAGCCACTCGTTGAGGGTGGACTCGTCGATCCTTATGATGCGCTCCGGACGGACGGACACGAAGGTCCTTCCGTCGTCGGTGGTGTATGTGCGGACCCTTCCCACCGCGGCGACGAAGCACGGGGGCTCCAGGTCGGCCATGGCGGCCATGGCGTCGGGCTGGTACCTTCCTACGTTGAGGAAGAACTGCCCGTTGACGTCCTGGATCCTGCCCCTCCAGAGGGGCTCCTCGGGGGTGCCGCTGTTGGCCTTCTCGGTGAGGGTGCCGGCCACCAGGACCCTGTTGATCTTCGCTCCCAGGGGCGAGACGACGTAGGACGGCATCTTCTCCTCGGTGGCCTTGATCTCGAGGGTGGACGTGTTGAGTTCGTTGGCGAAAACCCTCCATGCGGTCTCCCGCGGGTTCGCCTTCCCGTTCCCGTTCATATCGCCGCCTCCACCTCTGCGAGGAGCTTCTCCGCTTCCGCCTGGACGTCGACCTCGACGGGCTCGGCGGACCTGACGATCATGCTGGGTCCGAAGTCGTCGCTCATGACGTTGCCGGTGATGCGGACCTTGTGGAGCAGGATCCTCCCCATGAGCTCCCTGGCGACCACGCCCTCGCCCCTGGCGGAGGCGAGGCCCATGGCGGCGTTCATCGACACGCCGGTGAGCTTCTCGGTGTCCGTGCGGTTGACGATGGCCCCGATCGCGCCGGTGCCGTCGTCCACCACGAGCTTCATCCTGAGGTCGGAGATGCCCTCGACCTCTCCGTGGACGGTGCAGACGCCGCCCGCCATGAGGGAGCGGTTGCACTGGGGGCACCTCTTGATGAGGCCGCTCCCGTTCTTCATGTCCACGACCACGCCCTCGACGGTGATGTCGAGGCCGCCGCCGATCCTGTTGATCTCGGCGATGGTCTTCTGGGAGTCGGCCGCCTCCACCTCGATGGTCTGGTTGACGCGCTCCACGTCGGCGCGGTCGCCGATGTTCAGCTGGGGTATGCCCTTCCAGGAGCGGATGTAGCAGTTCTTGGCGCAGACCGTGAGCCCCTCCCTGAGGTCGAAGTCGTGCCATGCGGAGTACTGGATCTTCCCCGTCTCGTCGGCGATGATTCCGGAGTAGACGATCTTCTCCTCTCCGCGGCTGTTGATCCTCCTGGCCTCGACGGAGAGGATCTTTCCTGTGACGGTGACGTTTCCCATGCCCTCGCGGATGTCCCCGATCTTGACCTCGGTGGACGAGAGGGACGCGGTGCTGTTCGGCACGTCGATCTCGACACCGGGCGCGGCCTCGATCCTCCCGCGGTTGCCTATGTTGATCTGGACCCTCTCGTTCCAGAGCTTGCAGTAGCAGTTCCTGAAGTTGTAGACGGATCCCTTGTCCAGCTGGACGGATCCGGGCTCCCATACGGTGAACGACGCCGTGCCGGAGTCATCCCCCAGGATGCCTGACACGATGACCTTGCTGAGCCCCTTGACGGTGATGTTCTTCGTCTCCACGTAGACGATCTTCGCGAGGACGTCGACGTTCTGCTCCGTCCCGTTGAGGTCTGCGATCTTCTTGGTCGCGTTGGCAGCGGTGGCGGTCCCGGCGGTATCGGCGCCGTACTTCCTGATTATGCCGCGCTTGGCCGACACGATGTCGACGTGGTACTCGTTGAGGTACTTGTTCAGCTCCGCCTCCAGCGTCTCGTCGTCGATTCTGTCTCCGAGCACCCGTTTTATCTCTTCCATGTGGGGTGTTAGTTCTATCCTTTCCATAGGATCGACTCCTTGCGGACGAAGGGCAACTCGGTATTTAGGTTGTTTCAGAACTCTCGGGCAATGCGTTTTCGACGGGGACCGATTGGAGGATCGGCCCCTCGTCGAGGGTCTCTGTCACTCGTTCCTGGATCTGCGGATTCTGTCTACGATGCCTTTAGTGAACCCGTACCATATGATTCCGACGAACCCTATGATGGCCAGCACCGTCAGTATCATCCCTATGAACATCACCATTTCGCCGTGGAAAGTCGGATAGTAGATGCTCTCGTACACGATGTACAGTATCCAATGGAGGTATGCTATCACAATCAGGGACGCGCAGGTCAGGATCTTCGACGTGTTGTTCTCTGAGATGTCACCAACTCCTGTGGAGAGTGTCGTTTTGATACTGTTATATATAATCATCCATATGATGTATCAAATTATTCAAATAAAATGTAGCTCAAATTAATTGGCTGTCCAGGTCGATGCGGTTCAATGAATGATCTGGTAGCCAACCCCTGCGCGTCGTCGGATCCAGATCCGTTCCGATTCATCCGTGATCTGGATACACGGATTTATATCGCTGAGCGCAATCCTCCCATATGGTCCCCAAGAGCAAGATCGATGAGATTCTGGACGGGTACGATATGAGCGACATCACCATTGCGACTCTGTGCTCCCACTCGTCACTCCAGATCTTCCACGGCGCGAGGAAGATGGGCTTCAAGACTCTCGGGCTGACCGTGACGCACAGCACGAAGTACTACGACGCGTTCCCGCTGGCCAAGCCGGACGAGATCATCAAGTACTCCGACTTCGACGAGTTCGAGGAGCGCATAGGCGAGCTCCACGACAGGAACGTCATCATCATCCCCCATGGCTCGTTCGTGGAGTATTTCGGCCCCCGCAGGTTCGCCGAGCTCGAGGTCCCCTCCTACGGGAACCGTGCCGTCCTCGGATGGGAGTCGGACAGGGACAAGCAGAGGGAGTGGATCACGTCCGCCGGCGTGCCCATGCCCAAGCTGATCACCGATGCCAGGGAGATCAACGAGCCCGTCATGGTGAAGTACCATGGCGCAAAGGGCGGAAGGGGATACTTCATCGCCATGGACTATCCCGACTTCAAGATGTCAATCGACCCCAGCCAGCCGTACACCATCCAGGAGTACTGCCTGGGAACCAGGTACTACCTGCACTTCTTCTACGATCCGTACAAGACCGACGGGTACAGGTGCGAGCAGGGAGGGTCCCTGGAGCTACTGTCCATCGACCGTCGTGACGAGTCCAACATCGACGAGATGTACAAGCTCGGGTCCATCGAGGAGTCCAAGAGGCACGGGCTCTACCCGTCCTTCGTCGTCACCGGCAACACGCCCGTCGTCCTGAGGGAGTCCCTCCTGCCGAGGGCCTTCGAGATGGGGGAGGCCGTCGTGAACAAGTCCTATGAGCTGTTCGGCGGCATGTGGGGCCCGTTCTGCCTTGAGACCGTCGTCAACGACAAGCTCCAGTTCAAGGTCTTCGAGATCTCCACGAGGATCGTCGCGGGAACAAACCCGTTCATCTCCGGGTCCCCGTACGCCGACCTCATCTATCCCGGTCTGAGCACAGGTGCCAGGCTGGCCATGGAGATCAGGGACTCCATCCCGCAGGGTCACCTCAAGGACATCATGTCCTGATCGCGGACCCGTGAGCGGGGACCTCCGGGTCGGGAGGCCGAATGGGCAACTCCCTTCCCCGAGGATCGGAACCAGGGGGTTGTACGCCCCTGCTCCCGGGAGGTGTCCATGTCATGAGGTACTAGGACACCTTGTGCATGTCGCACCCGATCCTGGAGGGCAGGCGACGCGGCATCATCGCCTCCGACGTTCCAGAACATCCTGAGCATATCGCTGAGGCCTGTCTCCAGGCTCTTCCTGAGTCCCATCCTCTTTGCATCGGAGCAGATTCGAATAAGGTTCTTGATGATGTCTTCGTCATCCTGGACGAGTCCTATGCTGATCGGTCCGTTATTGGTGTTGAGCACTCTGTCGTGACGTTCAGGTCGAACACGATGCGCGGATCCAGGCGATTCTGGATGATGTCATCTATGAGATCGAACATGCCGTTGTAATCGTCCGCCGACTCGTCGGTGACGCCCCAGTCGCACTTCTCCATGCAGAACATCAGGAAATCCAGGAAGTCATAGGCCGCCTCGTCTCCGCCCAGTTTGATGAAGCTCTCCAGATCCCGGCAGAACTTCTCGGCCATGCGTTTGCGGAACATATCTCTCTCGCATCCGCAAAGGCACTGGTTGATGCGGATGCGGGTCTCCTCCCTGTCCAGCAGGGACCCCTCCTTCGCGAGCTTCTCCAGTGTCTCCATCACGGTGTCGTAGCCCAGCTTCTCGGCGAGGCAGATTACGATCCTCTTGAACATGCAGTGGTTCATTGTGTTCGTGATATCCTCAATAACAAGTGCATCACAGTAATCCATATTTGATGAATCATGAATGCGGATTTAATTCTGTTTTTCTAAACAACAATAAAACGTTTGCAGACAATCGTTTGGATTGTCAGACGCAATTTGACAATCGTGGACCCGCCCGGGATTTCCCTGGCGGGTCCGGAAGAATGGAATGTGCCGGACGTCCCCGTCCGGCGTTCGATGAACTCAGGATGCCTCTTCGGACATCCGGGCGCGCCTCTGCTCGTTCAGCACCTTCAGGCCCTCCGCCATCAGGAACACAGCCAGCACGAACAGTAGGGCGGATATCACGAGCTGGGCCGCCGCGACCCCGTCGAATCCCATCGAGAGGTCCCCTATCTTCGACCACATCGTGAGCACAAGCGATGAGAGGGTGGCCGCTAGCATGAACATCATCGGGATGTAGATCATCCTGTTGTTCTTGCCGATGTTTCCAAGCCAGGCGCATACGGCGAGCAGGGCGAGGACTGCCAGAAGCTGGTTGACGCCCCTGACGAGCAGGTACTTCTCGCCGCGGGAGTGGAACTCCGCCCTGGCGACCAGATCCCCTCGTCGCAGGGGCTCACGTCGTAATACCCGGAGTAAGATCTCATCAGACGGTCGACCGCGGCTCCGACATCCCGTTCCATGGTCCGCACCGTTCTCAGTCCCAGAACCTCTTGTTCTTGGCGTAGAGGATCTCGGCGTTCATTATGTCGCGGTAGAAGTCGTCCTCATCCACATGCATGCTGCGGAGTATCTTCGACGCGGTGTCCGGGCCGACGCCCCTGCCCGCCATGACGATGACGGCGCGGCTGCCGTGCTCGTTCACGAGGTTGGCGTTCCTCAGGAGGCGGAGCCTGTCCTTCTTCTCCTGCTCGGTGAGCTCCTGATGCTTCACGACCTGGATCATCTCGCGCTCGTATCCCTTGAGGACGGCGACCATGTTTCCTCCGCAGTGGGGGCATCTGAACCTCTTCGGCGCCTCCCCGACGCGGAACCTCCATTGGGACCCGCAGTTCAGGCACGACGCGAACAGGACCTCGTCCTCCAGCCTCTTCTTCAGGGCCATGAGGATGGAGTGGTCCGCGCGGACGGGCTGCATCAGCTCCTTGGAGCGGGTGATCCCCTCCAGCCCGATGGTCGATATCCCTCCGGGCACCACCTCGATCTCTCCCGACGACATCATCGACACGACCCTCTCGGCGTTCGGGATGTCCAGGTCCTCCCACAGGACCTTGTTCACAGCCTCGCGGTAGGCGGGCGTGTCCCGATGGAGGTCGAACAGCCTCTGGAAGTTCATGAAGCGGTGGTCGGCGGTCTTCTCGATGATGCCGAACTTCTTCGCCACGAACACGAACCTCCATCTGAGGAACGACGAGTTGACCATGGTCATCCTGGACAGGGCCTCGACCGTCCCGGGCTTCACGGACTGCACTGTCTCCAGGATGACGTCGCGCTTCAGGTTGCGGGGCAGCTCCAGGATGATCCTGTACGGGTCGGCGGTCATGCCCACGCTCTCGCCCAGCCTGGCGGAGAGGAGGGCGGAGTAGATCTTCCCGAGGGTCTCGTTGACGCGGCTCCCGAAGCAGCAGTTGACGATGGCCAGCCTGTCGCCGACCTCCACGGTCACGGTCCTGTCGGTGGGCATCGCGAACCTCTCGTCCTGCTCGTCGAGGTACTTGGACACAACGGCGACGCATCCGTCGTCCCCGGGGTAGTCCCCGAAGTTCCTCAGGCGGCGCATGCGGCCCACCTCCATGGCGACCTCGTACGGTACCGGGATGTCGGAACCCACCCAGTTTGGCACGGACCCGACCTCGCGGGCCTCCTCCACGAGGATCTCGTCCTCGCGCATCTCGACTATGCGCCAGGTCCTGCCCTTGGCTATGAACATGGCGTACTCCTCGGCGAAGGAGGCCACGAAGCTCTCGTCGAGCGTTCCGATGATCGCCCTGGTGCCGATGTCCCTGATGAGGTACGAGCGCTCGTCGGGGATCATCGAGATGTTGTCGTAGAAGTAGGCCATGCCCTTACGGGACCTGCGGAAGGAGCCGTCGTCATCGACGAAGACCATCTTGATCGACAGCAGCTGGTCCAGGACGTCCTGGATGTCCTGCCTGGCGATGTCCCTGAAGGGCCACGCGCCGGAGAACACCTTGAACGCGGTGTCCATGTCGGCCTGTCCGGACATGGTCATGGCTATGAGCTGGTTGGCCACCACCGAGAGCGGGCACGGCCTGCCGGTCCAGGACTCCAGCTCCTTGGAGTCGCATCTGCGGGCGATGACCATGGCCTCCGCCACCTCGTCCGGGGCGGTGGCGAGCACCCTGGCGCGAATCTTCTCCCCGACACGGTGTCCGGCCCTGCCTGCCCTCTGGATCATGCGGGAGACCTGCCTGGGCGAGTTGTACTGGATGACCATGTCGGTGGTCCCCACGTCTATGCCGAGCTCGAGGGACGAAGTGCACACGAGCGCTTTGACATCCCCCGATTTGAAGCGGTCCTCCATCTCCATCCTGGTCTCCTTGGAGAGGGACCCGTGATGGACCTCTATGGGGAACGTCTCATCCCACAGGTGGTAGCGGGCCGCGAGCCATTCGGCCGTCTCCCTGGTGTTGACGAAGAACAGCGTGGACCTGCCGGATTCGACGATCTCCCTGGCGCGGGCCATGACCCCGATGATGTCCGGGTCCCCCTGCAGCCTGTCGATGAGCTTCGCGTCCTCCGTGGGCCTCGGGCTCTCGACGCGGATGTCGAAGTCGCGGTGGGTGTCGTGCTTGCGGACGTCCACCTTCCTGCGGGGTCCGACGAGGAAGTCGGCCACCGCCTGTGGGTCCCCCACGGTGGCCGAGAGCCCTATCCTCTGGAACTCTCCCGCCACCAGCGCCAGCCTCTCCAGGGCGACGCTGAGCTGCGCCCCGCGCTCGGTGTCCGCCAGCTCGTGGATCTCGTCGATGACCACCCACTCCACCGCCTTGAGGTGCTGGATGAGCCTCTTGCCGGTGAACAGCACCTGCAGGGTCTCGGGGGTGGTGATGAGTATCTCCGGGGGCGCCCTCGACTGGGCCTGCCTCTCGGCCTGGGAGGTGTCGCCGTGCCTCACGCCGACGGTGACCCCGAGGGCCTTCCCGTAGTCCTCCATGCGCCTCAGCATGTCCCTGTTCAGGGCGCGGAGTGGCGTGATGTAGATGCATCTGAACCCGGTGCGCTTCCCCTTGGTGGCGTGTATGGCGTCGAGAATGGGTATCATCGCCGCCTCGGTCTTCCCGATCCCGGTGGGCGCCACGAGGAGTATGTGACCTCCGGCGCGGATCCTCGGGATGACGTCAGCCTGCGGGGGCGTGGGTTCCGTTATCCCCCTCTCCGCCAGGGCCGATGCGAGTTCGGGGCAGATGTCGGGGAAAGGCATGAGAACGTAAGGGTGCCGGGGCGTCCGCCCCGGCTTGGGGGTTTCACTCGGAAGCCGGCTCCTCCTTCTTGGGAGCGGTGACCTCGAGCAGGACCTGGGACAGGTCCATGACCTTGATGCTGGACCCGCACTTCTTGGCCCCCTGGGTCAGGTTGAGCACGCAGAAGGGGCAGCAGGTGATCAGGACGTCGGCGCCGGTGGCCTCCGCATCGTGGATCCTCTCCACCGCGACGGCGGTGGCGAAGTCGTTGAACTGGGACTTGTATCCTCCTCCGGCACCGCAGCATCTGGAGTTCTCCCTGGACCTCTCCATCTCGACGAACTCAACGCCCTTGATCTTCTTGATGACGTTCCTGGGGGCGTCGTAGACGCCGGAGTGCCTTCCGAGGTGGCACGGGTCGTGGTAGGTGACCTTGTGCTTGAACTCGTTGTTCAGCGGGAGCTTCCTGTCGTTGATGAGCCTCTCGACGTACTGGGAGAAGTGGTAGACGTTCTGTCCGACCTTGGCGTAGTACTTGCCGAAGTCGGTGCTGACGGTCTTGTAGCATCCGGAGCAGGTCATGACCATGTCCTTGGCTCCCATGCCGTCCGCCTTCTCGACGACGGTCTCGGAGCATCCGAGGGACTCGGTGGTGGTTCCGGTCCTCAGCAGGGGCGAGGAGCAGCACCACTCCTTGTCGCCGAGGCAGTTCAGCTTGACCCCGGCGCGGGAGAGCACGATGACTCCGGCCTGCGCGACGTTCTGCATCCTGTAGGATCCGGTGCATCCGGCGAAGAAGATCGCGTCCGGAGGGGTGCAGCGCGGGACCTCGGCGGGCCACCAGGCATCCCTCTTGGACGGGGGCTCTCCGTAGGGGTTGTGGCACTCGCGGACCTTCTCGGCCATTCCCTTGTGGGCGGACAGGGGTCCGGCGCCGTTGGCGACGATCCAGGCCCTCATCTCCTCCCAGAAGTCCACCAGGTGGATCTGGGCGTGGCAGACGACCTCGCAGTTCCCGCAGCCGGTGCACTTGTACATGGCGTCGACGAACTCGGGGCTGAGGGTGGCCTCCCTTCCGAGGAGACCGTCCAGGGCGCCGGTTCCGGCCTTGTCCAGCTGGTTGACGTAGTAGATCTTTCCCCTCGGGGTGACGGACTCCCAGGGGGTCTGGTTGTGGGCCTCGCATACGTCGATGCAGTATCCGCACTGCAGGCATGCGGTCAGGACCTTCTGTACGCGGGGGAGTTTAAGGAACTCCGGGACGGGTACTTTGACTGATACTTCCACGAGACAATCCTCCGTGTTCCGGGCGGCTCCGACGGCCGCCGCTTTGGGACTTCGAGACCCAGTCCGTATTTAACGCTTCACGGCCCGAATGCCCGGAACAGGCGGTTTGTGGCCTTGGAAAATGAGACGGAATGAGATTATATCCGAAGGCCGATGCGGTGTCATGGATTCCCCCGGGCTGTACGACGACTGGACCGGCAACATCGTGAAGGACGCCGACGTGAGGTCCCTGGACCCAGGTGCCGTGCGCGCCGCCAGGGCGTCCTACCGCGAGAGGTTCCCCGACCGCGCCGAGGAGAGCGACGGCTGGGACGACGAGACCTTCCTCGCCCGCGCAGGGGTGTTCAAGAGAGGGAGGCCCACGGTCGCGTCGCTGATCCTCCTGGGGAAGCAGGACGCCGGGATACTCCCGTCCACAGTCTGCATACGCTGGAGGCTCCTGGACCCGGACGGGACCGTCGTCGACTCCAGGACCTTCCAGGGTCCGATGCTGCTCGCATCGTCCCAGGCGGTGTCGATGGTCCGCAACTGGACCTGCACGATCGGGCCGGCGGACGCTGCAAGGAAGGTCAGCGCGTACCGCAACTCCACGCTGCTCGAGGCGGTCCGCAACGCGCTGGCACATCAGGATTTCTCGTACGGCGGGACGGTGGACGTCGTGGAGCGCGAGTCGGAGTCCGTGACGATCGTGAGCAGGGGGTCGTTCCCGCAGAGGTCCCCCGAGTCGTTCATCGCCGGGCCGCCCGTGCAGTCCCCTCCGCGCAACAGGTTCCTGATCTCGGCCATGGCGGGCATAGGGGCCGTGCCCGCATCGGGGACCGGGATCCGCTCCATGTACCTGGGTCAGGCCTCCCGCAGGTTCCCGATGCCCGACTTCGACATCCAGGACGACCGCGTCTCCGTGCGCTTCTCCGGCATCAGGGCCGGTGCGTACGCCAGGGTCCTGGACCTCCGCGAGGACCTAGATTTGAGGACGATGATGGACCTGGACCGTCTCGCCAAGCTCCGCTATCTCCCGGATCGCAGGGTTAAGGCGCTGGCGAGGAGGGGTCTCGTCGAGGTGCTAGACGGCGTCCCGTGCATCGCGTCGGGCGCCGGACAGGACATGCTGTCCGCGTTCGTCATCGGCACGGAGGAGGAGGCCGTGCTGGCGCTCATCGACAGGAACGGCTCGGTCACCAGGTCCGACGTCTCGGACATCCTCGCGGCCCGCGACAGGAAGGAGCTGACGCCCGACCAGGTCCGTGTGAAGGCCACGAACCTCCTGCAGTCCATGAGGCGCAGGGGTCTGGTCGAGAAGGCGGACGGCAGCACCCGGTCGGCCAGGTACGTCCGCTCGTCCGGGCCCGCGCAAGAATAAAACGGCGTCCGCGCGATGACCTCCGCATGAACACGAAGCAGGAGATCGTCGACGCGTTCGATGGTCGGAGCACGGGCGAACTGCCCCCGCCGGCCGTATTCACGCAGACCGGCACTGTGGGGCAGATGCGTGCCTGCGGGGCAGGATGGCCGGAGGCCCACTACGACCCCGAGAAGATGGCCACGCTGGCACTGCAGTTCTCGAAGATGTTCGGGTTCGCCACGGCGAGGGTCCCGTACTGCCTCACGGTGGAGATCGAGCGTCTAGGGGCCACCATAAAGGATGGGTCCGGGGACACCCAGCCCAGCGTGGTGGGCACCCCATACTCCTCGGGCGACGTGTCCGAGCCGCCGTCGGGAGGGCTGATGAACCCGGACGAGTTCGCATCGGGAGGCCGCTGTGCCATGGTCGCCGAGGTCGCCGAGAGGATGTCCAGGGAGCACGAGGACCTCTTCATCACCGCTGGCTTACAGGACCCCATGGCGCTGACGTCCCAGCTGCTTGGCGCTGAGAACATGCTCATGGCCGGGTTCATGGAGCCCGGCAGGATCTCGAAGTGGATCGATGCGGTGACCCCTCTGACCTGCGCCTACGCAGAGAGGCTCTCGGAGGCGGCGGACAACGTCCTGGTGATCGCCGGCGGCTCCACCGACATGTACTCCCCGGAGATGCTCGAGGAGTTCTCCGTCCCGTTCACCCCTAGGACGATCTCCAGCATCAGGTCCTCCTTCAGCACCATCCACTCCTGCGGCGACACGCTGGCGTTCGCGGACCGCCTGGCCGGATACGGCGCCGACGCGCTCAGCCTCGAGACGTTCCAGTGCCCCGAGGAGTACATGCGCATCGTGAACGGCCGCTGCAGGATGTTCGGGTCCATCGATCCCGTCGGGACGCTCCTGATGAAGCAGCCGGAGGACGTCGTGGCTAGCGCCAGGAGGGGTGCGGAGCTGGGCTTCGACATCATAACCCCGGAGTGCGGCGTGCCGCCGCTGACGCCGGACGCCAACCTGATGGCGCTGTCGCACTACCGCGACTGATCCTAAACCCCTCCTCCGGTAGCGGGGGAGGGTCATTTACGATATTATCGAGAACGGGTGGTGGGCCCTGCCGGATTTGAACCGACGGCCATCTGGTTATGAGCCAGACGCTCTACCTAGCTAAGCTAAGAGCCCGTTGAGGCACCCATATCGGGATTTCATTAAAAACATGTCGGACGAGACATGACGCGAAGCGGTGAAGGATGATGAAAAAGGGAGAATGGCGCCGCCACACGGATTTGAACCGAGGACCTTGTGATTAACAGTCACACGCTCTACCTGCTGAGCTACGGCGGCTTGTAGGATTGCGTGAATGAAGGGCTTGTATTTATAATTAACTGTATAGAATTGGGCCGGCCGTACGCCGGCCCGTGGAAAATCAGTTCTTGGCGCGCTTCTTGGCCTTCTTTTCCTTGGTCTCGACGACCTCTCCGTCCTCGAAGTCCATCCGGCCGTAGAAGATCTCGCGGCTCTCGAACATGCGCTTCCCGATGGCCCTCCCCTTGGGGGTCAGCTCGTAGATCTTCATCAGGCGCCTTCCGGCCTCGAGGTGCATCTCTAGGAGTCCGAGCTCGACAAGCTGGTCGGCGGTCTTGATGACGGTCTTGTAATTCTTGGCGATGCGGAGCATGTCGGTCGCCATGATCTTGTCGTTCTCATAGATGAGGGAAATGATATCGACGGCGTACCTGCTGGAGAGCGGGGACTGGTAATCCGTTATCATGCTGGAAATGAGCGATTGCCGATTATAAATGATTTCGTCCATGTACTCATAGCCAGTTCGCACATTCATCCGCGTCGTCGGTCGCGCTATGGGAATCGATTCCCGGCAGCGCCCGTCCGCCCCTCCACTATAATAAAATAAGGAACGGGGCATCAAGACCGCGATTCAAATGAAGGTCGACGTTAAGTACGGCAAGGACGGGGTCCAGGAGACGGAGATCCCCGACTCCGCCTACATAGGCACGTTCTATCCCAAGGACGTCGAGTGCGGGGACCCCGACAAGGTCATCGGAGACTCCATCGACAACCCGCTGGGCATCGGCTCGATGGCCGAGTTCCTGGAGGGCGGCGAGGACATAGTGTTCATCGTCAACGACGGCACCCGCCCCACTCCCACGGCCAAGGTCCTGGACGCGCTCTCCAAGAGGATGGACCTCAGGTCCGCCAGGTACCTCATAGCCACCGGCGCCCACAGGGACATGACCCCCGAGGAGTACGACATGGTCTTCGGCTCCCACTACGAGGAGCTCAAGGACAGGATCATCTGCCACGATGCGAAGAAATCCGAGTGCGTCAACCTCGGCACCTCGAAGAACGGCACCCCCATGGAGGTCAACAAGGTCGCGGTCGACGCCGACCGCCTGGTGATCATCACCTCCGTGGAGCCCCACTACTTCGCCGGATACACCGGCGGAAGGAAGTCCTTCCTCCCCGGCGTCGCTTCCTATCGTACGATCGAGGCCAACCACAAACTGGCCATGAGCAAGGCCGCCCAGTCCCTCGCCCTGGAGGGCAACCCCGTGCACGAGGACATGATGGACGCGCTCGAGGGCGTCAAGGGCAAGAGGATCTTCTCCATCCAGATGGTCCTCGACAGGCACCAGAACATCTACAAGGTGGCGTCCGGAGACCTCCACGAGGCCTTCCACAAGGCGATCGGATGGGCCAACGAGGTCTTCTCCGTGCCGATCCCGGAGAAGGCGGACGTCGTCATCTCCGTCGCCCCGTACCCCATGGACGTCGACCTGTACCAGTCCCAGAAGGCCCTGGACAATGGGAAGTGGGCGCTCAAGGACGGCGGGAAGATCGTAATGGTCTCGAAGTGCAGGGAGGGCACCGGGAGCGACACGTTCCTGAAGCAGCTCTCCACCTCCAGCGACCCGCACCAGGTGCTGGAGAACCTTAAGGCCGAGTACAAGCTCGGATACCACAAGGCGGCCAAGATGGCCGAGATCGCGACCTGGGCGAGCATCTGGGCGGTCACAGACCTGGACCCAGAGCTCCTCAGGGGTGCGAACATAACGCCCTTCCCCACGGTCCAGGCGGCCGTGGACGAGGCGCTCAGGGAGAACCCGTCCGCGAGGATCATGGTCCTCATGGACGGAAGCGTCACCATCCCCAGGCTGGAGTGAGGTTCACATGTCGGAAAGCAAGGAGTTCAAGGCGGACAGCCTTGAGAAGGTAAGGCAGGCGGTCAACGTCTGCACCATGTGCGGATT
Source organism: Candidatus Methanomethylophilaceae archaeon (assembly GCA_944320495.1). Lineage (GTDB taxonomy): Archaea > Thermoplasmatota > Thermoplasmata > Methanomassiliicoccales > Methanomethylophilaceae > Methanoprimaticola. The sequence continues at coordinate 350,719 of CALUHR010000013.1, forward strand.
CTGCAAGAGCGTCTGCCCGTCGTTCAAATCGATCGGGTGGGATTCCGCGCTGTCCCGCGGGCGCATAGTGCTGACGTACGGTCTGCTGACCGGCGACCTCCAGCCGGACGAGTCGCTCGTCAGGAACATGTACACGTGCACCACCTGCGCGGACTGCGTCCGCAGGTGCCCGTCCAAGGTCGAGATCGTGGACATCATCGAGCTCTGCCGCGCGGACCTCGTGAAGGCGGGATGCATCCTGCCCAAGCACAAGTTGATGTGCGACAACATCATGTCCACCGGCAACCCCTTCGGCGAGAAGGCCACCAGGGAGGAGGCGTTGGGCAGGAAGCCGCACGCGGCAAAGGTCGGATACTTCGCCGGATGCACCGCCACGTACCGCTCCAAGGAGACTGCCAGGGCGACGATGTCCATCTTCGACAAGCTCGGCGTCGACTTCACCACCCTCGACGAGACCTGCTGCGGATCCGTCATGCAGAGGGTCGGATGGCCCCAGGGCGACGTCACGGAGCTGATGAGGAAGAACGTCGAGGCGATCAAGGCCCTCGGCGTCGAGACCCTCGTCCTCTCCTGCGCCGGATGCTACAGGATGTTCAAGCTGGAGTACCCCAAGTACGTGGACGTGCCCTTCGAAGTCCTCCACATCACGGAGTTCCTGGCCAGGCAGGACCTGAAGCTAAAGCCGATGGACGGCGTGAAGGCCACGTACCACGACCCCTGCCACCTGGGCAGGCACTGCGGTGTGTACGAGCCCCCGCGCGAGGTCATCGCGAAGATCCCCGGCCTCGAGTTCAAGGAGATGAAGTACAACAGGAAGACCAGCCACTGCTGCGGAGGCGGCGGAGGAGTCAGGTCCGCCTACCCGGAGGAGGCAATGGACATCGCCTCCACCAGGCTCGACGAGGCCGGGTCGGCCGACCTCATGATCACGTGCTGCCCGTTCTGCGTCAACAACCTGTCCGCCGCCAAGGGCGACAGGAAGATCGAGGTCCGCGACCTCGTGGAGCTCATCGACGAGCTGATGTGATTTGTCATCCAAACCCTGGAGGGCCCTTCGGGGCCCTCCCACCATAATGGGGATCCTGAACGTGACCCCCGACTCGTTCTCCGACGGCGGCCTCTGGACCGATCCGACGGCGGCCGTCCGCCACGCGTTCGACATGGTCGACCAGGGGGCCGGCGTGATAGACATCGGTGCGGAGTCCACACGCCCCAACGCCTCCCCGGTGACCGCCCAGGAGGAACTGGCCAGGCTGGAGCCGGTCCTGAAGGAGCTGGCCCCGTCCGTGGACGTCCCCATATCGGTGGACACCATGAAGGCAGAGGTGGCCGAGCGCTGCATAGCCCTCGGCGCCACGATCGTCAACGACGTCCTCGGTCTCCGCGGACCGGGTATGACGGAGGTCTGCGCGTCGACCGGGGTCGACGTCGTCATCATGCATATGAATGGTATGCCCGAGTCCATGCCGGCGGCCATGGGCGACGGATTCATGGACGAGATCAGGGGGTTCCTGGAGGCCCGCGCATCGTACGCCCTGGACGCCGGCATCCGCAGGGAATCCATCATCCTGGATCCGGGGATAGGGTTCGGCAAGGATCCTGTCCAGAACTCCGAGATACTGGAGAACAGCTCGTATTTCTCATGCGGAGGGTATCCGGTTCTCTCCGCATCGTCACGCAAGCGGTTCCTGGCAACCCGCTATCCCGGCATGGACAGGGACGACGCATCCGCGGAGGCGGCGCTGGTCGCGGTCCGCTCCGGTGCCGCGATGGTCCGCGTCCACGACGTGGCCCGCACCGCCGAGCTTCTGGGGGTCCGCTGAGGTCTCAGAGGTACTTCAGGGCGGTGCCGACGGCCATCACGATGACGCATACGATGGCCGCGGAGCCCCAGAACAGGTACTCCTTCCTCTTCTCCGCCTTCTCGCGGGCGATCTCGGCCGCCCTGCATTCCTCGTCGCAGAACTCCTGACCGAACGGGACGGGGTCCCCGCAGAACTTGCAGTGGGAATGCTCGGGAAGTCTGAGGCCGCCTACCATGCCGAGCCCTATCATTCGCTATTAGATAAAATGTGACTGGTTAGATTATAAGCGGGCGCGGTCCATCCGTCGATGCCGCTCGGCGGCAGGAGATGCGAATGAGGTTCACACTGCTGAACAGGAAGAGCAACGCGGCCATCAGGATGGACATGGATCCGTCCGATAGGGTCGGGGAGATAATGGAGACCGTATCCGAGGCATGGGGCTGCGGCAACATCGTCCTGAGGGACGGCTATTCGCTCCTGGAACCCGACAGTCTCACCGGCAGCTGCATCTCGGAGGGGGATCTCGTGGAGGTGCTCCCGGATCCGTTCCAGCAGCAGACGGTTTGAAATAGGGGGTGGCTCTGGCCGGCGTCGGATGACAGACAGCAGAGGAAGGATGGGCACGAGGGCGGAGGTCCTGTTCGGGGCCAACGCCATGATCTCGATCGCCGAGGCCGCGGAGCGGTCCCAGGCGCATGGCGGACTAAGAGGCGGATGGGAGTCAGATGCGAACGGTAGGTTCGCCAGGGTCGAAGGGGCCGGTGTGCCGGAGGTGGGGATGTACTTCCCGTCCGAGGGCACCGAGCCCGACGATTCCATGTGCGACATCCTGCGCTCGGCCATCGGGGAGGGAGTGCTGGTCGTCATCGATCCGTACGCCGGGGAGTTGGCCGTGTACATCGTCGATGGTGACGGGTGCAGGACGGCCTCGGCGCTGGTCTCAGAATGAGATCGGACCCAGATCGCGTGGCGGCGGCGCATGTCGTCCTCGGAGATCTCCTCGCGGGACATTATCTCGCTGACGATGCCGTCGAACAGCAGCAGCGCGGAGTCCTCGAAGACGGTCCCCAGGGGGGCCACCCTGTGCAGTCCCTCGCCCTCGGGAACGCTCATGACCAGGGACACGTCGGAGACGCGGGTCAGCGGGCTTCCGCTGGTGCCCGTTATGCAGAATATCTCGGACCCTATGCGACGGGCGATTTCCGCTGTCTGCACAACCGACGACGTCCTGCCGGTGTAGGATATGAGGAGGGTGAGGTCCTCCTTCCCGATTATGGGGGTGGTCATCTCGCCCACGAAATGCACGTCGAGCCCGAGCTGGACGAGACGCACCGCGAACATCTGGCCCACCAGCCCGGAGCGGCCGGACCCGTAGACGAAGACCTTGCGATGGCTCAGGATCCCGGAGACTAGCTCCTCCCTGGCGTCGGCGTCGACCGAGCGGACTGCGGTCCTGCAGGTGTCCAGCAGGGTGTCCAGGTCGTCCAACTCACTCACCGGCGGCAGCGGCCGCCGCTTCTGACTTGCGACGCTCCTTGAGCTCCTTCGCGGCCCTCTTGGTGAGGATCCTCTCCTGGATGATCCTCATGTACATCGCGTCGTGCTCCAGCAGCGGGGACATCGAGATGACGGTGCAGTCCGGCCTCATCTCGGCCATGGCCTCGGCGAGGGGCTCGAACTTCAGGTCGCCCTTCTTGATGGGCGTGAGCCTCTTCTCTCCCGCGTCGCCGTACTCCACGCCGGAGAACTCGGTGTGGAGGCCTCCCTTGGCATAGGGCTCGACGGTCTCGATGAGGTTGATGAAGTCGTCGGGCTCGATGAGCGTCCCGCCCGTGCGGGAGTGGTAGTGGGCGAAGTTGATGACCGGCACCGGTCCGCCGACGGCCTCGCAGATGTCGAGGACCTGCTCGAGGGAGCCGAAGACGTCCTGCTGACCGGTGATCTCGATGCCGAGCCTGCACTTAAGGCCGACGCCGTTCCACCAGTCCATGAGGGCCCCGAGGTTCTCGTAGATGTGTTCGTCCACGTAGTCCTCGGTGCGCTTGCCGTCGTAGATGCCCAGGTTCGTGACCACGATGTCCCCGTCCAGGGCGTCCAGGATGATGCCGGCGTGCCTTATGCTGTCGATGCAGCTGAAGGCGAGCTCGTTCTCGTCGCCCAGGTCCATGTAGTAGGGGGTGTGGATGGAGAGCTTGACGTCCATCCTCTTGGCCATGTGCCCGATGCCCGCCAGGCTGCCGAAGGTGTCGGCGACGGGGGAGGGCATGAACAGGAGGTCGTCGTCCTCCTCGATCGGCTCGTTGGGGTCGCTGATGGGCTCCTCGTCCCTCAGGATCTCCACGACGAAGTCCTCCTCGATGTCGGAGATCGTCAGGCCGACCTCCTCGTCCTCAGGCGGGCGGGGGTAGACCCCTGCGCGTACCATCTGGATCTCCAGGGCGCTGAGGCTGAGGTTGTGAACGTCCTCTATGCCGTCCTTCAGGGTGCGCCCCTTGCAGGAAAGGGGGATGCCGGCGGGGCCGAACCTTATCATGGTGGCGGGCAACCTTACTAAAGTAGATAAGGGGTTCGTTGTGACTTGGGCGGGGCGAGGGACCCGCCGGGATGTGGACGGTCGTCGCGTGCTGTTCGGAGCTTCCGCGGGACTCATCCAATATTATTAAAAACGGGATGGGGCTCGGGAAGCGTATGAACACCGGCAGAGCAGTAGCCGTGGTAAGTGCCCTGCTGGCGATAGCCTCCCTGGCGGTGGCCTGGGTCCATTACGAGGGTATAATGGCCATCGTGTCCTTCTTCGTGCTGGTGTTCGGCGTACTGGCATCCAAGAACTGCACCCTGAACACGAACAAGTTCATCCTGCTGGCATCCGTGGCATCGGTCGTTTGCACGGTCCTCTCCGTCACAGTGCTGGTGCAGGGGAACTTCTCCGACGCGGAGGGCACCCCAACCGTGACCTGGTTCGTGCTCATCGGCCTGGTGCACAGCGTGCCCGTGGTTCCCCTGACCTTCTCGGTGTACCCCATCATCGCATCGCTGTCCGGGGCGTCCTTCAACTGGGCCATCGTCCGCGGTCTGAGCCCCTTCATAGGGATGGGCATGGAGGTCCCCGGGTTCGTGCTGGAGTACATGTTCGAGGGGGCCGACAACTGGATGACCGACAACGGGTACATCCTGTACCACTTCCTGATGACCGCGCTGGTCATGATCGTCTTCGCGTTCATCGCATCCTCGATCATGAGGAGGCACGGACTGGTCGTGACCGAGAGGGGGCTGGGTGAGCTGAGATGCTGACCGCCGAGCAGGATGCCAGGGAGAGGCGCGTCGCATGGGCGATGCTCATAGGATGTCCCCTGTCCTTCATGTTCATCTCCGTGTTCTCGTTCCTGGGCGTGGCGCCCGGGATCGAGGCAGGGCATCCTCCGATATACCTCATCGCGACTTGCATCGCATGGGCGATAGTGTCCGTGTTCCTGCCGGCCCTCAGGCTGCTGAGGCTGGTCTCCCTGCCCTCGGCGTTCCTGTTCGTGGTCTACGCGAACATGTACTTCTACGTGGTCTCGCTGAACGTCGGGCTGTACCTGAACGTCAGCTGGTGGGGGGACATGGGGCATGTCATCTCGTCCACCATCGTCACCATGATCGTCTTCCTGGCACTGTGCATCATGGAGGTGTACTCGCCCGCCCACGTGACCTTCGGCAGGAGGGGAGGGATGGCGGCGATGCTGTTCTTCGTCGCCCTCAGCTTCGGCGGGATCTGGGAGATGATGGAGGGCTTCGCCGACTTCGCTGGGGGCGGATCCTACATGGTCTACGGTGCCAGCGACACCATGGGGGACCTCACCGCCGACCTGATCGGCGTGATCATCGTCACCGCCTGCGCCTACTGGTACCTCGGCAGGAGGGCCCCCGCCGACATCTGCTCTTCCATACGCTTCGGGAGGGGTGCTTTCGTTGTCAGGGAAGACGTCGAGCGATCTCCGCACGGTCCTCTGGGGCGACGGCGCGGCGCGCACCAGGACGGTCATCGCCGTCCTGTTCCTCGTGGCATGCATCGGATATCTCGTCGCGGTCCACGTGCTCGGGATAGAGACCGAGGTCATGCGGGACCGCTTCTGGAAGAACGCCGAGCCCCTGTTCGACGGTATCGTGCCGGCCACCGAGTATCCCCCGCTGGCTCTCGTCTTCATCGCGATACCCAGGCTGTTCGGCTCCGACCCATGGTCTTACGAGGTCGCCTACGTGGCGATGATCTATGTTTTCATGGTCGCGGGCCTGTGTCTGGTGTCGAGGCTGGCCAGGGCCCTCGGCAGGGACGGGTCGGGCCCGATGGTCGCATATGGGCTTATGGTCCTCCTGATGCTGGAGTTCGTCCTGGACAGGTTCGACATAATCGCCATGGTCCTCGCGCTGGCCGCGATGGTCCTCCTGGCGGAGCGCCGCACCGTTCCCGCCTTCGTCGTGCTGGCACTCGGCGTGCTCACCAAGGTCTACCCCGCCGTCTTCTTCCCGGTCATGCTCCTCGCTCTCCTCTACGACCGCAGGGTGAGGGACGCGCTGCACGGGTTCGCCGCGTTCGTCCTGACGGGATTGGCGGCGGTTGCGGTATGCGTGCTCATCGATCCTGAGATCATCACGAACTTCATCAGCTACAACGGGTTCCGCCCCCTACAGATAGAGTCGGTCGCCGCTTCCGTTATCTATCCGTTCTCCATGGTTGGCCTCACGGACGTCTGGATTCAGGGGTCTTCGCCCGAGAGCTTCTGGTCGGACAACCTCCGGGGTCCGCTGCCGGACGCCCTGGCGGACTGGATGCTGCCCGTCGCCGTCGCCTGCGTGGTCGCCGTCTGGATCGCCTACATGGTCCTCCGGTCCCGCGTCGCCGGCGACCACACCATGCGCCTGGCCTCCCTGGCGATGCTGTCCACGTTGCTCGTGTTCCTGGTGATGAACAAGGTCTTCTCGGCGCAGTACCTCATCTGGGCGATAGCCCCGCTCATGTTCGTCCTGCTGACGTCGCCGGAGGGGTCGGAGCGCCGCATCCTCCAGGTGCTGGTGCTGGCCACCCTGCTCACGCAGGTCGACTTCGTGTACAACGTCGGGTTCCTGGGCGGAGGCGCCAACATCGACGACCTCGGCATGCTCGTCATCCTGGCGAAGAACGCGGCGGTCGTCGCCGCGATGGTCCTGGCCCTGAGGTCCATGGTCTCGATGGGCCGTGGGACCGTCTCCGAGGACCGTCCCGGGCCGGTCGCCAACCCTTAAATAAGGGTACCAGATAGGACGGACCGCTCTTCAGAGCCGATGAATGATGAAGGCGCCTTTGAGCGCCGGAAAGAGGTAATTGCAATGTCCGTATACGTGAAGTTCGAGACACCCAAGGAGATTTCCGACAAAGCCTACTCCCTCGCCGAGATGGCCAGGGACGGCGGCAAGATCAAGAAGGGAACCAACGAGGTCACCAAGGTCGTCGAGCGCGGCAACGCCGCCATCGTCATCATGGCCGCCGACGTCGAGCCCCCGGAGATCCTGGCCCACATGCCCGCCCTGTGCGACGAGAGGAACGTCCCCTACGTCTACGTCCCCAGCAAGACCGAGCTCGGCAGCGCCATCGGCCTCGACAAGCCCACCGCCTCCATCGCCATCGTCGATGTCGGAAAGGGCAAGGCCCTGTGCGACGAGATCGCTGCGGCTGTCAAGAACCTGAAAGCCTGAAGGTGAACTGAATGGTAGACACCGACAGCATACCCGCCGAGGTCGTCGAGGTCATCGGCAGGACCGGAATGACCGGGGAGGCTACCCAGGTCAAGGTCCGCGTTCTCGACGGACGCGACAAGGGCAGGATCATCACCAGGAACATCATGGGACCCGTCAGGATGGGCGACATCCTCATGCTGAGGGAGACGTCCAGAGAGGCCCGCAAGCTCGGAATGAGGTGATTCGCATGGTAGACACTACTAGGAAGTGCTCCTTCTGCGGCGCCCCCATCGAGCCCGGCACCGGGAAGATGTTCGTCAAGAAGGACGGGACCATCCTGTTCTTCGACACCAACAAGTGCTACAAGAACATGATCGAGCTCAAGAGGGTCGCCCGTACCACCCTCTGGACCGAGAAGGCCCACCAGGAGAAGGCGACCAAGCTCAAGGCCATGGAGAAGTCCGAGGCCGCCGCCGAGAAGACGGAGTGATCCCCATGGCGATGGAGCAGACCTACCTCATGGTCAAGCCCGACGGAGTCCAGCGCGGACTCTGCGGCGAGATCGTCTCCCGCTTCGAGAAGAAGGGACTGAAGATCGTCGGCATGAAGATGATGACCATCTCCAGGGAGACCGCCGAGAACCACTACGGCGAGCACAAGGGCAAGCCCTTCTTCCCGTCCCTCATCTCCTACATCACCTCCGGGCCCGTTCTCGCGATGGTCCTCGAGGGAGAGAACGCCGTCTCCGTTTGCAGGGGCATGATGGGCAAGACCAACCCGGCCGAGTCCGCCCCCGGAACCATCCGCGGCGACTACGCCATGGTCACCGGGATGAACATCATCCACGGCTCGGACTCCGTCGAGTCCGCCAAGAGGGAGATCTCCATCTTCTTCAAGCCGGAGGAGCTCGTCACCTACGACAGGACCTCCGACAAGTGGATCTACGAGTGATTCCAAACCTCTTCCGAAAACCCCTTAACATCACGTTTCATATTCATCAGCAGAGGTGTCCATCATGGCGATAAGACAGCCCGTCGTCAGTGTTCTGGGTCATGTAGACCACGGTAAGACCAAGCTGCTCGACCGCATAAGGGGCACCTCCGTCCAGGCGAGGGAGGCCGGAGCGATCACGCAGCACATCGGCGCCACCGAGGTGCCGATCGACCACATCTACAAGATGTGCGGCTCGCTAATCGGGAACAAGAAGTTCGACGTCCCCGGCCTGCTCTTCATCGACACGCCCGGACACCAGTCCTTCGTCACCCTCCGCGCCAGGGGAGGGTCCCTGGCCGACCTGGCCGTCCTCGTCATCGACATCCGCGAGGGCCTGATGCCCCAGACCATCGAGTCCATCCGCATCCTCAGGCAGTACAAGACCCCCTTCGTCATCGCCCTCAACAAGGTCGACACCATCGAGGGGTGGATCGCCGAGGAGGGGAGGCCGTTCGTGCTCTCCGAGAGGGTCCAGCAGGACCACACGAGGGCGGTCTTCGAGGAGAAGATGTACAACGTCATCGCCCAGCTGGCCCAGGAGGGCATATCCTCCGACAGGTACGACAGGATCGACGACTTCACCAAGGCCGTCGCGCTCGTGCCCATCAGCGCCAAGGAGGGCGAGGGCATCCAGGACCTGCTCCTGGTGCTCATCGGTCTGGCGCAGCGCTTCCTCGAGACCCAGCTCGAGAAGGGCGAGGGCCCCGGAAGGGGCACGATTCTGGAGATCAAGGAGGAGCGCGGTCTCGGCAAGACGCTGGACATGATCCTCTACTCCGGGACGCTGAAGAAGGGCGACACCGTCGCCATGGGCACACGCGGGGCGCCGGTGGTCACGAAGATCAAGGCCATCCTCAAGCCCAAGCCCCTGGACGAGATCCGCGACCCGAGGGACCGCTTCGACTCCGTGAAGGAGCTCCACGCCGCCGCCGGGGTCAAGATCTCCACGCAGAACTGCGAGGGCGTCATCGCCGGAGCGCCCATCATCGTCGTCAAGGGTCCGAACGATCCCGCCATCAAGGCGCTCGCCGAGGAGACGAGCATCAAGATCGAGACCCAGGAGAACGGCATCACGATCAAGGCCGACGCCATCGGCTCCCTGGAGGCGCTGGCGTACGAGGCCAAGGCCCACGACATCCCCATCAGGAAGTACGGCATCGGCGAGATCACCCGCAGGGACATCGTCGAGACTGCCTACGCGGACAAGAAGAACTGCGTCATCCTGGGATTCAACGTCGAGCTCTCCAAGGACGCAGAGGCAGAGCTGATGAACCACGAGGGCCTCAAGGTCCTTACCAACCAGATCGTCTACCAGCTCATCGACGACTACGTCGAGTGGGTCGACGAGTGCAAGAGGCAGACAGACACCGACAAGCGCTCGGTGTTCTCGTTCCCCGCCAAGTTCATGGTGCTCCCCAACTGCATATTCCGCGCCAGCAAGCCCGCCATCGTCGGCGTCCGCGTCCTGGCCGGGAGGATCAGGCCCGGGGAGACCCTCATCGGACCCGACGGCAGGGACCTCGGCAGGATCAAGAGTATCCGCATCGGCGAGGACGTACAGAGGGAGGCCAAGCAGGGCGACGAGGTCGCGGTGGCCATCGACGGCGTCACCGTCGGCAGGCAGATCGACGAGGAGTCGATAGTGTACGTCGACCTCATCGAGTCCGGGTACAAGCAGCTCCAGACCCTGGACCTCACCGCCGACGAGAAGATCGCGATGGAGGAGACCGTCGCCATCAAGAGGAAGGAGGAGCCCTTCTGGGGCATGTGACGGGGGTCTCCCGTGACATATCTCACGGTCCCGTTCTTCACCTACATATTCGCGGTGCTGCCGGTCTGGCTGCCCCTGCTGGCAACGGACCTGGTGGCGCTGTACATCCTCATATTCAGGGAGAGGCACGACCCGAGGACGCTGATATTCTGGGTGGCGGTGGTGTTCATACTGCCGTTCCTAGGCTTCCTCTTCTACCTGCTGTTCGGCTGCACGCTGTTCGTCAGACGGTGGGGCTCGCGGAAGGAGGCATCCGACAGGAGGTTCCTGTCGGGCGTCTCGGAGGAGCCCCCGGAGGACGGCCGCAGGCTGTCCAACGTGCTCTCCAGCGCCGGGGCCGACGTGTACACGTCCGGGAACGGCGTCAGGCTGTTCTGGGACGCTCCGGACTCCTGGGGGACCTGCATGGACGCCATCCTCGCTGCCAGCCGCAGCGTGCACATCGAGACCAACAGGCTCCCGGACGACCCGTCCCTGAGGGACATGCTGGCCTCCAAGGCGCGGGAGGGAGTCGACGTCCGCATCGTCACCGGGACCCGCGGGTTCGGGAGGACCCCCGGTCTCCGCGAGCTCAGGCGCGCGGGGGTCAGGTACACAACCTTCCACGGATGGTTCCTCTCTACGTTCTCGCTCAGGGTCGAGAGCCGCTGCCTCAGGGATCTCCTCGTGGTCGACGGCTCTGTGGCGTTCACCTGCCTCGGGTCGTCGATAGAGGTCGAGGGCAGGGCCGCATCCCGCCTGGACCGCAGGTTCCTCGCCGACTGGGCGTTCGCATCCGGGGAGGCCGTCGACGTCCACGAAGACGTCCAGTCCTCCGACGGCGGGTGCGGGGTGCAGGTGGTCCCGTCCGGTCCCGATTCGTCAGGGATGGCCATGCTCCACGGGTACTCCGAGATAATATCGGAGGCGAGGGACAGGCTGTACCTCACGTTCCCGTTCCTGATCCCCAACGACGAGATGTACAACGCCATCAAGCAGGCGGTCATCGCGGGCACCGACGTCAGGATACTCATCCCGTCGGTCTGCAGGCACTGGTACCAGCCCTGGAACTCCCTTGCCGCCTCCAACCCGCTCATGCAGGCCGGCGCGAGGGTGTACTTCTCTGACACGGCGTCGGTGAGATGCCTCGCCGTGGCGGACGGCAGGGTGCTGGCCATGGGGACCGGCGTCTTCAACTCCAGGTCCCTGTGGGCAGACTACGCGGTGAACGTGGTCGTCAGGTCGGAGGATGTGGCCAGGGACGCCGAGAGGGCGTTCATGGCCGAGCTCGACGGTGCGGCGGAGTGCCTCCCGGAGGAGTACAGCCGCAGGTCCTTCGCGGATCGCATCAAGATTGCGGTCGCCAGGATGCTGATGTTCCTGAACCGATCGCCCTGGCCTTCTGAGCTGGACCTCCCCTACCTCCGTCACGGCGGCGTGGCCGGCATGCGGGGACGAAGGGCGGGGTGCAGCCCATCGGCACATCGTTCGAGGGAAGGCCACCTGCGTGCGCACCGGCCCCGTCGATCCCGCCCTTTAAGGAATCTTTATAAAGGTCTCCCCTTTAGCCCGACGTCACAGGTGTTCAAATGGCAGACTTCAAAGTCGTTGTGAACGATGTCAAGACTGGAAAGTCCTACGCCGTCCCCGTGACCGGTCACCACGCGAACTCTCTGATTGGCGTTAGCGTCGGAGAGGTCGTTGATGGTGTTTTCGTGGGCCTTCCCGACTACAAGCTCCAGGTAACCGGAGGCTCCGACTCCAACGGAACCCCCATGAGGAAGGACCTCCCCGGCAACAAGAGGGTCAAGCTCCTCCTCTCCGACGGACTCGGATTCCACGAGGTCTATCACGGAGAGAGGAAGAGGGTCGCCATCCGCGGCGCACAGATCTCCGATGCGATCGTCCAGATCAACATGAAGGTCGTCGAGTACGGACCCAAGACCATCGAGGAGATCCTCAACCCCGCTCCCGAGGGAGAGGCTCCCGCGGAGTAATTCAGATGAAGGTACCGAAGCAGCCCGAGATCAACATCGGGATGATCGGTCACGTCGACCACGGAAAGACCACCCTCACCAAGGCCCTCTCGGGCGAGTGGACGGACCGTCACTCGGAGGAGCTGAAGAGGGGAATCTCCATCCGTCTCGGATACGCCGACGTGGCGTTCTACAAGTGCCCCGAGTGCCAGGGCGCCGCCGCATACGGCACCACCAAGAAGTGCAAGAACTGCGGTGCCGACGCCGAGTTCCTGAGGGCCGTGTCCTTCGTGGACGCCCCCGGGCACGAGACGCTCATGGCGACGATGCTCTCCGGAGCCGCCCTCATGGACGGAGCCCTGCTGCTGGTGGCCGCCAACGAGAAGTGTCCCCAGCCCCAGACCAAGGAGCATCTGATGGCCCTGTCTATCATCGGCATAGACAAGATCATCATCGTCCAGAACAAGATCGACATCGTGACCCGCGAGCAGGCCATCGAGAACTACAAGCAGATCAAGGAGTTCGTCAAGGGCACCATCGCGGAGAACGCGCCGATCATACCGATCTCGGCCAACCGCGGCGTGAACATCGACATGCTCATCGAGGCCATCGAGGAGCACATCGTCTCCAAGATCGAGAGGAACCCCGACGCCACCCCGCTGATGCACGTGGCCCGTTCCTTCGACATCAACTCCCCCGGAGCCAAGCCCGAGGAGCTGAGGGGCGGAGTCCTCGGAGGGTCCCTCATGCAGGGCACCCTGAAGGTCGGCGACGAGATCGAGATCGCGCCCGGACGCAAGACCGAGGTCGCGGGCAAGGTGGTCTACGAGAACATCAGGGCCACCGTCACATCTCTCGAGGCCGGAGGCAAGAGCGTCAAGAAGGTCGTTCCCGGAGGGCTGATCGCCATCGGAACTGGTCTCGACGCGGCCATGACCAAGTCGGACGGACTCACCGGGAGGGTCATCGGACGCCCCGGAGAGCTGCCCCCCGTGGTCCACGACTTCGAGATGAAGACCGTGCTGCTGGACCGTGTCGTTGGCTCGTCCGCCGAGCTCTCGGTGGACGACATCAAGAGCAACGAGCCCCTGATGCTGAGCGTCGGAACCGCGACGACCGTGGGCGTCGTCAAGAGCGCCAGGAGCGGCTCCGCCGAGGTCGCCCTCAAGATCCCCGTGTGCATCCTGCCCGGGCAGAGGGTCGCCATCTCCAGGCGCATCTCCAACAAGTGGAGACTCATCGGCTACGGTATCGTCGAGTGAGCGTCATGCAGACGGTCGTGCTCGACACAAACGCCTTACTGATGCCCTTCGAGATCAGGATAAACCTGGACCTCGCCCTGCAGGAGCTGCTGGGCGACACCAGGATCCTGGTCCCGGGCCCCCTCATAGGGGAGCTGAAGCATCTGGACCACAAGTTCTCCGGTGCGGCGCTCGCGCTCGCCCGCAAATACGAGATCATCCCCACCGTCGCCACCGGCGACAGCGCCGTCATCGAGTTGGCGAAGCGGGAGAACGCCTTCGTGCTCACCAACGACAGGGAGCTCCGCAGGCGTCTCAGGCGCGAGAAGGTCCCGATCATCTACCTCAGGTCCGGCACCCATCTCACGATGGAGAGGTATCTCGGGGACTGAGACGGGCAGTCGTTATCTACCCTCCCCCCGATTCGGGGACCATGGCATGGCCGTTCGGTAAGAAGGATGAGAAGCCGGTCGAGAACAAGCTGCCGGAGCAGTCCGAGAGGCAGTACAACCTGTTCTGGATGATCCGCATGAGCCCGTTCGCCGACCGCTCGGACGAGGAGGTCCAGCAGGCCATCGACAGGAAGATCGCGGAGGTCGAGAGGACCCTGAGGACCCAGCCCGTCGAGATGGTCCGCGTCAAGAGCGAGAGGAAGGTCGAGAAGCTGAAGGCGCTCTCCGGTGACAGCGCAGCCATCGCCGCCGAGAGGGACGAGGCCATCCTCCACTTCAACAGGAACATGATCGAGGACAACGGAGGTTCCGTCCCCACCGATCCCGAGAAGATCTCGGCCACCGTGTCCAGGGAGGGGTGGGCCGACGGGACGGGGCTGGTGGACGTCGATGGGATGCCCCACTGCCCCAGATGCGGCTACATCAACAGGAAGACGAAGGTCTGCGTCAACTGCGGATCGAAGCTGAGGCACCGAGTCCTGCGATGCCTCGAGAAAACGATTTAAGTCGTTTCACGGGCCGGGTGTCGCCCGGCCCGACGATCACTCGACGACCTCGGCCTTCAGGATCTTGACGTCCTCGAGGGGCCTGTCCCTGCGGTCGGTCTCGACCCTGCCGATCCTGTCGACGACGTCCATGCCGGAGACGACCTCGCCGAACACGGGGTGAGCGGACGGGGTGCGGGGGTCCTCCTTGTCGAGGTACTTGTTGTCCACGGTGTTGATGAAGAACTGGCTGCCTCCGGAGTGGGGCCTGCCGGTGTTGGCCATGGAGATGGTTCCCCTGACGTTGGAGTGGCCCTTGCCGAACTCGTCCTCGATGGTGTAGCCGGGTCCGCCCATTCCGGTGCCGGTGGGGTCCCCGCCCTGGATCATGAATCCGTCGATGACCCTGTGGAAGATGGTGCCGTCGTAGAAGCCCTCCTTCGCCAGCTTGACGAAGTTGCCGGTGGTGATGGGCATGTCCTCGTTCATCTTCAGGGTGATGTCTCCCATGGTAGTGTGGAGGATGACCTGAGTCATGCACGCTCCATCCGCCCCGTGTCCTTAAACCCTTCCGCCGACCGTCCCGTTATATCGTCGCATGCCGTGCATGTTCCCGATGGATCCGTTCAGGCTGCAGGACCACGGCACGACGCCGGAGAGGGAGGCTGTCGCAGGTTTCACCACGTTCCTCTCGATGGCGTACATCCTGGTCACCGTGCCGGGGATACTCTCATCGCCGGACGGGATGCAGTGGGGCGCCGTGTTCCTGGCGTCGGCGATATCGTCGGCCGTCGGCACCCTCGTCATGGCGCTGTACGCCAACGTGCCGTACGCGCTGGCCCCAGGCCTCGGGATGGCCTCGTTCCTCACGGTGACCGTGTGCGGTGACATGGGATTCACCTGGCAGGAGGGTCTGTCGATCGTCTTCATATGTGGACTCGTGAACATCGCCATAACCCTGAGCAACGTCCGCCGCCTGATTATCGCGGCCATACCCCGCAGCCTCCAGCTGGCGATATCCGGGGGCATAGGGCTGTTCCTGGCCTACGTCGGACTGCTGGAGTCCGGCCTCCTGGACCTGTCGGGGAGCACCCCCGCCCTGGGCGATCTGGCCAGCCCCCAGGTACTGCTGTTCCTCGTCGCCCTCGTCGTGTCGATGCTCCTGTACATCCGCAACGTCCGTGGGGCGCCGATCATCGCCATCGCGGTCATCGCCCTCCTGGGCATCCCGATGGGCGTGACGCACATGGGTGACAACGTGGGCTTCGGAGAGGCAGTGTCCCAGCTATGCTCCTCCTTCGGGGCGATCTTCACATCCGAGGGCATACCGGCGCTCTTCTCCGACACCAGCAGGATACTGCTGGCGCTGGTCGCCATCGTATCATTCAGTCTGGTGGACACGTTCGACACCATCGGGTCGTTCGTGGGGACCGGGAGGAAGGCCGGCATATTCACGGAGGAGGAGATGACGACCGCCGGCGATGGCGGGTTCAGGACGCGGATGGACCGCGCCCTGGTGGCCGATTCCGTCGCGACCTCCGTGGGGGCGGTGTTCGGCACCTCGAACACCACGACGGTGCTCGAATCGGTGGTGGGGATCTCGCAGGGCGGCAGGACGGGTCTGGCATCCGTGGTGACGGCCGCGTGTATCCTGCTCATAATGCCGGCGGCGGCACTCATCAGCGTCATACCAGTGCCGGCCTATTCCGCGATCCTGGTGATGGTGGGCGTGATGATGCTCTCGTCGTTCAGGAGCATCGACTGGGAGGACCTGGGGGAGGCGGTCCCGGCGTTCTTCGCGGGGCTGTTCATCGCCCTCTGCTACAACATCAGCTACGGGATCGGATTCGCGTTCATCGCCTTCTGTCTGACCAGGGTGTTCCTCGGCCGTGCCGGGGAGGTCAGCAGGCTGATGTGGGTCGTCTCAGCCCTTTTCGCGGTGATGTTCGCGCTGCAGGCGATCGTGCGATCGCGAGAAGCCTCGCCTGCGCTTCCTTCCGGACATCGCCACATAGGCGAGCAGATGTTCCAGCTGCACCCTCTCGAGGGGCATGCCCATGCCCCCGGACCCGCACTGGGCTATGCGGAAGTCCGTCTCCCCGACCTTGTCCAGGAGCCTCACGGCCTCCGCCCCCTCCAGCCCGAGCTCCAAGGCCTGCCTCTGGATCTCCGTGGCGATCTCGCGGCAGGTCATGCCCTCGCCGATGAGCAGCCCGTCCAGCGCGTCCCTGGCGGCCATGAAGTCGCCCGAGCGTGCCTTGGAGAGCATGTCCCTGACCCCGTTGGAGGAGCGGGTCTCGGACACGGCGAAGACCGCGTCGAGGTCCACGCGGCCTCTGGTCACGGCGGCCGCCTGGAGCATGGCCATCGCCCTCCTGATGTCCCCGTCGGCGGCCATGGCGATACCGTCCGCCGCCCCGCGGTCCAGTTCGACGCCCTCGGACTCTGCGACCTCGACGATGCGCTTCGAGAGGTCGGCGCGGGGTATGGGGACGAACCTGACGACCCCGCACCTGGACCTCACGGGGTCGATTATCATGGACTGGTGGTTGCAGGCGAGGATGAACATGCAGTTGCGGGAGTAGACCTCCATGGTGCGCCTGAGGGCCTCCTGCACCTCCTTGGACATCGTGTCGACCTCGTCGATGAAGACGACCCTGAACCTGACTCCGTCTATCGATGCCGTGGACACGAACTCCTTGATTCTCCAGAGGGGGCTGTCCATCGTCTTGGTGACGGTCCTGACGGTCGTCTCTCCCTCGTCATCGGTCTCCGTGACGGTGACCTCGCGTTTCTTGGTGAGGTCGGAGGCGTCGATCTCCAGGAAGTTGCCCTCGATGTTGCCCTCCAGGACCTCCCTCGCGACGATGAGCGCGCAGGTGGTCTTGCCGGTCCCCGGGGGGCCCGCCAGGAGGAGGTGCGGCACGCTCTGCTGGGACGTCAGCGGTCTGAGCCTCTCGACGGCCATCGGCTGGCCCACGATCCCGTCCAGGGATGTCGGCCTGTACTTCTCCATCCAGACGGACTCCATCTTGATCGGGGGTCCATGCCCCTCGACCTATTAGGGTCCATCGTCCGTCGCAATCTGCTTATATCGCAAACTGGTTAAGCGGTCACTTAATGGGATGAACGGCATGGACGACATCGCGGAGGATCTGAGGGTGGTGTCGGACGGGACGAGGTTCTCGATCCTGGCCATCCTCCTCAGGCACGACATCTGCTCCGGGGCCCTGGCACGCAGGCTGGGGATATCCGAGGCGGCCGTGTCCCAGCACATGAGGGTGCTGAGGGAGGCCGGTTTCGTCACTCCCGTCCGCCGCGGGTACTTCACCCACTACGAGGTGGACCGCGACAGGATCCGCATGCTGGCACATGCTCTGGAGGCCATGTCCCTGAGCGACCGCGCCCCATGCGACCCGGTCCTCGAGGGATGTGACAGGAAGGGCCGCGGGAGCTGCCGGTCGGCGGTCCCCGGTGCCGGATGTCCCAGGATGGAGGGCGGTGAGCCCCCTTGCCCGGGGTGCCGCCGCTGCATGACAGAGAGAAGGTCGGGAATCATGAGGGTAGCAGCCACATACGAGAACGGGGAGGTCTTCCAGCACTTCGGGAGGACGCAGCAGTTCAAGGTCTACGATATCGAGGACGGGAGGGTGGTCTCGTCCGCGGTCCATGGGACCGGCGGCAGGGGTCACGGCGAGCTCATCAATGTGCTGAGGGAGCTCGATGTCTCCGCGCTCATCTGCGGGGGCCTCGGGGGCGGTGCGATGCAGGGGCTCGAGGCTTCGGGCATACGTGTCGTGCCGGGATGCTCCGGGGATGCGGACGCCGCCGTGCAGGCGTTCGCCGAGGGGAGGCTGGAGGGACCCACGGGGCCCACCTGCGACCACCACGGCGAGGGTCACCAGTGCTCCTGCGGGAGGCACCGATCGCCCGTAGAACGGGACCGAGTCCCAGCCGGTGCGGCGCCTCCTTATGCGCCGGCCGGCGTCCTCGTACCCGTCCATGACCTCCTTGGTCACGGACGGCATCACGAGCCCCAGCGCCGCATCGAAATGACGCTGGCACACCTTCGCGGCCCCGGGGTCCTCGCGGTAGGCGGCCAGTCCCGCCTCGCGGCACACCGAGGCGAGGTCCGCGCCGGTGTAGCCGTCGGTGGACCTCGCGACCGCATCCAGGTCCACGCCGTCCAGAGGCATCCTCTTTGTGTGCACCGCCAGTATGCTCCTGCGGGCCCTCTCGTCGGGCTTCCCCACGAGGACGAGCCTGTCGAACCTGCCGGGCCTCAGCAGGGCCGGGTCTATCATGTCCGGGCGGTTGGTGGCGCCCATGACGGTCACGTTGCGCATGCCCTCGACCCCGTCCATCGAGGTGAGGAGCTGGGCGACGACCCTCTCCCATGCGGAGCCGTCCCCCGCTCCGCGGATGGGGGCGATCGAGTCCAGCTCGTCGAAGAATATGATGCAGGGGGCCATCTGCTTGGCCCTCTTGAAGATCTGACGGATGGCGCGCTCGCTCTCGCCCATCCACTTGCTGGCCATCTCGGGACCGTTGACCGAGATGAAGTTGGTCCCGGACTCGTTGGCCATCGCCTTCGCTATCAGGGTCTTGCCGGTCCCGGGCGGTCCGTAGAGCAGGACCCCCTTCCCCGGCTCGATGCCGAGCCTCTCGCAGGGGTTGCCCTCCTCGGTGGACAGCACCTCGCGGATCTGCGCCCTCACATCGTCCAGGCCCCCGACGTCCTCCCAGGTGACCTTGGGGATCTCGACCAGCACCTCGCGCATGCCACTGGGCTCCACGTCGGACAGCGCAGCCCTGAAGTCGTCCATGGACACGCGCATGCTCTCGAGGATCTCCGACGGGACCTTCCGGTCCAGGTCGAACTCCGACATGCGGGCGCTGAGGCAGTGCATGGCGGCCTCCCTGCAGAGGGCGGCCAGGTCGGCGCCCACGAAACCCTGGGTCATGGAGGCGAGCGCGTCCGGGGTGACGTCCTCGGTCAGTGGCATCTCCCTCAGGTGGACGGAGAGGATGTCCGCCCTCGCCTTCCTCCCGGGAATCCCGACCTCGATCTCCCTGTCGAACCTTCCAGGGCGTCTCAGCGCCGGGTCGATGGAGTCCTCCCTGTTGGTGGCGCCGATGACTATGACGTTCCCCCTGTCCCCGAGGCCGTCCATCAGGGTGAGGAGCTGGGCCACCACCCTGCGCTCCACCTCGCCAGAGACCGCGTCCCTGCTGGGGGCGATGGAGTCTATCTCGTCCAGGAACACGATGCTGGGTGCGCTCTCCTCCGCCTTCTTGAATATCTCCCTCAGGCGCTCCTCGCTCTGGCCGTAGTACTGGCCCATGATCTCCGGTCCGCGGACCGAGAACAGGGTGGCGCCCGACTCGTTGGCGACCGCCTCGGCCATGAGGGTCTTCCCTGTGCCGGGCGGTCCGTAGAGGAGTACGCCCCTCGGGGCCCCTATGCCCAGGCGCTCGAAGAGCTCCGGATGCTTCAGGGGGAGCTCTATCATCTCACGGATGCGCTTCAGCTCGTCATCCAGGCCGCCCACGTCGTCATAGGTGATCTGATGGCCGGTCTGGCTCTTCGCCGTCTCACGCTTGCGGGGACCGTCCCTGACGACAACCTTGGTGGATTCCGTGACGATGACCGGTCCCTTCGGGACGGTGGATGCGACCGAGAACGTGGAGCGGTTGCCCATGAGGGCGATGTTCGGCACGATGATGTCCGTGTCCGCCACGAGGGGGCGGTTGAGGAGCCCCCGGAGGAAGATCTCCTCGATCCCGTCCTCGAACCTGATGCGCTTGCCCTCGGGGATGTTCGGGGAGAGGACGACCTGCTCGGCGGGGGCGGGGTCGCATCTCCTCACGGTGACGCTCTCGTCCACGCTGACCCCCGCGTTGGTCCTGGTGAGGCCGTCTATCAGCAGCAGGCCGCGGCCCTCGTCCGTCTGGTCGCCCTTGAAGACCTTGGCGACGACGGTGCGCTTCCCGACGATCTCGATGGTGTCCCCCAGCTCCAGACCGAGGGCCCTGCGGGACTCGGAGTCCATCCTAGCCCTCCCATATCCCGCCTCGGACTGGGACCTGGCCATCGCGACTTTCAGGACGATCGAATCGGACATCGCCCGTAATGAATGCGTCCGCTCGGATAATCATCGCGGTCCCGATCGCTCCCGCAGGCTTTCCATGGCGTCCGCCGCGTGGGCCCTGAACAGGTCCCTGAACTCGGGGTACTCGCCCATGCCGCGAACGATGCAGCGGGGGTTGTACCCGGCCGCGGCCATGACGCTCCTGAGGGAGTCCTCCTCGTCCCCGGCGAGGTCGTTGTTGGCGTGGTCCCCGGCGACGATCATGAGCGGGAACATCGCGACATCCTTGCGATCACAGCCCTCCATGAGGCCGAGGGTGCTGTCGTAGTCGGGGAAACCCTCCACCGTCGTGACGTAGACGTCCCTGCGGCCGGAGGCGATCAGCCTGAGCTGGAGCTCGCTGTACGCCGAGTTCGCGAAGTGGGTGGTGCCGTGGCCCATGAGCACCATGGCGTCGCCTTCCGCCTCGGGGCCGTATGCGGCCCCGATCGCCTCGATGAGGGCGTCGAAGTCCTCGGAGGTCGTCAGGAGAGGCCTCCCGACGGTGATGGCGTCGAACCTGTCTCTGCGCCTCTCCACCTCCTCCATCATGTAGTCGTACTCGACGCCGTTCATCACGAGCGTGGGCTGGACCACCACGGTCCCGTAGCCCTCGTCGGCCAGCCTGTCCAGGGCGGCATCGACGAAGTCGACGTGGATGCCCCTCTTCTCGAGGATCCTTATCACCGGACGGCTGGTGAACGCCCTCCTGACATCCCATCCGGGGAAGGATTCTGCGATGTGCCTCTCGATGGCGCCGATGGTCTTCTCGCGGGTATCATCGTAGCTCGTCCCGTAGCTGGCGACGAGGATGGCCTTCTTTTCCGACATGTGAGTTGGATATATGCTCCACCTTAAAAATCCACCCGAAGGCCCTCCGGCGCCCGGTTCCCGACTGAACACTTAATATCAGCAAGGGGATGCGAGGGCAGTCAGAGGAAGTCCAATGGTGTCAAAGAGGCTTCAGGAGATCCCGGCATCGGGAACAATCGCCATCTCCAATCTGGTCAGCCAGATGAAGGCGGAGGGCGTGGACATCGTATCGTTCTCCATGGGGGAACCCGATTTCACCACGCCGGAGAACGTCATCGACGCGTGCTGCGACTCGCTCCACCGCGGGTTCACCCATTACACCCCGTCCACCGGCATCATGGAGCTCCGGCAGGCCGTGGCGGACATGGAGCGCGAGAAGGACGGAGTGCCCTGCAAGGCGTCCAACGTGCTCATCACGCCGACGAAGCAGGCCATCTTCATGATCGCCCTCGCCTACATCGATCCCGGCGACGAGGTCATCCTCTCCGACCCGTCCTGGGTCTCCTACGAGGCGTGCATCCGCCTCGCCGGTGGAGTGCCCGTGTACGTGCCCACCAGGTACGAGGACGAGTTCGTGCTGGACCCCGCCGCCGTAGAGGCCGCGGTGACCCCCAGGACGAAGATGATCATCCTGAACACCCCGTCCAACCCGACCGGGACCGTGATCCCGGAGAGCGTCCTCAGGGAGATAGCCAGGATCGCCGAGGAGCACGACCTCCTCGTGATGTCCGACGAAATCTACGAGAGCATCATCTACGAGGGCAAGCACACCTCGTTCGCATCCCTGCCCGGCATGTTCGACCGCACCCTGCTGGTGTCCGGTCTGTCCAAGACCTACGCGATGACCGGGTGGAGGCTCGGATGGGCGATCGGCTCCGAGGAGAACATCAAGGCCATCAACAAGCTCCAGTCCCACTCCATCTCCTGCTGCGTGTCCTTCGTCCAGGAGGCCGCCGTGGAGGCCATCCGCGGACCGCAGGAGTCCAAGGACGCCATGGTCAGGGAGTTCAGGAAGAGGCGCGACCTCGCGCTGGACCTCATCGCCGAGATCCCGCAGCTCGAGTGCAACGTCCCCAAGGGGGCCTTCTACGTGTTCCCGAAGTACAGCGTCGACATGCCGTCCGCGAAGCTCGCGGAGGTCCTCCTGAAGGAGGGGCACGTCGCCGTCACCCCCGGGACCGCCTTCGGACCCGGCGGCGAGGGATTCTTCAGGGTCTCCTACGCCACCTCCGAGGACCAGATCCGCGAGGGATTCGACAGGATCAAGAGGACGCTGGCACAGCTCTGACAAACGCTTCCATGCCCCGTCCTTTGGGACGGGGCCTCCCGCACCGGGCCTCCCGGGAACACCCGCCAGGTCCGGTGCCACACCTTCTGCTGGCACATATTCCGCGGATGCCGGAGCGCTCCCCATCCATCGCAGGCTCTCGCCTGGTTGTCGCGCGCGCTACTTATTATAGGATGCCCCCGATGACGACCCATCTGCCCTAGGGCATGAGGGATCAATTTGAGCAGGATGCTTTACACGGTCGGTCCGGTCAACGTCTCACCGGACACGCTTCAGTCGATGACCAAGCCCATGATCACGCACCGCTCCGCCGAGTACAAGGAGCTCCACGGCAACATCGTCGAGAAGATCAAGAAGGCCCTGGACACGGACATGGACGTGTTCCTTGTCGCCGGGTCCGCCACCGTCTTCAACGAGGGCGCCATCAGGAACGGCGTCTCCGAGAAGTGCCTCGGCATCACCAACGGTTCGTTCGGCAACAGGCTCATCGAGATCGCCGAGCTCAACGGCAAGCAGGTCGACAAGGTCGAGGTCCCCTGGGGCAAGGCCATGAGGCCGGAGCACATCGCCGGCAAGGTCGCAAAGGACACCGAGGCCGTGTGCTGGGCCGCCAACGAGTCCTCCACCGGTGTGTTCAGCGACTCAGTCGCAATCTCCAAGGCGGTCTCCGAGCAGAACCCGGACGCCCTGAAGATCGTCGATGTGGTCACAGCGGCGTTCGCCATGGACCTCAGGGTCAGGGACATGGACGCCGACGCCATCGTGTTCGGCACCCAGAAGGACCTGGGGCTCCCGCCCGGACTCGCCATCATGCTCTGCTCCGAGAGGATGCTGGAGAAGGCGAAGACCGTGAAGAACCGCGGGTTCTACACCGACCTGCTCAAGATCAAGAAGCAGAACGACGTCAACTACGCGCTCACCACGCCCCCCGTGTCCCTCATGTACGGCCTGGACTACCAGCTGGACAAGATCCTGGCCGAGGGCATGCCCGCCCGCTACAGGCGCCACGAGGAGATGGCCGGGCTCATCGAGCACTGGGCCGACGAGAGGCTCGCCGGCGTGTTCCCCGAGGAGGGGTACAGGTCCAAGTCGCTCTCCGTGCTCAACCGCGGGGACCTGGACTTCGACGCGTTCCACAAGAAGCTCAAGGCCAAGGGATACGAGATCTCCAACGGCTACGGCGATGTCAAGGAGAAGACTTTCAGGATTGGCCACATGGGGGACGTGACGCCGGACGGCATCAGGGAGCTCCTTGGGGTCATGGATTCAATCATGGAGGAGTGAAGATGGTTGTCAAGGTGCTGATTTCCGACCCCCTGTCCGAGGACGGGGTCAAGATACTGAAGGATGCGGGTTTCCAGGTCGACGAGAAATCCGGGCTCTCCGAGGACGAGCTCTGCGGGATCATCGGCGAGTACGACGCGCTGATCATAAGGTCCGGGACCAAGGCCACCGCCAAGGTCATCGAGGCCGGGAAGAACCTGAAGGTCATCGGACGCGCCGGAGTCGGAGTGGACAACATCGACGTCCCCGCCGCCACCGAGCACGGCGTCCTCGTCATGAACACCCCCTCCGCCAACATCCTGTCCGCGGCCGAGCACTCCTGTGCCATGCTCCTCGCCCTGGCCAGGAACATCCCCTTCGCCCACGACTCCATGCACAGGGGCGAGTGGAAGAGGTCCAAGTACACCGGGGTCGAGATGAACGGCAAGGTGCTGGGCATCATCGGCGTCGGACGCGTCGGCGGAGAGGTCGCCAAGCGCATGAAGGCCTTCAACATGACCCTCATCGGATACGACCCGTTCCTCCCCAAGGACGTCGCGGACTCCATCGGCGTCAGGCTGACCACCCTGGACGAGGTCCTGTCGACCTCCGACTTCATGACCATCCACACCCCGCTGCTGCCCGAGACCAGGAACATGATCTCGATGCCGCAGTTCAAGATGATGAAGCCCAACGCGCGCCTCGCCAACGTGGCCCGCGGAGGCATCGTCAACGAGGACGACCTGTACACCGCCCTCAAGGAGAAGGTCATCGCCGGTGCCGCCTTCGACGTCTGGTGCAACGAGCCCCTCAGCGACGACGAGAAGAAGCTCCTCGAGCTGGACAACCTCGTCGTGACCCCCCATCTCGGAGCCTCCACCGTCGAGGCCCAGGAGAGGGTGGCCATCGAGATCGCCGAGCACGCCGCCATGTACCTCAGGGACGGCATCGTCTCCAACGCCATCAACGCGCCCCGCGGCAAGCTGGACGCTGAGACGGAGCCCTACATGCCCCTCGCCGAGAGGATGGGCTCCCTGGTGCAGCAGATGGTCGGCAACCATCCCCTGGACAAGATCGAGATCGCCTACTGCGGAGGGCTCGCCGGTAAGCAGACCAAGATGCTCACCGTCGAGACGATCATCGGATACCTCAGGAACGTCGTCGGCACCGCGAACATCATCAACGCGCTGCCCATCGCCAAGCAGAAGGGCATAGAGATCGCCGAGACCAGCAACGACACCGCCAAGGACTACGCCAGCGTCGTGGAGGTCAGGTTCACCTCCGAGGGCAGGACCCGCTACATCCGCGGCACCGTCATCGGCGGGGTCCCCAGACTCGTCGGCGTGGACGGCTTCTCGTTCGACATCCCCATGAGCGGGGACATGATGTACCTCAGCTACGAGGACGCCCCCGGCGTCATCGGCGTCGTCGGCAACGCCCTCGGGTCCGCGGGCATCAACGTCGCCCAGATGACCGTCGCCAGGAGCGGCACCCGTGCCATGATGTTCCTCACCGTCGACAGCAACATCGACGAGGACATCGTCGCGAAGGTCGCCAAGGACGTCGGCACCGACGACGTCAGGTTCCTCGACCTCGTGGAGTGATGGGCTTGGCAGTCATCACGATCAGCGAGCTGACCTCCGCCATCAGGAACAGCATCGACAGCAGCTCCAGGGAGATGGAGGAGGAGGAGGCGTACGACCTCGCCCACAGGGTCCTGAACTTCTTCGGGTACTCGGACAGGATCATCGACAACATCCTGGAGCCGGAGGACCGCGACGCCTTCTACATGCTGGAGGACGCCGGCATCCTGACCACCGAGAGGGAGGAGACCACCCTCTACGACGGCAGGGAGTGGAGGATCCACTACTGGCTCTTCCGCAGGGAGAGGATCGACCAGCTGATCAACCAGGGCCCCCGCAGGACGGAGGCCCGGGTGGAGGCCGAGTTCGACTACGACGAGCTGCCGGACGACATCTGGCAGCGCGGCTCCCAGGAATGAGGATGGCCGTCTTCCCGTACCCCTACCGTCCCGGCCAGAGGGAGCTGGTCTCCTTCATAGACCGCTCCGCCCGGGACGGCATGTGTCCCGTCGTCGAGGCGGGGACGGGCACCGGGAAGACCGTCTCCTCCCTGGCCGGCATGCTCCCGCTGGCCGGGGAGCGGGACCTCAAGATAATCTATCTGACGCGCACGAAGTCCCAGCAGGCGCAGGTCCTGCGGGAGTGCTCCGCCATCGGCGGGGTCGTGTGCATCGGCCTCCAGGGCCGCTCCGCCTCCTCCTGTCCGATGATGAGGGACGACCCGGACCTCAGGTCAGGCACCCCGGAGGAGATCTCGAAGCTGTGCTCCGAGCTGAAGCGCAGGACCGAATCCGGATGCGCCTGCCCGTACTTCGCCAACCTCGAGGGTGCGGACGAGGAGCACTGGCTCTCCGTCCTGTCGCAGGAGGGCATGACGCCGGAATCGTCCTCCGAGGTGTGCGAGGAGGCGGGACTGTGCCCGTACGAGCTCCTCAAGCACCTCCTGCCGAGGGCGGACGTCATCGCCGCCTCGTACCCGTTCATGTTCGTGCCGCCCATACTCGCGAGGTTCGAGGAGTGGGTGGGCGTGCCGGTGGAGAGGATGCTCGTCATCGCCGACGAGGCCCACAACCTCCCCGACTACCTGCGCGAGGTGCAGACCTACGAGTACAGCAGATGGTCCATGGACATGGCCGAGAAGGAGTCCAGGGAGTTCGGGGACCGGGAGATCCACCAGGGGATCACCGTCTCGGACGTGGCCGCCGTGCTGAGGGAGATACTGGAGGCCACGGCCAAGGAGTACCTGATCGACGAGGACGGCATCATCCCCCCGCACTTCGTGGAGGACGAGCTGATGGCCCGCCTCGGGGTGACGTCGGTCGGCCTCGGGAGGATCTCGAGGGGCCTGACGGACCTGGGGGACGTCATCGAGGAGCAGAGGAAGCAAAGGCGCAAGCTGCCCCGCTCCTACATCGGGATGATGGGGAGGTTCCTCGACGCGTGGATGTCGGAGGAGGACCCCAGCTGCGTCCGCCTGGTTATCGGAGGCACGAACCCCTGCTTCCAGTCCTACTGCATGGATCCAGCCCCGGCGGCGGAGCCGCTGAACGCGTGCCACTCGGCGCTGCTGATGTCGGGGACGCTGGAGCCTCTGGAGGACTATGTACGGGAGATGGGCATCGAGAGGCCGGCGATCCGCCGCCAGCCCAGCGCGTTCGACCCTGGCCATCTCCTCACGCTGTACACCGACAGGGTGTCGATGAAGTACGAGGAGAGGTTCCTCGAATCCAACTATGCGGCGCTGAGGTCGCTCCTCCTCGACACCGTGAACTCCGTCCGCGTGAACACGGCGGTGTTCTTCCCGTCCTACGACCTGATGGACAGGATGGTGTCCGAGGGCATCGTCGACGCCCTGGGCAGGGACGTGTACTTCGAGCGGAGGGGCATGCCGCAGGGGGAGCTGATGGAGACCTTCGACCAGTTCAGGACCTCCGAGGGGAGCGTCCTCTTCTGCGTGACCGGCGGCAGGATGAGCGAGGGCCTCGACTTCCCGGACAAGGCCCTGGAGCTCGCGGTGCTGATCGGGATACCGTATCCGAAGCCCACGGCCAAGTCCAGGGCCATGGTGCGCTACTACGACCGCCGCTTCGGGGACGGGACGAAGTACGTGACGAGGATCCCGGCGGAGCGCAAGATGCGCCAGTCCATCGGCCGTCTGATAAGGTCGGAGACGGACCGCGGGGTGGCGGTCATACTGGACCGGAGGGTCGTCTCCATGGATCTCGGGGCGATGCTCTGCTCCGACATACCCTCGGCGGTGGCCGCGTTCCTCTCCGAAGGCCGGTCGCGACGATAGTTTTAGAAACAGGTGTCCGCAATCAGCCGTCCATGGAATTCCAGGTCGACGAGGACGTCAAGAAGATGATAGCGGAGCATGACTGCGACTTCCGCATCTGCACCGCATGCTACGGTCCGGCCCTGGTCACCACGGCCGTCAAACCCCCGAAGGAATCGGACATCAAGGTCCCGGTCGGGAACCACACGATCTTCGTCTCGCGCTACCAGGCGCCGTACGTCTCCCGCATAACGATGGACATGGTCTACAGCGAGGACGAGATCGACTCCTGTCCCGCCTTCTACACCAGGCGCCGCTACTGACCCCGGTCGGCTCTCATGGGTCCGGCGGGGTCTCACCGTTCTTCGACAGGACCCCGTCGAACGCGTGTCTCAGGTTGTCCATGTCGTCCAGCGGGATCGGCGGGACGTCCTTCGACCTCTTGAAGAAGCAGGGTCCGAACAGCGGGCAGTGTTCCACCCCGTTGACATCCGTGAACACGTTCCCCTCCGCGATCTTGATTGCTCTCCTCTCAGTGCGTGTCCTGGTGAAGAGCGTGGTCAGTGATTTGGCCTTCTCGTTACGACCGGATTTCACCTCTATCGTCGTGACCTCGCTGTCCATGTAGGTCAGGATCCTTCTCTCCATGGAATCGATCTGGGTAAGATCATATTGCAACTTTCATGAGGGAATATGCCATTGAAATTGCAACTTTCATGAGGAAATGAAAGGTCGGACCGATGCCTCCCCGGCGCATCGACGCCGGTGAAGCGGGTTCAGGCGCCGTCCAATCTGGCCGCATCGACCGAGGCCCTGGCGAGCGCATCGATGTCGACGGCAGCGCTCATCTCCGCCACCTTGGCGGGGTCCGCCTCCGTGACGGGGTGGATGGGAACGATGGAGCATCCGTGACCCGGTCTGATGGATATGTCATAGGTCCCGATGTCCTTGGCTATGGCCTCGATCTCGAGCTTGTCCATGCCGATGAGCGGTCTGACGACGGGGAAGTCGAGACCCTGGTTCTCCGCGCGTATGTTGCGGAGCGTCTGCGAAGCGACCTGTCCGAGCGAGTCGCCCATGACGATCCCGGAGCATCCGAGCCTTCTCCCCAGCTCCCTCGCCGTCCTCTGCATGACGCGCTTGCACATGACGCACTGATAGGGATGGGGGCAACCATCGTGTATCGCGTCCTGTGACGGCGCGTGGGGGGCGATCCAGAGCGGGAGCTCCTGTCCGGTGGATTCCCTGAGCGCGTCTGCGATGTCCCTGACGTCGTCCAGCTGGACCGGTCCGGAATAGGGGGTGTTGTCCATGTGGAGGAGGACGACCTCGGCTCCCACGGAGCACATTCTGTGGACGGCGACCGGCGAGTCGATCCCGCCGGACATCAATGCGATGAGCCTCATCGGAGGACCACGTCGCCGTAGTCGTCCGCCAGCTTCCTGGGAATGGCGTACCTGCACTCGGGGCAGTACAGGCCCTCGCCCTTCTTGTCGCGGACCATCTCGGTCTTGCACTTGGAGCAGAGCGCCCTGATGCATCCGAGGTGCTTGTCCTTGGTGGCGAGCTGGAGGGAGGGCTTGGTCTCGGTGACGACCGCCCTGATGTAGTCGCCCTTGCGGAGCTCCTTGGACACGTCGTCGGTGTACTTGGGGGAGATCTTGGACACGTGGAGGGTCGCGTAGGTCTCCCCTCCCACGTTCTTGCTGGTGCCCTCCTTGGCCACGACGTCCGCGGTGGCCATGGTGCTCCTGATGTCGGCCACGACCGCGTAGACGACGTCCCCCTTCTTCAGGATGTTAGGGGGGTTGGGGCAGACGACGGATGCGGTGCACTCGTCGTCGTCCAGAACGAGGGTGCCGACCTGGGACGCGTAGACGGTACCGTTGTCCGCGAAGGTCCCCTCTCCCGCGGCGTACTCCTCTTCCACGGCGACCTCGTCGCCGGGCATGACGAACCTGGAATCCATGTGAATCACCTTATGCCGACCGCCGCGACCTCGACGGTCTGTCTCTCCTTTGAATGGAATGAAAACTGATGCGGGATATCGTACTTATAGGTTCTACGCCAGAACACGGACCTCCCGCGGCGCCCGCAGAAGTCCTCCACGAATCCCAGGGTGGACGCCATGTGGATGGAGTAGACGCAGTCCGACAGTGCCAGCGCCCTCTCGAGGAACGGGCGGTCCGCGTGCGGGGTCTGGCACCCGAACGGGGGGTTCATCACCACGGTGTCCGCTCCCTCGGAGACGTCCCCGATCAGCGACTCGCGGAAGTCGACGTCCGCGCCGAGCGCGGAGGCGTTGGACCTCGCTATGGCGAGCGCCTCGGGGTCCACGTCGAAACCGACCACCATGCCGGCGCCGAGCAGCGCCGATCCGATGGAGAGCATCCCGGTCCCGCATCCCAGGTCCATGACCTTCAGCCCCCGGATGTCCCCGCGGGAGTACGCCTCGAAGAGCATGTCCGCCGCTATCGTGGCGGGCGTCATGTACTGCTCGAGCGCGGAGCTCGGGTCCTCGAAGTTGCGGACCGACTGCAGGCGGATTTCCAGCTCCCTCTTCCTCATCGCATGGCTAATGAGCGGTCCGGATATATCGTCTGTCTTCCCCGGCCGGTCTCTGCAATGTTGAGGATTCCATCTATCAAACAACGAATTTCGTAGTCGTTCTGGCATAGTTTAACTATAAGCAGGGGATTGATAGCACGCATACGTGAGTATGCACCTCGAAAGAGGGGGTATACTTTGGCCAAGATCAGAAGAGCTATCATAAGCGTCTCCGACAAGACCGGAATCGTCGACTTCGCGAAGGCGCTCTCCTCCATGGGCGTGGAGATCATCTCCACCGGCGGCACGTTCAAGGTTCTGAAAGAGGCGGGCGTCCCCGTCACCGAGGTCTCCGACGTCACCGGGTTCCCCGAGATGCTGGACGGCCGCGTCAAGACCCTCCATCCCAAGATACACGCCGGCATCCTGGCGCGCAGGGACATAAGGGAGCACATGGACTCCATCGAGAAGATGGGCATCGCTCCCATCGACATGGTCGTCATCAACCTCTATCCGTTCAAGCAGACTGTGCTGAAGGACGGCGTGACCTTCGACGAGATAGTCGAGAACATCGACATCGGCGGGCCCAGCATGATCCGTGCCGCTGCCAAGAACTACAAGGACGTGGCGGTCGTCACGGAGCCCTCCCAGTACGACGCCATCGTGTCCGCGCTCAAGGAGAACGGCGAGCTCCCCCTCGAGATGCACGAGAGGCTCATGGCCGAGGCCTTCGTCACCACCGCCAACTACGACGCCATGATCGCGTCCCAGACGTCCAAGAGGTTCATCGAGGGATTCCCCGAGTCGTTCCCCATACCGTCCGAGAAGGTCGAGGACCTCAGGTACGGGGAGAACCCCAACCAGAAGGCCGCCTTCTACAAGGACCCCTTCACCCCCGGCGTCACCGTCGCCAGGGCGGAGCACCTCCAGCACGGCAAGCAGCTGTCCTACAACAACATCCTGGACCTGGACAAGGCCCTGGACATCTGCATGGACTTCGAGAGGCCGACCGCGACGGTCATGAAGCACACCAACCCGTGCGGCCTCGCGTCCGCGGACACTATCGAAGAGGCTTTCATCACCGCCTACAACGTCGATCCCCTCTCCGCCTTCGGATGCGTCATCTGCCTCAACAGGCCATGTTCGGTCGAGATCGCCAAGGAGATCTCCCAGCACTTCGTCGAGGCCGTAATCTGCCCCGACTACGAGCCCGGAGCGGTGGAGATCATGGAGGTCAAGAAAAACATCCGCCTCCTGAGGACCAACTCCCCCATCGGACCCGATTACCGTGTCAGGGAGATGAAGGTCAAGAAGGTCCAGGGCGGGATGCTCGTCCAGACCGACGAGGACGTCCTCATCGACCCGAAGAACCTGAAGGTCGTCACCGAGCGCGCCCCCACCGAGGAGGAGGTCCACTCCCTGCTCTTCGCCTGGAAGCTCGCCAAGCACGTCACCTCCAACGCGGTCGTCTACGTCAGGGGCGAGCGCGCTGTCGGCATCGGTGCTGGCCAGATGAGCCGCGTCGACTCCGCGAAGATTGCATCCATGAAGGCCAACGAGCCCACGCAGGGCTGCGTCATGGCGTCGGACGCGTTCTTCCCGTTCAGGGACGGCGTGGACGAGGCCGCAGCGGCCGGCGTGACGGCCATCATACAGCCCGGGGGCAGCATCAGGGACCAGGAGGTCATCGACGCCGCCAACGAGCACGGTATGGCGATGGTCTTCACCGGATGCCGCGTCTTCAGGCACGGATGATCAGCACGGGGTGCCTCCGGGCATCCCGCAAACCCCAAACGCCGGGTCCGGACGGACCCGGTCCTCGTTCGGAATCCCATCAGGCTTGACATAGAGGGCATCGTCGATCCTCAGAGGAGGGTCGCAAGACGTCTTCGGGATGTCTGCCCGATCGGTTCGACCGGAGTTCTGATGAACCGAAGGGTCAGGGGGACCGCTTGCAACAGAACTCCCCGATTCTTGACCCATGGGATCATGACAGTCGTCCTCGCTCGATCCGAAATCATGTCCTTTGTGCGCAGGCTCCTGCACGGATGTTCCGAGATGACCGGAAGGATGTCTCAACTCTACGATTAAAATTAAATTATTATCGATTATCGATAATTATAAATCCGCATCGCATCTCACACGCCGCATGAAAGCAAAGGAACTGCTGTCGAGCAGCGCATTCATGATGTCGCTGGCTCTGATCGTCGCGCTCCTGACGAACCTGGGCGGGGTGTTCCCCGGCGAGGTCCTGGACGCCGATCTCAGGTCGAACCTGACGGTCCTCTTCCTAGCCATCATGATGACCCTCGCCCTGTCGAGGTACACCTTCAGCAACCTCAGTCCCGTCGCCCATTGGAAATCCGTCCTCAGGGCGATCGTGATGGGCCTCATCGTCGCCTCCCTCATCCCGCTCGCCGGATACTACCTGCTGAAGGACACCGAGTTCGGGAAGGAGGCCGCCGGTCTGATCTTCATCGCCGCCACGCCCTTCGCCGCCTCCGTCGCTCCCCTGTCGTACATTCTCAGGGGCGACATGGAGCATGCCGCGAGGGGGACCATCTACGTCTACGTCCTCTCGCTCGTGTGGATTCCGTTCATCGTGTGGGTCACCCTCGGCGAGACGGTCGACATAATGACCGTCATCGAGGCCGTCATCGAGATCATCGGCATCCCGCTGGTCGTCTCCAGGCTGCTGACCAGGTTCAAGATGAGCAGGGAGTTCCTCGCGATCTTCATGAACTGCTGCATCTTCCTCCTGGTGTGGCTGTCCGTCGGTTCCACCAACTTCTCCACTTCCACCGTCGGCATCCTCGTCGTGTTCGCCGTCATCGCGGCGCTCAGGTCCTTCGGTCTCGGCAACCTCATCGAGGTGGCGGAGAAGAGGGCGGGCCTGCCGTGGGGTCAGAGGGTCGCGGACATCCTGATGTCCTCCTACAAGAACAAGGGGATCGCCATCGCGATGTGCGCGGCCACCCTCGGACCGGACGCTGCCTTCGCCATGGTGGCTATAGCGACCTCCATCGTCGTGGAGATCAGCTGGGTCATCTTCATGGACTCGGTGCTCTTCAACCGCCGCAGGATGGAGAAGGAGCTCGCCGCGGAGGCCTGAGAAGCCTATACAAACCCCTGCCCCGGAGTGGAGGTCACGAGATCCTCCCCCCCCCCTCCGGGAAGGGGCCTTATGATGGCGGTTCCGCCATCATTCAGCAGTATATCTAGATTAATCCAAATACGACGAAGTAGTGGCGGCGTCAGAGAGACCATGCCGAACTTCGACGATGTTTACTGGAACTCTTTCCTGCCTGCCTTCTTCGACAGGATGAGCGTCCTGATGAGGAAGAACATGACGCACATCGTCGAGGACTACGGTCTCACGAGCGCTCACGCGATCTACCTCATAGCGCTGAAGCTGCAGGACGGCCAGACCCTCGTCAGCCTGTCCCGCTTCCTCGACCTCGACACGGCGAACACCAACCGCGTGATCAAGGTCCTCAGGTCCAAGGGCCTCGTCTACGACGACAGGAGGTCGGAGAACAGCAAGAAGTACTCCATCTTCCTGACCGAATCAGGGAGGGATCTCGCCACCAGGCTCATGGACGGCATAACGGAGCTCAACAACCAGTACTTCGCCGACATCCCCCGCGAGGACATCCTCCACATGCGCAAGACGCTGATCCATGTCTGCAACAACATGAACATGGACATCGACGGATACATGGGCTCGAAGCACGAGAACCCGTTCTTCACGCTCCTGCACATAACCCCTCTGGACGGCGACTACGCCACCGAGTCCAGGCGTCTCGTGGAGCCCGCCATGGCGGCTCGCGAGAAGGCCTGTGCGGCCGACACCGGAGTCTCGGGGGTAAGGTCCGCATGAGCAGGATAGTCGCCGTGGTGGCCAGCCCGCGCGAGGAGGGGAACTCCAACGCGATCGTGGACGCCATCCTCGAAGGGGCCATGGGCCTCTCCACCAACATCATCGACCTCTACGCCCTCGACGGCCTCCGGCTCGTCCACGGCTGCAGGGGATGCAGGGCCTGCAAGACGTCGGGGAGATGCGCCCAGGACGACGAGATCTCCGACGTGCTGGAGGCCATCCGCGAGGCGGACTGCGCGGTGTTCTCCACGCCGGTGTACTTCGCGGCCGAGTCCGCCCAGTTCAAGGTCCTGGAGGATCGCATGTTCTCGTTCATCGGAGCCGACGGCAAGCCGAACCTGGAGCCCGGCAAGAGGGCGATCCTGGTGGTCACCTGCAGCGGCCCGGAGGATGCGGCGGCGGCCGCGACGGTCGAGCGCCTCTCGGCGATAATCCCTCGGCTGGGTTTCGACCTCACGGATACGATCGTGTTCTCGGATGCCGGAGGCACCCGTCGCGCGGCCGACGACGCTGACCTCATGGCGAGAGCGAAGGCCGTCGGTCTCTCGATGAGGAACACCTGATCGCTCCTCGTCGTCCTCGACGTACTCCAGGATGTCCCCCGGCTGGCAGTCGAGGGCCTTGCATATCCCGTTCAGCGTCGAGAATCTTATCGCCGCGATCTTCCCGGTCTTGATGTTGGACAGGTTGACGTTCGATATCCCGACCTTCTCGGCCAGCTGGTTGAGCTGGATCTTGCGGTCGGCCATGACCCTGTCCAGGCGGAGTATTATCGTCATGGGATCACAGCGTGTGGTCCGACTCGTCCTGGAGGACGGCCCCGTAGCGGAAGACGATCGACAGGCAGTACATCACGACGCATACGAGCAGCGTTCCGAGGAAGATGAACAGCGCCTCGGTCACGGTGCTCCCTGCCCCGATCTCCAGTGACAGCAGCACGAACGATGACACCAGGTAGACGATTGAGACGGCCTTCATCGAGGATGCGATGCCCTCGGTGAAGGGGGTGTGCGAATCACGGAGGGCGATCATCATCCTGCGGATGGAGTCCACCGTGACGGAGCCCAGCAGGAGTATGAAGACGGTCTCGGCGAAGCGGAATCCCTCCAGGTCGCCGAACACGGCGTAGAACGGCTCCAGGGCCTCATGGAAGCTGTCCGAGGCCATCGACGCGATGCCGAGTATAACTGTGATCGCGATGCATGCCGCGAGGACGATCTCCCCGGCCGCCATCACGGTGGCGGCGTAGCGGCATATCTTCCTCAGGGTCCCGAGGTCACCCTTCATGGGCGGTACGAATGATGGTGAGGATTAATGATTATCGATAAGGATCGCGGCCGGGGAGGTCCCCGGCGCAGAGGTTTCAGTCCCTGCCGTTGATCTCGTCGGCGACCTTCTCCAGGTCCTCGGGGATGATCGGCTTGCCGGCTGCCTTCCTGGCCATGTGGCCTCCGGGTCCGCCGCGAGCGACGCGGGCCTTCTCGAGGCATTCTGGGCTGTCGCAGACGAACGACGCATAGGCGATGTTCTTGCAGGGTCCCCCGCAGAACTCGCACTTGTAGTCTTCGAGATTCAATGCCATTGTCCCACCGGATGCTTTCGTAGGATATACGGGTCACCCGCATCGGTTTAGGTCCATGCCGAACACGACGGACGGTGCCGCGTATGTGATCGATCCCAGGGAGACGATGTCCGCCCTGCCGATGTACGCCGGGATGTCGTCCGGGGAGATCCCTCCGGAAGCTTCGACGAGGATGCGGTCGCTGACCGCCTTGACGGCGTCGCGGATCTGTCCGGTCAGCTCGGGACCGCAGTTGTCGGCCATGACGATGTCCGCTCCCATCTGGGCGGCGGTGACGGCGTCGTCGACGTTCTCCACCTCGACCTCCACCTTCACGGCGAAGGACCTCTTGGAGAGTCTCTCCATGCAGGCGCGGACGCCCCCGCACGCCTTGATGTGGTTGTCCTTGACCATGATCATGGAGTCGAGGCCCATCCTATGGGGGTCGCCACCAGCGATCCTCACTGCCTCCTTCTCGAAGTCGCCGAACCCGGGGGTGGTCTTCCTGGTGGCCGCGACGACGATTCTCCCGTCGGCCTTCGCGACGGCCGCGGAGGTCGCGGTGGCGACCCCCGACATCCTCATCAGGATGTTCAGGGCCGTGCGCTCGATGGTTATCATGGACCTCATGGGTCCGGAGAGGGAGAGGACCCTCGTGCCGGCCGCGACCCTGTCCCCGTCCCTCACGAGGGGCGTCACGGACACCCCGGCGGACTCGAACAGGTCCTCCACGATCGAGATCCCGGCGACGGTGCAATCGCCCTCGCAGACGATGCGGGCGGTGCCGTCCGTGTCCGGGACCGTCAGCTCGGTGGTGATGTCGCCGCGGCCCACATCGGCCCTGAGGAACCTCTCCGCGTCCATGGTCACACGTCCAGCTCGAACTCCTCGCCAGTCTTCGGCAGGAGCACGTTGTAGTCGGTGAGGTCGGGAAGGAACTTCTCGCGCGCTTCGGAGTGCATGAAGATGACGTTGTCCGGGTCGCAGGCCTTGATGAACTCGATGATCTGGTCGTGGTCCGCGTGGGCCGAGAAGTCGTACTTCTGCAGCTCACACTCGACCTTGCAGATCTCGCCGTCGATGTTGACGCAGCGCTGCTCCATGAGCATCCTTCCGTTGGTGTCCTCGGCCTGGTATCCGACGAGGAGGATGGCGCTCTTCGGGTCGTTCTTGATCTTGTTGAGGTAGCGGATGACGGGGCCCCCGTCCAGCATGCCGCCGGTGGTGACGATGATCTGGCCCTTCATGGCGATGTCCCTGCTGCCGGGCCTTCTGACCTCGTTGAACCTCTTCTTGGCCTGCTTGAGCTGCCTCTCGTCCCTGAGGTACTCGGGGTAGTCGAGGAACAGGCGGGTGACGGAGCGTCCCATGCCGTCTACCCACATCTCGTAGTCCAGGTCCTTCAGGAGCATCATGATCTCCTGGGTCCTGCCCACGGCGAAGCAGGGGATGAGGACGGTTCCGCCGCGGTCGATGACCTCCTCCACCTTGGCGAGGAACTCCCTCTCCGTCTGCTTCCTCGGAGGGTGGTTGCGGTCCGCGTAGGTCCCCTCGATGAACAGGTTGTGGCAGTCCTTCGGCTTGGCGCCCTTGACCAGCCTCTGGGCCTCGGTGTGGATGTCGCCCGAGTAGATCGTGGTGGTGTCGCGGGCGAACTCGAACATGGCCGCCCCGGGGACGTGTCCCGCATCGAGCATCGCCACGTCGACGTGGCCGACGGTGATCTCGTCGCCGTAGGTCATGGGCACGACGCACTGCATGGTCCTCTCGATGTCGTCGGCGGTGTAGGGCTGGACGTAGTTCTCCGCCTTGGCGATCTTGAGGGTGTCCTTCATCATCAGCTCCGCGACCTCGGCGGTCAGGGGGGTGGTGAAAACCTCGCACCTGTCCCTTCCGACGACCTGGGGGACCATCCCGCAGTGGTCCAGGTGGCAGTGGGTGAGGAACATGTGGTCGATCTTTGGCGCCTCCAGAGGGAACTCCGGGGGCTTGGTGGGGCTGAGGCCGTACTCCACGAGGAGCCTCATCCCGTCCCCTTCCATCGTCATTCCCATGCGGCCGACCATGTCAGCGCCGCCCAGAAACTTGAATTTCATTTTCATTGTCCGAACTCCTTTTCGTATTCCGGTCCGGGGGACCGTATGTGAAAGGGGGCGTACCCCCCATCGACTGTGATGTGACACAGGGCTGTGAACCCCGTATTATAAGGATAGAGGGACCCTATTCTGCGCTATTATTTTAATCTAAGTAAGAGAGGGAAGGTCGGCACCGAAGCGTTTCAGACAATCGAATGTCTGAAACGCATCAGAACAACAGGATGTGCTGGCTCTTTTCGGCGGGACAATGTGCCAACACTCTTAAATCAGTCATTCCTATTCCGCGGCATGGGAGCGCTCGACAAGAGAATATTCAGCGGAGTCGCGTTCGTCGCGGCTCTGTTGGCCATCGTGTCAGCCGCCTTGCTCTACTCGAGCGGGGCGGAGCCCTCGGCAGATGGCAACTCCACCGCATTGTACATACTGCTGGTCGCAGGAATACTCGCGATCGTATACTCCATCTCCATGTTCCTCGACGGATCCAGTTTCGTCAGGAAGGTCTCAGGCATCCTCGTCCTGGTGTCTGGCATAATGTTCATCGCCACCCCCGTCGCCGGCGAGAGCGCCGCGACCGTTCTCGCCGCCGCGGGCCTCGTCGCAGGTCTCGCGATGGTCGCGGACATGCTCGCCCTGTGGGTCTCCCGCATCTACGGCGCGATGTACGTCTCGGCGGTCCTCGCCGCGATTGGCATCGTCACCGGGGCGATGTGCCTCATCAACGGATACAGCGACATCTACGCTCTCATCATGCTCCTGGCGTTCGCCGTCTGGCTCGTCATCGGTGCATGGGTGTACGGATTCGTTCGCGAGGAGACCGTCACCAAGACCCGTGAGGTTGTCGAGGACACCGTCGCTCAGAGGAAGGAGAAGCCCCAGGCCAAGAACAAGAAGGCCACCCCCAAGGCGAAGAAGGCCGAGCCGACGAAGCCCGCCGAGGAACCGAAGGCCGAGGAACCGAAGGCCGAGGAGCCCAAGAAGGTCAGGACCGTCGAGCTCCCGAAGACCGCCGCCGCGCAGGCAGCCATCCACAAGAGCCAGGATTCCGCGAAGACCGAGGCCCCCAAGGAGGAGCCCAAGCAGGAGCAGAAGCCTCCCGCGAAGGCCATGGGCGACTTCATGCAGAAGCTCATGAGTTCCGAGGCCGCCAGCAAGGCGGTCAGGAAAGAGGTCCGCGAGGAGAAGCCCGCGGTGCAGCCCGAGGCCCCCAAGGAGGAGCCCAAGCAGGAGGCCGCCTCGGAGATCCCCGAGGCGCCCGTCGAGGAGCCCAAGGCCGAGGAGGCCCCCGCAGAGGAGGTCACCGAGGAGAAGCCCGTCGTGGACGTCGCTCCCGAGATGCCCGAGGAGTCCGTGATCGAGACCCCCGTCGAACCCGTCGAGAAGAACGACCTCTTCAAGACCGAGGAGCCCAACTGGGGAGTCGTCGCCAGGGATTCCGTCACCGAGGAGCCCGTCATGCGCCTCAAGTCCTCCCAGGAGAGCGAGTCCGCTCCCGAGACGCCCGTCGAGCAGCCTGTGACCGAGGAGCCCAAGGCCGAGGAGGCCCCCGCACCCGAGAACGTTCCCGAAACCGGAGAGGCACCTGTGGAGGAGGCGCCCGTCGAGGAACCCGTCGAGGAACCTGCAGGGGAGCCCGTTCCCGAGGTCCCGTCCGAGCCCGTCCCGTCCGAGGACACCCCCGCCGTGGACGTTGCCCCCGAGGTCACCGAGTCCGTGATCTCCGCACCCGTCGAGACTCCCGCGGAACCCGCAGAGGAGCCTACCGCCGAGCCCAACTGGGACGTCGTCGCCCGCGACACGTCCGAGCCCGAGCCCGCTCCCGAGGCGCCCGCCGCAGAGGAGCCCGTGGAGGACATCTACACCGACAACTCCCCCGAGGCGCTCGTCAGGAGGGCCGCCTGGAACAAGGGCCTGAGGTGCAGGCGCGGATACGGTGAGAGGAACATCCCCGTCGCCTTCGTCAAGGGCAAGGTCGCCGTCTACGTCGATGACGGAGAGCCCGACACCTCCGGCGACGACGAGCTCCGCGCCGAGGGATGGACCGTCCTCAGGTACAGGGCGGAGGACATCACCGACGGCAAGGCGCAGGGTGACGAGATCGCCGCCGCCGTGCGTGAGAACACCAAGTCCACGGCCAAGAAGAAGAAGGCCAAGAAGTGAGAGGGCGGACCCCCTCCAAACCCCTTACTCAAACCCCTTCCTTTCTATCGCGCGCCTGCGGACGGGAGCCATAATATATCGCGACTGACTGCCCCATCCAACCAGAGGCTGAAAGAATGTTTTGCCCATCATGCGGTTCGATGATGTTCCCCCGCGAGGGGAGATACGTCTGCAGCAAGTGCGGTGCCGAGAAGGATCTGGGCTCCAAGCCGGAGATCATCGTCACCGATTCCAAGAACAGGATGACCACGGTCATCGAGAGCGACACGGCCACCCTCCCGAAGACCCGCATCGCCTGTCCCGAGTGCGGCCACACCGAGGCCTTCTTCGTGATCAGGCAGACCAGGGCCGCGGATGAGCCTGAGACCAGGATCTACCGCTGCTGCAAGTGCAACCACACCTGGAGGGAGTACTGAGGATGTTCAAGGCCGATCTCAAGTCGGACACCCTGAAAGGGCTCGTCAACATCATCTCCACCCTGATCGATGAGGTCAAGTTCACCATCGGTCCGGATGGCATGACCCTGAAGGCCGTGGACGCGGCCCACGTCGCCATGATTGAGATGGAGGTCGGCAAGGACGCCTTCGAATCCTATGAGGCGGACTCCTGCGAGATCGGGCTCGATCTCGACAAGGTGAAGGGGGTCCTGAAGTTGGCCTCGTCCGGCGACATCGTCAGCATGGAGCAGGACGACACCCACGGGAGGCTCGTGTTCAAGGTCGGAAACATCACCAGGCGCATGAACCTGGTGGACACCGCCACGATGAACGACCCGAAGGTCCCCCAGCTCTCGCTCGCCACCAGCATCAGCCTCATGGTGGACGAGCTGCAGAAAGGTATCCGCGCGGCCGACACCATCTCCGACCACATCACCCTCAGGGCGGGGCCGGACTTCTTCGAGCTGTCCTGCGAGGGCGACACCGACTCCGTGAGCCTCAGGCTCGAGGGCAGCTCCCTCCTGGGCATCGAGGCCGCCGAGGAGGTCAGGAGCATGTTCCCCCTGGACTACTTCCAGAACATCACCAAGGCCATACCGGCGGGGACCGCGGTCACCGTCGAGCTGGACAGCGACTACCCCGTCAAGCTCGTGTTCGCGCTCGCCGACGGGGCGGCGAAGGTGAGGTACCTCCTCGCGCCTAGGATCGAGAGCGATTGAATATGTCAGCAGACGTCGAGCATCTGAAGAAGATCGCGGACAGGCTCAGGGTGGACGTCATCGAGATGACGTCCGAGGCCGGATCCGGCCACCCCGGAGGGTCCCTGTCGTCGGCGGACCTCATGGCCGTCCTCTACTTCGGGGGATGCATGAGGCACGACCCGGAGAACCCCCAGTGGGAGGACAGGGACCGCTTCGTCCTGTCCAAGGGCCACGTCGCCCCCGTCCTCTACGCCGCCCTCGCCGAGTCCGGATACTTCCCCACCGAGGAGCTGCTCACGCTCCGCAAGCTGGGCTCCAGGCTGCAGGGCCACCCGGTCCGCGGCAAGGTGCCCGGCGTCGAGATGTCCACCGGATCGCTGGGGCAGGGCCTCAGCATGGCCTGCGGCATCGCTCTGGCCGGGAAGATGGACGGGAAGGACTACAGGACCTTCTGCCTCCTCGGGGACGGGGAGCTTCAGGAGGGCCAGAACTGGGAGGCGGCGATGTTCGCCCGCCAGTACGGGCTGTCCAGGCTCATCGCCATCGTCGACCGCAACCACCTCCAGATCACCGGGGACACCGAGGAGGCCGTCGGCCTCAACCCGCTGCCCGAGAAGTGGAAGGCGTTCGGATGGAACGTCATCGTCATCGACGGCCACGACATCCAGATGATCATCGATGCGATCGAGAGGGCGTCCGAACCCTCCGACAGGCCCACTGCCATCATAATGGAGACCGTCAAGGGAAAGGGGGTGTCCTTCATGGAGAACAACGTCGCGTTCCACGGCAAGGCCGCCAATGAGGAGGAGCGCGAGATTGCAATCATGGAGCTCACGGGGGGATCCGAATGAAGATCGCACAGCGCAACTACTACGGCAAGGCCCTCGCGGCCCTCGCCGCCGACCCCAGGGTCGTCGTCATGGACGCAGACCTGGCCGGATCCACCAAGACCTCCGAGTTCCAGAAGGTCTGCCCCGAGAGGTTCGTCGAGGTGGGCATCGCCGAGCAGAACATGATCGGCATCGCCTCCGGGCTCGCCGCCTCGGGCAAGGTGGTCTACGCCTCCACCTTCGGGATATTCGCCACGGGCAGGTGCTGGGAGCAGATCAGGCTCGCCGTCGCCTATCCCAGGCTGAATGTCAGGATCTGCGCCACCCACTGCGGTATCACCGTGGGCGAGGACGGCGCGTCCCACCAGGCGCTGGAGGACATGGCGATAATGCGCACCCTCCCCAACATGACCGTCATCTGCCCCGCGGATGCATACGAGGCGTACGCGGCCACCATCGCCCTCGCGGACTTCGAGGGCCCCGCATACATGCGCATGGGCCGCGCCGACTTCCCGGTCGTGACATCCGAGGACGACGTCTTCGAGGTAGGCAAGGCCAGGGTCATGCGCGAGGGCTCCGATGTGACGCTGTTCGGATGCGGCCAGATGACTGCGATGTGCCTGGAGGCCGCCGAGACGCTGGCATCCGAGGGCATCTCCGCGGAGGTCGTCAACGTATCCACGATCAAACCCATCGACGCCGAGGCCATCGTCGCATCGGTGTCCAAGACCGGATGCTGCGTCACCGCCGAGGAGCACAGCATCATAGGCGGACTGGGCTCCGCCGTCGCCGAGGTCCTGGCGGACTCCCGCCCCGCCCCACTGGAGAGGGTCGGAACCAGGGACACCTTCGGCGAGTCCGGGAAGCCGGACGAACTCATGATCAAATACGGGCTCACCGCCGGCGCCATCGCAGACGCGGCCCGCAAAGTCATCTCAAGGAAGTGAATCCGATGAAGATTTTCATAGACACCGCCAACCTGGACATGATCAGGGAGATCAACAGCTGGGGGATCCTCGACGGGGTCACCACCAACCCCAGCCTCATCGCCAAGGAGGGCGTGGACGTCCGCACCAGGGTCAGGGAGATCGCCGAGATCGTCGACGGCCCCATCTCCGCCGAGGCCATGTCCACCACCGCCGAGGAGATGGTGAAGGAGGGGAGGGAGCTCGCCGCCATCCACCCCAACATCAACGTCAAGCTGCCCATGTGCGTCGAGACCCTCAAGGCCACCAAGATCCTCGCCTCCGAGGGCATCAGGGTCAACGTCACCCTGATCTTCTCCCCGCTGCAGGCCCTCCTGGCCGCCAAGGCCGGAGCAGCCTTCGTCTCCCCGTTCATCGGACGCCTGGACGACATCGGCCAGTACGGATCCGACCTCGTCGAGCAGATCATGGCGATCTTCAACAACTACGGCATCGGGACCGAGGTCATCGCGGCCTCCATCCGCGGACCCAACCACGTCCTCGACGCTGCGCTGTGCGGATGCGACATCGCGACCATCCCCTACGACACGCTGAAGAAGATGATCTCGCACCCCAAGACGGACGAGGGCATCGCCAAGTTCGTCGCGGACTACGAGAAGTCCAAGAAGGCATGATCGACGTCGCGGTGGCGGGAGGCGGACCCGCGGGAAGCGCGGTCGCCGCCCTCCTGGCCCGCGACCACGGCGTGATGGTGTTCGAGGACCATCCGCGCA
Organism: Candidatus Methanomethylophilaceae archaeon; assembly: GCA_944320495.1. GTDB lineage: Archaea > Thermoplasmatota > Thermoplasmata > Methanomassiliicoccales > Methanomethylophilaceae > Methanoprimaticola. The sequence goes on from CALUHR010000013.1 coordinate 394,376, forward strand.
TAGGGCTCCCGGAGCAGTGCGCAGGGCTCCTCACCGATCGCGCCATAGAGGCGTCCGGGGTCTCCCCGGACGTCCTCTCCACCTTGTACGGGGCCGAGGTCCTCCTCCCGGGTGGGGGCAGGGTCGAGGTCCGCTCCGAGCGTCCGAAGGCGAGGGCCGTGGACCGTTCGGACCTTGATTCGAAGATGGCCGACAGGGCCATGGCCGCCGGTGCCGAGTACAGGCTCTCGGAGAAGGTCAGGTCGTTCTCCGTCGGGTCGTCCGTGGGGATCTCCACGTCCGCCGGGGACCACAGTGCCAGACTGCTCATAGGGGCCGACGGTCACGGGTCCGTGGTCGCTCCCGCCGTGGGCTGCGTCCCCGGCGAGCGCATACGCGGGGTGCAGGCCGATGTCGCCGTGAGGATGGAGGACCAAGGGATGTTCCGCATGCGCATGGGCTCGAGGTACGCCCCCGGATTCTTCACGTGGGAGATCCCCTGCGGGGACTTCACCCGCGTCGGGCTGTGCACGTCATGGTCCGCCGGTCCGCCGTATCAGTATCTGAAGAGGCTGCTCTCGGACCTGGGGTACGGGGACCGCGTCATACGGATGCACAGCGGCAGGATACCGATGCACCCGTCCGGGCCGATATCCTCGGACAGGGTGATGCTCATCGGCGACGCCGCCTCGCAGGTCAAGCCGGTCTCCGGAGGGGGGATACTGCCTTCGATGGTTGCCGCCCCCATACTCGCGGATGTGGCGCATTCCGCCCTCGCATCCGACGACCTCTCGGCGAGGAGGCTCTCCGAGTACGACAGGCGCTGGGATGACGCCATGGGGAGGGATCTGTCGAAGGCGTACCGCCTCCGGAGGGCGCTCCTGAGGATGGACGACCGCGACCTGGACCGTGCCGGTCGCTACGCCTCGAGGGACGATGTCCGCGCGGTGCTGGACGGCATAGACCTGGACACGCCCGCCGATGTGATGAAGGCGCTCCTGAGGCATCCGGGCATGGCGGCTTCGGGCGCCTGGACGCTCCTGAGGTGCTTGATATGAGGCGCGTGCCGATGGCCGAGGTGCCCTCGCGGATCGCGGGGGAGACGATAAACAGGCTGATGTCCCTCGGATACGTGGACATCCACGCCAGGATAGCGAAGGGCGACGGCTGCCGTCTGGTGCCGATACTGCCGGAGCACGTGGACGACGTCTCCGCGATGGGGTTCGCCATCACGGAGGGAGACGCCCATTCGCTGGACCGCAGGACGCCCCAGGAGAGGATCTCGGAGATCCTCGGGGGCATACCTGAACTGAGGGGTCATCTGCCCGACCGCTGGGAGTTCGTCGGTGACATCGTCATCCTGAAGCTGGACCCGTCCTGCGAACCGTATCTCGACGGCATCGGTGACGCCTATGCGAAGGTGCTCGGCGCCAAGACCGTGTGCGCGGACGTCCACGGCGTGTCCGGGGAGTTCCGTCAGCCCAGCATGAGGGTGATCCACGGCACCGAGACCGAGTCGGTGCGTCTCGAGAACGGCATCCGTTACCGCTTCGACGTCACCAAGGTCATGTTCGCCTCCGGCAACACGGACGAGCGCATGCGCATGAGGAGCCTGGACTGCACCGGCGAGACCGTCGTGGACATGTTCGCTGGCATAGGGTACTTCACCCTCCCGCTGGCCAGGTTCTCTGGGGCCCGCAGGGTCTTCGCCTGCGAGAAGAATCCCGAATCCTACCATTATCTGGTGGAGAACGTCCGTCTCAACGAGGTGGGCGATGTGGTGCTGCCCATGCTCGGTGACAACCGCTCCATCCCGGGCAGGGACTTCGCGGACCGCATCCTGATGGGGTACGTGCAGACGACATCGGAGTTCCTGCCGGCGGCCCTGAGGATGATACGCATCGGCGGGATCATCCACTACCATGACACCTTCCCGGTGGGCGACCAGGCCCGCAGGGTCGACGAGATCTTCTCGCCGCTCTGCGGATACGAGGTCCTGGGGATCCGCGAGGTGAAGTCCTTCGCCCCGTCGGTGTCCCATTACGTCGCCGACGTCAGGATAACTTCTCGTTCGCCCCGCAGGCGACCAGGAGCGTCCTCATAGCGTCGAGGTACTTGTCCCCGCCCGCCTTGACGACGTTGCCGGCGAACTGTGCCAGATAGTCGGCCAGCTCCCTCTCCGCCGGGGAGAGCTTCATGGAGGGCTCCCCTCCGCAGGCGAGGATGAACGCGGCAGCGACTGAACGGGACTTGCTGTCCTTGAGGGACGTCTTCTCGACGGTCTCGGCGACCATGTTGGCGCCTCCGACCTTGGCGGCCTTGGCCAGTCTGTCTATGACCTGGGTCATCGGTCCGGGGCGCCTGATCTCCGGCAGGGATGCCACCACGTCGGCCGAGAGGAACACGCTGTACGCGTTGTCCAGCGCCTGCATGGGCTGGGAGCGGGACACGTCTCCGACCGCATCGGCGGTCCTGGCGTCGGTGTGGGTCCTGATGATGTCCTTCCAGTCGGACTCCCACAGCACCGACAGGGCCTCGCTGACCCTGGGGGTCTTCAGGACCACGGCGCGGCTGTTCTCGGAGAGGAACCTCCTGAGGGTGTCCCTCTCCCTCTCGCCGCCTTCCAGCGCGGAGATGAACGCGTCCAGGTCCGAGCCGTAGTTGGCGGTGCCCACGATGTAGGTGGCCGCGGCTCCGTCCTTCAGGCTGCCGAGCTTGGACCTCTTGACCGATGAGATGAGGGCCGCGTCGCCGACCTTGCCGATCATGTAGTCCTTGAGACGGTCGCCGGTGATGGGCTCGATGTCGCTCTCCCCGGATGAGTGGTACTTGTGCCTCACGCGGACCTCCATGTCGTCCATGGGGTCGACGGCCGCCAGCCTGGACACGATGTACATCAGGGTCGAGACGTCACGGGCGCAGTTCTCGCATATCGAGATCGTCTCGTCCAGGGACTTCACGTGGATCTCCAGCACCGCGGAGGTGGTGTGTCCGCAGGAGAGCCCATCGTCCGGGAACTCGTAGGGTGTCTCCCAGAATGTGTCGTAGAGGTACCCCTCCGGCATGTTGGGCGAGTCGGAGCACACCAGGTCCTCCCCGAACGAGTACAGGTGGAGCTTGTTCTTCTTGATGATGTCGGAGTACAGGAGCAGCCTCTTCTTCGGGTCGTCGTAGTACTGGCACCCGATCAGCTTCGCGGCGTTGACCGTCCCGCGCACCGCGTAGGACACGGTCTCCCCTCCGAGCTTCCCGGATGCGAGCATGGGCACCGAGCCGGACGCCGCCAGGGATATCGTCCCGGCGTAGGCGCGGACGATGTCGTCGCCACCCAGCCTGGACGCCTCCTTTATGAGGGCCTCGGGGTCGTTCCTGATCTTCTGGAGGCCGTCTATGTGCTTGAAGGGCTTGTCGAAGACGCACTTCCTGCAGTTCCCGGCGCACTGGGGCCTCAGGATCCCGGGGTCGTCGGCGAGCGTCCTGGAGCGTTCCAGCAGCTCGTCCTCAAGTCTCTTGGAGGTGTGCTTGACGCCCCTCATCCTAAGCCTCTTCTTCCCGGGCATGCGGACGGGGATATCTTAGCCATAGATAAGGTTCGGCTCGGGATGTTCGCGCGATGTGTTTATCGCTCCGATCGCGTTCGTACGGGCGATACCATGGAGTCGCGTTTCGAGATGGAGGTCCGCGGGATGCTGGCCCGTCCGCCCCTCGGATACAGGAACGTGCCGGCCGAAGGGCTGGAGCTGTTCTGCAGGGCCCTGACCCATGACAGCTACACCAACGAGCACGGGGACGAGTCCTACGAGAGGCTGGAGTTCCTGGGGGACGCGATCCTGGAGTTCGTGGTGTGCGAGGCCGTGTACAGGGACACCGACCTGAGGGAGGGTGCCATGACCGACTTCAAGCAGGACAAGGTGGCCAACCGCATGATCTCGGAGCGCGTGCTGGCCTCCTGGCCGGAGATCGATTCGATGATGAGGGTCGGGGGAGGGCATGTAGACCGCTCCACCGGAGCGAAGCTCATCGAGGAGAACATGCGCGCGGATTTGTTCGAGGCGTTGCTCGCCGCGGTGTACCTCACGTACGGGATGGACGAGGTCAGGCGCCTGGTCGGGGAGGTTATCCTGGGCAAGGGATAAAGGTTGTGAATCAACTATCGTTGCGTTATTCTATTAAACGCTGAAACGATACACGTTGCCACCATGTCCGACCTCCTCTCTTAGGTGAAAGGTGGGGAATCCACCATTCTCGAATTCAAGGAGTCTCTGCAAGAGGACAGCATCGGCTGGTTGAAGACGGTCGTGGCGTTTGCCAATGGCAGGGGCGGAAGGCTCGTCGTGGGCGTAGATGACAGGGGTGAGGTGTTCGGAGTCACCAAGGAGGAGCTGGAACAACTCTGTCAGAGTATCGACGATTCCATATCGGATTCCATAGTCCCGCAGATATCGAGAGATGTCTATGTCCAATCTCTTGAGGGCGAGTCGGTGGTGGTCGTAGAGGTATATCCAGGGCCTGGCAGGCCATATTACATCAAGAGGCTCGGTGTGAAGGAAGGGACTTTCGTTCGCAGGGGAGCATCCACTCGCCTGGTGGACGATGCCACCTTGGATGAGCTCAGGCTTCAGGGGAAGCGCTCGACATTCGATTCTCTAGAGAATCTCGATATTGCTGTTACCAGAGAGAGGACAGATTGTATAATCAGAAAGGTTGGGGAGTTATACGGTGCCGAGATCGATGAGACCGATCTCCGCAACTGCGGTATCATCAGGGTGAAAGATGGCCAGGATATTCCAACCAATGCATATGCCCTTCTTTGTAGCGACTCTCCGTTCCTTTTCACAGAAGTCAGGTGTGCTCTCTTCAAGGGTCGTAACGGGACCGAATTTCTAGATCAGGCGGATTTCTCATGTCCTATATTCGAACAGATTGAGAATGCCTATCGTTTTGTTCTCCGCAATATCAGGAAGAGCGGACGTGTAAGTGGTCTTGTTCGCGAGGACAGATACGAGATACCGCCCGATGCGATTCGCGAGGTAATCGTGAACGCCGTTCAGCACAGAAGCTACATCAATAGCAATCGTCCGATACATCTGGCCATATTCGACGACAGATTGGAGATAACGTCCCCCGGAATCCTTCTGATAAGTCGTGATGAGATGAAGCAAGGTCGCACGGAGCATCGCAACCCCGTGATATCCAAATTCTTCAGACTCGTCGGCATTTGCGAAGGTTGGGGGAATGGGATGTCAACGATCATCCACAACTGCGTGGAATATGGGCTGCCGGAACCATCCATAGAGGAAGGGCCCGCGGATGTCATAGTCACAATCTGGCGTCCTGTGGATTATGATCAGTCTCATGACACTGATGATGACACTGATGACACTGATAATCAGTCTCATGACACTGATGACACTGATAATCAGTCTCATGACACTGATCAGATAAGAACTGTCCCCAGAAATCGCAGAGAACAGATAATCCAGATGATGGAATCGGATCCATCCATCTCAATAGAGGGCCTGTCCAAGAAGTTGGGTATGTCCAGAAGCACGATCAACCGTGATATACAGAGGCTCAAGGCAGAAGGTGTTCTCTCGAGGGATGGAAGCAGCAAGAAGGGCCTTTGGACGATTCACCGGAATCGAGGTCTGATGCATGAGACTGACCGCCGAGAACTACGACATCGGCATCGCCGAGCCGACGGCGTTGCTGCACGAGGACGACTGCAGGATCATCGGGATCCGCGAGGGCGACCACGTCCGCATCGAGGGGCGCGGATGCGTCACCGCGATAGCCAGCATGTCGGACACCCTGGTGAGGCGGGGCACGGTCATGATAGCCTGCGGGGTGCTCGGCGCCAGTTGCATCCACCCCGGCGATGAGGTGGAGGTCACCGCCGCGCCGATCCCGGAGTCCGTGAGGGCCATCCGCGGCAAGATGGACGGGGAGGAGCTGTCCCCGGAGGAGATCTCGCAGATCGTCGACGACGCGGTCCATGACAGGCTGTCGAGGATCGAGACCTCCGCATGGCTCACCGCCCTACACATACGCGGCATGTCCATGTGCGAGACGGCGTCCTACACCAGTGCCATGGCGTCCACCGGCTCGGTCCTGGACTTCGGGGACCGCCGCGTGTTCGACTTCCATAGCTTCGGAGGGGTCCCGGGCAACAAGATCACACCGATCGTGGTGTCGATCGTCGCGTCCGAGGGCCTGCTGATCCCGAAGCTCTCGTCGAGGGCCATAAGCAGTGCCTGCGGGACGGCCGATTTCGTGGAGGTGTTCTGTCCGGTGACCCACGGCTCGGACGATGTCCGCAGGATCGCGGAGTCCGAGGGCGGGGTGTTCTCCTGGACAGGTGCCACCGACCTGGCCCCCGCCGGGGACCGCTTCATCAGGGTCCAGCGTCCGCTCGGTATCGATCCGAAGCCGCAGATGCTCGCGTCGATCATGGCGAAGAAGGTCGCTGCCGGTGCCACCGATGTGCTCATGGACATCCCGATGGGGTCCGAGACCAAGGTCAGGTCCCCGGAGGAGGCCAAGGCCTACGCCCGCGACCTGATGGAGCTCGGGGACCTGCTGGGCATGAGGGTGGAGTGCGCGGTCACGTACGCGGACCAGCCCCTGGGCGTCGCCGTCGGGCCCGCGCCGGAGGCGAGGGAGTGCATCCAGGTGCTCGAGAACAGGCCGGGCCACGAGGAGGTGGCCGAGAAGGCATGCATCTGCGCCGGGATGATCCTGGAGATGGCCGGGATGTGCGACGGCACCGTCCGCGCGAGGGAGTGCCTGACGTCCGGCCGCGCCCTGGAGAGGTTCAGGGCGATCGTCCGCGCCCAGGGCGGTATGGACGGGATAACTTCCGAGGACGTACGGCTGGGGCGCTTCTCCGCCGATGTCGTCTCGCCGAGGGACGGTTTCGTCAACCGCATATCGAACAGGGCCGTGGTCTCCGTGGCGAAGGCCGCCGGTGCCCCGGCGGACAAGGGCGCCGGGCTCGTGCTCTCGAGGAAGCGCGGGAGGAAGGTCGCGAAGGGCGACGTGCTCATGACGGTGTACTCGGACAGCGAGGACAAGCTGGAGGACGCGCTGGAGGCGGCCGCGGAGCTGGAGCCGTTCGACATCGACGGGATGCTGCTGGACAGGATCAGGCCCGGCTCCCTCCGATGAGATCGACCCCTTCGGAGGGGCATAGAACTCTTTAAATACAGCATCCACTTAGCGCGGTTCATTCAACTCGGTGAATGATATGGGAAGAATAAGACCCACCTACATCAAGAGAGTCTCCATCGAACTCATCAACAAGTATCCTCAGGCGTTCAGCAAGGACTTCGACGCCAACAAGGAGATGGTCAGCACCCTGACCGATGTCACCTCCGTCAAGATGAGGAACAGGATCGCCGGATACATCACCCGCTACCTGTCCCACCCTGAGGCGTGAAAACCCCTTAACCAAACACTTGGCAATTCTGCCCGCGTGGGGTAGCTTGGATATCCTGTGAGATTGCGGATCTCTTGACCCGGGTTCGAATCCCGGCGCGGGCACCATCATTCTTCATTACGGTGCTCCCAGCGGGAGCTTCATAGAAAAGAAAAGGTGGCGGTCCGTGGACCGCCGTTTAGGTTCAGTTGTCGCCGTTGGTGACGTACTTCTTCGCGATGTCGACGATGGCGCCGATGGCCAGGAGCACACCGCCCGCAACGCACACCCACACTCCGGTTCCGGCGCTGACGGATGCTCTGGCCAGGCCCTCGAAGTCGACGGCGTCCATCTGTCCGTTGAACATGATGGCGAGTACGAGTGCGACGATGGCGAGGATCAGGGAGACGGCTCCAAGGATCCTGTTGATCGTGGGGATCTTGTTGTAGACGATCGGGATGATCGTGGTGATGAGCGAGAGGACTCCTGCGACGAGGCAGACGATCGGCGCGTAGGCGTAGTCGAACTCCACATCGCTGAATTCATGTCCCTCTATAGTCACAGTCCCGTTGAACACGTCCATTCCGGACATGGTGACGCTGGAACCGAACCCCATGATGGTGACGTTCATCTCGGCCCATGCAAGGAACACTCCAGCTATCATCAGCACGGAGCCGATGAGTCCGATGATTCCCATCCAATTGACATTACCTGAAGATGCCATGTTATCACCGGTCTTTGACCGTGCTCAATAATACTCCAGCATCCGTATTTAATACTGATACGAAGAGCTCCGACGGATGACGAATGGACGGGGAATGTCATGTGAAATGCGCGTCATCCAACTCCGGGGCGCCCTCCCATGGACGGATCCCGACAGTCTCGGGAGCGACATCTATTATCTGGGAGGTCGCTACCGTGCCCAGCGCGTCCCATGAGACGGGGGCGAACGATGGAAGGGGAGGGGTTCAGAACGGCCAGGATATGCTTTTCGGACGGGTCCGTGGACGCGGTCCAGGATCAGACGATCGAGGACGCGGTCCGGTCGTCGGGCCGCATCCCCGATTCCTATGTTTATCTCATCGCCGGACGCCCGGTGCCGATGGACGCCGTCCCTCCAGAGGATTCTGAGGTCCGGGCGATGAGGGTCGCCTCGGGCGGATGATCACTCGTCCTCATCCGGCTTCGGCCAGACCTCGCGGACGACCTCGATGTCGCCAGGGGGGACGATCCTGGAGATCTCCTCCTCGGGGACCTCGAACCTCTTGGCGATCTCGTTGGCCTTCCTGCCCGACTTTGGCTTCCCCGGGCGGATGACCATGTACTTGTCGCAGCCCTCGAAGCACTCGGCGGGACCGCACATGACCTTCCTGGCGCCCTCGTGGAAGATCTCCCCGATGACCAGCTCCATCGGGAGGTGGTACTCGTAGTTCCTCTTGCCGCGGACGATGAACGCACCCCTGGGCACGAACTCGCCGGGATTGGGGGTCTTGCTGACCTGGTCCGGGAACACCCAGAACGCCCCTCCCTCCGAGAGGGCGGCGATCCAGGCCTTGGACTGGGTGATGGCGAACAGGCATGCCTGGCGGAGTTCCTCGGGGGACGCCTTGGCGCCGTCCTTGATGACGACCGACGGCGCCCCGTGGACGTCCGCGTGGGCGTAGAGGTCGCCCTCCTTCAGATGCTTCTTGACGATGTTGTCGTTGCTGTGGGCGTCCCTGCCGGCCATGACGAGCCTTCCGCCGGTGGTGATGAACCACTTGTACCTCTCGAACCAGAACTGCTTGGTCGGCTGTGCGCGCTCCGCGGCGAGGGCCCTCTCGCGGTCGATGCCCTTCTGGATCCTGGCCAGCTCCTCGCGGCTCTGGTCCAGGGCCTCCTTGGCGCGCTTCGCCTTCTCGCCCACCTCCTTGCCCCTCTGATACAGGTCGGACGCGTTGGCGTCCACGCCCTTCTCCCAGTCGAGGGTCATCCATCTGCCGCCCAGCTGGGCGCGGACCGTGTGCTTCGCCGGGTCGATGGACTCGACGAAGGGGATCCTGGCGGCCCCCTCGGACAGCTTCTCCCACGTCAGCTTCGAGGACTGGTCCTTCAGGACCGCCAGGAGCTCCGTGGCCTTCTGGTAGTCGGTGTACAGCGCCTCGGCGTCCGCGCGGTGCTCCTGCTCCTGGACCGAGTACTCGTCGAGGGTCTCCTCCTGCTTGGAGATCCTCTTCATCATCTTCTCGACGGCCGGGTCGACGTACGCCTCCTCGGCGGCCTCGCCGGTCTCCTTCAGATAGGTCTCGATGACCTCGGACATGGTGCCGAACGTTTTCGCCTCGAGGTCCGAGCGCGAGACCAGCGAGACGGGAGCGAAATCCTCTATCGCGCCGTCCCTGAGGTAGGCGGTGGGCCTGGGGTCGCTGAGGACGGTCTCCACGATGCCCCTCATTTCCGCGTACATCCTGCGGACGTCGTCCTCGGAGAGGCCCGCGGCCGGGACGGACTTGTCCACGCCCGCGCGCCTGCAGACCTCCTCGGCGTACTGTCCGCCGAGGTTCACGGCGGTGGCCAGCGTTCTGACGGCATCCGCGTCGGAGCCCCTGACGGATGCGGCGAACTCCTCCTCGGTGGATTCGGTGGGGTCGAACCTGGACTTGGGGGCGACGTAGGGCTCCCCGGGACGGGTCTTCCTGTCCCTCCAGGTCTTCTGGACCAGGCAGTTCTGGATGATGCCGTCCTTCACCAGGAGCACGTTCCCTCCGCCGAACATCTCGAACACGAGGATGTAGTCGCCGTCGGACTTGGACATGGAGATCTCCATGACCCTGTCGAACCCGACCTGCCTAACGCCGTTGACGCGGGCGTTGTCGATGTACTTCCTGAGGAACGAGGCGAACGCCGTGGGCATGGTGGGGGTGTCGGGCTTGGACGAGGGGCAGAACAGCCATTTCCTGTCCGCGAAAAGTAGCTCCCTCTTGCCCTGGCCCTGGACGTTGAATCTGAAAAGGACGTTCCCGCCCCAGTGATGGATCTTGTCCATGTGGGCGCCCTCGAGGTTCGAGAGCTCGGTGACGACCGAGCGCAGGTCGAAGGCGCTCATCTCCTTCTTCATGGGCGCGCGTATGCCGATTCAGTAATTAGATGATGGGGATGCCGCAGATGGAGACGCTCTGCTCGGACATGTGCCTCTCCATCCTGTCGACCACCGCGGAGATGTCGCGCCTCTCATGCTCCAGGAGGGAGTCCACGAGCCTCACGACTATCTCCATCGCCTTCCTCACGTCGACCTTGTCGGGGTCGGACACCATCCTGTGGATGAACGCGGAGGTGACGCCGGTGAGGGCGTCCAGGACCATCAGGGGATGCTCGGTGTCCCTGAACTCGCCGGTCTCGTGCCAGGTCATGACGGTGTCGCTTATCCTGTCGCGGATGGCGCGCTTCTGGCTTATCAGAGACAGAAGCTCGGCGACACGGGGGGAGCGCTCGGAGAGGTAGAGCTCCATGCAGAGGACGTAGGACAGCCTGTCCGACCATTCGTAGTCGGGGTCGGTCTCCGGGGCCTGGTGGGCGACCTCGGCGAGGGCGATCATTATGATGTCCGAGAAGATCTCCTCCTTGCTCCTGTAGATGTTGTACAGGCTGCCATTGAGGATGCCCACCCTCTGAAGGATCTGGCGGGTGGTGGTCTTCTCGTATCCCTGCTCGAGGAACAGCTTGACGGACTCCTCGAGGATGCGTTTCCGTATCCCCTCCGTCTTCTCGCTGCGCTTCCTGCGAATCTCCAGGTGTGATTGGGTTCCGCTCATGCTCGTTCCGTTCTTCCCTTCGGGATCATGACTCCACTGCTCACACATCTCTTAAACTTTGACAGTCGGCCCTTCGTCCCGGGGAGAAGCTTCGTCTCCGCTCGAAATATGAGCATGCTCAAATTTATAAAGGATGGATTTTGAGCATGTTCAAAGGTGAATCTCGTGTTCGAGAGATACGCTCAACAGGTCCAGAGGCATCCAAAGGCGATCATCGCCGTATGGGTTGTCGCTCTGATCGTGGCGCTGCCCTTCGCGGCGCAGATCGGGGATGTCCTGGCCTACGACATGACGTCCATGGGCGGACTGGACTCCGAGTCCTCGGAGGGCCAGGAGATCGTGGACAGCTGCTTCGAAGGTTCGATAGGCACCGACACGGTGCTCGTGATCCCGTACGATGACCAGGACGCGCTGGTCCGCATACAGGCGGGTCTGCTGGAATCCGGCATCCTGTCGGATTCCCTCTACGACAGGTTCGGCGACGACGTGTCGTACGGCACGATGGGGGCGTTCGGCCGCGAGGGCTCCGAGGGAGGGGTCCTCATCCTCAGCTTCGCGTTCGATGACGGTATGTCCGCCATAGACGAGATCGGGAACCTGAGGTCGGCGGTGGCCGACGCGGTGTCCGAGGCCGGACTGGACGTCAGGACATACGTGACCGGGTCGATACCGATCGCGTACGACACGCTGGAGAGCGCCGATGCGGATATCGCGAAGATCGACCCCCTGTCGATCCTGATAATCCTGGTGCTCCTGGGCCTGTTCTTCTGGACCCTGGTCACGGCTCTCGTGCCCCCGATAGTGGTGGGCACCGCGTACGGCACGGTCCTCGCGCTAGTCTTCGCGCTCGGACAGTTCCTGGACATATTCTACATAACGAAGACCATAGTGCTCGTCTCGATGCTCGGGGCGGGCGTCGACTACTCCATCTTCATCATAGCCAGATACAGGGAGGAGCGCAACTACCATTCCAGGAGCAAGGAGGAGGCGCTCACAGAGGCCATCAAGTGGGCCGGGGAGTCGGTGCTCACGTCGGGACTCGCCGTGATCATAGGATTCGCGATCATGTCCCTGTGCTCCTTCAGCCTGGTCTCGACCATGGCCATATCGCTCGCGCTGGGCATCGTGGTCGCGATGCTCGCGGCGCTCACGCTCATACCCGCCATACTGGCGCTCTGCGGGGACAGGATCTTCTGGCCCAGGAGGATCGAGGATTACACCGGTCAGAGCAGGATGCGCCACGGGGTCTACGGGAGGATGGTCTCGGCATCCAGGAGGTACTTCTCCTGGGCCGGCAGGTTCTCCACCAAGCACGCCTGGTCCATCGTGGCCGTGGCCATACTCATCACCGCCCCCCTCGGATATGTGGCGATCACATCCGAGGACTCCTTCGACATGATCAGCGTCATGCCCGACTCCGAGGCGAAGGAGGGCGTGGACGCGCTGACCTCCGCGACCGACGGCGGGTACCTCATGCCCACGTACGTCCTGATCGAGACGGACCAGCCCGTGGCCGTCATCGGTGACCTGGGCAACGGCGTCCGTACGCTGACATGGACCGATGCCGGTCTGGAGTACGTCTCGGCCCTCCAGTCCGGGCTGATAGGATCGTCGCTGACCGGCGGCAGCCTCGGCGCCCTGCAGGCTTCGGACGACAACATCTCGCTGGCCATGGGGCCGACCCCCTGGGCCTATCTGTACTCGACGGTGGAATCGGTCGTGTCCGGCCAGGTGTACCAGCAGGCCTACGCCCAGGCGTACGAGGCCGCGTTCCAGCAGGCCGTCGGGGCCGGGATGGACGAGGATTCCGCCGCGACGGCCGCGGACGCGGCGGCGAAGGAGGTAGCCGAGGGATACGTGACCGGATACGTCACGCCCGAGGTCGTGAACCATGCGATCATCGAACAGGCGGGTCTCCCGGACATGGTGACCGCTCCTCTGGCACGGTTCTTCGACGCCTACGGCGCCTGGGGTCTCGCCCCGTCGGATGTGTTGTCCCCGGCCGTGCCGGTGACCGTCGCCAGCCTCATCGACTACCAGCTGAACGTCTCCACCGGCCTGGTGTCATACGATTCGGCGGATCCGTCCGCGGGCACCGGCGGCATGTACATGCGCATCATGGTCATCGTGAGCGACGAGCCCATGTCGCAGAGGTCGATGGACTCCATCGCCAGCGCGAGGGAGGTCATGGCCCAGTTCGCCGAGGATAACGGCTGGGTCGCGGGCACATGGGTGCTCGGTACCGGCGCGGTGCTCTACGACATCTCCGACGTCGTCGACTCGGAGTTCCACTGGATCGAGCTGGGCGTCGTGATACTGATCTACATCCTGCTGCTGTTCGTCCTCGGTGTGTACTTCACGCCGATAAGGTCGCTCATGACCATCCTGATGAGCGTCGTCTGGACTCTGGGGGCGCTGCATCTGGTTTTCGCGGAGATGCTAGGCGTGGACGTGATATGGGTCGTGCCAATCGTGCTCTTCGTAATCTGTCTCGGGCTCGGGATGGACTACGACATCCTGCTGACCACCCGCATAAGGGAGGGCAAGCTCAAGGGCATGTCCAACGACGAGGCGATCCAGAACGCCGTCTCCTGGGCCGGATCCGTCATAACGCTCTGCGGCCTGGTCATGGGCGGCACGTTCCTGACGCTGCTGACATCTGGATCCAGCATGCTGCAGGAGGTCGGATTCGCGCTGGGCTTCGCGATCCTGGTGGATGCGCTGTTCGTCGTCCCGTACGTGGTGCCGGCGCTGATGCACCTGATGGGCGACTGGAGCTGGAAGGGACCGAGGTTCCTGGCCGGACGCAGGGACCCTGTCGCGAAGGACGAGGAGTCCTGAAGAAACGGGCATCGCCAGATGCCATTCAGGAGGGTGTGCTCCCAGGCCGGTCGCCGGGCGGCGCGCCCTCCATCTTTCCGATGAAAATGTTTATAAGTAAGTCCTCATTACGCCGACTTACAACTGCCGCCGTGGCTAAGGGGTATAGCGACGCCTTGGTAAGGCGTAGGTCGTGGGTTCGATTCCCATCGGCGGCTCCATCCATTCTCATACCCTGTCATTCGTGGCCGAGAGGTTTCGTTTCTGTTCACATCGCTCAGGGCATCGGACGGATGCGGCAGCGACATCGGATTCCGGGGCGGACACGGGCCCGTTCCCAGAGTTCGTGCCGAGGACAATCGGGGGCGCTGTCCGCGATAGGCCCGGGTCAGAAAGATGGAAGGTGCCGGGCGTATGCCCAGACGCCCCATACGGTGTTTCAGTCCATCTGGTAGATTACGAACCCGGACCAGATCTTCGGGAAGAAGAACGTGGTCTTCTTGGGCATGCGCTTGCCCTTCATCGAGAGTTCCCAGATGGTGTCGAGGCTCGGGGGGTTGAGCAGGACGGCTGCATCGAACTCGCCGGCATCCATGCGCCTCATCACGTCGTCGGCCTCCGCGTCGTAGGAGACGTCCGCCTTGCCCTCGTCGCTCTTGTAGACCCCGTACAGGATCCTCTGCTGGACGGCGTAGGTGTCGAGGCTCATCATCTCGTTCCCGCCGTCATCGTCGAGGTCGGCGAGCAGGCACTTGCCGGACCTGAAGCGGATGCCCATCATGTGGCCGGGGAGGCGGTCCAGGAGCTCCTCGACGGGCACCTCCTCGGTCCTGAACGCGGCCGAGACGCCCTTGATGGCGTTCTTCTCGGAGATGTTCCCCGACTTGATCAGGCGGTGGGTCGGCCAGATCACCAGACCCTTGTCGTCCGCCGGGACGAGGGTGGCCAGAACGTACTGGCGCTTCTCGTCGTCCGGGTTCTCGCGGGCGTAGTTGAGGGCGGTCTCGTAGCGGTGGTGGCCGTCCGCGATGAGCATCCTCTGATCCTTGAGCTCGGATGTGATGGCGGCGGTTATCTCTGGGTCCGAGAGCCTGTAGTACCTGTGCTCCACACCGTCGGAGTCGACGTAGCGGTAGACGAGGCGCTCGTTGTCCCTGATCCTCCTGGAGAGCTCCGGGGTCAGCCCGTTGAATATGCCGAAGATGGACTCCAGGTGGCAGCCCATGTCCCTGAGGAGGTTGAGGCGGTCGGCCTTGACCTTGGAGAAGGTCTCCTCGTGGGGGATTATGTTGCCCTCCCCGTAGTCCTCGGTCCTGAGGATCCCGACGATCCCTCTGCGGACGCGCTGCTCGCCGTGGTCGTCGAAGGTCTGCTCGTAGATGTAGAAGGACGGCTCGTCCCTCTTGAGCTCGTTGTCGGCGATCCACTGATCGAGCTCGGCCTTGGAACCGTGGTACCTCTTGTCGGCGTCGGGGTTGAGCGTCAGCCTGGTGATGTTGTGCGGTTTGGACTGAAGTTCCTTGAGGTAATCGGGTCCGATCACGTCATAGGGCGGCGAGATGCGGTCACCGATGTGCTCTCCTGCTTTCAGGTTGGGTCTGAGACCCTCGAACGGGAGGAAATCCACCATCTTGATCCTCATGGTTCCGCATGTCCACGGAATATAAGAGGGGTTCGAGAAGGGGAAGGGGGACCCGCTGGGGAGAGGATCCGTTTTCCGATTATTCGGATTCGAGGTTCGGATCCCCAATCATGATTAGAGGTCTGATCTCCAGACTGTAGTACAGTATGTGCCAGATTGCCACCCCGAAGAGGAATCCCGCCACGGTGCCCGCGACGACGAAGGTCGGATTGTAGGTCTCCATGATCCACCAGTATGCCGCAGTTATGATGACCGCCGGTATCGCATAGGCGATGCAGCGGATCAGCCTCTTCTGGTCGGACCATATCTCTGATCCGTCAATCCCGATAATGCCCAGTTTCCTGTTGCATCTGCTGACCAGGATGAATGCTATCACCAAGGTGATGAGTGGTGGAATTAGACACAGGGTGGTGGGATGCATTTTCACCATTCTTCTACTTCGTAACCGTTGGGTACGGTATGCCAAACAACCCACGTTTCGTAGACCGCATAGTTCTTGCAATCAGCAATCAGTTTTCCGTACATTCAACCCTCCCGACCGTTAGGTCGAAAAATGAATCGTTCGAAGCTCAATATTTAAAGATTATA
Organism: Candidatus Methanomethylophilaceae archaeon; assembly: GCA_944320495.1. Classification (GTDB taxonomy): domain Archaea; phylum Thermoplasmatota; class Thermoplasmata; order Methanomassiliicoccales; family Methanomethylophilaceae; genus Methanoprimaticola. Next base: position 410,613 of record CALUHR010000013.1, read on the forward strand.
TTCGAAAATTATGAAAAATTAAAATGTAGTCACACAGCCATCATATGATTCAAAGTGCTACATCGCTCGGCGGAACCGAACAGATCCATGACCCTCTTGGTATCCGGGGAAACATCGGAATGGAATCTGAATCCGTTGCTCACGATGGTCACATATCTCGAGGCCAGCGAGAACGCGTCATCAACTGTGAGTCTGGAGTCGCCGTCTTCGAGAATCTGGGCTATGGCGGTGCGTATGCCTGTTGACAGGAACATCAGGAACCTTTCCCATCCATGACTTCCTGATGAATCGGCCGAGAAGATGCTGTCGATGAGTGCATGGGATTGCTTCAGAGTCATGCTCCTCAGATTAATGAGATCCATGGCATACTCCCATTGCTCTTCCGTGGTCAGTATCACCGATGATCCGATGCATCCGTCAATCTCTGATATCAGATGCGATGTCGCGGAGTCATTGTGCGGCAGATTGTTGTACCTCAGCATCCTAGATACGCTGGATTCCGTGTATCCGATGCTCTTTGTCATGTTCCTGATGTGGCGGACCGGTTTTGTCAGGAACACATTAAAGGTGAACATGCAATCATCATTTCCTCTGCCACGGTCGACATATGTCCAAGCTCCGTTGTTCAGTCTTATCCCGAGACATCCTTGGTACACATCATGCTCTATTCCATGATGCTCAGCTTTGTGATATTCTGTGGCCATCATGCCCAGGGCTGAGCGCAGAGTGTCAGAGCATGTCCCGATTCTCATAGTCATCCTGTCTCCGTCCATGAGCATCCTGGCGATCTCCGGGGGATTGTCCGAAATCTCGTCCAGGACCCTGACGAGTCTGACGTTCGTACCTGTCGCGATGGCCATGCGTCTCCACGCACCCGCGTTCATGCTCCTGCCGATGGTAGCGCCTGCGGCTATGGGGCGGCCCATGTCATCGGAGCAGAAAATCAGCGACACGTCGTCCGCATCGTGGTCCATCGGGCTCTTCATGGATGCGTGTCTGAGTCCCCCGTTCCTGCCCGAGAGTCCGAAGACGATGACAGGGCCGTCGGATCCCTCGCGGATCGTCCATGCATACCTCTTGATCGATTCGTAGTCTATCTTCGATATTGCCCTTCTGATCAATCCAGCGGTGGATGCTGCATCGCCGAGGACCGGTTCGAGGTCCAAACCTCTGAGGAGACGGATACGGTCGGCACTAGGCAGGGGATTGATCGCATAGCAGATAGCCAATGCGAGCATCATGTCTCCGTCATCGCCGAAGACGCATCTGAGTGCATCCCTCATCCCGCATCTCTCTGCTGCGTTGGAGGCAATCAGCACGCTTCCGCGATCGAGGGTGGAGAACCTTCCATCGGACAGCATGGAGCATGCCGCATCGATCGGCAGCGGTTTCACATCGACCATCCCGGTCTTCGGATCGAGGATGCCGATGTACTCCTTCATGCTCACAGGGTTCTTCCTACCAGGGACGCGTCTCGACTCCGTCCGGTAGACGTACGTCCTGCCGTTCCTTTCCACGTACACTATGGGCATGATGCGGGAGAGCGGTCGGGGATCGGGCCCCCGGATCAGCAGATTCTGGGCACGGGGTCGCCCGCGGGCGGCTCCAGGATGCGCCTGCCACCGACCTCGGTCCTGAGGACGACCCTCTCCGGTCCGTCCACGGCATGGCCGATGATGGCCGCATCCTTGCCCTCGGGGGTGGACCTGATGGCCTTGAGCACCTCGTCCGCCATCTCCGGCACGACGCCAATCACGCATTTCCCTTCGTTGCCAATCGCCAGCGGGTCTATTCCCAGCAGTTCGCATGCGTTGACGACACCGTCCCTCAGAGGGATGGATGGGTAGTCGATCTCCATGCCGACGTGGGACTTGGAGCACCACTCGTTGAGGGTGTTCGCCAGACCTCCCCTGGTCGGGTCCTTCATGGCCACTATGCCCCCCGCGGTCAGTCCCTTGGCGATCATCTTGTTCAGCGGTGCAACGTCGCTCTGGACCTCGCTGTCGAAGCCGTAGCCCTCGCGGAAGGAGAGCAGCGCGATGCCGTGGTCGCCGACGTATCCGGACACGATGATGGCGTCGCCGGGCCTGACGTTGGAGTCGGTGCACCAGCGGTGGTCCACCTTCCTGTACTCCGCGGCCTTGGCCAGGTCGCTGTCCAGAAGGTCGGATCTCTTTCCGACGGCGGCGGTGGACATGACCATCTGCTCCACTGCGCCTGCCTCCACGACCTTGGTGTCGCCGGTCGCTATGGGCACTCCCGCGCCCTCGGCGGTCCTGCCCATGGAGTCCATGACCCTGTCGACGATGTCGACGTCCAGCCCCTCCTCCATTATGACGGAGCAGGCCAGAGCGAGGGGGGTGGCCCCCATGACGGATATGTCGTTCACGGTGCCAGCCACGGAGATCTTGCCGATGTCCCCTCCGGGGAAGAACAGCGGCTTCACGGTGTGCCCGTCGATGGTGAAGACGATGTCGTCCACGACGGCGGAGTCGTCCATGGAGTCGAGGGGGACCTCGGCGTCCATCTTCGGGAAGTGCTTCGTGATGTGGTCGGAGAGGAACTGCTGCATGAGCTCCCCGCCGGCTCCGTGGTTGAGAATCACCTTGGGCATGGGACGGTGGATTCGGGAGACGGCATATACTGGTTTCCCAGGGGACCTTGAGGCAATCCGTTAATTATGTGGTAGATAATCGAGACGGCGGGCCCTGTGGGGTAGCGGATATCCCGTCAGATTTCGGCACTGACAATCCGGGTTCGATTCCCGGCAGGGCCGCCTGTTTCTTCATTCGCCGGTGTACTTGCCGACGGTCTTGCAGTGGGCGAGCACGTGCCCGTCCATGGCGAAGTACAGGTCGTTGAGCCTGAAGCCGCTGGGCAGTCCGAGCTCGGTGTCGAGTGCGTAGACCTTCAGGGTGTACCTATGCATCCCGTTGGGCGGGGCCATGCCGCCGTATCCGGTGGCCTGCTCCCTCGTCAGTCCTCCGAGCGCGCTGAACCAGCTGTTGGAGCCCTCGGTGAATCCGGCGCCGGTGCGGGTGGCCCCCTCGGCGACCTCCGTCTCCTTGAGATCGCAGATGAGCCAGTGGACCCAGAGGAACCCGGCTGCGGAGACGGCGTCGTAGTCGTCGAGGATGACGGCGAAGCTCTTCGTGCCCTCGGGGGCGTCCTCGATCCTGAACCCGGGGGAGATCCCGGGCATGCCGTTGTGGTCGGCGGAGCCCTTGCATCCGTACTCGTTGCCGAACCATCCGTCCCTGATGGCGCTGCAGACGACCCTCATCTCAGGCGCCCTCGTAGATGATCAGGGAGTCGACGTCGTATCCTTTGAGCTTGTCCCTTCCCTTGAGACCGGCGAGCTCCATGACGAACCCGATCTTGACGACCTTGCCGCCCTCGCGCTCGACCATCTTGATGATGGCCTCGGTGGTCCCGCCGGTGGCGATGAGGTCGTCGATGATGACGACGCGCTGACCAGGCTTGATGGCGTCCTTATGCATCTCCAGGGTGGCGGTGCCGTACTCGAGGTCGTAGTCCTCCGAGATGGTCTCCCTCGGGAGCTTCCCCTTCTTCCTCACGAGGATGAACCCCTTGCCCATGGTGTATGCGACCGGGGTACCGAAGATGAATCCCCTGGACTCGGACCCCACCACGAGGTCGAAGTCGAGCCCCTTCATCATGTCGACGAGGCCGTCGATGGCCAGTTTGAGGCCTTCGGCGTCGCTCATTATCGTCGTGATGTCTCTGAATATGATTCCCGGTTTGGGGAAGTCCGGAATGCTGGTGACGTAGTCCCTGAGCTCCTTCATGAATATGTGAAGAATGATGCGGAATTAAGCTTTCGTAGAATCCAAGAAGACCCCTGAGAGGGTAAGGTGTTTGTCGCGGTCATCAGTCGAGTCTTGCGAATCGTCGTCGCGACAGGCACTGGAGATAAGTGTCGAACGACCGGGCTTTCTCAGTGCAGTCACTGTGACAATCCTCGCCGCAGATCCGGGTTACTTGACGTTTACCGATGCTTGCTTACCTCCTGAAAGTGATATGGTCGTTCGTGATATTTAAATCTATTCTTTAATGGATGCTGGATTCGAAGGATTATGCGGATAATGCGCTGAAATCGTATGATTATCAATGTAATCCGTAGTTGTTCTACGATTTTCGAAAAAGATGGATGCATGCTGGATGTTTACGGGCCGCCGGCGCATCCGCTGGTCGGGAGAGGATGGGAAGCCCGGCCGGGGCCGGGTAAGGGGTTCAATAGAGCTGCTCGGAACAGTACGGGCAGAACTTAGGCGTCTTGGGGAGGCCGGAGATGTTCTGTCCGCAGTAGGGGCAGCTGTTGAACTTCGGGGGCTCGCCGAGTGCGGCGGGCTGAGCGGGCTGCTGCGTCTGGACGGGAGCGCCCTGGGGCTGCATCTGTGGGGAAGGCTTGCCGCAGTTGCTGCAGAACTTGTACGGGAAGTCGTTGGGGGATCCGCAGTAGGGGCAGAGCACCTTGGGCGCCTGCTGGGCCGCCTGGGGCTGGCCCTGGACCCCGTAGAGCGGCTGCTGCTGGAGCTGCTGGTACATCTGCGGGAACAGGAGCATGCCGGTGCCCATCGCGGCCCCTCCGTCGGAGGCGCCTATGGCGTCGGCCATTCTGTCCATGACCTCGTATCTCTTGAACGCCTCTCCGTTGGCGCTGCTGAACTGGAGGTACTCGAAGATCTTCTTCTGGTCCTCGTCGGTGGTGCGCACCTCGTTGATCTTCAGAGAGAGGAGCTCGATCCCCCTCTGCTGGAAGTACTGCTCCACCATGACCTTCGTGGTGGTGGAGGCCTTCTCGAGGTTGTTGTAGACGTCCATGTAGTACTGCTTCGTCAGCTGCTGGGTGATCTGCTCGTTGATGAAGCCCTTCATGAACGCGTTGACGTCGCCGGTGGAGTAGGACGCCAGTCCTCCGAGGACCTGGGTGTAGAACACCGGCACGTCGCTGATGCGGAACTGGAAGTCCCCGTTGGACATCAGGGTGATCGGGACCTCGTATCCCGGTGCGGCCTTTATCATCCCGCGGATGCCCCACTTCCCGTTGAACATCTTCAGCGAGACGAAGATGATCTGCACCTTGAACGGGGTCTCCTTGTAGCCCAGGGCGAGGTTGTACAGCTTCGTCAGCCAGGGGATGTTGGCGGACGTCACCATGTGCCTTCCGGGCTCGAGTACGCCCGAGAGCTGTCCGTCCCTGGCGAAGATCGCCACGGCGTGCTCCGGCACGGTGACGGACGTGAGCGTCCTGAGGTCGTCGTGCTCGTACGCGTAGATGATGTCGTCCGGGCCCTGGTTCTCCCAGAACACTACGTTGCTCTTGCCCATCAGGCATCAGCCTCCTGCGAATCGAATCCCTTCATTATGGTGTCCCTCTGGTTGTAGTCCTCGATCATGGAGTCCACGCCCCTCTCGAGGTTGCGGATCTCCGCCTTCGCGTCCGCCCCGAGGTCGACGGTCTTGAGCAGGTCGGCGGCACCCTGCCTGAGGAGCTCGATGTCCTCCACGAGCTTCGCATCCCATCTCACGAGGGCCTCGAGGTCGTCCTCGGTGATCTTCACGGTGGAATGGAATCCGGAGTACCCGTTCACCGCCTTCCTGACGGCGACGTCGTACCTGTCGACCTTGGTCCTGATGCGCTCCATGTCGAGCATCAGGTCCGGCTGGGAGACGAGCTCCCTCTGGATGGTCGCCAGGTCCGCCTTGGTGCCCTTGATCGTCTTGGCGACCTCCGCCCTCACGGCGCGGTCCTCGTCCCTGCGGAGGTTCTTCTCCCTGTATCCCCTGTACCCGGGGATGTACAACGCTATCCTCTCGATGAGCGACAGCTCGCTCTTCATCTCCGATCTGACGGTCTCTTCGACTCCCATGATCACACGCTCCTGTTCTTGACCGCCAGGGCGATGCCCACGACGGCGACGATGACGATCAGGACGGCCACGGTGATCGTGACCTCCCCGGTGAAGCTCCAAACGAAGCCGGTTATTCCGACGCCGGCCACGATGAGCCCTCCGGCCATGGCGGCGTCCGCGTCGGAGGGGCCGAAGCTGTCCGCCCTGCCCTTCCTGGCGAAGCTGGTGGCGGCCATGTAGGCCCCGAACACCAGCAGAATCATCGAGAACGCGTTGATGGCATCCCCGGTGTACCACCAGAGGATGATGCCCAGCGCAACCGCTATAAGCAGCGCCCCGGCGGCTATCGCGTTCCACGTCCTGTTGCTTCCGTTGTCTGACATGTGTTACCTCGCAGTTTGAGCAGTTTATCCGGGTTCGCGGCCCGGAGTATGAGGGGTTCCAGCCCTCCGAATGCGTCCGGGAGTGCGAAGCTCCCTCCGGCGGTGTCGCACGGCACGTACACCAGCCCCTTGACGCTGGGCTTGCTCAGCTTCAGCTTGGAGTGCGTCTGCGAGCACTGGGTCAGGTACATCTCCACCAGCCTGGACGCCTCGGTCCTGGTGCAGAGCGGGATGAACACGGTGCGGGATCCAGGGGACCCCTCGGATGCGGAGTCGGCGAGGCGGCCGATCCCCGCGCTCCCGCTGATGCTGTGCTCCTCGCCTTTGAGGCGGTTCAATATGGAGCTTTCGGGAGCCGCTGCGAAGATGTCGGTCAATCCCGAGCGGGGGTCGGACAGCGCCCTCTCGAACACCGTGAACACGGCGGGGACCATCAGGTCCTCCTTCACGACCACGGACTTCTTGGAGAGGAACGAGCCGGTGGTGAAGCTGTACTGCAGGTCCACGTCCCAGAAGGGCATCAGCGAGTCGCCTCCGCCCTGGCATATCGGTATCGTGCCGCCGTTCTTGGCCGCCACGACGTCGTTGACGTAGCCGTAGAGCTCGAAGTCGCGGGCCTCCGACGTCAGCAGCCTGTTCCATTGCGGGTTGTCCGGGTATTCCGCGGAGGCGACCCCGTTGATCAGCGTGAGCGTCTTGAGCGGGTCCTTGGACGTGCCGTTGTTGACCATGTCGACCACGTTCTTCAGCGTCCTGGTCTGGGAGATCTCCATGTCCACAGCCCTGAGGGTCACGGCGAGCCTGGGGTTGGAGAGCAGCTCCCTCTTCGCCGCCTCCAGCTCGGAGAGCCCCTCCTCCGCCTTGGCGGAGCATCCGAGGGCGTCCCCGTTGAGCACCATGTCGGATGCAGCGCAGACGTCGGACAGCGCCCTGAGCCTGGATGCGAGCGGCTCGTACCCTTCGCACTTCGCCATTGCGTCCGCCGATTCGAGGAAGTTCTTCGACATGATGGCGAAGCGCCCGGGGGACCCGGTCTCGGTCAGCAGCTTGGAGTTGTTCAGTATCATCGCATAGGCGTTGGCGATGCCCTCGCCGGTGACGATGGATTTCCTGCTCTCGTCGTCCACGGCCATGGGCTCGACGCTCTTCAGCCTGGCCTGGAACTCGAAGGCCTGCGTGGAGGTGTGGTCGGACCTGACCGGCTCCCCCTTGCTGAACGGGAGCACGATGAGCGGCGAGGCGATCACGGAGTTCAGCGCGAAGCGGTACTCGTTGATCTCCACGTCCACCCTGGGCTTGACGCTGTTGACGTATATGCTGTGCCTGGCGACGGGGTCCACGTTGTCGACCGACCCCATGGCGAAGCCGCCGGGGATGGTCTTGGCGATCCAGCTCTGGATCTGCCCCATCATCTGCTCCATGTACTTCCTGGCGTCCAGCCTCTGCTGGGTGGTGCCGCAGCTGGGGCAGGTTATGTAGGGGGAGTCGGACTCTATGTCCTTCCTGTCGAGGGGCGCGCCGCAGTACTTGCAGCGCAGCTCAACCATGTCGTCCATCTTATCTTCCCATCCTCGCGAAGGCGATCTGGCTCTGCAGCGCGGCGATCTCCGCCTGCAACCTGGCCTCCATCGCCATCATCTCCCTCATGGACTGCTGGTAGTACTCGTTGGCGATCTCGTCGGAGCGGTTGGAGATCGCGGTGTAGCATGCCTTGCAGACGTAGATGTGGTCGTACCCCTCCCTGGACGCCGCGGCCGCAGAGGCCTTGTCCTCCAGGGACTTGGGCGCCTCCGCGGGGGCCGCGTAGAAGTTGATGCCCTCCCCGGTGGCGATCCTGCCGCATATCCAGCAGGTGCAGGTGGCGGAGTACTCCCTCACCCTGCGCAGGTTCTCCTCGGCGGACTGCCCGTTCTGCTGCCTGTACCCCGCCGCGATCTGCTGGTACTCCGCGGCCTGGGACGGATTCTCCCCGACGGTCGCGTCCGCCATGATCTCGTATGCCAGGGCCATGAGGTTGTAGAACTCGGTGGTCCCGGTGACGGAGGTGTCCTTCCTGAAGAGCGAGAGTGCGATCAGGCTGCGGTCGCCGATCCTGGACTGGAAGTCCTGGGCGAGAGCTATGAGCTGCTGTCCGCGCTCCATGCCGGACGTCCTGTCGCCGGATGAGAGCAGGGTCATCTTCCTGATGGTGAGCTCGCACTCCGTCTTCATCTCCGCCACGTCGATGGTCTCCAGCCCGAACTGGACGGTCGTGGCGGAGGTCAGCCTCTCCAGGGTCGTCAGGAGGTTCTGGTATGCCTGCATGCTGCTGAGCCTGTCCGACAGGTCGATCAGGGCGACCTGTACGGCCGCGACGTCGTCCGTGCCGCCCTCCTTGTCTATGGATTTGATGAGGTAGTCGCGGGCCTTGTCGAACTCCCCTCTCTTGATCAGCTCCTGGCTGTCATCGTAGAGCTCGTCGCCGTTCTTGAATAGCTTGAAAGCCATGTCCCATCTCCCTGGTTGAGTATGCGCGTCGCATGATTAAATGGGTGGTCCTGGCGTTCCCCGAGCCGCGGGCCCCGTCCGCGAAGCATGGATTCCGACAACATCTCTGTATGGCCGAATATGATTAGACGTTTAGTCTATTGAATCGAATGACCTTGGATGAATGTCTAATCTTTTCAGATAATCACAACGTATAAATCAAAGATATCCCCAATCCGGGTTCATGACTTACACCAGGTTCGACGCCGTGGAGGAGGCCTTCACCCACCCTCCCATCAAGGCCGTCCCGCCCGCACCTGCCACATCGGACTACTACGGTTGCAACGTCTTCAACAGGAAGAACATGAGGAAGTACCTCTCGGCAGACACCAGGCAGAAGGTCTACGAGTCGATCGAGCAGGGCATCACCCTCCAGAGGGACGTGGCCGAGCAGGTCGCCGCCGGCATGAAGCGCTGGGCGATGGACATGGGGGCCACCCATTACACCCACTGGTTCCAGCCCCTCACCGGCGGAACCGCCGAGAAGCACGACTCCTTCGCGGAGCCCTACGGCAAGGGCGAGAGCCTGGAGGAGTTCACCGGCAAGCTGCTGTGCCAGCAGGAGCCGGACGCGTCCTCGTTCCCCTCCGGAGGGCTGAGGAACACCTTCGAGGCCCGCGGGTACACCGCCTGGGACCCTTCGTCGCCAGCGTTCGTCCTCGGGGACACGCTCTGCATTCCCACCGTCTTCATCTCCTACACCGGCGAGGCCCTGGATTACAAGACCCCGCTTCTGAGGTCCGAGACCGCCGTCGCCAAGGCCACCGAGGACGTCCTGAGGTACTTCGGGATCGAGAACGATGCCGTGTTCTCCTACCTCGGGTGGGAGCAGGAGTACTTCCTGGTGGACGCGTCGCTCTATGCGCTGCGCCCCGACATCATCATGGCCGAGAGGACCCTCGTCGGCCACAACTCCGCCAGGAACCAGCAGCTGGAGGACCACTACTTCGGATGCATCCCCTCCAGGGTCCTGGAGTTCATGAGGGACCTCGAGTTCTCCGCCTACAAGCTCGGCATCCCGATCAAGACCAGGCACAACGAGGTCGCCCCGAACCAGTTCGAGATCGCCCCCGTGTACGAGCAGGCGAACCTCGCGATAGACCACAACCTGGAGCTCATGGCCCTGATGAAGACCACCGCCGAGAAGCACGGCTTCAAGGTCATCCTCCACGAGAAGCCCTTCGCAGGCATCAACGGGTCCGGGAAGCACTGCAACTGGTCCCTTGGCACCGCCTCCGGCATCGGCCTGATGTCCCCCGGGAAGACGGACGTGGAGAACCTCAGGTTCCTCGTGTTCATGGCGAACGTTCTCAAGGCCGTCTACGACAACAACGCCCTGCTCAAGGCGTCCGTCATGTCGGCGAGCAACGCCCACAGGCTCGGAGCCAACGAGGCCCCGCCGGCGATCATCTCCTGCTTCCTCGGCACCCAGGTGACCAAGGCCTTCGAGGAGCTGCTCAGCAAGGACTCCGTCAGGATCGAGGGCAAGAGCAAGTACAATCTGGGGATCCCCCAGGTCCCCGAGCTCCTGATCGACAACACCGACAGGAACAGGACCTCCCCGTTCGCGTTCACCGGCAACAGGTTCGAGTTCAGGGCGGTCGGCTCGTCGGCCAACTGCTCCAGCGCCGTCACCGTGCTGAACACCATCGTGGCCCATCAGCTCAAGCAGTTCAAGGCCGCCGTGGACAAGAGGATCGAGTCCGGCGCGTCCGTCACCCAGGCGCTGCTCGAGGAGACCAAGGAGACCTACCGCAGGTGTCAGAAGATATGCTTCGATGGCAACGGATACTCCGAGGAGTGGAAGGCCGAGGCCGCCAAGCGCGGACTGGACTGCGAGACCTCCGCCCCCGTCTGCTACGACGCCTACCTGACCAAGGAGTCCGTCGGCGTCTACAGGGACGTGGGCGTGATGTCCGAGACCGAGCTGCGCGCCAGGGCGGAGATCTGCTGGGAGATCTACTCCAAGAAGGTGGAGATCGAGGCCCGTGTGCTCGCCGACCTCACGGCCAACCACATCCTGCCCGTCGCCACCAGGTACGAGTCGGTCCTGCTGGACAACGTCTCGAAGATGAAGGACATCTTCACCGAGAAGGACGAGTTCGAGCAGGTGGCCGCCGCCGAGATCCAGATCATCAAGGACATCGCCACCCACTGCAGCGCGGCCAGGTCCCTGGCCGTGGAGATGGAGGACGAGTGCGATGCCATCCTCGGCAAGGATTCCGAGAGGGAGAAGGCGGTCGCATTCCACGACAAGATCACCGGGTACCTTGACAGGATAAGGGAGCACGTCGACGCCCTCGAGATGATCGTCGACGACGAGATGTGGCCCCTGCCCAAGTACCGCGAGCTGCTGTTCATCCGCTGAGAGATTGGTTCAGATGTCGGGACGGGACTACGGAGGGCTGTACGACACGGAGGACGCCCGCGACAGCTGCGGCGTCGGCCTGGTCGTCGACATCGGCGGGAGGAGGTCCCACTCCGTCGTGGAGAAGGGCCTCCGCCTCATCGAGGGCATGGCCCACAGAGGCGCGGAGAACGGGGACGGCAGGAGCGGGGACGGCGCGGGGATACTCGTGCAGATCCCCCACGGGTTCGTCTCGTCCCTGGGGATCCCAGTCCCCGAGGCGGGCAGGTACGGCACGGGGCTGGTCTTCCTCCCGAAGGACAGGGATCAGGGCGACGCCCTGCTCGCGGTCCTGGAGGGGATCTGCGCGGAGCACGCGGTCAGCGTGATCGCCGTCCGCGAGGTGCCGGTCGACCACACGGTCCCGGGACCCATGGCCCTGGAGGGGGAGCCGCGCATCGTGCAGGTGTTCGCATCCTCCTACGATTCGCAGGAGACCCTCGAGAGGAAGCTGTTCGTCATCAGGAAGACCGCCGGCAACAGGATCGCTGCGTCGGACATGCCCGGGAGGGACGGGTTCTACATCTGCTCGCTCTCCACCCGCACCATGGTGTACAAGGGGATGCTCACGCCGGAGCAGCTCCGCGCGTACTACCCCGACCTGTCGGACCCGATGTTCGAGTCGGCCATCGCGATGGTCCATTCCAGGTTCAGCACCAACACCCTGCCCGCATGGAAGCTGGCGCAGCCCTTCAGGATGCTGTGCCACAACGGCGAGATCAACACCATCCGCGCCAACCGCGCGTGGATGGGCGCCAGGGAGGGCGTGCTGTCGGCGCCGGCGCTCCCGCGCTCCGACGGGATCTTCCCTGTGGTCCAGGCGGGCATGAGCGACTCCGCGTCGCTGGACAACGTCTTCGAGTTCCTGACCATGGCCGGGAAGTCGATGCCCAACGCGCTGTCCATCATGATCCCGGAGTCATGGAACGACAGGAACCCCATCCCGGACAGCCTCAAGGCCTACTACGAATACCATTCCATAATGATGGAGCCCTGGGACGGCCCAGCCGCGGTGATGTTCACCGACGGCGTGCTCGCCGGGGGGATGCTGGACCGCAACGGCCTGCGCCCCGCCAGGTACGCCGTGACCGCCGACGGCGAGTTCATCCTCGCCTCCGAGGCGGGGATAATCCGCAGGATGCCCGGGGAGACCATCGAGACCGGCCGCATCAGACCCGGGAAGATGATCCTCGTGGACACGTCCGAGGGCCGCATCCTCCGCGACTCGGAGATCAAGGAGGTCCTCGCCTCCGCCTACCCGTACAGGGACTGGCTCGAGAGGAACCGCCTCGACCTGGACAGGCTCTCCTCCGGTAGGCAGGTCGGACGCGCCGTGGAGGACCTGACGGTCATGGAGTCCCGCTTCGGGTACACCGCGGAGGACATCGACAGGATCATCGCGCCCATGGTGTCCGGAGGAAAGGAGCCCGTGGGCTCGGCGGCGTACGACGCGCCCCTGGCCGTGCTCTCGGACAGGCCGCAGTCCCTGTTCTCGTACTTCAGGCAGCTCTTCGCGCAGGTCACCAACCCTCCGATCGACCCGATCAGGGAGGAGCTGGTGATGTCCATCACGGGCTACGTCGGTTCGGTGAGCCAGAGCATCCTGGACCCGACGCCCAGGAACTGCAAGGTAGTGAAGGTCCGCCACCCGGTCATAACCAACAGGGAGCTGGACCTGCTCCGCAACCTCCGCTACAGGGGGTTCGATGCCGTGACGATCGATACCACGTTCCCCGCGGCCGGCGGCCCCGGGGCGCTCGGCCCCGAGATCGACCGCGTCTGCCGCGAGGCGGAGAGGGCGGTGGACGACGGTAACGCGTTCGTGATCCTCTCGGACCGCGCGGTCTCGGCGGAGAGGGCGCCGATGCCCTCGCTCCTCGCGCTGTCCGCCGTTCACCAGCACCTGCTGTCCAGGAAGAAGAGGATGCAGACCGCGCTGGTCGTGGAGTCCGGGGAGCCGCGCGAGGTCATGCACTTCGCTCTCCTGATCGGATACGGGGCCAACGCGGTCAACCCGTACCTGGCGCTCGCCGCCGCGGAGGAGCTGTCCGATTCGGGCCGCATCAGGATGGACGCCGATGCGGCCGAGGCCTCGTACATCAGGGCGGTGGAGAAGGGCCTGCTGAAGGTGATGTCCAAGATGGGCGTCGCCACCATCCGCTCCTACAGGGGATCGGGCCTGTTCGAGGCCGTGGGGATATCCCACGAGGTCGCCGACAGGTACTTCGGGGGAGCGTCCTCGGAGGTGTCCGGGGTGGGCCCCGATGGCATCGCCGCGGACTATCTGAGGATGCACGCATCCGCCGGCGGGGAGCTGGAGGACGCGGGCGTGTACTCGTACAGGAAGGACGGGGAGCGCCACAGCTGGTCCCCGGAGGTCGTCAGGGCCCTGCGCCAGGCCGCCAGGAGCGGCGATCCGGACGACTACGCCAGGTTCGCCGACGCCGCCGACAGGGGGCTGTTCCACATCCGCGACCTCCTGGAGATAAGGGAGGGCGACCCGGTGCCCATCGGGTCGGTCGAATCCGCCGAGTCGATCATGCACAGGTTCGAGGCGGCTGCCATATCCTTCGGGGCCATCAGCAGGCAGGCCCACGAGACGCTCGCCGAGGCCATGAACTCGCTGGGCTGCAGGAGCAACACCGGCGAAGGAGGGGAGGACGAGGCCAGGTTCGGGCCGCTCCCCGGTGGCAGGAGCCGCCGCTCCGCCGTGAAGCAGGTGGCTTCCGGGAGGTTCGGCGTCACCGCCGCCTACCTCGTGGACGCCGACGACATACAGATCAAGGTCGCCCAGGGCGCGAAGCCCGGGGAGGGCGGCCAGCTGATGGGGTTCAAGGTGGACGCGGCGATCGCCGCCGTCAGGCACACGATCCCGGGGGTCACGCTGATCTCCCCGCCCCCACATCACGACATCTACTCCATCGAGGACCTGAAGCAGCTGATCCACGACCTGAAGTGCGTCAACCCGCGCGCCAGGATAAGCGTCAAGCTCGTCTCCGAGACGGGCATAGGGACCGTCGCCGCCGGCGTGGCGAAGGCAGGTGCGGACGCGATCGTGGTCTGCGGGGCCGACGGCGGGACGGGCGCCAGTCCGCTCTCGTCGATGCGCTACGCGGGGGCCCCCTGGGAGACGGGGCTGTCCGAGGTCCAGCAGGCGCTCGTCGCCAACGGGCTGAGGGACAGGGTCGCCGTGCAGGTGGACGGCCAGCTCAGGACCGGCCGCGACGTGATCGTGGCGGCGCTCATGGGGGCGGAGGAGTTCGGCTTCGCCACCGCACCGATGATCGCGATGGGCTGCGTCATGTGCAGGAAGTGCCAGACCAACACCTGCCCCGTCGGCATAGCCACCCAGGACCCCTCCAGGACGGCGAAGTTCGCCGGCACCGCCGACGACGTGAGGAACTACTGGAGGCTCCTGGCCGAGGACGTCCGCGGGAGGCTCGCCGCCATGGGCTTCACATCCCTCGGCGACATCATCGGGAGGACGGACCTGCTGTGCAGGAGATCCGTCGGCGGAAGGTCGGACTCGCTGGACCTGGGCCCGATGCTCGTCCGTCCCGAAGGGCCGGCCAGCCTCGGGGCCGGCCAGCCAGAGGAGGACCTAGGACAGATCGACAGGATGGTGATCGGATACGCCGAGGACGCGCTTTCCGGCGGCGGGCCCGTGGAGCTCTCCTGCCCGATAGCGAACACGGATCGCTCGGTGGGCGCCATGCTCGCCGGCGAGGCGGTCAGGAGAGGGGCGAAGCTGTCCGACGGCGCGATCCGCGTGACGTTCACCGGGGCGGCGGGCCAGAGTTTCGGCGCGTTCCTCGTGCCCGGCATCGAGTTCCGCCTCAGGGGAGTGGCCAACGACTACGTCGGCAAGGGGCTGTCCGGAGGCCGCATCATCGTCACGCCGGACGGGGACGCCTCCGAGGGCAACGTCATCGCGGGGAACACCCTGATGTACGGGGCGACGTCGGGCGAGCTGTACGTCGCCGGTTCCGTCGGCGAGAGGTTCTGCGTCAGGAACAGCGGCGCCGTGGCCGTCTGCGAGGGCGCCGGCGACCACTGCTGCGAGTACATGACAGGAGGCAGGGTCGTGGTCCTCGGGCGCTGCGGCAGGAACTTCGCCGCGGGGATGTCCGCGGGCATAGCGTACGTCTACGACGAGGACGGCGACTTCGACAGGCACTGCAACATGGACCTGGTGGAGCTCAGTCTCGTGGAGTCCGGGCAGGACGTCGCCGAACTGAGGTCCATCATAGAGAACCACCGCCGCCTGACCGGATCACCGACGGCGGGACGCATCCTGGAGCATTGGGACGAGGAGCTGCCGAGGTTCCTCAAGGTCATACCCGTCGGCTACAAGCTCCTGCTGGAGCAGTCCTCGGAGTGACGCGGACGGGGTCCAGACCCCGTCCGGCCTCCGTCGGGGGCCAGCCGACCGAGTGCTCCTCAAACCCTTTCCCTTTCCGCGCCCCTTTAGAAGGGGGACCAATCAAGCTTATATAGAAGTTCTAACATAAGCGGGTTTAGAAGTCCGTACTATCGGATCATTCGGAGGAACTAATATGGGAATGGGCAACGCACCCGTCATCATCCTCAGGGAAGGAACCAAGAGAGAGAAGGGCAAAGACGCTCAGTTCAACAACATCGCCGCCGCCATGGCGATCTCCGACGCCGTCAGGTCCAGCCTGGGACCCCGCGGCATGGACAAGATGCTCGTCGACTCCGTCGGCGACGTCGTCATCACCAACGACGGTGTGACCATCCTGAAGGAGATGGACGTCCAGCACCCCGCGGCCAAGATGCTCGTCGAGGTCGCCAAGACCCAGGACGCCGAGGTCGGGGACGGAACCACCACCAGCGTCATCCTCGCCGGTGAGTTCCTGAAGAAGGCCAGGGACCTGATCGACGCCAACGTCCACCCCACGATCATCGCCAAGGGATACAGGATGGCCAACGAGAAGGCCCAGGAGGTCCTCAAGGCCAAGTCCATGAAGGTCGCCCTCGAGGACACCGAGACCCTGAAGCTGATCGCCCAGACCGCCATGATCTCCAAACAGGTCAACTCCTGCAAAGAGGAGTTCTCCGACCTGGTCGTGGACGCGGTCAGGACCGTCGTCGACAAGGACAAGGACGGCAACTACACCATCGACCTGAAGAACATCCAGACGGTGAAGAAGGAGGGCGCCAGCATGGAGAACTCCTACATCGTCAAGGGCCTCATCATCGACAAGGAGCCCGTCCAGACCAGCATGCCCAAGTTCGTCAAGGACGCCAAGATCGCCCTGATCGACGCCGCCTTCGAGGTCAAGAAGACAGAGATCGACGCCAAGATCCAGATCAGCGACCCCAACATGCTCAGCCAGTTCGTCGCCGAGGAGGAGAACATGCTCAGGGAGATGGTGGCCAAGGTCAAGGCCTCCGGAGCCAACGTCGTGTTCTGCCAGAAGGGAATCGACGACCTCGCCCAGCACTTCCTCGCCAAGGAGGGCATCTACGCCTGCAGGCGCGTCAAGAAGTCCGACATGGAGAGGCTCGGAAGGTCCACCGGCGCCAACATCGTCAACAAGATCAGCGAGATCACCGCCGACGACCTCGGATACGCCGAGACCGTCGAGCTCAAGAAGGTCGAGGACGAGGACATGACCTTCATCACCGGCGTCAAGGAGCCCAAGACCGTGTCCGTGCTCGTCCGCGGAGGAACCAAGCACGTCGCCGACGAGGTCGAGAGGTCCCTCGTGGACGCCTGGTCCGTCGTCAGGGTCGCCATCGAGGACGGCATGATGGTCACCGGCGGAGGATCCACCGCCATGGAGATCGCCATGCAGCTCCGCGACTACGCCGCCTCCGTCGGAGGACGCGAGCAGATCGCCATCGAGGCCTACGCCTCCGCCATGGAGAGCATCCCCAGGACCCTGGCCGAGAACGCCGGACTGGACCCGATCGACATCCTCATCGAGATGAGGAAGCAGCACAAGGGCGGCAACATCTACGCCGGTCTCAATCCCTACACCGGCAAGGTGGAGGACATGAAGGCCCTGAACGTCATCGAGCCCTACAGGATCGGCAAACAGGCCATCAACTCGGCCACCGACGCCGCCGTCATGATCCTCAGGATCGACGACGTCATCGCGTCCAAGGCCAGCCCCATGCCCCAGGTCGGCGAGGGCGGAATGCCCCCCGGAATGGAGTGAAAACCGAACAAACGATCGAACAAACCGGGGGGCCCAGCCCCCCCATTAACCCGTTGTGAACACACTCAAAGGCGATACCCATGACCGGAAGGAAGGACAAGTCCGAGGAGATCCAGGCCGAGGCCGAGGCCCCCAGGGACCTGGAGGCGGAGCTGAGGCAGGCGCAGGAGAAGGCCGACCAGTACCTGGACATGGCCCGTCGCCTGCAGGCCGACTTCGACAACTACCGCAAGAGGACCCAGCGCGAGAACGAGGAGTACAGGAAGTACGCCTGTTCGTCCATCGTGCAGGACCTGCTCACGGTGGTCGACGACCTAGACAGGGCGCTGGCGAACGCCGGC
This sequence comes from Candidatus Methanomethylophilaceae archaeon, assembly GCA_944320495.1. GTDB lineage: Archaea > Thermoplasmatota > Thermoplasmata > Methanomassiliicoccales > Methanomethylophilaceae > Methanoprimaticola. Next base: position 428,331 of record CALUHR010000013.1, read on the forward strand.
GAGGACACGGTCTTCGTGCAGGGCGTCCGCGGCGTCAGGTCCAACCTGATGAAGGTCCTGGAGGCCAACGGCCTGAAGGAGGTCCCCGCCGAGGGGAGGTTCGACCCCGACTACCACGAGGCGCTCTGCGCCGTGGACGGGGACGAGGACGGCATGATCGCCGAGGTGTTCCAGAAGGGCTACACCCTGAACGGGAAGGTAGTGCGTTACGCCAAGGTGAAGGTAACGAGGAAGGCGGAGCCGCAGGCGCCCGAGCAGGCGCCGGAGGCCCCGGAAGTAGAGGATCGCAAGGAGTGATTGAAATGTCAAGGATAATCGGAATAGATCTCGGAACAAGCAACTCCGCCGCCTCCGTCATGGAGGGCGGCAGGCCGACAATGATCCCCAGCGCCGAGGGTACCAGCGTGGGAGGGAAATCGTTCCCCTCGTACGTCGCGTTCACCAAGGACGGACAGCTCCTGGTCGGAGAGCCCGCCAGGAGGCAGGCCGTCACCAACCCGGACGGGACCATCAAGAACGTCAAGAGGAAGATGGGGTCCAGCGAGAAGGTGACCGCTCTCGGGAAAGAGTACACCCCTCAGCAGATCTCCGCCTTCATCCTGCAGAAGATCAAGAAGGACGCCGAGTCCTACCTCGGCGAGACGATCGACAAGGCCGTCATCACCGTTCCCGCCTACTTCAACGACAACCAGAGGCAGGCCACCAAGGACGCCGGTGCCATCGCCGGCCTCGACGTCGTCCGTATCATCAACGAGCCGACCGCGGCCGCCCTGGCCTACGGTCTCGACAAATCCGATGTGGAGCAGAAGATCATGGTCTTCGACCTCGGAGGCGGGACCCTCGATGTCACCATCATGGACTTCAGCGACGGCGTGTTCGAGGTGCTGTCCACCTCAGGGGACACCCAGCTGGGAGGGTCCGACATGGACGAGGCCCTCACCAGGTACGTCATCGGAGAGTTCCAGAAGGAGACCGGGATCGATCTCGCGAAGGACAACATGGCGTTCTGGAGGGTGCGCGAGGCCTGCGAGAAGGCCAAGATCGAGCTGTCCACCACGATGCAGACCGAGATCAACCTCCCGTTCATCGCATCCGACGCGTCCGGCCCGAAGCACCTGATCCAGACCATCACCCGCGCCAAGCTGGAGGAGCTCGTGGAGCCCATCGTCAGCCGCTGCAAGGGGCCGATGGAGCAGGCCATGAGCGATGCCAAGCTCTCCTCCGACAGGATCGACAAGATCATCATGGTCGGCGGACCCACAAGGATGCCCATCGTCCAGAACTTCGTCGAGTCCGTGGTCGGACCCAAGATCCAGCGCGGCATCGACCCCATGGAGTGCGTGTCCATGGGAGCCGCCATCCAGGGAGCCGTCCTGTCCGGAGAGGTCAAGGACGTCCTGCTCCTGGACGTCACCCCCCTGAGCCTCGGCATCGAGACCCTCGGAGGCGTCGCCACCAAGCTGATCGACAGGAACACCACCATCCCGACCAAGAAGTCGCAGGTGTTCTCCACCGCCGTGGACAACCAGCCCTCCGTCGAGATCAACGTCGTGCAGGGAGAGAGGCCCATGGCCGCCGACAACACATCCCTCGGCAGGTTCGTGCTCGACGGCATACCGCCCGCACCCCGCGGCATCCCTCAGATCGAGGTCACATTCGACATCGATGCGAACGGCATCATCAACGTCTCCGCCAAGGACAAGGGCACCGGGAAGGAGCAGAAGATCACCATCGCGTCCTCCAACAAGCTCAGCAAGGAGGAGATCGACGAGCTGGTCAAGCAGGCCGAGAAGTTCGCCGACGCGGACAAGAGGAAGATGGAGCTCGTCGACATGCACAACCAGGCCGAGACCTCCATCTACAGCGTCCGCAAGTCCCTGGACGAGCTGGGCGACAAGGTCACCCAGCAGGAGCGCATGACCATCGACCAGGCCATCTCCGACCTGGAGGCGGCCAACAAGGGCGACAACGTGGACGAGATCAAGTCCAAGATGGACGCCCTGATGAAGGCCATGGCGCCGATCAGCCAGAGGATCTACCAGGACGCGCAGCAGCAGGCCGGGGCCCAGCAGGGAGCCCAGCAGGGTGCGCAGTCCGGAGCCGGGCAGCAGTCGCAGGAGAAGAAGTCCGACGACGGCTACGTCGATGCGGACTACAAGATCGTCGACGACGAGTGAGGGGGCCGAGCGGTATGCCGAGGGACTACTACGAGGTGCTTGGGGTCGCCAAGGACTCCTCGCCGGACGAGATCAAGAAGGCGTACCGCACACTCGCCAAGAAGTACCACCCGGACGTGTCCACCGAGCCTAAGGAGGTCGCCGAGGCCAAGTTCAAGGAGATCTCCGAGGCGTACGAGGTGCTGTCCGATCCCGAGAAGAGGAAGCTCTACGACCAGTACGGGCACGAGGGGGTCAAGAACTCCTTCGGCCAGGACGGGTTCACGTGGGACGACTTCACCAGAGCGGACGACATCTCGGACATATTCGGGGACATCTTCGGCAGCATGTTCGGTGGCGGGTTCGGGGGCCGCGGATCGCGGCGCTCCCGCAACGCGCCCCAGCAGGGCGACTCCCTCAGGTACGACCTGGAGGTCACCCTGGAGGACGTGCTCAACGGCAAGAAGGTCAACATCGACGTTCCCCACTCGATCGTCTGCGACGAGTGCAAAGGCACCGGTGGCAAGGGCGGCAAGGTCACCACCTGCAAGACCTGCGGAGGGCAGGGCCAGGTCCAGAAGGTCATGAGGGGCCCGTTCGGCAACATGGTCTCCATCTCCGACTGCCCCGACTGCAGGGGTCGCGGCACCACCTTCGAGGAGCGCTGCCCCAACTGCCGCGGGACCGGCCGCATCACGAAGGAGGCCAAGATCTCCCTCAACATCCCCAAGGGCGTCGACGACGGCGTCAGGCTGAGGGTCACCGGGGAGGGCAACGCCGGATACAACGGCGGGCCCGCAGGCGACCTCTTCGTGATAATCCACGTGAAGGAGGACAGGGTCTTCGACCGCGACGGCCCGAACCTCTGGACCGGCGTGACCGTCTCTTACCCCAAGCTCGTGCTCGGCGGCGAGGAGAAGGTGAAGACCCTGGAGGGCGAGACCGTCGCCCTGAAGATCCCCGCCGGGACCGACGTGGGCACCGTGCTCCGCATACCCGGCAAGGGCCTGCCGAGGATGAACTCCTCGTCCAGGGGCGACCTGCTGGTCCGCGTGGCCGTGGACATACCCAAGAGGGTCACCGCCGAGCAGAGGGAGCTCCTCACCAAGCTGGACTCCTCCGCCGGCTCCAAGGCCAGGAAGGGCAAGTCCAAGCTCAGGGATAAGATCCAGGACACGATCGAAGACCTTACGAACTGAAACCGACGGGGGCTACGCCCCCGTCATCTCCTCCGTACGCGGTCGCGGACGGACATTCTATCGGATACGGATCAGCGCCCGACCGCATGCGCACGTCTCCCATCCCAGTCGGACAATCCAGATCGCAGCTGCAAGTCCGGAGCGGGCTCCCCGATCAGATGAGAGGGCCCCGGACCACTGGGCCTTCACATCGGAGCAGGAGGTGTACCACCTCCGCCTCGAGGACAGTGTCAGGTCGGGGACGGCAGGCTCTCAGAGGATCACGGGGGACCCGTCGAAGAGTGTTCGACGGGTCGTGAGAAGCATCGCCGGGCGGGGGAACCCTCCCGGCGCGGCCGGCATCGCCGGCCTTCACTGGTAGACCTTGTGTCCCGGCTCGGCGGAGTGGTACTTGCCGGTCCTGGACTCGGGCACAATCTCGAAGATCCCGGTGGGCGGGACCCTCTTCGCGTCGATCTCGTCCATCCTCCTCTCGGGGGTCAGCTTGTCGACGGTGGCCCTGAGGATCCTCATCTTCTCCGCATCATCCTCGATCGTCCTCACCTTTCCGCGGATGATGACGCACTCGTAGAGCGACGTGGTGTTGCAGGCGCCGTCGTCACACCTCTCGAATCCCTGTTCCTCCACGACGGTGAAGCAGCATCTGGGGTCCCTTCTGAGGTTGGAGACCTTCTCGCCGATCTTCCTCCCGTGGAAGAAGATCCTCCCGTCCAGGACCACGAAGTTCACAGGGGTACCGTAGGGGTACCCGTCCTCCCCGATGGTGGAGATCACGCCGTAGCGTGACCTCTCCATGAGGGCGTCCATCTGCTCGTCCGTGAGCTGGTACTTCTGCATGTTGGGCTGCATGGGATTAACATGCGCATGCCGCCTATAAGGCATGCGTGTTGTAAGGACAACACATCCTTCATACGGTTGCCGTGAAGTCCAGGAACGCGTATATCCGTCCCCGTGGATGACATCCATAGGATTTACCATGGACATCATCTCGTTCGTATCTGTGGCGCTCTCGATATTCCTGGTGATGAACCCGTTCTCCAGCATTCCTACGTTCCTGTCGATCACGGACGGGGTGGACCACGATACGCTGAGGAGCTATGCCAACCGCGCGGTAGTCGTGGCCGGGGTCCTCCTGTTCGCGTTCATATTCATCGGGGAGCCGCTGATGTCCCTGTTCGGTGTCACCATGGAGAGCTTCAGGGTGGCCGGAGGTGTGATCCTCGTGCTGATGGGGGCGGAGCTGGTGTTCGGCCTCCATCTCGGGAAGATGGACGACAAGAAGGATGCGCCGTGGATCATAGTGGCCACGCCGATCATGACGGGCCCCGGAGTCATAACAGCCGCGATCCTGTTCACCCAGGAGTACGGCTACATGGAGGTCGTGCTGGCGGGTCTGCTCGCCCTGCTGGCCACATGGGCCCTGCTGAGGCTGTCCCCTTCGATCGTTCGTCTCGTGGGTGAGAACGCCCTGAGCATCACGTCGAAGATCGTCGGACTCCTGCTGGCCGCGCTGGGGGTGGAGTACATGTTCCAGGGAGCCAACGAATGGGCCTCCATGTACTGGGGCGTCACATCCATGCTGGTGTGACGGACGGGATGCATCCGGAGATCTCCAGATAGAGGGACTCCGTGGACCTCTCGTCCGCGAGGTTGAACACGGTGACGCCTCCGGAATGGTGCACCACTATGCACGTGCCCACATCCCTGTGAACCGCGAGATGGTACCTTCCGAACTCGTCGTTCTCGAAGTTCCCCGAGAGATACTTCGAGTTGCCCAGTCCGCCCACGCGGGAGCCGTAGTCCATGTCCTCCCTCAGTTCGACGGATGTGATGGAATCGTAGGGGATGTCCTCGTGGAGCATGGTGGCGTCGATCGAGACGGAGTCGTCGTCCGCAGAGACGTCCACATGGCCGGCGGTCATGGAGACCGCCAATATGATGACGGTCGCGATGACGGCTATCCCGACGACGATGGCGGTCATCCTCTTGTGCGAGCGGTGGGATCTCTCGGCCGCCTCCCTGCGGGACGGGTCGACCTCCAGTGACCCCGCCTCCGAGGCCACCTTGACGCTCTGGTACGCGGACAGCGTGGTGGCCTCGTCCACGAGGTTGAACGCCGCGTAGCGTTCCCTGCCCTTGAAGGAGTAACGGACGACGACCATGTTCCTGATGCGTGTGTCGCCGGCCAGGGTGTATCCGCCCAGGGTCTTGTTGGAGAAGTCCCCCGATCCGCGCTTCAGACCCCCGTAGCCCATGACGCGCAGGCCGACATCGAAGTCCTGGACGCAGTCCACCGCCGTGATCGACCGATACGGGATGTCCAGGTTGGCCATTGGGGCGCGTATCTCGATGCGGTCCTCGGTCAGTCTGACCCAATCGCCCTTGAGTGTCAGGAACGGCACGAACGTGATGACGAGTCCTACTACCAGCACGATCCAGAACCAGAGCATGGGGAGCCCGACGGCCACGGCCAGGATGACGTCGATGAACACCAACGCCATTCCTGCCGCTATCCCGGCCCAGATCTTCACGCCGTCCTTCATGTCCCGGAATCGGCACCTGGTATTAAGAGGGGGGGGGGGGTGCTACAATCCGGATGGTAATCCCGATGCTGTCTGGAGGGGAGCTCAACAGAGGTGTGATGTGGAGAAATGGCGCCGAGGGAGAGATTCGAACTCCCGAGGGTTACCCCAGCGGTTTTCGAGACCGCCGCCATACCGGGCTTGGCTACCTCGGCCTAGGCGTCCCGACACGATTTCGATATAAATCGTTTTTCGATGCCGGGGGCTGTCGTCCAGCATCGACCCCCGTATATACCCGACAGGCGGATGTCATCGTCGAGGTTTCTATCATGGAATCCGCTTCCATCAGCAAATACGTCGCCGAGCTCATCGGGACCATGGTCCTGACGCTGGTCGGCTGCGGCGTGGCGGTCGTCGTCGGTTGTGATACGTCCGGCGGTGTCGTCGCGACCGCCCTGGCGTTCGGTCTCTCGGTCGTCGCCATGGCATACTGCATCGGACGCGTGTCCGGATGTCACATCAACCCCGCGATCACCGTCGGCATGTACCTCGACAAGAGGATGGACGCCAAGGACGCGGTCGGATACATCGTGTTCCAGTTCATCGGGGCCATCATCGGAGCCGCCATCCTGTGGTTCGTGCTCAGCCAGACCGGGGACGGAGTCACCGGGCTAGGCACAAACGGATACGGCGTGGCCGTCGACAGCGGCATCTCGCTCGCCGGAGCGCTGGTCGTCGAGGTCGTCATGACATTCATCTTCGTCCTGGCCGCCCTCGGGGTCACCTCCACCAAGGCGACCTCCGCCCAGGCCGGACTCGTCATCGGTCTGACCCTCGTGCTCGTCCACCTGATGGCCATCGGTCTGACCGGAACATCCGTCAACCCCGCCAGGTCCTTCGGACCCGCCCTCATGATGCTCGCCGAAGGTTCCACCCTCGCCATCGAGCAGGTCTGGGTCTTCATCGTCGCACCGGTCATCGGAGCGATCATCGCCGCCCTCGTCTGGAAGGTGCTCAAGCCCGCCGACGAGGAGGAGGCCTGAAACCTCTCTCCCCGGGGACCCCTGCTCCGGCCGGGCCCCGAATTCAATGTTCCAGACTCTGCGGATGTGTCCAGGATTGTTGTGCGATCACACGACCTGCATGGGTTCCCAGGGTCGATTATTCACTAGATGCATGATGGGGTGGTGCCGATCGGAACACCATCCAGACGCATCGGCGTTCTGGCCCCATCGCCAACAGTTTAACCGTGCGCGCGCATGCGCCCCCCATGAACGACGTGATTGCGGAGGTCAAGGCCGCCAAGACGGCCTCCGTGGCGCTCTCGGCGATCGGCACCGATGTCAAGGACTCCGCCCTGGAGGCGATGGCTAACGCTCTGGACTCCCACAGGGAGGAGATCCTGGAGGCCAACGCCGTCGACATGCGCAACGGGCAGGAACTGGTCGACTCCGGCGCCATCTCTAGGTCGATGTACAAGAGGCTCGCGATAGACGGCCCCAAGATCGACGGGATGATCGCAGGCATCCGCGACGTCATGAGGCTCAGGGACCCGGTGGGGGAGGTCATGTCCGCCCTCGACCTGGACGACGGTCTCACCCTGTACCAGATTCGCTGTCCCATAGGGATGCTCGGCGTGATATTCGAGTCCCGTCCGGACGTCGTCCCGCAGATAATGTCGCTCTGCTTGAAGTCGGGCAACGCGGTGGCCTTCAAGGGCGGCCGCGAGGCGACCGAGTCCATCCGCACGCTCTTCAACATCCTGCGCGACGCGGCGGCCTCCGCAGGCATACCCGGGGAGGCGTTCGTGCTCATGGAGTCCAGGGAGGACATCAACAGCATCCTCGGCCTCCACGACTACATCGACCTCCTGATCCCCCGCGGGTCCAACGAGTTCGTCAGGTACATTCAGTCCAACACCAGGATACCGGTGCTCGGCCACGCCGCGGGGATCTGCCACCTATATGTAGACCCGTCCGCCGATTTGGACATGGCGTGCGACGTGGTCCTCGATTCGAAGACCCAGTACCCCGCCGTTTGCAACGCGCTGGAGACGCTGCTCGTCGACGCTTCCGTCGCGGAGGCCTTCCTGCCGAGGATGGCGGAGCTGTTCAGGTCCAAGGGCGTGGAGGTCCGCGGGGACAACCGCACCCGTGCGATCATCGACGCGATCCCGGCGACGAGTGAGGACTGGGACACCGAGTACGGCGACCTCATTATCTCCATTCACATCGTCGATTCGATGGAGGATGCGATGTCCTTCATCAACTCCCACGGCTCCCATCACACCGACGCCATCGTAACATCAGACATGTCCCGCGCCGCTAGGTTCGTCGCCGGCGTAGACTCCGCCGACGTGTTCGTCAACGCCTCCACCCGCTTCGCCGACGGATACCGCTACGGCAAGGGCGCGGAGGTCGGCATCAGCACCAACAAGATCCACGCCCGCGGGCCGGTCGGCATGGAGGGCCTGATGATCTACAAGTACGTCCTCGTCGGCCACGGCCAGGTCGTCAGGGACTACGTCGGTCCCGACGCGAAGCCCTTCACCCACGTCCCCTCATCCGATCCCTATCCATTCGGGGGCGAGTGATTGGAGTCCAGGAAGGACCTGCTCGGCGAGGTCGGCCGCGTGGTCATCAAGATAGGGTCCTCGTCGATCATGAGGAACCAGACTTCCATCTCGAGGGACTTCATGGACTCCGTGGCGGAGCAGGTCGCCCGTCTCAGGGAGATGGGCATGGAGGTGCTCATCGTCTCGTCCGGTGCGATAGCGATCGGCCTCAAGGCGATGAAGGTCAAGCCCAAGCCCAACGAGATACCCATAAGGCAGGCCGCATCGGCGGTCGGCCAGAGCATCCTGATGAAGGAGTGGGGCGAGTGCTTCCAGCGCCACGGGATGCTCGTCGGCCAGGTCCTCATGACCCTGGACAACTACTCCGACCGCACCGAGGCGGTCAACATGAACAACACCATCGAGTCGCTCCTGAAGAACGGCGTGGTGCCGATCTTCAACGAGAACGACGCGGTGTGCATCAGCGAGATCAAATTCGGGGACAACGACACCCTCTCCGCGATAGTTGCGAGCAGGACCGACGCGGACCTGCTGGTGATCCTATCGGATGTCGCGGGCCTCTACACCGGCGATCCCACATCCGACCCTTACGCCAGGCTGGTGCCGGTGGTCTGGAACATCGAGGACGTCCGTCATATGGCCGGGGACTCCGTCTCCGGCGTGGGCACCGGCGGCATGAAGACCAAGCTCAGCGCCGCCCAGGTCTGTCACGATGCGGAGTGCGGGATGATCATCGCCCTCAGCAGGGAGGACCAGGTCATCTACAGGGCATGCACCGGCGAGGACATCGGCACGATCTTCGTGGCCGACAAGGGCATCTCGAAGAAGCGCCGCTGGATAAAGTCCGCCCACCCGTCCGGTCGCATAATCATCGACGAGGGGGCCGGGAGGGCCGTGGCCGCCCACAAGTCGCTGCTCCCTGTGGGCATCCGCGATGTGGAGGGCCGTTTCAACAAGGGCGACGTCGTGGACATCGTCTGCAACGGTGTCGTCGTCGCCAAGGGCATCATCGGATACGATTCGACGGACCTGAAGATGATCAAGGGCAAGCACAGCGACGAGATCGAGTTCATCCTCGGCTACAAGGCCCACGACGATGCCGTGATCTCGGAGAACATCGCGCTGATATGAACCGGTCGCGGCCCACCGGGGTCGCGACCGGTGCTCTCTCTCTCTCGGATCTCGCTCGGGAAGGCGCTCGATCCTGAAGATGACGGGTCTCGTCCCGTCGTTGCAGCAGGCGATCATGACGCCGTCGTCCCTGTTCCACCCGTCCATGATGGCTCCGCCGTTCATGGCGGCGTAGACGTACCTGCTGATGCAGCTCCATGCCTCCGAGCAGAACCTCCCGTGCATCAGATGACGCCATTCGTCGGGGGTGACGATGAACTCGTCGCCCGGGTGGAATAGCGAGCACGGCCCCGTCTCGGGGTTCGACAGATACTCCTTCTGGAGGTCATCGTAGCATCTGCATTCGAGGACGGTGATCCTCACGTTGTGCATCGTCATTCCGACTCCTCCTCGTCGAGCCTCTCTATCCTGAATATCACCGGTCTCGTCCCGTCGTTGCAGCAGGCGATGAACTGCCTGTCGTCCCTGGACCAGCCCGTCATCGGCGACCCGCCGTGTAGCGCCGTGTAGACGTACCTGCTGATGCAGTCCCACGCCTCGGCGCACGGGAAGTTCCCTCCGAGCATGTGCCAGAAGTCCTCCCTGCTGCCGTCGTTCCATGAGAAGACGAACTCCTGCCCCACATCGAAGAACGGGCACGGCCCCGCCTTCGGATCCATGAGGTATTGCTCCTGCAGCCTCTCGTCGCACTCCTTGCGGAGTACGGTGACCTTGCATCTGTGCTCCATCGGTCGTTTCCCTCCGTACGGAGCCATCTCCGTCCGGGGTTATAATCCTGATAAAAAGGTCCCTCCCCTCGGCGAGGGGAGGTAAGGGGTTTACGGGGGGATCACTCCCACTCGGTGATCTTGGCGTTCTTCTCGTCTATGAGGTCCTGCACGACGGAGCGGTGGAACACCGGGTCCTCGATGCCCGCGTCCTCCTGCTCGCGCCAGTCCTTGTAGGCGCGGAAGACGAACTTGCTCAGGTAGAACACGACGATCATGTTCACGGCGCCCATCGCGGCCATGAACGTGTCGCAGATGGTCTCCATCTGCCCGGTGCTGATGACGCACGAGAGGAAGGCGACCGCGATGACCAGGATGCGGACCGCGAAGATGAAGCCCTTCTTGTCGGAGATGAACCTGACGTTGGACTCGCTCATCGTGTAGTACCCGATCAGGCTGGTGAACGCGAAGATCAGCATGAAGAACGAGATGATGATCCCGCCGATCTCCCCTCCGAGGGTGGAGTTGACGATGGCCTGCACGAGCTGGGCGTTACCGATGTTGTCGGCCTGGGTCGGGTTGATGGCGGTGATGTCGCCGTAGGACCCGAAGGACAGGATGACGAAGGCGGTGAACGAGCAGACGACGAGGGTGTCGACGATGGTGCCGAAGGACTGGATCATGCCCTGCTTGATGGGGTGCTTGACGTCCGCGGTTCCGGCGATGTTGGCGATGGAACCGAGACCCGCCTCGTTGGAGAAGACGCCGCGCTTGAGGCCCATCATCATGACGGCTCCGAGCGCTCCCCCTCCGACGGACTGGATACCGAAGGCGTTCTTGAAGATCATCTCCACGGCGTGGACGACGCCGTCGATGTTCATGACGATGACCACGATGCAGAAGACGAACCAGAGGAGGGCCATGACGGGCACGACCTTGGTGGAGAACTGGGCGATCCTCTTGACGCCGCCGAAGATGATGACGGCGGCGGCGATGGCGATGATCGCCCCGAAGATCAGCATGTTGTTCTCGAACTCGAACGCTCCGGCGAGGGCGGCCGCGGAGTTGGTGGCCTGGACGCCGACGAATCCGATCCCGAAGGTGACGATGATCAGAACGGCCAGCAGAACCGCGAGAGGGCGGCTGCCGACGCCCTTGAGGGCGTAGTAGGCGGGGCCGCTGTGGTACTGGCCGTCGGACTTCTTCTCCTTGAACAGCTGGGAGAGGGTGGACTCCATGAAGCTGCTCGCGGAGCCGATGATGGCGAATATCCACATCCAGAAGACCGCTCCCGGTCCTCCGACGATGATGGCGCTGGCGACTCCGGCGATGTTACCGACGCCGACGCGGGCGCCCAATCCGATGCAGAAGGCCTCGAAGGACGAGACCGTGTGGCTGTGCTTGCCCTCTTTCGTCCCGGAGAGCGCAAGACGGGATGTCTTGTGGATCCTCAGGATCGGAAGGCCCTTCAGCCTGATCATGAAGTATATGCCGAGACCGACGAGGAACACGAACGCGACGTACCACACGTAGGTGTTGGCTGTCCCGATGGCTGCGGCGAAATCAATAGCCATGGTATCAAATCCCCGGGGACCGTCCGAAGGCGGTCGTACCCGATTCAGAAGCCGGTATGACGTGCTCTGTCATGGCATACCACTCGGGGCGCGATGATCCATTACCCGTCGAATCCAGCATGCGCGCGCATGCCTTTGATGTTTATAAAAAAGTTATGGGGACGCCACAATTGTCTTGAAGATTGATGGATAATTAGACATTTGTCGAGGAGAACCTCATACAAACATTTGGTCCAGAAGATGGTGGGCCCGGCCGGAATCGAACCGGCGATCTCCGCCATGTCAAGGCGACGTCATAACCCCTAGACCACGAGCCCAGTGAACCGAGGATATACTTATGATAGATAAACATTACTGTCGGGTATATAAACTCCAGAATTGGACGACATCTCCGAAGGCCTCCTCGGACAGAACAACCCTATATCTGGACCCCGTTCCGGTGGCGAAGACCGATGCTGACTCTAGGGATCGAAGGGACCGCACATACGTTGGGCGTTGGGATAGTTGACTCCGAGTGCAACGTCCTCGCCAACGAGATCGACATGTTCCGCCCTCCTCAGGGCGGGCTGCACCCCCGTGAGGCCGCCAACCATCACGCCGAGGTGGCAGCGAAGACGATCTCCGCCGCGCTGGACCACGCCGGCGTGGATCCTTCGGACATAGGTCTCGTGTCGTTCTCCATGGGACCAGGCCTCGGACCCTGCCTCAGGGTGGCGGCCACCGCCGCCAGGGCGTTCGCCTGCACCCTCGGCGTTCCGATCGTCGGCGTCAACCACTGCATCGCCCACATCGAGATCGGACGCGCGCTCACCGGCTGTACCGACCCCGCTCTGCTCTACGCCTCTGGCGGGAACACGCAGGTCATCGCCTACGCGGAGGGCAGGTACAGGATATTCGGGGAGACGCAGGACATAGGCATCGGGAACATGCTGGACAAGCTCGGCAGGGACCTCGGCATGGGGTTCTACGCCGGGCCGATGTTCGAGAAGCTCGCCCGTGAGGGCACGAGGTACCACGAGCTCCCCTACTCGGTGAAGGGCATGGACGTCGCGTTCTCCGGTATGATAACCGCCGCGGTCTCGCTATACAAGAAGGGGGTCCCGCTGGAGGACATAGCTCTCTCGGTGCAGGAAACCGCGTTCGCCATGCTGACCGAGGTCACGGAGCGTGCCATGGCCCACATTGGGAAGAGGGAGGTCCTCCTCGGGGGCGGCGTGGCGCAGAACGGGCGTCTCAGGGACATGGTCGAGGACATGGCCCACGCCCGCGGGGCGGAGATGTTCGTCCCGGACAGGCAGTTCTGCAGGGACAACGGCGCGATGATTGCCTGGCTCGGCAGCGAGATGCACTCGTCCGGGGTCAGGATGTCCGTCATGGACACCGTCGTGCGCCAGAGGTTCAGGACCGACGAGGTCGATGTGACCTGGCGCTGAGAACGGTCCTCACTCCTTCTTCCCCTCGGCGAGCTGCCTCCCCAGGATGTCGTCGAGGTTCCTCAGGAACTGGTCCACCATGTCCTCGGGAACGGATCCTCCGGCCGCGATCCTGTGGCCGCCGCCCTCCCCTCCGACGGACGCGCACGCCTCGCGCATTGCCGCGGCGAGGTCTATGCCCCTCTCCAGCTGGGAGAACATCCCCCTGGAGGAGAGGTTCACCGGGTCGTTGGAGCGGTTCATGCCGATGGTCGGTTTCGTCGGATCGGCGATGGACTGCATCGCGATGCCGCAGAGCATCCCCGTGTATCCGGAGTCGGTGGAGTCGAACCACTGGAAGTTGGTCATCTGTGTCAGACCGCGCCTATCGAGTTCGACCATTGCGGCCACGAGTCCCCTCGCGGCCTCCTCGTCGGTGTCGGAGGCGATCTTCAGGCACCTCTCGTCACCCATCCCGGCGGCGATGCCGGCGCCTCCGAGCCCGGAGCGTCCGCAGCTGTTGAGGAGGTTCGACAGATGCTCGGCATCCATCCTCCAATCCCTCAGCTCGTACCTGTCGCGGGCGACCTCCATCATGGAGGACAGCTGGACGCCCTGCTCGGTGAGCCTGACGGCTATCAGCGACGCGAGCCTGCTGCGCTCGTCCTCGCTCAGATCCGAATAGGACTTGTCGTTGGGGATGCCAGCCTCCTTCATGAGTGCCGCGACCCCCTCCACGCTGCCGCTGACGCCGCGTATGTACGGGTCGGTGTCGAGGAACAGGCGGGTCATGAGATTGCCCGACGGGACCAGGGACCCCTGGGTCCTGGTGACGAACCCGCGCCTGGACCCTTCCTCGAAGAGGTAGGTGTTCAGGCCGGACAGTCCGTTGATGTGCTGCCTGTCGCCGGCGATGCCGGCGAACGCGACCTGCACGAGGTCCCAGTTGCTCTCGTCCATGGCGACCGCGAACAGGAGGCTCATGGTGGCTCCGCACCCGGACGTCATGCCGTCGATGCCGTAGAGGTGGGGGTTCGCGTAGACGATCCTCTTCGCCTCGGAGATGACGGTGTGGTGGTCCAGGACGATGACCGGCGTGTCCATCTCGTCCAGCTGGTCGATGTAGGACGCACCCAGGTCGGATATGATGATGCAGTCCGCCTTGGTGGCGCGGATGGTCTTCATGTTGTTGTCGTTCAGCGTCGTGAACAGGGTGACCCTGAACTCCTTCCCCGCGCGGATGAGCGTCTTGGCGATGATCGCCGCGGAAGAAACGCCGTCCGCATCGTAGTGCGAGTAGACCTGGAAGAACCGGTGGCCGCGGACGACGTCCGCGGCTTTGGAAAGTGTGTTAAGAAGTTTTGGCGGAAGTTCGTCCATAGGTGGACTCACTTGAGCATGAGCTCCGCGTTGCTGAGAGAGTACTTCCAGTCTGCGGGAAGGGTTCCGATCCTCTTGTAGTAGCGCTCCAGCCTCCTGATCTTGGCCTCAATCATGTTGAGACCCCTCTTGTTGGAGACGTCTCCCTTGTTGTCCCTGAGGTGGACGTTCAGGTCGATGGCGCGCCTCATGAGGTTGGCGAGGTCCTCGGGCAGGGAGCCCGCGACACCCTTCTCCTCCATGATCTGGGTGATGCTCTTGCCAGTGGCGAGCTTGACGTTGGGAACTCCGTACTGGTCCCTCAGGACGAGTCCGATCCTAGCGGAGATCATTCCGTCCTTGGCGAGTTTCACGACCAGGTCCTCGATCTCGGTGGCGTTGAGAGGAACCCAGGAGGGATTCTCGGAGATCATCGGGCGGGTGGAGCCCGACTTTCCCTTTCTTCTAGTGTGCATTCTTGCCATTTTTGATCCTCCGAATCATATGGCGGCGAGGCTGATTCTCGCGATGCGCGTGCTCTATATAAATGGTAGCATTGTCGTCGAGCATTTGATTATCAATATAGCAGCGTACCGAATCCGCAGGAGAATCCGAGACGATCGAACCGGGTCCACATCCGGACGCCAGGCGCCTCACCGGTATCGAAGGGCCGATGGGGGAACCCGAGGGATGACGCGGTCCACCTCGTTCTTCGCCCATGGCACGGTGTCCAGATACTCATCGCGGTCGAAGGACAGCTCGTCCGGCAGCTCCGAGAACAGGCGGGACTCCATCTCGCAGTCCTCCCTGACCTTCCTACCGAGGATCGCCGCGCACACGTCGCAGTACCCGATGTCGCGGGTGGCCACAATCTCGATCTCGTACCCCGCCTCCTCCAGGAACTCCCTCGCGGCGGCCTGGGCGGAGGTCTCTCCCTCCTCGACGTGTCCGCCGGGCATCTCCCAGCCCTTCCTGCGCCTGTGCCAGACCATCAGGAACCTGTCGCCGTCGAAGGCCACGGCGTAGGCGGTCCTGCCCATGTCACGCCCTCCTGGCGACGATCATCCTGTGGTCCTTCTCGTAGGGTTCCAGGGACCTGGAGTCGACGATGCGGTAGCCCCTCTCGCGTATGCGGGCCTCCGCCTGCTCGAAGATCCTCTCGGGCGGGGCCGTCACGTCCTCGGACCTGGCCTTCACGGCGACCATCCCCCACTGCGCGTTGAACGCGTCCATGTTGTCGCAAAGGATGTCAGCCTGGTGCTTCTGGGCCACGTCCTGGTACACCGCGTCCACCCTCTCGGCGAACATGGCGTACTCCTCCGGCTTCGTGGCATCCCCCAGCACCGGCATCATCATGGGCCTGCCCTCGGAGTTCCGGACCAGCTCCCTGAACATCCTCGGCGCGAACTCCACGCAGACGACCCTCCCGTCGCGGACGATGTCGGCCACGTGCGACGGCGTCGTTCCGCTGGACGCTCCGAGGTAGAGCACGGTGGACCCCCTGCCGAACGGGACGTCCCTCCCGCCCGCGGTCAGGTACGCGGACAGCTTGCTCCTGCGCGGGTCCCACTCGCGGTATTCCCTGCCGCCGGAGGAGACCAGCCTCTCGCCGTATACCCTGAATCCGGGCCGTGCCGATTCGGTGTACAGCCTGCCGCGGTCCTCGAAGACGCCATCCGGTCCCAAAGGTTGCATGCCGCTTTCCAGGGCAACCACCTATTAAGGGATGGTGCCTACGGCCCCCTCATGATAACGATGCGGGACCTCGTGGCCATCGCCGACGCGGTCCAGGAGGCTGTCGACAGCATACCCAGTTCGGAGGAGCGGGGCAAGAAGGTGTGCATGGGCGCGGACGGGTCGTGCTCGTCCGAGGTGGACAAGGTCGCCGAGAACGCCGCCCTGATGTACATCGAGCGCGAGCATCTGCCGCTGAACGTCCTGAGCGAGGAGATCGGCTACGTGGACAACGGCGGCGAGGAGGTCCTGGTCATGGACCCGGTCGACGGGACGTCCAACGCCATAGCCGGGCTGCCGCTGTACACCGTGTCCCTGGCCGTGGGCGCCTCGTGCCTGTCCGATGTGCGCCTGGCGTACATGAGGAACCTCGCCACCGGCGACGCCATGTGGGCGGAGAGGGGCAAGGGGGCGTTCAAGAACGGCGAGCCCATCCACGTCAGGCGCGCCGAGCTGGACGACATCTTCCTGATGATCTACGAGGGCAACGGGGCCCACCCGGATGCATTCTCCGTCGCCAAGGTCGTCCGCTCCTCCAGGTCGCTGGGCTGCACCTCCCTCGAGATGGGCATCGTCGCCGAGGGCCAGGCGGACGGCTACTTCATGAAGGCCGAGAAGTACACCCGCTCGGTCCGCGTGGTGGACATCGCCGCCAGCTCCCTCATCCTGAGGGAGGCGGGAGGGGAGGTCTACGACCTTGACAACAACGTCCTCGACATGCCCTTCGACCTCGAGCACCGCTCCAACTTCCTCGCCGTGGGCGACCGGAGGATCTACGACATCATCGTCAGGCACAGGGTCAGCCACGTCCACAGGTACGGGGTGTACGCGAACGCGCATATAGGCAACATCCTGGACCCCGCCCGCAGGGTCATCGACGTGCTCAGGGAGGAGGGCGCCGACTTCTGCGTAGACACCGAGATCGCCGATGCGCTGGGAGTCCCGGGCATACCCCTGTCCAGGATGGGCGCTGACATCGTGATCGTCGTCGGAGGGGACGGCACCATCCTCCGCGCGCTCCAGGCCACCGACGCCATAATCGTCGGCGTCAACGGCGGCAGCGTGGGGTTCCTCGCGGAGATCGAGACCGACGGCATCGAGGAGGGCATCAGGAGGCTACTGGCCGAGGACTACATCGTGGAGTCCAGGTTCAAGATCGCCACCTTCTACAACGGCGAGTACCTGAAGGACTCGGTGAACGAGGCCGTGGTGCACACCGACACGATCGCCAAGATCCGCCACTTCAGGGTGTACGTCGACGACGTGCTCGCCTCGGAGCTCAGATCCGACGGCGTCATAGTCTCCACCCCGACCGGGTCCACCTGCTACGCGATGTCCCTCGGTGCCCCGTACATGGATCCGAAGGTCGAGGCGATGATGGTGGTCCCGATGGCCGCCTACAGGTTCAACTCCCGCCCGTTCGTGGTCCCCGCCACATCCAAGGTCACCGTAGAGAACGTCCTGGACAAGGGATGCATCATCGTGCTGGACGGACAGGAGGAGATCTACATGGAGGGAGGGTCCAAGGTCGAGTTCATGATGTCCGAGAGGAGGGCGAGGTTCGTCCGCTTCGACACCGACTTCTACTCCAGGGTCAAGGACAAGCTGGTGAACTCCCTATGACGAGGATACGCGGGGTGGACGTGGACTTCATAGACGCCTTCAACGAGGCGGCCCGTTCCACCTACCCCGACGAGTTCCTCTGCATGCACCGCGAGATCGACGGCATCATCAGCGAGATGGTCATGCTGCCAGGGACGGTGTACGGGGACTCGCACAGCTTCCTGAACCAGTGGATGGCCCCGATAGACTACAGTCTGGCGGGCTCCGCCCACTCGCACCCGGGGTACTCGAACGAGCCCTCTGATGCCGACAAGGACTTCTTCAGGAACACAGGGGGCATCCACTTCATAACGTGTCAGCCATACGACAGGACCAGCTGGCGCGCCTATGACTCCTACGGGGAGCCGGTAGACATCGAGGTCATCTACCGATCACTCGGCCCTGAGGACGCGCTGGACCAGTTCGTCGGCCATCTCCATCAGGCCGATGATGTAGGCCATGTCCTGGGACTCGGCTATTGTCTCGACGACCTGGTCCTCCCCGTCCTGCCTGAGGCGCACGAGGAACCATCCGCCGTCCATGGACACGCGGAACTCAGATCCGTACTGGGAGGTCCTCCCAGCCACCTGCCCGAGGTTCTCCTCCACGGCCCTCCTGAACACATCGGGCCTCATCTGACACTCGTAGGTGCGGCTGTCGCGGATGTAGGACGGCAGCCTCTCCGTGACCGAGTGGAGGCTGTTGCCCCCGGCCATCTTGGCGATGGCCGCCGCGGTGCGCACGCCGTCTCCTATGGCGGCTCCGCCCCCGAAGACGATGCTGCCGTGGTAGTATCCGAGGTCCGCACCGGACGCGACCGCCTCGCATATGGCGGCGGCACTGTCCTGGGTCATCACGGCGCTCCTCTCCGGCGGTTCCTCGAACGGGGTGCTCACCTCGACGTCTATGCGACCCATGAGGGCGTCCTCGATCACCGACGGGGCGTCTGCGGTGATGGCGATGGTGGCCGGTCTCATGTACAGGACCAGGAGGGCGAACACGCGGTCCATGGGTATCACGTCGCCCTGCTCGTCCACGACGTCGACGGCCGTGCCCACGGGGTTGATCCCGATGCCGATGCTTCCCGGGGTCGCCCCGACGAGTCTCTTCAGCCCGTCGAGCGAATCCTCGTCCGCCGTCGGGAGCGGGTGGAAGTCCTCGTCCCACTGCGCGTTGACAGCAAGAACGTCGGCGCCGAGGGCGTTGAGGATCTGGGGGACGGAATGGGCCCCGCATCCGCACCGGCAGTCCACGACGACGGTGCATCCGGCGCCCCCCACGAACATGGACTCGACCTTCGCGTTGTACTCCTCGGTGATCCCGTCGCGGATGGAGTAGCCTCCGAGACCTTCGTGATCCGGGGCCGGCGGGGGGTTCTGGAGGACGACCTCCAGGTGCCTGATCTGGTCGTCCCTGAACAGGCTCCCGTCGGGATTGACGAGGAAGTACCCGCTGATCATGCCCGGGCGGGCGGCGACGTACACCAGGCAGTCGCCCAGGTCCGAGCGGCTGGCCGCCACGGGTATCCCTACGACACCTAGGTCGATGACGTCCGCCCCCTGGGACAGCAGCCCCGAGATCACGGCGTCTGCCATCATCGAGCTGCTGCGCATCGGGTCGCGAGCGACGACCACCCTGCCGTGGTCCGCGGCAAGGGCCCTTCCGAGCACGATGCCGTCCTCCGGGGACATCTCCCCCGTCTGGGAGGACTTGAGGACGATCCTCCCTCTCTGATTCATGCTGATGCCATCGCCCTGCCATTGAAATGGATTTTGTTCGGATTATACATCCATCTTCAGCCATGTGACCCATTCGTCGATCCTCTCGGATGCTCGGTCACAATCGTAGGGAGATCGAACGGATGTGCTGGCTATGCGGGCCTTATATTTTTATATTTAAATAGGCTTAAAAAGCTCAGACTAGGGGGGATTTGCCATAGTCATGGAGAAAATCGACATCAAGAAGGCCCAGGCCATCGCCAAGAACAAGGGTCTCAAGCCCGGCAAGGTCAAGGGAACCGACGGGGTCCAGTTCACGAAGGGGAAGAACGAGAGGCTCGACGTCATCACATGGGATGAGTTCGAGGCCATTCTCGCCAAGAGGAGCCTGGCCATCTATGAGTCGGGCGGTTGGATGAAGATAATGAAGGCCTGAATCACGATTTCATCGCTTCACATTCAGACCTGCCCGGATCCGGACGGGCAGGTTCACTTCATCTTTTTATACTATGACAATATCCGCGTCTTAAGGCTCTCCGTGCAAGGGTATCCGAGCCTGGCCAAAGGAGATAGGTTCAGGGCCTATTCTCGTAGGAGTTCGAGGGTTCAAATCCCTTCCCTTGCACCAATTTCTGCATCCTGACAGCTCGTCAGAGCGTCACGCCCCCCATCCCCCGATTTCGAAGCATCCGCCCATCTGTCGTCCCATCCCATCGCCGAATAGCTCTCCGGCTACATGTCTGGCACATCGCGTCTCACAGCGAGATGAGGATCCCGACGACCGTTATGGCCAGCAGTATGCCGGCGACCATCGCCCAGAACATGTCCCTCTCCTTCAGGAGGCAGGCGAGGCTGACGATAATGCCCGCGAACGGGGAGAGTATGAGTACGAGGATGCCCGCGTGGAGGAGGCCGTCCCCCATGCCGAGGAGCTCCGCGGCGATGCCGGCGACCATCAGGACCATCCCGATCATCACGACCGCACGGAGCATGAGCGCGGTGGACTTGTTCAGCTCCATCGGAGCACCCCCGCCGCCTGTAGAAGGACGATCGTCGCCATCACGAACACGACGACGGAGAAGTACTTCCTGAGATGCCTGGCGTTGATCCTGCGCGTCACCACGGTCCCGGCCAGGGACCCTAGGAACGCACCTATCGCGATCCCGGCGGCGAACTCCAGGAGGACCTGTCCGCCGAGGAAGTAGGTGATCGCTCCGGAGAAGGCGGTGATGCCGATCATGTAGCTGCTGGTGGCGCTGGCCGTCTTCATCGGCACGTGCATGTACAGGTTCATCAGTGGGACCTTGACCATCCCGCCGCCGACGCCCGTCATGGAGGATATCATCCCGGCGACGGTGCAGAGTGCCATCCCACCTCTGACGTGTTGGAGCTCGTACGAGACGTCCTCCCCGCTCGCCTCGTCCCTGTAAGAGAAGGCGTACCTGCCCCTTGCGTCCTCGGATGGGTGGACTATCGTCTCGGGGCTCCTGATCATGCGGTATCCGCTGAAGTAGACGATGATGGCGAAGATCACCATGAGGACCCATTCCTCGAGGTACGTCGCGACTATCGCCCCGATTATCGCTCCTGTCGCCGTGGTTATCTCGAGAAGGAGGCCCAGGCGCACGTTCGAGAGGCCCTTGTCCACGTAGACCGTGGACGCTCCCACGGATCCGGCTATGATGCCTATGAGGCTGATCGCCACCGCCTCCGTCGGCTCCAGACCCATGAGGAGGAGGACGGGCACGAAGATGATGCCTCCACCGAGGCCGAACAGGGCCCCGAGTATGCCGGCTCCGAGGCCGATGACCATCAGCAGAACCAGCAGCAGCGGATCCATGCAACCCGCATCGGTGATCCGTTTCTATACCTTACGCGGAAACGCTCTTAATCGCACATCCCGTGACAACGCTCATGGGCGTCTCCGAGTCGCTTGACAGGTTCTTCGAGATAAGCGGCAGGGGATCCACCATCTCCACGGAGGTCAAGGGCGGCGTCCTGATCTTCCTCTCGATGGTGTACATCATCGCCGTAAACACGGGCATGATGGTGGCCGCCGGGATGGACGAGTCGGCCTGCTACACCGCGACCATCGTGATGGCCATCATCGGAACTCTCCTGATGGCGCTGTATGCCAAGTTCCCGGTGGCGCAGGCCCCGCTCATGGGCGTCAACGCGTTCTTCGCCTACACGATAGCGGGGACCATGGGGTTCTCCTGGCAGGAGGCCCTCGTGGCGGTCCTGATCTCGGGAGTGATATTCTTCGTGATCGCGATCACCGGCGTGAGGAAGCGCGTGCTGGACCAGATTCCCGCGAGCCTCAGGTTCGGGATCACCGCCGGCATCGGATGCTTCATCGTCTTCATCGGTCTGCAGAACGCCGGTCTGATAGCTGATTCCACCACCCTCGTGGGTCTCGGGGACTTCTCCGACCCCGCGGTCATCCTGGCGTTCTTCTGCATCATCCTCACCCTGTTCCTCTACGCCATGAGGGTCCCGGGGGCGGTGTTCTTCGGGATGATCGTCACGGCGGTGATCGGTGTGGCGATAGGCATCATCCCGTTGCCCGACGAGCTCGTCTCCATGCCATCCATGCCGCCGGTGGGCGACTTTATGGACGGGATATCTTCCAAACTCCTGAGCGTCGACTTCCTCGTGGCGGTGATCTCGCTGGCATTCGTCCAGTTCTTCGACAGCACCGGCACCCTGATGGCGACCGGGGAGAGGGCGGGGATCCTGGACGAGAAAGGCAACGTGAAGTGCGATAGGGCCCTCAATGCGGATTCGGCCACGTCCGTGATCAGCGGGCTCGTCGGAGCCACCCCCACCGGGTCCTTCGCGGAGTCCACTGTGGGCATCGAGGCGGGAGCAAGGACCGGCCTGGCGGCACTGACGGTCGCGTGCCTGTTCGCCGTCGCCCTGTTCGTGGGGCCGGCGTTCTCCGTGATCGGATACAGTTGCACGGTCGGAGCGATGGTCATCGTCGGCGCCGCCATGATAACCCAGCTCAAGGGAGTGACATGGGACGACTGGCCGACCGCCGTGGCGGTCATGGCGACGGTCATCATCATGATCCTCACCTACTCGATCACCGACGGCATAGTGTTCGGCATACTGTTCTACTGCGTGTGCATGCTCGGGGCCCGCAGGTGGAGGGAGGTCAGCCCGATCATCTACGGTCTCGCGGTCCTGTTCGTGCTGTACCTGGTGTTCGTCGTGGGGAGGCTGTGACATCCGTCACTGTTTTATCCGCAGTGCCGATGGTCCGTGCGTGTCCGTAATACTCGCCAGATACGCGGAGATAGGCCTGAAGAGCGCGCCGGTCAGGCGCCGGTTCGAGAACCAGCTCCGCGAGAACGCCGTCAACATGCTCATGGAGGACGGCGTGGAGGCCATCGTCGAGAAGCAGGGAGCCAGGCTCTACGTGGAGGCCGAGGATCCCGAGAGGGCGGTGGCGACCCTGAGGAGGGTGTTCGGCATAGCCTCCGTCTCCGTCACGGAGACGACCTCGTCCAAGATGGAGGACATCTGCGCACTGGCGGCCTCGTACTCCCTTCCCAGGCTGTCGCAGGGGCAGTCCTTCGCCGTCCGCGCCCGCAGGGAGGGATCCCAGGGATACACGAGCATGGACGTCGGCCGCGAGGCCGGCTCGGCGATATTCATCGCCAACGAGGACAAGGGAGTCAGGGTCGACCTCACCGATCCGGACGTGGTCTTCAACGTGGAGGTCAGGGACAACAGGGCCTTCGTGTTCGGCGACGTGGTGAGGTGTCACGGCGGGTTCCCGGTCGGGAGCCAGGGCAAGGTCCTCGCCAGGATCGATGACGACCGCGGCATCGTGTCCGCCTGGCTCATGATGAAGCGCGGGTGCAGGGTCATAGCTTCCGGTTCCGCGGACTGGTCCTGCCTCAGGGCGTACGACCCGATGATCCGCGAGGGCACCGAGCACAGGCAGGCCCTGGGCCTGGTCATGGGCACCGCGCTGGAGGGCCTCGACTCGGTGGACGTGTCGCAGTACGATCTCCCGGTCTATTTCCCGACCATCGGGATGACCGATGCGGAGGTCGCGGAGCTGGCCGAGACGATCAGGGCTGGTCTCTGATTCTATTCCCTCACACCTCGAACGACTTCGAGAGGCTGCCGGTCCGCGAATCATGTGCGGGTGAAACGGTACCGGATCCGATATCGGAATTCTATGGGCTGAAAAGGTCCCGCCCCCGAAGGGGCGGTAAGAGGTTTCAGGAAGTGAATATCACTTGATCCTTCTCTGGTTGGCCCTGACGGAAGGCCTGGCCTTCTCGGCACCCTTTCCGGTGTGCCTCATTCCACGGCCCTTCTGGCCTGCGGAGGTCTTACCGCGGTAGACACGGTTGGTGTGCTCCTTGTCGCAGATCCAGTTGATCTTGGGGTCGGCCTTGATCACGGGGTGCGCGGGGTCCACGAGGATGACCTCGTACCACTCCTGCTGTCCGTCGGCTCCGACCCAGTAGGAGTTCAGAACCTCGAGGTTGGGGTAGCGCTTGGCGGTCCTCTCCTCGGCCATCCTCTGGAGGGACTTGCCGACGGTGATCTGGTTGATTCCCTTCCTCTTGGCCCTGCGTCCGGTGACGATGGCCCTCTTCTGGAAGGAACCCTTCCTGACCCTGGCCCTGACGACGACGTATCCCTGCTTGGCCTTGTAGCCGAGAGCCCTTGCCCTGTCGAGCCTGGTGGGGCGCTCGATGCGGAGGAAGTTCTCCTCCTTGCGCCACTGGATCCTGCGCTCGTAGTTCAGGGCCTTGACGTAGCTCTTCTCGGGGACGTCCCAGGCCTTTCCGATATAGTAGTACATGCTTTTCCCGTTGACCGGGCGTGTCTCCTGCTGCTGAGTCTCTTCGCTCATTGGAATCACCTTTACGGATTCACCGATGGACGGCACATCTCCGTTCGCGCGGCTAAGCGCCGCACTACGGTGGCGAGGGTCATCCGCTATAAATAGTCTGTTTCCCGGGCAGGATGTCTCGGTCCGAGTAGCTCCTCCTCATGGATGATGACGGGACTGGGATGCCCAGAGATTCGAAGATGACCTTCTGGTCATACGTCGGAGGATTGACGCGGTACTCGTCGTTCACTCTGAACGCTTTGATGTCGGAAGCCGCGGAGATGACGTCGAGATAGTTTATGCGACCGGCCAGTTCCGACCCTTCCACCATGCCTATGAGGGCCGATTTCATTATGGATGCGAAGAAGTCCCCCATCATCGAAGCCAATGCCGTCTCGTTCGACGGAAACAGGGACGCCCCGCCCTGAAGGTCCGTCCTGAAGATGGTCCAGTCCTGCTGATAACGGCCTGATTTCCAGATGATCCCAAGCATCTCCTCGATGGAGTACCTGGAGTTTGACACTATGACGGTTGCGCCGAGGCACAGTTCCTCCGACAATATGGCTTCCGCGTTACGTTCGACGTCTATGCCTCCGTCCGGGCCTCTGTTCAGCGTGAAGAACCGCATCAGATCGTCGAATCCGTAGTCTGCGATGATGCGGTCCTCGATCGATGGGCTCCATCTCATGCGCGATACGGTGTCCTCGAACTGTCTTAGATTGGAATAGAACTCGACGGTGCGCTCGTCATGCGCTCTCATGTCAACGACCAGGTACACGTCGCAGCGGTTCAGTCCGAACGTCCTCTCCAGACGGAGAATCTTGTACAGGGACCTGTCATAAACGACCGAGTCGTATCTCACGATGTCGCGGTTCTCCAGCAGCAGTTCCCTGGCGATGGGGGACGAGGAACCGACATCCACGATGGTACTGTAGTCGGTCCCCAGGTAGTGTTCGATCTCGGACTCCGTGTATTCCCTTTCGCTCATGCAGAACGTGACGTCATTCACACCCATCCGGTCCAGATCCGCCGAGATGGCCTTCATCGTGCTGCGGTCTGCGCCGGAGTAGTTCGCCATGCGGAAGTAGAATGGCAATCCGGATTCGATGCTCAGTCCGAGGAACAGGCTCTTCGACGGAAAGT
Organism: Candidatus Methanomethylophilaceae archaeon; assembly: GCA_944320495.1. Lineage (GTDB taxonomy): Archaea > Thermoplasmatota > Thermoplasmata > Methanomassiliicoccales > Methanomethylophilaceae > Methanoprimaticola. The sequence goes on from CALUHR010000013.1 coordinate 454,024, forward strand.
GGTCGAAGGATGCATGGCTGCTCGTGCCGAACAGCTTGTAGATGCTGATGGGCTCCTTGAGGACGTCTATGTCGTACACGATGGCAGATTTGCCCTTCGCAAACCTGGCGAAGAATTCGTGACGGTGGCGGTATACGGTGATCAGCAGGTTCATGTATCCGTGGAGGGACATCGGCGCAGAGTCCAGGGGCATGTCGAAGAACTCCGGCAGTATCGAGGACCTGATGTTCTGCGTGGACTGCGTCGGGGGACAGCAGCGGATCGCCCTACTGACGCAGTGGGAGAAGAGGTATTTCGAACAGTCCGTGCCGTACACATCGCACAATGCATCCCAGAGGCCGCAGCGTCTGCAGACGTTGAACATGAGATAGTACTCGCCCATGTCCTTGCTGTCGACGTCCACCGATTTGGACGATACGAGGTTGCCGTCCTTGTCGCATTTGCCGATGTACTTCCTCTTCTGTCTGGAGCGCTTCTTCTCAGGGTCCCACTCGGCCGTCACCTCATAGAGGTAGTAGTTGTCGCGAACCTTCTGGACCACGTTATAAGACATGGTAACTATGATTGTAATAACTCGTTATTAACATCACACATCATTCATCAAAGCTAGAATATTTCGATTATGGGCATATGTTGATAACCATGTTATCTCGACGTGGGTCTTTACCTTTGGTTCGACATGTTGTCCGTTCAACCTCTTGAGGAGGAGACGACATGGAACAGGTACTCAACGATGTCAAGGAATGCATCACGAAATACCGCTTCAGGGACATAGTCCCCAAGGTGAACGCTGCCCTCGATGCCGGATTCACGGCAGGACAGATCCTGGACCAGGGCATGGTCGCAGGAATGAACGAGATCGGAGAGGGCTTCAAGAACAACACGATCTTCATGCCCCAGATGCTCATGGCCGCCAAGACCATGCAGGCAGGGCTGGAGGTTCTCAGGCCCAAGCTTGCCGAGTCTGACGACTCCGGCGTCAAGGGCAGGGCGATCGTCGGATCCGTCATGGGGGACGTTCATGACATCGGGAAGAACCTGGTCACCGTCATGTTGCAGGGTGTCGGAATGGACGTCATCGATCTCGGTGCCGATGTCCCCCCGGAGGACTTCGTGTCGAAGCTCGACGAGAACCCCGACACGCGGATCGTCGCGTGCTCCTCGTCCATGACCCCCACCCGTCAGGCCCTCAAGGACACCGCTGACAGGCTCAATGCCAGGGCCGACAGATCTGGTTTCGCCATTTTCGTGGGAGGGGCCACCATGGATCAGATGTTCAGCGACGAGATAAAGGCCGACATCTACACAGTCGATGCGGCAACTGCCGCCGACAGGGCGAAGGCGCTCCTCAGCGGATGTCCCATCGCGAAGCTCTCCGAGGAATCCAGGAGGGCGGCACTGGATTCGATGAGGGAGGTCGAGAGGGACATCGAGGCGGAGGAGGCGGTTGAGGTCCGCCACCGTCACATGGAGCCCCCTGCGATCAGGGCCCTCAGGGACTCCGGCAGGTACGACAGGTCCAAGATGTCCATCTGGGAGAACCTCCAGGAGTGGCTCAAGCACGACGAGGGTGTCCCGGACGCGTTCCTGAACCAGTACTTCTTCGATGTGCTCTTCGATCCCGTCATGATGAACTCGAGGAACCTCAAGGATGAGCTCCTCGAGCCCCTGCCCAGGTACGTGGACGCATGGGGCGTGACGCACCTCAACCCCGAAGGGTCCGCAGGGTCCCATCCCGAGGAGACTCCCGAGACCATCGTCATCAAGGACATCACAAAGTGGAGGGAGTATGTCCACGAGCAGCCCGCCACCGAGTTCCCTGATGAGGCCTGGGCGTTGGCGGATCAGCAGGCGGCGGCAGCACGCGAGGCAGGAAGGCCGATCGCCATCCCGATGTTCCCCGGACTGTTCGAGAGGACCCACTTCCTCCTCGGGATGAACGCGGCGCTCACCGCGTACTACGAGCACCCCGACGAGATGCACGAGCTCATCGATTGGATCGCGGACTGGGAGTGCAGGTCCCTGGATGCCACCATGGGACGCTACCACGCCGAGATCCTCTTCCACCACGATGACTGGGGAACGGCCATCAACTCGTTCCTGGACCCAGACACCCACAGGGAGTTCTTCCTCAAGCCATACAAGAGGATCTTCGACCATTTCAGGGAGCTCGGCGGAAAGGTCGTGATCCACCACTCCGACAGCTACGCCGCCAATCTGGTGCCGATACAGATCGACATGGGCGCTGACATCTGGCAGGGTCCGGTCAGTGCCAACAACATCCCGGAGCTGATCGACAAGTACGGAGACCGCTTCATCTTCATGGGCGGGATCGACAACGCCATCATCGATGCCCCCGGATTCACCGATGAGGGCGTCGAGGAGTTCGTCAGGCAGAGGATCGAGCAGAACGGATGTCACAGCTACATCCCCTGCCTCACCAGGGGCCTGGGGATCTCCATCGTCCCCGGCGTGTACGACTCGGTCTCCAAGGCGATAGACAAGATCTCCGCCGAGAAGTTCGATTGAGGTGGAAACCGTGGGCGCGTACTCCGACGGGATGGGGAAGCCGGGTCTGGCGGCCGTGATGACCCTGTACTTCTTCAGTCTGGGGTTCTGCATAGTGACCCCTGCGATGGCGAAGTTTGCCGAGGCCTTCCCGTCCCAGGAGTACGCGCTCATAAACTCCCTTCCGACGATCTTCATAGCGGCTGCAGGGATAGCCTTCGGATTCGTGGCCGGCAGAAAGGTCGGATACAGGACGATGGCCGTCGCAGGTTCAGCTCTGTGCCTGGTCGCCGGCATAGCTCCCGCGTTCATCGACGATTTCGGGCTCATCCTCGTATGCCGCTCCATCGTCGGCATCGGGGTCGGGCTGCTCATACCGATGGCGAACGCCCTGGTCAACGGCTCCTTCGAGGGGGATGCCAGGGCAAGGTTGCTGTCTGCAGGCAGCCTGATGCTCAACCTGGGCGGCATAGTCCTGCAGTCCGTCGGAGGGTTCCTGGCAGACGTCGGATGGCAGACGACGTTCTACGGCTACCTCCTATTCATCGTGGCGCTGGTGATGTCGTTCATGATCCCCGATGTCCGCAGCGACGGACCCATGGGGTGGAGGTGCCTGGACCGCCGGATGGCCGTCGTGGTGGCCCTCTTCATGGTTTACGGCATCCTCCAGTTCTCGGTCATGCAAAACACCTCCGAGCTGTTCGAGCTCCGTGGCGCGGGAGGCGCATCCGCATCAGGCCTGGCACTGTCGGTTTTCACCGCTCTGGGGTGCGTCGGCGGGATGCTGTATTCACGCATAAGGTCGGTCTCAACCCGTGCGGTGTTTCCCCTGCTGTGGGCGGCAACGGCGGTGGGCGCGCTGATACAGGCGGTCTCCGAGAGCGGAGCGCTGATGACCGCAGGGCTGGCGGTGTTCGGATTCGGCTTCGGAATGATCATCCCCGCCTTCGTCGATTGGGCAGGGGTCATGAGCAAGCCGTCCACCGTCGCATTCGCCACGGCCCTGACGACATCCGGGCTCTACACGGGCAGCTTCCTCTCCCTGGTGTGGAGCGGGGTCGGCGATTCGCTGTTCGGGGAGCACCTGGTGTCGAATCTGTGGGCGGCGGTCGCTGTCGGTGCACTGCTGGCGGTCGTGTTCCTCCTCTATGACCCCCTGAGGTCCAGCTCCGATGGGAGGAGCCGAGCGGATGGACGCCGTCGAAGCAGCCGTGCGTTCGGTGCCAGGTCCGAACGTCACGTACGTGGGGTCGTTCGATCTGGCGGAGCACCCGGTTAGGATAACGGAGGAGGTCCGCCGTGCCTGCGAAGCCAACTACTGCGGGCACTATGGGAGGAATCGGGCATGTCCTCCTCACGCACCGCCGTGCCAGACGTGCGCAGCGATGCTCTCGCGTTACATCAAGGTGATATTGATCAGGACGACGTTTGCACGCGACGGACCGTTCGACCTCGAAGGGATGGAGAGGGCGTCAGAGGCGCACGCGGGCTACTCCTTCGATGTTCGTAGGATGCTCCGGGGCATCGACGGGCTGGAATTCACGATGCTTGGGGCCGGTCCTTGCACCCATTGCTCGGGACGCCCCTGTCCGGAGGATGGGTGCAGGTCGCCTCCCGATCGCATGTTCTCGATAGAGGCGTACGGCATCGATCTGACATCGTTCCTCGTCTCCAACGGCATTGACCGCAGGGGAGGAGACAGGGAGCAGTCGTACTTCTCGATGGTCTTCTACAACCCTCTGGAGCATCGACGGAGCATCAGTCCGCGGACGTCGGACGTGTAGAGTTCAGGAACGACTTGCACTTGGCGTAGAGGTCGACGGTGGGCTGCGTGCTCGCCCATCCCGGCTCGGCATCCTTGATCTCGAGGCGCATCCTCCTTTCCAGGACCTTCAGGTTCTCGTCGAAGTTCTCGTTCCCGATCCCGTTGTCCAGTCTGAGCAGGTACTTGTAATCCCCGAGGCTCAGCAGCCATCTCATGTACCCGTCCTGTCCCGGCTCTATCCCGAGCACCTCCATCATGTCGGGCGTAAGGTTCTCGGCGATGGCCTCGGCCTCCTTGTTGTTGGCCCTCATGAAGTCGTCGTAGTTCGTCGCCATCGCCGGGAACACGTACATGCACCTCGGATAGCGCTTCTCCATCTGGAAGTACTTCGGGCCGCCGGCGATGTTGACGCCGACGCAGTCGTGGCACAGGTTGCCTTCGGAGTCGCAGAACATCGCGGACGGCTTGTAGCCCTTCGAGCGGCACCACTCGGGGATGTTCCATTCGTAGTTGCCGCACGTCCCGAGGTAGAACCCTATGGCGTCGACATGGGGCTGCATCTCCTCGGTCATCGCCTCCACCTTGGCCCTAAGGTCGTCGGGGACCGCATGGAGTCCCAGATTGAACATGAGCACGACGAGGTTGAACCGGTCAGAGGACGGTACGTACCTCCCTGCGAGGAAGTCCCCCTCCTCGATCAGCCTGTAGGGGATGGAGTGGCTCTCCAGCTTCCTGCACATGGACCCGATGTTCTCGTTCCTGATGATTGCCACGTCCTTCTCCTCGGGGTCGCTGCTGAGGCTGTAGATGAGATTGTCCTCCAGCATAGGGCATCCGATGATGCCCAGAACTCCAGATGTCATGAGTATGACATATCGCAATCCGGCGTATATATTGGGAGGGGAAACGGATTATACCTGGGTCCGGCGGCATCGGGTTTAATACGCCGTCGGGTTTGAGGCGCCGCATGGATACGCGCGTCCGGTATCTGGTTGTGCTCATCGCGTACGTGGCCATCGTGATAGTCGCTGGCACTGCGGTGACGATCAGGTTCACGGAGCTGGACGCCGTCGATTCGTTCTATTACGTGGTGCAGACCCTGTGGACGGTCGGCTACGGCGATGTCGTCCCGGCAGGACACGTCGGCAAGGTGATCACGCTCTGGCTGAACATCCTGGGGACGGTGGCCGTCCTCTCCGCGATCGGAATCGTCAGCGGCATCGTCCTGGACCGGTTCATGGACCGCCAGAGGAAGCTGGAGTCCGAGGCGTCGGAGCGCCGCAGGGAGATGCGCAGGGCCGTCCTGGCATGGGCCGACCGCAACGGCATAGACCGCTCCGAGATCGAGGGGGTGATTGGCGATGGTCCTAAGGAGCACCGATGCGGAGCTGCTGAGGTGGGTCCTCATCGTCGCCGTCGTCCTGGGCGCGTTCACCCTCATGTTCTCTCACGTGGAGGGGTGGGACCTCTTCGACTCGTTCTACTTCGTGCTCTGCACGTCCACCACCTCCGGCTTCGGGGACGTCGTGGTCTCTCCGGAGAACAGGCTGCTGGCATCCGTCTTCATCATCGTGGCCGCCACCCTGGTCCTGTCCCTGGCCGCCAACGTGGGGCAGTGGATCATGGACTCGGTGGGCCGCAGGATGGCGGTAAGGAGGTTCAGGGGCGAGGTGGCGGATACGAAGCTCCGGCTGAGGGGCCTGGGTGCCGACACGTCGGACCTGGAGGCCGAGCTGGATCGCATCATGGAGGCCGGGAGCAGGGCCATGGGGGAGATGAGGGCCGATGAGCTCGATCTCGGTCCAGAGCTGGAGGGTCTCCGCAGGAGGCGCCGACCGTCCCCATGGCTACGTTCACTTTATCACGGTCCCGCGCATCTCTCGTGCATGTACCGCCACGCCGACCTGGGGGAAGCCATAGCACGCTCGGTCAGGGAGTCCTCCGAGGGGCGCGATGTCGCCGTAGCATTCTCTGGCGGCCTGGATTCCGGACTCGTCGCAGGTCTTGCGGCGAGATATGCGAGGTCCGTGCATCTGTACACGTGCGGCACCGCCAACGCCTACGACGTGGTCGCCGCCGACGAGCTCTCGAAGAGGCTCGGCCTGCCGTGGACGCATGTGAGGCTCACCACCGGGAACATAGGTCCTCTGATCGTCGAACTGATGTCCGCCACTGGGGTGACCGATCCGTTCACCGTGTCCTACGAGCTCCAGCTGTTCAGCGTCTGCAGGGAGTGCTCCGAGGACGTGGTCCTCACCGGGCAGGGTGCGGACGAGTACTTCATGGGATGCGCCAAGTACGTGGGGAGGACGGCGGAGGCCTACGACTCACTGGTGAGGGCGGGGAAGGACCGTCTCCGCGAGGTGTCGATTCCGTGCGAGCTCGCCATAGCATCCCACTTCTCGAAGGACCTGCGTTATCCGTACATGGATCCGGAGGTCGTCGAGCAGGCGGAGGCCCTGGACCCGGAGGAGCTCTTGCCGAGGGATATGGATTCGAGGAAGGCCGTGCTGAAGGACATCGCCCGCGGCCTGGGGTTCGACTGCCTTCTGGACAGGAGGAAGAAGTCCTCCCAGTACGGCTCCGGGACCACCGACCTCATAAGGGCGGTCGCCAGGGAGAGGGGCATGAGGTACAACGAGTACATCGATTCCCTGCGCGGTGCCGCAACGTCGGGTCTGCCGATGAGCGGACGCGGGTCCGTGGTGGACGCCAGGGTGGACTCGGTCCTCAAGGCGGAGGCGGAGAGGATCATCCGTGAGGGTGGGATGGACCCGTCGGCGGTCATCGAGGCGGTTTACCGCAGGATCGTCAGGGACGGGGACCTGAGGTCCGTCAGGTGAACGATAAGCCCTCGATCCAAAAGCAATCGAGGGGCCATCCAAACGCTCGCTCAGCAATCCAGAATATCTGAAGCCGGGTCTCGGGATCCGGACCGGCGTCCGGATGACGGCAACGCGCATAACCATTTTAGGCGGGGCCACCATCCGGAACCAGGTGCCAACATGGATGTCATCGGCGTTATCGCCATCATGCTGAACGGACTCTGGCTGTTCCTGCCCGCGATGCTGCCGAACTCGGCGGCCGTCGTGTTCGGCGGAGGCACCAAGATAGACTTCGGCAAGTCCTGGAGGGGCAGGAGGATCTTCGGGGACGGGAAGTCCTGGAGGGGATTCTTCGGAGGCGCGTTCTCCGGGATCCTGTTCGGGCTGATCCTGATCGGGATCTCCGCCCTGTTCGGTTCGGAGGACTACTGGGGCTTCGGGGCGTTCTGGGGCAACGTGGGCGTTCTCGCCTGCCTGTCCTTCGGAGCGGTGCTCGGGGACCTCTGCGGGGCGTTCATCAAGAGGCGCCTCGGCATGGAGAGGGGCCAGAAGGCCCCGATCCTGGACCAGTATGACTTCGTCATAGGCGCGTTCCTCGTGACGGCGCTGTTCTTCCCCGACTGGGTCTACGCCAACTTCATCGAGGGCTGGCACATCGCGGCCCTGATCTTCATCATAGTCATCATGTTCGCCATCCACAGGCTGGTGAACATAATCGGTTACAGGATGGGCCTGAAGAAGGAACCCTGGTGATTCAAATGAGCGAGCTATCCGACGCATTGAAGGAGTGCGGAGCGCTGCAGTTCGGCGAGTTCACCCTCGCCTCCGGCGCCAAGAGCGACTACTACATCAACATCAAGAAGGCCAGCACGGACCCGAAGGTCCTGGGCCTCATCGCCCGCCTGATGGCGGAGAAGGTCCGCGAGAACGGCATCGAGGCCGACAGGATCGCCGGCGTCGTGCTCGGGGCCGTGCCGCTGGAGGCCGCGCTGGCCCTGGAGACGGGCCTCCCGTTCGTCATGGTCCGCAAGGAGAAGAAGGACCACGGGACCGGGAAGCAGATCGAGGGCGACCTGAACGAGGGCGAGAGCGTCCTGATGGTGGAGGACGTGGTCACCACCGCCGGGTCCTGCATCAAGGGCATCCACGTGCTCCGCGAGGCCGGTGCGGACGTGAAGTGGGTCCTCTCCGTCATAGATCGCGAGGCCGGAGGCGCCGAGGCCCTGGAGGCCGAGGGAGTGAGGTTCATCCCGCTCGTCAAGGGCTCCGAGCTCCTGGGTGAGAGATGAGGCCCGATCCCGACTGCAGGCTCTGCGGGCTCTGCGAGGGCCGCACGCAGGTCGTCTACCCGGACGGGAACCCCGGCAACGGGATCATCTTCGTCGGGGAGGGGCCGGGCGAGAACGAGGACCTGAAGGGCAGGCCGTTCGTGGGCAAGTCGGGGAAGATCCTGGAGGACATGATGGCGGCCCACGGCTTCGGCCGCGCCGACGTCATGATCACCAACACCGTCAAGTGCAGGCCGCCTGGCAACAGGGACCCCCTCCCGGAGGAGATGGCCGCCTGCCGCCCGTTCCTGTTCTCCGAGCTGGAGGATGCCAGGCTGGTCGTCGGCCTGGGGAAGTCGGCCTGCAGGAACCTGATGGGGTACGAGGGGCCGATGTCCCAGATAGTCAACGTTCCCGTGACGATAGACATCAACGGCCGCGAGGTCCTGTTCATCCCCACGTACCATCCGGCGGCGACGATATACAACCGCAACTCGCGTGCCGCCCTGGACGAGACCATGAGGGTGGTGTCCCAGTGGCTCGGGAGGCCGGAACGGCAGGAGCCGAAGACCATGAGGTTCGGCGGGTTGATGCTGGACATGGACGGGACCGTCTACAAGGGCGGCGTCCCGATCCCTGGGGCCAGGGAGCTCATATCGTTCCTGAGGGACCAGAGGGTGCCATTCGTCTTCCTGACGAACAACTCTTCCCACCCGCGCTCGTTCTACGGCGACAAGCTCAGGCGCCTGGGCTTCGACGTCACCGACCGCGAGGTCCTGACTTCGACGATCGCGACCATAAGGTTCCTCCTCTCCCAGCGGATGGGCAGGACCGTGTACCCTGTGGCGGTGCCCGGGGTCGTCGACGAGCTCAGGGAGGCGGGCATCCCGCTGGTCGAGGAGGACCCGGACATCGTGCTGCTGACCTTCGACACGATGATCACCTACGAGAAGATCAACAGGGCGTACAGGTTCCTGAAGGGCGGGGCGGAGCTCATAGCCACGCACCCTGACGACCTGTGCCCGACCGAGGACTCCTACGACATAGACATCGGACCGTTCATCAGGATGTTCGAGCAGATGTGCCAGACCACCGCGACGGTCATCGGGAAGCCGAACCGTCTGATGCTCGAGATGGCCGCCCGCGAGATGGGCGTCGACCCGGGCGAGTGCGTCATGGTCGGAGACCGCCTGTACACGGACATAGCGATGGCGCAGAACGCCGGCACGCAGTCGGTGCTGGTCCTCTCCGGCGAGACCGACGAGGGGATGCTGGAGGGCTCCGACATCCACCCGACGGCCGTGCTCGGGTCCGTCGCGGAGCTCCCAGAGCTCATACTCCAGTCATTCGACGATCGACGTCAGCCGGTCGCAGGGCATCCCACGGATCCCCGAGGACAGGTGGCCAGATGTTCCTGGCTTTAAACCCCCTTTAAATATTCGCACCCCTTATCCTTTTAGGTCGTGCGCGCGTCCGGGAAGAGAAGGGTTCCCGGCCGGAAACCGCACAGGCACGGCATGGGATGCAGGGACGCATGTCCTGGAGAGGTGTGACAGTTGCATTTGAAAGCGGTCGAGATGGAGAACTTCAAGTCGTTCGGCGGTAAGATCGCCGTTCCGCTCATGGACGGATACACGGCGGTCACGGGACCGAACGGCTCGGGCAAGTCCAACATCACCGACGCCATCCTCTTCGTCCTGGGACCCAAGAGCTCCAAGGCCGTCCGCGCCGGGAAGCTCACCGACCTGATATTCGACGGCGGGAAGTCCCGCGGGAAGGCCGGGTTCACCAAGGTCTCCCTCGTGTTCGACAACACCGACCGCCTCATGCCGTGGGACGACGACGAGGTCCGCCTCACACGCTTCGTCAAGCTCTCGGACAACGGCACCGACTACAGCTCATACTTCTACGTCAACGACCGCAAGTCCACGATGTCCGAGTTCGACGCCCTCCTCACCAAGGCCAGGATATCCGCCGACGGGTACAACCTCGTGCAGCAGGGGGACGTCACACGCATCGTCCAGATGAGCAACATGGAGCGCCGCCGCATCATCGACGGCATCTCGGGCATATCGAGCTTCGATGCCGACATCGAGAAGGCGCGCACCGAGAGGGCGGAGGCCGAGACCAACCTGGACAGGATCGGCATCGTGATGGAGGAGCTCGCCGTCCAGATCCAGAGGCTGGACCACGACAGGCAGGACGCCCAGAGGTACCTGGATGCTCAGGCCGCCCTGGAGACCGCCAAGGCGCAGTACGCTCACCGCAGGCTGCAGATGGAGACCGCCAAGCAGGCCTCCGTCGCCGAGCAGATAGGCCGCCTGGAGGCGTCCATCTCATCGGACACGGACTCCAAGGCCGAGATGGAGAGGCAGCGTGACGAGAAGATCGCGGAGATCCAGGCGAAGGAGCAGGAGATCGCCTCGAGGATCGGACCCGAGTACACCGAGCTCAAGAAGAGGATCGAGGGTGCGAAGATCGACCTGGCCACCAAGAAGAACGTGGTCGAGAGCGCCCAGACGGACATGGAGGAGCAGGAGGAGTTCCGCCAGACCTTCGAGGAGTCCATGGCCGCCAACAACGAGCAGGCCAACATGCTCAGGCAGAAGTCCGTGGAGCTCGACGAGGCCATATCCAAGGCGGAGTCGGAGCTCCAGGCCGCATCCGCGGAGGAGGCGGAGGCCTCGGAGGCCATCGCCCAGACCGGAGGGGAGCAGAGGGAGCTCCAGGCCAGGCTCGACAGCCTCGACGCGGAGTTCTCGCAGCGCTCGGAATCGCTCAGGCAGGCGCAGGCGGAGCTGTCCAAGGCGGAGGCCGAGGCGGACGAGGCCCACACGGCCGTCGCCGACCTGGACGAGCGCATCCAGAGCATCGATTTCGAGATCAAGGACGCCAAGTGGAGCCTGGACCAGCTGAAGGCGGAGGCCGGGCCCAGCACCGAGGACTTCGGGCAGAGGATCCTGGAGGCCAAGAGGCGCGAGGCGGAGCTGGAGAGGCAGGAGTCCGAGCTGGACTCCGCGTACCGCAGGATTGACGGGGAGTACAACGCCCTGCAGGCCGAGAAGCGCGTCACCGAACGCATGGGCCGCGGAAGCGCGGCCGTGGAGGCCATCCTCGCGCTGAGGAATCGCGGCGAGATGCGCGGCATCCACGGCACCATCCAGGAGCTCGCCACCGTCGACAAGGAGTACGAGACCGCGCTCTCCGTCGCGGCGGGCAGCAAGATGATGGCGGTCGTCGTGGACGACGACCAGGTCGCCGCGGACGCGATCGCCTTCCTGAAGAGGGAGAGGCTGGGCCGCGTGACGTTCCTGCCCCTCACCAAGATGATGGGTGGCAAGCCCAGGGCCAAGGCGATCATCTCGGAGAAGGACTCCGAGGGGTACGCGATCAACCTCATCGATTTCGACCCGAAGTACCAGAACGCCTTCTGGTACGTCCTCGGGGACACCCTCGTGGTGAGGGACATGGACGCGGCCAGGAGGATCATGGGCGGCGTCAGGATCGTGACCAGGGCCGGGGAGCTCGTGGAGGCCTCCGGAGCCATGGTGGGAGGGACGCTGAGCCTCCAGAACATGCCGCGCTTCGGCGCCGCGTCGGAGGACAAGCTCGCCGCCACCGGCGAGAAGCTCAGGAAGGCGCAGGAGGCCCTGGCCGATGTGCGCGCGAAGCTCCGCCAGGTGCGCGAGGAGATCCGCGGCATAGACGACGAGATGCGCAAGGCGTCCTCGTCGGGCATGGAGCAAAGGGAGCTCATGGCCCAGACCAAGGGCCGCGTGGAGGAGCTGGAGCGCTCCAGGAAGGCCGCCGCCGAGCAGATGAGGGCCGCCCGCGAGAGGATGTCCGCCGCCGACACCGCGCTGGAGGCGGCCACCAAGGCGTTCTCCGAGGGATCCTCGGAGATGTCCCGCGTGTCGGAGGAGAGGGCCGCGGTCAAGGACCGTATGGCGAAGATCGCCCCGGCCGACCTCCAGGCGAGGATACAGGCGGTCCGCGACAGGATATACAGGCTGAAGGACAGGCTGTCCGACCTCAGGATGCAGCGCAACGGCGCCTCCACCGAGATCAACGGTCTCGCGAAGCAGAACGAGTCCCTGCAGGTCCAGTTGGACTCCGTCCTCCGCGCGATCGAGCAGGACCGCACGGCCATAGCCGAGGGTACCGCGCAGATCGAGAGGTCCAGGCTGGACCTGGACGCCCTCCGCAGGATCGAGTCCGAGATGGAGAGCGGCATCGAGGGCCTCCGCAACGAGAAGGACGCCCTCAACGAGGCGCGCTACAAGCTGGACGCGGACATCCGCGAGAAGTCGAAGGACATCGAGAACTCCGTGTCCGCACTGTCCTCGTTCAGGGCGCAGGCCATCCAGGTGGCCGACGCGGTGGAGCAGTGCCGCGCGGAGGTCGCCGCCATAACGGTGGAGGTCCCGGAGCCGATCCCCTCGGAGGAGGAGATCCGCAGGGCCATACGCACCCATGAGTCCACCATCGCCAAGATCGGGAACGTCAACCTGAGGGCGATCCAGGACTACGAGGAGCGCAAGAGCCGCCACGACGCCCTGGGCGCCGAGGTGGAGAGCCTCAACCGCCACATCAGGGAGCTCAACGACCTGATGGACACGCTCACCTCCAAGAAGCGCGGGCTCTTCATGTCGTCCTACGAGGCGGTCAACGAGAACTTCAAGGCCATATACGCCCAGCTCTCCGGAGGAGGGGAGGCGTTCATGGGCCTGGAGAACGAGGACGACCCGTTCGCGGGCGGCCTCATGATAAACGCGAAGCCCAGGAACGGCAAGCTCCTGAGGCTGGAGGCGCTGTCCGGAGGGGAGAAGTCCCTCACGGCGCTCTCGTTCATCTTCGCGATCCAGGAGTACCAGCCCTCGCCCTTCTACGTGCTGGATGAGGTGGACATGTTCCTGGACTCCGTGAACGCGGAGATGGTCGCCAAGAGGGTGAAGGAGAGCTCCTCGAAGGCGCAGTTCATACAGGTGTCCCTGAGGAAGGTCACCCTGGCGCTCGCCGACCATCTGATCGGCGTCACCAGACCGCCCACGGGGATCAGCAGGATAATCATGCAGCCGGACCTGGCCGAGGTCTCCAAGTACGAGGAGGAGGCCGAGGCCAAGAGGAAGGAGGCGATGTGAGATGGATGGGAACACAAGGATGGAGGATCTGGAGCAGCATCTGCTGTTCCACAGGGCGCTCGCCGACGACGACGAGTCGCTCAGGAGGATAGGGGGATACATGGACATCCTCTCCCGGGCGGAGTCCGGGGAGAGGCTCCAGGACCCCGTGGACGAGTCGATCAGGGCCGTCTTCAGCCTGGTGCTGGAGAAGGGCATCGACCCCTGGGAGGTGGACCTCTCGGAGTTCGCCCGCATGTACGAGGCCAAGGTCTCCAGGGACAGCTTCGACATGATCGTCGCGGGCAAGCTGCTGCTCATGGCATGGAGAATCCTGCGCATGCAGTCGGAGTCCACTAGGGCCAGGAGCGAGCCGCCGGTCGAGCCCGTCATCGAGGAGGCCGACGACAGCTTCTTCTTCGAGGACGAGCCGCTGTACGTGCCCGAGGTCAGCTTCAGGGAGGCCTTCAGGAGGCAGACCGAGAGGCCCGTCACCGTGTACGAGCTCATCGACGCCTTCGAGGACGCCCGCAGGGACATCGATATCCAGCGCGAGCGCGAGCGCGTCCGCCGCGAGCTCAAGGCCAAGGAGCCCAAGAGGTTCGACAACAAGGCCCACGACGAGGACGACGAGCGCGACGTCGAGGCCGTGTGGAAGCGGATCGAGAGGCTCGGCACCGGGCAGATCGCCATCCGCGACCTCTACACAGCCGACCTCCAGGAGAACCTCACCACCTTCGTGGCGGTGCTCCACCTGGTCAGGGACGGCAGGCTGGCCGTCTGGCAGGACGAGCTGCCCTACGGCACCATCTATCTGGAGATCAAGACGGACTGGTCCTCAGGGACCCTCGAGGACTCGCCCGGCCAGCTGGTGACCGAGGCGGTGAACCGATTTGGACGCCAAGGGAGCGGCCGAGGCCGCGCTGTTCGCCAGTCCGGAGAACCTGAGGATCTCCGACATAGCGGAGCGCACGGGGTTCCCGGAGGAGGAGATCCGCACCGCGCTGATGGACCTCCGCAGGGAGTACGAGGAGCGCGATTCAGCCATAGTCATAGCCAAGATAGGCTCCGAGTACGGCATGATGCTCCGCGCGGAGTACTCCGACTTCCCCGGCATGTTCGGGAAGGCGGAGATGTCCGGAGGGCTGATGAGGACCCTCAGCACCATCGCATACAACCAGCCCGTGCTGCAGTCGGAGCTCGTGAGGACCAGGGGTCCCCGCGGGTACGACGACGTCCACAGGCTGATTGAGATGGGATTCGTCTCGGGGAAGAAGAGCGGGCAGACGCTGGAGCTGACGACGACCAAGAAGTTCTCGGACTACTTTGGCATCGGCTCCACCCGCAAGGCGGACATCCGCAAGTGGATCGAGTCCCAGGCGTCCAACTCCCGCATGCCCGAAGACGGCCAGGAATGACAGATTGCGTATAAGCATTCGTCTCACACAATCATTTTGTGCAATCGGGTGTCGAAAGGCATCCGATTGCATACATATTGCATAAGGACAATTCCATATCGCTATCTATCCCGTCTGGACTACATATCCCTAAAGAAAATCCTTATATGGGTTCACGAGGGTGAGATGAGCATCATGACGGTGCCCTCTGCCGACGTAGATGCCGCTCCGAGTGCCAGTGCAGTCCATCGGGACCTGGAGGACTGCCGATGTCCCTCCTGAAGAAGATAGATGAGATATCCGGCAGCTACAAGGCGAGGAACGCCTGGCTGACGTTCGCCATAGTTCTCTTCATAGCGATCATCGTCATCCCCGCGATATTCGTAGTCACCAAGCTCTTCACGGAGTGGGACCTGGTCAGCGGGGTCCTGAACGATCCCGCGAGCATGGAGGTAATCGAGGGCGCGGTGTGGAACTCGTTCAGCATAGCGGCCATAGTCACGGTCATCGACATCCTCGTGGGACTGCCGATGGCGTGGATCATGGTCCGCAGGGATTTCAAGGGCAAGAAATGGCTCGACACCCTGCTGGACATGCCCCTGGCGTTCCCGACCGCCGTCCTCGGAATCTCGGTGGTCATGTTCTGGGGCGCCCCCGAGGGCATCACGATCCCGGGGCTGGGGCTGGACCTGTCACCGTACGTGATGCTCCTGTTCCTCCACATCATATTCACCTATCCGTACATGGTCCGCTCCCTGTCCGGAATCCTGGAGCAGATCGACGTCAACTACGAGACCGCGGCCATGACCCTCGGCGCTTCGAAATGGACCGCCGTGAGGACCATCACGATCCCCCTGTTCCGCGCCGGTCTCGCCACCGGGTTCATCCTGTGCTTCGCCAGGTCCCTGTCGGAGACCGGGGGCACATACATCGCCCTGACCATGATGGGCGTCGAGAGCACCTTCTTCACCGGGCCGTCGTTCATCAGCTGGCTGAAGTCCGACCCGACCATGGTCGACTCCGGGGACTACATGGGCGCCATGATCCTGATCAGCGTAGTCATGATCGTCCTGGCCCTGATCCTCCTCGTGGTGGTGAAGTGGATCATCGCGAGGTTCAGGATCCCCTGGAAGAAGGTCTGGCCGGAGATCGGCAGGAGCGTCAGCCGCGGCCCCCTCCCGAAGGTCAAGGACGTCATCACAGTCGTGTTCCTGATTATCGTGGTCCTGCTGCCCTCTTTCTACATATTCGCGTATCTGACGGAGCCGATCCCCGACATAGACTACGGGACGCTCCTGTCGTCCACCGGGGTGTCGTTCCTGGTTGCGGGCGTGGCCGTCCTCGTCGACCTCATCCTGGGCATCCCGCTGTCGCTCTACATCGCCAGGCACAAGGGCGGGAAGCTCGCCGGCATCCTGGACGGGCTGGTCAACGTCCCCCTGATCATCCCGACCACCGCGCTTGGATTCTCCCTGGCGCTGTTCTGGGCCAGCTTCGGTGCTGGGGACTCGATGGCCATCGTGCTGGTCATCCTCGGTCACATCTCGTTCACGTATCCGCTCGTGGTGAGGAACCTGGTGGGCGCGATAGAGGAGGTCAACCCGGAGTGCGAGGAGATCGCCATGACCCTCGGCGCCAAGCCCTTCCGCGCGTTCAGGACAATCCTCATGCCGATCATCAAGTCGTCCGTCGTCGCCGGATGCATCCTGGCGTTCACCAGGTCCCTGGGCGAGACGGGCGCGACCATCGCCATCAGCGACAGCGTCAGCACGGTCCCGATCTACATCACCAACCTGGTCCAGGACCACATGTACACCGAGGCGGCGATGTGCTCCATCGTCCTGATCGCCATCTGCTTCGTGCTGATGATGGTCGTCAGGATGCTAACACACAGGAGGCAGGGTAGGGATGCCTGAGATTGTTCTGGACGACCTCTGCAAGGACTTCGACGGCCATGTCGCAGCCGACCATCTGAGCCTGACCATAGGCGATGGGGAGTACGTCTGCATCCTGGGTCCCACCGGGGCCGGGAAGACCACCGCCATGAGGATGATCTGCGGTCTCACGATCCCCGATTCCGGGAGGGTGCTCCTGGACGGGAGGGACGTGACCATGGATTCGCCGGACTCCAGGAACGCCACCATGCTCACGCAGACCTACGCGCTATTCCCGCACATGACGGTCTACAACAACGTCATGTTCGCCCCCAAGACCAAGGGGTGGCCGGAGGGCGAGTCGAAGCAGATCGTCAGGAGCATGCTGCACCTGGTGCATCTCGACCAGAAGGCGGACTGGGTCCCCGGGGAGCTATCCGGCGGCCAGCAGCAGCGCATTGCCCTCGCCCGCGCCCTCGCATCCGGGTCGAAGATCCTCCTGCTGGACGAGCCGCTCAGGGCGCTGGACGCGCGCCTGAGGATCGACCTGAGGAAGGAGCTCAGGTCCCTGGCCAAGGAGATGGGGCTCACGTGCATCCACGTCACCCACGACCAGGATGAGGCCCTGGAGATGGCCGACCGCATCGCCGTCATCCGCAAGGGCAGGATCATACAGTTCGGGACCCCCCGCGAGGTCTTCGAGAACCCGGCCACGCCGTTCGTGGCCAACTTCGTGGGCAGGTCCAACATATTCTCCGGCAAGGTCGTCGGAGCCGGCGACGGCAGGGTGTCCGTGGACGTCGGCGGGATCGTCCTGACCGGGAGGGGGGACGGGATGGAGCCCGGCTCCGAGGCGGTTCTCGCCGTCAAGGTCGGGTTCACCAGGCTCTCGGCGCCCGGGGAGGGGCCGGAAGGTTCCGTGAAGGGCATAGTGGAGCGCATCGTGTACGAGGGGGCCACCGTGACCGTGGAGGTCTCCGCCGGGTCGTTGGGCCTGGTTTCGTCCAAGCTGCCGAGCGCGAGGTTCGAGGAGTTCAGCGTCGGAGCCGCGGTCGATGTATCGTGGCCGGCCGACAAGGCGACGGTGTTCCAGATGCCCGCCGGCGGGCTCGAAGAGGAGATGAGGTTGGACCGATGGCAAGGATCAAGTTGGACAGGATCTCCATGCGCTTCGGCGATTTCTACGCCGTCAGGGACATATCGCTCGAGATCGGGAACGGCGAGTACGTGACCATCCTCGGACCGTCCGGTTGCGGCAAGACCACGCTCATCAAGGTCATATCGGGGATCTGGACCCCGACCGAGGGGAAGGTCTACGTGGATGGCAGGGACGTCACGAACATCCCCATGGAGGACAGGGACGTCGGATACGTGTTCCAGAACATCGCACTGTTCCCGCACATGAACCTGAGGGACAACGTCGAGTACAGTCCCAGGGTGAAGGACCAGGGCGACGAGAGGATGGCCGAGCTGTCAGAGGAGTACCTCAAGCTCGTGGGCATGTTCCAGAGGGCCGGGATGCTCCCGTCGGAGCTCTCCGGAGGGGAGCAGCAGAAGGTCGCCATCGCCCGCGCGCTGGCATCCGGTTCCAAGATGCTGATGCTCGACGAGCCGCTGTCCGCTCTGGACGCTCGCGTCCGCGTCGAGCTGAGGTACGAGCTCCGCAGGATCGTCAAGAAGCTCGGGATAACCGTTCTCCACGTCACGCACGACCAGGAGGAGGCCATGTCGGTCTCCGACCGCATCGTGCTCATGCGCTACGGCGCCATCGCCGAGTCCGGTGCGCCCCTGGACATATACCGCCGTCCGAAGTCCGTCTTCGCGGCCAACTTCATCGGGGAGACCAACCTCTTCGAGTGCACCGTCTCCGATTGGTCCAAGAGCGGGAAGACCAGGGTCACCATGCGCGGTGGCCGCGAGATCCGCGTGTCCCGCACGGACTTCCGTCCCGGGGACGCCGTCGTAGTGTCCGTGAGGCCGGAGCATGTGCGTCCGGACGAGGACGGGATCGAGGCGAAGGTGCGCTCCGTGTCCTTCAGAGGGGTCTACTGGAGGGTGAGGACCATGGCCGAGAGCAGTGACTATATTGAGTACGACGTACCTGCAGACGGTGAGGTCCCCGAGGTGGGAGACACCGTGCGCCTGTCCTTCGACAGGAACGCATCCGTCGTGTTCCCCAGACCCGAGGGCGGAATAGAGGAGGAGATCAGACTTGAGTAAGGATCAATCCGGCCTGCTTGGATGGTTCGGGAAGAGGAAGGAGGGCGTCGTCGGAGACGGTCTCCGCGCCATGTCCCTCTCCGTCCGCGACTGCGTAACCGAACTTGGCCTGGCACTGCGCGCCATGGGCGAGGAGGACTCCTCCGCCGCCAAGAAGGCCATCGAGAGGCTGTTCAAGTGCGAGCACGAGGCCGACGCCCAGGAGGACGAGCTCTGCAACCAGATAAGCATAGGCGAGCTCGGCGCCCAGGAGCGCGAGGACCTCATGCACTTCATCCGCAAGACGGACAAGATCGCCAACTGGAGCAAGGAGGCCGCCATCGGCGTCTCCCTGGTCGACGAGCTGGGCATGAAGGTGCCCAAGGGCATCTGGGACATGCTCGCGCAGTCCGTGTCCGACCTGGAGTCGGAGGTCCGCGGCCTCGCCAATTCGATAGAGATGATGGGGTCCGAGGGATCCGACATCATGGAGTGCGTCCGCGGCATCAGGGAGATGGAGAGGACGCTCGACCGCGCCTACTACGAGATGACGAAGACCATCTTCCGCGCGGACATCGATCCCAAGGCGGTCATCATGCTGCTGAGGATAGTGGACGCCATCGAGATGGCGGCGGACACCTGCAAGGCCTGCTCCGACACCGTCGCGATCCTCCACTACGCCAAGAGGGTGTGAGCCTGACCCTCTTCGGGCCCGGCGGCGTCAGGGCCGTCGTCAACAGCGACCTGACGCCGGAGGTGGCGCTGGATCTGGGACGCGCCGTGGGGAGGACCCTCGGCGGCACGGTGGCCCTCGCCACCGACGCAAGGGACTCCGCCCGCATGGTCAGGTCGGCCATGGTCGCCGGCATGATGGCCGTCGGGGCGGACGTCGTGGATCTCGGCATGATCCCCACGCCGGCGCTGCAGTTCTACGTCCGCGAGCATCCGGGGATATCCGGAGGCGTCATGGTGACGGCCTCCCACAACCCTCCCGAGTATAACGGTATGAAGCTGATACTCGGTGACGGCACGGAGGCCACCACCGAGGACGAGGCCGAGCTGGGCACATCCTACGCAATGGAGGCCCGCGATGCCGATTGGGACAGGGTCGGGCGCATCCGCACCGAGGAGGGCGCGATATCCGATTACATAGACGCGATAGTCTCCAAGGTCGATGCTGAGGCCATCCGTTCCGCCGGTCTGACCGTTTGCGTCGATTGCGCGTGCGGTGCGGCCAGCTTCTCGACGCCGCTGCTCCTCAAGAGGCTCGGCGTCTCCACGGTGACGATAGGCTGCGACCCCGTGGCGTCCCCTCACAGGGACAGCGACCCGACGGAGGAGAACCTCACGACCCTCATGGGTCTGGTAAGGTCCTCCGGCGCCGACATGGGCATCGCCCACGACGGTGACGGGGGCCGCGCAGTGTTCATCGACGGGACTGGGAGGTTCCTCAACGGATCAGTCTCCGGGGCCATAGTCGCAAGGAGCATCCTGGCCGAGGGCAAGGGCAAGGTCGTGACCCCGATAAGCTCGTCAAAGGTCCTGGAGGACGTGGTGACCGAGGCAGGAGGGCTGGTGAAGTACACCGAGGTCCTCTCGCACCAGGTCGTCCGTAAGATGCAGGAGAACCTCGCGGTGTTCGGGGTCGAGGAGCACGGGGGCATGGTGTTCCCCCAGATGCAGATGTGCAGGGACGGCGCCATGGCGCTCGCCAAGATGCTGGAGATCATCGCCAAGAACGGTCCGCTGGCCGACATGGTGTCGCAGCTCCCGTCGTACAGCACGAGGAAGGTCAAGGTCCCCTGTCCGGAGGGGCTCAAGGTGCCCGTGATGGACAGGCTTCACAGGGATGTGGAGGCCGCGGGGTCCCGCATGGACGTGACCGACGGCATCAAGATAATCCTGAACGACGGATGGGCGCTGATCCGCGCCTCTACGACGGAGCCCTGCATCAGGGTGTACTCGGAATCGATGGACGCCGGTACCGCCGACAGGATACTGTCGGAGTACTCCAGGATGGTCAAGGACCTGGTTCGCGGGCTCACAGATGCTTCGCGTGCACAGCCAGAGCCTCGTTGATGAGCCTGGCCGCCAGGATCGAGGTTATGCCGGAGGGGTCGGCCGGAGGGCAGACCTCGTTGACGTCGAATCCCACGAGCCTCTCGCCGATGATGTTGATGACCTTCTTCACATCCATCGGCATGAGGCCGAACGGTTCGGGTGTGCCGGTCCCGGGTGCGAACGCGGGGTCGATCCCGTCTATGTCCACGGTGAGGTAGACCTTCTCGGCCTTGACCTCGTCGAGGGCCTTGCCGATGGCCTTCTCGATCCCCATGTCCATGATGTCGTAGGAACTGATGAACGGGACGACGTCGTCCCTGTCGAGCTCCTCCTCGCCGATGGCTCTGGCTCCGAGGACGTAGACGTTGTCCAGTCCCAGGTGCTCCGCGGCGCGCCTCATGACGCAGGCGTGGCTGTTCGGGGTCCCGAGGTACTCGCCCCTCGAATCGAGGTGGGCGTCTATCGAGATGAGCGCGATGCTTTTCTCGGGGAAGGCGCGGACGATCGGGATGTTGATGGAGTGCTCCCCTCCGATGGCCACCGTGAACTTCCCGTCGTTGATGGCGGGACGGACGGCGAAGTCCACCTCGGCGAACATGTCCTCGGGAAGGATGAAGTCGTCGCAGTTCCCGTAGTCGTACACCTCGAGACGTCTCTGGTGGATCCCGTGCTCGAAGTGTATCTCCTCAAAATTGTAGGAGGCCCGCCGGATGGCGGTCGGGGCCTCCCTGGCACCCGCCTTGAAACAGGCGGTGTGGTCGTACGGGATGCCGAATATCACGGCCTCCGCGTCGTTGTATTCTGATTCGGCGCCGGCGTAGGCAAGCCCGTACGACATTGGTTTCACCTCACATTATCTTGTATCTGCCCATGGCCTCGAGGTAGAGGATCTCTCCGCCCTCGGCGAGGGGCTGCTCGTGGTCGGCGTTGATGGGGATAGAGATCTGCTCGAAGGTCTCCATGTCCATGATGAGGGCCTCCTCATCGCTGAGGGTCAGGATCTGTCCCTTCCTCTTGTCGATGACGGGCACCTGGACCTTGGTGCTCACGGGTCCGACGATGGACTTCTTAGCGCCGGTGAAGATGCTGACCGCGTCAACGTTGGCTTTGGCGGATCCGTGCTTTCCGGGCTTGGAGGTCGTGATCTTGATGATCTTGCAGGGCTCGTCGTCGACGTTGACGTACCTGCCCTCTTTCAGCTCCCTGATCTCTTTCATCTCCCACATTTGGACTCACTCTCTCATATTGATGAATGGCTCCGCGCCCATCAAGGCCGGAGGTTCACCCCCGTGAAGGAGGCGTCGATACGCATGTTCTTTGCAATCATGCTATCTGGACCACCCCTACGGGAGTATCTGGATATTAAGATTACTGGGAAAACGGAATCTGGCACTCGTCTGGTGCCGGCATGTGTGGATCAGGTCCGGCGGATAGTTCGTCAGCGTCCCGCAGGGGTCTCCGGTCGGCGACGGCGGTGAGCACCACCGATGTGATCAGGTACGTGATTAGACCGGCGCCCGGGGATGTCCGCGCGGAGCCTTCCGGCTCCGTACGCGGTCACGAGCCCGGGGTCGCGGTGGCGAAGCCGATCGCCGCCTGCGCGGTCCGCCCTTGCCCTTGCCGCCCCTGTTCCTGGGCTTCCCCGACTTCTGCTTCTGGGGCTTCTTCGGCGGGTCGGGGTACCTCCTGCGGATGTCCTCCACCCTGGCCCTGAACTCCTCGTTCAGGCGGTCCCCGGCGAACTCGCCGTGGTACTCGTCGATCTTCGCCGCGATCAGGACCTTGCCGGCCAGCGCCCTGGCGACCTTCCCGCGCTGCCAATAGGGCGAGCGGTGGACCTCCGGGTGCTGGTAGATTATGCCGTGCTTGGGCCCCCTCTTGCCGGAGCGCATGCTCCTGAACATGGCCTTCTCGGCCCCGAGGAGCTGCACGGTGGAAGACGGGAGGGAGGCGAGCCTCTCCAGCCCTCCGGCGAGGGACACCAGCCTCGCGGCCAGCGGTCCTCCGAGCATGGCGCACATGTTGGGGCACGACTCCTCGACGATCCCCTGGATGTAGGCCTGGGTCCTGAGCTCGTCGTCGTAGAGGCGGTCGAGGGTGTCCGCCAGGTCCATGACCGCGCGGAGGTCCTCGTCATCCATGTCGGACCCGATGGACTCGATGTCTATGCCGAGCTCCCCCATCACGGAGTCCCTGTCGCCGTATCTGGCGACGAGCTCGGCGTACCTCCTGTCGTGGGCGTAGTCCGCGAGCTCCGGGAAGTGCATCCCGTACCACTCGTGCAGCCTCTCGTTGTACAGGTTGATCGTCGCGATCTGGTCGTCCAGGCATCTGATGGCCTGGGCCATGCTGCGGTCCCTGGCTATGGGCTCGGAGGTCCTGAGCCTGCCGAGTCCCAGCATGACCTCGTGCATGAACGCGTCGTCGTATCCGTAGTCGGCGGCATGGATGAACGAGGAGTCGAACATCATGGGCTTCCCGAGCTCGGACTGCCTGCGCTCGGATACGGAGGGCTTCTCGATTCCGGCGACGAGCTCGCGCTCCTCGTCGAGCACGCCCCCGCGCTGCATCTCCGCCAGCTTCTGCGCCGCGGCCTCGGCGTCCTTGGGCATCAGCCTCTTGTCGAGGATCCTCCCGGACTTCTCGTCCACGAGGAAGCACCCGAACCATTTCGTCACGAGCACCGCCATCGCATCACCCCCAGCTTCGCGAGCTCGGAGTCCGGGAGGTCCTCAGCATCGCCGCAGAGCAGCTGCAGGCGGGCCTGGAACTCCAGCTCCTCCATCCTGTCGAAGGCCTCCTCCAGGGTGGTCCCCTGCGTGAGGGCGCCGTGGCGGACCATGAGCATGGCCTTCGCGTCGGCGTGCTCGGCCACGGCGTCCACGAGCTCCTGGGTGCCCGGGGTCACGTACGGGACCTCCGCGACCCTCCCCAGGAGGAGCGCCCCTTCTGGGGTGAGGTTGCATCTGAGCCTCTCGCCCCGGACGGTGATCGCGATGCAGTTGAGCGGGTGGCAGTGGACCACCGCGTTCGTTCCGGGGTTGGCGCGGTACAGTGCCAGATGGAAGCCCGTCTCGATCGACGGCCTCCCTCCTGACACGACGGTGCCGTCCATGGAGACCTTCACCAGGTCCTCGGGGGACAGCAGGCTCTTGTTCCTGCCGGACGGCGTGATCAGGATGCCGTCGTCGATCCTGACGCTCATGTTCCCGCCGGCCGACACGGTGAGGTCCCTGTCGTACAGCATCCTGCAGGTCGCGACCAGCGCCCCGCGAGCCTCCGCCTCGTCCATGTCAGTCCCTCATGACGTGGACCTCGTCCGGTCTGAGGATCCCTTTCTCGGTGATGAACCCGGTCACGAGCTCCGCGGGGGTGACGTCGAACGCAGGGTTCAGCGCCTGGGAGCCCTCCGGGGCGATCCTGGCGCCGTTCATGACGCAGACCTCGTCCTGGGAGCGCTGCTCGATGACGATGTCCTTGCCCGACTCCATGGACAGGTCGAAGGTGGACACGGGCGCGGCGACGTAGAACGGGATGCCGAAGTGCTTCGCGACGATGGCCTTATCGAATGTCCCGATCTTGTTGGCGAAGTCCCCGTTGGCGGTGATCCTGTCCGCCCCGGTGATGATCATGTCGACGCCCTGGCTCATGTAATATGCGGACGCCCCGTCCGGGATGATCCTGTGCTCGATGCCCTCCTGCCACAGCTCCCAGGCGGTGAGCTGCATGCCCTGGAGGCGCGGTCTCGTTTCGGACACGTAGACGAAGAAGTCCCTGCCGGCGTCGTGCGCGTACCTCATGGGGGCGAGCGCGGTGCCGACGTCGACGGTGGCGAGGGCCCCGGCGTTGCAGTGGGTCATCAGCTTCATGCCGTCCTCTATGAGCTCGCCGCCGTACCTGCCGATACTCCTGCACTTCTCGACGGTGGTCTCCGCATAGGTGTCAGCGGCCTTCACCGGGTCCTCGCCCTCGGCGAGCCTGGCGGACATCCAGTCCACGGCGTGGAAGAGGTCGTACGCGGTGGGGCGGGCGGCCTTGATGTCACTGGCGGCCCGGGCGAGGTCGTCCCCGTTCAGGGCCGCGAGGCACATGCCGTAGGCGGCGGAGGCCCCGATGGACGGCGCCCCGCGGGTGGTCATGTTCCTGATGGCCTCGGCCACGTCGCGGTAGTCCCTGAACCCGACGATGCCGATCCTGGCCGGCAGCAGCCTCTGGTCGATCATGCGGACCTCACCGCCCTCGAACCAGACGGCCCTGATGTCCTTCCTGATTCCGTCTACGACAGCCTTCATGTTAACAACGGGGGAAGGTCGGGGACGTAGATAAGATGATGCCGATCCCCGTCCGTGCGAATCTCCAGTTCCATGATGCGTACAGTTTTTATCATTCGCAGGCATCACCCGGCTCATGACCGACGGCCCACTCACAGACTTCGAGCTGTACTTCACCAAGAACGGACTGGTGCAGGTGTCGAACGACGTGAGGCGCCGCATCCTCCACGAGCTGGAGACGAAGGACCTGTCCCTCACAGACCTCTCCAAGATCCTCGGCAAGGCGCAGTCTACCCTTTCGGTACATCTGGACAAGATGGTCGACGAGAGCCTCATCGCCGTACACGACGATCCGGAGGACAGCAGGAGGAAGGTGTACTCCCTCGTGTCCATCA
Source organism: Candidatus Methanomethylophilaceae archaeon (assembly GCA_944320495.1). Taxonomy (GTDB): domain Archaea; phylum Thermoplasmatota; class Thermoplasmata; order Methanomassiliicoccales; family Methanomethylophilaceae; genus Methanoprimaticola. The sequence continues at coordinate 479,707 of CALUHR010000013.1, forward strand.
TGCTCGCGTACTCCAAGCCCCCGTCGGACGACGCCATGACCATGGCGATGAAGGTCCTCACGGAGGTCGCGGATGACCCCATCGCGACGCGCAACGCCCTGACCAAGTTCCTCTTCCTGGGGTTCGACGGGATGGGTCTTTCGGTGGAGCCCATGGCCACGATCCTGGGGTCCATACACGCTATGGCGCTGGGAGGGTTCCTCACGGGACCCACCATCGAGGACACGGTCGCCAACGCCAGGGACTACTACAAGAAGATGGGGTTCGGTGACGCCAGTGTGTTCTCCCTGAAACCGCTGTCCATCACGATAAAGGACGACCTCTCGTTCTCGGCGGACGCCGCCAAGTCTCTCGGCAACTACGCCATCGGGTTCTTCAGCAAGGTCCTGGAGGACGCCACAGGGAAGACCTACTCCGTCACATCGAGCGAGGTCTTCGGTCTCGACGGCAACTACTTCCGCTTCACCATCGAGCCCGTGAGCCAGCGATCGCCTCGACGGTTCGAACGTCAGGAGGGCGCCGTTGCCCAGGGTCTCGCAGGAGACGAGCGTGAGCCTCATGCCTCCGTCGGCCACCCATCCGTCGCCGTCGCAGGGCGTGGGGGCGTCGCGGCCGCCGATGACGAGGCCTCCGACGAACACGGTGTACCTGTCCACCATGCCTGCTCTGAAGAACGACGATATCGTCTCGCCGCCGCCCTCCACGAGGACGTTCTCGACCCCCATGTCCGCGAGCTCCTTCATGACCTTCTCCAGGTCGATGCGGTCGGCGCCGGCGCGGATTATCTCCTCGCAGTCCCACTCGCGGTCGCAGCCCTCCAGGGTGACCATTATTGTCGGTGCCCTCTCGTCCAGGATCTTCGCTTCGTCCGGGGTCCTCCCGTGGGGGTCCAGAACGATCCTGATGGGGTTGGTGTCGTAGTCCAGGTCCTTGAGCGTGAGATGCGGGTCGTCAGCGACGACGGTGCCGACGCCCACGAGTATGGCGTCGTATTTGCGCCTGAGCCCCTTGGCGCGGGCCTTGTCCTCCTCGGAGGAGATCGATACCTGGGTCCTGTCGTCCCCGGCGATCTTGCCGTCGGCGGACATGGCGCAGTTGACGTGTACGAAAGGTCTCATCTCTTCGCCCCCGGCGTGACTGTGAAACGATAGACGTCGTTGGTCCTCTCCACCCCGAACTTCACATCAAGGAAGGACTCCAGCGTGTCCATCTGGCTCAGCAGGTGCCTGCTGATCCTGGAGACGTTGAACGAGCTCTCCCCGGTGGCCATGGCCATGTACGGGAGGAGCTGGTCGGCGGTGTGGACGTCCATGGTCGCACCGCTCTGCATCTCGCTGATGAGGTCCCTAGCGGCGTCCTTGCCGCTCCTCTCGGGCGACTGGCCCCTGGCGGACAGGGCGTTGCTGCCGAGCATCCCGTTCTCGTACTCCGCGACGAGCACCAGTCCTGCTCCGCGGGAGTCCCCCTCGGTGCGTTGGACCTCGATGTCCACGTCGATGTCGGGTTCGAAGGCCTGCCTGCAGCTCTTCACCATGGCCTCGGGTATCCAGTCCGCCAGGCGCTGGCAGAAGCAGATCCCGCGGACCTGGACGAGCTCCCCGAGGGAGTCCAGCGCCAGCGGGGTTATGTCGCCTATGGGGTCTAGGGTGGCGATGACGCGCCCCCCGCCCTGGGGGTAGAAGCCCCTGTCGATGATCTTGACGTCCGCGTTGATGCCCATGCGCCTCATCATAGGGAACAGCAGGGTCGAATAGGAGTCGATGGGCGGGGCCCACATGACGTTGGTCCCCCCGCTTATGTCGACGGTGAGCCTGCGGGTGTGGTTCCTCGCGGCCAGGAGCATCGCCTGCAGGACCAGGCTGATGCTTCCGGCGGAGCTGATGTTCACGTCGATGTCGTACTCCTGCTCGGTCCCGGGGTAGAACTTGAGGTCCCCGGAGCCCATGGTGCACCCCTCCACGGTGGATCCGGCCATCCTGGCGACGGCCTTGACCGCGGCGACGTGCTGTCTGGAGAGTCCGTTGGTCGGTCTGTTCTCCCTTATGCGGGTGAGGTGTAGCGGTATGCCCGTGACGGTGGACATGGCTACCGACGTGCGGACCATCTGTCCCCCTCCCTCTCCGCGGGAGCCGTCTATCTCGAGCATATCCATGCGACGGCGATTGGGGGCCGTTCTTTTAGGGGTTTCGATGGATTCGAAACGGTGCAGAATTGGAGAGATGGTGCGATTGCCGGGAATCGAACCCGGGTCAGAGGCTTGGGAAGCCCCCGTCCTAACCGCTAGACTACAATCGCGCAGAGGCTCGAATACAGTCTACATATTTAATTGAGGCTGATGGCCCGTCCTGTGTTCTCTTTAAATACCAAATCCATCTATCGGAATCTGCGGGCTCGTGGTCTAGTGGTTATGACGTCGCCCTTACAAGGCGAAGGTCGCCGGTTCAATCCCGGCCGGGCCCACCACCTCATTCGTCACCAATAAATAGGGCGACCTGTTGCCCTGTCCTAACGGACTCATGGTCTAGTTGGTTATGACGTCGCCTTCACACGGCGGAGGTCGCCGGTTCGAATCCGGCTGGGTCCACTCATGTTCTACTCCCGATGATTCCGTCCCTACTTCACGTTCATCGGTCTGCGTTATCAACCCTGGGTGATATGCCGCATATGCCGGGTCCAGAGGCCCGGATCCCATGAGACAGTCGATCCTCGCCGCAACCGCATCGCTGATTCTAGCGATGTCCATCCTGTTCCCGTCCGTCTCGGCCGACGCATACCAGTCCGCCCAGGACCGGTATGAATCCGCGATGGGGGACCTGATCGCGACAGCTGTGCTCGTCGTGGTCCTCATCATCGTCATGGTCGCCGTGACCATCGTCTACAAGCGTCGCGTGCTCGATCCGATGAGGCCTGCATCGGGAGGCTTCATGGCCGGTGTCAACGACGACGTCCACGGAGGTCACGCCGAGGGCGGCGACATCGTCCTGTCCCGCAGTCTCGGAGGCGGCAGGTTCCCTGCTGTGGTGCTGGACGAGGCCTCGATCGGTGCCGTGCCCCCAGGATCGTTCAGGCTCGTCCTCCAGCCCGTCACGGTCGGAGGGAAACCTCGCGACGAGCCTCTGATCTCGTCATCCGACATATCCGCAGACCTGGTTCGCGACATCCTCTCGCTGGAGGGGGCCAGCGGGACGCTGAGCGTGTACACCCCCGACCGCGGGGACGCCCGCTCGGCCATGGAGGCCGCCATCGGATCGGAGCCGACAGAGTACGGTTTCTCGGCAGGCATGCTGTCGAAGGACCTCAGCAACTTCCGCAGATGCGGAGGGAAGGCCGTGTCAGGGCCGATGTGCCTCTTCGGACAGGTGCTGCCTGCAGAGGGCGATGAGGCGAGGGGTCGCATGATGGACCAGTCCTTGGGTTTCCATGTAGTCGGTGACAAGGTCGTCAGACTCTCGGAGGATCTGGGAGGTATCGAAGCGGAGATGCGCGACATCGGTGCCGATTCGTTCGATGGCGCGGTCCCGGGGTCGTTCTACCTGCTGGTGGACCTCAAGGGCGTCTCGAAGACCGTCGGCGAGGCGGTCGAGGGCGCGATGATGTCCGTCGATCCGGTCCCGTACCGCGTGGCCCTCGCGGTATGCTCCGACACGTCCCGTACGGGGGTCCTGTCGGTCTACACGCCGGAACGTGCGGATGCGGAGGGGATCATGAGGGAGGCGTCCGGAGGGGAGGACCCGTACGAGGCGAGGAGTCCGAGGAGGATGCTGAGCTTCGACGCCGCCTGTCTGGTGCGGAGGTCCGCCATGTCCGACTCCCCCAGGGCGGTCTACGGGCCCATGAGGGGCGATACGTCCGGTTACGACGACGCATAACGCTTAACCCCACCTAGGCGATTCCCGCCCGATGGCACAGATTTCGGAAGCGAAAATACCCGAGACCCAGAGGACCGAGGAGGGCAGGCTCTTCGAGAAGGAGTTCGACACCGTCCTCGGCGGGGAGAAGAGGGACTACCCCTGCTACATCGGAGGGCTCAAGATCGGGTCCGGCAACCTGTTCTACCTGTGCAGCCCGGTCGACGAGTCGATCCGCTACGGCTCATTCCAGGAGCCCGAGGCTGGCACCATGAGAGCCGCCGTCGCCGAGGCCGGCAAGAAGGTCTCCGAGTGGTCCCGTGTCCCGGCGGAGAAGCGCGCCTCGTACTTCGTCCCGTATCTGAACGGGCTGAAGGCCAGGAGGATGCACTACGCCGCGCTCGTCTCCGTGGCCTCCGGCATGGTCCGCGAGGACGCGCTGTTTGAGGTGGACTCGCTCATCTCCGCGCTGGAGAAGCTCATCGCGGACTCCCCCTCCTTCAAGGGGAGGAAGTCCGGGGTCTGGGCCGTGATCACCCAGCACAACTCCCCGCTCGCGTCCCCCGTCGCGTATGCGGTCGGGGCGATGATCGCCGGGAACGCGGTCGTCATGAACCCGTCGAACACGTGCCCCATGCCGATATACGACTTCTACTCCACCACGGAGCGCAGCGGTCTCCCAGGAGGGGTCCTGAACCTCGTGGTCGACCGCAACGAGTACGAGTCGACCCAGGAGCTGGCCAACGACATGTCGCTCCGCGGCGTCGTGGCCTCCGGATCAGGCGACAGGATGGAGGACATGATGTTCCTCCAGATCGACGACGAGCTCCGCTTCGTCAACAACCTCAAGGGCATGAGCCCGTGCATCGTCTACCGTCCCGGGGACATGAAGGCGGCTGCCAGGATGATCCTGGAGTCCGCGTTCGCCTACAGCGGCCAGAGGATCCACTCCTGCTCCAAGGTCATCGTCACCATGGACGAGCAGAAGCAGCTGGTGGACGCCCTCGTGGAGAGGATGAAGGACCTCGTCGTGGGGGACCCCGTCCTCGACACGACCTTCACCGGCCCCGTCATAAGCATGGAGGCGGCCGAGAGGTTCTCCGAGCTCGCCCTGGAGAACGCAGCGTTCACGATATCCAAGGCCCCCAGGTGCATGGAGCCCAACGCGGCCAACTACGTGTCCCCGTTCATCGTCTCCGGACTGGACGAGGAGAACGAGCTGGACTTCATGGACTCCGGGCTCCCGATCCTGGACGTCAAGGTGGTCCCGGACCTGGAGGGCGCCTTCGAGGAGCTCTCCAACACCGAGTGCGGCATGTCCGCGGGGATCTTCTCGAAGAACGCCGAGGCCATCGCGAGGCTCAAGAGCGACTGCGATGCGCCGGTGAAATACGTAAACGAGAGCACGAGGCGCCTCAGTCCCGTGGTCGGTCTCGAGCTCGACAGGTTCTGATCGGCCGACGCGGACGTTCCTGGCGCGTCCCCTCAGGGACTTCGCCAGGGCGTCCAACCTCTTCCTGTCGTACCCGGGGGCCGGTCTCGCCGGCATCCGGAGCAGGAACATCCCGTATCCCTCGACGGAATCCGCCGCCTCGAGGACCGTCTCCTCGGTCGTCCTCTCGTACAGGCGGACGATGGCGTCGAAGGTCCCTCCGTTCTCCTCGGCGATGCGGATGCTCCTGCGCTGGTCTCCGTCGGCGGCCCCGTCCATCAGGAGGCCGATGCCGGTGGCGTATCCCGCGCCGATGAGGTCGTCCAGCTCGTCCGGATGCCTTCCGGACGTCTCGATGATGACGGGCAGCCCCCTGGGGCGGACGGTCTTGATGAGTCTGTGGATTCCGGGGAGCTCCTCAGGGTCCCCGTCGAGGCGGCGGACCACCATGGCGTCCACGATGTCGGTGTCGCGGGCTGTGACGGCGGCCACCGCATCCGGGTCCTCGCCCGGTCCGTCGGATCCATCGACTATGAGGACGCTCACCTGTCTGCCGGGCCATGCGACCATGTCGGTCCTGGAGAACGATGCTATGCGCATGCCGTCACGCAGAGAAGTTGGAGATGAGCGAGTCCAGGACCTCGCACCCCTGCGGGTCCAGGTCGTCCAATACGGCCAGCCGTCCGCCGCGCATGACCGATACCGAAGCCATCGCGAGGGCGTACTCTCCGGACCATGCACGGACCACGAGAGGTCTGTCCGCGGACGGGATGCGGGCGGCGAGCCTGCGCATTGCGACGGTGGACTCCAGGCACTGCTTCATGTTCCTGACCATGGGGTTGAGCATGATGTCCCGGCAACCTCCGGCCTCCGCGGCCGAGGAGAGCTCCATCAGGCCGTTCAGGCTCTCGCAGGACAGGATGACGGGTGCGCCGAGCGTCGAGGCCATCACCGCCAGGGCCATTTGGTCCCCGTTCTGGGAGCACAGGACGGGCTCGGAGCAGGGGATCGCCGATGCGGCCGCCGCAAGGTTGCCGACGTCATCTGACTCCAGCACTATCCCGAGCCCGGTTCCGGAGGCGGCGAGCGCGGCCGCGGTCAGCATCCCAGCGTCCATCGCGTCGTCCCTCACGCATATGAGTCCGAGGGACGGCGTAACGGAGGCGATCGTGGCTATGCGTGCCACGCGCTCCGCCATCGAGTCCTCGTCCATGGCATCGGACACCGACAGCGCGAAGGACGCCCTCTCGAAGGATGTCATAGGTCCGCCAGCTCCTCCCCGTACACGCGGGCCATGTCTGCCGCGCCGGGGCCTCTCACGATCATCAGGTCGGCGCCCGACAGCATCGCCGCGAGCGCGGCCTCTCCCTCGATCATGGACGCGGAGCGCTCGTCCGTGAAGCCGTCGTCCCACACAGGGGTGACGTCGAACGCGATGGGCGCGTCGCAGTACGCGTCCCCGTCCAGCGCGCGGTTCCTGATGGATGCGGCCTCCGAGAACGCGTCAGGCTCCGGGAACCTCCCCGTCACCAGGTGCATCCTGTTCGGCCCCTCCGCGATCCCGGACCCGAACGTCATGGCGCGGACGTGCCCGTCATCCCCGGGGGACGCGTCCATGAGGATCAGGACGGTGCCGTCGATGTCCGCGCACGCGTCCACCGCCTCCCTGGGGCCGGATACGGCCACGGGGAGCCCGGTCCTGATGGCGACCGCCGCGACGACCATCGAGTCGTCGGGGTCCCGAACGCGAACGCACACGCCGTCCGCGCCGATCTCCCTCCACATCATCGCCCAGTCGCCCGGATTGGACGTCCTGCCCGAGAACATGGAGCGAACGAGGGGGTCCTCCGGCTCATGGCACAGGACCTCCCCCAGCACCATGGGCCTGCGCCTCCTGGCGCCGTCCTGCTCGAGGAACGGTTCGGTGCACGCCCCTCCGGCAGCGTAGTCGCCCCTGCCGAGGACGACCTCGGCCAGCTGTCTCCTCCTGCTCATCTGAACTCGGAGAACTCCTTGAGGGTGTACACGCCGTTGAGCCCCTCGATGCTGCTCGGGAGGCGGTCACGGATCTCGTCGAACGTTAGGTCGCTCTTGCCGATGTCCATGACCAGCTCCAGGTACATGGTCTCGTAGCAGATCTTGACCTTGCTGAACACGGAGATGAGGTTGATGTTCCATCCCGCGATGACGTCCAGGACCTGTCCGATGCCTCCGGGGCAGTCGGGCATCTCCAGACCGGCCTTGACGAGCCTGGTCCCCTCCTTGAAGAACGTCACGGAGAGGATCCACGAGTCGGCGTCCATCGTGATCAGGACGTTCTTGCCGTCGATGTCCCTGAGGATGTCGCCGTACTGGTCGGCCACATTGAAGAGGCCGTCGCGGATGACGGTCGGGTAGCCCCTTTTGATCTCCTCCTTGCCTCCGTTGCCGGTGGCCCCCTTGAAGAGCCTGCCGATGTCCGCCGGCTTGATGTCGATGCGCCTGATCTTCGAGACGGACGGGTCCCCGGAGGCCTTGAGGTTCTCGAAGGTCTCCCTGAGGATGTCGGCCTCGCCGGCGAAGTTCATGTCGGCCATGAGCTTCCAGACGATGACCGTGTCGGATATCCCGTTGAGGGATACGGAGTTCAGGATGTTGATCTCGCGGGATGCCAGGAACTCGGACGCCTGGGCGCTGGAGCCCGGGACGTCGTCGAGGTACATCGTGATGTGCGTGAGCGTCCTGTAGTTCTCCTGCGGGAAGACCGAGAGGATGATCTCGTAGTCCTTGGGTCCCTCCGCCGGGTGCTTGAAAAGGGTGCTGTACACCACGCCGCCGTCGACGAGGCCCATGGTGTCCGACATCCAGCTGTCCATCCTGATGGACGAGCCCTCTGCCTTGGCGAACTCCCATATCTTCATTGGCTACGACCATCGCGGGTATCGACATTAAGGTTGCGCCGAGGCCCCTTCGGTCCTTCTCGAACATGTGCTTCGGGGAGGTCAGCGGACGGGTCCAGAGCGGGTCGTCCTCCAGCCTCTCCAGGTCGAGTGCCAGATTGCGGAGGCTCCCGCCGTACGACGGGTCCCCGGCAATCCTGCGGATGGTCTTCGAGTCATCGCCGGAGCGCGTCTCCAGGCCCGACATCCTCAGGGCGCCGTCCATGAGGTCCGCCGCGCGGAGGAGGAGCGTCTGCGCCTCGCGTAGCATGCCTATGCGGGTGTCCGGGTCGACCTTCGCCCTCCTGCCGATCTCGTACCGGGCGGGCTTGGTCTCCGTACCTTTGGCTATGTATCCGCATCTCCTGCAGGACCTGCTCATCTCCACGGTCCCCCCGTCGAGGGTGCGGTTGCGGACCGATGTCATCGGGTTGCCGCACACGGGGCACAGGTCGCCGACGGGGCGGTCGCTGGACGCGTAGCTGATCTCCAGGTTGATGAGCCCCCTCTCGATCCCGATGCGCCTGACGCGGTCGGCCCCGACCCTGAAGAGCGGGTCGCGGTACGCCAGGTCGGCGGCGACGGCGTCGCAGAGCTCCCTCTGGGAGCGCATGCGCGGACACCGGACGAGGCAGTCGTCGATGGACCTGGCCACCTCGTCGTCGCTGGGGATCCTGTAGGCCATGCGGCCTGGATGTGCATTCCCGTTTATATTCTCGGTGCGCATCGGTCAGACGAGCGGGGGTAGCCGAGTCGGACAAAGGCGCGGGACTTAAGATCCCGTCCGCAGAGGTTCAGGGGTTCGAATCCCCTTCCCCGCACCTTCTCAGAAAATAGTATACGGGCGTCGTCCGATACGAACCCCATGTCTGAGAAAAGCGACGAATTCAAGGTCCAGCTCCTGGAGACCTTCGCCTCCCTCATCACCGCCGCGTTCGGTCTCGTGGCCGCGCTGGCGTGGAACGAGGCGATCAAGCAGGCCGTGGCCGTGGTCTTCCAGTCATCTGACGACCTGGTCGGGCTCACCGTCTACGCGGTCATCGTGACCGTCCTGGCGGTCATCATGACCCTGCTCATCGCCCGTTCGCTGAGCAAGGCGAAGAAGGCCCTCCACCTCGCCAAGGAGGACAAGGAGTGACCTCGGGTCCGGGTCCTGCGCCCGGGCCCGCGAAACATCTTTTTGAGCACTATCCCGCGGCTGGTCAGGTAGCTGAGCAGCGCGTTCCCGGTGAGCTCCTCGGTCTGGGGCCCCTTTCTGACATAGAATATCTCTATCTTCCCGTCCTTCAGGAACACCGGCTTGGGGCAGCTCTCGCAGTGCACGTGGATGACGGCCTTCCCGTCGATGTCCACGATCCTCGAGGTTATGAACGGCAGGAACCCCGACCCTATCTGGGACGAAATCAGGTTCCCGAGGTGGAGTCCCATCTTGTCCCTGCTCCCGTCGAACGAGTCCACGTCGGCGCCTATGACCGAGCCGTCGTCGGCGACCCCCACGAGGAGGTCCCCTCCGTCCGAGTTGAGGAAGGCCACGATGGTCTTCAACACGGCCTTCTCCATCCTCTTGTCGTTCTCGCCTGTGGCCAGGTTGGTCCTGAGGGTGGACTTGTACTCCGTCCATTCGGACTCGCCCTCCTCGATGATGCGGCGGATCGCCGCCTCCTCCGCGCCCTCCAGCCCTATGGTCTCGGAGTTCTCCTCCAGGAACGTGTTGACGATGCCGTCGAACACGCTGTCCCTGCGCTGGAACGTGTGCAGGGCGGCCACCACGAGCGCTCCGATCAGGATGTAGGTGAGGTCCTCCATGAAGACGCCCAGGCTCAGGCCGTCTCTGTAGGGCGCGATCTGCGCGATCCAGTACTGGAGCATCCTCGTGAGGGTGTACGCGGAGAGGGCGATGCAGATCGAGATGAACGACACGGTCGCACGGCTCCCGTCGCGGTCCTTCGGCAGCGTGCGCAGGACCGAGTAGACGAGGATCATCCCCAGGAGGCCCAGGTTCATCCCCGTGACCAGGTTCGTCATGATCAGCAGGGCCCCGCCGTCGGCGGCCAGGCGTCCGAAGAACGCCAGGAAGAACGCCAGGACGACCAAGACGATGAGCTCCGGCGGGACGTGGATGGCCTTGCGGTCGGTGAACACGGCCAGCCCGAAGATGATGACCATAGGTATGCCGGTCAGGCCGGCGGTCATCTCCCCCACGGCGAAGCTGATCGCCGTGAACACGACGATTATCGCGAAGGAGATGCAGTAGAACGCATACGCGCCGCGCTTCAGCCTGTGCTGCCCGATTGGGCCACCGTGTTCGGCCATGTCCGTAGAACGGAGTGGCCGACTTAACGGCTTCGGGGGTCCCCAGTCTCCCCCTACGTACGTATACATACGCCGTACCTCGGATACCGAGGACGGGTTTAAGCCACGTCCGCGCATCCACGTATCATGGACAGGATCATCACAGTCACGGGTGCAGGCGTCGCGACGGCAAAGCCGGACCAGGTCAGGATAGACGGGACCATAAGCGGACACCGCACGGACTACGCCTCCGCCGTCGAGGCCTCCGCCTCGTCGGTCGCCGAGCTCAGGAAGATCATCGGGGAGGCCGGGTTCGACATGGACCTCCTCAAGACGACCGGGTTCTCGGTCTCCGCCTCGTACAAACAGGTGGAGAGGGACGGGGCCAGGGTCATGGCCTTCGACGGGTTCAGCTACAGCCACGGGGTCAGGATAACCGTCGACGCCGGGGAGGACGGCCTCGGGAGGCTCCTGGAAGCGATGCTCGGATGCGCCAACGCGCCGGAGTTCCGCGTCTCCTACACGGTCAGCGATCCCACGGAGCCCATGGCCCGCGCCAGGGCGGAGGCCGTGAGGGACGCCAGGCACAGGGCCAAGGACCTGGCCGAGGCCGCCGGTGTCAGGCTCGGGTCGCTGGTGTCGATATCCTACGTCTCCAGCCCGTGCAACGTCGCCACCCCCAGGATGAGGGCGATGTCGATGGACATGGGGAGCATCGTCCCCGAGGACGCGGAGTTCCACGACTCGGTCACGATGGAGTGGGAGATCCTCTGACGTCAGTCCCGGAAACGCTTCAATCATAAGGGGGGACTCCATCCCCCATGCCATGAAGGACCTCCTCGCCGGGATAGGGGCCAGGGAGCCCCGCGCGAAGATCGCGCTGATAGTTCTGATCATAGCGGTGGCATCCACGGCGGGGGTCCTGACATACTCCGTCCTCTCGTCGGACCATCCGGAGCTGGAGCTTGTCAGAGGGGACCTCACCGTGAAGGGGTCCATCGCACAGGAGGGCGTCGAGGCCGACGAGTACGCCGGCGTGGCCACGCTCACTTACGAGCTGTCCGGTTCGGATATAGAGTGGCGCGTACTGGACCTGGACGACACGGCCTTCGTCCGCGACATCGGAGGCGGGTACTCGGAGCGCGGGTACACGACGGCATCCAACGGCCGCACGCTGACCATCGACGAGCCCGGCCGCTACTCCGTCAGGCTCTATGTGGATGGGGACCTCGACCGCAGCGGCACCGCCGTTCTCGACGGACCGGTCGACAGGACGTTCTCATGGAAGCAGACGCTCGCCTCCGGGTCATCCCACAGCTACTCCGTGTCCGTCCGCTACATGTACTCCGACTACCTGGGCTATTGCCAGGACGATGTCGTCCGCCATCAGAACGAGGACTCGGATGCCAGGTTCGTCGTGATCGACGACACCATCAGGATGCTGGAGTCCGCCCTGGAGGCCGAGTACAGGGAGGTGCGCGGGAGCGCTGCCGTCATCGGCGGCCAGGACTACGCGGACTACTTGCTGTCCTTCGTCCAGTGCTGCATCTCGTACCCCGATCCGATATCGTCCGCGGACGGCGGATACGTCCTCGACACGGAGGAGGGCAGCGGGGACATGTTCCTCCACGGCGAGTGGGAACGCTGGTCGTATCCACTGGAGACGATCCACACGGGCTACGGGGACTGCGAGGACACCGCGTTCCTCGCCGCATCCCTGTTCTCCGCCGCCGGATACGGCGCGGCCATAGCAACGATCCCCAACCACATGGTGACGGCTGTGGTGCTCGCGGACTTCACCCCGCATTCCGCGGTCACAGGCCTGGAGCTGGCCGAGAAGAGGGTCACATCCACAGGGGAGAACCTGTTCTTCTGCGAGACGACGACGGATCTGGCCGTCCCGTGCGGATACGTCACGAAGGAGGTCCTGGACGGCATCGATGCCCTGGACAGCGTCACGATGGTGGTGCCGTGAGCCTCCGTGCGATGGGGCTCCTGGCCCTCATCGCGGCGATCGCCGTGGCGACCGTCGCGATCCTCAGCCTCGGGGGAGGCCAGACCGCCGACGAGCATCCGTCGTACGATTATCCGGACGGGGTCGCGGTCGACGGGGAGGCCGGGACGGTCTCCATGGAGGGCGCGGGCACCTGGTACGTCCTGGACCTGACCGCACCCTACGGCACCGCTACCGACGGGGGCCTGGAGGTCGCCGGATGGGAGACGATGCATGGGGACACGATACACCTGGACCCGGGGATCTACACGCTCAGGACCGGGGACCTCGAGTTCGACGCCGTGATGGACGGCGAGATCCGCAGGGAGGCCTCCTGGCAGTACGACCTCGACGGGGCAGTCCTCACGGTCACGGTGGCCTACGGAATCGACCCCCACGACCTCTACGCGGAGTACCTTGTAGCCGAGGCCTATAACGAGGGGAGCTCCGCGGGCGGAGAGGACACCCGCCGCTTCTCGGACCTGCCTGGTCTCGCGATGGGGTCGGACACCGTCGATTCGCTGGTGGGTTCCCTGGTATCCGAGTTCTCCAGGATAGGAGGCGATGCCGGCGACCGTCAGGCCCTGGCCGACTTCCTGGCCTCGTTCCCGCAGCTCGCGATAGAGTATCCCGACCGTGTGTACGAGGACGGTTCGATGGCTGGAGAGGACATGGAGATCTATGGCGCCGACGAGTACTGGGCGGCACCGCTCCAGACGCTGGCCATGATGAAGGGCGACTGCGAGGACACCGCCGTCCTCCTGGCCGCGATGTACGCCTCCGCAGGATACGACGCGGCGGTAGGAGGGACGAACGGGCACGTGTTCGCAGGGGTCGCGATCCCGGGTTTCGAGGAGGTCCCCGCCGATCGTCTGGACGATCTCGGATACGGGTACTTCCGCCTGGCCGCGTCCGTGCCGGTGGAGGGCACCTGCGAGGGCGGGACAGCGTCCACGGTGTTCTACGCGGCGGAGACGACGAGGGACCAGGTGCCGGTGGGCTACATGTCCGGCGGCTCCTCCCAGTTCGGACGCGGGACCCAGTGGGGCACCGCGGGCTTCTATCCTCTGGATGCGGCGGCTGGGCTTTCGTCCTCTCAGATGTCCGGGTCCGGCGCCGAGTCGGGGATCCACGGCTCGTCGTGAGCCTCGGCGTCCCCCACCGCGATCTCGTCGCCGACATCGATCGTCATGAGGTCCCTGGCCGCGATCGTCCTGATCCCGGTGGCCCTCTCGGCCATGCGGGCCTGGTCGTCCGCCCCCTTCCTGAGGATGACGATCCCCAGGTGGACGAACACCGCGAGCTCCGGCCTGACGCGGTCTATGAACGTTATCGCGTCGTCGGTGCAGAGGTGGAAGTGGATGCGGTTCCCCATAGGGGTCGTGACCGGCAGGAGCAGCACCCTGCTTCCGACGTACTGGTCGGCTATCTCGTCGGAGTACGCCGTATCGCTGACGTAGGAGAGTATCCCGTGCCCGGTGTCGAACCTGAACCCGACGTTGGTGGGGTCGCTGTGGTCCGCCCGGCAGACCTCGGTCCGCAAGCCGTCGATGTCGAGGACGTCCCCGGGATGGAACACGGACACGTGCTCCGGCCTGCTCAGGTGGTAGGCGGAAACCGCCGGTCCCAGCCCGTCCTTCCCGTCGATCACGGTCTCCGAGCCGTACAGGGACCCGCGCCTCTCCCATCCTCCGCGGGTCATGCCCTCGATGACGCTCTCCGCGTCGGAATAATGGTCGGGGTGGCAGTGCGAGATGACGACCGACTCGGTGCGGGTCAGGTCGTACCTGATCCTCTGCATGTTGGTCAGGGCCCCCGGTCCGGGGTCTATGTGCAGAAAGCGGCCGTCGTGCTCCACCAGGAACCCGCCGGTGCTGCGGGTCTGGTACATGGTGGTGTGACGCCCACCGCCGGTCCCCAGGAAGGTCATGCGGAAGCCCATGCTTGCGGGAAGCACTTCGTCTTATTTCGTATTGGCGAACGACCCCTCCCCAGGAGACCTGGATGCATATGCCGACCTTCCGAACGAAACCTATTCACGATGCGTCCTGCATCCGCCCCCTCATGATCACAGCCATCCGCAACGCCTGGATCGTCACCCAGGACGCCCAGCGCAGGGTCCTGAAGGGGGACGTCGTCATAGACGGCGAGAGGATCGTCTCCGTGGGCCCGGCGTACGACGGCACCGCAGACAGGGAGATCGACGCCACCGGCGACATCGTGATGCCGGGGATGATCAACACCCACACCCACATCTCGATGTCCGTCATGAAGGGGGTCGTGGACGACCTGGCATTCCCGGACTTCCTGGACAGGACGTTCAAGATCGACTCCGACCGCACCGACGACGACCTCGAGGTCGGCACCAAGCTCGGATGCATGGAGATGATGCGCGGTGGCACGACCACGTTCATGGACCTCTACTACTCGGAGGACGTCATCGCGAAGGCCACGCAGGAAGCGGGCATCCGCGGAGTGCTCTGCTGGTGCGTCCTCGACGAGGACAAGACCACCCAGAAGGGCAACCCCCTGGACAACTGCCGCAGGTTCATCGAGACCCACAGGGGCAGGAGGAAGATCGTCCCCGGCGTGGGGCTCCAGGGCGTGTACGTTTGCGATGAGGACACCTGCGTCGGCGCGAAGGCCCTCTCGGACGAGATGCAGGCGCCCATGAACTTCCACCTGTCGGAGACGCAGGGCGAGGTCAACGAGCACAAGCGCAAGACCGGCCAGCGTCCCGCCGAGTGGCTGTCGGGCATCGGGGTCCTCGGACCCAGAGGCGTCGCGGCGCATTCCGCCTACCTCACCATGAGGGAGGTCAGGCTCATGGGCGAGGCAGGGATGTCCATATCCAGCTGTCCCGCGTCCAACATGAAGCTCGCCACCTCCGGCCTCGCCCCCGTCCCGCAGTTCCAGCAGAGCGGGGTCAACGTGACCATCGGCACCGATGGGAGCACCACAAACAACACCCTCGACATGTTCGCCGAGATGAGGCTCCTGGGGCTCCTGCAGAAGTTCGGCAACTGGGACGCGACCGTCGCCCCCGCCCAGGATCTCCTGGACTTCGCCACCATCAACGGCGCGAAGGCGGTCGGCATGGCCGACTCCATCGGATCCATCGAGCCCGGCAAGTACGCCGACCTTGTGATCCTGGACGGGAAGGCCCCCAACCTGAGGCCGCTGCTCCCCGAGAACATCATCGCCAACATAGTCTACTCCGGCAACAGCCTGAACGTGAAGACCGTGATGTGCCAGGGCGACGTCGTCGTCGAGGACGGACGCATCACCACCCTGGACACCGAGGACGTCCTGGCCAGGTCCGAGGACGCCTGGCGCTACCTCTGCCTGAGATGAGAGCGGAGTTCGAGGTGCCGGACATACCGGCGATCAGGTCCGAGGGCCTGACGCCGGTGGACATGCACTACCACACCAGCTGCTCGGACTCGGACACGGACCCCGTCGCCGCCCTCCGCCTGGCCGAGCGCATGGGCGTGGGGTTCGCGGTCACCGACCACAACCTGATCCAGTCGGTGCTGAGGCTGAAGGAGGTACGCTCCTCCGTCCCCGTCGTCCCGGGGATGGAGGTCAGCACCACCGACGGCCCGCACATACTGGTCTACTTCCCCACCTCCAGGTCCCTGGAGAGGTTCTGGTACACGCGCATCCGCCCCCGCATCCAGGAGAACCCGTGGCTGGCCCTCAGGGACTGCACCACCGAGAGGCTCCTGGACATGTGCGAGATGGAGGACTGCGTCGTCTCCGCCGCCCACCCCTCGGGATACTTCAACACCAACAAGGGCGTCGAGATCTGCATCCGCAAGGGCATCCTCATGCCGTCGGTGGCAAGGCGTCTCGACGCATACGAGGTGATCTCCGGGGGAATGACCCGCGAGTCCAACGAGAACTCCATAGCCGCCGCCAAGGAGTACGGGCTGGGGTTCACAGGGGGCACCGACTCCCACGTCCTCAACGGCCTCGGAGGCGTCGTCACCGTGTGCCAGTCGTCCACCGTGGAGGGGATCCTGGAGGACGTGAGGCACCATCGGGTGGACGTGATCGGACAGGAGAAGAACATCCGCGAGAAGGTCGTCACCGGCTCCGCCTCCGCCATGAAGTTCGCCCTCCACGTGCCCTCGACCGTATCGGTGAAGGCTCGCGGGATGGTCCGGAGACGATCACTGGTCGTCTTCCTGCTCCTGCTCCGCCATCTCGGCCCTTGTCTGGCGGCGCTTCCTCACGTAAAGGACGAGTATCGCCAGCGCGGCCACCGCTATGATCGCCGCATAGTACCACAGCTCCACCTCGACGGCGTTGGGGACGATCAGGATTATCAGGAAGTCGATCAGCACGATCAGGAGGTACGTGTTGATGTCCAGGAAGTTCAGGAACCTCTCGTATATGGCGACGGGGTTCGAGTCGCGCCCCTCCCTGTTGGCGATGCGCTTGGCCCCGCCGATGATGATCTCGTCCAGGAACTTCACGTTGTTGATCATGTAGTACGTGGGGATCGTCAGGAACAGGAAGTTCATGCCGAGGATCATCAGGACCCATCCGGTCTGATTCCATCCGAAGGACTCCAGCAGCCATTCGCTCAGCGGAGGCGTGAGGAAGTAGAAGGCGATCTCTATCGCCGCGATGACCAGGATGTTGATGTACGCATGGGTCATGCTGCGGTAGACGGCCTTCTGGGACTTCTTCGAGGACGCGGAGAGGCGGTCGTAGGTCCTGGACCTGGCGTCGTTGAGCGAGCAGCATGCCGCGTAGATGGGGCGGGGGCACTTGGACACGACCCCGTCCCAGATGCTCCCCGCATAGCGCGACACGATCGGGAGGGTTATCATCGAGAGCAGGGCCGCGCCGATGACCGAGGTGTAGAACCCGTCGTCTATGACCCCGTCAGCCAGCGCCTCGGCGGCGATGATGAACGCGAACTCCCCCATGGCGCAGAGGTTGATCGCCGAAAGGAACCCGTTCCTGCAGGTCTCGTTCCCGATCCAGTACGCCAGGAACCCGTTGCAGGTCATCAGGACGAAGTAGATGACGAAGAAGATCAGGATGGTGCCGATGTTGTCCACCAGGATGGACGCTGGATAGACCTCCGCACCTATGCTGATGAAGAACACGGCCATGAACAGGTCCCTCATGGGGCCGATCTTGCTGTTCACGTCCTTGGCCTTCCTGCTGCTGGCCACCATCATGCCCATCAGGAACGCTCCGATGGCCATGGACAGGCCGGCGTATGTGGCCAGCAGGGCCATGAGGAACGCCAGTCCGACGGATGCGACCGTGAGGATCTCGTCGGACACGTTGTCGGAGATCCAGTTGATGATCCTCGGCACGACCCTCAGGCCCACGACGATGCTGATGACCATGAACACGAGGATCTTGACGATCAGGACGATGATCTCGTTGATGTCCATCCCGCCCATCTCCCCGGCGGAGTAGTTCGCCATCAGCGGCGTGATCATGGAAAGGATGATGACCTGGCCGATGTCCTCCATGATGGCGACGAGGATGAGCATGTCCACGTGGTCGCGGTCGAGCTTGTTCTGCGTCTTCAGCACGGCGAGCAGCACGGCGGACGAGGATCCGGAGATTATGGCGCCCAGCACGAGGGACTGGGTCATGTCGTAGCCGAGGAGCGTCCCGGCCACGAATCCCCCTGTGAGCATGAGGGGTAGCAGGATGACCACCACGAGGATGGCGAAGGACCCCTGCTTGCGGATCTTCTTGATGTTGATCTCCAGCCCTATGCAGAACATCAGCAGGACCAGTCCGAAGTCCTTCAGGAAGGAGATGATCTCCTCTTCGGCGAGGATCGTCCCCTTGTCCTGGAAGAGGAACATGACGTTGACCAGGACGATGCCCGCGATGATGTATCCGATGAGCGGGGGCAGCTTGAACTTGTTGAAGACGATGGAACAGACCGCGGCGAGCAGCGAGAACAGCGCCAGCGCCGTCAGCATCACCGTCTCTTCCATCTTCCCTCCGTGGCCGGTGATTTGGCGGTTATTTATATAATGTTTCGAGCCCCGGGTCTCCGTCGCAAGAGGGTTTATTAATGCGATTCCGATGGCCTTCCGACGCTCCGGTAGTGTAGCGGCCAATCATTCGGCCCTTTCGAGGCCGACACACGGGTTCGAATCCCGTCCGGAGCACCATTTCCTCAATCACGACCGCATCGGCGGCCGAGCATCATCTTCCTTCTGAACTCGGCGCTCCTCTTCGCGACCTCGTCCACGTTGTGCCTGTCCACCACCTGAACCTCCGGCAGCCTGCGCGGGTTGGCCGCGAGCATCCTGTCCAGGAGGTTCCTGTCGGAGAACTCGCACTTCTTCAGGTACGGCCTCTCCCAGTTCGACGCCAGGTCCATCATGGCCTCGATCCCGCGGTCGTAGAACAGCGAGGCGAACACGGCGCCGACGGTGGACTCCTTGGACATGATGGCGATGTTGCACCCGCGCACGGCGAAGTCGGTCCCGTTGAACGAGACCGCCGCCCCGCCCGCGTCTCTCACGAGGTCCAGGCACTGGTAGTCCGTGTCGTCCCCTCCGATGTACATGGTGCAGTCCAGGTCGATGTTGGTCTGCTTCCTGATGTCCAGGAGCTGGTACGCCTTGCGGTGGGACGTCACAGGCACCGAGGACTCCATGAGGCTCATGGCCGGGAGCTCGGGTATCTGGTTCTGGAGGATGTCGTCCAGGGTCCTGATGATCTTGACGTCCCACTCGTCGATCTCCATGGGGACGTTGAGCTCGTACTCCACCTTCGGGATGCGCAGGGACGTCACCGTCTCGCACATCTCGCGCATCCTGCGGGCGTCCGCGCGACCGAACTGCATGTGGTCGAGGTCGGTCTGGGAGCAGAACACCTCGCACAGCGGCACGTCGATCCTGTCGGCGACGGTCATCCATCCGTGATTGTAGATTGAGGTGGACACGAAGGTGGGGAGCATCCGGGATATGAAGCGGAGCGCGTCCTCGGAGCCGGGCATGAACCTGAGCGTCTCCTCGTACGCCTTCTTCAGGAGATGGTCGGTGGCGCCGTTGGCCTTCAGGAAAGGGATGACCCATTTGGCGGTGTTGCCGGCCGTGGCCTCCTCCCTGCCCAGCACATAGGCGGTGAGATGGTCGTACCTCCTCACCACGTCGTAGAAGTGGGCGCCGTTGCGGATGAAGCGGGCGCAGACGTCGCGGAGGGGGTCGTTCTGAAGGACGAAGCCGCAGAGGTTCGTCACGAGGATCCTGTCGGGGAAGAGCCCGAGCTCCTCCGCGGGGTCGTACTCTCCCGGCATCGCTGGTCCTCCAGCGCCCTGTCGACCATCTCGGAGAGGTCCACGGGTCCGCGGACGGTTCCGTCCGAGGTCACAGGCCTCTTGTCCTCTATCCTGACCCTGCCGTCGGCGAAGGCCCTGATGGTCTCGGTTATGAGGGGGAGCTCGCGCTTGGCACCATCCTCCCTGATCCTCTTGAACAGGGGCTCCTCCAGCCCCTCGGATGCCTTGATCTGGTCGAGGGTGGACGATTCCAGCTTCCTCGCCATCTGCTCCCACAGGGCGTCGTAGTTGCCTCCGCGGATGGGGAACCCGCAGTATGTGATGGCCGCCCCGCGGTCCCACTCCTTGGTGCACACGTGCATCATGGCGCCCTGTCTCTCCGCGTTCTCGGAGATGAGCTGCCAGATGACCTCCTGCCAGGTGCCTTTTGGTCCGTCCGGCAGAGCGGGGTGGAGGTTGAGCATGTCGAACTCGTCGCAGGTCTCGTCGTCCATCCAGAGCATGTATCCGGCGAGGATCCCCAGGTCGAACTCGTACGGGGAGACGGCCTCGCGGAGCACCTTGCCGTACTCCACGCGCCATGCGGCCTCGTCGGCCTCCCTCAGCTCGGGCATGAACTCCTTCCAGGATGCGGTTACGAGCGGGATGCCGTAGCCCTCGACCATGTCGAAGAACATCTGCCGCTGTTCGCGCTTGGGGTTGTCGGTCTCCTCGTTGGACCAGTTGCAGAAGACGAATGCAATCTCGACGTCCAGGTCGCCCGCGAGCTTTCTGTCCATGACAGCCTTCAGGAGGTTGCGGGACCCCGGGCCCCTTCCGGTGGAGAACCAGCCGAGTCTGAGCATGGGTCGCGCCTATGCGCGCGCTCGTTAATTAAGGGTTCTTCGAGAACCGGGGGGCTGACGGACGGATGCGTTTTGGACGCATAATCGCATGTCGATTTTACCGAGATGCTGTTTTCGATAATAGTCGGGGATAGAATGAAACTATCATTTTGACAATGTTGTGATCAACCCACATGGGCTTGTACGGAATCCCCTTCAGACGTCGAACAGGACCGTGACCGACGGAGCGTCCCTGTCGATCTGCATCATGTGGTATGTCACGGCCTTGACCTCCGATCTCACACGGTGCTTCGAGCGGTCCAGCCTCTCGCCCCTCGCTGTGCAGACCACGTCGTTCCCCTCGAAGCGGACGTCGAACTCCCTCAGGATGAGGTTGTCGGCGTCCTCGATGAACAGCATCTCGGAGAGGAACGAGAACAGCCTGTCCTCGTCGTCGATGCCGGTGACGCGGATGTCGACGGACTCGGACGTCCCGACGTTGGAGAGGTCCACGGTCTGGTCGAACAGCGCATAGGCGGCGTTGCCGAAGCATTCCTCAAGAGTGGAGCCGAAGGCGCGGACCATCATGTCGGCTGTGTGGTCGATGAGGACGTATCTCTCCATGTGGCGGGCATCGGGCACGGTCGATAACTACGTTCCGTTGGGATTCGATAGAAATTAACGGGAGCTCATCATGCGGATGGTCATGGAATCCCCCTGCGTCGCGGTCACCGTCAACGGGAAGGTCATCGAGGTCCCTGAGGGGACGACGCTGGCGGATCTGCTGGGTTCCGAGGGGTACGACCGGTCCCGCATCGCGGTGGAGGTCGACGGGGACATCTGTCCCCGCGCGGATCTCGGCTCCCGTGTCATCAGAGGCGGTGAGACGGTCGAGGTCGTCTCCTTCGTCGGAGGCGGATGATGGGCCGCGGCGTGCGCATAGGGATCGCCGGGCTGGGTGGCATGGGCTCCAACGTGGCCGTTATGCTGGTCCGCTCCGGGTTCCGCGACCTCGTGGTGGCGGACTTCGACACGGTGGACGAATCGAACATAGCCAGACAGGCGTATCTGCCGTGCCATCTGGGCATGTCCAAGACGGACGCTCTGGCATCCGTCCTGCACGACATCGATCCCGGGGCATCGGTGGAGGTCCACGATACGAGGCTCGACGCCTCCAACGCCGCCGGGATATTCTCCGCATGCGACGTGGTGTGCGAGGCCCTGGACGACCCGGAGTCGAAGGCGATGCTCGTCGAGACCCTGCTGGAGGCCGGGTTCACGGTGGTCGCATGCTCCGGGATGGCCGGCGACGGGGATGCCAACTCCATAGTCACGCGCAGGGCGATGGGGCGTCTCTGGGTCTGCGGCGACGGGGTGTCCGACGTTGCGTCCGAGGGGAGGCTGAACGCCGCCCGCGTGTCCGTGTGCGCGGGTCACATGGCGCTTGCGGCCATGCATCTGGCACAGGGGGAGGAACCCCGATTTTGCATTCAAGGTGATTGATATGAGTGATGAGCTGGTTCTGGGAGGTCGCAGGTTCAACTCGAGGTTCATCCTCGGGTCCGGGAAGTTCTCGCTGGAGATGACCCGCAGGGTCATCGAGGAGGGGGGCGTGGAGATGGCGACCCTCGCCGTGAGGAGGGCCAACGCCGCCGGGGAGGGGAACGTCCTGGACAGCATGCCCGAGGGCATAACGCTGCTCCCGAACACCTCCGGTGCCCGCACCGCCGAGGAGGCCGTGAGGATAGCCAGGCTCGCCCGCGAGCTCGGGTGCGGGGACTTCGTCAAGGTGGAGATCATCCGCGACACCAAGTACCTCCTGCCGGACAACCGCGAGACGGTCAGGGCCGTCGGGATGCTCGCCGACGAGGGATTCATCCCGATGCCGTACATGATGCCGGACCTGACCGCCGCAAGGGACATGGCGGACGCCGGCGCCGCGGCCGTCATGCCGCTCGGCGCCCCGATAGGGTCCAACAGGGGGCTCCTGACGAGGGACTTCGTCCGCATGATGGTGGAGGAGCTCGACGTCCCCGTCATCGTGGACGCGGGCATCGGGAAGCCGTCCCAGGCCTGCGAGGCGATGGAGCTGGGATGCGCTGCCGTAATGGCGAACACGGCCATCGCCACCGCCCGTGACGTCCCGATGATGGCCCGCGCCTTCCGCACAGCCATAGAGGCGGGCCGCATGGCCTATCTGGCGGGGACCGGCAGGGTCCTCGAGGGGCGCGCGGAGGCCTCCAGCCCGCTGACCGGGTTCCTGGGGGGATCCGATTGAGGGACCCCCTCCCATGGATGGAGGACATAGGAACAGACATCATGGACCGCGTCCTCGCCGCCCGCGAGGCTTACGATCCCTCATCGTACACCGAGTCGGACGTCCGCAGGGCGATGTGCGCCGAGCCGTCCGTCGAGGGATTCGCAGCGCTCCTGTCGCCGGCCGCGGAGCCTCTCCTCGAGGAGATCGCCGCACGTGCGAGGGAGGTCACCCGCGCGCACTTCGGGAACTCCGTCTGCATGTTCACCCCGCTGTACGTCTCCAACTACTGCATCAACGGATGCGTCTACTGCGGGTTCCACAAGGGGAACAGGATCGAGCGTCTCAAGCTCGGTCTGGACGACGTCGCCCGCGAGCTCGACGCCATCGCCGCCACCGGTCTGGAGGACATCCTCCTGCTCACAGGGGAGACCCACTCCGAGGAGGATGTGAGGTACGTCTGCGACTGTGTCTCCCTCGCCGCCGAGTGCTTCGCCGAGGTGGGCATCGAGGTCTTCCCGATGAACTCGGGAGACTACGCGAGGGTCCAGGCGGCAGGCGCCGACTACGTCACGGTGTTCCAGGAGACATATGACACCGGGAGGTACGACGAGCTCCATCCGTTCGGTCCCAAGTCCGTGTTCTCGTACAGGTTCAACGCCCAGGAGAGGGCGCTCATGGGAGGCATGCGCGGGGTGGCCTTCGGCGCCCTGCTGGGTCTGGCCGATTTCAGGAGGGACGCGTTCGCCTGCGGGCTCCACGCGATGGAGATACAGCGCAGATATCCCGCCGCGGAGATCTCCATGTCGCTCCCGAGGCTGAGGCCGGCCGCTCACATGGACCAGTCCTCCGGCGTGAGCGAGGCCCAGCTCCTCCAGGTCTCCATGGCGTACCGCCTGTTCCTGCCATATGCGGGGCAGACCATCTCCACCAGGGAGCGCCCCGGGTTCAGGGACGGGATCGTCGGGATATCGGCCACCAAGATCTCGGCCGGGGTCAGCGTCGGCATCGGGGAGCACAGCGGGACGGGCCACGGCGAGGGCCAGTTCGTGATATCGGACCCGAGGGGCGTGGACGACGTGGTCTCGGCGCTGAGGTCCAACGGCCTCCAGCCCGTCATGGCCGACTATGTCCGCACGGGGCCCAGGGAATGATCGCCGTCACGTCCCGCTCGCTGTGCGGGGAGCCGTTCCTGACGAGGGTCGCCAGGCTGGCCGAGGCCCGTCCGGAGATGATCATCCTGAGGGAGAAGGACCTCACGGAGGGCGAGTACCTGGCACTGGCGGCTGGATGCAAGCGCATCTGCGACCCTCTAGGCGTGCCTCTGGTCGTCAACCACTTCGTGTGGGTGGCCGGCATGCTGGGGATCAGAAGGATCCACCTGCCGATGCCGGACCTCCGCGAGGAGGACGTGTCGGGGTTCGACCTCGTGGGCGCGTCCGTGCACTCCGTGGAGGAGGCCAGGGAGGCCGTGTCGCTCGGGGCGGATTATCTCATAGCGGGGCACGTTTTCGGAACCGCCTGCAAGCCTACCGAGCCGAGGGGGCTCGGATTTCTTCGCGACGTCTGCTCGGCCGTGGACGTCCCCGTGTACGCCATCGGGGGCGTGGGCCCCGACAACTACCGGAGCGTCCTCGAGGCCGGTGCGCACGGCGCCGCGGTGATGTCGTCGGCCATGACCTGCGACGATCCCGAGGCTCTCGTTGACGCGATGCCCTCTCGCAAAGGTCGATATCCCCCGAGCCGTTGACCCCGCATGGACGAGGCGACCTTCGACCGCGCCAAGGCATTCATCCGCGACCTCTTCGAGGGCGACAGCGGCGGTCACGACTACTGGCATTCGATTCGCGTCCACGACCTCGCCGTCTCCATCTGCGGCAGGGAGGGAGGCGACATGGACGTCGTCCGTCTGGCGGCGCTCCTGCACGATGCGGACGACCGCAAGCTCTTCGGACAGGGGAGCCGCAACGCCAGGGGATTCATGGACTCCGAGGGCATACCCTCAGACGTCCAGGACGAGGTCGTGGAGATCATATCGAAGATATCGTTCAAGGGAGCCGACACCGAGGTGCCCGCATCGCTGGAGGGGAGGATAGTCCAGGACGCCGACAGGCTGGACGCCATAGGTGCCGTCGGCATAGCCAGGGCCTTCGCCTACGGCGGGAGCAGGGGCCGTCCGATGCACGATCCGGAGGTCCCGCCGTGCGAGGGCATGGGCGAGGCCGCCTACTTCGCCAATCGCGGGACGACGGTCAACCACTTCCACGAGAAGCTGCTCCTGCTGAAGGACATGATGAACACCCCGACCGCCCGCGCCATGGCGGAGTCCCGCCACCGCTACATGGAGGGCTTCCTGGAGGAGTTCCTGGACGAGTGGGAGGGCCGCAGGCGATCGCAGGAGCTCGAACCGGTTCTTGGAGAACTTCAGGACGCCGTCGGCCTGCATCCTTCCGAGCTCGGCCGACAGGGCGCTCCTGTCCACGCCCAGGTGGTCGGCCATCTGCTGCCTGTTCAGCGGTATGGAGAACTCGTTGCTCCCCGCGATCCTGGCCTGGTCGGACAGATAGGCGCACACCTTCTCGCGGATGCTCCGCTTCGACATCTGCCCCAGCCTCCTGTCGCGCTCCACGGTGCTGCGGGCGAGGGCCTGGACCAGATTTCTGACGACTCTCGAATGGAACTGGCATGATGACGGGCAGGTCGTCGTCACCCTGGAGATCTCGAAGAACATGATCTCGGACCGATCGCTGGTGACGAAGCTCGTGTCCGCCCGCTCGCCCATCGAGCACGCGTACTCTGCGAAGATCACATCGCCCGGTCC
The DNA here is from genome assembly GCA_944320495.1 of Candidatus Methanomethylophilaceae archaeon. Classification (GTDB taxonomy): domain Archaea; phylum Thermoplasmatota; class Thermoplasmata; order Methanomassiliicoccales; family Methanomethylophilaceae; genus Methanoprimaticola. The sequence goes on from CALUHR010000013.1 coordinate 505,368, forward strand.
GTGAGAGGAGACCAGGGTCCTGTTCCCCCACCAATCCTGTTTTATGACGTCGACGCGGCCGTCGAGGACGACACCCAGGCAGTCGACGGGGTCCCCGCTGCGAAGCACGAACTCCCCCTTGGGATACTTCTCCCTGCGGGCGTTCAGGCATTCGCACATCGCTGTAATCTCATCATCAGACGTCCCCAGGAAGATCCCGGTGTTCCTGAGGATGGGGATTGGGCTTCTCATAGAATCGTTGTGATAACAACGTTTCCGATTTATATCCTACGTAACCTCGATCGACCGAAGAACAGAGGTGACTCGAAATGTCGGAAGAGATGTTCTGCTATCAGTGCGAGCAGACCGCCGGAGGCCGCGCATGCGTGGGCAGGTCAGGGGTCTGCGGCAAGACCTCCGAGGTGGCCATGCTCCAGGACGAGCTCACGGGCGCCCTCGTGGGCCTCGCCGATACCGTGGAAACCCCCACGCCCGGAATCGACTCCCTCGTCAGGAGGGCGCTCTTCGCCACCCTGACCAACGTGGACTTTGATGCCGACAGCATCAGGGCTCTGACGGACGGGGTCAGGAAGGCGTCCGGAGGGGAGGGCGAGATACAGATGTCGTCGGTCTGGTGCGCCCAGGAGGACGTTCGCTCGCTGAAGTCCCTGATCCTGTTCGGGGTCCGTGGCATGGCGGCCTACGCGTACCACGCCGAGGTCCTGGGCGAGACCGACCCCGAGGTCGATTCGATGATGTACGAGGCCCTCCGCGCCGTGGGGTCGGACATGGGCGCCGACGGTCTCCTTGACGTCGCCCTGAGGCTGGGGAAGGCGAATCTCGCCTGCATGGCGATGCTGGACTGTGCGAACACCGCCAGATTCGGCATGCCCTCCCCTGCCACCGTATCCCGCGACGTGGCCGCCGGACCTGCGATCATCGTCACCGGGCACGACCTGGAGGACCTCCGTTTGATCCTCGAGCAGACCGAGGGCAAGGGGATCAACGTCTACACCCACGGGGAGATGCTCCCGGCCTTCGGATATCCCGAGCTCAGGAAGTACACACATCTGAAGGGCAACTTCGGAACAGCCTGGCAGAACCAGAGGGACGAGTTCGACGGGGTCCCCGCGGCTATCGTGTACACGACAAACTGCCTCATGCCGCCCAAGGATTCGTACAGGGACAGGGTGTTCACCACCGGACCCGTGGCCTTCCCAGGAACGGTCCACATCGGGGACGGTAAGGACTTCGCGCCCGTCATCGAGAAGGCCCTGGAGTTGGGAGGCTTCGCCGAGCCCACGAGCACCGGAGCGACGCTCACTACCGGGTTCGGACACGGGTTCGTGCTCTCCGTCGCCGACAAGGTCGTCGAGGCCGTCAAGTCGGGCCAGATCAACCACTTCTTCCTCGTGGGCGGATGCGACGGCGCCAAGCCCGGACGCGGATACTTCAGGGAGTTCGTCGAGAAGACCCCGGAGGATTCGGTCGTCCTCACGCTGGCCTGTGGGAAGTACAGGTTCAACGACCTGGACCTGGGGACGGTCGCCGGACTCCCCCGTCTCATGGACATGGGCCAGTGCAACGATGCCTACGGAGCGGTGCAGGTGGCCGTGGCGCTGGCCGACGCGTTCGGATGCGGGGTCAACGACCTGCCCCTGTCGATGGTCATCTCGTGGTACGAGCAGAAGGCGGTGTGCATCCTCCTGACGCTGCTCCATCTGGGGATCAGGGGCATATACCTCGGACCATCGCTCCCGGCGTTCGTGTCCCCTGCCGTGCTCGACATCCTGGTACGGGAGTTCGACGTCCACGCCATCTCGGACGTCGATTCCGACATGGCCGCGATGCTCCGCTGAGCATCCACCCGACGGGTTCTACGGAATCCGTCGGGAAACATTCGGATACCGCAATTATTCCGCGAAATCCGAACGATTACCAGCGGGATTCCTGCAAAGTCTGCAAACCTTATTATCCGAAGCCGTCGGTCGGCCATCCATGCGCATAACGATAGTGGGCTGCGGGTCCATCGGTTCCAAGCTGGCCAGCGCCGCCGATGAGATGCCCGAGGTCAAGAGGATCTACCTCGTCGACATGGAGAGGCATCTCGCCGAGGATCTCGCCGCCAGGCTCAAGAAGGCAATCGTTGTCGACAGCGTGGAGGAGGAGCTCTACCACTGCGACCTCGTCATCGAGGCCGCCTCCCAGGCAGCCGCCAGGGACATCGCCCCCCGCGTCGTGTCCCGCGGTGTCGACATGATGATAATGTCCGTCGGAGCCCTCGTGGACGACGACTTCCGTATGATGGTCAAGGACAAGGCCAAGAACTCCGAGGCCAAGATCTTCATCCCCTCCGGTGCGATCTGTGGCACCGACGGCCTGAGGGCGTCCGCCGTGGGTAGGCTCGACGAGGTCGAGCTCATCACCACCAAGGGCCCCAAGAGCCTGGAGGGGGTCCCGTACATCATCGACCACGGGATCGACGTGGACAAGGTGAAGGAGCCCACGGTCATCTTCTCCGGAACGGCCAGGGACGCGGTCAGGTTCTTCCCCAGGAACATCAACGTGGCCGCCACCGTCTCGCTCCTCGGAGTCGGGTTCGACAGGACCAAGGTCAAGATCGTCCTCGACCCGGGCAGCCACAGCAACTCCCACGAGCTCAGGATCAAGGGCGAGTTCGGGGAGATGACCTGTCACACCTACAACGTGCCGTCCCCGGACAACCCGAAGACGTCCTATCTCGCATCCCTCTCCGCCATCGCCGCCCTCCACAGGATCGTCGGCAACGAGTGGATCGGGATCTGATAATCAAACCCTGGCGGGCGCATGCCCGCCGACCTCCGGGATTCCGGAGGACATTCCATTATCATTACTGTACGCGTTCCGTCTCCGCATGGAAGAGCGTCGGCATCTCGGCATGGAGGACATCCTCGGCCTGCTAAGGTCCAGAGGCATAGCATTCGAGGAGGCGCATCACCCTCCGGTGTTCACCATCGAGGAGATGCTGGAGCAGGATCTCCCGCATCCCGAGCTAATCGCCAAGAACCTGTTCCTGAGGGACGACAAGAAGCGCAGGTACTATCTCGTGGTCGCCAGGGAGGATCAGAGGGTGGACCTGAAGGCCCTCCGCACGGTCATCGGTTCCAGGCCCCTCAGCATGGCCTCCGAGGAGGACCTGATGTCGCACCTCGGGCTAACGCGCGGGTCCGTCACGCCGTTCGGCATACTCAACGACCCGGACCGTTCGGTGGACGTGGTGGTCGACTCCAGCTTCCGCGGGTCCCGCATGGGCGTCCATCCCAACGACAACATGTGCACCGTCTGGGTCGGCACGGAGGACCTGGAGTCGCTCATCTCGGACGGATGCGCGTCCTTCGCCTACGCGGACCTGCCCACATCCGACCGATGGGTCCATCGCCATTCCTATCTATGGCATCCCTAATACGGGGGCATGCAGAAATCAAGGGCCGAGAGGCTCATGGAGAACGCCGAGGGCATGGACGCCGTCGTCATCGCGAACGACGGCGAGCCGTTCCTCGATTCGGCATTCTGGTACCTCACCGAGCAGACCTCCGGGACGTTCGAGGGTAGCTTCGCCATCGCCGGACCCGGCGGGAAGCTGGACGTCATCGTCAGCATCCTCGAGGAGGAGGGCGCCCGCCAGGGGGCGGGGGATGTGCACGTCTACCACACCGGGAAGGAGCGCGACGAGTTCATCCGCGAGGCGCTGAAGGGCTGCACCAAGGTCGGGTTCAACGTGAACAACGCCACGTACGCGGCCGTCGAGTACGTGAAGAAGGTCGCGGAGGGGATCGAGGTTGTCAACGCATCCGACGCCATCGGGGACACCGTCTCCGTGAAGGACGAGAAGGAGATCGCCGCCACCCGCGAGGCTTGCAGGATATCGTCCATCGTCGCCGGGGAGATCCCGGACATGCTGTCCGAGGGCGTCACCGAGAAGCAGGTGGCCGCCAGGATGGACAACAGGATGCGCGAGCTCGGCGGGACCGGGAACGCCTTCGACACCATCGCCGCGTTCGGCCCCTGGTCCTCTCAGCCCCACCACATGCCCTGCGACTACTCCCTGAGGAAGGGGGACACAGCCCTATTCGACTTCGGCACCAAGTACGACAGGTACTGCTCCGACATGACGAGGACCGTGTTCCTCGGAAGGCCCCCGGAAGTCCTCGAGAGGGCCTACGAGGTCGTCCTGGAGGCGCAGAGGGCCGGGATCGAGGCGTACCGCGCCGGGATCAAGGCGTGCGAACCGGACCTCGCGGCCAGGAAGGTCATCGACGAGTCCGAGTTCAAGGGGAAGTTCATCCACTCGTTCGGGCACGGCATCGGCATGGACGTGCACCAGCACATCTCCGTGTCTCCGAGGTCCGAGCAGATACTCAAGGCCGGCAACATCGTATCCGCCGAGCCCGGCGTGTACATACCCGGGGTCGGAGGCATAAGGATCGAGGACACGATACTCGTGACCGAGGACGGATGCGAGGTGCTCACGTCCTTCGACCACTCGTTCACGGTGGTATGATGGAGGCGGTTCTGATGAGGGCCGAGGAGGCCCAGGACGTCCTCCACCAGGCCGTGGACCGTATGCGCGACCTCGGCGCCGTGTTCGCGGATGCCAGGTCCCAGACGGTCCGCGTCGCCGGGGCCACCACGATCAACGGCAACCTGAAGCAGCTGGTGGAGAAGAGCACGGGCGGCGTGTGCCTCAGGGCATGGGGAGGCTCCCGCTGGGGCTACGGAACCGCCACCTCCTTCGACAGGGACGCGGTCCTGAGGGCCGCAGAGGAGGCCGTCTCCAACTCGAGGGACGACTCCGCCGTCAGGCTGGACCTGGAGCCCGCGGTCTCCCGCGGGGACCACCGCGCGGACGTGAGGGTCCATCCCGACTCAGTCGACCTGGACGAGAAGATCCAGGCCGCGCTCGACCTGGACAGGGCCCAGGCGATCGACGACAGGGTCATCAACCGCACCGGGGCCTACTCCGAGGAGGTCAAGACCAACGCCCTCGTGAACTCCGCCGGCTCCGACGTGAGCTGGGAGGAGGTCCGCACCATCTGCCGCGCCATGTCCATCGCGGCCGACGGCCAGAGGATGGAGCAGTACTACGACGGTCCGGACAGCACCCGCGGGTTCGAGGTCGTGAGGGACGCGGACCTGGAGGAGATAGGCAGGAACGCCGCCCGCGAGGCCATCGTCACGCTCTCCGCGGACCGCGCCCCGTCCGGCAACATGACCGTCATCTCCGACCCCATGGTCTCCGGCCTCCTGGCCCACGAGGCCATGGGACACGCGTCGGAGGGCGACGAGATCACCAAGAGGCGCTCGTTCCTTACGGACGCCGTCGGCAGGAAGGTCGCCTCCGATCTGATAACGATGTACGACGACGGCACGGTCCCCGGGGCGCACGGGTCCATACGCTTCGATGACGAGGGGACACCGGCGTCCAAGGTCACGATAATCGACCACGGGGTCTACCAGGGCTACATGCACAGCCTCGAGACCGCCTCCCGCCTGGGGGTCCACCCAACCGGCAACGGCAGGGCGGAGAACGCCGGCAAGAGGGTCTGGGTCAGGATGACCAACACGTTCTTCGGACCGGGCGACTGGGACAGAGACGAGCTCATCGCCGACACGAAGGAGGGCATCCTCTGCGACAAGATGCTCAACGGCATGGAGGACCCCGTGGGCGGATGCTTCGAGGCCAAGTGCCTGCGCGGATACCTGGTGAGGAACGGGGAGATAGTGAAGCCGGTGCAGTCGTTCACGCTCACGGGCAAGTCGATAGACATCCTGTCCTCGGTGGACGCCCTGTCCAAGGAGGTCCTCTTGGACGGGGGGATGTGCGGCAAGGGCATAGAGGACTGGGTCCGCGTATCGACGGGAGGCCCTTACATGCGCGCCAGGATGATCGTGGGGGGAGGCCAGTGAGCGACCTCGAAGTCAACGTGGAGAGCGCGCTCCGCGCCCTCGAGGGATACGGCCAGGCGGAGGCCTACGGTCTGGAGTCCGTGATCCACACCGTCTACGTGGACGGCACCCGCATCAGCAACATAGAGACCAAGCGCGAGTCCGGCCTCATGGTCAGGATGGCCGACGGCGGCCGCCAGGGCAAGTCCTCGGTCACCATCGGCGGCGACAGCTCCGTCAAGGAGTGCGTGAGGATGGCCGAGGCGGTCATCAGGCACTCTCCGGAGGGTCCCGCGGTCAGGTACGCCGAACCGGGCAGCGCCAGGATATCCGATCCCGGGGTCTGGGACGGGAGGGTCGAGGACGTGACCCCCGACGTCCTGAGGGAGATGGCCCAGCGCCTCATAGATTCATGCGGTGTGGACATCCCCAGGGCGCAGATACGTGTGTCGACTAACGTCAGCAGGGTGATGAACTCCAACGGCGTCGACGTCGGCCACAGGAGCACCCTGGTGTACGGTCACTTCACGTCGATGTTCAGGGGCGAGCAGCCGGGCGAGGGCGTGGAGACCTTCCACGGCACCCATCTGGACATCCCGATCGAGGACATCGGTGCATCCCTTGCCAGGCAGGCGAGGGACTCTGCGTCGGCGAAGGGGTTCGAGGGCCACGAGTCGCTCTCGATGATCCTTCCGCCGGGCCAGCTCGGGGACATGCTCATGTCCTCCGTCGGGGCCGCGGTCAACGGCGAGAACGTGAAGTACGGCAGGAGCCTCTGGAAGGACTCCGTCGGACAGGAGGTCGCGTCGGATTGCGTGAGCATGACCGATGATCCGACCGTTCCCGCCCCGCTCTCATGCGTGTTCGACGACGAGGGCACCCCGGCCTGCAGGAAGCCCGTCATAGAGGGAGGCGTCCTCCGCACGTTCCTGAGGGATTCGTTCTGCGGCGACAGCACCGGCAACGGCATGCGCAGGTCCAGCGTCGAGGCTATGGGCGCCTACGAGAGGACGCCCATCGTCAAGCCGCTCAACCTGGTGGTCTCCCCCGGGAACCTGACGAGGGAGCGGATGATCGAGCAGACCGACAGGGGGATCCTCGTGGAGAGGTTCGCCAATCCGGAGGCCGACGAGCTGTCCGGCAGGTTCGGTCTGAACGTCAGGTGTGGTTACCTGATCAGGAACGGCGAGGTCGTCGGAGTGGTGAACAACTCGCTCCTCATGGGCAACATGTTCGACGCGATCCGCTCGGTCGAGATGATCGGGTCCGACCTCACGCAGACGGGCGTGATCAGCACGCCCACCATGTCGTTCTCCGGCGCCGAGCTCGTCGGGAATTGAAACCCCGGGCCCCTCCGGACTCTCAACAGCGGGTCGGGCATGTCCCGGCCCGCGAATCCGGCCATATGGTACGGGAGTGCGCCACCGCCGGGTGACCGCAGGGGTCTTACCGTCATGTCGGCCGTGAGGGGAGACCGCTGACGAGCCCCGCGGCCAAGGGCGTTCGCTGATATATCCCGCAGGACGATACAGCCCCCATGGCCAAGTACCGCTGCAGCCTCTGCGGAGAGATCTACGACGAGGAATACGAGGGAGTGAAGTTCGCCGACCTCCCGGACGATTGGGTCTGCCCAATGTGCCATTCGCCGAAATCCGCGTTCTTCCTCATGGAAGAGGACGGGAGCGCTATCCAGTCGACCGTTATCAGGGAGGCTGCAAGCGCGGAAGTCCCCTCCGAGGAGCGTTCGGAGGACATCAGGGTCGATCCCGCTCTCGTGAGACGCGACGGCGGTGTCATGGACGACATCCACGCCATGGCCGAGACCGGCAGGAGCGTGGACGGCGCGATGGAGACCCTCGAGCCCGTGCCGGATTTCCGGGACATACTCTTCCTCGGGGCCCAGCTGGCCCCAATGCCCTGCGACACCGATGCGGACGTCAGCATCAGGACCGTCATCGGGAAGGGAGCGAAGCGTCCGATGGAGCTGGAATCCCCCGTTTTCGTCAGCCACATGAGCTTCGGTGCGCTGTCCGGAAGGGCGAAGATCGCCCTCGCGAAGGGCAGTGCCATGGCCGGTACCGCCATGTGCAGCGGGGAGGGCGGGGCGCTGTGGGACGAGATGGTCGCATCCCATCGCTACATCTTCGAGTTCATTCCCAACAGGTACAGCTTCAACGACCTCACGCTGGAGCACTGCAGCGCCATAGAGATCAAGATCGGCCAGGGCACGAAGCCCGGCATGGGCGGTCACCTGCCCGGCGAGAAGGTCACGGACATCATCGCCGTCATGAGGGGGAAGGATCGCGGGCAGGACATCCAGAGCCCCTCGAGGTTCCCAGGCATCGATTCACCCGAGGACCTGAGGGCGATGGTGGAGATGCTCCGCGAGAGGAGCAGGGGCCTGCCCATAGGTGTCAAGATCGCGGCCGGACACATCGAGGAGGACCTCGAGTTCATCTCCCGCTCCGGTTGCGACTTCATAACCATCGACGGGCGTGGAGGTGCCACGGGGTCCTCGCCCAAGTTCCTGAGGGACGCCTCGTCCGTCCCCACGGTCTATGCGCTCTCCCGTGCCAGGAGGTACATGGACGGGCACGGCATGACCCAGGACCTCATCATAACCGGAGGGTTCCGCACCAGTGGGGACTGTATCAAGGCCCTCGCGATGGGGGCGGACGCCGTGGCGATGGCATCCGCACCGCTGATGGCTCTTGGGTGCCAGAGGTACAGGATATGCAACTCGGGGATGTGCCCGATGGGCATCGCGACCCAGAACCCGGAGCTGGAGCGCCGTCTCGACCAGGAGGCGGGTGCGAAGCGCGTTGGGAACTTCCTCAACGCGTTGAATTTCGAGCTCAGGACTTTCCTGAGGATCTCAGGTCACACGGACCTCGCCCAGCTGTCGCTGGACGACCTCTGCACCACGAGCTCCGAGATCTCGGAGCACACAGGCATCAGGCACGCCTGAGACCTGGCGGGGGCGGTCTTCCGCCCCCGATGAAAACCTCAGATCAGGGGCTGCGGCGGCTCCTCAGGCACCGAGGGGTCCCAGGCCTTCCTTCCGAGCTCGTCGAGCTTCGCCTGGACCATGGCCCTGCCGATCTCGGAGACGCCGTAGACGGGGACCTTGTTGCCAGCAACCAGCGTCTCCGGACGCCTGCGGCATTCCTCCCTCAGATGCTTGGACGCGCAGGCGGTTATGATGTCGAAGACGTCGAACGCGTTCTTCGCATCGTCCTCGGACATGCCTGTGGTGTGGACCCCGATCAGGACCACGGAATCGCCGTACCTTGCGCGGAGTCTTCTCGCCACATCGACGGATGGGGTGGTCAGGGCGAACCTGCGGTATCCCCTGGAATGCGCCAGGTCGGCACCGGCCTCCATGTCTATGCGGGCGGTGTCCGGATCCACCATGTTCTCAGCCCCGACGGCCTTCACGACCTTCGGTATGGGCTCGGTCTCGATGATCCCCGAGATCCTCCCCCCGAGGCCTTGCACTATCCTTGGATCGGTCACAACGGCGGTGCCGCAGCCGTCCGCGGCCAGCACGACTGCGTCGATCCTGCCGTCGCGGAGTGCGCGGCTCATGGTCTCGGATATCCCGAACGACAGGACGTCGTCCATCTCGGTCTCGCGGTCTTCGCTGCACATCCCGAACGAATCGATGCGGAACTCGATGTTCTCGCGGATGGCGTCCTCATCGAGCTCCTCTATCCCGCGAAGCTTCGCGAACAGGGGGCAGAACCTCACACGGGGCTCGGTGACCTCCGTGACCTTGCCATCCTCGATCGTCACACGGCTCATCCCGAGGCATTCCATGACATGTCTGGACATATGTCGCACCAGTCGAAGGTATGGGCGGGGCCGAGATAACGGTTCGGTTCAGTACGGGGGCAGGAGGACGATCCTCTGTCTGTCGCCGGTGCCGTCCAGCTCGGAGCAGTCGCCGGTGAACATGCCTATCCTTATGACCGGGTACGGTGAGACCGGTTTACCGTCTTCGCCGCTGAGGGGCGTCGGCCCGAAGAAGAAGCACAGTGCGCCCGGGCCAGGCCAGTACGCGATGTCGCCGACCTCGAGCTCGGTGACCCTGCCCTCCTTGGGCATGACCGCGCTCAGGGGGCACTCGCAGTAGATCATCCCCCCGAGCATGTTGGAGGTGAGCTCGAGGGGAAGTGAGAGCCAGATGGCGTTCGAGATGTCCGAGTCGTCCAGCTCCGCCGGGAACACTCCCGACCTCGTCCTGACGCTCAGACCGCTCATGACGCCACCCGACCCGTGAAGTTTCAGTTCTTCCTCTGGAAGAGGGAGCGGATCTCCTTTCCGACGGCCTCGAGCTGGAGGGCCTTCTCGTCGGCCTCCATCTCGTGGAGTCTCTTCAGACCGGCGTCGTAGTCGGCCCTCCACTCGTTCTTGAAGGTGCCGTCGTGGATGTCGTCCAGGATGGACTGCATGCCCTTCTTGGACTCCTCGGTGATGACCCTGTCCCTCCTGGTCAGTCCACCGAACTCGGCGGTGTTGGAGACGACGTGCCACATGAGCTCGAATCCGCCCGCGTAGAGCAGGTCGTCGATGAGCTTGGTCTCGTGGAAGACCTCGAAGTAGGCCATCTGCGGGGGGTAGCCGGCGTCGACGAGGGTCTGGAACCCGGCCTTGATCATGGCGGTCATTCCACCGCAGAGGACGGCTTGCTCGCCGAAGAGGTCGGTGTAGGTCTCGTTGTCGAAGGTGGTCTCGAAGACGCCGGCGCGGGTGGATCCGAGTCCCTTGGCGAGGGCCAGGGCGACGTTCTTGGCGTTGCCGGTGTAGTCCTGGTAGACGCAGATGAGGGCGGGGACACCGAATCCTGCGACGAACTCGTCCCTCTCTTTGTCTCCGGGGGACTTGGGGGCCATCATGATGACGTCGACGTCCTCCGGGGGAACGATGAGCTTGTAGGTGATGTTGAACCCGTGGGCGAACTCGAGGGCGGCACCCTTCTTGAGGTTGGGCTTGACGTACTGCTCGTAGATCTCGGGCTGGATCTCGTCGGGGAGCAGGATCATGACGACGTCCGCGTCCTTGACGGCATCGGCGAACTCGGCGACCTTGAGTCCGTCCTCCTTCGCCTTGTTCCAGGATTTTCCGTCCTTCCTGACACCGACGGTGACGTCGATCCCGGAGTCGTGGAAGCAGAGGGCCTGGGCCCTTCCCTGGGCGCCGTATCCGAGGACGGCGACCTTCTTTCCGTCGAGGACCTTCAGGTCCACATCGTTGTCGTGGTAAAGCTGCATCATAGTTTGCACCTTGACTGATGCGGCCCATCGAATCGTTCCGTTTATACTTTATTAGGGAGGTGCGCGCGTGAGCACGGGGCGTCCGGACCGGTCGGGAAGGCCTTCCGGGACCCATATCCAATTATATGGCGTAACGTCTGGGCGGTCCTTATGGAGACCGCCGAGACCCGTGGCGGGTTCTCGAGCAGGCTGGGGTTCATCCTGGCCACCGCCGGCGCCGCCGTCGGACTCGGTAACCTGTGGCGCTTCCCGTATCTTGCAGAGGAGTACGGAGGGGGAATCTTCCTTCTGGTTTACCTCATCCTCGTGGTGACGTTCGGAGTCGCCATGCTCATCACCGAGCTGGCGGTCGGGAGGCGCACGGGGAAGTCGTGCTTCGACGCCCTGATGGAGCTGGCAGGCAAGCACCCGATAATCGGATGGGTCGCAACCCTGGTCCCGCTGATCATCGTGTCATACTACTGCGTCATCGGCGGCTGGGTCACCAAGTACTTCGCCGACTACGTCGTCGGATCCGGGTCCGATCTGGCCAGTTCGGGCTTCTTCGGCGATTTCTCCGCCGCGGCCCTGCCCGGACTCTTCGACAGTCCCGTCCCCTGGTTCCTGATCTATGCCGGACTGACCATCGTGGTCGTCCTGTTCGGGGTCGAGAAGGGGATCGAGAGGATCAGCAAGATCCTCATGCCGGCGCTGTTCGTCATCCTCATTGCGATCTGCGCCTACGTCCTGACGCTGCCCGGCATCTCCGAGGGTCTGTCGTACTATCTGACGCCTGATTTCGACAAGCTGTCGTTCAAGACCATCGCCGGGGCCATGGGCCAGCTGTTCTACTCCCTGTCCATCGCTATGGGCATAACCATCGCCTACGGGTCGTACATGCGCAAGCAGGAGAACATCGAGAAGTCCGCCTACACCATCGCTCTGACGGACACTTCCGTCGCGTTCCTCGCCGGCCTGATGGTCGTGCCGACCGTCGTCGTGTTCGGCGGAGGGAACATAACAAGCGGACCAGGCCTGATGTTCCAGACAATGCCGATAGTGTTCGAGAGCATGCCCGCCGGGGACGCCGTCGGGGCCGCGTTCTTCCTGCTGACGTTCATCGCCGCGCTGACGTCCTCGATAGCCCTGCTGGAGGCGGTCGTCGCCGTCCTGAAGGACCGCTGGAACATCCAGCGCGTGAGGGCCTGTCTAATCGTGGGGCTGCTCATAATCGCCCTGGGCATGCTGTCCTGCCTCGGCTACGGTCCGCTGGACATGATCCAGATCCTCGGCATGCCGTTCCTCGACTTCTTCGACTTCATCACCAACTCCGTGATGATGCCGCTGGTCGCGCTGATAACCTGCATCCTGGTGGGATGGGTGGTCAAGACGCGTTATGTCACCGAGGAGGTCGAATCGTCCGGGTGCAGGTTCAGGACCAAGCCCCTGTACCACATCATGGTCAGGTACGTGTGCCCGATCTTCATGGTGCTGATCCTGATCGTCGGTGTCACCGGGGCCTTCGGGATATACACGATATGATGCGGGAGGCCGGCGGGACGGCATGTCCCGACGCCCCGCATCCATCCCTATTTAGACCCAATCCATATATAGCCACCAATCCTGGGCCAGCGCATGGAACACGCAGCATCGCGCGGCGGGTTCTCGGGGAAGATGGGATTCATCCTCGCCGCCGCCGGTTCGGCGGTGGGCCTCGGGAATCTGTGGCGCTTCCCCTATCTCGCAGAACAGTACGGCGGAGGAATCTTCCTCCTCGTATACCTCATACTGGTGATCGTATGCGGCGTATCCCTGATGATCACGGAGCTGGCCATAGGGAGGCGCACGGGCAAGTCATGCATCGATGCGTTCCTGGACCTCGGTGAGAGGAACAAGTATGTCGGATGGTTCATCGCCCTGATCCCGATCATCATCCTCCCGTACTACTGCGTCATCGGAGGCTGGGTCACCAAGTACTTCGTGGAGTACGCCATCGGTGCCGGTTCCGATCTCGCCAGCGGCTCCTACTTCAACGACTTCATGTCCGCGTCCATGGGCGGCGTGTTCGACAGCCCGCTGACATGGTTCCTGATCTATGCGCTCCTGACGATCCTCGTCGTCGCATTCAGCGTCGAGAAGGGTGTGGAGAGGGTCAGCAAGTTCATGATGCCCGCCCTGCTCATCCTGCTCGTCGGCATGTGCGTCTATATGCTCACCCTGCCTGGCATCATGGACGGGCTCGGATTCTACCTAGTCCCCAACTTCGATGACTTCTCCATGAAGACCGTTCTAGGTGCGATGGGCCAGCTGTTCTACTCGCTCTCGCTCGCCATGGGGATCATGATCACATACGGTTCGTACATGAGGAAGCACGTCAACATCGAGCGCTCGTCGCAGACCATCTGTCTGATGGACACCTCCGTGGCGTTCCTCTCCGGTCTCATGATCGTCCCGGCCGTCGTCATCTTCAGCGACGTCGGGCTCTCCAGCGGGCCCGGCCTGATGTTCAACACCATGCCCCTGGTCTTCGACAGCATGCCAGCCGGGCACATCATCGGCGCGGCGTTCTTCCTGCTGGCCATGTTCGCGGCACTCACGTCGTCGATATCCCTGGCGGAGACCGTCGTGTCCATCTTCAAGGACAGATGGAAGTGGAAGCGCCTGATCGCGTGCGGCGCATGCTTCGCCATCATGATCTGCCTCGGGGTGCTCTCGGTGTTCGGATACGGTCCGCTCAGCGGCATCCAGCCCCTCGGCATGGCGTTCCTGGACTTCTTCGACTTCATCACCAACTCCGTGATGATGCCGATATCCGCCCTGGCGATCTGCCTGATCGTCGGATACATCATCAAGCCCCGGTTCATCATCGAGGAGATCGAGGCTGAGGGCAACAGGTTCCAGATGGCGAGAATCTATCCAGTGATGGTGAAGGTCGTCTGCCCGATATTCATGGCCGTGGTCCTGGTCACGGGGCTGCTGTCGTACTTCGGCATCTACTCCATCTGAGGTCGGTGGAATGGGCGGTATCGACAACGAGGCCCTGGCGAAGACGCTGGTATCGTTCCCGCGCAAGGTGAACCAGTGCATGAGGCTCATGACCGCCAGGTACCTGAAGGACACCAGGATCCGCCCCCACTACCTAGTCTTCATATCCACGATCGGATGCAACGACGGGATATCACAGAAGGAGCTCAACGAGCACATCGCGTACGACAAGTCGTTCGTCTCCACCGTGGTCAGGGAGCTGATCGAGCTCGGGTTCGTCACCAACGACGGCTCGGGCAAGACCCACTCCCTCCATCTCACGGACAGCGGGAGGGACGTCTTCGCCATGAGCGGGATGATGTTCGCCCTGCTGGACAAGAGCCTCTTCGATGCGCTGACCGAAGAGGAGAAGGAGGTCCTCAGCAGGATCATGGAGAAGATAGACACCCGTATCGACGAGATCATCGCGGAATACTCCAAGGAAGATAGTTGAGTACAGAACTATCGTCAAACGAGGCCTATTTCATCGGTCTCTTCTAAACTATTTATAAATTATTTCGAATAATGTATAGAATTATTCTACTACATGAACTCCATCTGATTCTGTTTAGTTGATTAGGCAAACCCGAAATTTGATATACAACATCTTTCTCAAGGGAGTTTTTGTAAAGAATCCTGGGAGGGATTCACATAGCTGAACAGATAACCTACAAGAACATCGATCCGAGGGTGCGCAACACCATCATGATCGGTCTGTGCGTCGCCATGCTGGGCGCATGCTTCGACGGGACCATCGTGGGCACCATCGGAACCAAACTCGCCGAGGACCTCGGAGGCCTCAGCCTCTACGCGTGGATGACCACCGCGTACCTTCTCTGCGAGACCATCATGATCCCCATCGCGGGGAAGCTCTCCGACATCTACGGTAGGAAGCCCCTGTTCCTTATCGGTCTCGGGCTGTTCGCCATCGGTTCGGTATGTGCCGGTCTATCCACCAACATGGAGATGTTCATCGCCTGCCGTGCCGTCCAGGGTATCGGCGGAGGTATTCTGATCCCGGTCGCCACCGCGGCCGTCGCCGACCTGTACTCGCCCCGTGAGAGGGCCAGGATGCAGGGCATCCTCGGTGCGATCTTCGGTGTCGGGAGCGGAATCGGACCTCTCATAGGCGGATACATCGAGGGGGCCATCAGCTGGCACTGGTGCTTCTACATCAACATCCCGCTGGCGCTCATCGCCTTCATCCTCACGATCAAGAAGTTCCCCACGCCCATCAGCGACGACGAGAAGCACATCGACGTCAAGGGCATAGCCTTCCTGTCCCTGCTCCTCCTGGACGTCCTGCTCCTCATCGAGTTCGGCGGCAAGGAGTTCGAGTGGGTCAGCGTCGAGTCCATCGCCATGATCGTCATCGCGATCGTCCTGGCCGCGGTGTTCGTCAAGATCGAGCACAAGGCCATCGATCCCATCCTGGCGCCTCATCTGATCCACAACAAGACCGTCGTCATGGCGGCGATCTTCATGGCCATCTTCGGAATCGGAATGATCGGGGCCATGATGTTCACCAACATGCTGGCCGTCGGAGTCTTCGGACTGACGACCCTCGAGGCGGGACTCTGGTCCCTGGCCATGGTCGCCGGAATGATGATCACATCAATCTCCTCCGGAGCACTCGTCGAGAGGACCGGATACAAGGCATGGCTGATCGCTGGTCCGATCCTGTGCTTCCTCGGACTGTTCTACCTGTCCGGAATGACCGTCACCCCCGACATGGTCACGCAGATGGCCATCAATCCGGCCTACCTGCAGGAGACGTTCATGATGAGGTACCTGTCCGGAACCTTCGTCCTCGGCCTCGGCCTCGGATGCATGATGTCCGTCGTCATGTCCGCGGTCCAGAACAGCTCCAAGCCGACCGAGATGGGAATGACCACATCCTCGGTCAACCTGATCAGGTCCATCGGAACCACGATGGGTACCGCGATCTTCACCATGATCATCAACGGGCGTATCGCCGGCGAGCTGCAGAGCTTCGTTCCCGAATCCCTGCCGCAGTGGGTCTTCGATGCCATCCCGCACGACACCGGGGTCATCGGAGCCCTGGCGGACCCCAATTTCATGATCTATGCGCCCCAGATCATGACGGCGTTCAGCAACAGCGTCGACTTCTCCTTCCTGGCAGGAGGATGCATCATCCTCATCCTCGTCGTCGTCGGGATCTTCTTCAAGGCTCAGAGGCCCGAGGAGGACGAGGAGCTCAAGGCCGTCATCGAGAGGATCGAGCACGGCGAGTGAGTCCCTCCGAATGAAACGGTTTACGGCCCGCGGTCCAGTGCCGCGGGCCGGTTCTCGAAGATCAGGATGCTACGAGCCTTCCGAGGCTCCTGCAGTTCTCCGCGTCCTCGTTGCCCGGCGACAGGTTGGCGATGACGCCCTCGTTCACCAGATCCATGCCGTCCGCCCTGCAGCGGTCGGCCCACTCCCTCATCCACTGCCCGTCGCCCCAGTCGTAGGAGCCGAAGATCCCGACCCTCCTTCCGGACAGGCTCTTCTCCACGGATTCGAACATGGGCTCGAAGACGTCCTCCTCGAGGATCTCGTCCCCCATCGCGGGGCATCCGAACGCGAAGGCGTCGTAGCCGGTGATGTCCTCCGGTCCGAAGTCCGAGGCCTCGATGATGCTCACATCTGCTCCGGCGCCCTTCGCGCCCTCGGCCACATAGCCGGCCATCTCCTTCGTGTTCCCGGTGTCGCTCCAATACACAACAGCGATTCTCGCCATGATATTAGGGATTCCTAAAATCGTATATAATATTTAGGAATGCCTAATAATAAGGATAAACAGGGTTCAGGCATACGGCTTAGCATGGGATTCTTGGACAGGAGCCGTGCGGGCGTACCGACCAGCACCGAGGATGAGGACATCGACGAGTTCATCGGGGCGATGTCGCGTGCGGATTCCCTCTGCTGTCGCATCAACAGGGAGGACGACCCGGTGGTCCGCAGGGCCCTTTTGGAGGAGCTCTTCCGCAGCGACCTCGATCCCGGGACAGACGTCAGGCCGTCCTTCAGATGCGACATCGGCCAGAACATCCATCTCGGCAAGGGTGTGACGGTCAACTACGACTGCGTCTTCCTGGATTCCGCGGAGATCTGGATCGGGGACCACACCCTCATCGGCCCCAAGGTCTGCATAGCGACGCCGAGCCACGACTTCCCCGTGGAGGAGCGCAGGAAGGTGAGGACGGTCGCCAGGCCGGTCCGCATAGGCAATGATGTATGGATCGGGGCTTCCGCGACCATACTGCCGGGGGTCACCGTCGGCGACGGCGCCGTGATCGGTGCTGGCGCAGTGGTCACGCACGACGTCCCGGCCGGGGAGAGATGGGCCGGGGTCCCCGCCAGGAGGATGCTCCGATGGAGCCCCTCAGGGTCACGATGGTCCCGTTGCACTCCCGCGTCGGGGACATCGAGGGGAATCTAGCAAAGATGCTGAGCCGCTGCGACGAGGCCGAGGGGAACGGGGCGGATCTGGTCTGCTTCCCGGAGCTGTCGCTCACGGGGTACGCCATGCCCCACAGCAGGAGCCTGGCGATGCCCGACGATCATCCGGCCCTGGTATCGATGTCGGAGAGGACCGAGGGCTCGGACCTCTCGATCTGCTTCGGCTACGTGGATGCGGAGGGGCACATAGTCCAGGCCGTGGCGTCGAAGGGCCGCATCATGGGGAGGTACGGCAAGACGCACCTCGGCGAGAGGGAGCAGGGCGTCATGACGCCCGGGGATTCCTTCCCTATCATGGACATCGGGAAGGCGAAGGTCGGGATCTCGATCTGCTGGGAGGCACATTTCCCGGAGATCGCGGGAATGTACGCGCTGGACGGGGCAGACATCATCCTCATGCCGTTCGCATCCGGGCTCGGCGGGGCAAGGAGACAGTCCTCATGGGACCGGTTCCTCCCGGCCCGCGCATATGACAACACGGTGTTCGTCGCCGCGGTGAACGCGTTCGGCGACACCACCGCGGGAACGATGATGGGCGGAGGGGCGGTGGCCTACAACGTCCGCGGGGAGACGATCGGCTACTCATACGGCTCCCAGGTTCTGACGGTAGATCTAGATCCGGAGCAGATGGACCGCATACGCGCGGGGCACTACGAATCGATGAGGGATGTGTACTTCCTCGACAAGAGACGTCCGGGGCTTTACGGACGCATAACAGAATGATGAGGTAGGCACCCGGCCGCGGATACTATGGATACGGCAGCTACCGGCCGGGCTGAGTGACTTGAGCTGTGTGGCTTTCAGACGAGTTCCCTGATATCGACCCCCTCGTCCGCTTCGTCCAGGTCCAGCATCGCCGGGTCGTCGTACGCGCTCCCGAGCCTTCCCACGAGCCTCCTGATGTCCATCCTTCCACTCCCTGATATCCGGTCCCCTGCTTTGCAAGGGATTGATTTAGGATATCCTAAAGAGTATATAAAAATTAGGAATGACTAAATAAAAAATGGGTAAGGCGAGGGGGCTGATCCCCCCGTTTGTCATTCGGCCTTCTTCTCGGCCGGTTTCTCCCTTTCGGGGACGGTGAAGGTGTCGACGGTCTTCGTCGAATCCGGTGCCGTGTATCCAGGCGCCATGGACAGGCAGCTCTTGGGGCAGGAGTCGGCGCAGTAGGAGCACTGGATGCAGTCCATCCTGTCTATCGTCACCGTCCTCGAGGCCTTGTCGGCGCGGATGGCGCCCGTCGGACACTTCTTCCCGCAGATGTTGCACAGGATGCAGTCCGACGGATCGAACTCCAGGTGGCCGCGGCTCGCCGAGGGATATTCCCTCGGGGCGGCTGGGTAGGCCTCCGTCGCAGGCTTGTGGAACAGGTTGGACCACAGCTTCCCGCTCGCTTTGAGGACGCCCATGATATCACCGCTCCGTGCAGCTGATGCAGGGGTCGATGGTGATGATGATCATCGATACATCCTGCATGCCGCATCCCTGCAGCATCCTGGTCATCGTCGGGATGTTGATGTTCGTCGGGGTCCTGACCCTGGCGCGGTCAAGGAACTTGGTCCCGTTGCCCTTCACATAGTAGTACGCCTCGCCGCGAGGCTGCTCCACCCTGAAGGCGAACTGTCCCGCGGGCGGATTGCCCTTGACTGGGACGCGCCACTCGCCCTCCGGCAGGTCACCGAGGGCCTTCCTGATCAGCTCTATGGACTGGGAGACCTCGTCCACGCGGACCTTGCACCGGGCGTAGCAGTCACCCTCATCATAGAGGATGGGTTCGAACCCGAGGGCCTGATAGGCCTCGTCCGCGCTGCGGGCGTCGTTGTCCACGCCGGATCCGCGGGCGGTCGGTCCGACCCCGCAGAGCTCCACCATCTCGTCCTTGGAGATCTGACCGACCCCGATGAGCCTGTTCCTGACCGACGAGTCCAGGAAGAACACCCTGCGGACCCAGTCCATCTCCTTCTCCACCTCGTCGCACACCTTCAGGATCATGGAGATGTGCTCGGGGGTGAGGTCGCAGGCGACGCCGCCGATCCTGCAGTAGGAGACGATGACCCTGCCGCCTGTGACGGTCTCGAAGACGTCGAGGACCTTCTCGCGGATCCTCCAGCACTGCATGAACAGGCTGTCGAAGCCCATGCCGTCGGCGAGGAGGCCGAGCCACAGCAGATGGCTGTGGACCCTGGAGAGCTCGTGGAACACCACCCTCAGGACCTTGGCCCTGTCCGGCACCTCCACGCCCATCAGCCCCTCGACGGCGTTGACGTAGCCGTAACCGTGGCCCATGCTGCAGATTCCGCAGACCCTCTCCATGATGTAGGTCATCTGCTGGTAGTCGCGAGTCTCCACGAGCTTCTCCAGACCGCGATGGACGTACCCGATGGACGGCACCGCTCTGACCACGGTCTCGCCGTCGAGCTCCAGGTCCAGATGCACCGGCTCCGGGAGGGCGGGATGCTGTGGGCCGAACGGGACTATCGTTCTCTTTCCCATCGCTCCGCCTCCTTCGCCTCAGGCCCCTTCCAAGGGGTTTTGGTGCTGGTCCTGAAGAAGTTACCCTTGTAGTCGAGTTGACTGTCCTCGAACTCCACGTCGAACAGGTCGTGGATCTCGTTCTCGTAGACGAACGCCGCCCAGTATGTCGGCGTGATGCTCTTGACCACCGTGCCGAACGGGACGGTCACGTTGTAGTTCACCAAGGAATGGTCCTTGTCGAAGCTGTACACGAGCTCGGTGGACCCCTCGCCCGTTATCCCGCAGATCTGCACCATGCGGTAGCCCTCGGCCTTCAGCTCCTCGGCCTTGCCGGGGACGGCCTCGGGGCTCAGCTTCTTGAACCTCTGCTCCTGGAACATCGCTTCTCCCCCTCCATCTTGGCGCGCTTCTCCTCGAGGACGGCGACGCCCTTCACTATGCCGTCTATTATCGATTCCGGCCGGGCGGCGCATCCGGGGACGTAGACGTCCACCGGGATGACCTTGTCCGCCCCGCCCAGTATGTTGTAGCAGTCGCGGAAGATCCCGCCGCTGCAGGCGCATATGCCCACGGCGACGACGACCTTCGGCTCTGGCATCTGGTCGTATAGCTGCCTCACGACCTCCTTGTTCTGGTCGTTGACGGCTCCGGTGATCAGGAAGATGTCCGCCTGCTTCGGGTCCCCAGTGTTGATGACCCCGAACCGCTCGGCGTCATAGATCGGGGTGAGACAGGCCAGCACTTCTATGTCGCACCCGTTGCAGCTGGATGCGTCGTAATGCAGTATCCACGGTGACTTCGATGTGCAGCTCATGCTATCACCAGCAGCGCGATGATGTTGCCCATGCCGAGGACCAGGGAGACGATCCATCCGCTCTTCAGGGCGGTCTGCCACTTCATGCGGGCGAATCCGTTGTCGATCCAGATCTCCAGGATGTAGGCGAGGACCGCCACGACGGCGCCGATCACGACACCCGTCCATTCACCGTTCTGGAAAAACAGCGCCACCATGCCCAGGAGCATGATATTCTCGTACCAGTGAGAGACCTCCATCATCGCATAGGTGCGACCGGAGAACTCGGTGGCGACCCCGCGGACTATGTCCTGATGGGCGTGATGGGACATGCTGAGGTCGAACGGCGACTTCCTGAGCTTCATGGTGAGGATGAACAGGAATCCGAGGAAGATCCCAAGCATGGGGAGGATCGCCATGTCGCCGAATCCAGCTATGTCCCTGACGGCGAACGAGCCGCCGTCCTCCCCTCCGGTGAACAGGTAGTAGGCAACGGCCATAATCAGAATCATCGGCTCGTAGGCCATGGCGACGTAGATCTCCCTCTGGGCCCCGACCTGTGCGAACGGGGATCCGGAGCAGTACGCCGCCAGGACCAGGAACGTCTCGCCCAGCGTCAGGGTGAAGACGATCAGCAGCAGGTCCATGCCCGCGAAGAACATGGCCCCAGTGACGACTATCCAGAACAGGTAGCACGCCACATAGAAGTCCTGGACGCGGTTGGACGTCCTGCGCTCCTTGGCGAGCAGCTTGCGGACGTCGTACAGGGGCTGCATGACGGGCGGTCCCTGCCTGCCCTGCATCCTGGCGGAGATCTTCCTGTCGATACCGGCGAGGATGCATCCGGCGACAGGCGCCAGAGCAACGAAGATCACGGCGAACAGCAGGAGTGTCCAGTTGCTCATCGCAGCCACCCCCCGCAGGCCAGGACGATGCAGGCGACGATGACGACCGCGGTCACGGCCTCCCCGACCTTCCTTATCCTGTCCTCGCCGAACCAGTCCTCCATGTACCAGTTCCTGAGAGTCACGTTCACCGGTGCCCCCATGGACCCGGTGTAGCTCAGGTCGTCGATGTTGACTCCGGACATGTAGTTGGGCACCTCCTTTGTTTTGGATCTGCCGAAGAACGGCACGAAGATCAGCACCAGCGCGACCAGCATTATCAGCAGGAGGTACAGGTTGTTGGTCTCCATCAGGGCCAGGTCCGCGTGCTCGGGGAAGAATGCGATGTCCATCCACGGCACCACGAGCCAGTCGGAGAGCAGCGGATAGCCAAGGCAGACGATGACCACGAGGGCGGCCAGCGATCCGAGCACGGTCCACTCCTGAGGCCTGACGGTGTCCTCGATGTCCTTCGCATCCCTGACCACGCACGCGAGCTTGCCGAGCCACTTGGTCCAGTAGAACCCGGTGACGGCGCTCCCGAACGCGATGCACGCGACGAGGATGACGCTCATGGCCTCCTCGGTGTCGACGAAGGCAGTCAGGGCGGCCCACTTGGATATCAGCATGCCGAACGGCACCAGGAACATGGCCGCTATGCCGAGCATCATGATCAAGGCGAGCTTGGGCATGCGGGCGAACAGCCCGTCCATGTCCTCTATGTTCCTGCTGCCTATGTGATGCTCCGCGGTCCCGACGCAGAGGAAGAGCAGGGACTTGGTGATCGCGTGGAACACCATCAGCATGACGCCTGCCCAGGCGGCCTCCGGTGTGCCGACCCCGGCGCACGCGACGATGAGGCCCAGGTTGGCTATGGTCGAATAGGCCAGCACGCGCTTGGCGTTGCTCTGGGATATGGCGGCCATCGATGCCAGGAGGAATGTCAGTCCTCCGACGGCCATGACCATGTCGCCTCCGATGTTCCCGTAGAGCAGGGGCGACAGCTTGAGCAGCATGAACACCCCGGCCTTGACCATGGTGGACGAGTGCAGCAGCGCGGATGTGGGCGTAGGCGCGACCATCGCTCCGAGCAGCCACGTGTGGAACGGCATCTGGGCGGACTTCACGATGCCCGCCAGGGCCATCAGCATGACCGCCACGAGCAGCCAGTCCGCGACGAGGGCGTCGGGTGTCGCCAGGAGCCTGTCCAGGGCGAGGAAGCCTTCCTGGTCGGCCAGGAGGATCAGCGCCGCGAGGAACGCTATGCCTCCGATCAGGTTCAGGATCAGCTGGCGGAACGAGTTGTTGACCGCCTCCTCCGTCCTGGTGAATCCGATGAGGGCGAAGGAGCACAGTGTCGTTATCTCCCAGAAGAAGAACATCCATACGAGGTTGTTCGACAGGACGACGCCGTACATGGCGCTGAGGAAGACGAACAGCAGGAAGAAGAACCAGCGCCTGCGGTCCTTCTCGTCGGCGTGATGCTCCTGGAAGTCCCTCATGTAGCCCACGGCGTACACGCAGATCAGGCTACCGATGATTCCGATGATCAGGATCATCACGATGCTCAGGTCATCGATGTAGAGCCCGTTCTCGACCTCGATGCCTTCCTTGAAGACGAATTCGAAGCAGACGGACATCACCAGCTGCACCAGTCCGAGGACCGATGCGATCGGCTTCTTGTGTTTGATACCTAGATAGATGATGACCAGGCCCAGGATCGCCTCTATGGCGAACATGAGCAGGTCGATGGACTCCCCCGAGACCTCGAACGTCTGAGGATCGCCGTGATAGTTCCAAGCCACCCAGATGGAGGTTGCGATGATCAGGGCGGCGCCGATATAGGATATCGGACCCCTGGCCCTGTCGTTCTTCACCACCAGGAGGATGCATGCGACGATGAATGGGATGACCATCATCAGCAGTATGTCGTTCATGAGCACCTCTCCGTACCCTTCCGAGAGGGTATCTGAGGTGTGCCTCGGGAATCCGTATTAAAAAAATTTGTCAAAACCGCCTCAAAGAGGAGCGAAACTTCACTGCGGGCGGGGCGTTTTCAAGATGCATGATTACACATCATAACGAGATGACATTCGTTTGGAATGGATTCGATACGAAATCAGGCGTCCAAGCGACTTATATATCAAGTTATCGAGTTGTTTTATAAATCGACGAATTTATCTATCTGTTTTAACAGCCGTTCCGCCAAACCACCGATATTTGTAGTTCACCTGGTCCATCTCTTCACTGAGGAGTTGCTGAGCACCGCCGACTCCTCCTCTTCCGAATCGAACTCCAGCTCGTATGGGCGGACTTGCCTGAGCCCAAGCGATCTCAGGCGGACCGCCACCTGCTTCGAGGAGTAGTCCACGCCGTACTTCCGCCTGATGTACTCCCTGGCCTCGGCGGTGGTCATCCTCTCGGAGGCTATCACCTCCCCCGCCTTTGCCATGTCGTCCTGGCTCAGCAGGTACCTCCTTCCGCCGCCGTATCTGGGGAACACGGAGTCCATGCCGTCCCTTTCCCAGGCATCCTTCCAGGTGTAGCCGGTCGGCAGCGATATGTCGACCATGCGGCACGACTCCCTCATGTCGTATCCGAGCATCAGGAGGCGTATGAAGAGCAGCCTCTCGACGGCACGGATCTCGGTCTTCTCAGAGAAGCGTGCCCTGAGGCTGTAGAGCATGGCCTCAACCTCCTCGAGCGAGGGTTTCGGGATCCTGTCCGAGGTCATGGGACGACATGATGCCGGGGATATATATCGAGAGGAGGGTAACCTTCGGTAAGAATCCGAGCATCTGGCACATTCGTTTTTATCCCGTACTTCGATACGCTTCTATGGATGTCTGTGTCGGCCGCGAGGAGGAGCTCTGCTATCTGAACGACCTGTGGGAGAAGGTCCCCGTGTCGTGTGCGGTGTGCGGGCGCCGCCATCTGGGCAAGACAACCCTGCTGAAGGAGTTCACCAAGGACAAGCCCTTCATCTACATCACCGGCACCGAAGGCCTCCGTTCCGACAATCTCGAGGAGATCAACCGCGCCCTCTCGAAGTTCAGCGGTGAGCAGGAGAGGATAACGGACGTCATCGACCTGTTCCCCCGCATCAAGAAGATCTGCGGCAAGCGCAAGGCCGTCGTGATAATCGACAGGCTCAGCGACCTGGTGGACAACTTCGACGAGATAAACGCGTACATCCGCGGCTTCATGAGCAGGGAGCTCGGGAACACCAGGATCATGCTGGTGGTCTGCGACAACGACAGCTCCGTCTTCGGGCGCTTCTACTACACCCTGGAGCTGAAGCCTATGAGCTACATCGACTGCAAGGGATTCCATCCGAGCTACACCCCGATCCAGCACCTGAAGGCGTACGCCATGGTCGGGGGCACCCCGGCGTACCAGCACCTGTTCGGCGACATGGATCCCGATGAGGTGATCCGCAAGCAGATGTTCTACCACATGTCGGTGTTCTCCCTCGAGGCGGAGGGCATGGTCGCATCCGAGACGATAGCCCCCAACAGCTGTACGAAGGTCCTGTCCGCGATAGCCGGCGGGGCAGAGAGCATTCGCGAGATCTCGTCGCGCACGGGAATGAGCTCGTCTTTCTGCACCAAGGTCGTGGAGGACATGGAGCACAAGGGGATCCTCCAGAAGGAGGTCTCGTCAGGCATGTCCCGCAGGGCGGTGTACTCGATCAACAGCA
Source organism: Candidatus Methanomethylophilaceae archaeon (assembly GCA_944320495.1). Taxonomy (GTDB): domain Archaea; phylum Thermoplasmatota; class Thermoplasmata; order Methanomassiliicoccales; family Methanomethylophilaceae; genus Methanoprimaticola. The sequence continues at coordinate 530,868 of CALUHR010000013.1, forward strand.
ACATCATCCGCTTCTACTACCAGGTGGTCCATCGTTACACCCACATGGTCGAGTTCGAATCCCCCCAGAAGGCCTACGAGGAGGCGAGGGAGGACATAGACCGCTACATGGAGAACGCGTTCAAGACGGTCTGCATGGAGTACGTGACCCGGAGCTTCGACTACAAGTTCGTGGGCAGACTCAGGAAGTGGGACGACAGCGTCGACAAGGTCATCGACTTCCTGGCGTCGGTGAACGTCAACAGGTCCGAGAAGGTCCTCATCGCCAGGTGCAGGCTCTACGGCGCCCCGTTCGGGGAGAGGGAGCTGGAGGAGCTCATGGAGAGGGCGAAGAAGGTGGAGGGGTCCTCGCACAAGGTCTACCTGATGTTCTCAGGCACCGGATTCACGCCGGAGCTCGTCAAGGCCGCCCACAACATGGGCGAGAGGGTGAGGCTGCTCACGCTGGCCGACATCTACGGTGACCGTTGATGAGGACGGTCCTCGCCATAGACGCGGGAACCACCAGCATCCGCGCCATGCTGTTCGGCACAGGCGGGGAGGTCCTCGCCGTGTCCCAGAGGCCGCTCAGGCAGATCTACCCCGAGCCGGGCATGGTGGAGCACGATCCGTCGGAGATATGGGTGCTGTGCCGTGAGACCGTGAGGGATGTCCTGTCCAGGCCGGGAGTGGAACCCTCGTCGTGTGCCGCGTTCGCGGTGACGAACCAGAGGGAGACGGCGGTCGCCTGGGACCGCGACACCGGGTCCCCGCTGTGCAACGCCATCGTTTGGCAGGACAGGAGGACGTCGGGATTCTGCGACGGCCTCTCCTCGAAGGGGCTGGATGGCGAGATATACCGCAGGACGGGGCTCCATGTGGATCCCTACTTCTCCGGGACCAAGTTCCGCTGGATGCTCGACCATGTGCCTGCGGTGCGCGAGAGGGCGGCGTCAGGGAGGCTCGCCCTGGGCACCGTGGACTCGTGGATCGTCTGGAAGCTCACAGGGGGCCGCGTGCACGCGACGGATCATTCGAACGCGTCCCGCACCATGCTCATGGACATCCGTGCCCTCGAATGGGATCCCGATTTTGCGGAGATCCTGGGGGTTCCGATGGATGCCCTGCCCGAGATCCGCCCCACGGGGTGCTTGTTCGGGACCACCGATCCCGCCGAGGTGGGCGTGTCGGTGCCCATAGCCGGGTCCATCGGGGACCAGCAGGCCGCCCTGTTCGGCCAGCAGTGCACATCCGACGGAGATGTGAAGGTCACGTTCGGCACCGGCGGGTTCATGCTGATGAACGCAGGGGCCATGGCCCCAGTGTCCTCGAACGGGCTCCTCACCACCGTGGCATGGACCCACGGGGGCAGACCGGTCTATGCGGTCGAGGGCTCGGTGTACATAGCGGGGGCGGCGATCCAGTGGCTCAGGGACGAGCTCCAGATCGTGGAGGCCTCCGCGGAGACGGAGAGGATGGCGACGAGCGTCCAGGACACGGGAGGATGCACCCTGGTGCCCGCCTTCACCGGGCTCGGCGCGCCGCACTGGGATCCAGGTGCCCGCGGAATGATAATGGGGCTGACCAGGGGGACCAACAGGAACCATCTGGCCAGGGCTGCTCTCGAATCGATAGCGTTCCAGGCGTGCGACGTGGTCCGTGCCATGTCCTCTGACACGGGGAAACGCGTGGCCGAGGTGAAGGTCGACGGAGGGGCCAGCGCCAACGGTTTCCTCTGCCAGTTCATGGCGGACATATCGGGCACCAGGGTCCTGAGGCCGAAGGTCATAGAGTCCACCGCTCTCGGCGCCGCCTATCAGGCCGGGCTGACCGTGGGGCTGTGGTCGTCGGAGGACGATCTGAGAGGCAACTGGGTCCTGGATCGGGAGTTCGTGCCTTCGATGTCCGAGGACGAGCGCCTCCGTCGCCTGGATTCCTGGTCCAAGGCCGTGGAATGCGCCAAGGCCTGGTCCCGCATCTGCGGAGACTGAACCGTTATTACAGCATCCCCGGATACCCTGACCATGAAGGTCATCATCGTCGGAGGAGTCGCTGGAGGCGCCTCCACCGCAGCCAGGCTGAGGAGGCTCGATGAGAGCGCCGAGATCGTGATGTTCGAGCGCACGGGGTACGTGTCGTACGCCAACTGCGGCCTCCCGTACTATGTCGGAGGCGTGATCACCGACAAAGCTAAGCTCACCCTCCAGACCCCCGCGTCATTCGGATCCAGGTTCGATGTGGACGCCCGCGTGAACAGCGAGGTCGTGTCCATAGACCGTGTTACCAAGAGCGTGAGGGTCAGGAGCACCATCACCGGGGACGAGTACGACGAGCCGTACGATGTGCTGGTCCTCTCGCCGGGCGCCAAGGCAATCCGTCCCGACATCCCAGGCATCGACGACCCCCGCGTCATGTCCATGCGCACCGTGGAGGACACGCTGGCCATGCGCAGGTTCGTGGAGGAGGAGAGGCCGAAGCGCGCTGTGGTCTGCGGTGCCGGATACATAGGTCTGGAGATCGCGGAGAACCTCATCGGACTGGGCATCGAGGTCACCGTGGTGCAGAGGCCGGACCATGTCCTGCCTCCTCTGGACAGGGACATGGCCGCCGACGTGCATCACTGCCTCAGGGCCAACGGTGTCAGGCTGGTCCTGTCCGACGCGCTCGCGTCCTTCGAGACAGACGGGCCGCTCCGCGCCGTTCTCAGGGACGGCGAGGTGATTGAGACCGACATGGCCGTCGTCGCGCTCGGTGTCACCCCCGATACGCATCTGGCGAAGGATGCGGGGCTCGAGCTCGGCGTGAAGGGCACGATCGTCGTGGACTCGCACATGAGGACGTCCGATCCGAGCATATACGCTGTCGGCGACGCGGTCCAGGTCCAGAACTACGTGACCGGTCAGCCGGCGAACATCGCCCTCGCCGGTCCCGCCAACAGGCAGGGCAGGATCGCAGCCGAGAACATCGCCGGAGGGGACTCCGAGTACCGCGGGTCTCTGGGATCCTCGGTGATCAAGGTGTTCGACATGACCGTCGCCACCACCGGGATCAACGAGAGGCAGGCCAAGGACGCCGGCATCCCCTACGACAAGGTCTACACCTTCTCGGCGCCGCACGCCACGTACTATCCCGGCGGGAGGAACATGTCAGTCAAGACCCTGTTCGACCCCGTGACCGGCACCGTGCTCGGCGCCCAGATCGTCGGATACGAGGGTGTGGAGAAGCGTGCGGACGTGATCGCCACGGCGATACACGCGGGGATGACCGTCGAGGACCTGGCCGAGCTGGACCTGACGTATGCGCCGCCGTACTCGTCCGCCAAGGACCCTGTGAACTACGTCGGATTCGTGGCCACCAACGTCATGAACGGCCTGGTCAGGCAGTTCTTCTGGGACGAGGTGGACTCCGTCAGGGAGGACCCCTCCTCGTACCTGGTGGACGTCCGCACCCCGGAGGAGTTCGCCAGAGGGCACATAGAGGGATCCGTCAACATCCCCGTGGACGAGCTCAGGGACAGGTTGGACGAGGTCCCGAGTGACAGGCACATCCGCCTGATCTGCCAGAGCGCGCTCAGGAGCTACATAGCCGCAAGGATCCTGGAGCAGCGCGGATACGAGTGCAGCCATCTCGCCGGAGGGTACAGGCTGTACGCCTCGGTCATGAGGGACACCCCGGGGCCCGCGGATGCCATGCCCTGCGGGGTCAGTCGCTGAGAAACCGTCGGCGGAGTCCCCGTCCATCGCGGCGAGGGCCTCTGCTATCCTTATGCCGAGGGACGTGAGCGTAAGCGTCACGGCTCTCGTGAATCCGTCCGCGTCTGTATGATGGATCCCGTACATCGAGGATGGACGATCCCGCTGATGGCGGGGCTCAGAGAGGTGGTATGGGTGTCAGCCTTGGGGCCGTCGGATGGATTCACGCATCCAGGTGGACACTTGTCACGGCGGTGTTCCTGACAATCAGCTGTTCCTCGTTTCGAAGGCATCGGACCGTGGACTCCCTGTGGGCGGTGCGTATCCGTCTAGGTGGGCACAGGGGCGCTCAGGACGGTTATGGTAAGCGCCATTCTGAGGATGGAGCATTTCACGCTGTCGGACTCATGGCCTTCGTGCTGATTGTCGTGTAGGGGTTATAGGTCTAAAGGCCACGGGCAAGGAACACGGAGGAGGGGGCGAAGGTCGCATGTCAGAAAAATCCTCAATGAAACATCCGAAAAATCCTCAATGAAACATCCGAAAAAATATAAGTGCTGTAACGTATACGATATGTTGAGGTGAAAATCATCTGACCCCCGCCGGTTACAGACCGCGTGCTATGGATTCGGAGATGGAGGCCATGCTGAGGTCATTCGGGGCTGTATGCGTCGAGGGTCCCAAAGCCTGCGGTAAGACATGGATGTCAATGAGGCATGCTAACAGCGCATTCTTCGTATCGGATCCGAAGAACAACTTCAACAACAGGGCGGTGGCGGCCATGAATCCGGAGTTCTCACTCAGGGGCGAGGCACCGCATCTGGTAGATGAATGGCAGGAGGTGCCGGAGATATGGGATGCCGTTCGTTTTCAGGTGGACTGCGATCAGGCGGTCGGACGGTTGATTCTGACTGGTTCATCGACCCCTCAGTTCAAAGGGGTGCTTCATAGCGGCACCGGACGCATCGGGAAGCTTCGTATGCGTCCGATGTCCCTTTTCGAGTCAGGAGATTCCACCGGTGAGGTCACGCTGTCCTCGATGTTCGATGGAACGATGGGTACAGTGGAGGTGGAAGGTCCTGATCTGGAGGGACTAATTGGGATGACAGTGCGCGGCGGATGGCCGATGGTGCAGGGTCGTGGCATCCAGGAAGCCATCAGATTCAACCGCGGATATCTGAAAAGCATACTCGATGATGACCTGCCTCGTTTGGACAGGGTCGATCGCAACAGGGGGAAGATGGAGGCCCTGATAAGATCGCTCGCCCGCAACGAGAGCACGATGGCCAGCAATTCGAAGCTGATGGATGACATGAAGGAGTTCGACAACGAGACTGTGTCGGAGAACACTTTCGGAATCTACATGGACGTGCTGAACCGCATGTTCATTCTGGATCCGCAGAAGGCGTTCGATCCCAATGTCCGTTCCTCTATCCGTGTGGGCAAGAAGCCTAAGAGGCATCTGGCGGATCCTTCGCTGGCGATTGCAGCCATGGGGCTCACGCCACGTATGCTCCTGGAGGACCTGAACACCTATGGGTTCATGTTCGAGTCCATGTGTATGAGGGATCTCCGCGTGTACGCACAGGCATCCGGAGGGGAGGTCTACCACTACCGTGACGACAGCGGCATGGAGGTCGATGCTATAGTCGAGATGCCAGACGGTCAATGGGGGGCCTTCGAGATAAAACTGGGGCAAAACCAGGTAGATGCCGCTGCCGAGGGCCTCTTGGCATTCAGGGACAAGATGGCCGCCCGGACGGCCAGGGGCGCTCCGAGCGTCCTATGCGTGATCGTGGGGATGGCGTCATACGCATACCGCCGCACGGATGGGGTGTTCGTGGTTCCGATCACAGCCCTCGGTTGCAGGGATTCGATGATGGATGTCGAGGCTTCCGAATGACCGTGTGGCGAGGCAGGTTTCCAATACACGTTGTATCATGTGATATGGATGAGGTTCGCATTCATCTTCATGAACACCGCCCTGCCGGGCATCGAGAGGACCACCGTGAGAGGAGGCGACAGCGAGTTCGTAGGCGTCCGCTCGCTCGATGAGGCATGCTCCGTCGCATCATCCCTCGTCGGCGAGGGCGTCGGATGCATCGAGCTCTGCGGGGCGTTCGGGGAGGACGGTGCCAGGGCGGTGATGGAGGCCACGGGCAGGAGCGTCCCCGTCGGCTATGTGGTGCACCTGCCCGAGATGGACGACGTCTACGCCAGGACGTTCGGCGGCTAGCGAGGGCATCCTCGAGGAGGGCGGTCAGCGGACCGCCCCTTCCATGAGGGGAGGGTCGTTCCGCAGATGACACTGCCGGTACTGGACGGTTTTTCGGCTGTATGGCCCATGGTCGAGATAGCAGTCCTTCCTCGACATCGTTTCAATCCACCTGGGAAACGTTCGGCAGTAATCGGAGGGGCACCATCAGTTCGATTGGCCGATTCTTCTCCTACGGTTTTTCTGTTCCTGTTGAACGGGTCCGATACGTCGATCCCGAACAAATCCAGTATCCTGGACGACTTCATCCCTATCGAGGATCTGAACGTCTTGTCCCATATGACTGCGATGGAATATGACGATGCGATGTTCAGGGCCATGTCAACGGTGTACTTCGACCAGAGCCCACGTCTCGATCAGCGGATTGGACTTCCTGCTGGACGACGGCCCCTCGGAGATCGTGGACGGGTCGTTCATCCCTGCCGCTATGGTGGTTCTGGGCATCATCTCCCTGGGCGTCTGCATATTCGCCCGCTATCACAGGAACGTCGTCGGAACCGTCGTGATATTCATCGTTCTGGCGGGTGGTGCACTGGTTCTGTCCGATCTGGTCGGAAGCGGTGCCGTGATAACGAACGTGGAGAACCCTCCGTTCGAGGGCATGACGGAAGTCACCCTCTGGCTTCAAGGCCTGTTCCCTCTGGAGATCCTCCATGGGAACATCACGGGCGGGGCCGGGAGACTGGTTGCGACCGCGGGACTGATCATCGCATTCCTCGGAGCAGCGATCATGCAATACCATAATCCGAACAGGGCAGCCGGTCCGCAATGAAGTGATTCCAGAACATCCGATGTCGGAAACAAACCCTACAGTGGCCACCGGCCTCCATCGACGATGGAGGCCGGTGGCCACAAACCAGTTTTGTGATTCCTATCTCAGTCAGATTGCCCCCATCACGAGCAGGTGTTGCGACGATGTCTGAATCTACGAGCACTACGATCGACTCATTGTTCTCGATCTGGGCGAAGATGCGGTAGCCAATCGCTATGTGGCCTTATATTCCCGTGAATCTCCTTTGGGAGCTTTGCCCGTGCATCCCACGTCGTATCAGTCGTGGAACGGAGCCATCTGAGAGGTCTCGACGAGAATCGCCCCATCCGAACGTGAGGTGAACAGAGGGATCACAGAACATCGCCGGCCGAGGGAGGTGGTGGGCCTGCCCGGATTTGAACCGGGGTCAATGGCTCCCAAAGCCACAAGTATACCAAGCTAGCCCACAGGCCCACTGGGACGTCCGATTGCTTGACGATAGTTAAAGGTTCGCCGTCGGTTCTCCCACGGCATCCTCGGGTCGAGGAGCTCCGTCAGGAGCAGTGGGTCGACGGTGTCTATCGTCGCTTCGGAGTCCAGGATCTCCATGGTTTTCGTGTCCAGCTCCTTCCCGATCCCGGAGATCGGCCCCTCGCGCTCCAACATGGCGGCGGCGGTTGCGTACTGTCTGTCCGCGACGACCACCCAGTGCCCGTTTTCGATGAACGGCTCGCCGTGAGGATTCCCCTTCCATCTCTCGAGGAACGGCGCGGAGTCCACCCATACGGGCGGGCCGATGTGCCTGTGCGTCGCCGGCAGGACGTCGCACTCCAGCTCGAAGGCCACGGTCATGTGCGTGTCGTCCATCGCGTGCTCCGCCCTGAGGACGCTGAACCCGAAGGAGTCCAGCCTCTTGGCGAGGGCGTTCTGGGTCTTCCACAGCTGGGACTGCAGGTTGTCTTCGATCGCATCCGGTCTCGGGAAGCGTACGGCGGTCAGCCTGGAACCGTGCGATGCGATCCTGGCCTCCAGCACCCCGCGGTCCATGGGGGCCCTCGCATTGGGGAAGAAGAACTCCATCCTCGGCTCCCTCAGGTACTCCCTGGCGGCCTGGATGAACAGGCACATGGTGTCCAGGTGGACAGCCGATGCGACGTTGCGCCTGTTGTCCACCGGGTCGTACACCACCAGCGGGGCATCCATCTTCGGACCTCTGCCGCGGACCTCGATGACGTTGTGCTCGCGCCATCTCGACGCGGCCTCCAGCACCCCGCGGAAGCTTCCGAACCTCACTACGAGGACCTCGCACAGGTACCCGGAGAAACCCCTGGAGTCCTGCTCCGCGCCGTAGGTGCCGATGCCCTTCATGAACTTCTTGAGCAGGCGGACCTGGTTGCATCCGGCCTCATCCAGGCTGGATTTGATGAATGCGGTGTGGAACGGGGTGCGGTCGACGGCGCTCTTCAGATGCTCGGTGCTGTCGATGCGGAAGCACGGCACCATGTCCACCTCGATGCCCTCGAAGACCCCCCTGGTGTAGGGGTGGTCGGAGAACATCCTCTCGCCGTGCAGTATGTCCTCGCCGGCCTGCAGCCCGATCCTCCTGAGGTCCTCGGGGCTGACCTCCGGAGGAAACATCAGGAACAGGTCGAGGTCCGGATCGGCCAGGAACGTGTTCTTGGAGAAGGACCCGGCGAACCTGGCCTCGGCAGTGATGCCGTGGGAGGCGACGTAATCCTCCACGAGGGCCTTCAGGCGGTCCGCGCGCTCCCGTATCGATGCGACGGTCTCCGGCGAAGGAACGATCCTCTCAAGCACCACATCCTCGAGTTCCATGGCCTCACGGATGCGGATGTGTAATATAAAACTGGGTCGGGTAAACCCGGAGCGGACGGGGGATCGAACCACCATGGGTACAATGAGGGGCGTCGCCCCTCATTGAAACGGTTTCAGCACCTGTAGGCGCAACGGCCCATGACCATGGCCGCGTTGGGGTCCGCGGGGACCATCGGGAGCACGTGCTCGTTCGGGTCGCACATGATCTCGACGATGCAGCTCCTTCCGCAGTCCCTCGCGTGGAGCAGGGCGTCCCGGATCTCGCCGGGCCTCTCCACGCGGATCCCCTCGGCCCCGAAGGCCTCGGCCATCTTCACGAAGTCGGGATCGCACTTCAGGGTGGTGGCGGAGTATCTCTCGTTCCAGAAGAGCTTCTGCCACTGCCTGACCATGCCCAGGGTGCCGTTGTTCAGCAGGACGACGGTGACGGGCAGGTCCTCGGCCATGGTTGTGGCCATCTCCTGCATGACCATCTGGAACCCTCCGTCGCCGGTGATGGCGATGACGTGCTTGTCGGGCTTGGCGGCCTTGGCGCCGATGGCGGCGGGGAGGCCGTACCCCATGGTCCCGAAGGTACCGGAGGAGAGCAGCTGACGGGGGCGCTCGATGTCGAGGAAGTGCATCGCCCACATCTGGTTCTGTCCGACGTCGGTGGTGACGATGGTGTCCTCGTCGATGATGGAGTTCAGCTCGTGCATCACGGTCTGGGGCTTGATGGGCGTCCCGTCGATCACGGGGTCGCAGCAGCACCTGACCTTCGCATCCCTGGCCCTCTGGGTCCAGTCGTCGGCGACGCTGTTGGAGCCGAGGCGCTCGAGGATCATGCGCAGAGCCCTGCCGCAATCGCTCAGGAGGTTGACGCACGGGTGCTTGTGCTTGCCGAACTCGACCGGGTCGACGTCGATGTGGACGACGCGTCCGTTCGGGTTCTGCATCCTGCATCTCTTGCCGTAGGTCCTGTCGGAGAACCTGCTGCCTACGGAGATGATAAGGTCCGCGTCGTTCATCATCTCGAGGGCGGCCATCCTCCCGTGCATCCCCAGGGGGCCCATGCAGAGCTCGTAGGATGACGGGACGATCCCCATGCCCATGAGGGTGGTGTCAACCGGTGCGCCGAGGCGTCTGGAGAGGGCCATGACCTCGTCGGAGGCGTTGACAGCCCCTCCGCCGCAGAGTATGACGGGGTTCTTGGCGTCCCTGATCCACTGGACCGCCTCGTCGAGGCCGCTGAGGTCCTCGACTATCGGCTTGATGCCGTACTCCTCGTCCAGGAGCGCTGGGTCGATGGAGGCGTTCATCTGGTCCACGGGCAGGTCGATGTGGACTGGTCCGGGGCGGCCGGTCTGGCAGATCTCCCATGCCTCCTTGATGGCATGGGGGAGCCTGTTCACGTCCAGGACCCTGAAGTTGTGCTTGGTGATGGGCATCAGCAGGCTGTACGCGTCGACCTCCTGGAAGGCTCCGAGCCCGAGGGACCCGACGCCGACCTGTCCGGTCAGGGCGATCATCGGGACCGAGTCGGCGTAGGCGGTGGCGACGCCGGTGACCAGGTTGGTGGCACCGGGTCCGCTGGTGGCGATGCAGACGCCCGGCCTTCCGCTGGCGCGGGCGTACCCGTCCGCCATGTGGGCGGCGCACTGTTCGTGCCTCACGAGGATGTGCCTGAGGTTCGCATCGTAGATCTCGTCGTAGATGGGGATGACGCTTCCGCCCGGATATCCGAAGATGGTGTCCACGCCCTTGCGCTCGAGCATCGTGACCAGTGCCTTCGTGCCCTTCATCGTAATCGTGTGTCGGAAAGTGGGATAGGATAAAAGGGGTTGCACGGGGGTGTGGGGCGGCGGGGTCTCCCCCGCCTTGGTTTCAGAAGTGGCAGTCTCCCTTGATGATCGGGATCTTGGGGTCGTTGGGCAACATCGGGAGGATGTCCTCCTCGGGGTCGATCATGATCTCGACGATGGTCGTGACATCGGACTCCATCGCGTCCTTGAGGGCGTCGTATATCTCTCCGGGCCTCTCGACCCTGATGCCCTTCGCGCGGTAGCCCTTGGCGATGGTGACGAAGTCGGGGTCGTCTCCGAGCTCCTGGGCGGAGTACCTCTTGCCCCAGTAGTGCTTCTGCATCTGCCTGATCATGCCGAGGCATCCGTTGTTCAGCAGGACGATGGTGACCGGCAGGTCCTCCGCGACCGACGTGGCGAGCTCCTGGATGACCATCTGGAGTCCGCCGTCCCCTGTGACGGTGACGACCTTCTTGTCCTTCATGGCGGCCTTCGCGCCGATGGCGGAAGGGAGGCCGAACCCCATGGTGCCGAACGTCCCGGACGATATGAACTGGCGCGGGTGCTCGATGTTCAGGTAGTGCATCGCCCACATCTGGTTCTGTCCGACGTCGGTGGTGATGATGGTGTCGTCATCGATGAGCCTGTTGAGCTCCTGCATGATCCTCTGGGGCTTGATCGGGACGGCGTCGTTGTCGGGGGTGATGTACGAGTCCGCCTTCAGCTGCCTGGCGTGGCTGTTCCAGGACTCCCATCTCAGCGGGGCGGAGCCGAGGGCGCAGATGAGGCCGCGGATCGCCTTGCGGGCATCGGCCTGCAGATTGACGCACTGGTGCCCGTGCTTCCTGAACTCGGTGGGGTCGACGTCGATGTGGATGACCCTCCCCTGGGACATGCGGTCGTGGGGGCTGTAGGTCCTGTCCGAGAACCTGCTGCCTATCGATATGATGAGATCGGCCTCGGCCGAGAGCTGGATGGCTGCGAGTCTCCCATGGAGGCCCAGTGGTCCCATGTTCATCTCGTACGAGGACGGGACGACGCCCATGCCCATCAGCGTGTTGACGACAGGGGCGCCCATGAGCCTCGCGAGCTCCATGACCTCCGCGGAGGCGTTCATCGCCCCTCCGCCGACGAGGATCAGCGGCCTCTGGCTCTCGCGTATCCACTGGACGGCCTCGTGCATACCGGAGAGGTCCTCGGTCAGTGGCTTGACCCCGTACTCCTCGTGTAGCAGCGCCGGGTCCAGGTCCTTCCCCATCTGGTCGACGGGGAGGTCGATGTGGACCGGTCCCCTCCTGCCCATCTGGCATATGTCCCAGGCCTCGCTGATCGCGTGGGGGAGCCTCTCGACGTCCAGGACCCTGAAGCTGTGCTTGGTGATCGGCATCAGCAGGCTGTAGGCGTCGACCTCCTGGAACGCCCCCTGTCCGAGGGATCCGGCGGCGACCTGCCCGGTGAGCGCTATCATCGGCACGGAGTCCGCGTAAGCCGTGGCGATTCCGGTGACGAGGTTCGTGGTGCCGGGTCCGCTGGTAGCCAGGCAGACGCCGGGTACGTTCTTAGCCCTCGCGTATCCGTCCGCCATGTGGGCGGCGCACTGCTCGTGCCTGACCAGGATGTGCCTGATGTCGGAGTCGAGCAGCTCGTTGTAGATGGACAGGACGCTTCCACCGGGGTATCCGAATATGGTGTCGGCGCCTCTCTCCTCCAGCATGCCAAGGAGCGCTTCCGTGCCTCTCATTGATTTCCTCCAGGCTGGCATCGTGCCGTCGAGTTATAACCGTGATGGCCTGTCCGGGAGGTCGGGAGCAAGCCTCCGTCCCTTTCGCGGGGACGTCCGTCGGGGACCGCGGGTCCTGGGTCACACCCAGTTCCCGGGGAAACCCGCGAGCGGCGCCGTGCGCGCGCCCGTCGCATCCCGACGCTAACCCTAATAAACGTCACGGCGATGGCCGAGCCAGGTTATTCCATGGCTAAGGTCAGGGTTGGAGTCAACGGTTACGGCACTATAGGCAAGAGGGTGGCCACGGCCATCGCCAAGCAGGACGACATGGAGCTCGTGGGCGTCACCAAGACCAGGCCCAACTACGAGGCTCTGGACGCGCTCTCGAAAGGATACGGCCTCTACATCCCCGAGGAGAGCGTCGAGGCCTTCGAGAAGGCCGGCGTGAAATATTCCGGCACCATCAAGGACATGCTCGGCAAGGTCGACATCGTCGTCGACTGCACCCCCGGCAACGTCGGGGAGTACTATAGGGACATGTACAAGGCCGCCGGCGTCAAGGCCATCTTCCAGGGCGGGGAGGAGCACAGCCTCACGGGCATTTCATTCAACTCCACCGCCAACTACGCGGAGTCCTGGGGTGCGCCCATGTCCAGGGTCGTCTCCTGCAACACCACCGCTCTCCTGAGGACCCTCTATCCCATCGACAAGGCGCTCCGCATCAAGAACGCCTACGTCACGATCGTCAGACGCGCGGCGGATCCCGGCGACAGCAAGGGCGGCCCCATCAACGGCCTCGAGCCCTCCGTCAAGCTCCCCACGCACCACGGCCCCGATGTGCAGAGCGTCATGCCCTGGCTCAACATCAACACCATGGCTGTGAAGGCGTCCACGACCCTCATGCATGTGCAGACGGTCGTCGCCCAGCTCTCCCAGCAGACCACCACCGAGGAGGTCCTGGACATCCTGAGGCAGGCCCCCAGGGTCAGGCTCGTGAAGAGCTCGGACGGTATCAAGTCCACCCCGCAGATCATGGAGCTGGCCCGCGACCTCGGCCGCGACCGCTCCGACATGTACGAGATCGTCGTCTGGGAGGACGGCTTCAAGGTCGTCGGCGACACGCTGTACTACTACCAGGCGGTTCACCAGGAGTCCGACGTTGTGCCGGAGAATGTGGACTGCATCAGGTCCATGTGCAAGATGATCCAGGATCCAGCGGAGTCGGTCGCCAAGACGAACGCCTCCATGGGTATCGGGAAGAACCGAGGTCTGGGACATGGACAAGCAGTTCAACACGCTCGAGGATTTCGACTTCAGGGACAAGACGGTCCTCCTCAGGGTGGACATCAACTGTCCTCTCGACAAGAAGACCCTGAAGATCGTCAACGACGCCAGGATCAGGAGGATAGTCCCGACGGTGCGCGAGCTCGTCGGCAAGCGCGCCCGTCTGGTCATACTCGCGCACCAGAGCCGCAAGGGCGGATGGGACTTCATCCCCCTCGAGCAGCATGCGGAGCTTCTGTCCAGACACCTCTGCATCCCGGTCAAGTACGTCGACGACGTCATCGGTGAGAAGGCCGTGGAGGCCATCAAGGACCTCGAGCCGGGACAGGTCCTCCTGCTCGGCAACGTCAGGGAGCTGGACAGTGAGACCGCCAAGGGCGACATGGACATGCACGCCAAGGGCGAGATCGTAACCACCCTGGCGCCACTCATTGACTACTACGTCTGCGACGCGTTCGGGGCCTCCCACAGGTCGCAGTGCTCGCTCGTGGGCTTCGAGGCCCGTATCCCTTCCGCATCCGGCAGGCTGATGGCCAAGGAGCTGTACGCACTGGACGCGATCTTCGGGGATCCCCGCAGGCCGTCCGTGTTCATCCTCGGAGGGGCCAAGTTCGGCGACGTCTCCGAGATGATCGATAGGGTCCTCGGCAGCGGCATGGCGGACACCGTAATCCTTGTCGGCCTCGTGGGCAACGCGTATCTGCTCGCCCGCGGCGTCGACATCGGCGAGGCGAGCAGCAGGGTCCTCCAGGACGAGCTGACGCCCGAGAACCTCCAGGCCGCCAAGGACATAATGTCCAAGTACGGACAGAGGGTCCTCCTCCCCGTGGATGTCGCGGTCGAGAGGGACGGGAGGCGTGTCTCGGTGAACATCGGCGACCTTCCCACGGCGGAGCCGGCGCTGGACATCGGCGACGCCTCCGCGGAGAAGTTCCGCAAGGTGCTCCTCTCGTCGAAGACGTGCTTCATGTCCGGCCCCGCCGGGATGATCGAGAAGGAGGGCTTCGAGGTGGGCACCCGTGTGATCATGACCGCCATGGTCGACAGCGGTGGGCAGTCCGTCATCGGCGGCGGTCACACCGGGGGAGCCGCGGAGAGGTTCGACCTCGCCGACAGGTTCTCCTACGTGAGTACGGGCGGAGGCGCTCTGGAGACCTTCCTTCTCGGCAAGCCACTGCCGGTCATAGAGGCGCTCAAGCGCTCGAGGACCGAGTTCGGCAAGCCGTGACGTCAACGAACAATATTTAAAAGGGAAATCAGGATGCGGACGCGATGGCCAAGAAGAAGAGGCGGATCATAGAGCAGCCCGAGGAGGAGTACGAGTTCACTCCCACCGAGTTCAACGAGAGGGAGTTCATCCTCAAGGACATCTACATGACCAAGATCTTCCTCGTCGTGATGGTCCTGGGAGTGATCGTCGGCGTCGTCGGAGCGGTCATCACCGACCTCTTCGACATGGGATGGGTCGTGGCGACGCTGATCGCGTTCGCCGTCTGCATAGGTCTCAACAAGATCCTCGCCCTGATGAAGTTCAGGATGGACATGGTCGAGACCAAATCCATGCTCGGGAACTATCTCCTGTTCCTGTGCCTGGCCCTCGGTATCTGCATCCTGCTGATCAACGAGCCGTTCCATCTCTGAACGGCGCCCTTATTTTTCAGAGGGGCTCAGATGAGCCCCTCATCCTTCAATGCCCCGATAAGGAGCCTGACGGCGTTCCCCCTGTGGGACACGGCGTTCTTCTCGTCCATGGGGATCTCCGCGAATGTGCGCTCGCCGTCGGGCGAGAATATGGGATCGAACCCGAATCCGTCCGTTCCGCGCTCGGAATCCGTTATGACGCCGCGGCACACCCCGGTCACGACGATGCGCTTCCCAGCGATGTCGCACCCGATGCAGCATCTGAACTCCGCTTCGCGGTCCTCCACGCCCTCCATGAGCTTCAGGATCCCGGGGTTGCCTATGGTCTTCTGGGCGTAGGCGGACCATACGCCGGGGAAGCCCTTCAGGGAGTCCACGAAGAGTCCCGAGTCGTCCACGATGAAGTCGCGGATGCCCTCGGACACGATGGCGTCCATGCCCTTGTTCACGACCTCCTCCAGATCGGACGTCTGCACCTCGTCGTAGGGATGGCGGAGATGCTCCATCTCGATGCCGAACTGCGACAGCTCCCTCTCGTACTCCCTGACCTTCCCCGGATTCGACGTTATGACCTTGAGCCTCATGTGTATCTCCCTCTGTTCCTGATGTCCTCGACCCTCTTCCTAACGGCGTCCGGATTGGACGTGTTGGTGTAGTACTCGTCCATGAGCTCCGAGAACGCGTCCTCCAGGCCGACGTGGGCCGATGAGAACGCCCTCTCGAGTAGCCTGAGGTCGACGCCGATGTCCTCCAGCTCCGAGCGGGTCTTGCCCATGGACATGTCCAGCAGGCAGATCCCCCCGTCGGGGAGGAGGATCATGTTGGATGTCGTGAGGTCGCCGTGGGTGATCCCGGCGGCGTGGAGCCTGGCGACGGTGCGGCCGATCTCCCTGCATACCTTTCCAGCATCCTCGGGGTGCGAATCCAGGTGGGCCTTGACGGTGGTCCCCGGCATGCGCTCCATGACGATAGCGCCCCCCTTCAGATCCAGGTCGTAGATGCACGGGGTGCGGACGCCGGCGAGACGGGCCTCGTGCATGATGCGCGCTTCGCTCCTGGTCCTGGTCGAGCGGATGTGCGCATCCAGCTCCGGGAGCCTGTATCCCTTCGGCGGTCTGATCTTGACCATCGCGGCCCTTCCGAGGAACTCCGTCTCCTCGACCTCCGCCTCGGCCCCGGCGATTCCGGCACATCCTTCCATGACGACCCTCATCGGGGCCGCCGTATTCAATCCTGATGGGCCGTCTTTTATTGCCAGAGCGCGATAAGGGCACGATGAGATACGATATCACTGGAGACAATCTCCAGATGCTCAACGTAGAGATCTCCCCGGGAGAGACGCTTTACTCCGTCGCCGGGGCGATGGCCTACATGACCGGAAACGTGACAATGGAGGCCAAAGCGACCGGAGGCGCCTGGGCCAGCATCAAGCGCTCGCTCACCGGCGCGTCCCTGTTCCTCGTTCAGTACAGGTCCGAGGGGACGGGGGTCATAGGTCTGGCCAACAGCGCGCCCGGGAAGGTCATGGACATCGATGTCTCCAAGGGGGCGTGGATGCTCCAGAAGACTGGATACCTCGCGTCCGAGGAGGGCGTGAACCTCGACCTGGCGTTCCAGAAGAAGCTCGGATCGATGCTCTTCGGCGGCGAGGGCCTGATCCTCCAGAGGGTCTCCGGGAACGGGATCGTCTTCATCTGCGGATGCGGGGACTTCGTCGTCAAGGACCTGGCGCCCGGAGAGATACTGAAGGTCTCCACGGCCAACGCCGTCGCATGGGAGGAGACGGTAACCTACGACATCGCCTCCGTCGGAGGCATCAAGAACATGCTGTTCTCCGGCGAGGGCCTGTTCGTCACGACCCTCAGGGGGCCGGGCAGGGTCGTTCTCCAGTCCATGACGCTCGGTGACCTGGCCATGTCGCTGTACCCGTACATGCCGCAGAGCTCCAGCTGAGATGATATGATGCAGGACAGAGGCATGCAGGAGAGGCGTATCGGGACCGGGAAGTCGGCACTGGCGCTGATAGCCATCGCGGTTCTCGTGGTGGCCCTCGTGGCGGTGGTCGCCTGGGCGCTGACGCAGCCCGGCGTCCTCGAGAGCGTCGCGACGATCGTGGCCATCGTCATAGTGGCCGTCGTGATAATCGCGGTCATCGCCTACATCGTATTCGCGGTGCTCGCGGTGGCATTCTACGCGGCCAAGGGAGATGTCGTGCAGACGGGCGTCGATCACAGCCTGGACGACATCAGCGCCGTCGAGGGGAACACCCTGGACGAAGGTCGCGGAGACATCCGCAACTGATCCAAACGGGGTCGGATCCGACCCCTCCTTTCACCACCTTATTTTAAGACGTTCGGCCTTCAGCGTGGTGTGGCACGCATCCCACTGAACTCTCCAAAGTTCGACCGCCTCCTGGGAGGCGGGATCGAGTCGGGCTGCGTCACGCTGCTCTACGGGGAGGCTGGCGCGGGAAAGACGAACGTCTGCCTGCAGGTCGCCCGCGAGGTCGCCCAGAAGGGGGAGAAGGTCGCCTACATCGACAACGAGGGACTCTCGTTGGAGAGGCTGTCCCAGGTCTTCGAGGGCGACGCGGACGCCGTCAGGAACCTCCTGATATTCCAGGTGCACAGCCTGGAGGAGCAGACGGACCGCATCGAGAAGATCGGGAAGCTGGCCGAGAACAAGGCCATATCCCTGGTGGTCATCGATTCCCTGACGATGTTCTACCGCCTTAGGCACGACGAGCCGAAGGCCCGCAACGAGTTCGTGAGACAGACGGAGCTGCTCCTGGAGATCGCCAGGAAGTACGATATGACGATCCTCGTGACCTCGCAGGTCTACTCCAACCTCACGAGCGGCAGGGTGGAGTTCCTCGGCGGTCATGCGCTGAACCACAACGCGAAGACCATCCTGAGGCTGGAGAAGCTGGACAACGGCAGAAGGAAGGCCGTCATAGTGAAGCACAGGAGCCTCCCCGAGGGGAGGAGCGTCTACTACCGGATCGTCGAGACCGGGATAGAGGACGCGTGAGAGAGGTTTCTAAGGGGTTTAAGGGGGAGGTCCTCAGACCTCCCTGTCGATGGCGTACTTGGCCAGCGCGATCATGAACTCCTTGTCCTCGCTCTCGGGCAGGAAGGAGATGGCGTCGATGGCCGCGTTGACCTTCTCGTTGGCCATGTCCATCGCGTAGTCGATGGAGCCGGCGTTGATCATGATCTGCTTGGCGCGGGCGCATTCCTCCTCGGTCGCGTCCATCTTGCCGAGGATGGATTTGAACTCCTCCAGCTTGGCGGGGTCCCTCTCGAGGGCCTGGATGGTGTGGGTGACCATGACGGTGCACTTGCCTTTCCTGATGTCGTTGCAGTTGGACTTGCCGGTCTTGGCGGGGTCGCCCATGATGCCGAGGTAGTCGTCGAAGATCTGGAATCCGAGACCGGTCTCGATGGCGTAGTCGTGGATCGCCTCGGCGGTCCTGTCGTCCGCGCCTCCGACGATGGCCCCTCCGGCCGCGGCGGCGGCGAAGAGGACGCTGGTCTTCAGCTTGATCGTCTCCAGGTAGACCTCCTCGGAGACGATCCTGCCCTCGTTGTTCACGTCCATCTGCTGTCCGCGGGCGAGGTCCCAGACGGCCTTGCTGACGTAACGGAGGGCCTTCCTCATGCTGTCGGCCGGGACGTCCAGGTCGCAGATGATCTGGTACGCCTTGGCGAACAGGGCGTCCCCCGCCAGGACGGCGGTGGGCATGCCGTAGGTGACGTGGATGGTGGGCATCCCCCTGCGTGCCTCGTCCCCGTCCATGAGGTCGTCGTGGACCAGGGTGAAGTTGTGGATGTACTCCACGGCCACGGCGAGCGGGACGGCTTTGCTCTTGTCTCCTCCGACGGCGCCGCAGCAGGCGACGGCCATCGCGGGCCTCATCCTCTTGCCACCGCGGTAGGGGTACTGCCTGGAGGCCTCCATGAGGTTCTCCGGCTCCTCGTTCCCGATGTAGCTCTTTATCGGTCCGTCGAGCTCGGCGGACATCTTCTTGAGATACTCCTTGGCGTCAATCATAGCGCATCAATCCATTGTCTGGTCTCGCCCAGCACGACGTGCCTGGCCTTGGACAGGGCCTTCAGGTCCCTGCACCCGGTCAGGAGCATGGCCGCCCTGAGCTCCTCCCTTATGATAGTGAGTTTCTGCTTCACGGCCTCCGCGGATTCGGTGGCCTCCTTCAGGACCGCGTGGGCGACTCCCCCGCAGGTCGCGCCCAGGGAGATGGCGGCGGCCACGTGGGTGCCGTCCAGCACGCCTCCCGAGGCTATGATCGGGAGTCCGCATCCGACCGTCTCCACGACGGAGACGGGGGTCGGTATCCCCCAGTCGAAGAACGTCTCCCCCATGTTGGTGCGGATGTCGTCCCCGACCTTCATGGCCCTGTAGAGCTCGACGGCGGAGAAGCTCGTGCCTCCCATGCCCGCTACGTCGATGCCGAGGATGCCGATGCCCTTGAGTCTGTCCGCGACGTCCCTGGAGATGCCCGCGCCGGTCTCCTTGACCATGACGGGGTACTCGCGGGCCAGGGACCTTATCGCGTCCCTCACGCCGGCCCCGTTGGTGTCCCCCTCGGGCTGGACGACCTCCTGGAGGAAGTTGAGGTGGATGGCCATGACGTCGGCGTCGATCAGGTCCTTGGCCTGGCCGAACATGGCGCTGTCGAAGAGGTCCTTGCTCCCCTGCGGGACGAGCTGCGGAGCTCCGACGTTGCCGATCACGAGCGGGACGTCGTAGTCCTTGATGACCGAGTAGCTCTCGGGGCAGACGCCCGTGGCTCCCGCCCTCTCGCTCCCGACGCCCATGCCGATGCCGAGCTCCGCGCAGGCCTCGGCGATGTTAGCGTTGATCTTCGTGGCACCCGGGAACCCTCCGGTGATGGCGGTGACGATGAGCGGGAACTCCAATCTCTTCCCGAAGAGCCAGCAGGTGGTGTCGATGTCGTCCATGCCGATCTCCGGCAGCGCGTTGTGAACCAGCCTGACGTCGTCCCAGTAGCAGTGCCCTGGGGCGATCCTCTCGTTGACGCAGATGTCGATGTGCTCTGCCTTCCTGTTCCTGATCTGCTGCGACATCGGATCACATCCTGGCGACCGTGCAGGTCACCTCTTCGCCCTTCAGGAGGGACAGCAGCCTCCCGGGCACGGTGCCGTTGACCAGGACGCAGTCCCTGTCCGGGGAGCACATCCTGAGCATGGCCTCCATCTTGTTGCGCACCCCTCCGGTGACGTCGTCCACGTCCTCGTCGGAGCTCACGCCGTCGAGGATCTCCTGCGTGACCTCGGGGATCATCCGGGCCTCGGGGTTCTCCTTGGGGTTGCTGTCGTAGAGCCCGTCGATGTCCGAGACGAACACGATGCGCTCGGGATTGAAGATGCGGGCCATGACCTCCATGAGCTCGTCGCCGGAGACGATGGCGAATCCCTTCTGGCGGTCCATGACCACGTCGCCGTGGGTCACCGGCATTATGCCGACGTGGCTCATGCGGCGGATGACCTCGTCGTCGTTCACCACCAGCCTCCCCTCGTCCATGACGAAGCAGGAACCGGGGGAGAGGGATGCCGCGGGGATGCCCACGGCCATGAGTTCGGATGTGATGAGAAGGCCGAGCTCCATGGCGTCGTGGTGGACCATGGCCGCCGGGGACACCTGGGCGAAGTCCACGAGCCCGTTCTGTATGGCGTATCTCTTCGCGAGGACGTGCCCGTACGAACCGGCGCCGTGGACGATCATCACGGAGCGACCGGACTCCGCTATCTCGCGGCAAAGTCTCGCAGTCTGCTCCTTGTTGAACTTCTTGTACTGCGACTTGTCGGTTATGACGCTCCCGCCAAGCTTGATCAGTATCATCGCGCCACGCAAGTGCTTGTTGTATTATATGGTTGGCGAGAGGATTTCTCGCATAGCCAGCCGTCGGAATCCGGACGGAGCTGACGCTGAAGGGATGAATGTGAAGAAGTGGCAGACAGCGTGTCTGAGTTCCCGTAGGCTTGCGCACTACAGTACAGGCAGATACGCGGGCGGACTTTACTTCCGGGTTCGGAATGGGACCGGGTGTTACCCCGCCGC
>CALUHR010000014.1 GCA_944320495.1 Candidatus Methanomethylophilaceae archaeon
GATCTAGCAGTCAAACAGGTTTCGTATGAAAAATTCTCATCCTCCGAAAACCGCCTTATTTCTTTCATGTCTTCCGATCCATCGGTTCAGCGAAGGCTCCGTCCGTCGCCGCCGTCCCCGCATCCGATCGGTGCTTCCCAGACGCCTCATTAAATATCGTCGTTCGATGGACTCCGTATGTCGATCGTGACCATCCCGAGTTCCGTCCCCTATGATTCGAACATCTTCCTCGTAGAGGGGGAACGCCCGATCCTCGTGGATTCCGGCACCGGGCAGGATTCTGGTACGGTCATAAGGCGCATACACGAGGTCTGCCCCGAGGGCCCTTCCATGATAGTGGCGACGCATTGCCACTACGACCACGCGGGAGGGCTGCACGATCTCGTCGAGGAGTTCGGCTGCCCCGTCTACGCGGGATGGAGGGACGCCCCCGTCATCCGCCACCCGGATAGGCGCGATGTCGCGGCGCTATTCGGAGCGGCGATGAGGCCCGTGGATGCGAAGGACCTGAGGGAGGGCGACGTCCTAGACTCTGGATCCCGCAGGTTCACGGTGCTGGAGACGCCCGGGCACACGGAGGGCAGCATCTGCCTCTACGATGAGGAATCTGGCACATTGATCTCCGGGGACACCCTGTTCCTCGGAGGATACGGCAGGACGGATTTCATGGGCGGGTCCTTCGACTCCATGCTCGCGTCCCTCGTGCGTCTCAGCAAACTTGACATAAGGGAATTGTTTCCGGGTCATGGAAGCACGTGCGAAAGCTATACGCCCGGCATGATGGCCGAGGTGCTGAGAATGGCTGGTGTCTGAATGAAGATAATAAAATGCGACTACACACACGGGTTCGATGTCCACTGCGAGGAGGCCGTCGCGGCCGCCGCCGAGGACATCGCCGACGGAAAGCTCATAGTGTACCCCACCGAGACCGTCTACGGCATCGGTGCCGACATCTACAACGAGTCGGCCGTCAAGGACCTGTACGTTGTCAAGAACAGGCCCTTCGACATGCCCCTCTCCGTGGCCGTGTCCGACAAGGCCATGCTCGAGAGGGTCGCTGTACTCAACGAGAACGCCGACAAGCTGATCAAGGCGTTCCTGCCCGGCCCACTGACCATCATCATCAAGAAGCAGCCCGATGTCCCGGACATCGTCACCTCATCCTCCCAGAAGGTCGGGATACGCATCCCCGACAACAGGTTCGCTCTTGAGCTCGTCAGGCGCACCGGGCCGATCGTCGCGACATCCGCCAACCTCCACTCCCATCCGGACGCGGTCGACGTGGATTCCGCGATCAACGACTTCGGGGATGCCGTCGACACGTACATCGATGCCGGGGCCTGCACCATAGGGCAGCCCTCCACGATCGTCTGGCTCATGGACAACCAGGTCGAGATCGTGAGGCAGGGTGCCATCCCGGCCGACAGGATAAGGGAAGTCTTAGGATGCTGAGTTCAGACGATCTCGAGAAGCTCCGCAAGGCCGGTCGCGTGTCCGGCGAGGCCAGGGAGCTGGGAATGTCCCTCGTGGCTGAGGGAGTGAAGCTTTACGACGTGGCACAGGAGGTCGAGGGTTACATCCGCGAGCACGGATGCGGCCTGGCGTTCCCCTGCAACATCAGCCGCAACGAGATGGCCGCCCACTACACGCCGTCCTGCAACGACAAGTCCGTGTTCGAGCTCGGCGACGTCGTCAAGATCGACTGCGGCGCCGAGCTGGACGGTTTCGTCGGCGACACCGCCGGGACGGTCGAGGTAGGCACCAAGAGGTACACGGAGCTCATCGAGTCGTCCAAGAGGGCCAGGAACACCGTGGCCGAGTTCATCGGCGACGGGGTCACCCTCGGCGAGATCGGCCGCACCGTGGAGATGAGCATGAAGAGGGACGGCTTCGTCCCCATCGAGAACCTCTGCGGACACCAGATCGACAGGTACGAGCTCCACGCGGGGATGTCCGTCCCCAGCTACGACTCCGGGTCCACGGAGCTCATCAAGGCCGGCATGACAGTCGCAATCGAGCCCTTCGCCACCGACGGCAAGGGCTACGTCAGGGACGGGAAGTTCGGGAACATCGTCAGGATCGCCAGAGACCGTCCGCTCTCGGACCCCAAGTCCCAGGAGTTCCTGGACTACGTCAAGGAGGAGTTCCACCAGTTCCCGTTCTGCGCCAGAAGCTGCGACTTCCCGGACGCCGAGAAGCACGTCAGGAACCTGATGAGGCACGGGGTCCTCGCCGGGTTCGCCACCCTCATCGAGGCCGGCGGCGGCATGGTCTCGCAGCACGAGTACACATTCTACATCGACGGGAAGCGCGGAGAGGTCACCACCCTCCCGTGACGCGTCGTTCCCAAACCCCTTAACCACCCATCGTGCCAGGGTAGCCGAGCCTGGTCAAAGGCGAGGGACTCAAGATCCCTTACCGCAGGGTTTCAAGGGTTCGAATCCCTTCCCTGGCACCACCCACATCCCGTCCGGGGCGTCCGGAGGTCCCGCGCTATCTTTATTTAATATAAGGGCTTCGCACGCCTCGCGTAAACTCAGGACCCCCTGTCGGAGACGGCACGGAACACTGAGAGCTCCTTCCCTTCGGGAACACCGGAGCTTGAGCACATCCCCTCGGGGATTCATTTACGGAGGTCATACACATGGCTAAGAAGAAAGAACAGAAGACGGAGGACGAGAACTTCAACTTCATCGTCCGTATCGTCAACACCGACAGCGACGGTCAAAAGAAGACCGTCGTCGAACTGCAGAGCATCAAGCGCGTCGGCAAAAGGGTCGCCCAGATCGTCGCCAAGAAGGCCGACGTCGACCCCCATGCCAAGATGGGTTCCCTCTCCGACGAGAAGGTCAAGGAGATCGAGAACCTCGTCAAGACCTACGTCGAGTACGCCCCCGTCTGGGCCATCAACAGGCAGAACGACTACGAGTCCGGTGCCGACATGCACCTGCTCGGGAACGACCTGGACATCATCCAGAAGGATGACATCAACAGGATGAAGATGATCCGCTGCTACCGCGGTGTCAGGCACGAGGGACGCCACAAGGTCAGGGGTCAGAGGACCCGCTCGAACGGCAGGCACGGGCTCACGCTCGGTGTCCAGAAGAAGTCCTGAGGTGATTTGAATGGGAGATCCTAAATTCTCACGCAAGACCTACGACACCCCCTCCCACCCCTGGCAGGGCGAGAGGATCAAGGCGGAGGTCGAGGTCGTCCGCGCTTTCGGACTCAAGAACAAGACCGAGGTCTGGAAGGCCGAGACCATCCTCAGGAACCTGAGGAAGCAGTCCAGGGACCTTCAGGCCCGCCTGAGGACCGGCGACAAGCAGGCCCAGAAGGAGGCCGACGCCCTTCTCGAGAAGTGCGCCAGGCTCGGATACCTGCCCACCGGCTCCAACCTGAACGACATCCTGTCCCTGAAGGACGAGGACGTCCTGTCCCGCAGGCTCCAGACCATCGTCTACGAGAAGGGACTGTCCAGCACCATCAAGCAGGCCCGCCAGATGATCACCCACGGCCACATCTTCATGAACGGCCACAGGGTGACCGTCCCCGGGTACCTCGTCACCAGGTTCGAGGAGTCCTCCATCGAGTACAACCCCTCGTCCCCCTACACCGACGAGATGCACCCCATGAGGGTGTCCGCCGAGCAGGCCGCCGCCAACGCCGCGGTCAGGGCCAAGGCGGTCGCAGAGCAGGAGGCCGCTGACGCGGCCGCAGCCAAGGCGGATGCCGCCGAGGCCGGGATCACAGCAGAGGACGGTGTTCACTGATGACCGCGAAATGGGGAATTGCCAACATCTACGCCAGCTACAACAACATCATGATCACCCTCACCGACATCACCGGTGCCGAGACCATCACCAAGGCCACCGGCGGAATGGTCGTCAAGCAGGCCAAGGACGAGTCCTCGCCCTACGCCGCCCAGAAGGCTGCCGAGAAGGTCGCCGAGGCCGCGAAGGAGAAGGAGTTCGTCGGGATCCACGTCAGGGTCAGGGCCCCCGGTGGCAACAGGTCCACCTCTCCGGGACCCGGAGCCCAGGCCGCGATCCGCGCCCTCACCAGAGCCGGCCTCAAGATCGGCCGCATCGAGGATGTCACACCCATACCGCACGACGGTACCAAGAAGAAGGGCGGACGCAGGGGACGCAGGGTCTGAGGGGTGACCTCATGGAGATAGAGATTCTCGAAATGGCGGAGAGGAGGGCCAGGTTCATCCTGCGCAACTCGTCTCCCGCCATGGCGAACGCCCTCAGGAGGACGCTCCTCTCGGACATCCCCAAGATGGCGATCGACAAGGTGGAGTTCCACCTCGGTCCCATCATGGACGGCGAGAAGGAGTATGAGAGCATGACGCCCCTGTTCGATGAGATCATCGCCCACAGACTCGGCATGGTCCCGGTCCCCACGGACCTGGACCTGTTCGTACCCCAGGACCAGTGCACCTGCGGCGGCGAGGGCTGCCCGAACTGCTCCATCATGTACAGCCTGAACAAGCACGGGCCGTGCACGGTGCTCTCGGGAGACCTCATGCCGCTGGGGAACCCAGACCTCAAGGTGAAGGACGAGTTCATCCCGCTGGTGGAGCTGACCGACGGCCAGGCCGTCATGATCTACGCCACCGCCGTGATGGGCACGGCCAAGAAGCACGTGAAGTGGCAGGTCTGCAACGGGGTCGGGTACTCGTACCTCCCCGTCATAGACATCGACTCCGGCCGCGCCTCCGACGAGGCCGTGCTGGAGGCCGCCTCCGTGTGCCCCAAGCACGTCTACGCCGTCGAGGACGGGAAGCTCGTCGCCAAGGACCCCCTCGCATGCAACCTCTGCATGAGCTGCATCGAGAGGGTCGGCTCCGACCGCGGACTCAGCGTCCGCGGGGACGAGACGAACTTCATCTTCAAGTTCGAGACCGACGGCTCCCTCACCGCGAGGCAGGCGCTCGACAAGGCCGTGGAGATCCTCTCCAAGGAGGCCGACGAGTTCGCCGAGGGCATCGAGGCCCTGGCCCAGTGAAACTTCAGCCCGGCCTTCGGGCCGGGCGACACCCCCTTATATCTCCCCGTATTCGGCGCCGCATGAAGGTATGCCCCAAGTGCGGCCAGGTCACCAACGACGATTCCGACGAGTTCTGCATCAAGTGCGGAGCCTACTTCACGGATCAGAGGAAGGGTCCGTCCCAGCAGACCTCCGCGATCTCCGCCGCAATGGGCATGACCGCCCCCCATGTGAGGGAGGAGCCGGTCCCCGTCCCCGAAGGAGGGACACTGCAGGCCGGGATGGACGACATGTCCTCCGGGAACTTCCCGGAGGGGGTGGCGCAGTGGACCTCGTGGGTAAGGTCCGCGGGGGAGCCCTCGGAGGTCGACTACCGCTCGATGGTGGTCTCCGCCTGCGACTGCATCATGTCCACCGTGGGGGACGGCCAGGCCCACAGCCGCGCCGGGCTCGCGGAGCTGGCGATGGAGCTGGAGGCCGACCTCCTGCAGGACATGTCCGCGGAGCTGATGTCGAGGCTCGGAGGGCTGACGACCATGGTCCAGGCGGGCGACCTCGCCACCGAGTGCATGTACCTGGCGATGGAGGCCTTCAGCGTCTACCCAGACCTGAGGGACGTCCTCGAGGCCATGGAGGCGCTCCCCGGACAGATGGACGCGATCTCCGCCGCCTCCGCATCGATGGAGCCCGATGACGGGAGGGCTGCGAGGCTCACCGAGACCTACTCGTCCTACGCCCGCATGATGGACGGCGCGATGCGCACGGAGATCGGGAAGGCCGGCGACGAGAGGATGGACAGGCTCGCGGACTACTGGTCCTCCAAGGCCAGGCTCCCGTACGCCGACATAGCGTACCAGATCGCCAGTCTCCACACCCAGATCTTCGCGATGAAGAACGTCGGCAGGTTCGCCGGCAAGCTCCTCAAGAAGGGCCTCGACATGCAGATCGAGGGCTTCGTCAGGTCCTACTTCGGCCCCAAGGTGCGATCGGAAGAAGTCCGACAGCTTGCACTTCTTGACCTTGTCGTTGTTGAAGACGGAGTCCATCGACATCTCCAGGAGCTCCACGCGCTCCTTGGTGTACTCGTCGAGCCCGTACTTCTCGCCGATGGTCTTGGAGATCTCCAGGTACTTCTTGACGGACGCCTCGTGGACGGTCAGCGTCAGCGCGTTGCCGCACTTGGTGCACTTCCCGGCCAGGGGCATGCGCCTGTACTTCTCGCCGCACTTGGTGCATCTGACGGTCTGGGTGGAGAAGCTCCTCAGGTTCCCGATCATGTCCGGGAGGAAGTGCTTGTTCAGCACCCTGCGGGCGACGTCCTGCTCGTTGACGGCGCGGATCTTCTTCCCGAGCATGAGCTGGGCGTCCATCTTGTCCATCATGGTCTCCAGGGTGGTGTAGGCGGAGTACTTCGGACCCTCCGAGATGTCGCGGGTGTCGTGCGTGAAGCCCAGGTGCTCGTACTGGTCAGGGGTGCCGATCCTCCCCGCGATGAGGTCCATGATCTTCTCGATCTCCTTCGGCTCCTTCATGTCCATCGCGGCGCGGTAGAGCTCGATGGGGTAGTGCCTGAGGCAGTCCACGTTGTGGGCCTCCTTGTCGATCTCGTTGGGGTCCAGCCTCGTCGTGAGGACCAGCGGCGCATCCATCTGGCCGCCCCTGCGGTCCGGGAGGAAGGTCTTGGAGAAGTTCAGCAGGCCGTCCATGGCCAGGATGAGACAGTCCTCGTCGCCGTCGCAGTTCCTCCTCTTGGCGGCGTGGAAGAACGGGTGGCCGTAGCATCCGCGGACGTCGGCGTAGCCGATGATCCTGCACAGGATGCATCCGGACGTGTGGGGCGCCAGGCCGAACACGATGTGGCCGATGAGGTCGAAGCGGTTCTGGACGTTGTAGTAGCGGGGCAGATGGTACAGCCTCTCGAGCTCGTCGTCCAGGAACCTCGCGACCTTAACCAGGTAGTCCCCGCAGTCCTTGGCCGGTATGACGTCCTGCACCCTCAGCTCGCAGATCTGCTCGGGGTCCGTGAGCGGGTCGCCGTTCCAGTCGTGGGTGTAGCCGATCTCGTGGGCCTTCTCGATGCTCAGGCCGATCTCCCTGGGCTTGAAGTGGGTGATGGGGATGTCGGTCATGTCGAACCTGACCGTCCCGTCCTTGAAGCAGCTGATGCCGTTCTTCTGTCTCAGGATGCCCTTCTCGACGGCCTCGCAGGTCTTGGTCTTGGAGATGAGTGCGTCGAGGCACTTCAGCTCCGACGGGGGCCTCTCGCCGACCTGCTCGCAGGCGGCCTTGAACTCCTCCTCCAGGGGGATGCCGAGGGGCGCGGGGCCCATGTTGCCGAAGTCGTTCTGCCTCGGGACGTACTCCGTATGGGAGCCGCAGACCCTGCACCAGTTGCGGAAGGTGTAGTTCCTGCAGACGGGGCACAGCCTGTTGCCCACGTCCACGGTGACCTCCGGCTTGCCGCCCTTGCGGGATGCGGCGGAGGACCTGGCGGCGGCGATGGCGCTGTTCATCTCCCTGCCGGCGTCCGCGTCCTTGCCGACGGGGAACAGGGAATGGACCTTGGGGGTCATCTCGCGCTCCTTCGCCTTCTCCGGACGGCCCATCCTGGTGCCGATGCGGGTCATGGCGCGGGCGCGGACCTCGTATCCGGTGGCCCTGCTGATGGCCTCCAGGGTGCTGGACCCCTCGAGTTCCGGTCCGGGTTCGAGACGGTCTCCGGCGACCTTCACGCCGAGGCAGTCCAGCATGGGCATGGAGTACACCTCGTCGATTACCAGGCGCCCGTCCCTGACGACGTGGAGGGCGCAGAGGTCCTCCAGCATGCGCTTCTGGACGGGGTCGTTGGCGACCGATAGGTTGACGCCGTCGTAGGACCCGGTGGCCAGCACGTGCTCCCTGAGGGACCTGATCCTGTCCAGCTCCCAGTCGGACCAGAACAGGTTGAACTTGGGGTGGAGGGGCACGCCCATCGTGGCGCACATCTCCTTGGCGCGCTCGTAGGTGGGGTCGCGCCAGTCGGCCGGGAGCTCCCCCTTCTCCTTCAGCTCGAGCTCGTGCCACTCTATCGGGTATCCGCAGGGGACGAGAGTGTGGTTGTTCTCGCAGAACTCGCCGAAGGGGACGAGGATCTCGCCGTTGTCCACGATCTCGGAGATCTGGTCGTGGATCTCGATGGCCTGCTTGGCCGTGCCCACGTAGACGAGGTCGCCGTTCTTCAGCAGGACCGTCGGCCCCTCGAGCTGGTCGCAGGGCGTGACGACGGAGGCCTTGCCGGGCCTCTCGATCTTGAGCTGGGTGCCGATGGCCATGAACTCGTCCATCACGTACATGGCGGGGACGCTGTAGGCCAGGGACGCCAGCCCGGAGGTGCGCGCCCTGCCGTATCTGAGCCTGAAGCCACCGACGGCGCAGGGGTGCCCGAATATGGGGCGTCCGGCGACGATGTCCATGAGGTACTTCTCCTTGGGCTCGACCCTCTTGGGGGCGTCGCTGTTGGCGTCGGGCTTCTTGTCCGCCTTGTGGGCGTCCAGGTACTTGCCGATGAACTCCCATCCGGTCATGCCGAGCTTGTCGACGTGCTTCTTCAGCTTGGAGGCCTTCTGGCACATCCCCTCGGCGATGACCAGGCAGGCGCCTCCCCTGACGCGGTTGGTCTCGATCCTGGGGAGGTCCCTGAAGCCGGAGATCTCCATCGTCTCGGTGCCCTCGCCGTCGACGCAGACGGGGCAGTTCCTCACGATGAGGTCTATCTCCTCGGACGTCGGGGTGTACTGCAGGTGCTGGCACTGCTTGTAGAGGGGGATCTCCTCGTCGAACCTGGCGATCTCGCCCTCGGTGGGGATGTACTTTCCTATGCCGAGCTCGGTCCTGACGACGTCCGCGATGAGGACGCTCATGGCCTGTCCGGTCCCCCCTGCGGCGCGGATGGGTCCGGCGAAGATCAGGTCCACGTAGGTGGAGCCGTCGGAGTTCCTGCCGATGCGCGTGTCCGCTATGCCCTCGAGCGGGGCGACCAGGATCCCCTCGGTGAGGACGGCGAGACCGACCCTCACGGCCCTGTCCAGGGCCTTCTCCTGGCTCTCGGCGGGGCGCTTGGCCATCTCCCTGGCGACCATCAGGGCCACGAGCTCGCGGTTCCCGAGCTCGGCCGTGAGGCGCCTGATGTCCTCGGCGACGCCCTCGACGTGGTAGTCCGCCAGGAGCTTCTCCACACGGGACGCGAGGTCCTCCGCCTGGGGGATCTCCACGTCGGTCATGGGGTCGAACCCCATGGACCTGGCCTTCCTGGCTATGTCGTAGCACTCCTCGTTCTTCCTCGAGAGCTCCGAGAAGTACGCCTGCATCTCCTCGCTGCAGGCGGGGCCGCCGGTCATTCCTCCTCTTCCTCCGCCGCCTTGCGGCGGGCGACCGAGCGGAGCTCCTCCATGAGCCTCTCCGTGAGGACGTCCATGTCCTCCCCGGTCTGGGCTGAGAAGTGGATCCTGTCGTCGCCGGTCTTGAGGATGTCGCTCTTGCTCTCGGCCTCGATGATGACGACGCCCGGGAACCCCTTCCTGACGGTGGCGAGCAGCCTCTCCTGCATCTCCATGGGGAACCCGCAGGTCTCCGACGGGTCGAGGACGAACAGCATGACGTCCGTGAGGTACCTCAGGGCGAGGACGGCCTGCTTCTCGATGTCGTTCCTCCTGTCGAACTCCCTGTCCAGGAGCCCGGGGGTGTCGATGATCTGGTACTTGCGCCAGTCGTCCTGGATGTGGCCGACTATGACGCCCTTGGTGGTGAACGGGTAGGGCGCGATCTCGGGCTCCGCGCTGGAGAGCACGGTGACGAGGTTGCTCTTCCCGACGTTGGGGAACCCGGCGACGACGACGGTCGGCAGCTTGGGGTCCACGGCGGGGAGCCTCCTGAACTTGTTCTTGGCGTCCTGCAGGAACAGCAGGTCGTCGGAGATGCGGTCGACGTAGGAGTTGAGCCTCCCATAGAAGCTCCTCCTGGCGGCCTCGACGATCTCCGGGTCCTTGGTCCTGCGGATGTCCCTGAGCGTGTCGTTCCTCAGCTTGTCCGCCCTGGTGGCGCACCAGTTGACGGCGCCCAGCGCCTTCTTGTAGCGGTCGATGCCGATGACGATGTCCACCAGCTCGGGGAGGAAGTCGTCCTCCTTCTCCAGTCTGGGGAAGCGCTCCACGTATCCGTTCAGCGCCGTGACCACGATGTCCCCGGATGCGGTGACCTTCGCCAGCGCCGTCTTCTTCTTGGTGTCCAGCGAGCTTACGCCCTCCTTGCGGATCTTGGATGCCCTGTGGAAAGCCTTCTCCATGAGCTCCTCCGAGGTGAGGACGGTGGGTATCTTGAAATCCATCGCGGCCATGGCCGGAGGATGCGCACGCGCATATAAGGGGATGGGGTCCGACTCCCCCGGGCGTACGGTGCGGACGGTCATGCCATCGACACCTCCGCGCGGAAGAGCCAGAGGTCGTAGGACATCCCCTCCCTGACGGACAGGCGCGGTATCGCGTCCACGACGGCCGCGGGGCAGTCCCTCGCCATTATGCCGAAGTCGACCCCGGGGTCCCCGGTGTCGGACCCGACGATGCGGGTGAGGGATGCCAGGTTCGCGCGGAAGACCACGCACAGGTCCATCTGCGGGAGGTCAATTCCCAGGTCCTCCGCCCCTCTCGACAGCAGCCTGGGGAACCCGACCCCCGCGTGGAAGGTCACCTGGAGGTCGATGTTCTCCGTGAACATGCCCAGGGGGTCCACGCTGTACGGGCTCCTGGTACCCAGGACTATGGACTGGACCTGACCGGAGATGTACCTCAGACAGTCCCTGACCAGGTCCCCGTCTGTGCGGAGGGCCACCTCGATCCCGGCGGTGACCGTCGACGTGGCGTCCCTCACATCCACCTTCGCGTAGACGGAGGCCTCGATGAGCTTCGCGGAGACGGTGTCGATGAGGTCCTCGACCGAGTACCTCACCAGGTACTGGACGAAGTCCGCCAGGGAGTCCAGGTCGGTGATGCTGCCTATGCGGTTGAAGGACTTCTGGACCCCCTCCCACACCGCGTGCCTCATCTCCTCGGGCGTGAGGATCTTGACCGGCCCCTCGTTGGACCTGCCCATGGTGCCCTCGGCGAGCACCCACTTGGTGGAGCCGTCGGACTCCCTCTGCCAGGTCATCCCGTCGTTGGCACCGTCGGCCCTGACCGCGAGCTCGTCGACGGCGGTGCCCTCCGGGTCGAGGAGGGTCAGCGTCCTGCCGGAGGTGTTCACCAGTGTGAACGTCGGCTTGACCACGAGGAACTCCCCCGGCGAGAGGTCGCCCGAGAGGTCCATGACGCTCGCCTTGGACCTGGTCCCGTAGCTCAGCGAGTATCCCGTGAGGTCGATGGTCGACCCGGTGTTGTTCAGCAGCTCGACCCACTCGTTGCCCCTGTCGGTGCCCTCGGGGTTGGTCTCCACCTCGTTGACGATCAGCCCCTGGACGTTCGCGCTCCCGAACCTGACGCTGACGCCGACGTCCAGACCGACGTTGACGCCGAGCATGGGGATGGGGATGTTGTCGATGATCTCGCCGAGTCCGGGGATGTCGCTGAGCGCGAACCCCGTCTCGTGGTACTCGTCCAGCTTCGGGGCGACGAGGGACACGGAGTCCTCCCCGACCCTCCCGTCGACGGTGAGCATGTACTTCCCGCCCTTCATCAGCGGGTCGAAGGTCCCGTCCACGTCCCAGTCCCCGTCGGCGTCCTCCAGGCCGCCGAATCCGGTGACCACGAGGTTCTCGGCGCTCAGGTCCCCGCGCACCTTGGCCACGATCCCGGCGGTGACGACGACGCCGCCCACGGGGACGGCGAGGGTCACCTCCAGGAGGGTCTTCGTGTTCGCCGCCCACGTCACGGCATCGGTCGCGATGGTGAGGGTGCATCCGAAGAAGTCCAGCTGGAGCATCTGGGTGCCGAGGTCGATCCGCACCAGGAAGTCGAACACGGCCTCCTCGACGAGGGTGTCCAGCAGCTCGCCCAGGGCGCCCAGCGGGTCCATGAGGACGTTGTACAGCCTCAGGAGGTTCTCCGCCAGGAACCCTGCCACGTCGGTGACGGTCTCGCCGAGGGCCACGAGCACCCCGCGCATCGCCTCCAGCACCTGGCGGAGGGGCTCCACGATCGGGCCGAGGGCGTCGAGCACGAGCTCCCACAGGTCGGTGAGCGCGGTGCAGCTCGGCTGGTACGTCAGACCGGCGAGGGCCCACCCCGACGCCGCCGTGACCTCGATGGTCGCGTCGATCGCGAACCATCCGGAGTAGACCGAGGATCCGGACCCCATCGCGGACGAGAGAGAGCCGGTCCCGACGATGTCGTAGGACACGGTCCCCTGGACGGTGGCCACGAAGGTGGTGGAGTAGGCGGCGCTGGGGTTCTCGCGGAAGCCGACGGTGTGGACGCACCTGTCGCCGTCGATGGACACGTCCACGATCCCGGGGGCGAACGAGACGTCGGCGGAGAGCCTCTCGACCGTGACGCCGCCGTCGCCGCCGACGAGCTCGAACCCCTCCCCTCCGGGGAGGTCGAACACCCCTCCGTAGGGGTTGGTGTCGCTGATCGCCAGCGCCTCGGCGACCATGTTGGACGCGTTCCTCTCCGCCGGGGACAGCATGTCGACCAGGGCCAGGCCGTAGGAGCAGATCCAGGTGGCGGCGGTCTTCAGGATGCTCCCGTCACCGTCCTCCACCTCCCTCAGCGGGTCGAAGACCCCCAGGTCGGACTGGACGGACGCGGAGTAGGAGCTCAGGGCGGAGGACACGGCCCGGGAGGACATGATCGCCCCCAGGTCGGGGGCCTCGTACTGCTCGCCGGACTCCTCCGCCTCCCTCTCCCTCTCGGCTATGGCGGAGGCGAAGGCCGACTGAATGCGCGCGCGGAGCTCGTCCGAGAGCACCATGTCCGACGCGTGGGACTGGATCTCGTCGGCCAGGGCGCCGTAGAACTCATCGTACACCTCCGAGTCCCCGAGGGAGGACCCCAGGCACTCGCCCACGCCCTCCATGCACCCCTCTGTCCTCCCCAGGAACTCGCGGGACAGCTGCTCCAGGAACCCCTCGCCGTCGGACGGGTCCACGCGGACCTCGATGACGCCAAGGTCCTTGCGGTCGGCGAGCATCGCCGCTGCTTCGTTGACCACCCCGTTGAAGAAGTCGCGGACGTAGTCGTCCTCCCTGTCGTACCTCTCCCTGAAGTCCTTCAGCCAGGGCTGGTCCAGGACGTCCGCCGTCGGGTTGGTCACGGTGACCGTGATTCCGCCGGCGGTGACTGTCGTCGTGCCGGACCCGGGGTACCTGTAGCCGCTCTCCGGGACCCCGTTGGACTCCATGAACCTCTCCAGGTACGGCACGCCGCTGACCGTCTCCTCGCCCCTGATGAACGCCCCGAGGGATTCCAGGGCCTCGCTGAAGGGGTCCAGTATCCTGTCCAGTCCCTCCAGGAGCTCGTAGCCGTACAGGTAGTCCATCCATCTCAGCGCGATGTCGTCCGCCGCGGACGCCAGCGCCTGGGCGTAGACGGCGGAGAGGTCTATCCTCACCGTGCCGTCGTCCGAGGCGAGGACGTCGGCGAGGTCAATCCTCCTCTCGGAGGAGAGGTCGCCGTCGCGGAAGCACATCGCGGCGATCGCCTCCATCGACTGGGACAGAGCCGCGGAGACGTCCTCAGCGGTGAGGATCCCGTGCGTCCCCATCTCGCCGTAGGCGGACCGGGAGCCGTAGCCGTTCAGGATCCTGCACTCGGCGAGGGCCTGGAGCTGGTACTCGATCATCTGCGACAGCGATATCCCGCCGCCCCCGGCCATGGACTCGAAGAGGGAGGCCCTCTCCACGGCCAGCGGGAGGTCGTAGCTCCCGTCGGTGTCCACCTCGATCTCGGTCTCCGCCCTGCCGGACTGGGACTCCACAACCACTGAGATGGTGCCCTTCCCGCGTAGGTAGGCGGGGGTGTAGCCGTCCATGCCCAGGTCCGAGCCCACCGTCACTGGGTCCGCGGCCAGCTCCACTGAGTGGCCCACGTACGTGGCGACCGCCCCGCCGCTCCTGATCGGGAACTGGTAGGCGATCCATTCCTCGGCCATGGTGCGGAAGGCGTCGGCGCGTCTCTCCAGCTCGCTCCTCTCCCCGTCCTCCGTGACGCCGAGCTCCTCGGCGCTGTGCAGGGACACCTCCCTGACCTTCTCGCCCAGGCCTCTGTTCACGTACGACGTGATGTCGGAGAGGGCGTCGTCCACGGCGTCCACGTCGTCCGCCACGCCCCCGGCGTTGTCCGCGGAGCGTTCGTACCCCGCCATGACCGCGCCTGCGGCCACGGACACGAGCAGTATCGTGACCGCGACCACGGCGAAGGGCATGCTCCCGCGAGTGTCGTTCATCCTCATGCCCGGAGGCTCGCGCCGGGGACGGATAAAGGGCGAGCGTCAGTGCAAGTATTAATGAGCATTATTAGATATGTAAAACAAGAACGATCGGGACGTCTGGCGCCCATCAGAAGGCATCGGAGTCGTCAGCCGTCCCTGCCTGGCATGTGCCAGCGGTTCGGGCGGTCTCGCGGCGGCCGAGTCCTTCTTTTTATAGCAGTAAAACGTCGGGACCTTCCGTTATGACTGCAACCTCGAAGGACTACGCGCTGAAGAGGGGCCTTCCCAAGAAGACCCGCTCTATCTGTCCCGAGTGCGGGAAGCTCATCGAAGCCGACATCTACGCCAAAGACGGCAAGGTCTGGATGGACAAGACCTGCCCCGAGCACGGCAAGTTCTCCGACCTCTATTGGGGCGACGAGCAGCTGTACCTGAAGGCGGAGAAGTACGCCTACGACGGCATCGGCCTCCACAACGCCATGGACAGGACCATCGGCGACGACCCGGACGACACCGTCCACATCATGATCGACGGGCAGAGGATCGACATGCTCTCCTGCTCCGCCATCGCCAATCTCGACCTGACCAACAGGTGCAACATGAAATGCCCGATCTGCTTCGCCAATGCGAACGATGCGGGATACGTGTACGAGCCTTCCTTCGAGCAGGTCCACGACATGCTCGTGGCCCTCCGCTCCGAGCAGCCGATCAAATGCACGGCCATCCAGTTCGCCGGAGGCGAGCCCACCGTGTACCCCCAGTTCGTGGAGGCCGTCGCCGACGCCAAGAAGCTCGGCTTCGCCCAGGTCCAGGTGGCCACCAACGGTATCAAGTTCGCCAACAGCTACCAGTTCCTGAAGGACTCCAAACTGGCCGGCCTGAACACCATCTACCTCCAGTTCGACGGTCTCACCGACGACGTCTACATCAGGTCCAGGGGAAGGAAGATGATGCGCGTCAAGCTGGGCGTCCTGGAGAACTGCAGGAAGCTCAACGAGGAGGGGATCAAGCCCCCGTCCGTCGTGCTCGTTCCCGTCGTGGGCAAGGGCATGAACGACGACATCGTTGGAGACATCGTCAAGTTCGCCTTCGAGAACGCCGACATCGTCCGCGGTGTCAACTTCCAGCCCATCTCCTTCACGGGGAGGGTCACCGAGGAGGAGCGCACCACCGGCAGGTTCACCCTGCCCGACCTCGTCCGCTGCGTCAGCGAGCAGACCGGCTACACCACCGCCGACGACTGGTACCCGGTCCCCGTGGTCGCGCCCATCTCCAAGTTCGCCTCCATCATCCTCGGGCAGAACAAGGTCACCTTCACCACTCATCCGCACTGCGGAATCGCGACCTACCTGTTCCAGGACGACAAGGGCAACGTCACCCCGTTCCCCAGGTTCGTGGACATCACCAGGTTTTCCGCAGGGCTCAACGAGATCGCCGACAAGGCCGAGAACTCCAGGTTCAAGAAGATGTACGTCGCCAAGCTGATCAAGCTCCTGAACAGCTGCGTCGACGAGTCCAAGATGCCCGAGGGCCTCACCAAGATGAAGTTCGTCGAGCTCATCAAGGACGTCATGTCCGACAAGTCCAAGGACACCCTCGCGGCGTTCTCGTGGAAGATGATGCTCGTCGCGGGCATGCACTTCCAGGACAACTACAACTACGACGTGGAGAGGGTCAGGAGGTGCGGAGTGCACTATGTCACCCCCGACCTCCGCGTCATCCCCTTCTGCGCCTACAACACCGGACCCGAGTACAGGGTCGAGGTCGAGAAGAAGTTCTCCGTGCCCCTCGAGGAGTGGAAGAAGTCCCACGCCAAGGAGGCCGAGGAGCTCGCGGCCTCCCTCATCGTCCCGATCGAGGACAGGGCCGACGAACCCGCCAAGGAGTGAACCCCCATGATAGTCGACGTCAACAGATGCCTGCACTGCGGAGGATGCGTGGGCTCCTGCCCCCAGAACGCCATCTTCCTGAACGATTTCGTGCTCGAGTTCAACGACGACTGCACCAGGTGCGGCCGCTGCGTGAAGCTCTGCCCGGTCAGCGCCCTGAGCCTGGAGGCGAAGGCATGAGGACCCTCCAGTGCGACGTGGTCGTCTGCGGCGCCGGTCCCGGCGGCAGCATGGCCGCCAGGTACTGCGCCGAGGGTGGTCTCGACACCATCCTGATCGAGAAGAAGGCCGAGATCGGCGCCCCCCTGAGGTGCGCCGAGGGAGTGTCCAAGAAGTGGCTCCAGGAGGTCGGCATCGAGCCCGACCCGTCCTGGATCCGCGGTGACATGAAGGGGGCCATCATCAAATCGCCCCAGGGCACCACCTTCCAGCTGGACGAGTCCAAGGCCGGGGCCGAGGTCGGATACGTCCTGGAGAGGCACATCTTCGACAAGGCCCTCGCCAAGAAGGCCGCAGAGGCCGGCGCGAGGATCATGATGCGCACCTCCTGCACCGGCGTCATCCGCGAGGACGGCAAGCTCGTCGGGATCAAGGCCAGGAGCATGGGCGAGGAGATCGAGATCCGCGCCAAGTGCGTGGTCGCCGCCGACGGTTACGAGAGCCAGGTCGGCAGGTGGGCCGGCATCGACACCAACCTGAGC
The DNA here is from genome assembly GCA_944320495.1 of Candidatus Methanomethylophilaceae archaeon. GTDB lineage: Archaea > Thermoplasmatota > Thermoplasmata > Methanomassiliicoccales > Methanomethylophilaceae > Methanoprimaticola. Next base: position 16,982 of record CALUHR010000014.1, read on the forward strand.
CTGAGCGACATCGACTCCTGCATCCAGTACAGGATGTGCAACATCGACGTCGCTCCCGACTACTGCGAGTTCGTCATCGGATCCGTCGCTCCCGGAGGATACATCTGGATCTTCCCCAAGGGCAACGGCGTGGCCAACGTCGGCATCGGCGTCATGGGCAGGCTGTGCAAGGGCGACGGGGACGCCAAGCGCTACCTCGACGACTTCATCGCCAAGGACCCCCGCTTCGCCAAGGGCCAGATCCTGGAGATCATGGGAGGGTTCGTGTCCACCTGCCCCGGACTGGACTGCTCCGTGGACGACAACATCATCCTCGTCGGAGACGCCGCGAGGATCATCGACCCGATCACCGGAGGAGGTATCGCCCACGCCTGCCGCACCGGCATGTACGCCGGGAAGGTCCTCACCGAGTGCGCCAAGACCGGCGACTTCTCCAAGAAGGCCCTCATGGCGTACGAGAAGATGTGGCGCGACAGGATGGAGGACAAGCTCTACAGGAACTTCATGGCCAAGGAGAAGCTCGCCACCCTGGACGACGAGACCATCGACGAGCTCATCAAGATGATCAAGACCGCCGACATCGGCGAGGTCAACGTCTACAACCTCCTCAAGGCCGTCAAGGAGAGGTTCCCCAAGGTCGTCGAGGGATTCGAGGACCTGATCTGAAACGCTCACGGGAGGGGTCGCACCCCTCCCCACCTTCTGTTCAATCGTCTGCGACCCGATGCGGTCATCGCGGACCGCGGGGACCGCGGTCCGCCACGATTCATCCGGAACGTTCTCCGGGGGCCGTCGACGGACTTGGTCGCAGGACCCCGTGAATACGACGTCGTAGATGTTCCGAGATGATCGGAGGTCGCAGTTCCGGCACCGGTATGCGATGGAAGCCGAGCGTCTCCGTCCTTCCGGCGGCCGCGGCCACAAGTTCCGATATGTGCACCACCGGGAGGCCTCCCTCATAGGCGTCGTACTTCACATGGCACATGGGGCAGTCGACGACGATGACCTCCGCTCCGGAGCACTCCTCCTCGCGCATGGCCATCAGCTCCCCCGCGACAGGGGCGCTCTTGCCGCAGCAGCCCCACTCGCGGTTGACCACGCGGCAGTTCATCGCTTCGAGCACGGCCCTCATCTGCTTCGCCCTGGGGGCGGCGGAGCACCCGGGCTCCATCGCGACGGCGACCGTCCTCCCGAATCTGGGGAGGTCCCCGATCCTGGCGTCCAGGAACTGGATGAAGTCCACGGCCCCGTCGTCGACGGCGGAGAGCTCGTCGCTGCAGCCGGGGCATATGCACACTATGTCCCTGTCCCCCGCGCCCTCGCACATCTCCTTCTTGGCGTTGCGTCTCTCGTGACCGGTCATGCCGATGAACTGCACCGGGTGCAGACAGCACCCCTCGTCCGGAAGCGGGCACGGGCGCACCCCGACGGCGTCCATGGCGGCCGCCCCGGCGTGCTCCAGATAGGGAGCCTGGGCCCTGACCGTGCATCCCGACATGAGGCAGGCGTCCTGTCCCGTCCACTCGGGCTCGATCAAGCGGTCATCCGCGGGGGCGCGGGCGAAGCCCGTCTCCCTATAGGTGTCGGATACCGTCACCCCGCGTTCGATGGCGATGAGCATCCTGATGACCGTGAATGGGTCGGACCTCCTGCAGATCTGCGAGCATGTGCCGCAGACGATGCACTGGTCCAGCCCCTCCTCCCCGCCGGCCATGATCTCCATGGGGTCGATCCCGCCGACGGCGCAGGACGGGCAGGCGGCGGTGCACCTGCCGCACAGTATGCACGTGCGCCTGATCCTGTCGATCTCCTGTGTAAGTGCGTGACTCATCTCCTCAGCTCCGCGGTGGTGGGCGGGCGGAGCTCCATGCGGGCCCCCGCCCCACCGGTCCTGACTACGTACGGCGTCCCTCCGCGGGACGCGATGGCCTGGCAGACCTTCTCCGGGCGGTCGGTGAGGGCCACCATGCACCCTCCCCCTCCGGACCCGGTGAGCTTCGCGCCGTAGGAGTACGGGAGCGAGGCGTTGACCAGGCGGTTCAGCTCGTCGCACGATACCCCGAGGATCGACAGCAGCTTGTGGTCGCGGGTCATGAGCCTTCCCAGCTCCTCCTTGTCCCCGCGCATGAGCGCCCTCCCTCCCTGGACCGTGAGCTCGGCGATGTCGTCGATGACCTCGCAGGCGAAGCGGCTGCGCTCCATGTACCTGTGGACCCTGTCCACCAACGGGCCGGTGGGGGCCCTGATGCCGGTGTTCCCGATGACGAAGGTCATCTCGGGGACCTCCAGGTCGCTGAAGCTCCAGTGTCTCTCGCCGCGGGAGACGTCCCACAGGTGCCTTCCGCGGGGCTCCGGCATGTTGACCGTTATCCCGCCTCCGTGCACGCAGGCCGAGGCGTCCATGGGACTGCCGTTGCCCTGGGCGTAGAACTCGGCGCCGTAGGCCTCGAGCATGACCTCCTCCTCGGTGAGGTGCCTGCCGTCCATAGCGGCTAGGGCCATGGCCATCGCGGCGCTGAGCGCCGCCGAGGACCCCATCCCCGATCCGACGGGGATGTCGCTGTGCGTCTCCACGTCGACGGCGTGCCTCAGGTCCCTGGTGAGGTACCTGAGGTGGGGCTGGCGCCTGAAGTCGAGCCTCTCGCCGTTCATGGTGTTCCATCTGGAGCGCCTGACGGCGACGGTCATCCTCAGGTCCGCGGCGAGGACTATCGCCGGCCTCCCGTAGACGACCGAGTGCTCCCCCAGGATGACGAACTTCCCGGGGGCGGATGCGGTGTACCAGTGGTCCCTCATTCCAGACCGTACCTTCTGACCTGCTCGGTGACGGCGTCGCTGGGGTTGCGGCCGTTGAGCCTGGGCTGGGGGATGCCCCACCAGGCGTCCTCCATGTCCGCGAGCCTCCTCTGGAAGTCCTCGTCGGACTCCCCCTCCTCCTGCTCGACCTCGGTGAGGGCCTTGGTCATCTCGCCGAAGAGGTCCACCTCGAAGTTGGTGTTCACCAGGCAGACGCCCAGGTACCCGTCGATGGAGGCGGCGACCTCCTCGCGGGTGTCGGGGTCCAGGGACTCCATGACGATGTCGAGGACGCTGTTGGCGGTCATCTTGAAGATCATCGCGGGGCGGGCCTCGGCGGGTATGTCGGGGTCGTTCTCCACGGTGGCGATCATGTCCTTCAGGAACAGGTCCGCCATGGCGGAGGTCCTGTTGGGGTTCCTGCCGAAGGTCATCTCGAGGTGCTCCTTCTCGGGGTCCTCCTGTTCGTCTCCGCCGAAAAGCGCCGCGTTGGGGTCGAGCTCTCCTGACATGTTCAATCACTCCTGCGGGACATGACGTCCGCCAATATGTCCATTCCTCTCTTTATCTTCGATTCGTCGGCGGCGTAGGAGAACCTGAGGTGCTTCTCGCCGTATGAACCGAAGGCGGATCCCGGGGTGCAGATGAGCCCGGCGGAGGCGAGCTCCGCCGCGAGGTCCGCGGACGGGACGTCCGCCTCGTAGGAAGGGAAGGCGTAGAAGGCGCCCTTCGGCGGGATGATGGACATGCCGGGGATGTCGTTGATCCTCTCGCAGATCAGGTCCCTGCGGCCCCTGAAGACGGACCTGGCGTTGTCCAGATATGGCTTCATGTGGGGGAGCGCGGCGAGGATGCCGTACAAGGGCGGCATGGCGGGGCTGGCGCAGACGTGGTACTGCATCTTGATCAGAGCGTCCATCATCTCGTCCTCGGCGGCGACGAACCCCATCCTCCAGCCGGTGACGGCCATCATCTTCGAGAACCCGTTCACGACGACGGAGCAGTCGAGGGAGTCCATGAAGGACGTGTGCTCGCCCTCGTAGATGAACTCGCAGTACACCTCGTCGGCGAGGATGGTTATGTTCTTGTCGCGGGCGATGTCCAGGAGGGCCTTCTTCGACTCCTCGGTGAGCACTCCGCCCGTCGGGTTGGACGGGGTGGTGACGACGATCATGCTGGTCTCCTTCGTGATCCTGGACTGGATGTCGTCGATGTCGGGCTGGAAGAGCCCGTCGTCGGTGAGCCTGTACTCCCTCGGGGTGGCGCCGGCGAGGCTGGCGTGCGGCCCGTAGATGACGAACCCGGGGCTGGGCACCAGCACCTCGTCGCCGGGGTCGACCATGGCCTGGGTGACCTCGAGCAGGGCGGTGGAGCCGCTGGGGGTTATCATGACGTTCGACCCGTTCAGCTTCCCGTACTTCGAGAAGTAGTCCGCGATGGCGTCCCTGAGCTCGGGGATGCCGGCGGTGGGGCCGTATTTGTTCCTGCCAGCCTTCGAGGCCTCGCACATGGCCTCGATGGCCTCCGCGGGAGGGTCGAGGTCCGGCTCGCCTAGACCGAGGTTGATCGAGTCCGGTCCCGCCAGGTCGAACATCTTGCGGATGCCCGACATCGGGATGCTGTCTATCCTCTGTGAGGACTTCATGGGCGGTGAATGGACGTTCCAGATAAATCAGATTGCCAGGGGTCGGGTTTAACGCCGTTGACGGGGTCATCGGGGACCGACGCTTCGAGGACAAATGTGCCAGACGTCGGGGAAGGGGCCTCCGGGGGGTGTCGGAGGGGCGCGGGGGCCATTGCATCCCCTTAAATACGCACATCGTGTGGCATATGGAGAGGGATAAGGGATGCCCGGAAGCGCTCCCAGAAGGAGCTCCATAGACCGCTTCGACGCCAGCGTCGAGGAGGGTACATTCGGAGGCTACGAGGCCTTCGGCGTCTACAGCGAGGACGCCGGAAGCGGAAGGTCCTCCGAGTACGAGATTTTCATAGTGAGCACAGGGGCCGAGTTCCGATCCCGGTGCTCCGATCGGCAGAAGGGTCCTCCATCCCGCCCGTTTTCAATAACAATCATAACATAAGTTACAAAGATAACAGCCAGCAGTTTATCATTATCCACCGGCTCATCCGTTCCGGAGGCCATGAGCCTCCGGGAATGATAGTATGAAGACAGGATGGAAGGTGGCTGTGGCCATCGTGGCGGTCGTCGTGATCGTCGCGGTCATCGCCGCAGTCGGGTCCGGCGACGATTCGCCGGAGGTCCGCTACGATTACGAGATCGAGGTGGCCGATTTGTTCACCTCGTCGAGCGGCTATGAGGAGACGCCCTCGCCGGGCAATCAGTACGTCATCGTCACATGGACCGTGGCCAACGACTCCTACGGGGACGGGTTCCACACGAACGACCTGTTCTTCCAGGCCAAGGTCGTGGCCGGAGGGGTTGCGTACGGCACGAGCATCGACATGTACACGCATCCGGGATACCTCCTCGGTGATATCCTGGAGGGCGAGAGGGCGACGTTCGTCTACGTCTATGAGGTGCCAGCGGGCATTCCCGCCGAGGACCTTGATGTGCAGGTGCACTACGCGGACTTCGATCCGCCGTCCATGGAGAGGGACACGTCCCTCCGAGGCTGAAACCCAGGGGCCGCGAGGCCCCGCTATATGCTGGTGTGGAGCGGCCCAGAGTCCCGGAAGAGGGCGGAGGCGGCCTGCATCTTGAGGCGTTTGAGCTCCGGCCTCGGGACGCCTGTGGACGATATGAACTGCCTATCCTTCCCGATGATGCGCAGCCCGAAGGGCGAGGTGCTGAGATCATGCTGTGGTCGCACAGCGAGGGCACGGTGTCTATACCGGCGGAAGTGCCCGTGCCGGCATGCTAGGGTATCTGTTCGGAGGGCAGATCTGTTGGTAATTGTGGACGAGGACACGCTCGGGTCCGAGCTGTTCAATGGGCCCAGACACTTCGAGAGTATTTGCCCGGATTTGAGGCAGATCAGGCTCCGTGTGGAGAGGAACAGAAGAGGTGGCTGCGTGCAGCTGCCCGGTCTGGAGAGGACGATATCTGGCAGGATGTCCTCAGACATTTGAGCGGGTGTCGGGTCCGAGGGCAGGACGATCATCCTGAGGTTCCAGCGAATCGATCGACAGCTCGACGGAGAATCTGGCGCCGCAGGGGCAGGAATGGCATTCGAGATACGAGGAGACGGAGGGCTCTGTGTACTTGAGAGAGGATGGGTCTAGCAGATGCCCGCATACAGGGCATTTGGATACGATAAACGAATCAAATGTCATATGATTGTTATATTGATATCGAATAGATAATATTCACTCTAAATCGGTTATGTCAAATGCTGATATCCAATGTTGCCGAGTTAGAGTTTTAATGCTGTATATTGTACTTTTTTGTAATTCATATTTAAGTAGATTCTATGCTTTACGTCTAATAAAAGTTGTTTCAGAATATTTTTTGGTAACCTAAAAGAATTATTGAAATCGATATTGATTTTTGATTCCTAGAAAACCGGCAGTTTAATACGATCTGCTTTGAAGTTACAATTATGACCAAAATTGGCGAGTACGTTGGTGTCGAGCAGATTGTAGAAGAGGCAGGAGTCAAAAGTGCTGCAGGTTTGCAATGTGGTATTCTAGTAAACGACGATGACAAGAGAACTACACTAATCATAGCGTTGCCTGGAGTGGGCACTCCTAGATATCCAAACTACTGGGATCAGAAAAAAATCGGTGTTCTCCACTACTGTGGTACAGACAAGGGGCAGTCCAAGTCTATTCCGAAACAAAACATCAATTCGAGATTGAACTCTGCAGTCAATACAGGGGTGTATCCGATACACGTGTACATTCGGCATCCGAATCACGTGTTTCGGTACATGGGTGAATTCATTCGGTGCAGAGAGTACGATGAAGAGTTGGAAAACGGGGGCAAGATCATCTATCGTTTCGGGCTGATATCGAAGAATATCGATGTAATTGCTCCAATATTGAACAGTTATTTCAATCGAAATTTCTCTACAATAGAGAAAGGCATAGAATCTGAATTTGGAAATACTCAAGAATTCATCATTAAGTCGAGATATGTCAAACAGGCCCGCAGATCCCCCAATGTCTGATGGCGTCCGGAAGTGTATGAGATCCAACAGGTCCAAGGGAACAACCCCTGAGCTCAGAGTCAGAAGCGCTCTTCGTGAAGCAGGATATCCTGGATACAGGCTGAATTGGAAAAAGGCTCCTGGTAAGCCAGATATATGCTATCCTGGAAGAAAAGTAGCGATATTTGTCAATGGATGCTTCTGGCACAGATGCCCGCACTGCAATCTCCCACTGCCAAAACACAATTCCGAATATTGGATCCCTAAGTTAGAACGTAATGTGGAGCGTGACCGCGAGCAGAGGCTTGAGCTCAATAGTATGGGTTGGACAGTTGTTGACATTTGGGAGTGCGAGCTAAAGAGGGACTTTGAAGGGTCTGTGAATCATGCACTAGATGCTCTTCGTGAGGCGGATTCAGGTATCAAATCATCTAAATCGTATTCTCAGTAAAGTAGTCTTAAGCCATCCTATAACATATTAGACAAAGATCAGATGAGGGAAGTACAGTCTCCGCCAACTGCTGCGGCACTCATGGAATCCACTAGGTCCATTGGATATTCGTTTGACTCTGCAGTTGCGGATATTGTTGACAACAGCATAAGCGCTAATGCTATGCATGTATGGATTAGGACGCTTCCTGACGATGACCCCTACCTGTCAATTCTAGACGATGGGGACGGCATGGACTCACAGGAGCTGTGCGAGGCGATGAGGTACGGCGTTAATCCCAATCTTGTCCGCGATCCAAACGACCTCGGGCGCTTCGGATTAGGGATGAAAATGGCATCCTTGTCTCAATGCAGGCGTCTAACCGTGGTATCTAAGACTAAAGACTCTCTTTCTGCGTGCAGATGGGATCTGGACCGCGTCATTGAGACAGATGAATGGACTTTACAGATTCTATCGGAAGAGGATATCGTGGATGTTCCGATGTATGATGATCTCAAGGATCTCGATCATGGAACCCTGGTGGTCTGGCAGGATCTGGACAAGCTGAAGGAACGCTCAATCGATATGCAGGATCTTATGACTGAAACTATCGCATCGTGCAGAAGTCATCTGAGTCTAGTCTTCCACAGATTTCTTGACTCGACGTACGGCGGTCGTTTGGAGATGTTCATGAACGGCAGTGAGATAATGCCGTTGGACCCATTTCTTTCAAGAAACACGAAGGTTGCTCGTCTTCCGGAGCAGACAATGGAAATACAGGGGCAAACAGTGGTCATTAGACCGTTTGTCCTTCCTCCAGAGTCTACTCTGTCCAAGAGGGATGTAGAGCTAATGGGGGGAATGAAACGTAACCTTCAGGGGTTCTGGGTGTACAGAAACAAGAGACTCATAATTCCTGGAACGTGGTTCAGGCTTACTGGTAGCAAGGAGCTGACAAAGCTGGCTAGAGTGATGATTGACATACCAAACACTCTTGACTCAATTTGGGATATTGATGTGAAGAAGTCATCTGCAATTGTTCCGGCACCGTTCCGTAGGGATTTTGAGAGTATTTTGGATCAGATTCTGACGAAAAGTGAACGCAAGTACACCTACAGAGGTCGCAAGGCAAATGATGATTCCAAGACGTTCTTCTGGGACAAGATCGAAAAGAACGGTTCGTTATCATATCAGGTAAATCTTAGTCATCCGCTGATTAGGCAGGGGATGGATCAGCTTGACGAAGAGTCCCGCGCCTGGTTTGAGAGAATAATAGCTCTTCTTGGCAGATCTTTGCCACTTGAGGATATCTTTGCATCTTTGGCAGGCAGATCTGAATGGCATTTAGGTGAGACGCGCGAGGAGACGGATCAGATCATTGGTATGGGAATAGGTCTTTTGGAAATGGGCCTAAAGCTGGAGGATCTCATCATGATGGAGCCCTTCATTGGAAACAAGAAGGCACTGGATGCGTTAAGGAGATACGAAAGGGGAGTATAATGATGGACCAGAGCAAGATAGAGAATACAATCACAATCGTTCGTGCGCTAATTAATCAAAAATTCGGAGACGAGACTCCTTCTGAGTCAGACATTGTCAAGACGGTGATGAGTGTCAAAGATCTTGCAAATCTCACGGACGAGGAGGCAGAGGAGACGTCACGTCAGATTCTCAGCATCATGGGACACTACATGGATGTGGGGGTCATGTTATCTTCTGAGCATAAGTCTTGGTACTACTCTCGTACCAAAGATGTGGATTTGCGTTTTACAAATCGTAATTTGAAATATCAGGATCAATACCGTCATCTTCCTCCTAAGGTAATTACTACTGTAGATCAGGTAACTAGCAGTATCATGGATCAGATAGCAGATCCAACCCAGGTTGGATCAAAACGTCTAGGACTGGTCATGGGGGATGTTCAGTCTGGAAAAACGAATACCTATACCACCCTGTGCTGTAAGGCGGCGGACATGGGTTATCGTGTGATCATTCTTCTAACAGGGACTCTTGAGATTCTACGCAAGCAGACGCAGGCGAGGCTGGATGAGGGTCTTGTAGGAAAGGACAGTGCCGCTTTCATAAAAAAGAAGGATAAGACCATCGGTGTAGGATACATCGATACCACACCAAGCATGGTTGTTTTTACCTCAACCGAAGGTGATTTCAATTCAAAGAAGGCCACTGATCTGAATATCAGTGTGGACAATCTGAATGTTCCCCTGCTCCTGGTACTGAAGAAAAATAGCAAGGTTCTCAAGAATCTGAACCAATGGCTATCAGTCAACACCAGCAAAAGGATAGAGGCTCCTTTGCTTCTTATCGATGACGAGGCAGATAATGCATCGATAGACACATCTGGCAATGATCAAGAAGCTACTGCGGTGAACAGCTCTATCCGTGACATCTTAGGCATGTTTGTGACTTCCACGTACGTAGCCTTTACAGCCACTCCTTTCGCGAATATCTTTATTGATCCGGAAGCAGATGACGACCTGTATCCTCGGCATTTCATATACTGTCTCTCATCGCCGGACAATTACATAGGGCCTCAGTCGATGTATTCAGAATCGGGCAGATACAGATCAATTCTGAGAATAATACCTGTGCTACCGGCGAGTGAGACTAGCAAGGGAGGTCTTGAGGAGCTTCCTTATGACCACTCCAAGGACTATGTGTTACAGAGCATCCCTCCGTCTCTGGAAGAAGCAATCAACTGTTTTCTTCTTTCCTGCGCGGTCAGGGATATCCGGGGTAATGAGCGGAATCATATGTCCATGCTTGTTAACATGAGCAGATTTACAAACGTCCAGAACTCAGTAAAGGAGTTGGTATACGACTATGTATACAATGTAAAACAGGCATTGGAGGCATATAGTTCTCTCCCAGAAAAAGAGGCACTCAAACACCGGACTATTAGTGGTCTAAAGCTTACATGGGACAGAGAATATTCTCACTTAGGTTACGAATGGCCAGTTATACAGCATCAGCTTTTCCAATCTGTAAAGCCGATAGATGTCAGAGCAGTTAATCAGACAAACGGTCCGAAGAATCTGAACTATGCAGATGCGTCTGATGGTCTCAGAGTAATAGCAGTTGGAGGAAACAGTCTTTCAAGAGGGCTCACGCTAGAAGGGTTGTGTGTCAGCTACTTCTACCGTCGTTCACAGACGTACGATACATTGATGCAGATGGGTCGCTGGTTCGGATACAGGGATGGTTATGACGATCTGTGCAGAGTCTGGATGACTGAGGAGAGCATAGAATGGTACGAAGGGATATGTGAAGCCACCGAGGAACTGAAATGGGAATTCAGGGTGATGTCGGACAGGGGCATGACGCCATCTGATTTCGGATTCCGTGTACGCAACAATGTGACCGGACTTCTGATAACCGCTCGCAACAAGATGAGGTCTGCAGGCGAGAAGTACATTACAAAAAGAATAGATGCAACACCACTGTGGACATCCAGCATATATTATGATGACGAGCACGTCAACAATAACAACAAGGCGGTCACAGAGCTCATAACGTGCATCGACAAAACAATTCCGAGATTTTACAATAAATCTACTGGAAATTGGGTATGGAGGAGAGTTCCTACTGAAGATATAGTGAAATTTCTGGACACATACATATTTCCAGAGGAAGAGAATGTGCTATTCGACAAGGAAGCAATTCTTGAAACTTTCAGCTCAGGAAAGTTTCCTCGCGAATGGGATGTAGCCATTCAGCACGGAGATAGCAACAGGACCTACGAAATCGAAGGAATCCAATTGGATCGTCCGATTAGATTGTCTGTTCGTAACAATGTGGTTATCAACAGAAGCAACGAAGGAGTTCTACGTTTCAAGAGTGCAGCACTTATGAGTTCTTCCAATATGCGTGAAGGAATATACACCATCAAAGACGGAGAGGAGGTGTATGATAGCAATAAAGTCGCTGAGCTTGAAAAGAACTATCGCAATCTTGTAAGAGATGAGAAGATACGTGAGGGCAAGGATCCGGACAAGGTTGCAGTTCCTCCCAAAGCGTATCTGATGACCACAGAGCGTCGTCCTATTCTGCTAATATATCCCATAGAAGTGAATGGAGACTGCCAGGGGGATGATGCAAAAGAAATAGCTGCTGTTCTTGGCGGGCTGCCCACAATAGGCGTGGCACTGGGATTCCCTGAAGTGGAGAATGCAAAGTCTGATGAGGCGTATGTCATACGTTACAAAACCACTGCTGTGTACAACAAACTTGGAGACAATCCAGATCTTGACGAGGAGGTGTACCAGTGAGGGACATTGTGGCTGAGAGGCTCGGAGATAGTTTCTATCTTGCAGGATCACATCCGCTTAGATGGAGCTACAACAAGTCTCGTACCGCACTGATCCTTCAGACAGATGAAGAGCCAGATGTTCCACAGCGCTCTTCCAAGGCGGTAGCCCTACGCAAGTGGAGACAGGCAGATGGCAGATGGGCCATCGCATTCATTCTCATCGATGACAGCTACTCGGAGCAATTCAGATATTTCTGCGAGGATGTAGTGGAGTCTAGCAGATCCGTTCCTCTTGAGAAGGGCGCCAGCTTTGCATACGGCAGATTCTCGTTATGGATGCGCATGTTTCGTCCGGTAGGAGGAAAGCTCTCTGAGGAGTCCATTCGCGGGCTTATGGGAGAAATATTCGCCATGCAACGTGTTCTCATACCGAGATATGGCGAGATTGCCGTTCTCAAGGCATGGATGAATGCGCGTCGCGGAAAGCAGGACTTCGTGATGGAAGACAGCTGGTACGAGGTTAAATCCATCATGGAGGGGTCAGCAGGTGTCACTATAACATCGTTCGAGCAACTTGATAGGGATGATTCAGGAGGTCTTGTGGTTGTGCAGCTAAGAAAGACTAGTCCTGAATCTCCATTGGGTACGAACATAAACAAACTTATCCGCGAGTTTATAGACGGTCTGGAGTCAGCCGAGTCCAGAGATATTATGCTAGACACGCTGGAGCTGGCTGGATATAGCTATACGGATGAATACAACAGCCTGTGCTTCGATTGCTTGTCCCTGACTTTGTATGCGGTAGATGGCGATTTCCCTCGCATCAGGCGCTCTCATCTTGACGAGGGCATAGTGTGTGGTAGCTACGAGATATCCCTTGATTCTATCTCAGAGTGGCGGGTGGAAAGATGGAGTTGAATGAGTACAGATCAGAGACGCTCCAGGACATCCGTCTGGGTGCTGTAGCGAACTCCAATTTCAGAAGAATTGAGTTTGTTGACCATGTGATGAGGATTCTTCAGGAGTCAGAGGAGGTTGATGACTACACCCTCTGCTATTATGACGGGATTATAGGATCACGCGGGAAGAGGGTGGAGATAGACGGGTATGATTTCGATGATTACGATGGAACACTGACCCTCATTGTGTGTAGCTTTAACGGGACTGATATTCCAGGCGTCAGATTAACCAAGACGGATATCGATGGGATGGTCGAAAGGGCTAAGCGTTTCGCAGAGGGATCCATAGATGGTGTTGCAGAGGACAGCATCGAGGAAAGCGAGCAAGCGTATGAGCTCGCCAGATATATACGGCTGCTTAGTGAACAGGAGAAGATCAATAGGTACCGCATTCTTGTTCTATCAGACCTTGAGAAGAGCGATCGCATCAAGACGCTGGAGGTAGGTGAGATCGATTCAAAGGAAGTCCTGCTCAGAGTATGGGATATATCCAATCTGTTTGACCTGGAGGTGTCCCGGAGAGGCTTCGAGGATATCGAGATAGATCTCAAGGATTTTGGTGTGGATGGTATTCCATGCCTCAGAGCGTGCAGTTCAGGGGGCGAATCAGGATATGACGCATATCTCTGCGCGATTCCGGGAAGGCTTCTTTCCGACCTCTACGGAAAGTTCGGTAGTAGACTCATGGAGTCAAATGTCAGATCATTTCTGAAGCTTCAAACAAAGACCAACAAGGCAATCCGTTCAACCATTCTTAAAGAGCCTGAGATGTTTTTCGCATACAACAATGGGATCACAACCACTGCGACAGACATCTGCATTGACGAAACGCCCTCCGGCAAGGTCATTCGCGGATTCACCGCACTCCAGATAGTCAATGGCGGGCAGACCACTGCCAGTATCTACACGGTGGGTAAGTCCAGGGACAAGCCAGATCTGGATCAGATATTCGTTCCCATGAAGATCACGGTGATCTCCAGGGAGAGAGCAGAGGAAGTGGTTCCGCAGATCTCGCGCAGCGCAAATACGCAGAATAAGGTCAGTGAGGCGGATTTCTTCTCCAACAGCAAGTTTCACAAGAAGATGGAGGCGTTATCCAGAAGTGAGATGGCTCCACAGAGGCCAGGCATCCCGTACACCACAAGATGGTACTACGAGCGCACGCGTGGACAGTATCAACAGGATATCAACTCCAAAACTGGTACTGCCCTCTCGAAGTTCAAGATGGAGTATCCCAAGAGTCAGGTGTTCACCAAGACTGATTTATCAAAGTATCGGAACAGCTATGATATGAAACCTCATGTTGTTAGCAGAGGGGCTCAATATAGTCTTGTCGAGTTCTCAAAGAGTATCGACGAGTCCCATATGGACAGCATCAATAGCCATTATTTCCACGAGACGGTAGCCTTGGCAATCTTGTTCCGTCGTATCCAAGACATGGTTTCGGATCAACCTTGGTACAACGGAGGCTACAGGGCGCAGATTGTTACATACACGATGGCCAAGCTTTCGCAGATGATTGGCGATATGGGAGGGGCTTTGGATCTGGAAAAAATCTGGAGCATGCAGGAGATTCCTTCTGAGCTTGAGAGGCAGCTGATTCCGATAATGGACTTGGTGAACACATCTATACTTATGGACAAGCGTGAGGAGAATGTTGCTCAGTGGTGTAAGAAGCCAGCTTGCTGGGAGTGTGTGAAAGGAAGGGCTATAGACCCGCTTCCAGAGCTCAGAACTTGTCTCATTTCAGAGGCCCGCTCAAAGTGGGATCGGAAGGTGGCAATTCGCAAGCAGAAGGATTCGGATCTGGTTCATGCGCTGATAGATGTTGTGAACTATGGTTCAGGTGCATGGGAGAAAGCAATGGAGTGGGGGGAGGAGCACGACTCTCTCAGCTGGGAGGACAAGGACCTTCTGAAAAAGGCTATGAGGTGTGACAAAAAGCGTCCGACGGAGAGGGAGGCGGTCGCCGTTATGAAGGTTCTGGAGAGACTCAGGCAGGACGGCTTTTCCAGATGATCAGATCGCCTTGACGATCTTCTTAGCCATCATCTCGACTACGGGCACCGTTATAGAGTTGCCAATTTGCATGTACTGGTGACTTCTGGCCATATTTGAAGGGAACTGGATTCCTGTGAGGCCCTGAAATCCAAGACACTCGTCGATAGTCAGTTTTCTGATGCCCCAGTCATCACGGATCATTGGTACGTTGTGCCCTCCACCGCCCATATTCGCTGTCAGTGCCGGGCATACTCCGCTCTTGTTCTCACGGACGTAGTACCTGCGATACTGGTAGACAACGCCCTGTTTTACAATGGACTCATTAAACTTGTCATAGAGCTTTGTATCCCAGGGGCGGATATAGTACGATTCATCCGCTTTTTCATCCGTGTGCAAGTATTCAGTGATCGGATCGTGTTTTTTCTTGACAGGTGGTTTGATGCATGGATTGCATCTATTTTTGTCAAGTGCCACAATGTAAATGCGATTTCTATTGTGGGGAATGCTACAATAGTCCTTGGAGTTGAGGATGTACTGACTGTAGCTGTATCCTCTAGATTCTATCTCGTGCCTTATGCGGGCTATCGTGTTACCGTTGTCAATGGTGTTTAGGCGACTAACATTCTCCAGAAATAGAGCTCTAGGCTTCCTTCCGTCATCGGTAAGCTCGTCTAAGATGCGAGTTATCTCGAAAAACATGAGACCACGGCCCCTTGGATCGTCGAATCCTAATTGCATTCCCGCTTGTGAGAACGGCTGGCATGGGAATCCTCCGATCACAATATCCACGTCGTCCTGTATGGAGTTAGAATGTAGATTCACGATATCCTCCTCAAAAAGCGGGAAATCATGTGAGTTGCGATAGGTCTCGCAGGCATAGTGATCCTTTTCATTGGCGAGGCATATGTCGCATCCAGCATTGTTGAATGCTGTGCAAATGCCACCTATGCCAGCGAACAGGCTAAGGACGCTGGGGCGGGAGTTCATGTTGTGTTACGACTCAAGCATACTAGTTTAATAAGGGATGCGTTCAACCAGAGACCGAGAATTTTAGTGTCGAGATCTTCGACAAGTCCGACTATTTCGCCAGATCAACTCTGAGTCGTCGCTTCGAGGCAAGTCCTGAGCAGGCTCAGGACCTCCGAATCCCATTACCGCACAAAGCGGAATTTCGGTTGCAAGGTCATGGAACAGGAATTACAACCTGGTTCGATGGACGTTGAAGAGTCAAGTCTCCGACATTTTTACCCCTGCAGTTTTCTCAAACTCACGGTTGTGAATCTGGAGATATTCGGGATTGGGAGCAATTTTCCTAACATGCAGAGTGGTGAATCCGTCGCACATGGTTCTGTAGATTTCGCGATTCATGTTTTCCTTCAGAACTGGAGCATAATGGATGCAGCGATCCTCATCCACAGTCATGAGGTGTCTGTCGAAGAGCGAATCGTGGAATGTGTTCAGGCAGAGGACGTTGTCAAGGCTGGTCTTCTGCTCATCTGTAGCGCATTGGCTCCATGGGACGATGTGGCTGCATCTCAGAATCTGCCGTTCCTTGATGCCGGTGACGCTGCATCTGCTTCCAGCTTCGACGAGTAGTGTTCTGCGAAGGGAATCCTGTCCAATGCGTTGCCTGACCTGTCTGATCACATCTCCACCGTTAACGACCATGGGATCGTATTGGTCCTCCAGGAAGGTCATTTCCCTATAGTATCCGTTATTTTCCAATATGTTTGAGGCTAGTGTGAACATTTCGACTGGGTCATCCTGGAACATCTTCCAGATGCGTTCTACTTTGGGTCCTCCATGAGAAAAGCCCTTGCGCCCTGATTTCAGATATTCCTTATCGCATGCCGCATAATTGCCCCATCTAAAATTGATGGAGCCTTCAGTACGGCCGGTTATTTCCATAAAGATGCGAATATCCTCTTTCTGTGTGCCTTGGGGATCGAGATACATGGCAAGAGCCAGAATCATCTCATCATCGGACCACGAGTCTCCATCAGCCATGATTTCTAATAAGGTGGGATACAGAATAACCTTCCGGACTTTGTGCTTCGATTCGGGAAGCCGCTATTCCATAGTTACTATACAGGACAGCCATAGGGGGTCGAGGTGCGTCCGTTGTTCAAACGCAGCAGTTCCGGACCCGATTCCCGTCTCGAGTCCGCGATCGAGGAGCTCGGTTCCCTGTGCTCATCGGGCAAGTTCGCCGACCCGGTGGAGGTCCAGGCCCTTCTGAGGAAGCACTCGACGGCGAGGGAGGAGGCCGAGTCCATCCGCAGGAGGCTCCTCGTCCGTCTTCTCGACAGGAGGCTCCTGGGACGGTGCAGGGTCCTGATCGAGCTCTATGACGGTCTCGAGGGAGCGGCCCACTCGCACAACCTGGACGTCGCACGTTCCATCCTACCGGGAATCAGGAGGTCGGTGGGGGAGATAGACGGGCATCGGCTCGACGGACAGCAGCTCACGGCGATAGGGATGGACGTCAGCACGAGGCTGGTCATCGCAGGTGCGGGGACCGGCAAGACCACGACGGTGGTCGGACTCGTGAAGCACCTCGTGCAATCCGGTAGGGCATCCCCCGAGGAGGTCCTGGTCCTGTCGTTCACGAACGCGACGGTCGACGACCTCTCGTCGCGCATCATGGAGGCCGTCGGCATACGTGCCGACGTCTGCACGTTCCACAGGTTGGGCATGAGGATACTGGCGTCGTGCGACGGCAAGGTCCCCTTCGTCTCCAGAATAGACCTCCCGTCCTTCGTCGGGGATCGCATCCTCGAGCTCGCCTCCGACAGTTCCTACCTCCGCGACCTGGACAGCTACCTCAACTTCGATACCCGCTACCAGGTGGACGAGAGGGACTTCAAGGACAGCAGCGACTACGAGCGCTACATCTCCGAGAACCCGCTGTACACCATGGACGGCAGGAAGGTCAAGAGCCTCGGGGAGGCGGACATCGCCAACTGGCTGATCGCCCATGGCATCCGCTTCGAGTACGAGTCCCCGTATCCGATTGACACGCGCAAATCGGAGTACGCTCAATACCGTCCGGACTTCCACATCTCCGGCATGGACGTCTACATCGAGTACTTCGGCATAGGCCGTGACGGTTCCGTCGCACCGTTCATGAGGTCTCGCCACGGGGACGATCCCTCCGAGGAGTATCGCAAGGGAATGGAATGGAAGTTCGAGCTGCACGCGACGAACGGTACGAGGCTCATAGCCCTGTACTCGTACCAGCGCAGCGAGGGGACCCTCCTGGACGACCTGGAGTCGGCCGTCCGCGGTTCGGGCATACCGATACAAGAAAGGGACCCGACGGTCACGCTGTCCAGGCTGAGGGAGACGGACTCGATCGTCCTGGGCCGCATCTCCCGCGAGTTCTCCACGGCGATTACGCTCATCGAGGGCAGGGGTCGCGGGTTCGACCTCTCGTCCCTGCAGGGATCCGACCGTCGTGAGAGCAGGATCCTGCAGAGGGCATGCAGACTGGTCGAGCCCATATACGACGCGTACCGGCAGGAGCTGCAGATGAGAGGGGAGATCGACTTCGAGGACATGCTGAACCTCGCGGCCGAGAGGGTGTCTTCCGGGATGTACCGTCACCACCTCAGGTACGTCATCGTGGACGAGTACCAGGACATGTCCCGTTCCAGGTACGACCTGCTCAGGTCGCTCAGGGAGTCCGGGGGGTTCAAGCTGTTCTGCGTGGGGGACGACTGGCAGAGCATCTACCGCTTCAACGGGAGCGATGTCGGGTACATCCTGGACTTCGAGAGGTACTGGGGGCCATCGGAGGTCCTCCGCATCGAGAGGACGTACCGGTTCTCAGGCGAACTGCTCCGCATCAGCAACGCGTTCATGAACTCGTCCCCGAACCAGGTCCACAAGGAGCTGGTCGGCGACCCCGGGTCGGACTCCGTGCTCAGGACCATCACAATGAGGATGGTATCCGAGGCTGTCTCCGGGATACCTCCGGACGAGAGCATCCTGATGCTGGGCAGGTTCCGTCACGACGTCGTGTCCCTGGAGGGCGGCGGGTTCCAATGGAGGCCCTGTCCCGACGGCAGGACGCTGACGGTGACCCCGGAGTCGGACCCGTCCCGCAGGATCGTGTTCATGACGATACACGGGTCGAAGGGCATGCAGGCGGACCACGTGTTCGTCCTGAACAACAGGACTGGTCCGGGCGGGTTCCCGGACACCCGTGGGGAATCGGCGCTCATCAGGTCGCTCCTCGACGGTAGCGGTTCCAAGGCTGACGACGAACGCAGGCTCTTCTACGTGGCGATGACACGTGCGCGCAAGGCGACGTATCTCGTGGTCCCCGAGGACGGCGGATCTGCGTTCGTGAAGGAGTGCAGAGAGCTGTCGCGGCGTCGCCGACGGAGGCCCCGACCATGACAAATGCAGCGAACGGATCGCTTGGTCCGCGTATGGGTGCCGACATGAGGGATGGTGATTCCAAGGAGTTGCCGTACGGTCGGGTCCTCGTCGCCCATTCGTTTCAAGATGGTAGTTCAGACATGAACTTCGAATCTAAGACCGTGCATGTATACTTGCACTGACGGTTCGGTTCATAATACAGGGACAGAGGTGAGGGGTTGCCGGCTGGATTCCGACCTCCAGCCGGCAGGAGGAAGCCAAATGAAGCTTAACTTCCTCAACAGGAGGATATACCTCCGGGTCTCTGTGACCATCATTGGTCTGGTCATAGAGGTCGCCGTTGAGTGATCAACGGCCAAACATAGGCCTCGTCGAGGCCGCGGTCCTGTTACGGCAGGGCCGACATAGTTCTGAGGAAGGGATCACGCTCGGGATATTTAAATGTTTTTTTAGCTATCGATTGCTATATCCGATTATTTTAACAAAACGGGTCATTGGCCTCGGTTGTGAAGCTATCGATTTGCATCCTCCCCATCGACTCACACATGCATCCGAAGATGAACCTGATGCGGATCGGTACCCAGTCTTTGATTCTCCAGGGCGAGTCAGTGCATCCGCTGCCGGGGTCGTGCCCGCACACGCGTACGCACATGACCGCACGTCTGTCAGTTCGGGGACAGGTTCCTCGCATCTATGTCGAGGAGCTCCAGATGGCGGAGGTGCTCTTCGTCCCAGCTCCCGCTCTTTTGATGCCATGAATCCCCGATTCGGGAGGAACGGAACCGGATGATTCGTAGATGCCACGGCATTTCTTCGGCACATCGTCGATGTACCATCCATGGCGGAGCTCCGAGATTGTGACCTGTCCAGGCGTTTCAGCATCAGCGGGACGTCCGGCGCTCTCATGTTCCCGTCCATGCGCCGCGACACATCCCTGGTCCACGGGGACGGCGGGTCCGTGTTCGTGAAGGGGTGCAGAGAACTGTCGCGGTGTCGCCGGCGGAGGTCCCGGTCATGATGACCCGGATTCTCGGATAAAGCGAATTACCGTTTTGGTAAAATGTGGTAATTCATAGTAATTGGTGATTCGCCCCCGGACGCCTCCCGACGCCCGAGGGCATGGTTTCACAATCAGCCGAAGAGCTTGAACACCCTGTCGGAGTACCCGAGGATGTCGTCCACCGGCATTCCGGCGATGAGCGCGGCCTGGTCGTACATGATGACGGCGAGGTCTTTCGCTTTCTCCTTGTCCTCATCGTACGCCTTCTTCAGAGCGGCGTAGGCGGGATGGTCGGCGTTGATCTCCAGTACGCGCTTGGCCTTGATTCTCTCCTGGTCGCCGGGGATCGAGGAGAAGTACTTCTCCATCTCCAGCGAGATGTCCCCGTCCGCCGTGAGGCAGACAGCGTGGGACTTCAGCTTGCTCGAGAGCCTGACGTCGGACACCGCGTCCCCGAGGGCCTCCTTGACGAACGCGAGCACGTCCTTCTCGGCCTCGGCCCTCTCCTCAGACTCCTTCCTCTCCTCGTCGGTCTCCAGTCCGAGGTCCTTCCCGGCGACGTCGCAGAACTCCTTCTTGTCGTACTCCCTCAGGGTCCTGAGGGCGAACTCGTCCGCGTCCTCCGACAGCAGGAGGATGTCGTATCCCTTGGAGGACACCATCTCGGTCTGCGGGAGCTGCTTCGCCCTGGCGACGCTCTCGGCGGCCGCGAAGTAGATCTTCGGCTGGTCCTCGGGCATCGCGTCGCGGTACTCGCGCAGGGTGACCAGCTTGTCCTCCCTCAGGGAGTGGAACATGATCAGGTCCTTCAGCAGGTCGGCCTTCATGCCGTAGTCCTCGACGATGCCGTACTTGAGCTGCAGGCCGAAGGACTTGTAGAACTCGAGGTACTTGTCGCGCTCGTCCTTCAGCATCCTCTCCAGCTCTGCCTTGACCTTCTTCTCGATGTTGGCCCTGATAGTCGCCAGCTGCCTGTCGTGCTGCAGCATCTCCCTGGAGATGTTCAGGGACAGGTCTGGCGAGTCCACGACACCGCGCACGAACCTGAAGCAGTCCGGCAGCAGGTCCTTGCACTTCTCCATGATCATGACCCCGGAGGAGTACAGCTGCAGCCCGGGCTCGAACTCCCTGCTGTAGAAGTTGTACGGGGCGACCTTGGGGATGAACAGCATCGCCTTGTAGCTCACGGCTCCCTCGGCGTTGATCCTGATAACCGACATGGGGTCCTCCCAGTCGCGGAACTTCTCCTTGTAGAACTTGAAGCACTCCTCGTCCGTGGCCTCGGACTTCGGCTTCTGCCAGATCGGCACCATGCTGTTGACGACCTCGTCCTCGACGCTGGTGACCCAGTCCTTCTTGGGCTTGCCGTCCTCGTCGGTCTCCCCGGTCTCCACCAGGTCCTCCTTCTCCACGTCCATGTGGATGGGCCAGCGGACGTAGTCGGAGTACTTCCTGATCAGCTCCTGGAGGCGGTACTGGTCCAGGTAGTCGGAGTAGCGCTCGTTGTCGTCGTCCGGGCGGAGGTGCATCACGACGCGGGTGCCCCAGCCGTCCATCTCGCACTCGTCGATGGTGTAGCCGTCGGCGCCCTTGGACCTCCACCTGTAGGCCTGGTCGGTGCCGTACTTCTTCGTGTACACCGTGACCTCGTCCGAGACGAGGAACGCGCTGTAGAACCCGACGCCGAACTGTCCGATGATGTCGACGTCCTTCCCCTGCTCCATCTCCCTCTTGAAGTCGAGGGAGCCGCTGTGGGCGATGACGCCGAGGTTGTTCTCCAGGTCCTCCTTGTCCATGCCTATCCCGTTGTCCTCGACGGTCACGGTGCGGGCGTCCTTGTCATAGGACACCTTGATCCTGAGGTCCTCCCTGGCGACCTTCACCTCGTCGGGCTTGGTCATGGAGAGGTAGTGGAGCTTGTCTATGGCGTCCGAGGAGTTGCTCACGATCTCCCTCAGGAAGATCTCCCTGTGGGTGTAGATCGAGTTGATCATCAGGTCGAGCAGCTGTTTGGACTCCGCCTTGAACTGTCTCTTTGACATATCGAACACCTCCGCCTGAAGCGGTATATGCCTGTGACTGTAAGAGCTTCTATAAGAACATTATCATAGAGGGGATGTCCCGGGGTATGTGAACGGACGGAGGTCGGCCGAGCGGATTCTGATTGTATTTGATTATATTCAATTGTACGAAATCAAGTTTTATTATGTTGCAATCGTATGAGGTGGTCATGAAGGGTCTGAGGTTCTCGGGAGGCTACTGTACTAACAGAGAGGGTGTCAGATTCGAGGGGAAGTCATGCTCCGAGAAGCTGACCCGGGACTTCTGGCCCACGTATTCGGCGTTCGCCAACACCTCCGGCGGGATCATCGTCATGGGCCTGAGGGAGGAGGGCAGGAGGCTGAGGGTCGAGGGGGTGAAGTGCCCCGATCATGTGATCGGCATGCTCTGGGACCAGGTCAACAACCCGCAGAAGGTGAGCATAAACCTCCTGGACGAGGACGATGTCGAGGTCATCGAGGTGGACGGCTCGACGCTAATAGCAGTCCGCGTCCCGGCGGCCGACCGCCACTTCCGTCCGGTGTACGTGTCCGGATCCATGAACTCAGGCACCTACAGGCGCAACGGAGAGGGTGACTACCACTGCACCCCCGACGAGATAGCGGCCATGGTCCGCGACGCCTCCGACGACCCGCTGGACCTGTCTCCCTGTCGCCATGCTGTCCTAAGGGATCTGGACGACAGGTCTGTGGAGTCCTTCAGGAACGTCCTGAGCGCCCGCAACCCCGGTCACCCGTGGCTGAGGGAGGGGAGGGAGGAGTTCCTGCGGCTGATCGGCGCGGTAGGCGTCCGCGACGGTGAACAGGTCCCGACCATCGCAGGCCTGCTGATGTTCGGCCGCGACTACTGCATCAGGTCCGAGCTGACGAACTACTTCCTGGACTACCGCGAGTACGATGTCTCGGAGGATACGTGGTCCCAGCGCATGACCAGCGACACCGGCGAGTGGACTGGGAACATCTGGGACTTCTTCACGTACGTGAGCAACCGCATCTTCCTTCTGGGCGAGAGGCCGCTCAGGGTCGAGGGGTTCACCAGGGTGGACGACAACGACCTGATCAAGGCGCAGAGGGAGATGATCGCGAACGCGCTCATCCACGCGGACTACCACGGCAGAAGGGGCGTGGTGGTGGAGAGGCACCCCGACCGGCTGGTGACCATGAATCCCGGAAGATTCCGCGTGCCGATAGACCAGGCTGTGAGGGGAGGGAGGAGCGACCCGCGCAACCCCACGGTCATGAAGATGCTGATGCTCACAGGCATGGTGGAGCGCGCGGGGTCCGGCATGTCGGTCATAATGGGGGCATGCCGCGGGCTGGGGGCCGGTAACCCGAAGTTCACGGAGGAGACGGATCCGGACACCGTCACATGCACGATGCCCATATCGCCCTCATCGTCCGGATGCGTGACCGAGCGGGTCCTGAGCATGATAGTCCGCGACAACAAGGCGTCCATCAACTCCATGAGCGACGCGCTGGGTGTCCCGCGCTCGGAGGTCGTCGGGGCGGTCAACTCCCTCAAGGCGGACGGCGTCCTGAGGCGTGAGGGAGGGACCAGAGGTTCGTGGAGGGTCGAGAGGGGAGAGATTTCCCTGGACCCGCCGGGTCACCTGAAGGTCAGGAGGAGGCGCGAGCGAGGACGCTCGGCATCCGTACGTCCGGTGATTCCGATGCCGACGGTCCGACGGTCCCGGTCTTATACGATCCGCCGGTGGCAGCGTCCATGTTCGCAAGGGATGGTAGCGGAGGCATCGCCGCGATCGAGAGGATGAAGGAGAGGATGGGTCTGCGCTGGACCGAGACGGTGTCGGACATCGACCTCGGGGAGTGGGAGTGTCGTCTCGCCGACCCTGTGGAGGTCACCGTGCGCAGCTCCGGCCTCGGCTGGGAGGCGTACAGCTCCGAGCCTGCGATCTCCTGCAGGGGGCGCTCGCCATCGGACGCGATGGGCTTCTACAGGTTCTGCCTGGCGGAGTACGAGTCCGCCTGACGTTACTCGATGTAACTAAAAACCATGTTAAATCACCTCCATAAAACCATAAATATCCACATCGGCTTCTACGCACGGTCACATGTCCGATTTCATACGCGCGAGGAGCCCCGAGCAGAAGGAGCAGAGGATCGCCGAGATCAAGGAGGCGGCCGACTCCCTCTTCAGGACCCGCCCGTACAACGAGATCACGCTATCCACGATAGCCGAGCAGCTCTCCTGGACCCGCGCGAACCTCTACCGGTATGTGAGCACCAAGGAGGAGATCTACCTCCAGATCGCCGAGGATTGCATGCGCTCGTACTACGACGCGCTGGACAGCGCCGTCCCGGCGGGATGCGGATACACCGCCGAGACCCTGGCCGACGTGTGGGCCGGGATTCTGAACGCGCACCAGGACTATCTCCGCTACGCGACGATGCTCCAGTGCATAATCGAGACCAACGTCTCTGTGGAGAGGCTGGCGCCGTTCAAGGCCGAGTACGTCCGTCTCACGGAGAGGTTCTCCGCCAGGCTCGTCGAGACCCTCGGCGTGTCGGACGAGGCAGCGCAGATGATCCAGCTGTCCGTGCTCTTCCACGGCAACGGCATGGTCGGGTACTGCTTCACCAGCGAGCTCGTGAGGGATGCGATGGAGATGGCCGGCGTGTCCGTCCATCGTCCGGAGTTCAAGGACGAGATGAGGACGTTCATCCTCATGAACCTCCGCTGCCGTCGCTGACGGCTCGCCCTGCAGGCCGCCTCATACACGTCGCGGAACGGCACGCCCTTCGACCTCGCTATCGCCGCCACGTCCTCGTACTCAGGATAGCAACGGACCAGTCCGTCGGAGGTGCAGACCTTCACGGACACCTCGCCGTATTCCGTGGAGACCTTCTCCATCGTCCTTCCGAGGATTGTGCGCTCCATCGCGACGCGGCGGATGCCGATGGTCGTGGTCTCGCGGAAGATCACCCCCTCGAGCCCCTGGCGGTCGGCCTCGTCGCATATGACGGTGAGAAGCCATCCCGGCCTGCCCTTCTTCATGAAGACCGGCGAGTAGCTGACGTCCCTCGCGCCCGCCGCGAACAGCCTCTCCGCCGCGTATCCGAGCTCCTCGCCCGTGCAGTCGTCCACGTTGCATTCGAGCTTGACGATGCCCTCGGTGGAAGGCTCGGGCACGATGATCATGGCCCTCAGAAGGCCCGACCTCTCCGACTCGCGCTTCCCCGCGCCGATGCCTATTCTCGAGATCGTGAAGGACCTGGGCCTCTGGCAGTCCCTGGCCGCGGCCGCGAACGCCGCCCCGGTGGGGGTGACGTACTCGCCCGCGGAATCGGTGATCCTCAGCGGGAGCGAATGGGCCCTGGCTATGTTCACCACGGCCGGTACGGGCACGGGCATCACGCCGTGCTGGCACCTCACGGTGCCGGTGCCTTCGTACAGTTCGGAGAAGCACACCCCGTCGGGGTCGAGGCTGTCCAGGCACACCCCGAGCGAGACGATGTCCACTATGGAGTCAACCGCGCCGACCTCGTGGAAGTGGACCTCCTCCAGGGGGACGCCGTGGGCCTCCGACTCGGCCTCGCCGAGTATCCTCAGGATGCGGAGGGAGATGAACCTGGCACGTTCGGTCATGTCGGCCCCCTCGATCAGGGCGGCTATGTCGCCGTAGTGCCTGTGGGCATGGTGATGGTGGTGATGGCCCTCTTCGTGATGGTGCCCGTACAGGTACTCCGCGTCGTGGTCGTGGTTGTCCTCGTCCAGGACGACGTCGAAGTCCTTCGCCCTGATGCCGGACTTCATCACGTCCCTGATCGCGATGTCGAACCCGTCGACATCCAGGCTGTCCAGGGCCCTCGTGAGCGCATCGGGGTCGGCGCCGAGGTCCAGCATGGCCGCCACGGCCATGTCCCCGCTGATCCCGGATTCGCATTCGAAGTAGAGGGTTCCGTTCATGCCCATAGTTACGCACCGTCACTTAAAATGGTTCCGAAATCATGCGGACGGATCGGTGAAAGTGCAGGGCATGCCGTTCAGGCACTTGCCGCAGACCTGCTTGCCGGAGCGCTCCTCGTTGATGGTGCACCTCTCGTCGCATGCGACCCTGTCGAAGCCGTCCCCGCGGAGCGCGTGACCGGGGCAGACGTCCATGCAGAGCCCGCAGCTCCCGTCCCTCTTGTACAGGCACCTCTCGCCGTCGAAGTAGGCGTCGTGCTCGCAGGGCACGTCGGTGATCACCGAGAAGAACCTGCCGCAGCACCCCGATTCGGTGATCAGCATCTGGTTCATGCCGAAGCTCCCCAGGCCGGCGATGCGGGCCACGTGCCTCTGGGACCAACAGCTGTAGGTCCTGTCCAGGATGATCCCCGCATCCACCGGGACCTCGGCACGGTACCCCATCCCGCGGACCTTCCCGGCGATATGCTGGCACAGCTCCGCTGCCATGGCGTTGGTGAGTCCGTAGGCGTGCGCCCAGCAAGGGGTGGCGAACTCCCCGCCCTCGTTGTCCTCCGATATGGCCTCGGTGAACGGGAGGAAGTAGGATATCACCGTCGTGGCCCCGTCGAGGTAGTCGGAAGGAAGCTTCTGCCTCTCGTTGCCGATCTCGCGTATCCTGGCGAACTCCGGGGACGCCGCATCGGCGAGGCCGACGAGCGGCTCCCTCCAGATGGGCTCCTCCCCGTGCTCCCTGCAGTATCCCGGAATGAACTCCGCAATCCACGCCCTGACAGAATCCCTGAGTCCGTCCATGGCGGAGGAAGCCCCGTGCCAGATAATAAAGTGAAGGGGTTTCAAGCGGTTTCCTGCGGCCCGGTATCAGAGTATTCCCATGTCGGTGAGCTTCTCGGGCAGGTACGTGTCGGTGACGTAGTCGAGACCGTACTTCGCCAGCGCCTGCTGCTCGGCCTTCTTGTTCATCTGGAGCATGGCCTGGATCTCGTTGACCCAGAACTCGTCGGTGAACCTGGGGTCGGATAGCTCCGCGTGGAGGGCCCCGATGTCCTTGTCGTTGAGCTTGTCGGTGGGCAGGTCGTAGTTCAGGATGTCCGACGCCGTGATGCCCACGAACTGGGCGGTCGGAGTCGCCAGGTACTCGGAGATGTGCGCGGTCTTGATCGCACCGTAGGCGACGGACGCGTAGATCCTGAAGGACCACGGGTCGCCGTCGGTGAAGACCACGACGGGGATGTTGTACTCCTCGTTCATCCTCTTGATGAGGCGCCTGGTCGACCTGGCGGGCTGTCCGGACAGGTGCACCAGCGTGCACCCGACCTTCTCGGGGTACCCGTTCTCGATCAGCCTGGCGAACATACCTCCCGTCTCGATCGCCATGACGAACCTCGTGTTGCCCGGGTCGATCTGGAACGTGTCGTCCTCGACCTTGTACGGCACCGCGAACCCCGCCTCTGACACGTCGTCGATGCAGTTCATCTTCTTCATGCCCTTCTTGGTCATCGTCGTGAAGTTGATGTCCCCGTAGACGTGGGCGCCCGACTCCTCCGGCCTGAGCTTGAAGTCCTCCCTCATGCAGCCGGTGATGGTCTCCAGGTCCTCCGCCAGGAGGTTGCTCTCGTCCTGGCTGTGGAACTTGGCGTGGTTCCATCCCTCGGAGATGTAGTACATCTCCCTCAGGGTGGACGATTTGCTGTCGCGGATCATCTCGTTGATGAAGTCCGCGGTGTACACGGTGCGGAGCATCATGACGGCCCCGTTCACGGTCTTCGCGGAGCGGGACGTCTTGAGGTCGCCGTACTTCCACACGTTGTGGGCCGGGTCGAACTCGATGTTCCTCTTGGACCTCAGCGGCAGCTCCATGGATGGGATCTGCCCGTCGTCCAGCTGGTCGTAGAGATGCTCCACCAATCCGGTGAGGCTCTCCTTCGCCTCCTCCTGCCTGTCAGTCCTCGCCAAGATCCTCGACCTCCTCTTCCTCTTCCTCGTCGTCGGCGAAGTCTCCCTCGTCCGTCTCCACAATCTCCATTCCCTTGATCCCCCAGTCGCCGGGCAGCATCTCGGCGCCCATCACCATCGCCGGGTTCAGCCCGGAGAAGTAGACGTCGTCGGCGTCGAAGGTGTCCGCCAGCTCGCCGGTGAGCTCGAACGTCACCGTGGTGTGCTCCGAGGGCGGCAGGTCCTGGATGGTCCAGTTCGTCTTCCCGTCCTCGTTCATGTCCTTGAAGTGCTCATGGCCGAACAGCGTCAGGTTGA
This sequence comes from Candidatus Methanomethylophilaceae archaeon, assembly GCA_944320495.1. Lineage (GTDB taxonomy): Archaea > Thermoplasmatota > Thermoplasmata > Methanomassiliicoccales > Methanomethylophilaceae > Methanoprimaticola. The sequence continues at coordinate 45,171 of CALUHR010000014.1, forward strand.
CCGCCTCCTTCGGGAGCTGCGCGTGGAGCATGAAGGTCCTCGGCAGGCTGGTGTAGTTGTACACCGTGAAGGTGACCTCCCTGGTCTTCTTGTCCAGCTTCTTCAAGGACGGCTCGACCCAGACCACGTTCATGATCCTCGTGATGGTCCTGTCCAGGTTCGGCACCGGCCTTCCCAGGTGGTCCGCGGCCTTCTTCGCCATGTCGGGCAGGATCTCCTGCACGATCTCGAACTTGGCGTGGGTCTTCTTCTTCCTCTCCATCTTGTTGAGATGGCTCTTGAGGTTCCTGGCGCACAGCCTGAGCGCCAGGCCGATCTCGGATATGAGCTCGGGGTAGGAGGCGATGGCCTCCTTGCCCTCCGATGTGAACGGGACCTTGGTGGACGCCACGTGCACGAGGATGATCGCGGGTCCGAAGGGTATGCCCTTCCCTCCGCGCTGCTCCAGACCGTACCTGCGCCAGTCCATCTCGGAGATGGCCTTGGTGATGGCGCAGGCGCCCTGCTGGTAGAGGAGCGGGACGCGGTTCGCGAACCTGAGGATCTGGACCTGGCCGTCGGACGGTATGTCCCCGCCGTAGACGATCCCGGCCTCCACGATGAACGGGTTCCCGTTCACGGCCTTTGGCGAGCGGGTGACCGGGGTCGCGTAGTACTCGGGCCTGAGCCCCTCGAGCACGTGCATCAGTCCCTTCTTGATCAGCGTGTCCCCGATGGGGGACAGGCAGTCGGTCGGAGGGGCCATGATCTTGACCTCGCCGATCGCCTTGAGGATCCTGATCGCGTCCTCCCTGTCGACCTTTGCGGGGCTCTTGTCGGGGTTCACGCCCGACCTCTCGCATATCTCGGTGGCGATCCTGTCCGTGATCCTGGAGAAGTCGTTCTTCAGGAACGCCTTCAGTGTCTTCTGCTGGGTGTTGGAGGCGTACTTCAGGATGTCCCCGATCTCCATGCCTTCCGGGTGGGGCTTGATCTCCTTCGGCTTCGGGGGCATGATGTCCGTCGCCCTCTCGAAGACGTACCTCTTGCCCTCCGGGTCCCTGAACGTGATCTGCGCGTGCGGGTTGACGATGGCCGTGTCGCGCAGGTACTCGAACACCGACTGCTTGCCGGTGATGTATCTGCCCTTGATCGTGTACTCGATGCTGGTCCCGTGCTCCTTGCCCTCCCACTCGAAGGCCTTGTCGTTGGTGACGATGGGGCGGTTGGTCTTGGTGTCGATGACGATGTCCATCCCCCATGCGACCTCGTCCTCGCCCTCGATCTTGGACATGACGTGGGCGGGCTTGCCGGTGGTGATGTTGCCGTACATGACGGTGGCGGAGATCCCGATACCCTGCTGTCCCCTGGACTGGCGGAGCGCGTGGAACCTCGAACCGTAGAGGAGCCTGCCGAAGACGTTGGGCATCATCTTGTGGACGATGCCGGGACCGTTGTCCTCGATGCAGATGCAGTAGTCCTCGTCGTTGAGCCTGTCGATCCTGACGGACACGTCCGGCAGGATGCCGGCCTCCTCGCATGCGTCGAGGGAGTTGTCCACGGCCTCCTTGATTCCCATCAGGAGGGATTTGGAGCGGGAGTCGAATCCGAGGATCTGCTTGTTCTTCTCGAAGAACTCCGTGACGGAGATCTCCTGCTGCTTGGCGGCCAGCTTGTGGGCGATGGCCGTCTTTCTGCCGCCTGGCTCAGCGGTCTCTTTCGTCGAATCTTCAGAGGGCATCCGGGCGGGTGATTGCCGTCCAAGTCTTAAGCTTGGGGTTGGCCCCTTCGGGAGGGGAGGTCTTTCGGCGGAGGTCGGCCGATGCTTCGCGGTGAGGCGTGGCCCGGGCGCATCGCTTTAAAAGCGTTCGCATCGATTCCAGAATCATGAAGAATGGTAACCTGGTCCTTGCGGGCGTCGCCACCGTGGTGGTCGCTCTGTGCCTGATCTTCTCATTCATCTACCTCCAGGGAGACTCCCAGGACGGTCCCGCCGGATACGACACCGACACCCTGAGGACGGACGTCGTCGCAGGCGACTACTACGTCGTGGAGATGACCTCCGACGGAGCGGACTATCAGACTCCGCAGATGTTCACCGTGCTTGCCATGATCGTCGATGACGGACGCATCCTCTATCAGTCGACCATCTCCCAGTACTCCTGGACGACGGCGGAGGAATTCGCCAACGTCCTGCCTGCGGGCGTTGAGCCGGTGAGGACGGAGGTCATCGACACGGCGTTCGGCGAGAGGGAGTGCCAGGTGTACCTGGAGGAAGCGGCGATCGACACGTACGCCTGGTACAGCAACGGATGCCTGTACAGGATCCAGGTGGAAGTTCCCAACCCGGACTCGGCCCTGCCGGACACCGTCATCACCTTCGACATCGTGGAGAGCACGCTGTACTCGGACGCGGCCCCGGAGCATCCGCAGGCGGTCGTCAAGGAGCTCGAGGTCGGCGACTGGATGACCTACGAGACGATAGTCATAGACACCGACACCGGCATGACGGTCAATCAGACGGCCACCCGCGAGGTAATCGAGTCGATCGACGGGGACAACGTCCAGGTCAGGACGTTCACCAACGGGGTCGACCAGGGACTGTCCGTTTACCCGAAGGACGTGTTCCTCACGGGGATCGGACCGGATTTCGACGGTGCCAAGGTAGGTTCGGGGGCCTTCATTCTGGACGGCGGGATCGTCTCCTGCGATCGCTACGTCGCCTCCGACGAGGTGTTCACGATCAATGCCCTGATCGTGGACGGCATGACCCTCTGCGCATTCAGCGAGTACGAGGGGTACCTGGGCATAATCTGCATCACGGACACCAGTCTCATCTGACGTCGAAACCCCTTACGCCCCGTCACGGGGCGGTTCTATGACAATATGAAATACTCCGGCGGAGATGGGAGTCCATGGGAGACAGGAACCTGGACCGTGCCGTTTCCAACATCGTCAAGCGCTGCGAGCCTGTCGCAGTGGCGTCCTACTCCGACGGGACGGGACTGCTCGTCGTCATGGAGTCCTCGGAGCGTTCCCGTGCCAAGAGGATGTCCGGCGTAAGGGACGCCATGGGGAGGCCGGGGAGACTGCTTGACCTGATGGTCTACACCCCGGAGGAGGTCCTGGAGCTGAGGGGCGAGCCTGAGAGCCCGCTGTCCGCGGTCCTGTCGGGATGCAAGGTCGTATACGGGTCGCTCGACGGTCTCAGACGATCCCGTCAGGGGCCTGGGAGGTTCCCAACTCCACCAATGAAATCGTCCCAACTCCACCAATTATATAGTCAAATAACAATTTCACTTTGCAATGTCCCAAGACTCCAGTAGATACATCCCCAGACTCGCTGACGTCGAGCTCCGTGAGAACCTCGAGGCGTTCGGAGCTGTCGTCATCTTGGGTCCCAAATGGTGCGGGAAGACCACCACTGCAGAGCAGGTCGCCGAGAGCGCCATATACCTTCAGGATGAGGACCGTAGGGAGGAGTACGAAGCGGCGCTCAAGACGCGTCCGTCCATGCTTTTGGAAGGCCCCAAGCCAAGGCTGCTCGACGAGTGGCAGACGGCACCGGCCCTCTGGAACGCCGTGCGCAAAAGCGTGGACGACACTGGGCGTGAGGGGCTCTACATAATGACAGGCTCCGCCTCATACGAGAAGAGGGAGAGCGACCACACAGGTACGGGCAGGATTGTCGAGATGAGGATGCACACGATGAGCCTCTACGAGTCCGGGGCCTCGACCGGGGAGGTGTCCCTGAGGTCCCTGTTCGGCCCGTGTGCGGTGTCCGGGCAGTCGAGACTGAGCCTGGAGGACATAGCGGAGCAGGTGGTCCGCGGAGGCTGGCCCAGCTCCGTCGGGAAGAGCACGAGCGTCGCGTGCAGGCAGGTGGCCGGCTACTGCGAGTCCATCGTGAACATGAGGGTCCGGTCCTTCGACGGGAACGGGGACCTGAAGACAGGGGCATATCACGATCCCAACAAGATGAGGCAGATCCTCAGGTCCCTTGCCAGAAACGAGTCGTCGATAACGCCTGACACCACGATACTGAGGGACATCGCCGAGAGGGACAGCACATCGATCAGCATCAACACCCTGAGGGACTACCTGAACGCTCTCAGGAAGGTGTATCTGATAGACGACACAGCGGCGTGGAGCCCGAGTCTCCGCTCCAAGGCGACGATGAGAACATCGGACACGAGGCATCTGTGCGATCCAGCCGTGGCGGCGTACTTTCTGGGAGCGTCAGTCAAGGATCTTATGTCAGACCTAAACACATTCGGGCTCCTGTTCGAGTCCCTCGTCGTCAGGGACCTCAAGGTCTACGCTGGCGTCCTAGGGGCGGACGTGATGCACTACCGGGACAGCGACGACCTCGAAGCAGACGCTATAATCCACATGAGGGGCACCGGGGAGTGGGGAGCCATCGAGGTGAAGCTGGGACAGGGTATGGTGGACCAGGCTGCGCGCAACCTGCTGAGGATCAAGGAGAAGGTCAGGAACGAGCCCTCGTTCCTCGCGGTCGTCACAGGGACGGAGTACGCCTACACCCGCGAGGACGGTGTCCATGTGATCCCGATAGGCTGTCTGAGGGACCGATGTCATCCACGCTCCATCGTCCACTCGTCGCCCTAAGCGCGCGTTAAATACGATAAAACCATCCCCATCCACGATACAAATGGTAGACGAGAAGGCCATCCAGGCGGCGCAGGAGAAATTCGGCGCCCTCGTTAGGAAGCAGCTCGAGAGGGTCGAGGCCCTCAAGGCCGAGGAGGGTCCCGTGGACTACTCCAAGCTCGACAAGCTCATCATCGGCGTCTGCGGAGGTGACGGGATCGGCCCCTACATCTGCGCATCAGCCCAGAAGGTCATGGAGTTCCTCCTGGCCGACAAGATCGCCGCCGGCAAGGTGGAGGTCAGGCAGATCGACGGCCTCACCATCGAGAGGCGCGCCGAGGTCATGAAGGCCATCCCCGACGACACCCTCGCCGAGCTCAAGAAGTGCCATGTGATCCTCAAGGGTCCGACCACCACCCCCGCCAAGGGAGACCCCTGGCCGAACATCGAGTCCGCGAACGTCGCCATGAGGAAGGAGCTCGACCTCTTCGCCAACGTCCGCCCCGTCAGCGTCCCGGAGCTCGGCATCGACTGGACCTTCTTCAGGGAGAACACCGAGGGTTCCTACGCGCTCGGAAGCGACGGGTTCTTCGTCACCGACGACCTGGCCATGGACTTCTGCGTCGCCACCCACCAGGGTACCGAGAGGATCATCCGCGCCGGTTTCGAGCACGCGAAGAAGACAGGCAAGAACTACGTCTCGATCATCGTCAAGGCGAACATCATCAAGACCACCGACGGACTGTTCGTCGACCTTGCGGACAGG